>JAEZNO010000013.1 GCA_023441805.1 Bacteroidota bacterium
TGTATTGAACTCTTGAATAAGATGATAAGTAAGATAAGATTTTTTAAAGTGATTTTTCTTTTTCTACTAAAGACACCCGCGGAGCCGTCTTTTGAACGGCTGTTAAAACTCTTATTTTCAAGTTCATTGCTTTTATTTTGTGATAGTGTCTTTCGATAGTCAGTTGTTTTGGTTATGGGCGTTACAACACCCCCCTTATATACCCGCTAATTTAACACTCTTTTTTCACATTACAATGATTCCAAAGAACTATTTTATCAACAATATCAATACTTTCAGCGCATTTTTTCTTCCTTAACTAAACGACATTGAATGCGGATAACTGAATTTGCAGGCTGTATAGAGACATTTTCTATCACCATCTGCCAGGGCAGGAGCATTGTACCCTGTGCGGTCCCAACTTCCACTGTATCTCTTATCATGCATCCAAATTCATCTGTTACAATCACATAAAAAAAGAATTTATCGGCTACAGGTCAAATAGTCTCATTTCGATCGAAATACTCGAATTATGGAAGCGATGATGGTTAAAATGTCAATTTGGCGAGAAAATTAAATGAAGAATTAATATACTTAAAATACATTAACTACACATTAAGTCCACATGAAGTCCACATAAACTCCACATAAAGGTACTTTTTTGTACACATCATGTAGTTTCTTTGATTATTTTTTGTTGACTTAATAATATTTAATATTTTTGCATCTTATTTTCTTCTTTTTTAAAAATCACTTAAATGCAATCTAACTTATGGCACGACTAAAAAAAGGAGCCTTCACAGGGCTCATTGGAAATGCAGTACTCAGTACCTGGAAAGGTCAACAGGTAGCTAAAGTTTATCAATCTGAAGTAAAGAATCCACAAACGGTGGCTCAAATGCATAACCGTAAGTCATTTGCTACGATCAGTTCATTTTGCAGTTTGCATAAACAGATGATAAAAATTGGCTTTCAATCACACGACAGAACATTTTACCCCATGAATGAGGCTCGTTCAGTTAATGCACCAAAATTCACAATTACAGGTACCTGGCCTGATATCACCGTACATTATGAAAAAATAAAACTGGCTTCAGGGACCCTGCCCTTACCTACGGAAGTGACAGCTCATGTTGATAATAATAACTTAATTATCAATTGGAAAGGAAATGAATCATTACTTATTTCCAACTCCGGCGATTTCTTGATGGTAGCTCTTCATTATCCCGAAGCTGAAGGTAATGAAAGCAAAGCAGTACATTACAAATGTGTTGCCTGGCGAATGCATCGTACTGTTACTATTCCGCTCGAAAATCGTCAATCGAAGCACTTCCATGCCTGGTTATTTTTTATGGCAGATAGCCTTAACACTGAATATGATAAAAAAAATGTTTCTAACTCGCTTTACCTGGGGGAATTTGAATAATTAACCTGTCTGTACGATTCACAAATCCTTACCTTTGCATCGTAAAATTATGAATTTCAAACTTCAAGTTACTGATACAAAATCCAATGCACGGGCAGGATTAATTACAACCGATCATGGTGTTATTGAAACACCGGTTTTTATGCCTGTTGGAACTGCAGGTTCTGTCAAAGGTGTTCATTTTAAAGATCTGGAGTATGATGTAAAAGCAAGGATTATCCTCGGAAATACTTATCATCTATATCTCCGACCGGGAACTGATGTTTTAAAACAAGCCGGAGGTCTACATAAATTCAATGGATGGAATAAACCTATTCTGACTGACAGTGGTGGTTATCAGGTTTATTCACTCACCGACAGGCGTAAAATGCGTGAAGAAGGTGTAACATTCCAATCGCATATTGATGGATCAAGACATCTGTTTTCACCCGAAAAGGTAATTGATATTCAACGTCTTATAGGTGCTGATATCATCATGGCTTTCGATGAATGTACCCCCTACCCTTGTGATTATGAGTATGCTAAAAACTCGATGGATCTGACACATCGTTGGCTCAACAGATGTATGTTACGATTCAACGAAACAGAAGGTCTTTATGGTTATAAGCAGGCTCTATTCCCAATTGTACAGGGAAGTATTTATCGTGATCTTAGAGTGAAATCAGCCGATACTATTGCATCATATGGTGCCGAAGGTAATGCAATTGGAGGTCTGTCGGTTGGAGAACCGGTTGAAATGATGTATGAATTCACTGAACTAGTGTGCAATATACTTCCTAAAGATAAACCACGTTATTTGATGGGTGTGGGAACACCTGCAAATATTCTGGAGGGTATTTCACAGGGAATTGATATGTTCGATTGTGTAATGCCCACACGTAACGGACGAAATGGAATGATATTCACATCAGAGGGAATAATTAATCTGAAAAATGAGAAATGGAAAAATGATTTCTCTGCTTTAGATCCTGACGGACCATCGTACCTTGACGCTCAATATTCAAGAGCATACCTTCGACACCTGTTTGTAGCCGATGAAATGCTCGGCCCAATGATTGCCAGCCAACACAATCTTGCTTTTTATCTTTGGTTGGTTGATACAGCACGCCAGAAAATTATTGATGGTACTTTTGCCGATTGGAAATCAGTGATGACTGATAAACTTAATAGAAGGATCTGATAACTATTAGTCTGAATGAAGAAACTTGATTATTACATCATTAAGAAATTCATCGGAACGTTCTTCTATGCTATTGCTCTATTGTCAGTCATCATTATCATCTTTGATATCTCCGAGAACATTGATGATTTCATTGAACGAAAACCCTCACTTTATGAAATAGTTTTTCAGTTCTACGCTAATTTCCTCCCATTCTTTATCAATAAATTCAGTGCCCTGTTCACTTTCATCTCAGTCATCTTTTTTACTTCGAAGATGGCTGCCGACACAGAAATCATTGCAATCCTTAATAGCGGAGTCAGTTTTAACCGACTGCTGCGCCCATACTTCATCGCTGCTGCTTTTCTTGGGATGATATCATTTGTCCTCACAAATTTCATCATACCTGAGACTAGTGAGAACATGCATGAATTTCAGAAAAAGTACTTGAAGAGTGAGAAATTCGGGGGAAACAGAAATAACATTCACATCCAGATCGACCCGGGAGTGTTTGCATATGTTGAAACCTACAACGTAAAGCAAAATACAGGTTATCGTTTTGCCCTTGAAAAATTCAATCAAAAAGGGATGGTTTACAAATTGACCGGCGACAATATTAAGTGGGATAGTGTAAATAACCAATGGGTGATTGAAAAGTACATAAAGCGATACATCGACGAGAAGGGTGAAAAGATCAGCAAAGGTGAAAAATTCGACACCATCCTTAATCTTAAACCTGAGGATTTCAACATAGATGTTGACTATGCTGTTTACATGAATTATCGTGAATTGCGCGACTTTATTGCTACTGAAAAAATAAGAGGTTCGGGTAATCTGATGAAATTTCAGGTCGAAAAACATGCAAGGATAGCTTATCCTTTTGCCACAATCATACTAACATTGATAGGAGTTGCACTCTCATCAAGAAAGGTGCGCGGAGGCATTGGGCTCAATCTTGGCATCGGAATCTCAATAACTTTTGCATTTATACTTTTCATGCAGGTAACAACTGTCTTCGCCACCTTCAGTAACCTTCCCCCGGGACTCGCTGTTTGGATACCAAACGTTCTATTCGGAATTCTTGGACTTTACTTATTGAAAATAGCACCCAAATAGATTGTTTCGATTGTTTATTTTCTCGTCATTCCCTGCCAAACAAAGAATTCAGATAATTTATTTGGGATTTGTGGAGGTTGCTTGAATAAACCATAGATTGCTGAGCCACTGCCACTCATTGAAGCGTAAAACGCTCCGGCTTTGTAAAGTTCATTCTTGATTCCGGCTAATTGTGGATGATAGTTAAAGATCACTTCCTCAAAATCATTAACAAGTAAATCTCTCCATTGATCTTCACGGTTTAATATCTGATCAGGATCCGGGAGTGATTTATTTGACGGTTTCGCAACACTGTACGCCCATGCAGTTGAAATTTCCAGATCGGGAACTATAATTACTACCTGGTATTCGGGTAGACGTAAAAATTGTTTAGTTGCAAATCCCTTGCCTTCAATTTTTTGTGGCTTATTTGTAATGAAAAAAGGGCAATCGCATCCCAGAACTTCAGACACATTCTCCAGTTCACTGTTGCAAATTTTCAAATCAAACAATTTTCGAAGAAGTGAGATTGTAAATGCCGCATCAGATGATCCTCCTCCTAATCCGGCACCCGCAGGTATAACTTTATGCAGATGAATTTTTACAGGCTTAAGATTATATGCTGACGCCATTTTATTGAAAGCCTTCACAACAAGATTATCATCCGAGCTTCCGTCAATAGTAATTCCACTTGAGCTAAATTCAAATCCATTGTCAGAGGGGACAATTTCGAGAGCATCACAAAAATCCACGGGAATCATATAACTGTCAATATTATGATAACCATCGGGACGTTTATCTATTATTCGAAGCCCCAAATTGATCTTTGCATTTGGAAAGACTATCATCTTAAACTTATTAACATTGATAATTCACAGCCTGTTGCGAAATGAAGTATAAAACAAATATAACAAGAAAAGTCGGTTATTAATAAGCAAAGATGGAACAGAGGAACATGAATTATCGTTTTAATGTAACTTTGTAGAATATATATTGTCAAATGGCGCTAATAAATTCAGTTGTTTCATGGTTCATGAAGAAGCGTATGCATCAGATTGAACTGTTTATGAAATACCCGCATGATGTTCAGGAAGAGTGGTTTAAAAAACTTATTGCAGCCGGCAGGCAAACTGAGTGGGGAAGAGAACATGGGTATAATTCTATTTCCAATTATGATGATTATGTAAGAAGAGTTCCTGTTTCGGAATATGAGGACTTTAAGCCATATATTGAACGGTTGCGAAAAGGAGAGCAGAATTTATTATGGAATTCAGAAATAAAATGGTTTGCAAAGTCGTCGGGTACAACAAGTGACAAGAGCAAATTTATTCCTGTCAGTCAGGAAGCCCTTGAGGAGTGTCATTTTAAAGGAGGAAAGGATCTGTTATCAATATATTGTAATTATAATCCTGAAACGCGTGTATTTACAGGTCGGTTATTAGGGATGGGCGGAACGCATATCTCGGATAATCCTGACATCGGTACGTATGTTGGCGATGTTTCTGCAATCATAATTGAGAATTTACCTTCATGGATAGAATTGATACGAACGCCTGAACTTTCAATTGCCCTAATGAATGAATGGGAAAAGAAGATTGAGAAAATAGCAAAAGTCACCAGTCAGGAAGATGTTACGAATATTACAGGAGTGCCGTCATGGACTCTTGTGCTTCTAAAAAGAATATTAGAGATAACAGGCAAAAATAATATCAAGGAAGTATGGCCTAATCTTGAGTTGTTTGTGCATGGTGGTGTTAGTTTTCATCCTTATAAAGATCAGTTTGAGAAACTGATACCCGGGCCTATGAATTACCTTGAAACATATAATGCATCGGAAGGCTTCTTTGGAATTCAGGACAGTAAGGATGGCGACGATATGTTGCTTATGCTTGATTATGGAATATTTTACGAATTTGTCCCGATCAATGAAATGGGTCAACCTTTAAAAGATGCTATCCCATTATTTGAAGTCACTACCGGTGTAAACTATGCAATGATAATTACGACAAATGCCGGATTATGGAGATATAATCTTGGCGACACAATAGTTTTTACATGTTTAAATCCATACAAGATAAAAATTACCGGCAGGACCAAAAATTTCATAAATGCCTTTGGTGAGGAACTTATCATAGATAATGCTATCAAAGGATTACAGATAGCCTGTGATAAGACAGGTGCCATGGTTAGTGAATTTACAGCAGCACCTGTTTATTTTTCCGAGAACCGGAGTGGGGCTCATGAGTGGCTGATTGAATTTGAAAAAGTACCTCAAGACATAGCTTATTTTACTGAAGTGCTTGATAATGCTCTTAAAGCACTTAATTCAGACTATGAAGCCAAGCGATATCACGATATGGTTTTGCGAATGCCTTTGGTTAAAGCCCTGCCTAAAGGTTCATTTTATAACTGGTTGAAAAAGCAAAACAGGTTAGGCGGGCAATATAAAGTTCCACGTTTATCAAATAACAGGAAACATATAGAAGAGATATTAGACGCTATACAATAAGTTTAAATAGTTCCTTTTATCTTTTATACCTTTGCTTGTAAAACATAACAAGCAATTAACTGATTAATAAACTCATTATCATGCATATAGCCATTGCCGGAAATATCGGCTCCGGGAAAACTACACTAACAGGATTATTGTCAAAACATTTCGGATGGCAACCTCACTACGAAGACGTTGAAACGAATCCATATCTGCCTTCATTTTACGAAGATATGCAACGTTGGTCATTCAACCTGCAGATTTATTTTCTTAACAGTCGCTTCCGACAGATCATCGATATAAGGAAGAGTGGCAAGTCGGTCATACAGGATCGCACAATATATGAGGATGCTTACATCTTCGCTCCCAACCTGCATTCAATGGCCTTAATGACTTCGAGGGATTTTGATAACTATGCGGCTCTGTTTGAATTGATGAGTTCATTCATCCAACCACCCGACCTGTTAATTTACCTGAGAGCAAGTGTTCCTACTTTGGTAAGGCAGATACAGAAACGAGGACGTGATTATGAGAATTCAATTCGTATAGATTATCTGCAAAGCCTGAATGAGCGTTATGAATTATGGATTGAAAAATACAATCTTGGTAAACTGTTAATCATTGATGTTGACAATCTGAATTTCTCTGAAAAGCCTGAAGACCTGGCCTTTGTTATTGAACGTATCAATGCTGAGATAAATGGACTCTTCTGAAATAAAAGTTATTGGAATAATACCTGCCAGATACGCATCAACCCGATTTCCGGGCAAACCATTGGTACCTATAAATGGCGTCACAATGGTTGAGAGAGTTTACAAACAGGCATCACTTTGTTCAAAGCTCTCAGGTGTGGTTGTTGCTACTGACGATAACAGAATTTTTGAACACGTGAGGTCATTCGGTGGAAGAGTACTATTAACCTCATCAAACCATCGCTCAGGGACTGACCGATTAGCCGAAGCTATTGCAAAACTTGAAAACCATGATGAATGGTATGATGTTGCCATTAATATTCAGGGGGATGAACCATTTATACAACCTTCACAAATTGAAAAAGTAATTGATATCTTTCATGATCCCTCGGCTGAAATAGGTACATTAATAAAGTTGATTGAAAATGGTGAGGAGATCTTCAATCAGAATATAGTAAAAGTTGTAACCGATGGCCATGGCAAGGCTCTATATTTCAGTCGCTCACCCATACCTTTTGTAAGGAATACAATTTCAGACAACTGGCTTAAAGAAACAAAGTTCTACAAACACATAGGAATATACGGGTACCGGTCTGATACATTGAAAGAAATTGCTGCACTTTCACCTGCTCCCCTGGAAACTGCAGAATCGCTAGAGCAGCTCAGGTGGTTGTATAATGGTTACGCCATTTATACGCGAACTACTGATATTGAAACATTTGGAATTGACAGTCCTGATGATTTATCAAAACTTATCAACATTCCTTGATTCGCATATTTCCAGTTCTTACCTTAGCGCAAAATTGGGGTAGTTGATGAAAGAACTAGCGAAGCAGATAAGCGAACTATTGTTTGAGCATGATTGTGTGATTGTTCCGGGTTTGGGTGGTTTTATCACCGTATACAAACCTGCCTTCATAAATCATCATAATAATACTTTTTATCCCCCTTCAAAGCAGGTTACTTTCAACGAAGCTCTAACCCAAAACGACGGAATTCTGATTGCTGCCTATGCCGGGAAATACGGACTTAATTTTAATTCAGCAAAGGCTCTTATTGAAGAAAAGATCAAAAATATCAGGATCACTCTGTTAAAAGGGCAGAATATTGAGCTCCATGATATCGGTACTTTATCACTGAATAAAGAAAGCAATATTGAATTCATCCCTTCAAATGCGCTTAATTATTTAGGTGATGCTTTTGGTCTGCCTAAGCTCAGTGTTCATCCAATCCATAGAAGTTCAGGTACAGTTAAGGCTCTTAATCGTCCTGTTGTCAGAAAAACTATGCGATGGGCAGCCATTCTGATACCTATTGCAGCCGTTACCATGTGGACTACATTCCATCCTGTGTCAATTGATAAGATTTACAATAACTATGCTTCAGTTCTTCCATCTGCTATGGAAGAAGTTTCAGCAAGTAAGTCAGGCAATGTAGTTTCAAATGCTTCTTTCAATGATGAAAGCAGCTTTACAAACACCGGTCGTTGTATCTCACCTTCGGTAAATGACAATGTTACTTATACTTACAGTCGTCCTGAATCACTAAGTACTACCGGCACTGTAAAAACAGCCTCGGGTAATCTTTCTCATAGAACTGAAACTATTACTAATAATACAGTTGAAACTTCAGGTAATAACCGCTACTACATAATTGCAGGTGCATTTGGGCTTAAAGAGAATGCCATTAAGTTCATGGAGCAGTTGAAATCAGAGGGATTCAATGCAGAGCTGACCGGTCAGAACCGTAGAAATCTATACCTGGTGAGTATTACAAGTTTGAGTGACAAAGCTTCGGCACTGACTGAGCTTCAGAATGTTCATCATAAAGGTTATTCAAATGCCTGGTTACTCGAAAAGGTCAACTAAACCATCCGGTGAACTGTTTCGTTTTATATTCCTGTTTATAAAAATTAAATCTTCCCATGCCTAAGAAAAAGCATGCACGATTTGCTGAGAATTTAACTTTCCCACACATGTTCCAGGTCTCCTTTGAAGAACTCAGAGAGATGGATTTTGAGATGAAAGGGAAATGGTCAGAATTCTTTGGCAACAATAATCCGATTATTTTAGAACTTGGATGTGGTAAAGGTGAATATATTGTTGCCCTTTCAGAAAGATATCCTGAAAAAAACTTCATAGGAATTGATATTAAAGGTGCCAGAATGTGGCGGGGTGCCAAGACTACTTATGAAAATAATGTGAAGAATGCCGCATTTATCCGGACCCGAATTGATCAGATTGAATGCCTTTTTGAGAAAAATGAAATTGCCGGCATCTGGATTACATTTCCGGATCCTCAACCTGCTAAACCAAGAAAAAGGCTTACTTCGCCCCTCTTTCTGAATAGATATAAGTCGTTCCTGAAACCTGACAGCATTATTCATCTTAAGACAGATAATGCCGACCTTTTTAACTTTACATTAGAAGTTATTGATCAGGAAGGGCATGAGTTGTTATTCCATACATTTGATTTGTACAATAGTAACATTGAAGATGATGTTATGCTGACTCAAACTCATTATGAGAAGCTGTTTCTTGAACAGGGGATTCCTATTAAATATCTCCGGTTTAGATTGAAGAAGTAACACTCTTAAGCAGGGAAATTACAACCATGAAAGATGATTCGTTTTTTGAAAAAGTATATGAGGTTGTAAAATTGATTCCTTATGGCCGGGTTACATCATACGGTGCCATTGCTGAGTATCTGGGTTCAAAAGGATCATCACGTATGGTAGGCTGGGCCATGAATGCCTCCCATAATTCACTTGAATCAATCCCCGCCCATCGGGTAGTAAACCGAAACGGCCTGCTCACCGGTAAACGGCATTTTGGCGGAAGGGATACTATGCAGCAACTTCTTGAAAGCGAAGGCGCCATTGTTGAAGATGACCGGATAGTTAATTTTACTGAACTCTTCTGGAACCCAAAAGAGCTTGATGAGCAATTGTAGGCCGACCCTTGGATTAATTATTTGATACGAATACTGAATCGGTATGAATATTGTTACTATCTTTACACAATCTAAATAAGACTAAATTTCCTTTTTATGCAATATTCTAAAGAATTAGTACTCAATGCATTAAGAACAGTAAAGGATCCTGACCTTGGCAAAGACCTGGTGACACTTAATATGATTGAGGACTTAACAATACATGAAGACAGAGTATCATTTAAGGTAGTGCTCACTACACCTGCCTGTCCGTTAAAAAATAAAATCAGGCAGGACTGTATTTCAGCGGTAAACACATTAGTTGACGAAAATCTACAGGTAGATGTTGAGATGACTTCAAGGGTAAATACCCGGAGGACTGAAAATCAGCAGATGCTTAAAGGTGTTAAAAATATAATTGCTGTTGTTTCGGGCAAAGGAGGAGTTGGAAAATCGACTGTTGCTGCTAATCTGGCAGTCGCATTAGGACAAAAGGGCGCTAAGGTCGGTTTAGTTGACGCAGATATTTATGGTCCATCTGTTCCACTTATGTTCAACGAAATGGGGACAAAACCCTCAGCAATTGAAAAGAATGGGAAAGTATTGGTATCACCGGTTGAAAAATATGGAATTAAAATTCTATCGATCGGCTTTTTTGTTGATCCACAAAAAGCACTTGTGTGGAGAGGTCCGATGGCTTCAAATGCTCTAACACAGCTATTTACTGAAGCTGACTGGGATGATTTGGATTACCTGGTCTTAGATATGCCTCCCGGAACAGGTGACATCCATCTGACCATTGTGCAGAATCTTTCAGTTACGGGTGTTGCAGTTGTTACTACTCCGCAGGAAGTTGCACTTGCTGATGCCCGTAAGGCAATTGCCATGTTCACTCAGGATACTATCAATGTTCCGATTCTTGGGTTAATTGAAAATATGTCGTGGTTCACACCTGAAGAACTGCCTGATAATAAATATTATATTTTTGGGAAAGAAGGAGGCAAGCAACTAGCCGATGAATATAATGTTCCGCTACTTGGACAGATTCCATTGGTTCAATCCATCAGAGAATCGGGCGATAATGGACAACCGGCAGCATTAGATATTACTTCACCTGTTGGTTCGGCATTCCAGGAACTTGCTGAGAAAACCGCACAACAAATCGCTATTCGTAATATTACTTTGGAACCGACTAAACCGGTTCAAATAACTCATTAAGAAATCAAACAAGAATTAATCATGGCAACCGATAACCGAATTGACTTAACCAATAAAGTAAAAAATGTCATTGAACAGATAAGGCCTTATCTTCAGGCTGATGGTGGAGATATTTCATTTGTCAGCCTCACTGAGGATAACGTTGTAAATGTTGAACTTCAAGGTTCATGTGGCTCTTGTCCATATAGTAGGATGACATTAAAGAATGGTGTAGAAGAAGCAATGCGTAAAGCGCTTCCGGAAATCAAAGCTGTTGAAGCTCTGAATATTTATTAATAGAGTACTTGCAATTGCTTCTTTTTGGTTAGAGGTGTATCTGATAACATTCATTAAGTCAGATACCTTGCAACAATAGGCATTCTACGACCCATACCAAAGGCTTTGGGTGAAATTCGTAAAATGGGAGGAGTTTGATATCTTTTCCACTCACTACGATTTACCATACCTACAACTCTTTTCACTACTGTGGAATCGAAGCCCATCAGGATCATTTCTGAAGGGCTTCGTTTCATTTCAATGTATGAATACAGTATCTGATCGAGAATACTGTAATCGGGTAATGAATCAGAATCTTTTTGATTAGGGCGCAACTCAGCTGAAGGTGGCTTAGTGATGGTATTAATGGGTATGATTTCCTTCTCTTTGTTGATGAATGCTGCTAATTTATAGATATCAGTCTTATAGACATCGCCCAGAACAGCCAGTCCGCCACACATATCACCATACAGAGTTCCATAGCCAACGGCTGCTTCGCTCTTGTTGCTGGTATTTAAGAGAATATATCCAAACTTATTGGAGAGGGCCATTAGAATCACTGCCCTGGCTCTTGCCTGGATATTTTCTTCAGTAATATCAGGTGGCAACGAACCGAAATGAGGCTTCAAAGTAGATTCAAATGCTCCAACTGCATCTTTAATTGGAATGATTTCGTAAGGGCAATTAAGATTTTCGGCCAACCGGCGGGCATCTTCAATTGAGTGATCTGAAGAATATACCGATGGCAATAATACCCCCAGCACGTTTTCCGGCCCCAGTGCTTCAGCCGCAAGTACCATAGTTATGGCCGAATCTATACCTCCTGACAAGCCAAGAACAGCTTTCCTGAATCCCATCTTTCTAAAATAATCCCTGATGCCTGTAACAAGGGCATCATGTATAAGCTGTATAACGGGTATTTCATCTTCCTGATTCTTGTTGCTTTCGTTAACAGATTGATTAGAATCGGTATTAACGACTTTTTCTGTCAGGTAATAATTTTCAATTATTTCTACTATTCCAACTGTTTCCTCAAAGAAAGGAAGCTGATCACGAATATTGCCAGCAGCATCACACACCATTGAGTTACCATCAAATATCAGTTCAGTCTGGGCACCTGTGTGATTTACGTACACAATAGGTTTTCCATATTTCAAAGCATTAGCCCTCAACACCTCTTTGCGCAGTACCGACTGATTATAATTGAAAGGAGAAGCGCTGATATTTATGATTATATCGGGAGTGATAGAATTCACCTCATCGAGTGGTGAAAATGAGTACATGGGAACTTCGGCAGTATTCCAGATATCCTCACACACAGTCAAAACCAATCGCTTGCCATTATAGTCAATAAAGCTGAACTTATCAGAGGGTTCAAAATAGCGATATTCATCAAACACATCATAATTTGGAAGCAGCGATTTGTTGGCAATCTTCTGAACCTTACCATCGTATAGGAACCATGCGGAATTGAATAAAGGTTTTCCTTTCCCGGTTTTATTCCTCGAAGGAGCACCCACAATGGCAGCTATTCCGGTACATCGTGAAGCAATTTTCAGCATGTATTCTTCACATTGGGAAATAAAATCATCAAATTCCAGAAAGTCTCGTGGTGGGTAACCTGTAAGCGCAAGTTCCGGGAATATCACAAGTTCTGCGCCATCATCCTCCGCCTGTTGAATGCCTCTGAGAATCAAGGAGTGATTATATTCAAAGTCTCCTATAAGGAAGTTATATTGCGCAAGGGCAATTCTCATAATTAATCAGATAAATTTTTGGCTGTGTTCTTAGAATATCACACCAAGACTCAGTTCAATAAAGTTAGGTTTTCCAATGTGCTTAAATCCTGTTACTTCGTTGTTCTTTTTAAGTCCGTTGGTGAAACCGTTATTAAAATTAATACCAATAACTGCTGCAGTATTACTGTCGAAAGGATATTCAATACCGGCACCGATTATCAGCGAAGCCCTGAATAATTGAGTTTGGTCGTCAATATCCCTGTAGTCGACAATAGTAGTCTTGCCATTAAGTGTATACTCATCTTTAGCAGTTGACTTCATCCGTAATCCAAATCCGAGACCTATCTGCCCGAAATATCTCAATTTATCCATATCGTTGGTCTTCAGTTTAAGGACTGCAGGTAGTTCAAGGTATTGAATCCGATAATCCCTGAACAATGTTACTTCTGCATTTTCCTGAAGTGAAGGATATGAGAGTTTGCCACCCTGATATATGAAATTAAGTCCTGTGGCAAGGGCATAATTTTTGGCAAAATAGAATTCGGAAGTAACACCCCATGCGAAGCCTATTTTGGCACCTTCAGAGTTATAATCATCCTGACCCGATTTAAGCCAGCTGATTGAAGGGGCTGCTTTTACACCAAGAACAAATGATCGGTACTGACCAAAAGTTGTAGCAGGTAATGTGACTATCAAACAAATAAGGATGATTAGTAAATTTTTTGCTTTCATACGGAATAGTTTTGTTAATTTTAATATGTTGTCAAGTTGATCATCTTAGCATGATCTTTGTGGTAAATATATGCAAAAATAGTGAAATATTCAGCTTAATTAATCTTTTAATCAGTGCTCTGATATCTTGTCATTACTTTATTTTTGTTCCATGAAAAAGCTCATTTTTGCCACACTCTTCATTCTGACTTTCTCCTCTGCCTTCACGCAGGTATTGCCCGGAGTATCATTGGGCCCCAAGGTAGGTGCTACTTTCTCACGATATAATCTGGACGAATTGTCGCTGGATGAAAAAGTAAGAAGCAACTTCCACTGGGGGGCATTTGTACGCTTTGGTTCACGAGCTTATATACAACCCGAATTACTCTTCATGAAAAAATCGGGTTTGCTTATTGATCCATTTGTCGATGCCAGTGAGCAAAAAATTCAGTTAAGAACCATTGACGTACCTGTTTTGTTCGGAGCTAAGATTGCTGATATTAAACTTACCAATATCAGGTTATTCGCAGGTCCTGTGGCATCAATTGTCGTTAATAAGGAAATTGAAGTCAAAAACTGGGAAGATGCCATTACCAAAAGTGACCTCAGAGGAGCAAATTGGGGAGTACAGTTTGGTGTTGGTGCTGATCTGCTAATATTTACCGTTGACCTCAGATATGAATTAGGAATGGGTGACTACCTTAAAAGTGACCAGATGACTATGAAAAACGACCTGATGACTCTTAGCGTTGGTTGGAAGATTCTCTAATGCTTATTTTTGCATTTTATTCAAGCAATATGAGCCGGTACTTATTATTTACTTTTCTCACAATTATACTTCTTGCTTCCTGTAACCGTCCAAAACAATCACAGGATGATAAGTCAGCTAAAAACATAGGTATTCTCAGATATGAAGTTGACCTGTTCAACATTGATACTAATTCATTTGAGGATGGGTTAAGGAAGATCTTACCCGATTATCAGATCTTTCTTGGTGATGATATGCCTGACCAAAATGGCATTAATCAATTGAAAGGTTTTGTTACTGACCCTCTTATTCGTGAAACATATGCTTATACAATAAAGCAGTTTCCTGATGTACAATGGCTTTATGATGAATTTGAGAAAGGTTTCAGGATTCTATCAAATAAAATGCCCGGTATCACCATCCCACAGGTTTATACATATATTTCGGGCTTTGACATTCAGATGCCGGTAAAATATGCTGACTCAGCCTTAATCATAGGTCTTGACCTTTATCTGGGCAAAGATTTTGACACTTACAAGGAATTGGGGTATCCGATGTATATAATTGATCGCCTTACTCCTGATCATATCCTTCCCGATGCATTCAGGGAGATTGCATGGGCTTATTTGCCCCAAACACAGTCAAACACACTCTTAGATGCCATGATTGAGCAGGGAAAACTCATCTATTTTACTGAGCTGATGCTTCCGGCTACCAAGAAGGAAACACTTATTAAATACACTCCTGCCCAGCTTAACTGGGTAATTGCTAATGAGCAGAACCTCTGGACTTTTATCATCGATAACCAGCTGCTCTATTCATCCGACCCAAAAGCATTAACCACTTTTATGACTGACGGGCCTTTTACACAAGGATTTTCATCAGAATCACCATCCAGGATGGGTCATTGGATAGGATGGCAGATTATTAAGAAATACATGCAGAAAAACAACATTCCTCTTAAAGATCTGTTGGAAGAAACTGACTCACAAAAGATACTTCAGCAATCAGGCTATAAGCCTTCAAGAGTTTAATTGAATTAGCCATAATCCCAGTAAGTATTGTACTAGACTTAATTCCTGTAGGGATTGTATTTGATAGAATTTCTGTAGGATTGTATTAGCTAAGTCCAGGATTTCCCGATGGTGTGATATCAATACTTTCAATGATATCAGATGCTGATATTGCGTAATTGCAGTCGCAGGTGAGCTTTACGGAGGACATCAAATCTTTCTTCATTGGACATATTCTCCCAATTGGCAATTTCATCAAGCATTCTGTAGCAACCGACACACATGCCATTTTCATCTAATCTGCACACAAGTCGACATGGTGATTTAACAATCGGTCTGCCATGTGAAGTTTCCATTTACAAAAGTTTTCAGTCATGATAAACTTTCGCAAAAGTAAAAAGTTCAATGATCTGATCTACTCAATGATATCTACAACAATAATTACCTCTGATTACATACATAATTGATGATGCCATTACTTTTAGTCAAACAGGTGTACCTTCATAAGAAAAAAAGCACTAATTTGGCAGTCCTTGGAATAAGAACTAAATCATGCTTGTCAAGACATATGGAAGTGCAATAATTGGAGTTAATGCACTCATTGTTACTGTTGAAGTAGAAATTGAAGTCGGAATACAATTCTTCATGGTGGGTTTACCTGATGTAGCTGTTAAAGAGAGTCACCAGCGTATTGAATCAGCACTCAGAAACATTGGATACCGAATTCCCGGCAAAAAGATAATCATTAACATGGCTCCTGCCAATATTCGCAAGGAAGGATCAGCTTATGATCTGACAATTGCAATCGGATTATTGGCGGCTAGTAATCAGCTTCCGGCAAACAAGGCAGAACAATATGTTATAATGGGGGAATTATCACTTGATGGCGGACTTCAGCCAATTAGAGGCGCACTTCCAATAGCTATTGAAGCAAGAAATAAAGGATTCAAGGGATTTATTTTGCCAAAACAGAATGCCAGGGAAGCTGCAATTGTAAATGATCTGGAGGTTTATGGAGTTGAGAACATCTTAGATGTTATCCATTTCTTAAAAGGCGACATTGAATTAACACCTGAATTTGTCGATACACGTAAGGAATTTGCCTCACAACTTACAGACTATGAATTTGACTTCTCGGATGTAAAAGGACAGGAGAACATAAAGAGGGCACTTGAAATAGCTGCAGCCGGCTCGCACAATGTAATTCTCATTGGACCTCCCGGATCAGGTAAAACGATGCTTGCCAAGCGACTTCCTTCGATATTGCCGCAACTCAATCTAAGTGAAGCACTTGAAACAACAAAGATCCATTCGGTTGCAGGTAAAATGGGGCAGCATGCATCGCTTATTTCAATAAGACCATTCAGAAATCCTCATCATACAGTCTCAGCAATTGCACTTGTTGGTGGAGGATCAAATCCTCAACCGGGAGAAATAAGCATGGCACACAATGGTGTTTTGTTTCTGGATGAGTTACCTGAATTTCAGAGGTCGGTTATTGAAGTTCTCAGACAGCCAATGGAAGAGAGGTGTGTAACAATTGCCCGTGCCAAGCAAACTGTAACCTATCCGGCTAATTTTATGCTTATCGCGGCAATGAATCCCTGCCCCTGCGGATATTATAATCATCCCGATAAGAAGTGTATCTGTAAGGAAGGTGAAGTCCAAAAGTACTTAAACAAGATTTCAGGTCCTTTGCTCGACAGAATTGATATACACGTAGAAGTTACTCCTGTACCGTTTGAGGAACTTTCGAATAACCTAAAATCAGAATCTAGCAACATTATAAGGGAGCGGGTTGTTAATGCAAGGTCAATACAAGAAATAAGATATAAAGACGTTAAAGGAATTCATGCAAATGCGCAGATCACTTCAAGGATGCTTAATAAGTTCTGTAAACCTGATGCTGCAGGATTGCAATTACTGAAGAATGCAATGGATAAATTAAGCTTATCGGCACGTGCCTACGACAGGATACTCAAAGTTGCGCGAACTATTGCTGATCTGGATGCAAGCGAAACAATCAGACCTGAGCATGTTGCTGAAGCTATAAATTTCAGAAGCCTTGACAGGGAAACATGGGGCTGCTAATTGATTGTCAACTAAATATATGGTAAAGAAGTTAAGAATAATTTTCAAATACATAGCTTACAGGTTGAAGGCTAAGACCAAGTTCGGAATCCATTCGCCTTTTGTATTTGATTTCATAACTTCGGTTTTGGAGGACAAGAGACATTACGTTTCGTATGGTAAGGTAGAGGAATTGCACAAACGTTTATTGAAAAACAGGAATCTGATTGAAGTAGAAGATTTTGGGGCAGGAAGCGGTACAGGTCATTACAAGACAAGACTTGAACGTGTGCAGTCGATTGCCGCACGCACTTCCATTACACAAAAAGAGGGCCGTTTACTCCACAGGATTACAAAGTACTTTAAGCCGGATATCATGATTGAGCTTGGTACATCATTAGGTGTTAGCAGCATGTACCAATCAACCGGTTCGCCCGATGGGTTCTTCATAGGTATTGAAGGCAGTGCCACAATTGCTGCCATTGCTGAGCAAAATCTTTACAGAGTAGCCGAAGACTCAAATTACAGCATGGTGATCGGGCACTTCGATAAAATGCTTCCTCATGTACTTCAAAAATTAGAGATTGTTGACTATGTATTCCTTGACGGCAATCATGCATATAAACCTACCATAAGTTATTTCAAACAACTATTGCCATATTTCCATGAAAAGTCAGTAATGATCATCCATGATATCCATTGGTCGGATGACATGGAGAGAGCCTGGGAAGAAATCAGGCAGAATGAGAAGGTTACCATCACACTGGATTTATTCACAATGGGAATTATCTTCTTCAGGAATGGCATACCAAAGCAGGATTTTATTATCCGGTTCTGACAATTATTCTTATATTTGTTCGTTCCTTACAAAAACTGCTACATGAATCAGGAGGTAATTCGCTTAGATTCAATTACACGAAATTTTAAAGTAGGTACTGAAACTGTCAGAGCACTAAGAGGTGTGACCCTCAGTATAAAAAAGAATGAATTTGTTGCATTGATGGGTCCTTCAGGATCGGGTAAATCAACATTGATGAACCTCATAGGATGTCTTGACACTCCCAGTAGTGGTAGTTATTTCCTGAATGGTAAAGATGTTAGCAAGCTACTGGATGATGATCTTGCGGATATACGGAATCGTGAAATAGGTTTTGTATTTCAAACATTTAATTTACTGCCCCGTTTGAATGCAATAGAAAATGTTGCCCTTCCGATGATCTATGCAGGTTATCCTAAAAATGAAAGGATTGAGCGTGCTATGAAGGTTCTTGAGCAGGTACATTTGTCCGACAGGATGAAGCATAAACCCAATGAACTGTCAGGTGGTCAGCGTCAACGAGTAGCTGTTGCCAGGGCATTGGTAAATCATCCCTCAATAATCCTTGCAGATGAGCCTACCGGGAACCTCGATTCAGTGACTTCAATTGAAATCATGGGGCTAATTGAAGAAATTCACAAAGCCGGCAATACCATAATCCTTGTGACACATGAAGAGGATATTGCGCGCCACGCCCACAGAATAGTAAGAATGTCAGATGGTCTCATCGCATCGGATGAGAAAAACACCAATATACGCACAGTCGATTATTATCAGAAGGCACTTTAGTCTGAATTCTGGTAACATCTTTTCTGATAGATTCTGATACCGGGAAGTCAATTTCCTTTTTATTAATGATTATAAGCTTCATAGGGATTAAGGATGAACATTGAACAGGTGCTTGTGTTACAAAAATTATAGGATTTGTTCTATTATGGAAAAAAGCGACCTAAAGATTTATACAAAGACAGGTGACAAAGGGGAGACATCATTAATTGGTGGTACCCGTGTTCCAAAATATCATGATCGTATAGAAGCATACGGCACCCTGGATGAATTGAACTCATTCATTGGTTTGATAAGAGACCAGCCCATGGGTGAAGAAACCAGGAAAGTGTTGATTGAGATTCAGGACCGAATCTTTACTGCCGAATCGTTACTTGCTGCTGATCCCTCAGTCGAATTGAAAAGTCTGCCGGGATTAAGAGAGAATGATATAATTCTTTTGGAAAATGAAATAGATAAGATGAATGAAACGTTACCTGAATTGAGGACATTCATCTTACCCGGTGGTAATACTACGGTATCGTTTTGTCACATTGCACGTACAATATGCAGGCGTGCCGAGCGGTTAACCATTAGGTTGATTGAACAGGAACCTAAAACTATACAGGGAGAGATGGTGGTAAAGTACCTTAACAGACTATCAGACTATCTGTTTGTACTTGCCCGTAAAATAGCCAAGGATACAAACGCCATAGAAACCAATTGGATTGCAAGGTTATAAGCGTTGTTATTAATTAATTGGGACATGGAATGTAAAAATCTTTAAATACTTGTTTTTGACCTAAATTACTTTACTTTTGCAAAAAATTTAATGTTAATTCTTCTGCCTATGTATTGGACATTAGAACTTGCTTCAAAGCTTGAAGATGCACCCTGGCCGGCAACAAAAGAAGAGCTTATTGATTTCAGTATCAGATCGGGTGCACCGATGGAAGTCATAGAAAATCTTCAGGAAATTGAAGATGAAGGCGAGGTCTATGAAAGTATTGAAGACCTGTGGCCTGATTACCCTTCTAAAGAAGATTTCTTCTTTCATGAAGATGAATACTAAGAATAAGTAAAAGCCGCAATTCGCGGCTTTTAATTTGTTACCCTTCCCCATTTGGCCTACTTTCCTGTTTATAAATAATAAATTAAGTTAACTTTGCATTTCATTTAAATTTGCAGTAGTTCCGGGTAGCTCATTGGTCCCTGACTTACTGTCCTTAAACACAATTATATGCTTTCATTTCTTAAGAAATTTCTGGGAACTAAATCAGATAAAGATATTCGTGAAATAATGCCTTATCTCGACAAGATTAAGGCAGTATATCCTGTTATACAAAAACTATCAAATGATGAACTGAGGAACAAAACCCTTGAGTTTAAAGCAAAAATTCAGGAGGCGATTCGTGAAAAAGAGCAACAAATAGCTGACCTAAAAGAGAAAATTGAAAATGATCCCGAAATGGATATGGATGAAAAAGAACATATCTATGAAGAGATTGACCGACTGGACAAGGAGAGTTATGAAATTTCACAGAAAGTACTAAATGATATCCTTCCTGAAGCATTTGCCGTAGTTAAAGAGACTGCCAGGAGATTTAAAGAGAATGAAACTATTGAAGTAACCGCCACTCAAATGGACCGCGATATTGCTGCTGTGCGTGATAACGTTCAGATTGTTGGCGATAAAGCTTATTACCATAATAAATGGACTGCCGGCGGTAATACAATTACCTGGGACATGGTACACTATGATGTTCAGCTTATTGGTGGTATTGTGCTACACAGCGGTAAAATTGCCGAAATGGCAACAGGTGAAGGTAAAACTCTTGTAGCTACTCTGCCTGTATACTTAAATGCATTACCCGGCAAAGGTGTCCATATTGTTACCGTAAATGATTATTTGGCTCGTCGTGACTCTGAATGGATGGGTGTTCTATATGAATTTCATGGATTGAAAGTTGATTGCATCGATAAGCATCAGCCAAATTCAGAAGCCAGACGTAAAGCCTACCTTGCTGATATCACTTTTGGAACCAACAACGAATTCGGATTTGACTACCTGCGTGATAATATGACAGGGAATCCCGAAGAATTGGTTCAGAGACCACATAATTATGCTATTGTCGATGAAGTTGACTCTGTATTGATTGATGATGCACGTACTCCTCTTATCATTTCAGGACCAACACCAAGGGGTGATAATCAAGAGTTTGAAGCCCTGAAGCCTGAAATCAAAAAACTGTATGAGGCTCAACGATCACTGGTAACCAAATTACTTGCCGAAGCTAAATCACTGCTTACCGACAATCCCACTCCCGAGAATGAGAAATTGGGTGGCGAACAATTGTTCAGATCATATCGTGGATTACCAAAAAATAAGGCTCTCATCAAGTTCCTCAGCGAACCGGGAATGAAGGCCTTAATGCAAAAGACTGAGAACTTCTACCTGGCTGAGCAGCAAAAGAATATGCATATCATTGATGATGAACTGTTCTTTGTTATCGACGAAAAGCATAATACTGTTGAGCTTACTGATAAAGGTATTGATCTTATTACAACATCCTATCAGGATCCTAAATTCTATATTTTGCCTGATATAGGCGCAGAACTTGCTGAATTAGAGAAGCAGAATCTTCCTGATGCTGAAAAGCTTGAAAAGAAAAATGAGCTTATGCGAGAGTATTCGGTAAAATCAGAGCGAGTTCATACTGTTAACCAATTACTCAAGGCTTACACCCTTTTCGAGAAGGATGTTGAGTACGTAGTAATGGATAATAAAATTAAGATTGTTGATGAGCAGACAGGTCGTATACTGGAGGGAAGGCGTTATAGTGACGGGTTGCATCAGGCTATTGAAGCTAAAGAAAATGTGAAAGTTGAGGCTGCTACTCAAACTTATGCTACCATCACTCTCCAGAATTATTTCAGAATGTATAGAAAGCTCGCCGGTATGACAGGTACTGCTGAGACTGAAGCAGGTGAATTCTGGGATATTTATAAACTGGATGTTGTAGTTATTCCTACCAATCGTCCGGTGGTCAGAAATGACAGGGAAGACTTGGTATATAAGACAAAGAGAGAGAAATTTAACGCAGTTGCTGATGAAATCACATCATTAATCAGTCAGGGAAGACCTGTACTGGTAGGTACAACTTCGGTTGAGACCTCTGAACTGCTTAGCCGAATGCTGAAGTTGCGGAATATTAAGCATAATGTCCTGAATGCCAAATTGCACCAAAAAGAAGCAGAGATAGTTGCTGAAGCCGGCAGAGCAGGAACAGTGACCATTGCCACTAATATGGCCGGTCGTGGTACTGACATCAAGCTGGGGCCTGGTGTAAAAGAAGCGGGAGGTTTGGCAATTATTGGTACTGAACGTCATGAATCACGTCGTGTGGATCGTCAGTTACGCGGACGTGCCGGTCGTCAGGGAGACCCCGGTAGCTCCCAGTTCTTCGTTGCCCTTGAAGATGATTTGATGCGTATGTTTGGTTCGGAACGTATTGCCAGTATCATGGATCGTTTAGGATTGAAAGAAGGTGAAGTTATTCAGCATTCAATGATCACTAAATCAATCGAAAGAGCTCAAAAGAAGGTTGAAGAGAACAACTTCGGTATACGTAAACGATTGCTGGAATATGATGATGTGATGAACTCACAACGTGAGGTTATTTATAAGAAAAGGCGTCACGCTCTGTATGGTGAACGCTTAGCTGTTGATATATCCAATATGATTTATGATGTATGCGACACAATCGTTACCACTCATCAGGAAGACAGAGATTATGAGGGATTCAGGCTGGCAACTCTTAAAACTTTAGCTACTGAGCCAAGCATTACTGCAGATGAATTCCAGGGTAGAAATAAGGAGGAAATAGTTGACAGGCTTTTCGATCAGGTTTACAGGAATTATATAGAAAAGAGCAAAAAACTTGCCGAGAAAGCATATCCTGTAATTAAAGATGTCTATGAAAACCAGCCACAATACGAGAATATTGCTATTCCAATAACCGATGGCATCAGGTCAATGCAGGTAGTTGCAAATCTAAAGAAAGCATATAATGACAAAGGTCGTGAGATTACTCTTGCTATAGAAAAGGGTGTTACTCTGGCAGTCATTGACGATTCATGGAAAGATCATTTACGTGAGATGGATGAACTGCGTAATTCAGTTCAAAATGCCACATATGAGCAAAAGGACCCGTTGCTTATCTACAAATTCGAATCGTTTGAATTGTTTAAGCAATTGATACAGAAGACCAATAACGAAATTTCCTCGTTTATTGTCAAAGCCAATCTGCCAATTCAGGAGCCATCACAGGTTAAAGAGGCTCAGCGTCCTCGCAGAAGTGATCCCGGCAGGTATAAAGAAGAAAGAACTGACCTCTTGTCACAGGCTCATTCAAATACGCAGCAACAAACAGTTACATCGCCTATTCGTGTTGAGAAGAAAGTTGGACGTAATGATCCTTGTCCATGTGGCAGTGGAAAGAAATATAAAAACTGTCATGGACAGAATGAATAAACTGTATAACTCAACGTACAGCTTTTCAATCTGACACCGTCACTAATTGACAGAATGAATAAACTATAGAAACTTAACCTGACAACTATATGCAAAAAACTACCCGTAAGATTGAGTGGTATAGTACCGACAATTACATCGTTAAAGCAATTCGAAATCTGTTATTTGTTTCGCTTGTACTGATTTTCTTTAATGGAAAAGCTCAATTGGCATACAGTCCTTTTATCGATTCGATAGCTTCACTTTCAACCAATGAGCAGATCATGCTTTCGACGAGACAACTTACCGGTGATCTTACGGTTACAATTGCAGGACAGGATGTTACTATTGAATCACGTCATTATCTTTCGCAGGGAAATGAGTTAGCCGCACAGTTTCTCTTTGATAAATTCGAAGAATACGGCTATTCACCTGAAATTCAGAATTTCAACTCAGGTAGAGGTGCTAATGTTATAGCAACAAAAACAGGAACTCTTTACCCTGATAAGATCTATATAATCTGTGGCCATTATGATAATATGCCATCAGGTCCCAGAGCCCCGGGTGCTGATGACAATGCTTCAGGGACTGTTGCTACATTGGAAGCTGCAAGGATATTGAGTAATCTGGATCTTCTGTATACTGTGAAATTCATCGCATGGGATGAAGAAGAAATCGGACTGGTTGGAAGTAATTATTATGCAATGCTGGCAGCTGCAGCTGGTGAAGATATTCTTGGTGTGCTGAATCTCGACATGATTGCATGGGATTCAAATAACGATATGCTATTCTCAATTGCCACTAATCCATTGTCAGAAGACTTTACAGATGACTTTATTTTAACAACTGGATACTATCAGCCTGAACTTTCACATAATTTCATCAGTACAACTGCCAGTGATCATGCATCCTTCTGGCAATATGGGTACCCTGCCCTGCTTGCAATCGAGGACTGGTACGATTTTAACAATTGGTATCATACACCCAGTGATAATATCCCTATACTGAATATGGAGCTATACGGGGCACTTGTTAGGGCTTCCATTGCAAACATAGCTTCAAATGCATTGAACCTAAGATTCTTCTTTAACCATTCACCAATTGAATCTGGAATTTCAACATTACCTCACGAGACATTCATAGTCGTTAATAGTGATTATCAAACTGATACTACAGATTATGAACCCCGTCTTTATTATTCAACTGATGGTGAACTCTTTGATTTCTTACTTCCTATAAAACATTCAATCGACACATTCTTCTTTGAAGTCCCTGGTTTCCCAATAGGTACTATTGTACAATATTACTTTGCAGTGCAGGATGAGGATGCCACAATGATTGCAACCTATCCCTATGGTGGAAGAGGAATATCACCTCCGGGCACTATTGCTCCTGAATCATATTTCAGCTATGAGGTAGATTATATCTTCGCTAAAGAGCTTTGTTCACTTAATACTCCATTGCTCATTCCTGATAATACCAATACAACTGACCAAATTGAAATAGCTCAGAATGGAGAGATTTACGATATTAATGTACATGTTGATATTACTCATCCGGCTACAGGGGAACTAAGATTAATGTTGATATCCCCTCAAAATAAAGGCGTGATTCTGAGTGACTACAATGGTGGCGATGGAGACAATTATACTCAAACTGTATTTGATGATCAGGCTGAATACTCCATAGAAAATGGGGTACCACCATTTACCGGCACATTTAAACCAGAGGTAGCTCTTAGTACATTTAACGGAAGCAAAATTGCCGGCATCTGGAAACTTAGAATAAATGAGTATGGCCAACCCAATTCAGGAACACTCAATAACTGGTGTCTGCACTTCCTGTATAAAGACACTACATCAACCGGGATTAATGAGCTCACTACAGCTACTTCATTTTTAAATCAGAACTATCCCAATCCTGCAAAGTCATTTACTAACATTAAATTCAGACTTCAGAAAGAGGAAAAGGTTGTTCTTAACTTGTACAATAGTCGCGGAATGCTGATTCGTAATCTTGTCAACGGAACTTTCGCTGCCGGTGACCATTTAATAGTAACATCAACTGAAAACCTTAAACCCGGCACTTATCATTATACATTGAAATGTGATTCATTTACACAAACCAGAAGTATGCTGGTTATTAAATGATTAACACTATAATTAATTGAAATCATGAAGTACAATAGAATACTCCTAAAATTAAGCGGCGAAGCATTAATGGGCTGTCAACAATATGGAATTGATCCTGAGCGGTTGAATCAATATGCCAAAGAAATTGTGAATGCAAACAGAAAAGGGACTCAGGTTGCTATTGTTATCGGAGGAGGAAACATTTTCAGAGGAGTTCAGGGCAGTGCTAAAGGAATTGACAGAGTTAAAGGTGATTATATGGGAATGCTTGCCACAATCATTAATAGTATTGCTCTGCAAGGTGAATTGGAAAAGGAAGGATTGAGAGTACGTCTCCTTTCAGGCATGCCTGTTGACCCTGTTGCCGAATCAATGAGCAGAGATAAGGCAATACAGTATCTTGAGGATGGCTATGTTGTGATAATTGCAGGTGGAACAGGAAATCCATTCTTCACAACTGATACAGCAGCAGTCTTAAGGGCTGTTGAGATAAAAGCTGATCTCGTACTGAAAGGTACACGCGTTGATGGAGTGTATACTGCTGATCCTGAAAAAGATTTAAATGCAACTAAATATACTAAAGTCACTTTTGATGAAGTTTATGATAAGAATCTGAATATCATGGACATGACAGCAATTACCATGTGCCGTGAAAACAATCTGCCGATAGTTGTCTTTAACATGAACATTGAGGGTAATCTGGTACGTTTACTTAATGGTGAAGATATTGGCACTTTAGTATTGCGTTAAGCATATGTACTTTTGTATATTTGCCAACTTATTGATTAAACCACGCTAATATGAACGAAGAAGTCACATTTGTAATAGAAGAAGCAGAAGAAGGAATGACCAATGCGTTGGCACATCTTGAAAAAGAATTCCAGAAAATTCGTGCCGGCAAAGCTAGTCCGTCAATGCTTGATGGTGTCAGGATAGATTATTATGGAACAATGACTCCAATTGACCAGGTGTCAAATATTAACACACCCGATCCTCGTCAGATCATTGTACAGCCTTGGGAAAAAGCAATGCTGGCACCAATTGAAAAAGCAATCCTTGCGGCAAATCTTGGCTTTAACCCTCAAAATAACGGTGAAGTTCTTCGCATAGCTGTACCACCTTTAACCGAAGAACGCCGTCGTGATCTCGTAAAGAAGGCTAAGGTAGAAGTTGAAAATGCCAAAGTTACAATCAGAAACATACGCCGCTCGGCGATGGATTCAGGTAAGAAATTAGAAAAAGAAGGCGTGCCTGAAGATGAGATTAAACAACTTGAAAAGGAAATTCAAAACTTAACCGATAAGAATATTTCGAAAGTCGACAAGTTGTTTGAGGCTAAAGAAAAGGATATAATGACAGTTTAGCGGAAATACTAATATTTTCATTTTAATGTCTTCTGTTCAATGCCCGATTTCTTTACTTCGAGCTTGAACCCTGCACCATGGATATTTTGAATACAAACATCTTCATCAAGGCTGAGATACTTACGTAGCTTGGCAATAAAAACATCCATACTGCGTCCGATAAAGTAATCACTATTTCCCCAAACTTCCTTCTGTGCCTTGTCACGAGGCAACAGATTATTTGAGTGTATACATAAAAGTTTCAGAAGTGCAGCTTCTTTAACGGTAAGATTGCGAGCCTTATCCCTAATCACAAGCAACTGGTTTGCCGGATCAAATGTGTATTTACCAATCTGAATTTTACCGGAGTAATCATCCAGGGGTACCCGACATCTCTTGAGTATTGCTTCAATTCGTAATGAAAGCTCCTCGCTAATGAAGGGTTTGGTTATATAGTCATCGCAACCGGCCTTGAAACCCTGTATCTTATCTTCATTCTGTCCTTTTGCAGTCAGGAATATGATTGGTACTTTTTCATTTAACAATCTAATGTCGGCAGCAAGTGTAAATCCATCCTTCTTCGGGAGCATTACATCGAGAATGCACAAATCGAATGCTTCGGCTACAAACTTGTGATATCCCTCTTCACCATTTGTTGCCCATGTTATTGTATATCCTAACGACTGAAGGTATTCCTCAACCAGTGATCCCAAGTTTAAATCATCTTCTACTAGTAAAATTCGAGCATTATCCATAAACTTCTGCATTAACATTTAATGGTAAACTAATCTCAAATGTGCTTCCTCTCCTTGGCGCACTCTTCACAGTGACCTCTCCCTTTAATGCCTCAGTCACAGTCTTTACATAAAATAATCCCAAACCAAATCCTTTCACATCATGCAAATTACCAGTAGGAACCCGGTATAGCTTATCAAAGATCATTTTTTGATCTTCCTCACTGATGCCAATTCCATTATCACTAACTGATAGTATAAACTTGTCGTCAAGGTTTGATGTACGTATTGCAATTTCGGGGATGTTATTATTGTACTTAATGGCATTGTCAAGCAAATTGCATATAATATTCTGGAAGTGCATTAAGTCAGCGGTAATGTGAAAGTCAACTGCTTCAGGGAAAAACCTGATATTACCGCTTGAAGTCCTGAGTGAAAGTTCAAAGCGGTTAATGCACTGACTTATCACATCATGCGCATTAAAGGTTGAATAATCCATATTAAACACACCCTTCTCAAGCACAGCAATCTGAAGTACCTGCTCTACCTGCTTTTGCATTCTCTGATTCTCATCAAAGATCATACGGGCGTATTTCTTTGTCTTTTCTTCTGATTTCACACCTTTGGGGTTTAATAACATTTCACTCGCCAAAGAGATTGTTGAAATTGGCGTTTTGAGTTCATGTGTCATGTTATTAACAAAGTCAGACTTAAGCTCTGATAGTTTCTTTTGTTTAAGAAATGAGAATATCATGAATGAGAAGGCAAATACCACCATCCCGACAAGTAACAATGAGATAAACAACCAGGGCAGCAAACGACTCCATAATTTCTCACTCTCATTCGGAAAGTAAACAACTAAACTAACCTGCTCGGTATTATAGAGGCACGAAAGAGAAACTTGATGTCCCGCACTCAGAAGTTTATTCTTATCATTAATATTCTCACCGGCAATGAATTGTCCTGATTCAGGATCATATATTCCCCAAACATGTTGTCGCGTAAGTTCTCCTGCATCAAATTCCTGATGAAGTAAGGAATCAATACGAACCGGATTTATCACCGAGAGTATCTCCATTGTTCGTCTGTCACAGCCATGCCCACAAACATAAGGCTCATTTTCAGGATCAAGATGCTCGTCAAATAAACGGTTAACTATGCTACGTAAGGTAACACTTACTTTTTTATCAAAAAGCTCCTTTTGTAATTCAAGGGCATTTCGCATCCAATAGAACTGTATGGCTATTATCCCAACCAGTGCGAATGCTGCCAATGAAATTATTATGGTTACTGATCGCTTTTTCATTAAAATATTTATTCTCAATCACAAAAGTAAGTCAAATTAATGAAGATCAGGTTGCCGGACCAACTGTGAGCAGAACAATTTAGTTATTTCATGATGCTATCATTAAACTCCTCAATCCACATGAATACAATGAACAAAATAAACATTTGTTCATTGTATTTGGAATTGTAATAGCCGGTGATTGGTGCTAGTATGTATGACCTCCACTCAAAAAGATCCAAAATTAAGATGTCTTTAATTGCTATTGGTATGCCAACTCTTGAATAGGATCAAAAAGAGAACTAATTCAAAACTTAGCTCAATGTAACTGCCATTTCAATTTTCAGTAAGTTTGCCAAAAACGGTAAAAGTTAATCGTATGTGCCCAATTAATGACCAAATATCTTATCTGGCAAAGTCACCTGCAGGATTGGAAGAAGTATTGGCAGAAGAAATCAGCCAATTAGGTGCTGCTAATGTTGAGATTCATAAACGGGCAGTCTCGTTTGAGGGTGATAAGAAACTACTATACGAGGCGAATTACCTTTGTCGTACAGCTTTGAGAATACTGGTGCCTATTAAGCAATTCAGTTTCAGGAGCGAGGATGAATATTACGACAGGATACGGGCTATCAGCTGGGAGCTTTATATGGATAAAGACCAGACTCTGGCAGTCGATTCAACAATCAGTGATTCCATTTTCACTCACTCACATTATGTTTCGCAAAGGACCAAAGATGCTATAGCCGATCGTTTTCGTGACAGAACAGGTGTGAGGCCTTCAGTTGATTTGGATAATCCTGATTTTCGTATCAACATTCACATTAACCGCGATACCGTAAATGTTTCGCTCGATTCATCAGGCGCTTCTTTACATAAGCGAGGGTATCATTCAATGAATGCTGAAGCTCCATTGAGTGAAGTGCTTGCTGCCGGTATGATTAAACTGGCCGGTTGGAATGGTGAATCAAATTTCATTGACTGGATGTGTGGATCGGGTACTCTGCTTATTGAAGCAGCAATGATCGCCATGAATCTGCCGGCCGGACAGTTCAGAAAAGAATATGGCTTCATGAAATGGAGAGATTTCTCACCCGAAATATGGAAGCAGGTGGTTGAGGAAGCTCTTGAACAACAACATGATACTGAAATTGAAATACTCGGATCAGATATCTCGGCAAAGAACCTGAAAGCCGCTGAAGTGAATATCAGGAATGCTTCATTGCATAAAGATATCAGGCTAAAAGTTTCTGATTTCAGAGATGTTCATCCTCCCGAAGGGAATGGAGTGCTAATCAGCAATCCACCATATGGTGAAAGAATCAGAGTAGAGGAATTGAATGAGTTCTATAAGGAGATGGGAAATTCATTAAAACGAAACTTTGAGGGTTATAAGGCATGGCTCATCTCGTCTGACCTGACCGCCCTTAAATTAATCGGTTTAAGGCCTATGCAGAAGAAAATCCTATGGAATGGACAGTTAGAATGCCGCTTTGTAGGTTTCGATCTTTTCCATGGAAGTAAAAAAGATAAGTTCAGATCTAGTGATCAATAAGAAAAATCTTACCTATACTCTTCAGAATGTTACCGAGTTAGTTTTTCGTGAACTTAAAAGTTATCAATGTGAATAGAGAACAAAACGGTGAAATATTGAACGCCAGAGCAAGTTTAAAGCTTTCACCGAGTGAATACTCTAATTAAAATTAACATCATACAGCTCCCCTCCTGAATGTATCACCATCTTCTAACCTTCCCGACTGATATCCTTTCTTGAACCAGGTAGTACGCTGTTCAGATGTACCGTGCGTAAAAGCATCAGGAACAATGTAACCCTGCGATTGCATCTGTAGTCGGTCATCACCGACAGCCCCTGCTGCACCGATAGCTTCAGTAATATCGCCTTGTTCGACTATATTCAGATAATGCTGAGCGTGGTGAGCCCAAACTCCTGCGTAATAATCGGCCTGCAGTTCAAGCATAACTGTCAGCTTATTAGCCTGAGCCTCACTTACCCTGCTTCTTTGGTCATTAACACTGCCAAGTGTACCCAACAAATTCTGAACATGATGTCCTACCTCATGAGCTATTACATATGCAATAGCAAAATCCCCAGGAGCACCAAAACGATTCCTTAATTCATCACAGAAGCTCAGGTCAATATAAACACGTTCATCTGCCGAGCAATAAAATGGTCCGCTGGCTGAACTGGCCGAACCACAGGCCGACTGAACAGATTGTCGGAACAGTACAAGCTTTGGCTCACGATAAGTCTCACCATATTCAGCAAATATTTTACCCCAAATCTCTTCAGTATCAGCAAGTACCACAGAAACAAACTGTGCCATTGAGTCCTGTGCCGGAGATTCAACTGCCTGTTGTGAAGACTGATCGGTTAATCCGGTAAGCAATTGCGAAGGGTCGCCCCCTAAAAGCCAAACAATTGCTATTACAACTATAGTTCCTATTCCACCTCCGATAATTTTACCGCCTCCGCTTCTGCGGTCTTCAACATTGGTGCTGCCTCTTCTGCCAACCCATTTCATGATTAATTTTTTTTGTGGTTAAAATAATTCTTAGGTAACAATAAAAGTAAAAAAAAAATAGAATACCTATTCAACTAAGTAGTATAATCTCTATAATCATCTCAAGGCAATAACTCCATTTATATTGAAATGGTTTCAGAAGTGATGAAATAATCCATACGTGATTTATGAACTTCTTTATCTTTGGATGTGAAACCTGAATTGAAATCTCGTTAATTAAATCCAGTCTTGGCTACTACAGAATATTTAACTCTATTTGCCGAAGTTCTGCTTCCATTGCCGGTTAAAGGATATTTCACTTACCGTATACCTGCCGATCTGATTAATTCAGTAATCCCGGGTATCAGAGTAGTAGTGCAGTTTGGGTCAAAGAAATTGTATACAGGCCTGGTTCGGCGGTTGACAGACCAGCCTCCAAAGGCAGTTGCAGCAAAATACATACTTTCAATTGTAGATCCTGTACCTGTTGTAAATGAAAAGCAATTTCTGTTTTGGGAGTGGATGGCTGACTATTACTTATGCACTGAAGGTGAAGTCATGGCTGCAGCACTGCCCTCAGCGTATAAGCTGGCAAGTGAAACCAGAATTATTCTTGATCCTGAATATATCCACGACAGCCAAAACCTGAGTGACCAGGAATTTATGGTTATTGAGGCTTTGGATATCCAGAAGATACTATCCATTTCAGAAATAAGCAGAATAATAGGCATAGCCAAAGTGATTCCACTTCTCAAGACTATGCTTGAGAAAAAGTACATCAGAGTTGAAGAAGAAATTACTGAACGTTATAAGCCCAGGACTGAGTGGTTTGTGCGATTGACAGAAAAATACTCTGCTGATAATTCTTTGCTTAACGAGGAAATGGACAAGCTGACAAAGAAAGCCTATAAGCAGCTTGAACTCCTCATGGCATATTTCAATCAATCAAACTACTTCACAGGCAAAGTAAAAGAAGTCAGTCGTGCTGACCTGCTTCGCTCTCCTTCACTCACTTCCACACAACTCGACGGGCTAATTAAGAAGGGGATTCTGGAACTTTATCAGAGAAATATTAGCAGACTGGAAGGTACTGATTCAACTGATTCAATTGAAAATATAATCTTTACTGAATCGCAGCAAAAAGCCTATGATTCAATAAAGGAACTGGTTAACAACCCTAAGATCGCCTTACTGAAAGGAGTTACATCAAGCGGTAAGACTGAATTGTATATCAGACTGATTAATGAGGTTATTGCTGGTGGTCGACAGGTTCTGTATTTGTTACCTGAAATAGCACTTACTTCACAAATCATCCGGCGATTACAGAAATTCTTTGGAAGTGATGTAGGTGTATATCACTCAAAATACAATGAATTTGAGCGGATAGAGATATGGCACAAGGCAAATGCCTCTATGCTGAAAGAGAGTCAGCAATCGTCGTTTAAAATCCTTCTTGGTGCCCGTTCGGCACTGTTCCTGCCATATACTAATCTGGGATTAATAATTGTAGATGAAGAGCATGACGGATCATACAAGCAATCAGACCCTGCCCCACGATACAATGCGCGTGACAGTGCCATAATGCTTGGACGATTGCATAATGCCAGTGTTTTACTTGGATCTGCTACCCCTTCAATTGAGAGTTACTTTAATGCCGAAGCAAGCAAATATCAGCTTGTTGAGTTAAATGAACGCTATGGTGGCATTGAAATGCCTGAAGTGAAAATAGTCAACATTAAAGAAGAAACTCGCTTCAAAAGAATGAAATCGCATTTCTCGCCTCAGTTGCTTAGTGCTATTGAAACTGCTGTTAAGAATGGTGAACAGGTGATTCTGTTTCAAAACAGAAGGGGCTTCTCATTACGTATGGAGTGCGAGAGTTGCAATCATATACCAAGTTGCATAAACTGCGATGTGACCCTTACATACCATAAACAGGCCAATGTCCTGAAATGTCATTATTGTGGATACACTCGAACTATTCCTTCAGTCTGTCCTGAATGTGGCAGTCCGGGTATTAAACTACGAGGCTTTGGAACAGAGAAAGTTGAAGAGGAGCTTGGTATCTTATTCCCCGATCTGCAGATTGCCCGAATGGATCTTGACACCACTCATACTAAAAATGCTTACCATAAGATTATGCTTGATTTCGAGACAAGAAAAACTGATGTTCTTGTGGGAACTCAAATGGTAACGAAAGGACTTGATTTCGATAATGTGAGTTTAGTAGGGGTACTTAATGCTGACGGTTTATTCAGTTACCCTGATTTCAGATCTCTGGAAAGAAGTTATCAAATGCTTGCACAGGTGAGTGGGCGCTCAGGCAGGAAAAATAAACAGGGCCTTGTTTTGATTCAGTCGTACAATCCTGCGCATCCTATCCATAAGTGGGTAATCGATAATGATTATACCAATATGTTCAACAAAGTGCTCTCGGACAGGCATAAGTTTCTTTATCCGCCTTATGTGCGATTAATTGAGATATCGCTCAGGCATAAAAATGAAAAATTGCTGGATAAAGGAGCAGCAAAGCTGGCTCACATGTTAAGGCCCAAATTTACCGGACGAATGCTTGGACCGGAATATCCTACAGTTTCCCGAATTAAAAACCTGTTTCTTAAAAACATACTTCTGAAGATTGGCAGAGGGACCCAGGGACAGGAACTAAAGAAAGAAGCGATGCATCAGATTGAGTTATTTAAGCAACTGCAGGATTATAAATCATTCAGGGTGCATATAGATGTTGACCCAATGTAATATGGAATAGATAAAGAATATCTAATGTGATGAAGGAAATGAATAGTGCTACTTCTTTTCTTCTTCCATTATGATAAAAATATCTTCATTATCCTTTTTAAAGAGATATTTCTCACGGGCAAACTTCTCTAGCCGAGCAGAATCCGACAACTCAACAAGAGCAATTGAATCCTTCACAATCTCAGATTTATAGAATTCCTTTTGCTGCCGTTGCTTATTGAGGGTTCTGCCATACTTCACCTGTGAGATGAAGTTATTCCTGTCGAAAAAAGTGAGCCATACCAAAAAGGCTACCAAGGCTAGCAGGTATTTGTTATAAAGGAAAGATGGTATTCGCTTAAACATCTCAGGCCACTTTAGGCAAATATAGTATAAAAACCTCTAACAGATTCGGAGAGTTTAAACTAAAGACCTAATTCATCAGAAATTTCAGACATTGCATTAATAGCCATTTCTGCAAATTTATCCAGGGGTATTCCGATGAGTTCACATTCCATAATACTCTCACGTTTTACAGATGCCGCGAAGGCTTTTTCCTTCATCCTCTTGACAACCGATTTCGGTTTAACTGAAGAAACTTTCTTATCAGGATATACCATTGTTGTGGCTGTGATTAGTCCTGTGATTGTCTCACCGGCAGCCAGAGCATGTTGGAATTCGGTATTCCTATCTATACCTGTAGCCTCTTCATTGTGCATTTTTATTGCATCAACAACATCAGAATCAACTCCTAACTCAGTAAGAATCCTGGCTGTTTCAAGTGCATGGACCTTGGGATCTGCATGAGTTAATTCAACATCCAGATCATGCAGTAAACCTGCCTGAGCCCATTTTTCCTGATCACGACCAAGATGTTTAGCAATAGCTTTCATGACAGCCTCAGAAGCAAGTGAGTGGGCTATCATTCTTTCGTTACTGATATATTTATGAAGTAAATTAAGTGCTTCCTCTCTGGGCAATAACATAGTACAAATCTTTGATTATACCTTATTTATGAAGATCTAACCCATGAAGCATGTAAATTGAGTGCTTCAGTGTTTTATTGATTTCAGTCATGTATTCTTCAACAGCTTTTACGCTTCCTGGTAATGTATAGACGAGTGTTTTCCCTATTACCCCGGCTACTCCCCTACTAATCAATGCCGCAGGATTTTTCTCACCATACTTTACACGAATTAACTCCATAATACCTGGTAGTTTCTTATCCATAAGGGGTTCAACAACATCAACTGTTATATCCCGCGGACCAATACCTGTACCTCCTGTGGTAAATAAAATATCAATCCCGTCAAGGTCTGACATGATTGCTTTTAATGATTGGGCATCATCAGGAATTATGATATTTTCAATGTTAGTAGTCCATTTTAACTCTTCAAATAATTTAGTGAGCATAGACGTCAGCATTGGACCACTTTTATCAGGATATTCTTTTGCAAAAGCCCGGTCACTCAAAGTGACAATCCTAATTTTGAATTTCTTTGGTACATAAACCACCTTGTCACCTGCCTTAACAATGCCGTTTTTCAATACTCTGCAAAAAATCCCTTCTTTAGGCATTACGCAATTACCTACTTCCCTATAGATAGCACAACCGTCTCCATGACATGATTTTCCTATCTGGGTAACTTCCAATTCTGCATCACCAATCAAAAACCTGTCGAGGGGCCGGGTGTTGAACAGGATAATTCCTGAAGTCGTAATATTTTCAGCAAACTCGCCGTATGATAGCTCTCTTTTTGCCTGATCCTTAAATTTATCAAAGCTCTCTGTGCCTAATAAGCTTACCTGGCGATGCCATTTTCCGCTGTGGGCATCACCCTTAACACCAATTTCCGTTAACTCAATATGTGGGACAGGAATCTTTACAGTCCCTTTTTGTTCTGAAATATTAACTGATACAACCTGTGGTTCCATCTAAAGAAAATTAAATAGGTTTATTATACAATCCCAGCATCCATGCTCTCAAAAAATGCATTGCACTTACGAAAAGCGAAATACCCAAAGCTCCCATAAATATCGACAAAGGTATGAGAGGAAAAATATCGAAAGTTTTAACCAGAATACCGAGGGTAACCATAAAAGCCATTACTCCATAACTTCTTAAACTAAACATTGCGAAAATACTGGGCCTATGATGTTTCATTTCATGAATTCGAAGAATATAACTGCTGGTTATTCTCATAAAAACTACCCTTGTAAAAGCGTAAGCCCCCAATGAACTGATAAATAAAAAATTGGGAATTGATCCTTTACCTTCAATAATTCCATAGTATCCTGTTAAAAAAACCCTTACTGAGCCAAAGCCCCATAAACCGGCTACTGCAAAGAATAACCAAACTCTGGGCACTGGTAGTGCCAAATAACGGTACGCCGATTTTATCTCCATAAATATAAGGGTTGGGGTACTGAGCTCATTAGTCAACTCTATTAAGCAATGATATCATATTTCTTCTTTTCAACCAAAGTTATCTCTGATATAACCATATGTTTATCAACGGCTTTGCACATATCATAAACAGTAAGAAGCGCAATCGAGACTGCCGTAAGTGCTTCCATTTCTACACCCGTTTGACCAATGCATTTTACCATTGAATTTACAGTAACACCTGAATCTGTAAGTTCGGTTTTCACATCAACTTTAGTAATTTGCAAAGGATGGCATAATGGTATGAGTGAAGAGGTTTGCTTTGCTGCCTGAATGCCTGCTATCTCAGCAACAACCAGCACATCACCTTTCTTCATTAGATTAGCCTTTATCAGATTGATGGTCTCAGCCTGTAAAGCGATTTTACCGGAAGCCCTTGCAATGCGCTCCTGAATGGGTTTAATGCTAACATCAACCATATTGGCCCTGCCACTTTCATCTAAATGACTGAGTTTTTTATTATCACTTTCCATGTCAGCCTCCAATATTATAAAATTGACCTGAGTGATTATGTGAACCTTTTGAAGGTTTATTAGTAACAGCTCTGTTTATGGCCTCAACTGCACCCAGTTCTCTAACATCATATTCCAGATCATTAAACAGACAGGGTTTGATTTTACCATTTGCTGTCAATCTTAAACGGTTGCAGGCAGAACATTTGCCACCTGAACCTCCCTGAACAACAGAGAAACTTCCCGTTTTTAGATTCATCTGTTTAATATACCGCACCTGAATGCCTTTACTATCAGCGAATTCTGATACAGATAAGGCATCAGGAGTATCAGCCGACTCATTGATAACACAGTTTATTTTTATCGGTGTTAAACCTGCATCAATAGCTGCATCAATACCCTCCAAAACATCACTCAGATTTCCGCCACGAGTGAGATGACTAAACTTAACAGGGTCAAGTGTATCAAGGCTTATATTAACTCTTTGCAACCCGGCCTGCTTCAGAGACAGGGCAAATTCCTTCAACAATATTCCATTGGTCGTCATTGAGAGATCCTGAAGGCCCTCAATTTGCGACAATAATTGAATCAGATTCACTATTCCTTTTCTCACAAGAGGCTCACCGCCAGTAACCCTGATTTTAGTAACGCCTAATGATACAGCAGTCTTGGCAACTTCAAGAATCTCTTCAAAGGTAAGAATCTGATTGTGACTCAGCATTTGAACTCCTTCTTCCGGCATACAGTATCTGCATCGAAGATTGCACCGATCAGTAACGGAAATTCTCAGGTAAGTTATGCTGCGGTTATATTTATCTTTCATTATATCTGTCTAACCTCTCTTAATTCGCCGGGCTTTACATTATCTTCTCCAACATTCATTGAAATGATTCCCCAGGCTTGCTCAAACGAGTGTATGTGTGCTGACCCGTGATATTCCAATGGCTCAATTTTACCTGAAGCATATCTGACCGGAATAAATGATTTTCTGTCAATTCTTTTTCTTGTATAACTTGATGCCATTGGAAGAGTAACAGTTCGGGGATTATATCTGGTACCCATTATTCTATAAAGTAATGGTTTAACCGTTAGTTCAAACTGTACAAATGAGGAAACAGGGTTTCCGGGTAAACCGAATACATATTTTTCACCTCTGGTCGCAAACAATGTTGGTTTGCCCGGCTGCACAGCCATTTCCCTGAATTTTATTGAAAAACCTGATGATTCAATAACTCCGGGTACATGGTCATAATCACCTAAAGAAACGCCTCCTGTAATGAGAAGAACATCGCATTTATTCAGAGTTTCTTCAATAATTCTGGATGTTTCATCAATTTCATCAGGCACTATTCCTCCGTAAAATACCTTAGCCCCAATCATAGCGGCCTGAGCCATAAGCTGATATGCATTACTATTTCGTATTTGAGCTCCTGAAGGGATTTCATGTGGTTCAACAAGCTCATTACCTGTCGTAAGAATACCAATTTCAGGAACTCGCCAAACCTTAGGATTTGTGTATCCTACAGATGCCATCACGGCAATATGCTGAGCTTTTATTAGTGTTCCCTTTTGAAGTACAATCTGACCTTTTTTTATATCCTCCGATTTATAGGCTATGTTATTGGCAGTTGATTGTTTCAGAAATAAGATTGTGCCATCATCATTAGTCCTTGTGTGTTCTACCATTATAACACAATCAGCACCGTCAGGTACAATGGCACCTGTCATAATTTTTGAGCAATGCTTACTTAGCACCCGCTGTTTTGGGATTGCACCTGCAGCAATGGTCTCAATTACATTTAACGGTCCCGGCAAATCTGCCCTCCTGCATGCATACCCATCAACGGCTGATTTATCGAATGGAGGCATATCAATGTCTGAATAAACATCTTCGGCAAGTATCCTGCCAAGACTCTCCATCATGGGGATGTTTTCAATTATCGGGAATACCTCTACAGAATCGACTATTGAGAGTGCTTCTTCGAAAGATATCATTGAGTATTTTCAGATTTTTATGCAAAGGTAATGATTACTCTGATAAACTGAATGTTAGAGTAAAATAGGTTATTGTATCTAAGGTCAACAGCTTAACCATAAGTTTCATTATTTCACGGAATAAACTATCCAGGTATAAGTTTGACTACTTTACTGATAATGGCGAACTACTTTCTCACTCATCTAAGCGTTATCTAAGCGTTTCCTAAGCGTTTCCTAAGCGTTTCTTAGAACGCTTAGGAAACGCCTCGACATTGCTAAGATATCGCCTGGACGAATGAGATGATGGTTAGAAACCATTGCTTTTGGTACTCACGTACGAATATGTTCTTCCAACACATTATCGGTAGAGGTGATACGTGGGAAAGGTGAAATAAGTGACTTAAATTGTTGGGAATAAGGATTGTCAGACCTTCAGATTTGCTTCAAGATACTCTTTGTACTGCTGTAGCACCAATCCGTCGGCTAATCCAATTTTTGGAGCAGTGACAAGATCAATATCTGTCCATTTTAAGATAGTGAGGAATATTTTTGCTGCGGGGACAATTACATCGGCACGGTCTGGGCGCAGGCCCAGTTTGTCAATACGTACCTGAAGTGGCATGCTGTTAAGCTGTTTATGTGCAAAACTCAGCTGATCGAAGTTAATGGTGTTGTTATAAGAATGCCCGTAGAGCTTTGTGAGCTTATTAATATTGCCTCCTGAACCAATAACGTTCATTCTACCGAAATCAGGCTTAAACTGTCTGAGCCATTTATGGAGATTCTCCCATTCTGCTTCTTCAATAGCATCTGCAAGAAATCGTAAGGTTCCAATCTTAAATGATGCAGCAGCAACTGTCTCTCTTCCTTCAATGATTGAAATTTCAGTTGAACCACCTCCAACATCAATATACATGGTCTTACTGAATTCTCTGTTTACCTTTATGTTGCTGAATGTACTTATGATATCTGCCTCACGATTACCATCGATAAGATCAATCTCTAGTCCTGATTCCTGTTTTACAAGTTCCAGCACCTCCTTGCGGTTTGATGCTTCCCTCATGGCTGATGTGGCAGCTGCCCTATATCCGACAGGCTGATAAACATCAATCAGCAGACTAAATGCTTTGAGAGTTTTTACCAGGTATTCAATTTTCTGATCTGATATCTTGCCATTAGCAAAAACATCAAGTCCCAAACGCACAGGTATACGAATTAAGGTTGCTTTCTCAGCCACAGGACCACCTTTGGTTTCATGTACATTCGCAAATAAGAGGCGTACAGCATTTGAACCTATATCGATACCACAAAAGAGCATAATTCAATGAGTTAAAACGGACCTTCTAATAATTTGGGTGAACCACTCTTAAAACTGCATAAGCTCAATCCTGACTGGTCGACGACAGCATATGAGAAGTTGCTTATCCAGTCGCCAAGATTAATGTAGTGCTTATTATCCTGTAGAAGTACATGTCCGGGACAATGTCGATGGCCAAAAATATAGTAATCAATCTGTGGGTTCTGACTAAGATGCTCTTTTGCGAAGTAATAGAGTCGTTCGGTTGACAGGTCAATATTTCCTTGTTGCTCAATTATCTTTTTATCTTTTAAGATATTGGCATAACGACTCTTACGTGAAAAGTACAGTGCAAGCCTTGTACCCCAATCGGGGTGTATCCATCTAAAGAGCCATTGGTTAGGTTTGAATTCAAAGACCTTCTTCAGAAACTTATAACCATGATCACCGGGGCCTAATCCATCACCGTGTGAAAGGAAGAATTTCTTACCATTCCATTCCCTCACAAGGCTTTGGCGATAGAGAATGATACCGAGTTCCTTGTTTAGATAATCGAATGCCCAAATATCATGGTTGCCTCTGAAGAGATAAACAGGGATTCCTTTATCGGTTATTTGGGCAAGTTTACCAAACAGTCGGGCAAAACCTTTTGGGATGACAGTTTTATATTCAAACCAGAAATCAAAAATATCTCCCATCAGGAACAGTTCATCTGCATCCTGCTCTACCATTTCAAGCCATTTCAGTAGAAGCTTTTCTCTCTCTAAACTTGATTCATGGTCAGGGATGCCGAGGTGAAAGTCTGATGCAAAATATATCTTCAATGGCGGAGGATTAATTATTGCTAATATAGTGTAATTTACTTCTTACCTGAATACTTCTTTATCCATTCATTTATACCTGTGGCACTTGAGCCGGTTGTCAGTACTTTTCTGTTTTTATCAATAACAACAAAGCACGGAAGTGAAGGATTGTTCAGCCTTTTCAGCAACGGTGAATTATAGCCTGCAGTATCAATCATGTTATTGTACCACATCTTATCAATTGTGATAACGTTTGCCCATCTCTTGAAATTCTCATCAAACGCAATGGCAAACAGCTTTAACTGATTATCCTTATTATCTTCGGCTATTTGCTTGACCTGAAGATTGGTTTTGCGACTTACCATTGTGTGATCCCATAAATAGAGTAAGGTAACACCTTCAGAAGCAGGATCAAGACTAACACTCTTTTTATTAAGTCCAACAAGTTTTATATCCGGTAAAGTATCACCAGCACGGACTCCCCTGCTACCTCTTTCATTATACCCTGAGTTTCGTGCTAACATAATTACCCGATTATGGAATGAGATACTGTAAGGATGTTCGGGGTGGTAATGGTTTAGGAGTGAGTCAACTTTATGAAACCATTCATGGTCGATAGTATAGTTAAAGACAGGAGTTTGTTTGATGAAGCTGTTTATAGCACGAAATACTCCGATTGAGCCCGGATTTTCGTCAATGTACGCTATTGACTCTAATTTAAAATTGTCAACTAACGCTTCAAAAGAGCGGGTAGTATTTTCACGAACCTCCGCAAAACTATCAGTTGGTTGGGCATTAAGTAAGACATATGCAAGAGAATCAGCCATCCTCTCGGCTCTGTTGAGCTTTTGTATCAATGCATTATAACTCTTGTTCTCGGAATCATCCGGGTCATCAATAATTCTATTGTAACCGACATCAATTCGATAAGTTGCTGATGGCTGTGCTATGAACTCAATTCGTCTGTCCTGATTCTTAATGAAAAAGAGCATTGGCCTTGTGAGTTCAGTCTCGAGTCTCTTTTTCTTTACATCCGGTTTGAGAGAATTCAGCTGTACAATCTTATTGGTATCAATCATCATGAGCGAAATGGCAGTATTGCCTGTGAAGTTCTCAGTGATGACTGTTACTTGGTCAGTATTAGTTCTTGTACATGCAGAATTAAGAAAAAATAAAACTGTCAATATTGCTATGGCAGTTTTAAATGGAGATATTCTGTTATGCATTTGTCGTAAGATAATCCACTACAAATCTAATTCATTTAAGAAACGCATAAGAATTTTCGTCATGACCGGCTCTGTGCGCTGAGCTGCTTCAAGTACCAACTGATGTGATACATCGGAGATTTTACCCACTACTCCAAGATCAGTAATGATTGAAACAGCAAAGACGGGAATTCCCATATGGCGTGCAGTAATTACTTCAGGAACTGTTGACATTCCCACGGCATCAGCACCTATTATGTGCATGTATTTATACTCAGCAGGGGTTTCGAACGTCGGGCCTGTAACTCCTGCATAAACACCATACTGTAATGGGATATTTTCTTCCTGAGCTATACCTTTTACTTTCTCAATCAACTTGTGATCATAAGCTTCCTTCATATCAGGAAACCGGGGGCCCAGCTCTTTGTAATTTCTACCAATTAACGGGTTAGTACCCATCAGGTTAATATGGTCGGTTATAACCATTATGTCACCTATATTGAAAGCAGGATTGAGTCCACCACTGGCATTTGAAACAATAAGGAGTTTAATGCCTAAGAATTTCATGACCCTTATCGGGAATGCAATTTGTTCCATTGTCCATCCCTCGTAGAAATGGAACCTGCCCTGCATAGCAACAACTTGTTTACCACCCAGTTTACCGGTAATCAGATGACCTGCATGACCTTCAACAGTCGAGATAGGGAAATTAGGAATTTCGTTATAAGGGATTTCTTTATCGATGTCAATTTCACGGGTAAGTCCGCCTAAACCTGATCCAAGAATAATACCAACCTCCGGTTTTTCAGAGATGAGTGAGGTTAAGTAATTAACGCTTTCTCTTATTTGTTCTAACATAATTGATTACAGTATTATCAAATTTTTCTTTATCACTGTGATGAAAATCAACTTCCATAGGGACATAAAAAAAGGGCAATTGTGATGCCATTTCCTTTACTTCCGGATCGAGCATTCGCATTGCATCTTTCTCGGTTGTGACCAGTAATTTATTCCGGGTGTAAATATCGGAATAATTTCTGCTTATCTGTTCAAAATCAACAGATGTATATTTGTGATGATCTTTATAACGCAATACAATAAGATCACTGCAACGGTTACGAAGTTCAAATTCGAGTGGGTATGGATTAGCAATTCCCGCCACTAATATTATGACAGAGAATTTGGTTGCCGTGTCAATAACTTCCTCAGGGTTCCACACTGATCGTATTTCCCCATATTTTACGAACGAGAAAAAGATTTGCTGATGTGATTTTGGTTTCAGACTATCAACAATCAATTCCCTGTCAAATGGAGACAGCACATTTGGTGTTTTGGTAACAACTATCAAATCAGCTCTTCGTGCTCCCGACCTGGCTTCCCTGAGTGTACCTAACGGCAAAGGATAATCTTTGCTGTAAAGTTTATGATAATCAGTCAGAAGGATTGATAAACCGGGTTTCACATAGCGATGCTGGAATGCATCATCCATAATGATTAAATCAAGCTCAGGCTTGAGATTTAAGAGTGATGTAATGCCGCGTCGTCTTTTCTCATCAGTGCTTACAGTGATTTCAGGGAATTTATTATAAAACTGTGAAGGCTCGTCACCGATAGTCCCTGCATTATCATTTTCATTAGCAATGCGAAATCCTCTTGTTTTTCTTCCATAACCACGACTTAGTGTGGCAATTTGATAATCGTTGGATAACAAACGGATTAAATATTCGGTATGCGGTGTTTTACCTGTGCCGCCGGCTGAAAGATTACCTACTGAAATGACAGGGAGGGGGAATGTGCGGGAACTCAGTATTTTCCAATCGAATAACCAGTTCCTTAAACGAGTAACAATCTCGTATATTATAGCAAACGGCAGGAGAAATAAACGGAGAAATTCCATGCCTTAAAGTTAAAAAATTAATTATAATACCCATAAAAGCTGTAAATTTATTGCGGCAATATATTTTACATTAGTATCTAGGTTACATTTAAGCTATGAACTAATACGTTCAATTGGGGTTTGTACGATAAAATTTACACTAATGAAGCTACACGACATCACTGATTTTATTGAGAAACTGGCCCCTGTTCAATCCCAGGAAAGCTATGATAATAGTGGGTTACTGGTTGGAAACAAAGATGATCTTATAAGAGGAGCCTTAATAACACTTGATATCACTGAGGAAGTCATTGATGAAGCCATCGCACTCGACTATAATTTGATAATTTCACATCATCCATTGATATTTAAACCAATTAAGAAAATAAATGGAACGAATGTGGTAGAGCGCTGCTTAATCAAAGCCATTAAGCATGGTATTGCCTTATACGCCGCTCACACTAACCTTGACAACTCATACACCGGAGTAAATGCAATTCTTGCTGAAAAGATAGGTTTGGCGGATAAAGCTATTTTGCAACCGGTTGTAGGTGCATTGGTAAAGTATGTTGTATTTGTGCCGGTTACTCATCAGAAGGCGGTTATGGAGGCTATTTTTAATGCCGGTGCAGGTGTGATAGGCGATTATGATTGCTGCAGTTTCAATACAGAAGGCGAAGGAACCTTCAGAGCACTTGATGGAAGTAATCCTTTTGTTGGTGAAAGAGGGGAATTTCATACTGAACCTGAAGTTCGCATTGAGACTATTATGCCTGATTGGTTACGCTATAAAGTATTGAAACGCGTTAAGGAAGTTCATCCTTATGAAGAAATTGCATGGGATATCTACCCTCTGAAGAATGAATTTGCGCGATTAGGAGCAGGAATGTATGGTACGTTGCCTGAACCTATAAGTGAATCGGATTTTCTAAGATCATTAAAGAACATATTAAATGTTCCTTTCCTGAAACACTCACCGTTTCTCAACAGGAAAGTTATGAAAGTGGGGCTTTGCGGAGGCTCGGGAAATTTCCTGATAAATGATGCAATCAGTGCCGGATGTGATGTTTTTATCACAGGAGAACTCAAATATCATGATTATTTTTTAGCTGATAATAAGATCATGCTGATAGAGGCCGGCCACTATGAAACTGAACAATTTAGCAAAGAATTATTATATACAAAACTTAAAGAAAAATTTACTACCTTTGCACTCCAAATTTCCGGGATAATCTCCAATCCCGTTATGTATCTGTAACTAATTCCAAAGAAGGAATAATATGGCAAAAACGTCGAAGGAAAAACCAATGAATGAATCCATTGAAAAACAGGAACAAGACGACAAAAGCTACATTTCAGCACACGTTTCTTTAACACCCTCTGAAAGCGATGAAACAGAAGTTTCAATCGAAAAAAAGCTAATCGCTTTGTACAGTCTCCAGCAAATAGATTCACAGATAGATAAGATTAGAATTATCAGAGGTGAATTGCCATTAGAAGTTGAAGACCTTGAAGATGAGATTATTGGTTTACAAACCCGAATTGATAATTACATCCAGGACATCCAGAACCTTAACACTCAAATCAAAAACAAAGAAATCCAGATTAAGGATAATCTCCATCAGATCAAACAATATGAGGACAGGCAGATGGAGGTTAAGAACAACAGAGAATATGAGTCTTTAACAAAGGAAATTGAATATCAGAATCTCGAGATTGCTCTTGCTGAGAAGAGAATAAAGGAGTTTACTCACAGTCTTAACCTTAAAAATGAGGAAATTGCAGCTTCTCAGAAAATTCTTGAAGAACGTCGCAATGATCTTGAAGTGAAGAAAAATGAGTTGGCTGATATCGTAAGTGAAACTGAAAAGGAAGAACAAACCTTGTTACAGAAATCTGAAGATTTCCAGCGTTTCATTGAAGAGAGGTTACTCACAGCATATAAACGCATCCGTAAAAATGCACGTAATGGCCTCGCAGTTGTTAGCGTTGAGCGTGATGCATGTGGTGGCTGCTTCAGTGCTATCCCTCCTCAGCGACAACTTGATATTCGTATGCACAAAAAAATAATCGTATGTGAGTATTGTGGCCGTATTCTAATCGACCATGGACTAGCATCTACTATCAATCATTAAGATTGAACTTTTCCTGTAAAACATATCTCAAGAGGCCGTCCGGCACAGGACGGCCTCTCTTTTTTTTGTCCTGAGTGCAGGATACAAGCTTCAGAAATACAAAAAAGTGAATTGAGAATCCGGAACTATAGCATTGGATCTTAAACTATTTTTGAATAATATTGATCAACCTGGAACTATTTTGAACCACTTTGAACCACTTTGAACTTCCCGGAATTCTGTATCTTCGAAGCTCTCAAATGAAAAGGACTCTTCTTCTTTTATACTCGCTTGTTCCATTGCTCCTGAGTGGTGCAAATTTCACTATGTCACATGATTATCAACAAGCGTATCTTGAAATCCTTCGATTAAGATTTGGTGAAGCTAACCGGATTATTGATGCTCAAAAAAGTCATAATCCTGACAATCTGGCTTACTGCTATCTTGAAACTTACGAAGCTTTTCTTAAGGCTCTTATTTCAGAAGAACAACAGGATTATGCAACCTTCCTAAAGAAGAAAAGTGCTAACCTGAAGTTATTAAATACAGTAAGTAAAAACTCTCCCTGGTATTTGTACGCTCAGGCGCAGATTAATCTGCAGCATGGTATTGCCGCCGTTAAAGCAAAAGACTACATGCAGGCAGTTGTTAACATTAAAAAGGCTTATTCACAGTTTGAAGAAAATAAAAGGATTTTTCCGCATTTTAAGCCAAACCATGCAGGTATAGGCTTATTGTATGTACTGGTAGGAAGTGTTCCGGAATCTGTTAAATGGGTGCCCGGTTTACTGGGAATGAAAGGCAATATCAGTCACGGAATGCAGTTACTGCATGAAACTCTTACTTATAATCCACCTGAAAACGAATGGCCCTATCTCTTCAATGAATGTGCTTTCATTACCACTTTTATTACTTTCAACTTAGCGGGCACAGAAGAGAATATTGCTGTTTTACAGAATATTCTTGAAGATCAGCGATTGAAATCTGAACTAGCAATTAACCCACTGCTGATTTATGCTGTAAGTTCTTTTTACTCATATCAGGGACGAAACGATAAAGCACTTGAACTTCTGATACACCGACCAAAAGGAGACTCCTATTACAATTTCAGGTATCTGGATTATCTTACAGGAGTGGCATACCTTAACAAACTTGATCATACGGCAAGGGTATACTTTTTAAAGTATGTAACTCAATTCAAGGGAAAGCACTTTATTAAATCAGCTTATCAGCATCTCGCATGGAGTTATCTGATTGAGTATGATACTGTAAACTACAAGAAATACTTGTCGAGGGTAGGTCTTTTTGGATTAGCTGAAATGGAGAATGATAAGGAAGCTGATGCTGAAGCACAAAAGAGAATAATTCCTGAGCCTGAATTATTGAAGGCAAGATTGCTTTTTGACGGAGGATACTACTCAAGGGCAAGAGATGTTTTGAATGGAATTACTATTGAGAAGCTTAATAACGAACAGAAGATTGAGCGATTATACAGAATGGCGAGAATCTATCATAGGCAAGGCAATATTAAAGGAGCAAAGGAAAATTATATACTTACTTATAATACACGTAGAAACTCACGATCATACTTTGCAGCCTATTCCCTACTTAACCTAGGAATCATCAATGAGGAGGAAGGACTTTTTGATGAGGCCGTAAAATACTATAAGCTGTGCCTTAATATGGATTTTGACCAATACAAGTCAAGTATACATCAAAAAGCGAAGGCAGGCATAAACAGGATAAATACACAATAAAAAAAAGAGACCGTATCGTTTGCTGATACAGCCTCTTTTCACTATTCAATAATTGTAATCAAACTTAATATTTATATCCCAGGGTTAATAGGAACATTGTACTTTTAACGGTAGTCCTTGCCCTTGGGTACTCCGGATCATTAACACTCATAAAACTTCCGGGTAATGAATATAGGTGATATTCATCGTCCATATCATTCATCAACCAGGTAAAATCAACAAAGAACCTGTTTTGACGTAATCCCAGTCCGGCTGAGTAGGTATGTACGGCAGAATTGGTACCGGTTCTGTATGGATTATCAGAAATTGCATAACCACCTCTTAAACTAACTACACCTGCTCTCCATTCAGCTCCAAGTCTTAGATTATTTCCTTTTAAATAACCATCTTTTATTGCCTCATTTTCAGCATCAAAGTCATAATCAGCAGCTCTCAAACGAGCTTTAGTGTAGTCAATATATTGGTAATCTGCACTAATAAGTCCCGATTGTCCGATTATGAATCCAACTCCTGCCATTGCTTTAAACGGAGTCTGAAGTTCATATTCATAAAAACCACTAGCAGAAGCTCTTAAAGAACCTGCTGTATCGAAAGTTGATTTAAATGTTGTGCTGTAAGTATCAGTAACATCGGTGAAGAATGTAGGAGTTTCAATAGCACCTCCAATCCTGATCCAATCGGCCGGCCTGATTATTACACCTACTTTAAAGTTAACACCCGAACCTTCAGTCTCTAATTCATCTGTCTTAGTGAATGAATGGAAATAATCATTACGGTTTTCTACGTCAGTTTCGGTGTAGATAGAAGTTTCTTTGTACTTAAAGAACGGAACACCGAGTGTTGCTCCCAGATACAGAAAGTTATTATAATTTGCACCGGCACTAAGAACCATTTCGTTCATTGAACCGCTTGTTCTGATGCTCTTACGTTGAAATACACCACCATTAGGCATATCAATAACATAAGTACCTGGAGCAATATCATACATTAGCTCTGTATCATAAGCTAATCCTGATCCAAAGTTGTCCAATTGATCGAGTGACAAGCCTTGTGATTCAATAACATATGGGGTTAACAAGCTTGAAGCATTATTAAAACCTGTAATAAGTACTCTATTGTTATAGTTGTTCAAACGGTTAAGTCCGAAACCAAACTGAACATGTTTCCATTCTGATTCAGGTTTGCGGATAGGAGAGACAATAACAACACCTATGTTGCCAAGGTTGAAATTATACTTGTCATCTTCACTGAAATCACCAAAGTAAGTTGATTCAGTGCTTCCGAAATAGAGTGACGGGGTAACTGTAATTTCTGAGCTTTTGTATAAACCAATACCTGCCGGATTGTTACTTAACGCTGAAAAATCAGCTCCCAAAGCTCCAAAGGCACCACCCATTGCTGAGAAACGGGCTGTTCCTGTTGGATTTTGTCTGGAATACCTTAATGCATCGATTTCATTTTGAGCAAATAATGACCCTGTTCCTAACATTATCCCCAGGGCTGCTAATAGTAGTTTTTTCATGATCAGTGATTTAATAGTGTTTATAATCAGGTTCACTTCACCCATTCCCTCTCTTTTGCCTGATTTCCCGCTTCTTATAGGTAACTCACTTTGAGAGGGTTACCGGTTTTTTATTTTAATTATCTGCGCCCATTCGATGATCTTGAGCCTCCAGATGATGATGAAGATGACGATGATGATGATGACGACGATGATGACGGGCTTGAGTAACTTCTTGATGATGAACTTGAAGGACTGTAGCTACTACCCGATGATGATCTTGAAGGAGTAAAACTGCTTCCTGACGATCTCGGGGTACTGTAACTTCCCGATGAAGATGATCTTGAAGGTGTTGAATAAGTAGATCTTGCCGGAGCTGATCTGTCAGAACCTGAACGTGACTGCCTGTATTCTGACGGACTTGAGTTACGTGGTGCTGATTGCTGCTGTGAAGATTTGCCTTCAGATGGAGCTACACCAGTTTCACGTATACTTCTGTAGCGCGGGCTTGTGTACTCATTACTAGATTTCGGCTTGTTGTAACCTGGCGCACTGTACGACTGTGGTGTTCTGTACTCTCTTGTTGTAGTACTACTACCTGAAGTACGGTTAGGGGTAATTGTTCTTGAATTTTCAGGTTTCTGTATCCTTGAATCATTTGAACTTCCCTGAGCCGGGGTTGTGGTAGTACTTTTTGGTTCAACTACCCTTGGTTTTTGGCCATCATCACTCTTAGCAGGAACTGTTGAGCGAGAGTTTGTTGGTTCGCTACCTGCAGGAGTTGTACGTGTATTATCATCAGTACGCCTTACCGGTGAAACAGTACCCGGAGTAGTCGGAGTAGTGCGTGGTGCAGGATCATCTTTTACCTGCGACCTGCTGTTTGTACCTTGCGGTGTAGCAGTTGGAGTAGTACGTGGAACATCAGGCTTATCGTTAACAGTTGATCTGCTATTGGTACCTGTATTTGTCTGTCGCGGAGTACTATTTACTTCACGATCAGCAGGAGTGGTTTTGGTAGTACCTGTAGTACTTCTGCTGCTTCTGCTATTAACATTTCTGTCGAGCTCCCCGCTTTTGAGGGCAGCTTCGTATCTCTCACCAAAGCTTGATTTCATGCTTCCACTACTACCTGCTAACGATGTACTCCTGCCATTACCTGATCTGCCGCTTCCTGATCCTGAGCTTCTGTGACCGTAGTAGTATGAATTGTAATCTTTGCTATTATAATAATGAGTATAAGGATAGTAGCCACCATAGTAACCATCATAGTATCCATGCATGTAGCCATGGTTATAACCGCTCCAGTAGCTGTAGCCGTAAGGTGAATAATATCCGAAAGGATAATCCCAGAAAGGATCATATCCTATATAAGGATATCCGTATGAAAATCCCCAGTGATGGTGTGTATACCACGGATACCAAAAGCTGTATCCTAAATAGATGCTGGTACCCCAGCTGTATGGGTTGTAGTCATACCAGTACATATTAGTATAATAAGGAGAGTAATAACTACCGTAATAATAATTACTATGGAACCTTCTTAACCTTGCTGTATAAGCATAATCATAATAATCATCCTGATCAAAATAATTATTGGTTATATAGGTATTGCCGCTACCCTGGTCAGTGTATTGTTCACCGTACCCGTAATCGTCAGAGTAAGCAGTGTCGTATTCCTCGGCGGGTTGCTGATCCTGATAAACAGGTTCACCCTGAGGAACTTGCTCATATACCCTTCCGGTGGTATAAACAGGTTCATCTTTTGATGATGCATAAACGTCATCACCATAAACCCTACTTTGGTACTGGGTAGAGCACGATGTTAGTGCTAAGGCAACTGCAGCAAATAAAGCAATTAAAGTTTTCATTGTTAAGGTCCTCCCTTGATTATGCTTAGTAAGTAGTGATATCTTTCATTACGTTGGTTAATTTGTTAATTTTGCCCCTTCGTTAAATATCTTTTTTGCGAACCCAAATATCGGTATTTATTACAATTTATAGGGTATCTGCTACAAGAATAATACAAATACTATACCACAAATAGAATATGGCTAAAGATTTTGCAACAAGAAGTGAAAATTACGCACAATGGTACAACGACCTCGTCATCAAGGCTGATATGGCCGAAAACTCAGCAGTCAGAGGATGCATGGTCATTAAGCCATATGGGTATGCAATTTGGGAAAAAATGCAAGCCGCACTTGATAAAAAGTTTAAAGATACCGGCCATGTAAATGCTTATTTTCCAATATTCATACCAAAGTCCTTCTTTAGCAAAGAAGCCAGTCATGTTGAAGGATTTGCCAAAGAATGCGCCGTAGTAACTCATTACCGCCTGAAAAATGATCCTGACGGCAAAGGAGTGGTTGTTGATGAAGCAGCTAAACTCGAAGAAGAGCTTATTGTTAGGCCTACATCCGAAACTATTATCTGGGATACTTACCGCAACTGGATAAAATCGTACCGTGACCTGCCTTTACTCATAAATCAATGGGCTAACGTTGTCAGATGGGAAATGCGCACACGACTATTCCTACGTACTGCTGAATTCCTTTGGCAGGAAGGTCATACAGCTCATGCAACTTCCGAAGAGGCAATTCAGGAAACTGAACGCATGCTGAATGTTTATGCTGATTTTGCCGAAAACTTCATGGCAATCCCTATCCTCAAAGGTGTGAAATCGCCCAACGAACGTTTCGCCGGAGCAGTTGAAACTTACTGTATTGAAGCATTAATGCAGGATGGGAAAGCATTACAGGCAGGTACATCACATTTCCTCGGTCAGAATTTTGCTAAAGCATTTGATGTTACATACCTCAGCAAAGAAAATAAACTTGAATACGTTTGGGCTACCTCATGGGGAGTCTCAACCCGGCTAATCGGTGCTCTCATAATGGCTCACTCTGATGATAACGGACTTGTGTTACCTCCGAAACTTGCACCAACTCAAGTAGTTATTGTTCCTATCTATAAAACAAATGATCAACTTGAATTAATCTCTCAAAAAGCAAGAGAGATAATGAAAAATCTTCAGGATAAAGGTATCTCTGTTAAATACGACGACCGTGAGACTTTTAAACCGGGATGGAAATTTAATGAGTATGAATTTAAGGGAGTTCCTGTTCGATTAGCAATCGGTCCGCGAGATCTTGAAAATGGCACCGTTGAAGTAGCACGTCGCGACACTCTTGAGAAATCAGTTTATCAACTCTCTGATATTGAAACCAAAATAGAGAACCTCTTACATAGTATTCAGGATAACCTCTACCAGAAAGCACTGGATTTCAGAGAAAGTATGACTTCAAAAGCCGACACATGGGAAGAATTCGTTGACCTTCTCGACAACAAAGGTGGTTTCATCTATGCCCACTGGGATGGCACAGCCGAAACTGAGCAAAAGATCAAGGAACTCACCAAGGCAACCATCCGCTGCATTCCATTAGACGCAAAGCCCGAAAATGGCAAGTGCATCCTAACAGGCAAGCCTTCGGATAAGAGGGTTGTGTTTGCAAGGGCCTATTAGGGTAATAGGATCCAGGCCTTACCTGTATATTAAGCACACAAGAAGATTAGGATTGATTTTTGGAAATGGAAGATTTTTCTTAAATTGCGTTTACAACAATCTTAGCATGAAAGGCTTAGCTAGAAGTTTCGTTTTTGCATTAATAATTGCAGTTACCAGTTGCATCCAAGTGTTGAAACTGCCAAATTATGGCGATAGTGACATTTACGAAAAGAATCATGTATTGCTGAATCAGTCAGGAACGAAAACCTTTATTGAAGTTACCGCTGAAGACTTACTTGCTCAGCATGCGACTGAAATTTATCTTTTCTCTAACTGGTGTCCAATATGTTACTATCATCTAACAAAAGAGCTTACACCGTCAAATAAAGACAACGTGAAATATGTCTCCGCTAATTATGACATACCATTCATGGAAAAGCACTTTACCGCACTTGATACCATATACATCCTGTCAAATAAGATTTATGGAAGTACAGAGTCAATTAAGATAATGAAATTTGCCTCCGAATTGACCTCAAATGAAACTCTGGTTGCAGGTGTACCCCAACGATTTGTATGGGATGAAACGAATCAGAAGTTTACGAGGATGACGATTAAATAAAGTGGGTAATCTACAGTATCCTCCTAAGATTTGTACTCCGGATTGGCTTGCAAATAAGGTATTATCTCATGATGAGTATTATCAAATCAGACTTTTTGTAACACACCTTCATAAATGTCAATCATACACAATAACTGCTCAGAATAATTGTAAATATCATCAAGGCAAGTGATTTCTACTTTTGTTTCTTTCTTCTGATCATTGAAGAGTCCAATGTATTTTTTTGAGCCATTAAGATATAATCTGCAGATAGGTTTTCTGTTATTATCTTCATAAAGAATAGCAAAATAACTTTGAGCATCCCTTTAATATATCTTTGAAATTGGGATCCTTTTTCGTAGAATAGATTTAGTAATCATGAATCCCTCTATCTCTTCAACAGTTGTTACAACTTTGTTTTCAGTTTCCAAAGTGGCTTCAGCATTGGCTGTAGTTTGACTTACTTCCTTTTCGTTGTCTTTTTCTTTATCGAGGGCTGATTTAAGTCTTTCTGTAATTAAATCACTTATAACTTGGGAGTACGATTTCTTTGTAAGATTAGTAAATTGTTCAAGAACTTTAGCTGTGATCACTGATGGGTATACCTGTTTAGCATAGTGTTTAACTAATTCAGGTGAAGGATTGATAATTTCAGAGTTTATTAAAGCTTTTAATTCAAGAGTGTACTTAAGTTCGGCAGCAGTATTTACTATACTATCAACATCAAAGTATGATTTATGGAATTTCTTCAATTCCTCAAGTTGATTATCTTTTATTTCAGTAATATTGAATTCAAGGAATGGTTTTTCATCCATTTTGTTCGGAGCAGCCAAATCAGAGTAAAATTTATAATTTATTCCATTTGTCAATAATCCAAACCTTGCTTTTGACACATGAAAGTACCTTAATAATTGACCATCGTGTACATTCAAATTTTGCTGCCAATGTTTACACTCAATTAGAATAGTTGGTTTGCCATCTTTAAAAATGGCATAATCGATTTTCTCACCCTTTTTTGTTCCAATATCGCAAATAAATTCAGGCATGACTTCAATAGGATTAAACACATCATATCCCAAACATTGGATAAATGGCATTATAAAAGCATTCTTTGTTGCTTCTTCAGTCAATATCTGCTCTTTTAACTTAGTGACTCTGTCACTAATTTGTTTGATTTGGTCTTTGAAATCCATGATGGTTTATTTTTTAATTTGAATTCCTTATTAAGTTAATTTTATATATTAATACGTATTGGAGAATTTTAAATAACCATCCTGCATTAATTCACCACTCCAAGAAATTCTCCTACCACTATAAAATTATCTTCTTCATTGAGAATAATTGGTTTGTAGGATAAATTTAATGGTTTAAGGATAATCTGTTCGTGCATCCACTCTCCGGTTTCTTTGTCATAATGCTTCAGACTGGAGTATTGCTTAATCGAGTAACTTCCTTGGTTTTCAGAATCGTAATGATTATTATGCTGTACAAGCACTATTTTGTTATTACGTGTGCCGGGTACCGGAGCCCTAAATACACATAAATCGCCATCTGATATAAGTGGTTCCATTGAATGGCCGGTTGCTTTGACCACAAACATTCCTTTACTGAGTCGGCCAATTCCTTCAACTTTCACCCATCCCTCTTCATTAACAATCTGCCATTCTCCAAATGCACCGCAGGCAGCTTTTATCGAATAGTATGGAAGGTAGTCTATGTACTTGACATCGTCATTTACTTCAATCTCTATACGTGGTGTTATTTTTATAATCGGAGCTATCGGCTCAGATGATTCACTTCCCTGTGTCTTGATATTGGCCTTGAAATATTCAGCTAAATCTTTGTCACAACAGAAAATGTAACACCCTTTCATACCTCGTGTCATCAGGGTACGGTATGTATTTTTGATAATCCTGTCAGTTAAATCAGCACTTATAGGATCATTCTGCTTCTGCTTATTCCTCAAACCTTTGACTGACTGATCCATGCTTGAACGTTCAAACACATCAGTAATGATCTTGCCATTCTTAAACCTGAGGTCTTTACCAATAATGACCCCTACATAATCAAGTTCCAGTCCCTGACAAGTATGTATACATCCTATTTCATTCACAGAGTTGTTAGCAATTATCCATTTACTACCATCCTTTGTCAAATTCCAGGTCATCTCAAAATTGAATTCCGGAATGATTACATCCTTCATGAATGGCCTATTTTTGCTTTTCCAATCCCAACAATAGCCTGCGACCATTCTTGACTTATTGTTGACTGCGTTTCTTTCTTTTATAGTTGCTAGCAGTTCATTTGGATCATCAAATACCCTAAAATCAAATTCATTCTCTGAGAGTTTGAAGTTTGCAGTTTCTCTTATCTGTAACATTTGATCAAGCCATGCAGGATAGGCATTTGAACCATTGCACCTAAACTGTGATGCTAGTTTCAGGTGCTTCACGGTAGCCTTCATTTCCCTGGCCCACTTTTCGAGTTGCTTTTTTGTGCCAATATCCCTAACATGGATACGCTGGTCATCATCAATAAAGAACACACTGAATTTTGAGGCTCTCATAATCTCTTTAGCCTGATTCTCACCAAGGTTACCAAATAAGCCACTTTTTGCATTCAGGCGATGAGCCTCATCCACAATCAGGTTATCATACGTATTCTCCTCAACCCCATAGAAGGAACCTGTCCCACCAAAAAGATTGTCAATGGCTGTTCTCCTTAAAGTACCGGTCAAAAGGGTTTTATAAACTTCCCTTGGAGCACTGTTTTTTGAAACAAGTTTCGTAACCAGGTTTCTCTTAGTCAATTCAACAAGAAGATTTATAGCAACAACACTCTTACCTGTACCGGGTCCTCCTTCCACAATTAGCACCTGCTTCTTACCGATATCAGCTTTCATTGCCATATCGATAGCTGTCTCATAAACAAGTTTCTGATCATCAATCATTATGAACTCCCGGTTACCTTTCAACATTGAGGCCAGACTGTCAGCTAATTGTTTTGATGGTCGAATGCGTCCATTCTCTATCTTGTAAAGAATGTCCATTGAATCACCGTATTTAATATACTTCCTGATAAACTCTCTGAGTTTCAATGCGTCAGGACTAAGGAACACCGGTGCTTTAGCAATGTGTTCACCGTAGAAAGGATGATCAATTACCTTATCAGGTTTATAATTGTGTAAATAAGCACAAGGAATAAGTGAAATTTCCTCCTCACGAACAGTCTCATTAAAATCTTCAATCAGAGCAGCATACGACCAAGCTTGGTATGAGGGATGCTCTGTTTCAGTTACAGTGCCATTTAACAGAGTACGTACTATTGCATCCTTCTGAGTCAATTCCGCTGACGACCACTGTTTTAATTCGATGATAACCACCTGCTCTTTTTGATCTTCATTTAAGCCACTTATAATAAAATCGATTCTTTTAGAGGTGAGCGGAATCTGAAATTCAATCGAAATACTCGAATCATCCGGTATTCCATCATCAGTCATTATCCTGTACATATAACCCAGAGAATTCTTAAATGAAAGAACCTCATGTTTGGAAGTATGCCTTCCTAAATGCTCAAAGAATGCCTGGTGAACTATATTTTCAATTTCATTAGTAAGAACATCATTAAGAAATCCTTCTTTTGATGATTGGTAAACGATCATGTCAGGTTGTATCTATTTGATAATTACTTACACAACAACAGTTCTACAAACCGGCAGAACACAGTCTGTCCTTTATCGATAATTATAGTTCATTATATTTCTTAGAGGTACCCTTAGCCTTTTCAACTGGGTATTTCTCCCCATTCTTATTAATTTTTTCCAAAACGATATCAAAAATATCAAGCTGATGTTTTTCTGCAAGAAGGAAGGAATAGGCCAGAATATCAGCAAGTTCCTCCTTAATGTCCTCACCTGTAATTCGATCAACTTCTTCGGTATTTTTCCATAAGAATCGCTCATTTAACTCAGAAGCTTCAATAGAAATCGCCAAAGCAAGATCCTTAGAATTGTGAAATTGTTTCCAATCACGCTTGTCTCTGAATTCTATCAACTTATTGATAACCTGCCTATATTTATCCATAGCCTTATAATATTCCTAGCTCAAAGGTATAAGTTTAACAGAATAGTGTTACCCAGATTAACCATAATTTCTTGCCCTACTACCTCCTTGCTCTCCTCCATGCAGTAATCAATACCACCTGACTTAACAGCATCATTACAATAATTATCAAAACCCCAATTATGATTGAAACGGCAAAAAGCGACAGTGTTATAGCTGTGAAGATAATCACACCTCCTGAAATCCACATGATCCTTCTCCAGTTTGCCAGGAAGGCTTGAAGATCAATTTTACTCCTTTCCTCAGGTGATAAATTCCAATAACCGGCAAGATAGTATTTAGCGTTCTTCTCAGTAATGATGTACGAGCTTCCAATTATAATTACAGAGACTAAAATGCTGAAGATTATTATCATAAGTCTGTCGGTGTTGCAAAAACTACTCCCTTCTATCGCTCCAACTGCATTTTCTCACATCGCCTGATCTATACTCAGTCCAGGTGCCTTCAAACTGATTGTTTCTAAACCCGATTGAGGAGCCGTAGAGTGCATCATACTGCAATTTGCCCTTCTCATCAATAAAGAAATGAGTCACGAACCTTCCATTAAAGGTGCCTGTATGCGTTTGATCTTTATCTTCAAAGAATTTGTAAGAACCTTTAATGAACCCTCGTTTTAATAAAGCGAATTCATCATCAATCTTCATTTGTGCAGTATCGACCTTTATGACACCCTGGAAGTCACAGATATTACCCTTAACATCTGTTTGACCATATACCAGGTAATGCAATTGATTTTCAGGATCCTGAATTACAGAGATAAAGTGAACATCAATCCTTTGCTGCTCTTCGCCAATAAAACCTCGTTTAACCAGTTGATCATTTTCAACCGGGATACTGTCAAGAGTCCAGAGGTCAGAGAAGTCCACTTGTCGTGCCTGATCAAGAAAATCTCTGGAATTTTGACCGAAGGTAATCTGGCAAATTGCCAGTGTGATTAACAGCATTGTGTGTTTGAAAAATGCAATTATATTTTCCATGAATGTCTGCAATTACTGCAAAATGGGTTTGTTGCAAAATGTATTATCAATGTTATGGATCAAATATAAAGACATTTTGGGTTGTAATTGGTTTCAATATTATATTTAAGCCTTAAATTATGAAAAAGCTTCTGATAATCATAAATTTAGTGCTTGTAATGCTGGTCACGGGAGTATTCTGGGGTACCTGGTTTACGCTTACACGTTCACTTGATGTATTTCCGGCTGAATCTTTCATCCTTATCGGGAAAACCATCATCAGCAATGTAGCTTGGCCAATGAGGATCCTGATGCCTGTTACGTTAATATGCTTGCTTGTAATTTGTATCTTCTCAAAGAATCACAAGCCCTCACTATATTTCTTCGCAGGCTCATTTCTACTGATGCTGATAACCCTGCTAATCACTGTAATTGTTGAAGTACCTATTGATAATGAGATTAAAAACTGGACAGTCAGTACTCTTCCCGGGAACTGGACATCCTTACGCTCCCGATGGGATGTATTTCACACCCTAAGGACTTTCACCAGTATCCTAAGTTTTATTGCTCTAAGTATCGGGGTGACGAGATGGGTTCAATAATTGATATGAGCGGCTTCCATTTCAGTTTGTGAGCTTTTGTCGAACCATTATAATTTCACAAACTCTCCTTCGCCATTATCAATGCACTTCAACTCAAATGGGTTGCCTGTGTAATATATGCTGCCAATGTTGGTTATTTCTGCTTCGAGGATATGGTTTGCATGTACATAACAGTTGTTAGTGCCCTGATTTCGAATGTATACAATATCTGAGTCGAGTGATCCACAGAAAAATGGACCATAGCTGTTTGCATATATGGTTGTCATCTTCGATTTGCCTGTGACTTTAAAGTCAACGGTTCCATAGTGCAAACCCATATTAAGGCGGTTGCAATCAACATTAATATTGACTGAGCCTCCTCCTCCCCATACATTAATTTCTAAGGTATCTATTTGCACTAATCCGCTTGTACTTATGTCTCCGGAACTTTCATAGCGTATCGACTTCAGGGCCGGTGATGTGATATGAACATCCAATTTATGTTTGTAACTGCGAGCCCAATTACATGAAAGGTCATTGGTTATTACCAGTACACTATCTTTTATCACTGTACCGACCGACTTCACCAGATTCTCTGCACCACTAACTTCAATCGAAAAGTGATCACCCTGACTGATGATAAGGTTCACATTTTCGTACATGCTGATTGCATGAAAATATGATACCGGACGTTCTTCGGTAATTTGGTTACCGGGAGTAGTAAAACAATCATCCAGATTTTCCTTTTTACAGGATGTAACTAGTGCTATTGTAAGAATAATAGCTATTATGTGTCTGTTACTCATCATCATAGCCAGTATTGTTTAACCTTAAATCGGTAACCAAGTCCAAATGCAACATAATCAGCTCTTGCATAATGTGTTTTGAGATTCACCGACAAATACAAGTTTCTTATCAGGATATAATTAATACCAAGTTTATAATAAGAGATTCCTTCGTTTAATCCCCCTCCTGTATAGAATCCCAAGCCCAAAGGGAAAGACAATCTGGAGAGTACAACCTCGTACATGATTGAGATACCGGGCTTAATAATTTTGTACTTCTCATCGTATTCAATTCCTTTTATGCCAAGATAATGTGCATCCGATCCATCATACGATAAATCAAGTGCCAAGCCTGCTTTACTCTTGTAACTTATACTCTTCAGTGCTGTAAATGAACCGGCGATAATATCATATCTCTTATCTGAGACCTCTCCAATATCTTTTATTCCAAAACTTGTACCTACTCTGAATTCCAGAAATTTATGTCCATCAAATTCAAACATTTCAAGTTTTGGCCTTATGGTTCGTTTGATGTATGGATTTTCTTTGTTGATACGGAAAGCAGCACCCATTGATACTGAGGGTATATTAAGACCAAAATTGGGGGTTTTCATTGAACCGTTTGAGAAATGCATTAACTGCACTCCTCCCGAAAGTTGAAGATGGTTCACCGGTTTCCATCTAAACTCCATCATCAGGTTTATTGCTGCATTAAGATGTGAACCTATGGCTATATACTTATAGTTTTCCAGTCGGTCAAATTTCTTGGTCAGATATCCCAGTCCGGCTGATAGTCTGAAATCCAGCTCAGCCTTATCGCTCTTCTTCAAAGGGAAAGAGATATAAGGCATAAAAGCATGCGCACGCCCCAGCACATCAGGGTTGCCAAGCCAGGCGTTCCAATATGTAAATCCCATTACAGGGTACTGGTACATAACCTCCCACTGATTCTTACCATATGTAGCCCTTGCCAGAGTAAATTCAAAAGAAGGTAAGTGTGAGTTGAAAGTTTCCATTTCAAGATGATGGGCAATCAGAAAGCCATAATTGGCTCTCGTTTCAACCATCAGGTTGGGTGCCTGAAAGCTGTGCGGTTTCTGAGCTTTAACACTATGTGACAGCAACAGACCTGCTATGCAACAAATTAAGTAGCAACTCATTTTATGCTTTCGGCCACCTTGTATAATTGGGCGCACTTTTAGCACCCCAGCCTTTTGCTTTGACCGATTGCACCACGACTCATACTTTCTTCTCATTGATTCAGAGAAGTTTGAAATCCTAAAGTATGGTTCAGTTCTGCACACAGCAACATAAGGATTGATGAGTAAACAAAAGTACAAAAGCACAGGTTAGGTTTTATTAACTTTGCAAAAACTAATCGTGATGGATAAAAGGCTTGAAGCATTTGGCAAGCTTCTGGAAATAATGGATGAGCTAAGGGCAAAATGCCCCTGGGACAAAAAGCAAACACTCGACACACTCCGTTATCTCACAATTGAAGAAATGTATGAACTCAGTGATGCTATCATTGAGCGTGATATGGATGATATCAAAAAGGAATTAGGCGATTTGATGCTGCACCTTGTTTTCTACTCAAAGATTGCTTCAGAGCAGAATGCCTTCGATATAACCGATGTCCTTGAATCAATTAATGAGAAGCTAATTCGACGTCATCCTCACATTTATGGTGATGTAGAAGCTAATGATGCTGAAACAGTTAAGAAAAACTGGGAAAAGATAAAGATGACCGAAGGACGCAAGTCTGTCCTTAGTGGAGTGCCGGTTAGTCTACCGGCTATGGTAAAAGCCTACAGAATTCAGGAGAAGGCTCGCGGAGTAGGTTTCGATTGGGAGCATGCAGGTCAGGTTTGGAATAAGGTGCAGGAAGAATTAAGTGAACTGGAACTGGAGAAGCTTAATGGATCAAAAGAGAAGATTGAGGATGAATTTGGCGATTTACTTTTTGCACTAATCAACTATGCTCGTTTCATTGAAGTCAACCCTGAAGATGCTCTTGAACGTACCAACCGGAAGTTCATAAAGCGTTTTCAGTTTATTGAAGACAGGGTAAATGAGGAAGGTAAATCAATGCACGACATGACACTTAGCCAGCTTGACGTTTATTGGAATGAAGCAAAAAAGCATTTTTGACAGTTGCATTAGTATATTCACTAAGTTTGTGTTATAAATCAACAAATCATTGAAATGTCAATTCTCATAGGGAAAAAAGCACCTCATTTTGAAGCTGACGCTGTAGTGAATGGCGAAATCGTCGAGAAGTTCTCTTTAAGCCAGTATATCGGCAGAAAGCATGTAGTATTCTTTTTCTATCCATTGGATTTCACATTTGTTAGTCCTACTGAGCTATTAGCTTTTCAGAGCAAGCTTGAAGAGTTTGAGAAGCGTAATGTAGCAGTAGTAGCATGTTCAGTCGATTCAGCTCACTCTCACCATGCATGGCTTCAAATTGAACCATCACAGGGTGGCATCAAAGGTGTAACCTTTCCGCTGGTCTCAGATTTGTCGAAGACAATCTCCGAGAACTATGATATGATGGCCGGTACGTATGAGTTTGATGAAGAGGATGAACGCCTTGATTTTGACGGTAATCCATATTCCTACGGCGGCTTGTTTCTTATTGATAAACAAGGCATTGTACGCCATCAGGTAGTAAATGATCTATTCCTTGGCAGAAGCGTCAATGAAACTCTCCGCATGGTGGATGCTCTTCAGTACTATGAAGAAACCGGCGAAGAGTGCCCTGCCGACTGGACGAAGAATCAGTAGAAGGCAAAAGGCAAAAATTCAAAGGATAAAGGGAAAAGTATCTCCAGTTTCTTGTGAGATTGACCTTTCAGTATTTGGGCATCTTAACATAAATGCACATAACTCCTTTTGTTATAAATGTTGGAACACTGGAACAGTAGAACAGAATAACAGTGGGATTTTAAATAAAACCCGGTATTACAATCTAAGAACTGCAAATACTTATTCCAAATCAGGAATTGAGTTGATATCGAATAATATTTGCTCTTTCTTCAAAAAGTCAAAGTGCGTTAATCTTCTCAGCTCAAAATAGCTATCCCAATAATCAGAAAGTATTGAAACATAACTTAATCGGGCTGCATCCTTTTCATTTTGGGCTATATTCAATTCCGTTATACCGATTTTTCCGATAAGGTATCTTTGTTTGGTGACCTCATATCGTTTCTGCGCAACTGTATCACTTTTTGAAGCTATGGCAAACTGTGATTTCTGGAGATTATACTGCATTACCTTGAAATAAATCTCCTGATCGAAGTCAACAATTTCCTGCTGCACTGCTGTCCTGGTGAGCTCTCTTTGCGATTCAGCCAATTTTATGGCACTCTTTGAGGTTCCCCAATCGAGAATTGGCACAATGATTCCTATCTCAAGGCTTTGTGACTCATAAGGATTCCTGTATAGCTGCTCAAAAGCCCTTGTACTTTGTGCTAACCCATATTCAGCACGGAGTCTTGCACTAAATCGTCTGTTGGCTTTTGCTGCACTTACTTCACTCTCTGCTTCAATAATACGTCTATCGTACCCAAGTACCTCAGCTCTGTTTTTATGTGCTTCTTTAAGAGCTATCTGTTCTTCAATGAAACTTACCGGAGGGGCTGCAGGTGGTATCAACTCAACTTCAACATCCTCAGGTAATCTAAGAAACGACTTAAGCTCAAAAGCATTCGATTTCAGCTGGATGTTTGCATCTTCATATTTGGCCTTTGATGTTAAATGACTTAATTCAATCTGTAACAACTCATTTTCAGCAAGGGTACCTATGTTGTATCTGCCCTTTGCTATTTGAAACAAGGTGTCATTGTTTGCCAGATTGGTCTGCTCGATCTTTAGTTTAATCTGAGCCTGTAGTAGTGAAAAGAATGCTCTGGCTGCAGATTTACTCACCTGTTCCATGTCCTCAATGTACATTCGTTCAGCTTCACTGTATTTTAAGGGTTCTGTCTTTTTTAGCCATTTAAACTTATTGTATCCGAAAAGAGGCTGGTCAATGCCTATGATGAGCGGTGATGAATGGTAGAATGTAAAGGTTGAGTCAGTACGGAAATGGTCAATTCTGTTCAATCGGGAGTCTAGGAAAATCTGACCACCGGTTAAGCCAATATTCTTACTTAACGAGAGGGCTCCGGCATAACTGGCCTGATTACTCCTGTAAAAAACATCACCTTCGGTAGTCGTTACCTGCTCAATGGCTTTGCTTAAACTTGGAATAGTGGCATTAAGCGTAAGCTTAGGCATTAAAGTGGCTTTATAATTGCTGTAATACCAGTAACTGCTTCGAAAACGATGAGCAGCAGACAGTGCTGCGGGTGATTGCCTTTGGGCAATGGCTATTACTTCATCCAGAGTAAGCACCATTTTTGACTCCTGTGCATTGACTGATCCTAACTGGATTATAAAAAGTAATGAAAGTAGTGACAGGATTATTTTTTTTAGTGATGGTTTAATCATGGTCGTTTAGGTTGTCGGATTCAGATTCTATTCATATCGCAGAGAAGTGACAGGATCCTGGAGAGCTGCTTTACGTGCAGGCATGTAACCAAAAGCAATTCCTACTGAGGCAGAAACTCCAAAGGAGATAAGAATGGATGGTAATGAAACGATGGTTAATATTCCGGTGACTCCCATAATAATCCTGGCAAGTACTACACCGAGAATAATACCGATAATACCACCCGAGAGGCTTATCATCGTTGCCTCACTGAGAAATTGGAATATAACATCTTTTTTGGTGGCACCAGTTGCCATTCGTATTCCTATCTCTTTTGTCCTTTCCATAACAGAGGCCAGCATAATATTCATGATACCAATCCCTCCTACTATCAGAGAAATACTGGCAATAGCACCAAGCACAATGTTAAAAATGTCCTTTGTTCTCTGCTCCTGTTTAAGTAAAAGCTCAGGCACCTGAACTGTATAGTCTTCGACTCCAGAGTGTCGTCTTTTCAGTAATTTGTTAATTACTTCAGTGGTTTTATTGATTTGTGAGGTTTCTTTAACCTGCACCACAATCTTATCGATTTGATTTGCAGTAGGTTCGCCATCACCGCTTGTGCCGAATGAAACAATAGCATCATCGCTGACAAAAACACTTGTACTACCTCCTCTGATCATGGCTGTCGTAACAATTGATCTGTCTTTATATCTGAGAAGAAGAGTTTGAATTGGTGCATATACTTGCTTATTGTAATCGCTTATGCCCATATTCTCTGATAGTTCAGATGTTACGGCACGGTTTTGCAATACTCCCACAACTTTAAGCCACACAGCACCGCATTTCACATAACTACCTACAGGGTCACTTTTAGGGAAGAGTTTATTCTTTATTGTTGCGCCAAGAATACATACTGCTTTACCCTGAATCATTTGCTCTTCATTGAACATCTCACCTCTCTCTAATTGAAGGTTAAACACATCAAAGAATGCAGGGGTAACACCACTTACTTTGCCGTATGTACTTACACCTTCGGCAAGTATTGTGGATTCATAAATGACCTCAGGACTTACTTTACTCACTGTAGGAAGTACCTCGGCAATGCTTTCAGCATCCTTTAGGGATAATCCGGGAGAGTATTTCTCAGTTGCCATTTTTCCTTTCTGTTCTTCTTGCTCAGCTTCCTTGTTCTTAGCAGTTTCCTTCTTTGGCATAATGATGATATTATTTACGCCAACAAGTTTCATCTGATCAAGAATTTCCTGCTTTGCACCATTCCCGATAGCCAGCATAGCAATAACTGCAGCCACACCGAAAATGATACCCAAAGCGGTTAGTATCGACCTGAATTTATGGGCAACAACTGCCTCAATAGCTATTGTTAGTATATAAAGACGTCTATGCACGATTCTCGGGGTTTATTTGGTCTTTTTGTCTGCAACTTCAGGCTTTGCGGCTTCAGTCGCCTCAAGTTTCACCAGTTTCCAGTCGATAGCATCCTCCGGTGGTGAGAGGTAAATTTCATCATCTTTTTTCAGACCGGCTGTGACAATTATCTGGTTTTCGTTAGTGGCACCGGTTTTTATCTGCTGCTTTACTTTCTTGTTTACCATGTAGACAAAGCTGATGGAATCGGCATTCTGCACACTTTCAATAGGTATATATAGTGCATTAGGAATAACGGAAGTATTTATGATATTCTTGGTTGTCATAGCAGGACGCAGGATACTGTCGTATTCATTAACATGAATTACTACTTCAAATACCTTAGCATTTGAATTACGCATTTGCTCCCCAATGTTAGCCACAGAAGTCACTTTACCAGTATACTTTCTTTCGGGAAATGCATCCACACTGATCTGAACACTTTGCCCTGCTTTAACTTTACTGATGTCGATTTCATTTACGTAAGTCTTTGAGATCATATCCTTAAGATTAGGCAAGGTAGCCACGATGTTTTCCCAGGTTCCCATTGTTGCACCGACACCCATTTTTGATCCATCCCAATTGCGTTTATAAATTACCATACCGGCTTTTGGTGCTACTACAGTAAATCCTTTCAGAATTTCACGAATCTGCTCAAGTCGTCGCTGAGCCTGTGTATATGAGGCTGATACTTCCTGCATATTCGCCATTGCCTTATCATACTTCAGTTTATAATTTTTCTGAGCCTGGTCGAATGAGCGCTGGGCTTTTTCAAGATCAATTTTTGCCTGACGCTGAGTTGCAGGAGGTTCATATATTGACTGCTCAACGGTGATTGTTTTTTCTTCAAGGGCATATTTCAGATTAATAAGTTCTTCACGGGCTGCCCTCATATCCATTGAAGTATCAAGTTTAGTCTTGATGTATTGCGATTCCAGCTTTTCGAGTTCACTTTCCAAATCCTTCATCCTGTTGGTAATCTCTGACCTGTCTAGTGATGCCACATACTGTCCTGAATCAACAATTGTACCTTCAGGCACTATGTCGCTTATCTGAACCTGCCAGATACGAGCCTCTCTCATATTTGCGGGCCCCATAATGTTTTCTGAGTTTTTTGCTTCCAGTTCACCGCTGGTTGTTACATCAATTTTGAAATCACCAAATGCAACCTTGGTCGTTATTGCATCTTCAACTTTATTGCTTCCGGCAAAATACCAGGAAGCAGAGATAATAACAACTATAATCAGGATAGCAAGTATCCAGGATTTCCTGCCTTTAGAAAAAATCGTCATATGCAAGTGTTTAAAGAGTATTTTTAGCACTAATGCGTTAACGACAAAGTTACCAATTTATTGGATTAAGATGCAAAATGTATCGATACAACATCATACTTCTTTGCAATAAACATTTCATGATATTCTTTGTAGAATATTGTAAAAGTACCCGGCATAAGTCAAAGATGTTTTTCGGTGATAGCTGTTGGTACACGACCTATGTTTATGGATATCAGCGTTTTGAGTAAAAGATTCACTGAAATTTATAATTCAGAAGCTCAGGTGTATTTTGCACCGGGACGGGTTAATATTATCGGTGAACACACTGATTATAACGGTGGGTACGTACTACCCTGTACCGTAAATTTTGGAACCTACCTTGCTATTGCTCCTGCCCATGATGATAAATTCAGATTTGAAAGCACCGACTATACTTATAAAGCTGAAGTTGACATCAGTGATCTTAAAAATAAACATGATGATGAGTGGGTAAACTATGTTTTGGGAGTAATAGACCAGTTTTCACAGAAATCAGTCAAGTTTACTCAGGGAATTAATTTTCTCTACTCAGGTGATATTCCCGGCGGTGCAGGCCTCTCAGGATCAGCATCAGTTGAGTTAGTGACGGCAGTTGCTTTGAACGATATCTTAGATACCGGATTCCTAATGACTGACCTCATTAAGATGTCACATGTGGCAGAAAGCAATTTTGTAGGAGAGCATAACAGCATATTGGATCAGTTTGCAGTAGGATTAGGGGATGCAAGTACAGCTATCTTCTTGAATTGCCGAACATTAGAATATGAGCTTGTGCCCTTTGATTTGAAAGATCACGCCATTATCATCATAAACACAAACAAGCCCAGGCAATCGGCTATTTCTTTGATTAAAGAGAGGATGGCTGAATGCAGGAAGGCTTTGGAAGATCTAAAGAAAGTAAAGGTGGGGATGGTTGATTTAAGTGATATTACACTTGAAGAGTTTGAACGGTTTGGCCCGGCAATTGAAGATGCAATAGCCTTCAGGAGGGCACGGCATGTTGTTAGTGAAAATAACAGGGTTATGCAGGCAGTAAGTGCTTTAAAAAGAGGTGACCTTACAGCACTTGGGCAACTGATGAATGATTCGCATGAATCGTTACGTCATGATTATCAGGTGACAGGAGTTGAACTCAACACCATAGTCAATGCTGCCAGAAAAGTAAAAGGAGTACTGGGAGCACGTATGACAGGAACCGGATTAGGTGGTTGTGCCGTAACTATTGTTGATAAACGGTATATTGAAGCAGTAATCAATAAAGTAGGCCAAGCTTACGAGAAAGAAATTGGTCTAAAGCCACTCTTCTATGTTGCCGAATTAGGAAAAGGTATTAGCAATCCTCTATTTAAGTAACTCAGCAACAATGTCTCTAACTGTGACTCCTTCAGCTTCAGCTTTATAGTTACGTACGATTCTGTGACGTAACACGTTAGTAGCCACAGCCTGAACATCTTCAATATCGGGCGAGTATTTGCCATTAATTGCAGCATGGCATTTAGCACCAATAATCATATATTGTGAAGCTCTCGGTCCGGCACCCCAAGTGAGATATTTGTTTGCCCAATCGTGTGCAAGATTTGTGTTAGGCCGAGTGCGAGCAGCCACTTTAACCGCATATTGGTAAACGTTATCGGGAACCGGAATTCGCCTGATAAGATTTTGGAAATACAGTATCTCTTCGGTTGAAAGGATAACGTTGGCCGATGTAACCCTTTCAGTAGTAGTATTTTTTACTACATTGATTTCCTGCTCAAAATCGGGGTAGTCAAGCCAGATGTTAAGCATGAAACGATCGAGTTGAGCTTCTGGCAATGGATACGTACCTTCCTGTTCAATAGGATTTTGAGTGGCAAGTACGAAGAATGGTTCAGCAAGGAAATGGCTCTCACCTGCAACTGTTACAGCTTTTTCCTGCATAGCTTCGAGCAGTGCGGATTGTGTCTTAGGAGGAGTTCTGTTGATTTCGTCAGCCAGAATGATATTTGCAAAAATAGGACCTTTGAGGAAACGGAATCGTCTGTTCTCATCAAGGATTTCAGTACCTATAATATCCGATGGCATCAGGTCGGGTGTAAACTGTATGCGGCTGTAAGTCAGGCCAAGTGATCGGGCTATTGTATTAACCAGCAGGGTTTTTGCCAAACCGGGCACTCCTACCAGCAAAGCATGTCCTTTACTGAATATGCAGATTAGAACATCCTTAATTACATCGTGCTGTCCGACGATAACTTTACCAATTTCAGCTGTTAATTGCCTGTATTTCTCACCAAATGCATCAACGGCTTCAACGTCTGATTTGAATGAAATCATTTCTTTACCTTTCGTTGTTCCGGTTACTACCGGTAATTCATCTGAAGTCAATGTTAGAGTTTTTACAGTAATTAATACTTTAATTTATCGTCCAGTTATGTTGGAAACTACAGTCAGAATAAGCAGGTCCTATCCTGAAATAAGTCTTTGAAATTTTCTCGGTAATCCACTTTTCAATGATCTCAGCTTTTTTCCTATTGAGTGCCCACTCCTGAATGTAATTATAATCATCCTTCAAATTAGCCTTATGCGCCTCTGTTTCTGAAAATTTGTAAAGCAATTGGATGGTTTCCTTTCCTTCATCGTTCAGTAAAGCAATAGGCTTTGATACTTCACCTACTTTTAAACCGGCTACTGTCTTAGCCACAGTTTCACTGAGCTGCGACTGGCTGAACTTAGTATTTCCTGTGCTGGGGTTGACGATAAGGCCATTATTAATCTTGCCGGGATCGTCGGAGTATTTTAATGCTGCTTCACTGAATGTCATCTTCTTTTCACGTATCAGAACAGCTACACTGTCTAAAAGTTTGGTGGCCTTGTTTAATTCATCGGTTGATACCTTAGGCATCAGAAGGATGTGTCTGGTATTAACCTGTTCCCCTCTGCGCTCAATAAGTTGTATGATATGGTAGCCGGCTTTGGTTTTTATCACGTCAGAGATTTCGCCCTTCTTTAAAGTAAATGCCGTAGCCTCATATTCAGGATAAAGCTGACCACGACTAACGAAGCCAACTTCACCACCCCTGCGTGAAGAACCTGGATCATCAGAATAAAGTACTGCCAGTGCATTAAAACTCTCACCATTTAAGATTCTTTCTCTTAGTGCCTTAAGCCTGTCACGGGTAGCATCAAGCTCCTCTTTGCTTATTGCAGGTTGTTTAGTGATTCGACCAATTTCATATTCGGTATTAATAACCGGCACACTGTCAGAAGGTAGTTCATTGAACATTCTTCTTACCTCTGCAGGGGTAATTTTTACATCCTTCACCAAAGTCTGTTGAACCTGGTCAACCATCATCTGTTCTTTAACATTCTGACGGAAGTCCTCACGGATTTCAAGAAGTGATTTCTTATAGAATTTCTCCATCTTTTCCTGAGATCCAAATTGCTGAATATAGTACTTAAATCGCGCATCCATGGTTTGGTTAACCATCTCATCAGTCACCTCAACGCTATCAAGTTCAGCCTGGTTGAGCATCAGCTTCTGAAAAAGAAGTTCTTCAAATATCCTGCACCTCAATGCTCTTGAATTTGTTGTCTGTCCTTGTTCTCTGTATTGCAGATACATTGACTCAACATCTGATGCCAGAATATAATTTGCACCAACTACTGCAATCACTTCATCTATTATTTGCTCCTGTGCATTAGTAAAGTTCATGACAGTACCGGTTATGAACAGAGCAATAACGCTAATTATCTTCTTCATTTTACTTTATTTCGAGGGAAACTGATTTAATAGATAGTGAATTCTTTTTTCTCCAGAGCTTTTCGAAACACCTCCTGTTGCATTCGATCCATCAACTCAATTTTCCTCTTGTTAAGGATAATATTCCTGATATTATCTGATTCGAATGATAACGGTGAAACACCTTCTTTAGTTTTGTAATCACGGAAATTCACCAGATAAACAAACAATGAGTCGCTCATTTCATAAAAAGGCTTATCGCGGAGAAACTTCTCCTGATCTTCCGTTTTTATGGGTATTTCCAACAGCAGGTCATCAAATCTTAGCCACTGGTTTTTTTCAGTATAACATTTCCACATTGACTTGTTGCAGAGATCACTCAACTCACCTAAATCCTCATCATTGTCTGACTTCAGCAGTTTCGTTACTTTCTTCACTACATCTTTGCCTGCATCTGCCTGTGGAATCCTTACATAATTTACTTTGACAATATTCACACGCAACTGGAAATCCTGCTGATTGTCATTATAAAATGCTTCAATTTCAGCAGGAGAGACAACAGTATCAAGTTTTTGTCTGATCAATTCACTTTCGTAAGCGAAAATTATCAATGAATTCCTGTATGATTCTATCTGTTCTCTGAAATCCTTCTGTTCTTCCGTCAGGTTATCTTCAGCCTGTTTAAGCATCACCTGCTGCATGACCCAGTTGTCGATAAACTGTTTGGTCAAGGCAATACTGTCGTTTGGATTAGTACCTTTTGGAACTAAACCTTCAAGATCATCCTGATAAAGATACTTACCATTACATTCAGCAATTACCCTCTCATTCTTAGGAACAGGAAAATAATCACATCCTGTAAGCAGAACAAGCAGTAATGCTGCAGGTAATACCAACTGCTTGAATGACATTATTTTATTGATGATAATACCTCCTGATTAACTTTAAAAGGATACTTAGCCCTAAGCTCCTTAATCCACTGTTGTTCAAGATAGTCCTGGTAGTTGGCAGTAACGAGTCCGCGAGCCTCATTAAGTTTCTTAGGCTCCGGTGATACAACTTCATTCACCCTGACAATGATTGTTTTTCCATCAGCAGTTGATTCGCCAATTGTACCTTTTTGCCATTTAACTGCATCAACCTGGTCATTATCACCTTTCTCAAATTTCCGGCGATCAATGGATATCAATGTGGTACTGTCATTGTTAATCATTTCAAGAATCTCATTGTCAGTTAAATTCTGTTTCACAAGTGTTTTTACCTGATCAACAATCTTCTTATCAGTTGATTTGATGTTATAGATTGAAGCATCAACCCGCTCACCCCACATATAATTTTGCTTGTTTGCGTTGTAGAATTCAGCTAAACCAACAGTATCCTTACTTGCTTTCGACCAAATCTTATCCTCTGTTAGTTCAAAAAGAAGTATTCCATCGCGGTATTCTTTCATCAGAGTTTTAAACTCAGGATACTTTTGCTCAAGTTGGCTATCCTCGTATTCAAGTAATTTTTGATTCTCGAAATTATTGTACATCCTACTGATATAGGCATTCAGATTTTCCTTAGCCTGAGGATGCTGATTTTTCTCTAGCCATTGTCCAAACTCTGCCTGGCTGTAACTGCGACGGCCAATAGTGAACATAGTTTTATTTAGTTTCTTAGCATCACCAGCTTTCCATTTACCGCTAAAAATTGTATCCGTAACAGTCTTAGCTACTTCGGCTAAGGCTTTGGGATTCTGAGTATACTTATATTCATTCTTAATTCTGGTTAAGAGAGCATCCTCACTTTTCTTAGCTCTGTCGCTTCTTGTAAGATTTTGTTTCAGGTCATTCAAATTATCGTCATAACTACCAATCTCCTTTTTATCGATCAGTTTAACTATATGCCAGCCAAAAGAGGAGCTGAAGGGTTTAGTCATATCTCCCGGCTTTGATAATTTTGAAACTTCTTTTATGAATTCAGGAATCATCCTGTTGGCACCAAACCATGGTAAAACGCCTCCCTTTGATGCAGTAGTCTTATCATCTGAAGCCTCTTTTGCAAGATTAGCAAAATCTTCACCGTCGAGAATTCGTTGATATACTGAATGTATTTTCTTTTCAATTTCAGCACTATCAGCTGCAGTAGCATCAGCCTGCGGACGTATCAGAATATGAGCCACTTGTACTCGTCCGAGGGCAGGTTTACGGTCAGTAACTTTAATGAGGTGATACCCAAAATCAGTGCGCACCGGCATTGAAATCTCACCCACTTTTGTATTATAAGCACCTGTTTCGAATGGATACACCATATCGAATACGGTAAAGTAACCTAAATCACCTCTGTTACCCTTTATCTTTTTGCCATCCATTTCTTTGTCCTGGGCTGAAAGGTCATCAGAGTGTTCCACTGCCAGGATTCCAAAGTCTTCACCTTTGAGTGCTCTTTTACGAATAGCCATAATTTCCTTATATGCTTTCAGAGTATCTTCGGGTGATGCATTACGGTCAACTTTTATCAGAATGTGGCTTGCCCTTATGTCTTCCTTTTTGCGGTCATACGCCTCTTTGAGGAGAGCCTTATTCATGGTTTCATCAATAAGATAAGGTTGAGCCAATTGCTTTCGGTAACCAGCCAATTCATCAATAAACGACTTCATAGTATCCATGCCAAGAGATTCGGCTTCTTTCACCTTAAGTCGGAAGTTAATATATAACTCCATGTAATCCTCAAGCGACTTACGGTCGAGGACTTCACCATTTACATTGTTCTTCTGATAGACATTAAGGAATTCACTTTTAGTAATCTCTTCACCGGCAACACTTAATACTACAGGGTCTTTTACCTGTGCTGATGCAGGTTTGAAAGCAATAATTGAAATTACACCAAGTAATAGGATTAAAGCGAATTTATTGTTTTTCATTAGTTGTAAATGATTGGTTTAATAAATTAGTGGCTATATTATTAAATAAGCTTGAAACTTCAATATTTTATTAACCTTTTTTAAGAAACTGACATATCTAACGGCTATAGTTAGGTGCTTCCCTTGTAATTGTAATATCGTGAGGGTGACTTTCAACAACACCGGCCTGAGTAATTTTCACAAACCGTGCTTTTTGAAGCTGCTCAATAGTAGGCGATCCGGTATAGCCCATACCTGCTCTTAGTCCTCCTACCAATTGCAGGATGACTTCTGAGAGGGTTCCTTTATATGGTACTCTTCCTACAATACCTTCAGGGACGAGTTTCTTAATGTCATCTTCCGCATCCTGGAAATATCTGTCTTTCGATCCTTTTTGCATGGCTTCAATTGAACCCATACCTCTGTACGTTTTGTACTTTCTACCTTCAAAAATGATTGTTTCACCGGGTGATTCTTCAACTCCTGCAAACAGACTGCCTGCCATGATAGTGTCGGCGCCGGCAGCAATGGCCTTGGCGATATCACCAGTGTAACGGATTCCGCCATCGGCAATAACAGGAATGCCTGTGCCTTTTAATTCACGTGCAACTTCATAAACTGCTGAGAGCTGAGGTATACCAATTCCGGCTATGATTCTGGTAGTACAGATAGAACCCGGACCAATTCCTACTTTCACACCGTCAATATCAAGCTTCTTAAGGTCACGGGCAGCATCAGCTGTCGCAATATTCCCTACAATAAGATCAGTGTTTGGAAAATACTTCTTAAAGAGCCTGGCTCCTTCCATAACACCTTTTGTATGCCCATGGGCAGTATCAATCACGATAGCATCGACACCATTGGCAACCATGGCCTCTGCCCTTTCAATCATATCTCTTGAAACAGTAACAGCAGCAGCCACTCTCAATCGCCCGCGCTCATCTTTACAAGCATTGGGTCGCGCCTTGATTTTGATAATATCCTTATAGGTAATCAGTCCTACCAACTTAAAGTCTTTATCAACAACCGGAAGCTTTTCAATTTTATATTCCTGAAGAATATCGGCAGCTTTCTCAAAGTCGGTAAACTCTGTGGTAGTGATGAGATTCTCTTTTGTCATCACCTCATACACCGGCCGACGTGGGTCACGTTCAAAGCGAAGGTCACGGTTGGTAATGATACCGACAAGTTTATTACTTGCATCAACGACCGGAATACCTCCAATTTTGAAATCAGCCATAATCTTATGTGCATCTGCAACACGGGCTGTTTCCTGAAGAGTAATTGGGTCGAGTATCATACCATTTTCAGCACGCTTTACCTTACGTACTTCATTTGCCTGATCTTCAATGCTCATATTTTTATGGAGTACGCCAATTCCGCCTTCCTGTGCCATGGCAATAGCCATAACTGAATCGGTTACTGTGTCCATCGCGGCTGATACGATTGGAATGTTAACTTTTATGTTCCTCGAGAATCGTGAGCTTGTATCAACTTCCCGGGGGAGAACTTCTGAATATGAAGGAATTAACAGAACATCATCGTATGTGTAGCCTTCGCCTATTAACTTATCATTGCTAAAAGCCATAACCCAAATTTTTAAGAATTTGCAAAGTTAGTAAATAGTTGATTACATGCATTAATGATGTAGCAAAGAGCAATAGAGTGATTTTTTTCTAGATATTATTTTTGGTAGAATGTATAATTTTTTTTAATTTCCCCACGATTTTATTCACTCGAAAGAATAAGACCGGCGAAAACCGAAAAGCCATACGAGTAGGTTTAAACTCAACAAATTACAACATGAAGAATTTAACTAAATTAATGGTGGTTCTTTTTATCTTCACACTTGCCACTGAATCTTATGCACAAAGAATCGGTATCAGAGCCGGTGCTGTTATGTCAAACATGCTTTTCAAAGATGATGATGGCACATACAGCGATGATTTGAAAATGAGGCCATCATTTACTGTAGGGGTTGTCGGGGAAATTCCTTTTAATGATATGTTTTTCTTTGAACCTGGGATTATGCTAACAAGCAAAGGGTATAAGTATGACGCTGAAGAATCTATGTTTGGATTTACAATCAAGATTGAGGAATCAATGAGTCCATTATACATTGATATCCCCCTGAATTTTAAGGTTGCAGGTGAGATTGGTGATGATCTTAAACTTTATGGAATTGCCGGTCCTTATGTTGGATTGGGAGTAGGTGGTAAATTTAAATTAAAAACAGAGGGATCACTTGAAGATATGGATCTTGATGAACCCATCAAATGGGGATCAGATGAAGAAAGTGATGATTTTAAAATGTTGGATTTTGGAGTAAACATAGGTGCAGGAGTTGAATTCGGCCCTCTGCAGGCAGGCGTTTACTATGGACTCGGATTGGCTAATATCTCTTCATATACCGAAGGTGGTGCGAAGGTTGCTAACCGTACTATGGGCTTGACAGTTACATGGTTTTTTGGTGATAACTAACCAACTAATATTATCCTGAAAAGGCTGCCCTATATGGGGTGGCCTTTTTTTATTAAAGACTAACTTGGGAACTAGTTAACAGAGGGTTAGGTGAGGGTTGGGTGAGGGTTGGTTGACCCTAACCG
>JAEZNO010000044.1 GCA_023441805.1 Bacteroidota bacterium
AAAACGTGGTTTATTAACAAAAAGAAAAAAGTAACCAAAAAAGAAAAAGTCAACATCAGTATTAATTAATTCAAAAAAAGTCAATGTTATTCAGGCAAGCTCAGACATTGAATGATGAATGATGAATAGTGAATCATTAAGGCCAATGGCTGAATAAACAAAAAATAGGAATGTATTTTATTCTCTCCGATTATCAAGGCAATTGGTATAAGATTATCGATGAGGCTGCAAACACAATTGAACAATATAGTTTTGATCCTTGGGGTCGAAGGCGAAATTCTGACAACTGGAGTTATAACGGAGTACCTAGTTCTTTTTTATTTGACAGAGGTTTTACCGGGCATGAGATGCTGGATGAGTTTGGTTTAATTAATATGAATGGACGACTTTATGACCCACTTATTGCAAGATTTCTTTCACCGGATAATTTCGTGCAATTGCCTGACAACACACAGGGATTTAACAGGTATAGTTATTGTTTAATGAGGATGTGACGATATATTGCAAATAGCATTATAGACAGCATCTCTAAAATCGAAAACAATCCGAAACAATCGAAACAATTCTATTTTTCCCTATTTTTGCACTCCCTTTGATTAATAGCTATGTTTCCACTTTTCAGAAAAGAAATACTCAGCTTCCTCAACTCACTTATAGGGTATGTAGCGATAGTTGTGTTTCTTGTGATCAACGGTTTGTTCCTTTGGGTATTCCCTGCCGGGTTTAATATTATCGATTACGGATATGCTTCACTCGATAATTTCTTTGTGCTGGCACCTTTCGTATTCTTGTTCCTGGTACCAGCCATAACAATGCGTTCGTTTGCTGATGAAAAACGTTCAGGAACTATTGAGATATTGATAACCCGTCCTATCACTGATTTCCAAATCATCCTTGCAAAATATCTTGCAGGGATTACTCTTGTTGTGTTTTCTCTTTTACCGACTCTTATTTACGTGTTCTCAGTCTGGTATCTTGGACTACCTAAGGGCAATCTTGATTTTGGAGGTCTTTGGGGTTCATATATCGGGCTCCTGTTTCTTGCATCAGCCTTCACTTCAATAGGTCTGTTCGTATCATCGATTACTGACAATCAGATTGTTGCTTTCATATCTGGTCTGGTTATCTGTGGTTTTGCTTACTTTGGTTTTGACTTAATCGGTGACATGGCCTTATCAGGCTCAACCGGACTCTTTATTAAATCACTTGGAATACATGATCATTATTCATCAATGAGCAGAGGTGTTATTGATACCCGTGATCTTATATACTTTCTGAGCGTTATCACAATATTTTTCTTACTCTCTAAAATATCACTCGAAAGCAGAAAATGGGAAAAATAGCAAAGGATCAGGATAAAGCCCCTATCAAGAAGAGAGATCAAAAATTCGATAATATAACACAATTGGTTGCCGGACTGGTAATCATTGTGCTGTTAAATGTTATTGGCGCTTACCTATTCACAAGATTCGACCTGACATCTGAAAAACGGTACACCTTATCAAAATCTACTAAGCAGTTACTTCGCGAAACTGATGACATTTTCTATTTCAAGGTCTATCTTGAAGGTGACCTGCCTTCGGAATTTAAGAGATTAAGTCGCTCAACTCATGAAATGCTTGATGAGTTCAGAGCATACAGTGATAATATTCAGTATGAGTTCATTAATCCATTGGCCTCAGAGGATGCCAAGGTAAGAAAAGACATTCAGGACAGACTGATTGAGCAGGGTCTTGTTCCAACTGACGTTGCTGTAAGGACAAAAGATGGTCAGAAGCAGCAAAGCGTATTCCCTGGTGCCCTGGTTACCTACAAAGGAAAAACTATACCGGTTTCTTTTCTGGCAAACAAGTTAGGTGCAGCCCCCAAGGATATTATCAATAACTCAATTCAGGCACTTGAATACAACATTGTCAGCTCTATTCGCAGATTAAGCACACTCAACAAACCTCGTATTGCTTTCACTCAAGGGCATGGTGAACTGTCGCAGTTAGAAACTGCTGATATTGCTATCGCACTTTCGGATTACTACAATGTTGAGTATGTTGATCTTAAAGGAAATGTTAATGTATTCACTGAAAGAACTGAACCTGAGCCTGGTAAGTTCCACATTAAGAATAAATTTGAGGCTATTATAATCGCCGCTCCTGACTCCACTTTCAATGAAAAAGATAAATTTATTATCGACCAATTTGTCATGAGAGGTGGCAAAGTGCTATGGGTTATTGATCCTGTTTTTGCCACAATGGATAGTTTGCAAAACACCAATATGACTATTGGAGTGACAAGGGATATTAATTTAAATGATATCCTCTTTAAATATGGAGTACGATTAAACAGCAATTTAATAATGGATCTAGCTGCACTTCCCATTCCAATGGTCACCGGAATGGTGGGTAATCAGCCACAATTAGAATTCTTCCCATGGCCTTACTTTCCGGTACTGACAGCCACTTCATCACATCCGATTGTAAAAAACATCAATGCAATTCGCACAGAGTTCATCAGTAGCATTGATACTGTAGGAGATCCGACAATTAAGAAGACCGTTCTGCTTAAAAGTTCTACTTACACCCGTGTTGCACAGACTCCGGTAATGATCAGCCTTGAAATTCTTGGTAGAGATCCTGATACTAAAATGTATTCTGATCCTCCACAACCGGTAGCTGTTCTTTTGGAGGGAAAATTCTCATCAGTATTCAATAATCGTATTCCTAAAGAAATATCTGAAGCTCCCGAGATTGGTTTTATATCAAAGAATCTGGAGAATAATAAGATGATTGTAATCTCAGATGGAGATATGATTCGCAACCAGGTACAGTTTAGCCAGGGTAAATATATTCCACTACCACTTGGATATGACAGGCATACGGGACAGACTTTTGGAAACAAGGAGTTAATAATGAACGCAATGAATTATCTTTGTGATGATTCAGGATTAATGGCTGTTCGTTCCAGAGAATTGAAGTTGCGTGCTCTTGATGTAAATAAAGCACGTGAAAATATTCTCAGCTGGCAAATAATAAATATTGTCTTACCGGTTGTGATTATCATAATATTCGGGATTATACAGTTTACATTAAGAAAGAGGCGTTATAGCAGGTAAAATTGAGATAAGATGCGTAAAAACAGAACACTGGTTATAACCACATTCGTATTGGCAGCACTTGCTGTTATTTTGGTTTATACTAAAACTAATACTACCTTAAATCCTAAGATAAGTGAGTTTACTGTAAAAGATACTGCCACTGTCACCAAGATATTTATGGCAGATAAATCAAACCAAAAGGTTCTTCTCGAAAGAAATGCTAATGGAACATGGAAGCTGAATTCCAACTATACTGCATTACAGGAAAATGTAAATACTTTATTACAAACCTTCGCTAACATTGAAGTGCGTGAACCTGTGGCTAAAGCTGGAAGAGATAATATACTTAAGATGATGTCGGCTAAATCAACCAAAGTTGAAATCTATCAGCAGAGATTCAGAATTAGCTTTGGCAAGTTAAAGCTTTTTCCACATAATAAACTCACTAAGACTTACTATATTGGTGATGCAACAATGGATAATGCCGGCACTTACGCTTTGATGGAAGATGCTAATACTCCTGTAGTTATATATATGCCCGGATTAAGGGGATTCGTTGCCACACGTTTTTCAACACTCGAATCGGATTGGAGAGTTCATACAATCTTTAATAAGAGGCTGCCGGATATTGACAATATTAGAGTAGAGTTCGTCGATCAACCCAATGAATCATACACTGTAGTTAATGAGAACAATCAGAATCTAAAGCTCATCCGGCTAATTGACAATACTGAAATTAATGGCTACGATACATTGAAATTGGTGAGCTTTGTGAATGCCTTCAGAAGAATAAATTACGAAGCTCTACTTAATGATATGGAGCCTCAGAGGAAAGATTCAATCATGAACTCTGCTCCTAAACATAGTATTACACTTACAGCTAAAGATGGAACAAAGCAATCAGTAAGAACTTTTGTGAGACTACTGCCTGTTCCTGAAGTAAATGTTTTTGACGGTTCACTCATCACTTATGATATGGACCGTATGTATGCTTTAGTAAATGAAGAGGATTTTGTCCTGGTACAGTTCTTTGTCTTTGATAAGATCCTTATTCCGTTATCATCATTTACTACCCGACCTTCATAAAAATTAATAATGGAAAAGCTGTTTTCATCAAAAGTTCTTGTAACAGGTGGTGCAGGATTTATTGGATCAAATTTGGTTGAAGCCTTACTGGCGCAAGACAATACAGTAGTTTGTCTTGATAATTTCTCAACCGGAAAGAGGGAAAACATTGCTAACTTCATGAGTAATCCCAAATTCACACTCATTGAAGGAGATATTCGTGATTTAGAAGATTGTCGACGTGCCTGTAAAGGGATGGATTATGTGCTGCATGAAGCAGCTCTCGGATCAGTTCCCCGTTCAATAAATGACCCGATTACTTCAACAGAAGTTAATATTGACGGTTTCGTCAAAATGCTAATTGCTGCACGTGATGAAGGTGTAAAGCGGTTTGTATATGCTGCCAGTTCATCAACTTACGGTGACCATCCGGCTTTGCCCAAAAAAGAAGATATTATTGGAAATCCCCTCTCTCCTTATGCTATCACTAAATATGTCAACGAACTTTACGCCAAAGTATTCGCAGATCTTTATGGAATGGAGACAATTGGACTAAGATATTTCAATGTATTCGGTAAGCGTCAGGACCCAGACGGAGCATATGCAGCAGTTATTCCAAGATTTATAAAAGCACTGTTAAAAGGTCAGCAACCAACGATCAATGGTGATGGAACTCAATCGCGCGATTTTACCTATGTTGACAATGTTGTACAAATAAATCAGCTTGCGCTTTTGACTAAAAAAACTGAGAGTCTCAACACGGTTTATAATGTTGCTTTTGGTGAGAATACAACTCTAAATGAGCTATTTAATTATCTGGTGGAATTCATGTCAGGCAGAGTACCCGATGTAGCTAAAATCAAGCCTTTATATGGGCCACCTAGAAAGGGTGATGTGATGCACTCACTTGCCTCAATTGAAAAAGCTAAGACACTTCTTGATTATCAGCCGCAGTATAATATCCGTGAAGGGTTAAAGCTTGCTATCGACTGGTATATCGATAATTTGTAATACTCTGATTTTTTCTTTCAGGCTCCCATTATCGTTGCAACCAATTTTCTTGATCCTCCATTATTTCTGAATTCACAAAGGTATATCCCCTGCCATGTGCCCAGATTCAATTCCCCATGTGAAATCGGAATCTGAATACTGTTCCCACTTAGGACTGACTTAATATGACCGGGCATATCATCTTTTCCTTCCTCATAGTGGCGATATAAGTACTCACCTTCAGGCACTAATTTATTGAAGAAAATTTCAAAGTCCTCCAACACTTCTTTAGCTGAATTTTCATTAATACAAATACCTGCTGAGGTATGTCTAATAAAAATGAACAAGATTCCGGTTTCAGGCAGTTCAGGTAATTGCTCCTTTACGAGATCAGTAATGAGATGAAATCCACGTTTGAACCGTGGTAATGAAAATTCAACCTGGTATACCATTTCTAATAAAGCTAAACATTTAAGATAAGCCCCTATGAGTTAAAGATAAACCCTTAGAGTTGATGCAAAAGTAATTAATCTCACAGATCCACTCTCCCACCCTCTTGTCAAATAAATGATACTCGCTGGTGATGAAAGAGTGGATACCTTACTTAATCTTCAATAACAACCGGAATCCCGACTGCAATATCCTCTAACATAGCAGTGGTAAGTGATTTTGGTCTCTCTAGAGGATATCCTAAAGCTCTGTCCCAGATAATATTGGCACAAATCCCGATTGCCCTTCCAATACCAAACAGCACAGTATAGAAGTCATATTCTTTGACACCATAATGCCACTGGATAACACCTGATTGGGCATCAACATTTGGCCATGGGTTTTTGGCTTTTCCCTGCTCAAGAAGAATAGGCGGTACAATCTTATAAAGCATATCGACTACCTTAAATAACGGGTCTTCGCTAAGATTCTTGAGGCTGAATTCCCTTTGTAGCATGTAACGCGGGTCGGTTTTGCGAAGAACTGCATGACCGAATCCGGGGATTACCTGCCCTGATTTTAGAGTTTGCCATACATATTCGGCAACTTCTTCTTCAGTTGGGAACTCACCGTGTAATTTTTCTTTAAGCTCATGCAACCAACGTAATACTTCCTGGTTTGCAAGTCCATGAAGTGGCCCGGCAAGACCATTAACCATAGCTGAAATTGAAAGATAGACGTCAGAGAGTGAACTAGCTACAAGGTGACCGGTGTGTGCACTCACGTTACCTGCTTCGTGATCAGCATGAATAATGAAATGCATTCGGGCAACATCATCATAAGGTTTTGGTATTCCCATCATATGGGCAAAATTGGCACCAAAATCGAGATTCGGGTTTGACTGAATGCGTTTCCCATCGCGATATAATTTCGCATAAGTATATGTAGCTATCTCCGGCAATTTGGCCAACAAATTGAGAGTGTCTTCGTAAGTAGGATCCCAATAATCGGCTTTCTTTAACCCTCCTGCATGATATTTCTTTGTGAAGAATGATTCACGGTGCATCGTAAGAATTGCAGTCGAGAAAATAGTCATAGGGTGACTGCAGCATGGCATACCGTCAATGACTTCATAAATATACCGGGGCAGGATTCTGCGTTTGTTGAATTCATCAGCTACTTCTGATGCCTGTTCTTCATTTGGGATATCACCTGTAAGAAGCAGGTAAAATAATGATTCAACAGTTGGCATCTCTGAATTCGGAGCTTTTGGTAGTTTCTCGAATACTTCGGGTAACGTGTAACCACGGTAGCGGATACCTTCCATGGGATCGAGATAAGATATGTCTGAAACTAATGATTTTATACCTCTCATACCACCAAGAATCTGGCCTATGGTTATTTTGTCAACTACCACATCACCATATTCTTTCATTAAGCGCTCAGTTCTTGGACGCCATTCCTGGATCTTTTCGTATAAGGTATCTTTAAGCCTTTTTGCCATTTTTATATTGTGTCTAAGTGTTTTACAAATATTTTATTTCTATGATGAAGATATAGACTTTATAATTTCATCACCAAACTCTGAAGTGCGAAGCTTGGTAGCTTTCTCCATTAATCGATGAAAATCGTATGTTACCTTTTTGGCTTTTACGGTTGCTTCAAGAGCTTTATAAATTAAGTCAGATGCTTCATGCCATCCCATATATTCTAACATCAAAGCTCCTGATAATATTACTGAACCGGGATTAACAACATCCAATCCTGCATATTTAGGAGCAGTTCCGTGAGTAGCTTCAAAGATGGCATGGCCGGTTACATAGTTGATATTTGCACCAGGAGCAATACCTATACCTCCTATCATTGCTGCCAAAGCATCAGAAATATAGTCACCGTTCAAGTTCAGTGTAGCAATTACTGAATATTCAGCCGGTCTTAATAGTATTTGCTGCAGGAATGCATCTGCTATTGAATCTTTCACAATAACTTTACCTGAGTCAACGGCCTCCTTCATTTTTTTATCAGCAACTTCCTTGCCTTCATTTTTCGCAATTCTGTCGTACTCATTCCAGGTGAATACTTTATCACTAAATTCTCTTTCTGCAAGATCATATCCCCAATTCTTAAAGGCACCTTCGGTAAATTTCATGATATTGCCTTTATGAACTATAGTCAATGAAGGTAAATTACGCTCAATTGTATATTTTAATGCGGCACGTATCAATCGCTCTGAACCTTCTTTTGACACAGGTTTTATTCCAATGGAACTACTCTCAGGAAATCTGATTTTGGTAACACCCATCTCATTGATCAGGAACTGCTTTATTTTATCTGCCTCAGGTGTTCCATTCAAATATTCGATACCTGCATAAATATCTTCAGTGTTCTCTCTGAAAATGTGCATGTCCACTTTCTCTGGCTCTTTAACAGGGCTGGGGACTCCGGGAGTATATTTTACCGGACGAAGGCACACATAAAGATCTAATTCCTGACGTAATGCTACATTCAATGAACGAATTCCTTCACCAACAGGTGTTGTTAGTGGTCCTTTTATACCGACTAGATACTTTCTAAAATCGTCTAATGTTTGTGCCGGTAACCATTCTCCATTACGGTTAAATGATTTTTCACCGGCAAACACTTCTTTCCAGATGATCTTACGTTTTTCACCATAAGCCTTTTTTACAGCAGCATCCAGAACTCTTACTGATGCTGCCCAAATATCAGGGCCTGTACCGTCTCCTTCTATAAAAGGAATCACCGGAAAATCCGGAACTGATAGTTTTCCATCCTTGATGGATATGATCTGCTCTTCCATTAATTAGTTATTTAACAGCTAAAATTAAGAAAAATATCTACACATGCAAGTATCTGCATCTATAATTGAATATTTTTCATTTCCCGCTAAAACAATGTAGATGACCATTTGTTTCAGAAAATTTACTATCATTCACATATGAAGTACTCTTTATCTTTATCGGCAAATGAAATATTATCGCAACTGCCTGTTGGTGCGGGACTTATAGTATTTGACAGCTTTTGTGTATTATGCAGTTCAACGGTAAATCTGCTTACCAAAATTGATCGTAAGCGAAAACTATATTATGCCAGCTTCGATACCTTGATCGGAGAACAACTTTCAGGCATAATACCAAACATGCCAGATTCACTAATTTTTTACCGGGAGGGGTATATCTATCTGCAGTCAGAAGCCATAGTTATGATCATCAAGACTTTAGGGTACCCATGGAAAGCTTTTTCAGTTATTAAGTATATCCCGTATAAATTAAGAGAATTGATGTACAGCTTTGTTGCCAGAATCAGATACAGGGTTTTTGGTCGAAAAACTAAGTGTAAAATACCTTCGCCCGATGTCGCAAATCGCTTTTTGAAATAAACCGTCACCATAAATCTGCATAGAATAATTAATTAAATTTGCTGTGCTAATATTATCCATCTCAACTAATGAATTTTCTGAAAAAATCTTTACTATCAGTTTTAACTCTTTTACTAATTGCTGTAATTACCAATGCTCAGGAAGCAGTAATCAGAGGCTTCGTTTATGAAAAAGAGACCGGTGAACCTGTAATCTTCACTAACGTATATTTATATCGAACAACGTATGGTGCTGCAACAGATGTAAATGGATATTTTACCATTTCTAAAATCCCGGCAGGTACATATACCCTTATGGTTACATTTATGGGATATGACACAATCCGTGAAGAGGTAACCCTTAAAAAAGGACAGGTTTTAACGAAGAAATTATACATGAATCCTTCTCCTGTCAGTCTGCAAGAGTTTGAAGTTACGGCTGAAAATTCAGAGACAAAGACTGAAACGAGAACTTCAGTCATTACAGTCACACCTAAGCAGATAAGCAGAATTCCAACCATCGGTGGCCAACCTGACCTTGCCCAATACCTGCAGGTGCTTCCGGGAATTGTATTTACCGGTGACCAGGGTGGACAGCTTTATATAAGGGGTGGATCACCAATTCAAAATAAAGTGATACTGGATGGTATGATCATTTATAACCCTTTCCATTCAATCGGATTGTTCTCTGTCTTTGACACTGATATTTTGAGAAATGCTGATATCTTCACAGGGGGGTTTAATGCCGAATATGGTGGAAGGATTTCCTCAGTTATGGATTTGACTACCAAAGATGGTAATAAAAAGAGACTTTCAGGTAAGGCAGGCTTAAGTACATTTGGAGGAAAACTAATGCTCGAAGGGCCAATTGTAAAACAAAGTGATAATGGGAATGGTAGTACATCATTTATACTTACAGCTAAAAACTCTTACCTAAAAGAATCTTCAGATATCTTTTATAAGTATATTGATTCAGCAGGCTTGCCATTTAATTACACTGATATATATGGTAAGGTTTCAATCAATGCAAGTAATGGCTCAAAGTTTAACGTTTACGGGTTTAATTTCCAGGACAGGGTCGACTACACTAATATGGCATCCTATAACTGGGAATCAAGAGGTGCAGGAGCTAATTTCGTCATAATACCAGGTTTAAATCCCGTATTACTTGAAGGAAATGCAGCATTTTCAAGTTATGACATCCACATGGAAGAACAGGCTCAATCACCCAGAACAAGTAGAATAAACGGGTTTAATCTTGGCCTTGGCTTCACTTATTTCTTGGGCAAGGATGAAATTAAATATGGATTGGAGATGCTTGGCTTTAAGACAGTACTTGACTTCTATAATTCAGTTGGTCTGGGCATTGATGTTACTGAAAACACTACTGAAATTGCAGGATTTGTCAAGTACAAGAAGACAAAAGGCAAATTCTTATTCGAACCCGGGTTTAGACTTCAGTATTATGCATCTCTCTCGAATATATCTCCGGAACCACGTTTTGCAATGAAGTATAATATTACTGACCACCTTCGCTTTAAGATGGCTGCCGGTATTTATTCGCAAAACCTGTTGAGTTCAAGTACCGACCGTGATGTTGTTAATCTGTTCTACGGATTTTTGTCAGGTACCGACGAGTTACAAGAAAAATACAAAGGCAAGGATGTTAAACATAAACTTCAAAAGTCTGAACATCTAGTTGCCGGATTAGAAATTGATCCATTTCCATTCGCAACAATAAACATAGAAGCTTACTATAAAAACTTCTCTCAGTTAACAAACATGAACAGGAACAAGGTATTCCCTGATGGTCCACCTTATTCTACTCCTAACAGTCCACTTTATGTCCCTGATTTCTATAGGAAGGATTTTATTATAGAGGATGGTAATGCCAACGGAGTTGATCTTGCACTGAAGTATGATAGAAAGAGTATTTATTTCTGGGCTGTATACTCCCTTGCACACGTAAACCGCTCGAATGAATTCGAGGATTACGTACCTCACTATGACAGGCGACACAATGTCAATCTGGTAACTTCGTATAGATTTGGCGAAGAGTACTCATGGGAAATTAACGCAAGATGGAATCTTGGATCGGGATTCCCATTTACTCAGAATCAGGGCATTTATGAGAAGATCAACTTTAATGACGGGATATATACTGACATCTTAACTATTAATGGAGAGATGGCTTTCGTATATGGAGAATACAATGCAGCTCGTTTATCATATTACCACCGCCTGGACCTAAGTATTATGAAACGTTTTCACATTGGCGAAAGCAGTCTGTTAGAAGCTAATGTCAGTGTGACAAATCTTTACGATAGAGATAACATTTTCTATATCAACAGGGTGACAGGTGATAAAATTAACCAGTTACCGATAATGCCTAGTGCAGGACTGACACTTTCGTTCTGACATGAAAATAGTAGCTCAGCGTGTTAGCTTTGCCAAAGTAACCAACGAAGAAGGACAATCAAATACCATCCAAACCGGATTGATGGTACTATTGGGTATTGAAACCAGAGATGAGGAAAGTGATGTCAATTATCTTGTCAATAAACTATCCCGGTTAAGAATCTTTGATGATACCGAAGGCATAATGAATCTTTCAATACAGGATGTGAAAGGTGAATTTCTTGTAGTAAGTCAATTTACACTGCATGCTGAGACAAAAAAAGGCAATAGGCCCTCGTACATTCGTGCAGCTCGACCGGAACAGGCAATTCCATTATATGAACTGTTTCTTAAAGAATTACATAACCTCACAGGATTACCTGTTAAATCAGGATGGTTTGGTGCTCGAATGAAAGTTGAATTGGGTAATGAAGGACCGGTAACTATTATTATTGATTCAAGAGATTAATCCCACTCCGTTTCTTCAAAGTACTCATCATTTTGGATGCTTAAGTAGTTATTATACCTACCCATATCAATCAGCCCTTTTTGGAGTGCAACTTTAACAGCACAACCTGGTTCATGAACATGAGTACAGTTACTGAACTGACAGTCGTACATTAATTCCCTCATCTCAGGGAATCGTTCTGCAATTTCTTGCTTGTCAAAATCAACAAGCCCAAATTCCTTAATTCCAGGTGTATCAATTATAAATCCCCCAAAACTTAATGGAAGCATTTCAGCAAAAGTAGTAGTGTGTTTTCCTTTTTGGTGATAATCGGATATCATACCCACTTTTCGTTGCAACCCGGGCTCTATTGCATTGATTAGTGCAGTTTTACCAACTCCTGAATGCCCACTGAGCAGGCTGACTTTATCTTTCAATAATTGCTTTATATCATCAATTCCCTCACCATGTAAAGCAGAGGTACGAAATGTCCTGTAACCTAACTTATCATAAAGTTGAGCCAGTTGATTGAGCTTAGCTAAATTCTCTCCTTTAACAAGGTCAATTTTATTGAAAATCACCATAGCGGGAATGTGATAAGCCTCGGCTGTTACAAGAAATCGATCAATGAAACCGGTTGAGGTTCGTGGACTGGAGAGAGTAGCCATTACAATTGCCTGATCAATATTGGCAGCAATGATATGCGACTGTTTGCTTAGTTTGGTAGCCTTTCTGATGATATAGTTAAAGCGTGGCTCAATTGTATTGATCAACCCTACCGTTTCGCCCGGCTTTTGGATAAATGTAACTTTATCACCTACTGCGACAGGATTGGTAGTACGGATATCTTTTATTCTGAATGAGCCTTTTAGCCTGCATTCAGTCACAGCACCTGATTGTTCGAGTACAATACATGAACTGCCGGTTGATCGAATAACTATTCCTTTTTTAATATCCATTATATGCCATGTGCCAAACCACAAATTTAATACAAATGAAAGTTCTAAAAAGTTGATGGAGAATTATCACTCTCGGAGGTTCAAAGTATTGAGTACTATTAAAGCTTTTGGTTGATCTTGTACATTTTGCCAGGAAGACTTTTCACAAGACCTTCGAATTCAAGAGATAATAATGCAGAAGCTACTTGTCCGGTATTAAGATTTGATTCGTAACAGAGTTTATCGATACTGCATTCTCCATTCTTTTGCAAAATATTATAGAGTGCTTCCTGATGAGGTTCGAGTTGAAGGAATAGCTTCTGTTGAACAGAAGCCTTAGGTTTCTTCTCTTTATCCCAACCCATGATATACAGTATATCTTCAGGTTTTTCCACCAAAGCTGCCATATTCGTCTTAATAAGATTTGTACAACCTGCTGAGAAGATATCACTAACACGACCGGGTACAGCAAATACATCCCTATTATAGGAGTTGGCAATATCAGCAGTAATTAATGCTCCTCCTTTAGGTCCGGCCTCGACTACAATAGTAGCATCAGATAATCCTGCAATTATGCGATTTCGCATCGGGAAATTCTCTCTATCAGGATTTGTATTACTCATAAATTCAGTAACCAGACCTCCCTTTTCCAACATCCGGTGTGCAAGATTAGCATTCACATCAGGATATACTCTGTCTAATCCATGAGCTAACACCCCCACTGTGGCTAATCCTGATTCAAGTGCATTACGGTGTGCAGCAGTATCAATTCCATAAGCCAGTCCACTAACTACCAGAACTTCCATATTTGCCAGTCCGGTAATGAGTGACTTGCATACTTCCTTTCCATAATCGGTTGCTTTCCTGGTTCCCACGATGCTGACAATGTATTGTGTATCAAAATTCGCGTTGCCTTTAGCATATAGGATTATAGGGCAATCAACACATTGTTTCAGACGAACCGGGTAATCACTATCAGTAAAGAAATATGGTCTGATATTGTTGCGTTCTATAAAATTGCATTCCTTTTCAGCCCTTATGAGAAATTCCTTATTATTGGTAATTGAATTAAGTGTTGTTTCCTTTAGTCCTGTGATTTTTTGTAGAGAGCTTTTCTTCTCAGTAAAGATGGCTTGGGCACTACCGGTTAGTGAGAGAAGTTTACGGGCATTTGCAATACCCACCCCGGGAATTAGCGTCAAAGCTATACGGTAAAGCAGCGTATCAGCAGTGTTATCAAGCATCTGGCGAAATTATGAATTTTATACAACCAACTGATAGAAATTTCAAGTGATTTTTCTTTAATATCTTTGTGAAATGCTAACTGTTACTAAAAAAGGGGATGACCTACACCAAACTAATAAACCAAGAATAATGGTCTGTCCACTTGATTGGGGTTTAGGTCATGCTACCAGATGTATTCCTTTGATAAAGGAGTTTATCAGAAATTCAGCAGAAGTAACTATTGCTGGTGATGGCCATGGCATTGAGCTATTAAAGCATGAGTTTCCTGAATTGAAAGTAATCAGGCTCAAAGGATATAATATCCGATTTTCAAAATACCTGCCTTTGTCTCTGGTTTTGCTACTGCGATTACCTGAACTCGTTTACCGGGTAATTCATGAACATCAAAGTATCAAACAGATCATTAAGGACAACCACATTGACATTCTTGTATCAGATAATCGATATGGATTATGGAATAAGCAAGTACTTTCAGTCTTTATAACCCATCAGCTGAATATAATACCACCCCGGCCACTTGGCTTCCTGGCACCTCTTCTAAGAAAAATAACACGTTGGTTTATAAGTAGATATGATGAGTGCTGGATACCCGATACTGAAGGTAACGATAATTTATCAGGTCTACTTTCTCATGGTTACCCCTACCCTTCTTTTGCTCAATTTGTTGGTCCATTGAGCCGGTTTGAGGAGCTGAATTCTTTGAATAATAAACAGACTAGCAAATATTCATACCCGATTGTAGCAATACTATCAGGCCCTGAGCCTCAAAGGACAATTTTAGAAAGAAAACTAATTGAACAGCTCTCATTATTAGAAGCAAAAAGCCTGATTATCAGAGGAATTCCCGAATCTAACAAACATAGATCCAACTATTCGAACGAACAAGGAAAGCTTAATACTCATGGGAAGATTGATGTCATCTCAGCCATAACTAGTGATCATTTATTTGATGTCTTGAAATCCAGACCGGTTATTATTTCACGAGGTGGGTACAGTACACTAATGGATCTTGCTATGACAGGTAATAAATTGATCGCCATACCAACTCCCGGTCAGACTGAGCAATTGTACCTTGCCAAAAAAGGAGCACTTGAAGGAAAATGCATTATGGCCAATCAAGATGAGTTTAATATTCAGCATTGTCTTACCAAAGTCTCTGAAACAAAAGGTTATGCAGTTGAAATAAGCAATATAAGATATAAGGAAGCCATTCATAATCTATTGTCCGCAGCAAATAACCGCAATACTTTATAGTACTTTACGTTTAGTGATTCATTACTTTTGCTATTAAATATTCAAAGTATGGTATTAGATCAAATTATTTGGGATGTAAGTCCAATAATTGTAAAACTTGGAGGTATTCAAGTCAGATGGTATGGTTTACTATTTGCCTTAGCATTCGTTTTCGGATATATTGTCCTTGAAAGACAAGTATTTAAACGCGAAGGACTTAAAGTTGAATTGCTCGATAAACTAGCCACTTATGTCATTATTGGAACCGTTATTGGTGCTCGATTAGGCCATGTATTGTTTTATGAACCGGAATATTATCTTAGCAACCCGATCAAGATTCTCGCCATCTGGCAGGGTGGCCTTGCAAGTCATGGTGCTGCTGTTGGGATATTAATAGCAATTTGGCTTTACGTGCGAAAAACCGGCAAAGCATATCTATGGGTCCTTGATAGATTGGTAATTGTTGTTGCCTTAGGTGGATTTTTTATTCGAATGGGCAACTTGATGAATAGCGAAATTTATGGCCATCTAACTAATTTACCGTGGGGATTTGTATATGTTCAGGATGGACAAACTGAACCTCGCCATCCGACTCAAATCTATGAGGGTTTGTCATACCTTATTTTGTTTTTCTCACTACTTTTCTACTATCTGAAACGGTATAAAACTATGCTCAATGGTTCTATATTTGGCATTTTTCTAATCGTTTTATTTGGTGTTCGCTTCTTGATTGAATTTCTTAAAGAGCCACAGGTTGAATTTGAAAATACCATGGCCTTGAATATGGGTCAATGGTTGTCAGTACCTTTTATTTTATTTGGTATTTGGTTACTTTGGAAGAATATAAAAGCACAGGCAGCCTTAACAAAAGGTAAGAATTGAGGTATAATATTACAACACCTCGAATTAGTCGCTTTTATAGAACTGGATTGGTCTCAAGGTAAGAACAGCATAAAAATGGAGGTTGTCCTCCCAAGCATTTATTGATGAACCATTAGTTGAATGAAATACCGAATGTAGTAATTATTGACATGCAGCTGGGTGTTTTGTTATTAATTTTTGAAGGTCGCATTAAGCATTGACTCTGTGAGGCAATTTGATTGCTCTCGTACTAATCTTGTTATTACAATGGCGAACATTGCTTTTTCAATCAAAAAGTAACGTTAGTTTAATGCTCTTCTCGTTAGTTTAACGTTTTTTAGCTCCCGGCAGAAGCTTGGTTAAACAAAAAGGGTAGCAATACTTAAAATCTTCAACCGGATTTCTCTTGCTTAAGTCTTGGTTAACTCATTACTAAGTCTTACCGGTTGTAGAAGGCAGGTGGTGTTTAAAAAATTCTCATAAATTATTCTTAAACATTAAACAATTGTATTTCGAATGTGTGAATATAATTCGCAATACACAGGATGGTTTGGTTCTGAAAAATCGTTCATACCAATAACTAAACCTTGTACTTATTATTTTCATGGCAGCTAAGCATTAAAAGGAAAAGCAGATCCAACTTCTCACAAAAAAAGAGGACAGATAAAATCTGTCCTCCTCGTTTATAAAACCTAACTATTTCAACAAAGTGCATTATTTTTTCTGCAATTCATCGAAATATGCTTTTAATTCATCAGGAATCCAATAAGTTGATTCTATCTCGTTCAATAGCTCAGTTTGCTTATATTGATTTAAGATAGTACCAAGACGTGCCATCACCATCACCGCTTCCTCCCTGTCGTCATTGTAAAACTCAGCAAAACGCGGATTAAGTTGATTATAGTAATTAAGTTTGTCGCCAAACACCTTTACAAGCGCCTTCATGAAATCGTTACCCTTAAGCGTATCGTTGGCTTTGTAATAGATATCAGCTAATGAAACCATAAAGACATCAAATGGATACTTTTCATTTGGGAACTCCTTAATGATATGATCAACAACAGATGCAGCTTCAGCATTTTTCCCTTTTTTACTAAGGGCTGACACTAAACGAAGGTAATTCTGTCTAACCATCCTTCCATTTCTGGAACTTTCAAGATCAACTGTTACTTTAGGGTCATTTATATTACCCCACTTTGTTTTATTCAGCAATATATCATAGCTGGCAACATCATCAACTCCACCCATTCCATTGATATAACTATCAGCAATAACCGGAATGAACTTATATACTATACCCGTTTGATGACAATATTTATCAATATCAATTGCATTATTAACACTTCCAGGGCTTGCAAAATACAAAGGTCTTTCCCAATCGTTGTTTGCCAGAAAGTCGAGTAGCATCAGATCATTCTTGAAAAAGTAATTCGCTTTTATGTCCCAATCGATATATGGAACAACGCTATCAGCCATATACTCAGGAACAATTCCGTTTGCTATAGCTTTCTCTTTATCAACCACAAGACGTAATTTTCTTGTTGGGATAAAATTAACCTCTTCACCTGTATTAAGAGGTGCTTTGCTTCTGGAATCCTCACTAGCCACAAAATTTATCACCTCCCTGATATCAACACGAGCTTTTGTTTGCTCGAATACAGGTACGATTTCATTGACTCCCTTATTATATTGCTCAGGTGATAGTCGAAATTTCAAAGGATCAGAGTCATAAATCTTCCTCGCTAACTGATGAACATACCAGTCACCCGAAGACAGCATGTAATTAACAACTCTGATGTCAGTTCTTATTCCTTCGACCTCCTGAGCATACCAGAGTGGAAAAGTATCATTATCCCCATTAGTAATCAGGATTGCATTTTTATCGCATGAATTCAAATAGCTTGCAGCAAAGTCACGAGCAGCATATTTACCCGATCTGTCATGATCATCCCAGTTTTCAACAGCCATCAATACCGGCACAATGAGTGAAAGTCCTATAGTAGCAGGTAGAGCAATTTGTTCGGCAGTTACTTTTTTTAGCTTATTATAAATAGCAAATACTCCTAATCCTATCCAAATTGCAAAAGCATAGAACGAGCCTGCATAAGCATAATCTCGTTCCCTGGGCTGCATAGGAGTCTGGTTAAGATATAGAACAATTGCCAACCCTGTCATGAAGAACAATAATGCGACAACGAGGCCGTCTTTATAATTCTTATTAAAGTGGGCAAACATGCCTATCAAACCAAGAATCAATGGAAGGAAATAATAAGTATTTCGTGAATCGCTCCTCATACTTGCCGGCAAATCAGTCTGGTTTCCCAAACGCATTTCATCAAGGACGTTAATGCCACTAAGCCAGTTTCCTTCTTTTACACCTCCATGCCCCTGAATATCATTCTGACGACCTACGAAATTCCACATAAAATATCGCATGTACATATGGCCAATCTGATAACTGAACAGGAACCTTAGGTTCTCAGTAAATGTAGGCTTAACAATCGTTTCCTGCTCACCTCTGAGATTGGTAATTGTAATTGGTCGACCAACAATTTTACCCCAACTCTTGTATGCTCTGACATGGTTAGCTTGACTACTATACATACGAGGTAAAAATGTAGTAAACCGGGGATCATAATTAGTCTCCGAGTTCTTACGATCATCAGTAATTACATAACGGCCTTTCTTATTGTCCCTGATATAAATTGGTGAACCATCAGAGAATGGATTTTGTGGATCGTGAGGCGAATTATAGTATTGTCCGGTTAATATTGGCCATGTACCGTATTGTTCCCTGTTCAGGTATGATAACAGGCTAATTGCATCATCCGGACTGTTTTCATTTATAGGTGTGTTGGCATTTGCTCTGATTACAAGCATCAGAAATGAGGAATATCCAATCAGAATGAATGTAAGTGAAAGTAATACCGTATTCCACACAAATTTTCTTTTCTTCTGTGACCATATGATTCCATATGTTAAACCACCTATAATCAGAAGGAAATAAATTATTGTGCCGGAGTTAAAAGGTAGTCCGATTGAGTTGACAAAGAATAGCTCAAATTTGGCTGCCAGACTAACAACTCCAGGTATAATTAGGTACATAATAACAGCCAAAAGCACTAATGAAATTGCTCCTGTGAAGATTATTCCCTTACCTGAAGGATTGGCTTGATTCCTAAAGTACCACACAAATGCAATGGCAGGAATTGCTAACAGGTTTAATAGATGTACCCCAATTGAAAGTCCAACCAGATAAGCAATAAAGATTATCCACCTGATTGAATGTGTTTCATCACGCTGTTCTTCCCATTTAAGGATTGCCCAGAACACTACAGCCGTGAAGAATGATGACATAGCATAAACTTCACCTTCAACTGCTGAGAACCAGAACGAATCAGAAAATGTATAAGCAAGTGCACCTATGAAACCACTGGCAAGAACAACAATTCCTTCATCTTTTGTAAGTGTACCATTTGTACCAACAATTTTCCTAACCAGATGAGTTATAGTCCAGAACAGGAAAAGTATTGTGAGGGCACTTACGAAAGCTGACATGAAATTGATCATGAACGCAACTTTCGTTACATCGCCAAATGCCAGTAACGAGAATAGTCGTCCAAGAAGTTGAAAAAGAGGCGCTCCCGGTGGATGCCCAACCTGTAATTTAAATGCAGTAGAAATGTACTCTCCACAATCCCACCAACTTGCAGTTGGTTCAAGTGTCAATGTGTAAACAATGAGGGCAACAAAGAATGCAATTACTCCCCCAATGTTGTTTAATCGCTTGAAATTTTCCATCTAAAAATAGTTTATTCAGAATAATGCCTTATTAGAAATCGACTAATTTTCAACTACTTACTAAGATAATACCTAAGTCAGTTCAAAGTAAGCGAAGGTAATTCTTTTTTCAACATATCAGAAACTAAAAAACGTTAGGTTTATTACGTTACAAGAGAATTGCCTGCTATAATTGCATTGTCAACTGTTCATATCATCCAAGCCACAAGCCCTTCAAGCCCGGTACTATCATGTACTAGTTCATTGTTCGACGGCCAGCTTCCATTTTCCAGTCTCCTATTAAATAGCGCCAGGACATCCCATTCGGCGACATGCCGCAATAAGGAATAAATTCGTGTAACCGTTTTGATGAAGTGATCACACCATAAGTTGGATTCGTGAAGGGCAGGGTTCCTTCCATAAATCTGGTTGACAAATTCATAAAAGTTACCATTTTTGGTAATTTCTGATAGGAGTTGGTGATAGAAAAGTGCTTTACTTAATGATAATAAATGTTAAAGCCATACATATCACCAAACAAAAGAGGTAGGATTCTGTTATTTATACCAATTTTAAATAAAGTACACTTAAATTTAGGAGGAATAAAAATGAAATTTGAATTCGCAGAACTTCCATATTCGTATGATGCATTGGAACCCCATATTGACAAGCAAACTATGGAAATACACCATACAAAACACCATAAAGCATATTTTGATAAGTTCACCGGTGCACTTACAGGTTCTGAATTTGAAGGCATGTCAATTGAAGACCTTTTTAAGAACATAAGCAAGGCTCCGGCAGCCATTAGAAATAATGGAGGTGGGTATTATAACCACAATTTATTTTGGGAAGTAATGTCACCAAACGGAGGCGGAGCACCTACAGGAGAGATTGCTGAAGCTATAAATAAAGCGTTTGGTTCATTTGAAGAGTTTAAAACAAAATTCAGCGATGCAGCTGCTAACCGTTTTGGTAGCGGATGGGCTTGGTTATGTGCCTCAAAGGATGGTAGTGTAAGTATTTGCTCCACTCCAAATCAGGATAACCCCTTGATGGATGTTGTAGAATATAATGCCACTCCAATTTTAGGTCTGGATGTATGGGAACATGCATATTATTTGAAGTACCAAAACAGGCGTCCTGAGTACATAACTGCTTTTTGGAATGTGATTAACTGGCAAAAAATTACTGAGAATTATCGCAAGGCGATTTCTAAATAAACATCGATTTACAGTAATTAAAAACGAAAGAAATGATAAGATCAATTTTAACAGTCATTCTGTTAGTAAGTATCTCAGTATCATATGGCCAAACTCCCCAAAAAAAGGAGGCTGCAAAGAAAACTGAGCAAAGTAAAACAGTTCAATCACAGAAGAATAATGCTAATCGCGTAATGCCCGTTAAACAGGGAGCGGTTATATCAGAGTGGGTAAAACCTGCAGGTACTTTGAAGTTCTTTGAACTTCCATATGCATATACTGCTTTGGAACCATCAATTGATGCGAAGACTGTTGAGCTGCATTATGATAAACACCATAGAGGTTATTACACTAATTTTATGAATGCCATTAAAGGGACTGATTTAGAAAAAATCCCGATAACCAGGATTTTTTCATCTATGTCATCCCAGTCAGAAACCATTAGAAACAATGCCGGAGGGTATTTTAACCATGTACTCTATTGGCAAAATATGTCCCCGAACGGAGGTGGAGAACCTTCTGGAGAATTAGCAGATGCTATCAACAAGACATTTGGTGATTTCAAAACATTCGTTGAAAAGATGACTGAGATTGGCAAAGCACGTTTTGGTTCAGGATGGGCTTGGTTAGCTGTAGATATTGAATCAGGTGAGTTATTTATCACTTCAACTGCAAATCAGGATAATCCTCTGATGGATATTGCAGAACGTCGTGGTATTCCAATCCTTGCACTTGATGTTTGGGAGCATGCATACTACCTGAATTATCAAAATAAAAGAGCTGATTATATAGCTGCTTTCTGGAAAAAGGTCAACTGGCCTGATGTAGAGGCAAAATACAAGGCATACCGGGAAATGAAGATTGAATTGAAGAAACACTAATAGAGTTTGTTTAATGATCAGCTACTTCAACCTATTAAACTTTGACTTATTGAACTGATTCATTGCAAAATCAGATAAATTAATTGAAAAGAGGCTGCTTTCATTTATGGGAACAGCCTCTTTTCTTTTTGCCTGTTATTTTAACTGCAAAAAAAATCAGAGATTGCCTTTTATCGACAACCTCTGATTTCTTATTCATTAAAGTTAATAATCTTGTAATATTTCAAAGAATCAGAGTTTCCTCTTAACTTCTACTTCCTCATATCCTTCAATGATATCCTTAACTTTGATATCGTTAAAATTCTCAATGTTTAGTCCGCATTCGTAGCCTGCCGAAACTTCTTTAACATCATCTTTGAATCTCTTTAATGAGCCAAGATTACCGGTATATACCACAATTCCGTCACGAATTATACGAACCTTTGTATTGCGATGTATCTTACCATCAAGAACCATACATCCGGCTACTGTTCCAACCTTAGTAATTTTGAAGACATCTCTTACTTCTAGGTTGCAGACAATCTTCTCTTCTATTTCAGGTGAAAGCATACCTTCAATAGCAGCCTTTATCTCATTGATAGCAGTGTAAATAATTGAGTATAGTCGAATGTCAATTTGTTCCTGCTCGGCAAGTTTGCGGGCTCCAAGACTTGGACGTACCTGGAATCCAACAATAATTGCATTTGAAGCCGAAGCCAACAGAACGTCACTTTCAGTAACTGCACCAACTGATTTATGGATGATATTAACTTGCACTTCCGGTGTAGAAAGTTTAAGCAATGAATCAGCCAAAGCTTCAACTGAACCATCCACATCGCCTTTGACAATAATATTGAGTTCCTTGAAATCACCTATAGCAATTCGACGACCAATTTCATCAAGAGTAATATGTTTCTGAGTCCGGATGCCTTGCTCACGTTGCAGTTGTAAACGCTTTGCGGCGATATTTTTGGCTTCACGTTCATCACGCATTACCTTAAATGTATCCCCTGCCTGAGGGGCACCATTCAAACCAAGAAGTAATAACGGAGTACTTGGTCCGGCTTGCTTAATAGGAACATTTCTTTCATTGTACATGGCTTTAACTTTGCCATAAGTAGTTCCTGCTAAGACGAGATCACCATTATTCAGAGTACCGGTTTGTACAAGAATTTTAGCTACATAACCTCGTCCCTTATCCAAAGAAGATTCAAGAATGGTTCCTTGTGCCAGTTTGTTAGGATTAGCCTTAAGATCAAGCAATTCAGCTTCCAGGAGTACCTTCTCGAGCAATAAATCAACATTCAGTCCTTTCTTAGCAGAGATTTCCTGACTTTGGTACTTACCGCCCCAATCCTCAACCAAAATATTACGTTTTGATAACTCTTCTTTGATCTTTTCAGGATTAGCGTTATTCTTGTCTATCTTATTAATTGCAAAGACAATCGGAACACCGGCTGCCTGAGCATGGTTAATAGCCTCAATGGTTTGTGGCATCACTGTATCGTCAGCTGCAATTACAATGATTACAATATCAGTGATTTTAGCACCTCTTGCACGCATCGCGGTGAAAGCCTCATGACCAGGTGTATCGAGGAATGTAATTTTCTTTCCGTTCTCAAGTTTTACTTCATAAGCTCCAATGTGCTGAGTGATACCACCAGCCTCACCGGCTATCACATTTGAATGTCTGATATAGTCAAGCAATGAAGTCTTACCATGGTCAACGTGACCCATGACAGTAACAATAGGAGCTCTTGGAGCGAGATCTTCTTCATTCTCCTCTTCTTCTTGTTCTTCAATTCCTTCAGTCTCTTCAACACCAACAAATTTTACTGTATATCCGAATTCATCGGCAACAACAACGATAGTTTCAGCATCGAGACGTTGATTAATTGAAACGAAAAGACCTAACGACAAACAGGTTGAGATTACCTGATTCACAGGAACATTCATCAAATTAGCCAATTCGTTAGCGGTGACGAACTCAGCAACCATAATGGTTTTTTGTTCGTCGGCACGTTTTGCGGCTTCTTCAGCTAAGTGCTGACTAATCAATGAACGCTTTTCACGCCTGTGTTTCGATGCCTTTGATTTACCTGTTCCACTTAAACGCTGTAGAGTTTCTTTAATTTGTTTCTGGATATCTTCAGGAGATAATTCTACTTTAGCATTATCCCTGCGAGGTTGTCTACGATCCTTATTAGCTGCTTTACCCTGTGGAGCACCGCGTTTCTCGAAACTACCCTTACCCTGAGATTGTGTTTGCTGATCTCCGGCTGTAGTTTCAGGGCCTTCACCTTGTTTTCTTATGCGTTTCCGCTTCTTTTTCTTTGATTTAAGTGAATCATCCGAAGAAGATGCCACAGGTTTCTTAGGTTCAACCTTACGTGGCTCAGGTAGCTTCATTGTACCTAAAATGGTGACACCTTCCAACTTACGAACTTCTGTCTTTAAGAAATTAGATTCCTTTTCCTGTTCAACTTTAGGTTCAGGTTCTTCTTTTGTTTCTATCTCTGTTTTTTGTTCCGGTTTGGGTTCTTGAGCTTTCACTTCCGGCACTTCAACAGGTTCAGGTTCAACAGGTTTAGCAATTTCTTCAACAATCTCCGGCTCAGGTTCAGGTTCAACTTTCTTTGCTTCAGCTTCTTTTTTAGCTGCACCTTTGCCCTTTTTCGGTTTCTTGAAAGAATCAAGATCTATCTTTCCAAGAACCTTAATAGAACCAACACTCTTTCCTTCTTCAACTTCTTCCTTGGCGGGAGTTACAGTTTCATCTTCCTTAACCGGAGATTCCTTAGCTTCAACAACTTCTTCTTTTACCACAGGTTCTTCCTGTTTAGGCTCAACCTTTGTGGTTTCCTTAACGGGCTCAGGTTTTTCTTCAGGAACCGGTAATTCTTTAATCTCAGGTTCCTTAGTTTCCTTAACCTCTTTAATTTCAGGTTTCGGAGTCTCTTTTGCCGGTTGTGGTTTAAGAGGGCGATTATCAATAGGCATATTTCGAATGAAAAGCTCTTCCCTTTGGTCGATTTCTTCATCCTCAACAACCTGCTTTTTATCAGTTATTGATATGGTCCTGTGTTGAGTATATTCAAGTTCAATCTTCTTTGAAGTTTCCTTTACTGTCTTTTCAGTAGAATACTCTTTCACCAGTAAAGCGTAAACTTCAGGACCAAGCTTTGTATTGGGATTATTGTCGATTTTAATTCCTTTTTTATTTAGGAATTCGACAATAGTAAGCGATCCCACATTAAATTCCTGTGCCGCTTTACCCAATCTTATGCTTTTCGTTTCTGCCATATTGTAATCCTCTGTTTGATTTCGCTTTAAGCGAAATTTCTGTATAAATAAGCTAATAAAGTAATTCAAGCTTTGCGAGTGCTGGTTAATCAATTTCTTCAACTAGTCATCCTAAAGTGCCCAACTCTTATTCAAACTCGGCACGCAATATCTTAATAACTTCTTTAATAGTTTCTTCTTCAAGATCTGTACGAGTTACTAATTCATCGATACTCAGATCAAGGACACTTCTAGCGGTGTCACATCCAATAGCCTTTAATTCATCAATAATCCACTGATCGATCTCATCTGAGAATTCCTGCAGATCAACATCCTCATTATCTATTTCGGTATCACGGTAAACATCAATTTCATATCCGGTAAGTTTACTTGCCAATTTGATATTATAGCCACCTTTACCTATTGCAAGAGAAACCTGATCAGGCTTCATAAATACATCGGCTCTTTTTGTGCTGTCATTGATATTAATTGATGATATTTTAGCCGGACTAAGAGCACGACTAATATAGAGTGAAGGATTATTAGTATAGTTAATAACGTCAATATTCTCATTTCTCAATTCGCGTACAATGCCGTGAATACGTGAGCCTTTCATACCAACACATGCACCTACAGGGTCGATTCTGTCATCATAACTTTCAACTGCAATCTTGGCACGTTCACCCGGAACCCTTACTATATTGCGTATGGTGATCAACCCGTCATAAACTTCAGGAACTTCCTGTTCAAATAACCTTTCAAGGAACACAGGTGAGGTTCTTGATAAAACGATGACAGGAGTATTATTTCGCATATCAACTTTTGAAACAACAGCTCTAACGCTGTCGCCTTTTCGGTAGAAATCTGATGGAATTTGCTCAGACCTGGGAAGAGTTAATTCAATATACTCATCATCAAGTACCAGTATTTCTTTTTTCCACACCTGATATACTTCACCTGTAATAATCTCGCCTATCTTCTCCTTATACTTTTTAAAAATATTGTCCTTTTCGTACTCCTGGATTTTCGACATGAGGTTTTGCCTGATTGTGAGAATCTCACGACGACCAAAATCCTTCATCTTTATTTCTTCAGTAACTTCTTCGCCTACCTCAAAGTCAGGTTCAATTTTAATAGCATCCGAATAAGCTATTTGTTTGTTTTCGTCAACAACTTCTCCATCTTCAACAATTTCACGATTACGCCATATCTCTAAGTCTCCCCTGTCAATATTAACAATTACGTTAAAATTTTCATCCGATCCGTGCTTTTTAATCAGCATATGCCTGAAGACATCCTCGATGATGCGCATCATGGTTTCGCGGTCGATATTTTTGAATTCTTTGAATTCCGAAAAGGTTTCTACTAAATTGATATGTTCCATTGTTACAAAATATTCATCAAATTATCTGAAAGATACAATCTCTTTAACGCTTTTAATCAAACTATGCGGGATTTCTTTGTCCTGTGAAGACTCTTTTTTATTCTTCGGAGCGATCTTAATCAGGATTTTATCTTCATCAGCAGCTAATAATGAGCCTTTTACTGATGTTTTATCTTCAAATTCTACCTCAACTTCCTTGCCAATTATTTTCACAAACTGGCGAAGAAGTTTTAATGGTTGACCAATTCCGGCTGATGAAACCGTTAAATTGTAATCTTCTACTTCTCTATTGTATTCCGATTCTATCAGCCTTGTAATTTTAACGCAATCGTCAATAGTGATACCATTATCACCATCTATTAAAACAGTAATGTTGTTACCTGGTTTTACCTTTATATCTACAACAAATATTTCGGTATCTTGCAGGAAATCTTCAACTGTTTTCTTTATTTGTTCAGCTTTTATCATTTATTTTCTAATAAAAGAGGGGACATCAAAGCCCCCTCAACCTCTTTCACCATCACAATAGCAACTTGACCTCACAATTGGTGATATGATTTTTTCAGTTGTCCGACCAGGGCTCGAACCTGGAGTCTTCTGAACCAAAATCAGACGTGTTACCATTACACCATCGGACAGACTCTCCTTTAAAAGGATTGCAAAAGTAAATAATATTTCTGAATTGATAAAGCGTTTACTTAAAATTTATTAAGCGTCAGGAAATTTGTGATCTATCATAACCTGAGCATTGTTTAAAAAATTGACAGAAAAGTGAATTAAAAGTGAATGAAAATAAAAAATAATAATTCTACATTGTGCGGTCAATGAATGTACATACTCTATACAAATTTATACCTTTTTGTGGAGTTCATGTGGACTTAATGTGGAGTTCATGTGGACTTAATACAATTTTGAATACATTTATTACTATTAAAAGCATCCAAAATTTTACCTTATACTTTATGTTTATCAAACACAATTTTTCTATTGGACAATTAATTAATTTTGCATCTATATTCTTGATTTTGTTTTACTTACTTTTACAAAATCAATTCAAGCATAATTTATACCATGAGAAGACTTTTCATTCTAATCCTTTTTATTAATACATTTTTTGCACAAAAGCTTTCAGTTGCACAGGTTTATCTTGACTCAACTCAGTCGATTGAAGTTCGTGTTGCTGATTTACTTGGCAGAATGACACTCGAAGAAAAAGTTGGACAGATGGCACAAGCTGAACGTCAAGCCTTTAGTGATATAACTGACATCAAAACATATTTTATCGGATCAATGCTAAGTGGCGGTGGTTCCTCTCCTACCCCAAATACCGGAGAAAGTTGGGCGAATATGTACGATTCATTTCAACAACAAGCTCTGGCTACCAGACTCAAAATCCCCCTGATTTATGGTGTTGACGCTGTTCACGGGCACAATAATGTTAAGAATGCCGTAATTTTTCCACACAATATTGGTCTTGGATGCACCAACAATCTGGAATTAGTGAAAGAAGCTGCACGAATAACCGCATTAGAAGTTATGGGTACGGGTATTAACTTGACTTTTTCACCATGTATTGCCGTTATACGTGATGAACGCTGGGGCCGTACCTATGAAGGTTTTGGTGAATCTACTAGTCTTGTCTCATCAATGGGAGTTGCAACAATAAAAGGGCTGCAGGGCGAAACATTTTCAGGAAAACAAAGCATTCTGGCTTGCGCCAAGCATTACATAGGCGATGGGGGCACAACCAATGGTGATGATCAGGGAAACACCGAAATTGATGAAGCAACACTTCGCTCATTATTTCTCCCACCATATATTGAAGCAATTAATGCAGGTGTCGGGTCAATAATGGCATCTTATAGTTCATGGAATGGTGTAAAACTGCATGGTCATAAATATCTGTTAACTGATGTATTAAAAACTGAACTTGGATTTGATGGTTTCGTGGTGTCTGACTATGCCGGAATTGACCAACTACCGGGTGATTATGCAGCTAAAGTTGAAGCATCAATTAATGCCGGAATTGATATGGTGATGCTTCCAAACAACTATAAAGAGTTTACACAAACTCTAATTAATCTTGTCTCTCAAAACAGGGTTACTATTGAGAGAATTGATGATGCAGTGGCTAGAATATTAAGAATTAAATTTCGTGCAGGACTCTTTGAACACCCTTATACTGACAGAACTTATACAAGTAAAATCGGCTCACCGGAGCACAGAATGGTTGCAAGAGAATGCGTCAGACAATCTTGTGTTTTATTAAAACTCAAGGATGATGTTCTTCCACTTCTTAAGGATGGGATGAAAATTCATGTCGCTGGTAAAAATGCCAATAATCTGGGACACCAATGTGGAGGATGGTCGATAACCTGGCAGGGTTCATCAGGTAATATTACAAGTGGAACAACTATACTGAAGGCGATTCAAAATGCTGCAACTACTAGTACAGTCACTTACTCAATTGATGGCACTGGTGTTGAAGACGCTGACATTGCAATTGCAGTTATTGGAGAAACGCCATATGCAGAAGGACAGGGAGACAGGGATGACCTTAATTTCACCAAGGAAGATATTGAAACAGTAAGGCGTTTAAAGGAAACAGGAATTCCGGTAGTGGTCGTTATAATTTCAGGACGACCAATGATAATAAACACAATTCAACATTTTTCGGATGCTATAATAGCTGCATGGCTGCCCGGAACTGAAGGAGATGGTGTAGCCGATATTTTATTCGGTGATTATCAGCCAACCGGAAGACTTTCAAACTCCTGGCCAGCTGACATGGCCTCAGTGCCAATTAATGCAGGTGATGATGACTACGATCCATTGTTTGATTTGGGTCATGGAATACTTACACTTAACAATTCACCGGTAGGTTCATCACCTTACCCCTATTCTGCAATGGTAACAAGCGATGGAAAACATCTCGAACTGGCTTTTAATAAGGCAATGAAGGACCCGTCCACTCACAAAGGGAGCTTCTTTATAAAAACAAATTACTGGCAGCAAAACCCAATTGAGGTTGCTCATAAGGAAAATGACCCATCTGTTATTGTCTTGAGTCTTGGTACACCAATAAAGAAAGGTGATGAAGTATTTATTTCCTACTATGGTGTAGATTTCGAATCGTCAGATGGTGGATCATTAAAAAGTATTATTAATTATGAAGCATACAATTTAATGAATGACAACGACCTGTTTTCATTACCATGTAAGATTGAAGCAGAAGAGTATTACTCTATGTCAGGAGTTCAAACAGAAAATACAACAGATATTTTGGGGGGACTTAATGTTGGTTGGATAGATGCCAATGATTGGATAAAATATTTAATTGATGTACCGTATGATGGAATGTACCAATTCGATTTTCGTATTGCGGCTTTATCACAAACAGGTGAGTTTACATTATCAATTCCTGATACAATACTGACTACTGTCAGTGTACCAATAACAGGTGGATGGCAAAACTGGCAGACAATTTCAGCAACAGTAACATTAAATAAAGGACAAAAATTATTGAATCTCGGAGTTAAAAAGGGAGGATTTAACCTGAATTGGATTGAAGTTGAATTAAAAGAAGTATTTGCAATAGATACTACTAGTCAGTTATGGCCTGTTAATTCTTTGAAACAAAACTATCCTAATCCATTTGGCTCGGAAACGATTATTGAATATACTGTTGAGAAAAAAAGTAATGTAAGAATAGCAATATATGACATGATTGGTCAGGAACAAGCTGTATTGTTGGATGAAGTTATTAAACCCGGATCATATAACATTAGGATAAATAGACATGAACTTGGCCTTCGCAATGGGACTTATATTTATAAGATGGAAATTGGAGATTATAAAGAAGTAAGAAAAATGATAGTCAAGTGAAAATCAATCATCCTAACTCTCATTAAATTTGAGAATTAGGATCTTCAAGAATTAAAGTTTAGTCTTAGAAATTCACAACTAACTTTAGATTTAATTGTCTGGGTGTTAAATAATTAGGTACAGCATATTGCCTGTTCATCACATCTTTCACCCATATATAGGAGATAGTATTATTAACCTGTAGTAAATTAAGCACTTCAAGACTGATCCATGCATCATTAATAAATTTAAAATGCTTACGGTTATCGGTTTCAGCGTACCTTGAACCAAGAAGTTGTTTTGAGAACCCAATATCTACCCGTCTATAAGAAGGCATTCTTTGCATATTTCTCGACCTTACAGTACCGGGGGGGCTATAAGGAATACCTGTTCCGAATACTAAATTCAGATGCATCTTATAAGTTGGATTCTTAGGTAAATAATCCTGGAAGAACATACTAAATGTAAATCGCTGGTCGGTTGGTCTTGGAATATAACCCTTTACAACCAAGGTACTGTCTACAGCAACATTATTAGTAGTATATCCATTAATAATGATTTTGCCTTCGTCGTTATAGTAGTTATAGTAATTATCATTTTCCAGGTCTTCCTTTGTCTGCATAATTGAAAGGCTGGCCCATGACTCTATTCCTTTTACAAATTCTCCATTTACCTTCAAGTCAATTCCAGTTGCATAACCTTTGGCACTATTAGTAGCGTAATACCTAATGCGAACATTATCAATATCATAAGGAACAAGATCATTAAGATATTTATAGTAGGTCTCAGCTGTAAACTTAAATGGACGTCCCCAGGCTAAGAAATTGAAATCTGTCCCAAAAACAACATGAATTGAAGATTGTGCATTGAGTTCAGTATTCAAGACGCCAAATTTATTCCTTAATTCCCTGTAAAACGGAGGTTGGTAATACAAACCTGCTGATAGTCGGAATACAAGATCCGATTTCCAGTCGGGTTTATAAGATATGCTGCCTCTGGGACTTACCAACACCTGTTTATTTACATCCCAGTAATTACCTCTCACTCCAAGAATTAAATTCCAAATTCCACTTTCGGTTCCAAATTCTCTTGAATGTTGAATAAAACCTGAAGCTCTAACTGAATTGAGATTGATTGTAGTTTTGACTATATCCTGTAATATAATATCGGATTGATTACCCGGCTGTCCGGGGATTCCATGATTAACAGGTAAAGTAAATCCCGCAGAATCATTAAGAATCCATTCATTCAACCTATCATTAACCTCCTCTGATTGATATTTAATTCCCCACATCCAACCTGACTCATCGTTCATTATCATTCCTCTGTGTTCAATAGCAGAGACCCTGGCATCCAGATAATTTCGGGCATGATTGTGATAAGTACCAACACCTCTGCTTGAGATCATTTCACCAAAGTTGGATTTCGATTGATCAGTTTCCAATTCTCCTATCCAGTATTGACCTGTTATGTCAAATGTCTCAGTCTCATCAGTTTGGAATGAAGATAAGATGAGTTTCAATGAAACATTTTCGTTTGGCTTATAATTAGTAGTAAACGCACCCATGTAGTTAATAAATCTATCAACTTCGCTACCTTCAAAGAAGACACGGAGCTGGAGAGCTTCATTAACAGTGCCGAAACTTGTTTCACGCGATTCGGGGATTATCTGGTATTTGTTACTTGCATAATTGCCAAAGACTGAAAATTCGAGTTTGGGATTAACTTCAAAACTCATCATTCCTTGTAGGTCATTGAATGAAGGTTTATAATCACCTTTAGTCTCAAGTGTTTTAAGCAAATATTGGTTTGTCTTATTTCTATAGCCAACCAAATACATAAATCGTCTGTCTTTGGTTGATCCTTCCAAATGTAGAGATGCTCCTAAAAGGCTTACTCCAAAAGACCCTGTAGTTACTGTAGGTCTCTTATATTTAATATCAAGAACTGATGACATCTTATCCCCGTATCTTGCATCAAAACCACCGGCTGAGAATAGAATTGATGATACAAGATCTGAATTCAGAAAGCTAAGACCTTCCTGTTGTCCGGAACGTACAAGGAAGGGTTTATAGATCTCAACATCATTTACATAAACCAGGTTTTCATCATAATTACCACCTCTTACTGAATACTGAGAACTGAGTTCATTATTCGATGCCACACCCGGGAAGGTTTTAATCAATGCTTCCAGGCCACCGGCAGCAGTAGGGATAGTTGCAGCTAATTTAGGATCAAGTGGGGTAAGTGTACTTGTGCGAATCTTCTCATCAGTAATCACAAAACCGGGTAGCTGGGTTGTTGATGGTACAAGCTTTCTGTTTAGAAGCTTACGCTCACCGGGCTTAATCACCACTTTAACATACTGTGAAACAAAACCAACATAAGTAAATGCAACTATGACTTCTTTGTTAGCCGGAATCTTTAATTGGTAAGTTCCATCCATCTTTGAGATTGTGCCACCCGGTTGATCTGCTAGTGAAATATTCGCTAATGGAACAGGATTATTCTGATCATCAGTAATACGACCATATATCTCGCCAACCTCCTGACTAAAACCATTAAAACCAAAAATTAACAGTAAACCAAATAATAGTCTTCGGTAAATAGTGCCGGTAATGTTAATATGCATAATGAATCTATACGGTGATGAGATATAACGGTTTCTTCTTAAAGTATTGTATAAGCACCCTTAAATTGAGTGAGCAAAGGTAAAAAACATTATTCTTAAGTATTTTGCGAAATCAGAAGTTTATCAATCTTACTGCCATCCATATCAACGATTTCAACAACATAATTTCCTATTTCAATCTTATCGCCTGTCTTTGGCATTCCCTGGGTATGATACAGAACGAATCCGGCAATTGTTGTATAACCGATTTTATCAAAATCAAGATTAATCTCACCTAAAGTCTCGGCGATGGTTTCAACAGGTGTTAATCCGCTGACAAGTAATGAGCCATCATCTCTTTTAATGATAAGAGGCTCCAATTCATCATCTTTGTCAGGCATTTCACCTAAGAGATTTTCCATTAAATCATGAACCGAAACAATACCCTGGAAACTTCCGTATTCATCTACAACCGCAGCTATATTATTCTTTGTTTCCTTCATTGTCTTTAGAACATTTTTTGCACTGGCAGCTTCAGGAAAAATGAGAGGTTCAGTAATAATATCTTCAGGTTTAATATTGTTGACTGCTAACTTCTTAATCAGGTATTCTTTAACATTAAGGAATCCGATGAAATTATCAATATCACCCTTGCAAGCCAAAAGTTGAGTATGCTTGGCTGATATTATCTCATTTTGCAACTCATTATAGTCAGTATTAACATCAATCCATTCAACATCATGGCGGTGAGTCATAATATGTCGGGCTCGTTTATCAGCAAAATGAAACACTTTTTCATGCATTCTGTTTTGGTCAACTCCAATTATTCCTTCCATAGATGCTGATCTTATCATCTGCTTTAATTCAGCTTCAGTTATTGTGGATGTATGTTTTTTAATCCCGAGCAATGAATTGATCAAATGCGTTGAAATAGAGAGAAACCTGACAAAGGGATAAAACGTAGTTGTAAATACTCTAATAATAGGAGCAACTTTTACGGCTATATTTTCAGGATTACTTAAAGCTATTGTCTTAGGTACAAGTTCCCCAATTACGATGGAAAGGTAGGTGATAACAATAATAGTCATAACTAATGCGAGACGGAATGCTGCTTCATTTTCAATTCCAAAGTAGCTAAAGACAGGAGCTACCTTTTCAGCAATAGTAATTCCGCCGAAAGCGCCGGTTACAATTCCAACCAATGTAATTCCAACCTGAACAGCTGAAAGGAAATTTTCTGATTTATCGAGCAATTTTAAAGCTGCTGAAGCACCTTTATTACCATCTGAACGCATTTGCTCCAGTCGGCTTCGACGTGATGAAACAAGTGCTATCTCAGACAAAGCGAAAAAACCATTGAATAAAATGAGTATGATTATTATTGCAACTTCCATATGAGACTTTATTCAGGATTGTCTCCTGGTATAAAAACAGTTGGATTATCAAATGTACAGAGAAATTCAAAATAATAATGGGGGATCTATCTTTTTAGGTGGGAATATAGTGAAAGCGATAAGTAGGATATAGTGAAGAAACAGGCAGGTAAATAGTTGGAATAACCGGTGAGTGAATAGTTGGAATAACCGGTGGGTAAATAGTTGAAGTAACATATGAGTAAATAGTCTAGGGTAAAAAAAATGATTGGTACTTACTCCTAAACAGAAAGGGCTGTCATTTTGAGACAGCCCCTAAGTATTTTGAACACTGATTAAAGATATTAACGAAGTATGTAGCCTTTTTCAACAGCTTCCTTCAAACAAGCACTAATTCCTTTTTTATTTATGTGGCGAAGTCCATCTGCCGACACTTTCAGTGTTATCCATGCATCTTCTTCAGGAATGTAAAACTTCTTAGTCTGTAGATTAGGATAAAATCTACGTTTGGTTTTTATGTTTGAGTGAGAAACTTTATTTCCCACCATCATTCCTTTCCCTGTAATTTCGCAAATTCGTGACATATCTTTAAATCTTGGGCGGTTTATTTTTGGGACTGCAAAGAACGATATTTTTTTTGAATCTACCAAACAATTTCATTTTTTTTACTCCCTTAATATCATTTTCTTTACCTGATGCTTTTTCCATATTCTATCAATTGAGGAAAAAACTCCTCAAATGAGTTAGTGTAGAACTGGTAATTATTCTTTAAATGCTCAACGGCATTGGTTAAATTTGACTTGAACTTTGTCCTTTGAGAGATTCCTGATAAAGCATCATGTAATCCTTCAAAATACCTATAGTTAATTAGCCAGTTTTGACTCATCATGTAAGGAAGGATATATCTTGATCGCTCAGGAAGTATATCGATAGAGTTCTTAATTATAGCAAAAGCACTAGCAGTGAAATCTTCAATCGGTTCGGCTGAGAATCTTGACCATTGCTTTGCCAGGAAATGATCATAATACATATCTAAAACAACACCTGCATATTTATGAAAATGCGGTCGGAGGTTTAATACAGTATACTTAACAATTGAATGATTATCAGTGTATTGATCAATAGCTCTATGGAAGAGAATCCCTCCTCTAATTCCAGGACTATAAAGATTTATAATTTTTCCTTTGACATGATCAGCTATAAAATTTCCAATGATACTCTCAGGATCATTTGCTGAAAGATATAAGTGAGCCAGAAAGTTCATCAGAATAATAGTTTAAGATCGGGTGCAGAAATAAATTTTGAACTCAAAGTTAGCATGTTTATCTTCATTAAGTACAACTTTAAGATCAGCAGTTCAACCAATTTTTATACTTTTGCCCATACTGTTCACATTGACAACAATTAAACTATAGATAATGCAAAAATTATTATTACTGGGTGATGAAGCAATTGCCCAGGGAGCTATTGATGCAGGAGTTACCGGTGTTTACGCTTATCCCGGCACACCATCGACTGAAATCACAGAATATGTGATGCACTCTAAAGAAGCAAAATCCGGCACCATTAAGGCAGCCTGGGGAACTAATGAAAAAACTGCCCTTGAGACAGCACTCGGTGTCTCATATACAGGTAAAAGGGCTATGGTTTGTATGAAACATGTCGGTCTTAATGTTGCAGCCGACGGTTTCATTAATTCCGCTATTACAGGGGCTAACGGAGGCCTTATTGTTCTGGCGGCTGATGATCCGTCAATGCACTCTTCACAGAATGAACAGGATTCACGCTTCTATGGCAAATTTGCTATGGTACCTGTACTTGAACCGGGTAACCAACAGGAAGCGTATGACATGGTTCACTATGGTTTCAATCTTAGTGAAAAGTATGGTATTCCCGTTTTAATGAGAGTCACAACCCGACTCGCTCATTCACGAGCAGGTGTTGTTACAAAAGAAAAGAAGCAACAAAATGACCTTAAATTACCTGAGAATCCTAAGCAGTTTATTCTTTTACCGGCATTGGCAAGGAAGAGATATAAATTACTCTTGGAAAATCAGGAGAAATTTGGAGTTGAATCAGATAATTCACCATTCAATTTCCTCATTGACAATCCTGACAAGAAGCTAGGAATCATTGCATGTGGTTTAGCATATAACTACTTAATTGAAAATTTTGCCGACCAAAAGGTGCCACACCCTGTGCTGAGGATTGGTCAATATCCTCTTCCTGAAAAACTGATCAATGAATTCTACAATAATTGTGAGTCTATACTTGTACTTGAAGATGGCGCTCCAATTGTAGAAGAAATGTTGAGAGGTTTTATTAATAATGGTAAAACTATTCGAGGCAGATTAGATGGAAGTATTCCCCGTGATGGTGAACTAAACCCCAATATTGTCGCAGCTGCACTTGGGATGCATGTCCCATCATTAAATGTAATTCCCTCAATTGTTGCAGCACGCCCGCCTTCATTATGTAAGGGTTGTCCCCATATTTATAGTTATAATGCATTAAACGAAGCACTTGCCGAATATTCGAAAGGTAGGGTATTTGCTGATATTGGCTGTTACACCCTTGGTGCACTTGAACCTTTTAATTCAATTAACTCATGCGTTGATATGGGTGCTTCGATAACGATGGCTAAAGGTGCTGCAGATGCTGGTTTAATACCTTCTGTGGCTGTTATTGGCGATTCAACTTTTACTCATTCAGGGATGACAGGCTTATTGGATGCAGTCAATTCTAAATCCAATATTACTGTGATGATACTTGACAATGAAACAACCGGTATGACCGGCGGACAGGATTCAGCAGCCTTGGGTAAGATTGAATCTATTTGCATGGCTTTGGGAGTTGAGAAAGATCATATTAAAGTCATTAACCCCTCCCCAAAAGCTCATGAGGAGAATCTTGCTATCCTTAAAGATGAAATTAATTATCCCGGAGTTTCTGTTATTATTCCTCGCAGGGAATGTATTCAAACAGCAACCAGAAGAATGAAGGAAGTTAGAAAAAAATCAACAACTGAAACAGTCAACGCATAATGAAAAAAGATATAATATTAGCCGGTGTAGGCGGACAAGGAATATTATCAATTGCCGCTACTATTGGAACAGCCGCTCTGAATGCAGGGCTCTATTTGAAACAGGCTGAAGTTCATGGAATGAGCCAAAGAGGTGGTGACGTACAGTCCAATCTTCGTATTTCAGATAAACCAATCGCCTCTGATCTTATTCCGGCAGGAAAAGCTGATATGATCATTTCGGTTGAGCCTATGGAATCATTAAGATACCTGCCAATGTTGTCGAAAGACGGATGGGTGGTAACTAATACCAAACCATTTGTAAACATCAAGAATTACCCTGAAATGGATAGCATAATGAAGGAAATTGAATCACTTCCCAATCAAGTTGCTTTCGATGCTGATGAAATTGCCAAAGAATTAGGATCTCCTAAATCAGCTAACATGGTTATTTTAGGTGCTGCATGCCCATTCCTTGATATATCACTCGAAGAATTGCAAAATGCAATTAAAGCAATTTTTAGACGTAAAGGAGAGGAAGTCATTCAAGCTAATCTAAATGCATTAAACGCAGGGTATGAAATAACTCACAAAAAAATAAACTTAAATTAATGCGGAAATTCCTCACTAAGAAGAATCTGATTGTAGGGGCAGTATTATTTGTTCTGATATTGATAGTTACTTTTTCGCTTGATTATTATTTTACCGGACTTGACAAAGCACCGGTAGCTGATAATCAATATTTGCCTGAACCCAGAGTAGAATATGGTATTGTTATCGATTCATTTCAGGTAGTTAAAGACGAAGTAAAACAAGGTGAAAATCTGTCGATAATACTTCAGCAATATAACCTTGATATGATGACTATCGAAAGATTAGTACAGAAGTCTGCCGGTATTTTCGATGTCAGAAAGATAAAGAAAGGCAATAAATATACTGTTCTGCTTACTCAGGATTCAATTCAAAGGGCGCATTATTTTATCTACGAAAGCACACCTACTCAATATATAGTATTTGAAGCAGGCGACTCTCTTCACGTTCATTCAGGAGAAAAGGAAGTTGTTGCCAAAATCAAAACTGCCTCGGGTACAATATCTTCTTCATTGTGGAATACCATGGCTGAGATGAAGGCTAATCCTAATCTGACTATTGCGTTGAGTGAAATATTTGCATGGACAATTGATTTTTATGCAATTCAAAAGGGTGATAATTTTACGGCAATTTACGAGGAATTATTTGTTGATGGAGAACCAGTTGGTTTAGGGAATATTCTCTCAGCCCGGTTTAATCATAATGGCAAAGACAATTTTGCATTTAGATTCATCCAGGATGGTACTGCTGACTATTTTGATGAAAAAGGACAAAGTGTTAGAAGGGCTTTCCTTAAATCACCACTTAAATTCTCAAGAATTTCGTCAAGGTTTTCAAACAGCAGAATGCATCCTGTTTTACGCATCAGGCGACCTCACCATGGAGTAGATTATGCAGCTCCTAAAGGAACTCCTGTACATGCTATTGGTAGTGGAACTGTAACAGATGTCAGGTATGCAGGCGGTGCCGGAAGAATGGTAAAAATTCGGCATAATTCTACGTACTCTACTGCATACCTGCACTTAAGCGGATATGGTAAAGGAATCAAAACCGGTGCACATGTTCAACAGGGACAGGTTATTGGATATGTAGGTAGCTCAGGATTATCAACAGGGCCTCATTTAGATTTTCGCTTCTATAAAAACGGAACTCCGGTTGATCCACTAAAAGTTGAATCACCTCCATCAGTCCCTGTGAATGATAAGTATATGGCTGATTTTACTAAAGTAAGACTTGATCAGGCAAGGAAGCTTGATTCATTGAGCATGCCTCAAAAAGCATCACTAATGCCGTTATAAGCTTTAATGACAGGGCGTAAAAAAGCAGGGGTGAATTGTCCACCCCTGCTTTTTCTTTTAACTACTAACCTAAGTAACAAACTATTACTTTATGATTACCAATTACTTAACGATCATTTTGTTTGATATAGTATACTCATTTACAGTAAAACTATAAGTATACACACCCTTGGTTAATTTTTGAGCATTTAAAGGAATTATATACTGCCCCTCGGGATATGATCTCTCAGCAGTCTGAGCCACAAGTCTTCCTGTTATATCAAACACTCGCAACGACACTTTAGAGGTTTTATCAACTTCAAGCACAAAGCTGGTAAAATCGCTAAAGGGGTTTGGATAATTTTGTGATACTCTGAATCCCGGTAATGGAGCCTCATTGACCTTCACTAATACTGACTTAGGTATTTCCAAGTATGTGATAGAATTTATCGTCGGTGCATCCATATCACCTAATGTTGATAAACCGGGTTCCTGATCTACCTGGTATATGAGATGTAAATTTTCATCTGATCTGGCAGCCAGGGTTGGGTACACATTTTCGTTCATTGATTGAGTAGGATCAATCGTAAGATCAAGATGAGATCCCCATGTCATACCTCCATCAATTGACACCCTGGCCCAGAGATGTCTGTACATCTGACTGCCATCATCAAAACCTTCTGCCACACCTGAGTACACCAGGAATATTCTATCCATATCATCTATCGTAAGTTGAGGCATACTAGAAAGTCCAACATAGTAAAGCCCAAGACTCTGGAAATTTGTGCCTATTAAATCAATTTGCCCGTTGTCATCCAAATCCAGCATATTGCCTATTAATTGCCCGGTTTCCACCAAATTCACAGGATTCAATGCTTCCATGTCTCCACTTGTCCATGTGTCCATATCCTCATTCCAATAAGCAATTCCATCAACATAAGGGAACCAACCGGTAATACCCGGTGTATTTCCCGTAGTATCCGGGAAGAATACAGTTCTGCTCACTCCAAATGCCAAATGTAGTTTTCCTTCATTGTCAAAAGCTAGGCTTGCGGCGCCATCCGGAGAATAGAAAGTATCTGTCATTTCGTTATTCCACATCGGATAAGGATGTTCCCATACAGTAGTTTTATCCCAATTATCGCCATTATCGTTTGATCTCATTATGAATAGATCATTCCATCTGTCTGCGACTACAAAAGCAATCATACTGTCTTTTGGCTCGGCCCATGAATAAGTTTCAGTATTTAGCCCATAAAAATCATCTGAGGTCATACCTTCCATGATTCTGGCCTGAGTTTCCCAAGTTTCGCCTGCATCCATTGAACGGTAATATAAGATGGCAGGTGTAAGACCTTCATACATGTCATAAGTATTGACAAGCATATGTATCATCATATTATCATCACCTGTACTTATTAAACGAGGCCATGAAAGATGAACAGTAGAATTAGGATTTGGTATCAAATACTCTTCCCAATCTCCTTCTCCCAATGTATCTCTTCTGTTAATAATAATTCCCTGAGAATTATGGTGTGCTGCAATTATTTCACCATCTCCGGCAGGAGAATAAGAAGGCCACCCTGCCCTTTCAGTTTCTAATCTGGAAGTTGGCATAGAGCTCCATGATGATCCATCAAAAAAAGCATAACCCGAACCTCTGTCTTGATAGTTGTTCTCAGTCTCATTACCCATCATCCACACTGCAGCCATTCTTCCATCAGGATAGACATAAAATCTATTAGAAGGCGCTGCATTTCTTGATTGTAAATCCCAATATGTGGTGCCGATAACAGTCTCATTATAAGCTGTAGGAGCTTTTACCAGATTATTGGGTTGTAAATAAAAAGGAACATCAATGTTACGACTAGTCTTATAGAAGGGTAGCATTATTTCGGATAAATTTTTAGGAATGCTTTGCGAGTATGCCATTAATCCAATAAATAATGACACAATGATTAGGTACACCTTTTTCATATTGCTATTTTTTAGTTATCTTAGTATATAAGAGTTAAACTAATAAAGTAACAATCAGATCATGATCATGTTATCACCTTATGCATTATTTGTTTTCTACTTAAGGGCTTAATTAATATACTTTTAGGGTTTGTGTAGCAAACCCAATAAAAAAGAGGCCATCCTTTTAAGACAGCCTCTTTTTTAAAGTATTTTATTAAAAGACTTATTTAACAGTCATTTTGCGTGACATACGTTCGCCGTTTGCTGTAACAGTATAGATATACATTCCAGATGTCAGGTTATTAGCATCAATATTGATGATATGGCTACCTGCATTGTACTGCTGGTTTGCGATTTCAGCTACCTTCCTACCCATCATATTGAAAATCTCAACTGTAACATTAGCAGATTTGCTAAGTGTAACTTTAATTTGAGAGTTGCCTGCAAATGGGTTTGGATAGTTCTGGTCAAGGTTGAAGCTTGAAATAGCAGGAATTGTTTCTACATCTACGATTGTGAAATCGTTCTCGACAACAATAATACCATTAGTATATGAGTGCATGATAACATCATCACCTGTTCCTTGTTCAAGTTGTGGTCTTGAAGTTGTTAAAGGAATTGTGTATTGATCACCATCCTGGAATATCAGGTCACCAACATGCATCCAGAAGTTTTCTCCCCAGAAATCACCTAAAGCAGTTTCATTAACAGGAAGAGTCATCATGTTATTAGCAACATCAAATCCCCAGGTAAAGATATCAGGTTGAGAATTCATAGTTACACCACCACCATAAAACTTAGGATCAGTATCAGCCCATGTGAGGAACAATTTTGTTGCATCCTCTGATGTGCTGAATGCCAAGCGGTGATCCCAGCCTACACCAAAACCAAGTGATTCGTCAGCAGCGTCGGTACGGATTGTATCTACGTATACAGCATTCCATGATCCGTCACCTTGCATAAATACGTCAAATAACATGTAAGGATCATTGTAGAAATAATTCAAAGAATCCGGATGTATTGAAGAAGTACTTACCAGTGGACCAGCAATGTGTAGATTCCCATTATGGTCAATAGTATAAGCGTTTTCAATTGAAACAGATGTTGAAGTAGGGATCCATTTGTTGTACCAACGTGGGATAACTAAATCCGGGTCTGATGCAGTACCGTAAAGATACTCCTGGAATACTTCGATTGTTGAATAGTCAAATCCCGGAACCTTGTCCCATGTCAGACCACCGTCAACAGTTTTGAAAACAACCGGCCATTCAACACCGTATTCATTGTATTCCGGATCAATACCTGTTCCAACAAGATAGCCTAAAGAACCATCCTGAGTAAATACCATACTTACTGCATCTAACCTATTGTTTTCAGCAAGTTCAAAGTTTACATTAACAAGGTCTGTGTCCCAGTCAACCTTATTGGTGGTCGGATTCCAAACTCCATTCATAACTTCAATCCCTGCATAAATTGGTGCAGTTGATGTTCCGTCGAGTCTGCGTGAAGCTACGTGGAATTTACCATCTGATGTAGCAGTTAATTTGATATTCAGGATATTCTGATATGTACTTGAATTGGCATATGGAAATGTGTTAAAATCCAAGTCAGATGTTCCATCTAACTTCACACTACCATAAAAGTTCTCAACCCAATTAGAACCATTTGTAACAGGTCCTACAAATACTGCATACATATTAGCAGGATCAGTATTTCCTTCAGGATTGTAAAGTTCAATACTGGGGTAACGAAGAAACTTACCATTTCCGCTGATGATAAAATGAGAGAAAGTTTCACCTCTATCAGTTGAGTAAGCAAATCCCAAATCGTTTCCGGTTGCTCCAAAAGGACCACCAGCTCTAGTTCCGAAAAGAACCATATTATTAGCAGGGTCAGTTCTGATAATTGACTGATCAGTGTTTAAGATTCCAAAGATGTTAATTGAAGAAGCAATCTCTAATTTGGTAATATCCCTGCTAACCAAAGATTTAGGATTAAATAATCCTGAAAAGGTTGCTTCTGCATTCTGATCGATGTACTCCATACCTACAGGTTTTACCTGTGCCTTATAGAGTGACGGCTTTCCAGCTTTCTGTGCACCTGCAAATAATGCAATGCTTAAAGCCAATGTTAAGAGTAATGATTTTTTCATGTTGTAATTATTGATTAGGATAATAATTAGTTTTAGTGATTTTGACTTCGCTAATTTATGGATAAACCCTTCACCTTTGCATCTTGTTTAAAAAAAAAGTACAAAAACACAACAAAAAGGGAAATTCCAGACTGAAATCGCTATTATTTAGAGGTCTATATAGTTGATAGTTAGTAAACTACAGTAAGAATGTTTTAGAGCATAACAGAGTACTTCTCATTTTTGTTCCCCGGACAATAAAAATTACAAATTCTAAAGGGGAACAAAAAAAAGGCCGCCTCATTGTGAGACAGCCTTTTAATCCAAAACAAATCATGAAAAGTTATTTAACCGTCATCTTACGTGATGCACGTTCGCCATTTGCGATTATAGAATAAACATAAACGCCTGGTTTTAAATCTGCAGCATTAATAGTAATCTTATGTGTACCAGCAGTATATTCGTGAGCAGGTATGGAGACTACTTTTTGTCCAACTATGCTGTAAACTTCAACACCAACCGTAGCCGGTTTATCCAATGTAAGTTCAAACTCAGTTTTAGTCTTAAATGGGTTAGGATAGTTTTGTGATAATGAAGAATTTGAGATTATATCAATATCCTTAACTTTAGTCATTATGTTAACACCACCAACATAATAATGTGTCCAAGGATTATCTACAGATATTGTAGCACCAGTACAAGTTGATGTTGTCATTGGAAGTAGATATTCAGGCACTCCGGATTCATCCTCGTCCTCAAGAGCTATATTCCCAACATGCAACCAGAAGTTATCAGCCCAATAATCACCAAGAGCTGTAACATTTTTAGCAGGAGTAATATTTTTAGTATTTACATCCATACCCCAGGTAAAGATATCAGGTTGAGTGTTAGTTGTTTCTGAACCACTCAAGTATTTCGGATCAGTGTCAGCCCAAACTGTAAATACTTTTGAACCATCGGTATTCCTTAACATATGAATACGCTGATCCCAGCCAAATTCACTACCGACACTAGCTACAGGCTCAGTTCGTATTGTATCAATAAATACAGCATCCCAAGTGCCGTCTCCATTCATGAAAACATCAAACATAAGGGTTGGCTCCTGATAAAAATAGTTTGTTGAATCAGGTTCAAGTGACATTGTACTCATCATAGGTGCAGATATATGCAGATTGCCATTCATGTCAACTGTATATCCATTAGCATTTGGACCTGAAACCCATCTGTTAAAGAAACGTGGAATTAATAAAGTCGGGTCCTGGCGGGTTGGATACAGATATTCCTGGAATATTTCAATCTGTGTGAAATCAAATGGCTCAATTTTGTCCCAGGTTACTCCATGATCGGTAGTTTTATAAACAACCGGCCATTCAACTGTTCCATTATAGCTGTAAGGATTGTATTCAGGATCAGGATCCAAACCGGTGCAAACCAGATAACCGATTGAACCATCAGGTGAATAAACCATATCAGTAGCCCATAGATTATTATCATCATCTAATTCAGGATTAACAACTACCCTTGGTAGTTCCCAATCAACTTTATTAGTTTCAGTATTAAATACTCCATTCAGGACTTCATATCCTACGCTGGTGTAATTTGCTTCATTACCATTCAGGCGGGTTGACATAACATGAACATGTCCTCCGGGTGTTACACATAAGCCACCATTCATGTGATTCAGATAAACATTAGATTCATTCACTTCGAATGTTATATCCTTATCGGTAACGCCGTCAAATTTAACACTTCCAAAATACTGGCCTCTCCAACCGGAAGAAATTACGTATGGTCCGCTAAAAATAGCGTACATATTAGCCGGGTCAGTATTGCCTTCCGGATTATAAAACACAGTACTTGGATACCTGAACCAATTAGCAGGATCAGATGATGTGATTGAAAAATTAGTCCATGTTGCACCCAGGTCAGTTGAATATGCATAAACAAGATCATTACCTGTACCAATACCTAAGGCACCACCGCCCCTGTTTCCGAAAACTATCATATCTAGTGCAGGGTCAGTAGAAATAATGTTCTGGTCCATAGTAAAAATACCGTATGCATTTGAAGATGAGGCAATAGGTACTTTTGATAATTCTCTGGTAGGATTGTATAATCCTCCAAGATAATCATTATTCTGAGCATTAGCATTCAAATCAGGATTGCTTTTATCACTGATAATAGAGCGTGGCTCAGCTTTGAAAATTTTCTTTGGCAACTCTCTTTGTTGAGCTCCTGCTACTACGGAGACACAAAGAGCTAATCCAATTAGTAGTGATTTTTTCATACTTCTTACTTTAGGTTAAACAATATGGTTATGAGTGTTAATAAATTTTATGTTTTAAGTATTGAATATCACGTCGTTAAAAAAAATAATTAAAACCAGTTCCCAAACTTTGTTTTAGTCGCTAAATATAGTAAAAATCTTGTATCAAGAGTTAAAAAAAAGAATAAAAAACAGCTCCTATATTCTTTCTCTGGTGTCACGCGGAATTTCAGTAGCCTTTTGTGCTTCTCCGGGAGAATTAAACAGATATCTGTATGTAATATGTCGCTTAGCAAAATACCCTCCTACTGACTCATGCAATTGGCGCATCTTTGGATTAAAATCGCCCACCCACGATAATTCAATTTCATTATATTCCGGAAAGTTTTTCATCATTTTATCCATATGCCAGAATATCCCTGATTCAATACCAGATTTTTGATATTTAGGTCTGATACCCATAACTGTAATTCTTGCACGACTAAAGATTCGTCTGTTCTTTAACCAAAGAAACCTTAGTTTATTTATGAGTCCCATCTTTCCATTAAAGAATCTAAGAAGTTGGTTAGCATCAGGTACCATAATCAAAAAAGCTATTGGTTCTTCATTATGATATGCGAACCATATAAATTGCTCCTCTGATATTGGCTTCATCTCTCTTAGCTGTTCACGGAGAACTTCCTTATTAATAGGTGTGAAATTCTCATGAAACTGCCATGCGTCATCATAAATTGTCTTAAAGTCATCAATGAACTTTTCACTATCCTTCCACAGAAAATGCCTGAATGAATATCCGGGTTTCTTTATCACCCATTCGGCAATTTTCCAGAATCGCTCAGGAAATGGAACTCTTAGATCCAGATGATTTGTAACTTGTTCGAAATAAGGCCTGAATCCATATTCTTCGAAAAAGTCTTTATAGTAGGGGAAATTATAGTTCATGCCAAAACTGGGTGGAGTAAAACCTTCTACCAGTAAGCCCCAGAAGTTGTCATTTTCGCCAAAATTAATTGGGCCATCCATAGCTTCCATTCCCTTTGATCGTAACCAATCACGGCATGTATCAAAAATATAGAAAGCAAGATCCTTGTCCTCAGAGCATTCAAAAAAGCCCATTCCGCCAGTTGGTTGAATGTAATTGTAAGCCTTTTTCGTATTTATAAATGCAGCTGCCCTTCCTGAAATTTTACCATTATTATCTTTAAACACCCATCTTGTTGCTTCTCCATGTGTAAAGAATACATTCTTGGCAGGATTGAAAACAGCTTCAATCATGTTATCGAGTGGCGAAATCCAATTTTGATCTTGCTTGTAAAGCTGCTTCGGCAGATCAAGAAATTGCCTGACCCAATCTTTATTATTAACTTCATGGTGTTCCATAAACTTGCATTCTTTAGGATTAGCAAATCTACTGAAGAATTTCAACCAATTTATAAGATATCTATGTTTATTTCGTTTTATCCGGGATATGGGCATTAACCATTAATTGTTCAATAGTTGTATTTTTGCACAAAACTAACCTTCGCTTGTGAAAAGACTTTACCTGCTGGTGCTTAAATCATATATAGGACCACTGGTTCTAACATTCTTCATTGCCCTTTTCATCCTTGTGATGCAATTTCTATGGAAATACATTGATGATCTTGTAGGCAAAGGATTAGAATGGCATGTAGTTGCTCAATTACTCTTTTATGCTTCAACTACTTTTGTACCATTAGCCCTTCCGCTTTCTATTCTATTATCTTCATTAATGACATTCGGAAATCTTGGCGAACGTTATGAACTCGTGGCAATCAAATCAGCCGGGATATCACTAAGCCATGTAATGAGACCTTTGATAATCCTTTCGATAATTATCAGTATAGGTGCTTTCTTCTTCTCAAACAATATCCTTCCAATTTCTAATCTTAAATTCAAGTCAATCTTGTATGATGTTCGTCAGCAAAAGCTTGCTTTAAATATCCGGGAAGGCATCTTTTACAATGATATTGATGGTTATGTACTTAGAGTAGGTAAGAAAGAAAACGATGGTGTAACTGTCAGAGATGTAATAATTTATGATCATACAGCTCAATCCGGTAATAATAATGTTACCCGAGCTGAATGGGGTAAAATGATTCAGAGTGAAGATGGTAGCACTCTTGAACTGACATTATACAACGGTTTTAATTATAATGATAAAACCGACCGTAAAACTGACGCAAAAAAGCCTTTCCAAAGGACATATTTTGCTGAGCAATACAGGATTTTTGATCTCTCCGACTTTAAGATGATCAGAACCAATGAGGAGCTTTTTCGGAACCATTATGCGATGCTAAATCTAAAGCAATTACAATTATCAACTGATTCGCTTAAGCAGGAACTAAACACTAAAGTTGAGAACTTCAATAAATCTTGGATAAATAATTATTCATTTCTTAAGCAATTTGACTCTGCCACAACAGTTGATGATACTGTAAAAGTTTATGACAGATTGTATGCATTGAATGGGATGACTAAAGATGAGAAGCTTCAGGTTTTAGAACGAGCCATAAATATAGCCAGGAATACACGCAACCAGGCTGAATTTGAAAAAAACGACTATAATGAAAGAATGGTACTCATCCATAAACATGAAGTAGAGTGGCATTTAAAGTTTACACTTTCATTTGCATGTCTGGTCCTCTTCTTTATAGGTGCTCCCTTTGGAGCTATTATCAGAAAAGGTGGACTAGGACTGCCTTTGGTTATATCAGTCATCTTTTTTGTTATTTACCATGTATTATCCATGACAGGGAAAAAAGCTGTCATTGCCGGAACAATGGACCCCATATTTGGAATGTGGCTATCCTCAATGGTTTTACTACCAGTAGGCATATGGTTTACCATTAAAGCAAATAACGACTCTCCTCTGCTTGACACTGACGTATGGAGGGGTTTGTTTAATAAGTTGTTACGTAAATTCAGCAGACTGCAGAAATGAGAATTCTATTCATTTGCAATAAGTCACCATGGCCACCTCGCGAAGGTGGTCCAATTGCAATGAATGCAATGATTGAAGGTTTTTTAGAGCAAGGTAATCAGGTTAAGGTCCTTGCGATAAATAGTAATAAGTACAATGTTGATATTAATACCATTCCTGAGGTATATAGAAGTAAAACAAAAATAGAGTTGGTTTATACTGATTTACGTATCAAGCCGTTAGATGCATTTTTTAACCTCTTCACAGCTCGATCATACCACGTAAAAAGATTTATTACAAAAGACCTTGCAAAGACAATTAAACGGATACTTACTGAATCACAGTTCGATATCATTCAGCTTGAGACTCTTTTTGTTACACCTTACATTAGCCTGATCAGGCAACTTTCAAAGGCTCCTATAGTCTTAAGAGCCCATAATATTGAACATCTGATCTGGGAAAGACTATTTCAACGAGAAAAGAATTTACTTAAGAGATTTTACCTCAAACATCTGTATGAGACTCTTAAGAATTATGAAATAAAGATGATCAGGGAAGTTGATGGAATAATTGCAATAACCTCAACTGATGCATCATTTTTTAGCCATTTTATATCAAGCGAAAAAATCATTGCCATTCCTTTTGGTATAAATGACGATATGCTAAACTCAGTTGAAAAACGTCCTCTTGCTGAGCCTTCCAATTGCATTTTCCACATCGGTTCAATGAATTGGCTGCCTAATGTTGAAGGTATCAATTGGTTTTTGAAAGAAGTCTGGCCCGATCTTAAAGAAAAAACTCCCGGTATAAAATTCCGTATTGCCGGTAGAGAAATGCCGGAATGGCTTACCCATTTTAATGATCCTGACGTGGTAGTTGACGGAGAAGTAGCTGATGCAATTGATTACATGAGAAAATACAGAATCATGGTCGTTCCATTATTCTCCGGTAGCGGTATAAGGATCAAAATAATTGAAGGAATGATGACAGGTTGTGTTGTATTAACAACAACTATCGGAGCTGAGGGAATTGAATATTCAAATGGTCAAAACATCCTGATTTGCAACACCAAAAGTGATTTCATTGACTCAATTTCAATGATATTGAAAAATGAATCAATGGTTGAATCGTTAAGTAAAGCAGCTTCAGAATTTATCCGAAAAAATCACAGTAACTCATTATTGATCAGGGAGCTTGAAAGTTTTTATAACCGGATTATCAATTAACCAAATTTTCTATCTTTGTCGGTGTGGATGGCAATTATCACAACAACTATCAACCCATCACGACTACCTTAATGAAACTCTTCATCATCCTGCCCCGATTTCCGTATCCAACCGAAAAAGGTGACAAGCTGAGAGCTTTCAATCAAATAAAAATACTTTCCACAAAACACGAAATATTCCTTTTTGCCTTAAGTCACTCAAGAGTTTCAAAAGAGGATTACCAGAAAGTAAAACCTTACTGTAGTCACATTATCATTTTCAAACTTAATCTTATCACTGTCCTTTGGAACCTGTTTATTGCACTTTTCAAGGGTTGGCCTCTACAAGTTGGATATTATTTTAGCATGAGAGCTCAACGAAGAGTACATTCAGCTATCCGTAAGTTCAAACCCAATCATATATATTGTCAACTTTTACGGACAGCTCCTTATGCATTTCAAATTGACATACCCAAGACAATTGATTATCAGGATGTATTCTCGAAGGGTGTTGAGCGGCGAATTCCCTCCGCAAACATATTTATGAAAGGTATACTGTCATTTGAATTGAATCGACTCAAAAAATTTGAATACAGGATATTTAATTTATTTGACAATAAGACCATTATTTCACTTCCGGACAGGGATTGCATCCCCCACCCTGACAAAGAGAAAATCATTATCATACCTAATGGAGTTGACCTGCAATACTTCAAACCTTATAAGTCGAAGAAAATAACTGATTTGTTATTTACGGGAAATATGGGGTATCCACCCAATATTGATTGTGCCGAATATCTTGTAAGAAAAGTACTCCCGTTAATTCATGCTAAATATCCTGACATTAAAATTACAATTGCAGGGGCTTCACCGCACCAGCGTGTAAAGGCATTAGCTTCAGAAAATGTAATTGTAACCGGATGGGTTGATGATATTAGAGAATATTATGCCGGGGCACGAATTTTTATGGCTCCGCTTCGACTTGGAACCGGTCTGCAAAATAAACTTCTTGAAGCAATGGCAATGAAATTACCATGCATAACTTCAACATTATGCAATTCAGCACTGAAAGCAAACGTTGATAGTGAAATTTTAATCGGTGACAACTCTCAAGAAGTTGCTGAGAAAGCATTTTTCCTGATAGAACATAATGAATCAGCTGATTCAATCGGTAGTAATGGAAACGAATTTGTCAGGAATAATTACTCATGGACAGGGGCCACTGAAAAATTATCTGCAATTTTTGAGAATTCAGATATTAAAAAATCCGTGATCAACTGAATTACATTTGTTGGAAAACAAGATCAATCAGAAAAGAAGGAGTGGAATGCAATTGAAATCTGTCTTTTTTCGTCTTACTATAATAATATTACTGCAACTCCCGGTATTGTCAATTTTCGCTTCGGGAGTTGAAAAAAATCTTAGGGACCTCCAGACAAGAGCTGAAGATATAATGCAGCAGTCACCTCAGGAGACTATAAAAATTTTAAAACAAGTAATCGAAAAATCATCTGAAGGTGAATACTGGGATATTAAAGCCAAGGCTCTTAAGACAATGGGCATTGTGCAGTATCGTGAACAAAATTTCAGACAATCACAAGAATATTACGAGCAAGCTCTTGTCCTCTACAAAGAACTTAGTGATCAGGAAGGAATTGCATCTGTCTTAAACAATATTGGCTTAATCTATGAAAGACAAGGAGATTTTTCAAAGGCACTTGAGAAGTATAATGAGTCAGCCAAAATATTTGGTGAATTGACTGATGGCAGAATAAAGCAAACTATCGCATTATCGAATATTGGAAACGTTTACTATACACTTGGAAGATTTGACAAAGCTCTTGAATTTCTAAGTCAGGCCCTCAATAACTCTGAAGAGCTCAAAGATAGCTCAGGAATAGCACCATCGTATAATAACATTGGCAATATCTATCTGACACTTAAAGATTGGAAAACTGCAATAGAGTATTACAAAAATGCCGAACTTATCCACCTCAGGCTCAAAGAAAATGATAAAATTGCAACTGTTTATAATAATTTAGGTGAAGCATACCTTGGTTTAAATAATATCCCTGAAGCCTTAAAATACAACCAACTATCACTCGAAATTGCCAATAAAAGCAATGATACTGAAAGCGTCATAGCCAGCCTTATAAATATCAGCGAGATTTATACAAATACTGGTGATTATGACCAGGCTATGAAAAACTACAAAGAAGCCCAGAGATTATCAAATATTAAACCTGATCCATTCCAACAATCAAGTGTTTTACAGGGAATGGGTGATTTAAACCTTAAACAGGGCGACTACGACGCAGCGATTATTGCTTATAAAGGAGCTTTAGCTTTGATCGAAAAATCAGGCTCTGACCTCTTGATGCAGAACATTTATTCCGGTTTATCAAACGCGTGGGAAGCAAAAGGTGACTTCCAGCGTGCATTCCAATATTTAAAGAAGCACCAGGATATCACTGATAGTATTTACAGTAAGGAAAACCTCAACCGTTTTAATATGGTTAGAGTCAGTTTTGAACTTGAAAGAACTGAAAGAGATAACCAATTACTCAGGCAACAAAATCTTTACAGTAAACTGGCTTTAAGCCGACAGCAGATAATTAGGAATTTGTTGATTGTTATTTCGGCAATCATTTTAGTTTCACTAGCCTTCCTTTTTTTATTATATCATTCAAAAAAGAAAAAGAATGAATTACTTGCTCTTCGCAACCATCAGATATCTCAGCAAAAAGAAGAACTTGACAAATTATATACCGAGCAATATAAGCTTAATGAAACTAAAGCAAAATTCTTTAGTATAGTTGCTCATGATCTCAAATCTCCTTTCCAATCATTGCTGGGATTTTCTGAACTTCTCAGCATGGAATACGATCAATTTACTGATGAACAGCGCCTTGATGCAATAAAGAATATGTACCAGGTAACTTCTGACACTTATAAATTAATTGAAAATTTGTTAGAATGGGGACGTATTCAAACAGGTAATGCAAATCCGGTACTTAAACATTTCAATCTTCTCGATCTGGTTGAATCGATTACTCCGTTGTTCACTATTCCCATGCGTAATAAAAGCCTGACTCTTAAAGTTGATATACCTCCAATTGTAATGGCTTATGCTGATTACAATATGATGAGCGCCGTGTTACGTAACCTGCTTTCAAATTCAGTGAAATTCTCAAATACGGGTGGAGTTATTGAAATTAAAGGATTCACTACTAATGATGCTGCTAAGTTAACAATCAGGGATAATGGAATAGGAATGACTCAGGATGTTGTTGATCGGCTCTTCACATTCGATCCAAAAGTAAGAAGAGTCGGAACAAAAGGTGAAACCGGAACCGGTATGGGATTAGGATTGTGTATGGAATTCATGCTCCTTAATCATGGAATGATTAAAGTACATAGTATTCCAGGCGAAGGAAGTTCATTCACTATGATCATGCAACCAGGATCTAAAGTTGAGACTCTCAAACCTATACCATCATAATTTCGTTAGTTAGTATTTTCTAATGCCAAAGCTATTGACGCCCATTTAGGTCATCAATAGGCTTTGCTCATGCTGTTAATTTGTGTAAGTTTGCCAAAATATATCAATTATGGCTGATGACAATAAAATCATCTTTTCGATGGTTGGTGTCGGTAAAATCATACCACCAAATCGTCAAATATTAAAGGATATTTACCTTTCATTTTATTATGGTGCCAAAATTGGCATTATTGGTTTAAATGGTTCAGGAAAATCAACCCTGTTAAAAATCATTGCCGGCTTAGATAAATCCTACATTGGAGAGGTAGTTTTTTCTCCCGGATATTCTGTAGGTCTGCTCGAGCAAGAACCTCATTTGGATGATAATAAAACCGTAAGAGAAGTTGTTGAAGAAGGTGCCGGTGAAACTGTGCAACTTCTTAAACAATTTGAAGCAGTGAATAATAAGTTCTCTGAACCAATGACTGATGATGAGATGAATGCCCTGATTGAAGAACAGGGCCGTCTAACTGAACTCATTGATCAGCAAAATGGTTGGGATCTTGATGCAAGGCTTGAACGAGCGATGGATGCATTACGCTGTCCTGATCCGGATCAGGTAATAAAAACTCTATCAGGTGGTGAACGTCGCAGAGTTGCGCTTTGCAGATTACTCCTTCAGGAACCTGACATCCTCTTACTTGACGAGCCAACTAACCACCTTGATGCCGAAAGTATTGATTGGTTGGAACAGCATCTTAAACAGTACAAAGGAACAGTCATAGCTGTTACTCACGACAGGTATTTCCTTGACAATGTAGCCGGATGGATTCTAGAACTTGACCGAGGTGAAGGAATTCCCTGGAAAGGCAACTACTCTTCATGGCTTGAGCAGAAATCCAACCGCCTTGCCATGGAAGAAAAATCAGAAACCCGTCGCCGTAAAACACTTGAACGTGAGCTGGAGTGGGTTCGAATGTCACCGAAAGCGCGGCATGCAAAATCAAAAGCACGTTTAGCAGCATACGAGCGTCTGATGAGTGAGGACACAAAACAGAAAGAAGAAAAACTTGAGATTTTCATTCCAAATGGCCCAAGACTAGGAAACAAAGTCATTGAAGCAAACAATGTATCAAAAGCCTATGGCGACAAGCTCCTTTTCGAGAATCTTAGTTTTAGCCTCCCTCCTGCCGGTATAGTAGGAATTATAGGTCCAAATGGAGCAGGTAAAACTACACTTTTCAGAATGATAATGGGTATTGAAAAACCTGACAGCGGCGAATTCACAATTGGTGAAACAGTTCAGATTGGTTATGTTGATCAGGCACATACTGACATTGACCCTGAGAAAACAGTTTGGGAAGTTATCTCTGAAGGAAATGAGAATCTTCAACTTGCAGGAAAACTGTTCAATTCAAGAGCTTACGTTGCCCGATTTAACTTCAGTGGTGCAGATCAGGGCAAAAAAGCAGGAGTTTTATCTGGTGGTGAACGCAATAGGATGCATTTAGCATTGACACTCAGATCGGAAGCCAATGTGCTCCTCCTTGATGAGCCAACCAATGATATTGACGTAAATACGCTAAGAGCACTTGAGGAAGGTTTGGAGAATTTTGCAGGATGTGCAGTTATAATCTCACATGACAGGTGGTTCCTTGATCGTATTGCTACTCACATTCTTGCTTTTGAAGGTGATTCTAAAGTCGTCTTCTTTGAAGGTGGTTATTCCGATTATGAAGAAAACCGTCGTAAAAGAACCGGCAATGATACTCCACACAGGATCAAGTATAAAAAACTCCAATAGACTACTAAGCCTTATAAGAATTCTATTATAACATATACAGATAATTAAACATGAATTATCAAAAGCCTTCCCAGCCTAAAGGCACCCGCGATTTCTCACCTCTTGAAATGAGCAGGCGAAACTATATTTTCAAAACCATCCGTGAAACATTTGAATTGTATGGTTATCAGCAAATTGAAACGCCTGCAATGGAGAATCTTACTACCTTACTTGGTAAATACGGTGAGGAAGGAGACAAACTTATCTTCCGTATCCTTAATTCAGGTGATTTCCTTTCAGCTGTCGACTCAGTTGATTTATCTACCATTACTTCCCAAAAACTTTCAGGAAAAATTAGTGAAAAAGGATTGCGTTACGATTTAACGGTTCCTTTTGCCCGGTATGTTGTACAACATCGTAATGAAATAACATTTCCTTTTAAGAGGTACCAGCTACAGCCCGTTTGGCGAGCCGACCGTCCACAAAAGGGGCGTTATCGCGAATTCTATCAATGTGATGCAGATGTCATTGGCTCCGATTCACTTATTAATGATGCCGAGCTTCTTGTTATGGCCGATAGAATTTTCAGAAAACTCAATATCGGTATAATAATAAAAGTAAACAGTCGCAAGATACTTACCGGTATTGCTGAAATAATAGGACATCCCGATAAAATAATTGACATTACTGTAAGCATTGATAAACTTGACAAAATCGGCCTGAACAAAGTAAATGAAGAACTTGCTGAACGTGGGCTTGATCAGGATGCTATCAACAAGTTGCAACCAATTATTAATTTGTCAGGGACTAATGATAAAAAACTTACCGTGTTAAAATCAATTCTTTCCTCAAGTGAAATAGGGGTGGCCGGTATTGATGAGATTTCCGAAGTATTTGCTTTTGCTGATGAAATGGGAATCATCGACAAGCCTGAACTTGATTTGACACTTGCCAGAGGACTTAATTATTACACAGGTACAATAATCGAAGTAAAAGCAGTTGAGGCAGGAATCGGAAGCATAAGCGGTGGTGGAAGATATGACAACCTTACCGGAATATTCGGCTTACCTGGAGTTTCAGGAACAGGTATTTCATTTGGCGCAGACAGAATTTATGACATCATGAATGAGAAGAACCTCTTCCCCTCATATGCTCAGGAATCGACTGAAGTACTTCTTGTAAATTTTGGACTTAAAGAAACACCTACTTGTCTTAAACTTGCAAATACTCTGAGAGAACACGACATTAACACTGAGTTTTATCCTGAAACTGCAAAAATCAAAAAGCAATTTGCATATGCTGACAGCAAAAGCATTCCCTGGGTAGTAATTATAGGAGAATCAGAAATTATGTCTAATACTCTTCAGCTTAAAAATATGAAGACCGGTGAACAGCAATCAGTTGATCATCAGCAATTAATAGAAATTATTAAGAAATCATGAGCTTTAACTGGAATTTAAAATTCAAAATAGTAGTGAATCGTGCCGGGATGACAAATTGATGATTGCATTATTCATCAATCAGAATTTCAATTAATAAAAGAATACAAAATGGAAACTTACTTAATAAATTCGGCACCTTTAACTTTAGAAACAATACATAATTTAATATCACAGGATATTAAACTGGAATTATCTCACGAAGCCATCACCAGAATTACACGATGCAGAGAATATCTTGATGAAAAGCTAACTAAATCTGATCATCCCATTTACGGTATTACTACAGGTTTTGGTTCACTTTGCAATGTCCAGATATCCCCAAAAGATCTTACTACTTTACAGGAAAATCTTGTAATGTCACATGCTTGCGGAACTGGTGAGGAAGTAGCATCTGATATCGTAAAATTAATGCTCCTTCTGAAAGTACACGCCCTCTCATTGGGTAATTCCGGAGTTCAGGTACAGACTGTTCAGCGACTCATTGACTTTTACAATAACGATGTTTTGCCGATAGTATATGAGCAGGGATCATTGGGAGCATCAGGTGACCTTGCTCCTTTAGCTCACCTCTCCCTGCCACTTCTCGGATTAGGAGAAATGAGACTTGCCGGTAAAATTGTATCTGCAAAAAAAGTACTTAAAGAGTACGGATGGCAACCAATTACTTTGCAGTCGAAAGAAGGATTAGCCTTACTAAACGGAACTCAATTCATGAGTTCACATGCTGTACATATTCTTTTAAAATTACGTCGTCTCTCCAAAATAGCTGATATAACCGGCGCTATTTCATTAGAAGCATACAATGGTAGGATTGATCCTTTCTTAGAACAGTTGCACACAATCAGACCTCATAAGGGTCAGATAGAAACGGCTAAGAACATCAGGAATTTACTGAAAGGAAGCAAGTTAATACAAAATGAAGGTAAAAAAGTACAGGACCCCTATTCATTCAGGTGTATTCCTCAGGTTCATGGAGCTGTCAAAGACACAATAAATTATGTTGAGTCAGTTGTCTTGACTGAAATAAATGCTGTTACTGATAATCCAACAGTTTTCCCGGATGATGACCTTGTATTATCGGGTGGCAACTTCCATGGCGAACCGCTGGCATTTGCAATGGACTTTCTTTCAATTGCTATGGCTGAATTGGGTAATATCTCTGAAAGAAGGGTTTACCGTTTAATATCAGGATGCCGCGACCTACCCGAATTTCTTGTCGCTAATCCGGGTCTTAATTCAGGATTCATGATTCCACAATATACTGCTGCAAGCATTGTAAGTCAGAACAAGCAACTGGCCACACCAAGCTCTGTTGATTCAATCACCTCTTCAAATGAGCAGGAAGATCATGTAAGTATGGGTGCAAATGCAGCTACAAAAGCATTGAGAATAATTAAAAATCTCGAAAGGATACTGGCTATAGAATTATTTACTGCAGTTCAGGCACTTGAATTTCATGGTATAAATAACACTTCACCATTCCTTGAAGCATTTATTATGGAATACAGAAGGTTGATTCCTTTTGTCAAAGATGATAAAATCATGTACACTGAGATAAATAAGAGTGTAGAATTCCTGAAAAACATCTCATTCGACTTTCCCCAATAAAATAATAACGAGGTGATACGAAAGACTGTCCCAAAAGGACGGTCTTTTTTTTATATTTTCTTATCATACCATAATGATGATAAAATGATACTGAAATGGTCACAACCTCAACTAAACCTCTAAATAAGCTCTTGTTTTCTTCGACACAACCCAATGTTAGATTTGATGTTGTTAGGAAGTCTTGAAGATATTATGAAGCTGTCTCGAGGTTGTTACCATTTCATTATCATCATAATCCCTTTTTGATATTTCATAAGATTCAGTGAGTCAATTAATTCCTGGGTACCACTATCTAACAACTAGTTACTACACACAAATAAGGCCGCCGTGAATGGGGCCAACTCTATATTTTTTTATAGAAAATAGCTGACTTGTTAGATCTATAGAACTGCGTTTCAATACGTTAGCTCAATGAAGATAAAAATCTTCAATCAAGAGCGCATTTTTTTCAGTGGATATTGAATAATTGTGAGAAATTATCTCTACATTAGCAAAACAAATCGACACAGGATGCAACATACAGAAGTTACAACCTTTACAACAGCCACAGAATCAGGCTAAATCAATTCTATTTTATAATTTTTCCAGTAATAACAGCCACTTCGGCTTTAGAGAAATATAAGTATTAACATTACGTCAAATCAGAAAGGGAGGTAAACAAATAAACAGAGAAGTTGCAATAAGAAAGAAAAATCTTTTTTACAATGACCAAATTTTAACAATTCAATCACAAAACACACACACTATGAGAAAACTAGCAATGATGCTTGTACTTCTGATCTTCGCCGGAGTACAAGTAGTTTTGGCGCAAACAACCGTTACTGGTGTGGTAACCAGTGCTGATGACGGACAACCTATTCCGGGGGCTGCCGTACAAGTTAAGGGTACCACTGTTGGTGTCACAACAGACGTGAATGGCCGTTATTCATTGAAAATACCGGCCGGTGGAGAAGTTCTTCAGTACTCTTTTGTTGGTATGACCACAAAAGAAGTCACAGTTGGTAATCAGTCAGTTATTAACGTTGTGCTCGAAACTGAAGCTATGGATATTGAAGGCGTTGTTGTAACCGCACTCGGTATCAGCCGTGAAAAGAAAGCACTTGGGTATGCGGTAGAAGAAGTCAAAGCTGATGAGCTTAATCAAACCCGCTCAGGCAACTTGATAACCTCATTATCTGGTAAAGTATCAGGGGTCAATATTACTTCTGCTTCTGGAAACATGGGTGGTTCATCACGCATTACCATACGTGGTGTTAAATCAGTTTCAGGAAACAACCAACCACTTATTGTCGTGGATGGAGTGCCAATGGATAATAGCAATTATAATACTGTTGATACACAACGTGGTGCAGGTGGAGTTGACTATGGTAATATGGCTAATGATATCAATCCCGACGACATTGAATCAGTTTCGGTACTTAAGGGACCCACAGCTGCAGCACTTTATGGATCACGTGCAGCAAATGGGGTTATTGTTATCACTACTAAAAAAGCCAAAGCCGGTAAGAAAGGCCTTGGTGTAGAGGTAAATAGTTCAGTATCATTTGAGCAGGTAGCAGTACTTCCAAAATATCAGAATCTTTATGGAGGTGGTTACGTAAATACTGGTCCAGGCACTGATGATGGATTTATCCTACAGGAAATAAATGGTAAAGAGTATCGAATCATCAACTACGATTTAGATGAGAGTTGGGGGCCCAGGTACAATGGTCAGGAATATGTTTCAGCTTTTGACCTCTTTGATTGGGAAGCTAATGGAATGGTTGGAGACGTTCCAACATCCAGATGGCTTGCTCCTAAGAAAGATGTAAAAGATTTCTTTGAAACCGGAGTAGTGTTCAATAACAACTTCGCAATCACCGGTATGAATGAGGGATCTGCTTTCAGGTTGTCATATACAAACTATGATCTGACTGGTTACATGCCAAATAGTGAACAAAAACGTAATTCTATAAATTTCAACGGTGAATCACAAATTAGCCAGTGGTTAAAAGGATTTATAGGCGCTAATTATGTGAACACATATACTATGGGACGTCCTGAAACCGGTTATGATGATAATAATATCATGCAGAAATTCAACCAATGGGGACAACGTCAACTTGACATGGGTATAATGAGTAACTATGTCAATCCTGATGGAACACAACGTGTATGGAATCGTAATGCATGGAATGATCCTACACCCGCATATTCTGACAATCCATATTGGACAAGGTATAAGAATTATCAGGATGATGAAAGAAATCGTGTATTTGGTAATATCGGACTTTTATTAACACCTTTTAAAGGTTTTTCCGTACAGGGAAAATTAAACCTTGATTATTATGCTCTCGCAGAAATGGAAAGAAACGCTGTTGGTTCACAAGCTGAATCTTCATATTCTGAAGCAAATCGTGAGATGATGGAAACCAACTCAGAGTTGTTGGCAACATATAAGTTCGACCCCACTGATGATTTTTCAATCACCCTCATGGCTGGCGCTAATAAGAGGCACAGAGAATATAGCAGAATGATTGCTAACACCAACGGAGGATTGATAATTCCAGGTTTATACAAGATTACTAATTCAACGAATAAACCTGAAATAGCTGAATATGAAGAAGCTAAAGAGGTTCAGAGTTTATATGGTAGTGCAAACATCGGATGGCGTGGAATGGTTTATTTAGACCTCACTTTCAGAGAAGACTGGAGTTCAACAGTTAAACCATATACATTCAATTACCCATCTGCTAGTTTGAGTTTTATATTTACAGAACTCAATGCTCTTAAAAACAATGACGTTCTTAGTTTCGGTAAAATTCGTATAGGTGTTTCAAAAGTAGGTAATGATACAGATCCTTATAATAATGACTATTATTATTCTTACCTGAGTAATTTTGACAACCTGGCAATGTATACTATTCCTAGTACACTTGCTAACCCTGATCTTCATGCTGAAAAGACCGAATCATTTGAAATCGGCACTGAACTTATGTTCTTTAGCAATAGAATTGGTCTTGATTTCACTTATTACAGTGATGCAACTTATGATCAAATTATTCCAGTGGCATTAGATGGAGCAAGTGGATACAGCTTCAAATATGTTAATGCAGGAGAGATCACTAATAAGGGTGTTGAAATTGGCCTCAATTTAACTCCAATTAAGACTAAGTCTTTCTCTTGGAATATCAGTGCCAATTATTCTCATAACACTAATGAAGTTGTGGAACTTGCTAAAGACCTTGATGTTTACAGGTTAACTAACGGACCATTCTCAGTATCAGTTAATGCAGAAGTTGGTCTTCCATATGGTTCTATTATCGGTTCGAGCTACGTAAAAGATGACGCAGGCAATATTATTGTTGACACAGATGGTTATACTTTAACCGGACCTGTAAAATCAATTGGAACAGTATTACCTGACTATATGATGGGTATCTGGAATAGATTCAACTTCAAAGGTTTTGAATTATCCGGACTTATTGACATCCGACATGGTGGACAATTATTCTCAACTACAAGTATGTGGGGAAGATATAGCGGTATTCTCGAAGAATCAGCAGAAGAATTACCTAATGGCAAAAACATTCGTGATGCCGTTGAAGATGGTGGTGGTGCATTATTTGAAGGAGTCTATGGTTATGTTGTGAACAATCCTGATGGTACTCAAAGAATTCAATACACTGATGCTGATGGAAATGATGTTTCTGAACCTGTTCAAAATACAACTCGCATAGATGCAGAATCATGGGGTGGTTGGCATTATTCAGGTCCTGCTGAAGCAAACATTTTCGATGCTGATTATATCAAATTGCGAGAACTTCGTTTGAGCTATACAATACCTTCTAAACTTACTGGTCCTGTTCAAAATCTTACAGTATCAGCATTTGGACGTAACCTTGCAATCTGGGGTGCTGACATTAAGCACATTGACCCGGAAAATACAACCGGTAGCGGTAATATTCAGGGCATTGAAGGTGGTGCACTACCTAGCCTGAGATATTTTGGGTTTGGTCTTAATTTTAACTTTTAATTGAAATACGATATGAAAACAAACATCATAAAACATACACTTGTGCTATTGATGCTTTCGTTGATGGTTATCGGTTGTACTAAAGATTTCGATGAAATCAATACTGACCCTAACCGTCCGAAAGAAGTACCAACAATAAACCTTATACCATCAGCCCAGAAAACTTTAACTGATGATATCTTTGACGTATGGTTCAGTGGTCGACAGGGCCTATTATGGTCACAGTATTGGGCTCAACGTAACTACACTGAAGAAGACAGATTTTACATTCGCCAAAATGTTAATAATAATTACTGGAGGTTAATTTATACTGATATGATGGACCTACAGGAAATATTATTAATTGCCAGTGATCCCGAAAAGGCTCCTGCAATTAATGCCAATTACGGAGATGCAAAAGGCCAAATTGCAGCAGTAAATATTTTAAAAGCATACGTATTTCAACTACTCGCATCGACATATGGTAACGTTCCGTATTTTGAAGCATTTAATGCCGTTGAAAATCCAACACCGGCTTTCTCAAGTGAGAAAGAAATCTACCTCGACTTATTCAAAATTTTAAAAGAGGCAGCTGATTACTTTGAAGGTGAAGGTAAAGCAGTTACAGTTTTTACAAGTGGTGATTTAATGTATGATGGTGATGCAACAAAATGGGCAAAATTTGCCAATTCACTTCGATTAAAACTTGCCATCAGATTAAGTAAAGTAACTGATCCGGATATCGTTAATGCTCGCACAATTGCTATTAATGAAGCCAGTGATGGTGCATTTGCAAGTAATGATGATAATGCTCAAATCAAATACATTGGAGACGGTCAAAGTAATGCACCCATGTACGACGGGTTTTATACTGAACGGCGCAATGATATGACTCCAACTGCTAATTTTGTTGATTTATTGAAGGGTATTAACGATACTTTAAACAATAAAACAAATCCATTTTATGGAATCGTTGATCCAAGATTAGAAATTTGGGTTCCCAAAAACTCTGCTGGCATTTACAGAGGTATGCCTTACGGAATTATCAATCAGCATGCATCTAATTTACGGGCATCTGTAGCAAACATTTATAACGCACAACCACCATATTTGGCAGCTGATGCAGCAGTTTCATGGATGAGTTATGCTGAGGTTTGTTTCATATTATCTGAACTCAATGGTTGGGATCAGGCATGGTATGAAGAAGGTGTCCGCGCTTCTCTTGAAGAGTGGGGAGTTGTTGCTGGTATAGATGATTTTATTGCATCATTGCCTCCTGCTAACCAGGAAACTGTTCTTACTCAAAAATATATTGCACTATTTATGAATGGGTATGAAGCATGGGCAGAATATCGTAGAACCGGATTTCCTAAGAGTATAATCAAAGTTGGCGAAAAAACTGGTCCATTATTAGATGGTAGTATCGTTAAATTTGATGCAACCGCAGTTAATGAAATTCCAAGAAGGTTAACTTATCCGGTAGAAGAATATACAATTAACGGGCCTAACACCAAGAGTGCAGCTGATGCATTAGGTGGTGACACATTTACAACTAAATTAATCTGGGATAAGTAATTAACGTATTTCATCTTGATAAGAGGCTGCCACAAATGGCAGCCTCTTTTTTTATCTCTTTATATGAATTAATGCCCTGACATTCAGCCATTTTCGTTTCTGCATTGTTTTGTAAATGTAGCACTAGGATTTCTGGCAGCAAATCTACACGAAGTAGTTCTTTTATTAACAAATCACACACACTATGAGAAAGATTGCAGCAATACTTGTACTACTAATGTATATAGGAGTGCAAGTCGTTATGGCACAAACTACCATTACAGGGGTGGTTACAAGTTCTGAGGATGGCCAGCCCATCCCGGGAGTAGCCGTTCAGGTAAAGGGTACTACCATTGGTGTCACAACTGATGTAAACGGCCGCTACTCATTGAGAGTACCGGCTGAAGCCGAAATCCTGCAATATTCATTTGTCGGTATGACAACGAAAGAAGTCACAATCGGTACACAGACGGTAATTAATGTTATTCTGGAAACCGAAGCAATGGATATTGAGGGAGTTGTCGTTACTGCGCTAGGCATTTCAAGGGAAAAGAAATCTCTTGGCTATGCTACTCAACAAGTTTCAGGCGAAGAAATGAACAGAGTACGATCTGATAACTTTATTAATAATCTATCAGGAAAGGCTGCCGGGGTTCAGGTAAGAGCTAATAATAACCTTGGCGGTTCTACTAACGTTGTGGTTAGAGGATCTTCTTCTCTTTCAGGAAACAACCAGGCTCTATTTGTAATAGATGGTGTTCCGATTAGCAACGAGTTAACTAATAATCTCGGACAGCTAACAGGACGTTCAGGCTATGACTACGGAAATGCTGCTTCCGATATTAATCCAAATGATATCGAAAGCATGAATATACTTAAAGGTGCTGCTGCTACAGCACTTTATGGCTCACGGGCTGCTAATGGTGTTATTATGATTACCACTAAAAAAGGAACCAGGAGTAAGGGAAAAGCTCTGGGTGTTAATATTAGCTCAAACGTTACTACAGGCTTTATTGATAAGAGTACATTCCCCAAATACCAAACAAATTATGGAGGCGGATATGGACCTTATTACAGTGATACACTTGTAGCCGGTTATCCGAGAAAATTACCCGGATTCCTATATTTCTATGATGTTGATGGTGACGGTGTCCGTGATTTTACGGTACCAACTGGTGAAGATGCCTCATTTGGCGAAAAGTTTGATCCCAATATTCTTGTTTACCAATGGGAATCATTTCACCCTTTATCACCTTATTATCATCAAAAACGTCCTTGGGTAAATTCTCCTAATGGCCCTATTACATTTTTTGAAACACCTATTTCGCTTACTAATAGCATTGAAATAGCCGGAGGTTCTGAAATATCAGATTTCAGATTATCATATACAAATTTTGACCAAAAAGGTATCATGCCAAATAGTCACCTCATCAGGCATAATGTAAACTTTACCGGTACTTATGATGTATTGAAAAATGTAAAAGTTACTGCAAATGCTAATTACGTAAACACTGATGGTAAGGGCAGGAACTCTACCGGGTACAGCGATAACATTCTAACTTCATTCAGGCAATGGAGTCAGACAAATGTTGATTATAAACTCCAAAAAGAGATGTACGAACTCACAAAGGAAAATGTTTCCTGGAATGCAACATCTCCATTTAATTTAACACCACTATATTGGGATAACCCCTATTGGGTACGATATGAAAACTATGAAACAGATAATCGTTCACGTATAATCGGATACTTACAGGCTGACTGGAAAATTACGGATCACCTTAGTTTGATGGGACGATATGCAGTAGATACATATAGTGAACTTCAGGAAGAACGTAAAGCAATTGGTTCAGTTGCAGGTGAATTAGGTGTTGGGCGACCTGATGTTACATCCGGCTATTCACGATTTGACCGCTCGTTCACTGAAAGTAATTTTGACCTGATGGCAAGATACTATGTACTGTTCTCTGATAATCTGAATCTGAATGTAATCGTGGGAACTAATATCCTCCGCCGAACCCTTGATGATGTTTTTGCATCTACTGATGGTGGATTGATAGTTCCAAGACTATATTCATTGGGTAATAGTGTCAATCCAATGGTTCCTCCTGAAGAGTCTTATGAACAGATTGGCATTAATGGGATCTTTGCCAATGCATCACTTGGCCTATTTAATACAATATATATTGATGGGACTATCAGAAGAGATGAGTCATCTGTTTTAAATCCTGATAACAGAGTTTATTACTATCCTTCAGTATCAGGTAACTTCCTGTTCTCAACCCTCTTAGGTGATAATACCTTTATGGATTTGGGTAAAATACGATTAAGTTATGCTGAAGTCGGCAATGCTCTTGAATGGGGTGCTATTTCAAGAACGTATACACAATTTACATCATTTGGAAACGCTCCACTATTTTCAGTAGCAAATTCAAAAACAAATCCTGATCTAAAACCTGAAAGAACTAAGAGTTTGGAAGGTGGTATTGAATTGAGTATGTTTAATAACAGGTTAAGGCTCGATTTATCAACATATAAAGAAAATACGATCAACCAAATTATACCTGCCACAGTTTCAACAGCTACGGGTTATTCTTCTCAATTCGTTAATGCCGGCGAAATTGAAAACAGAGGTACAGAGCTATCATTATCCGGTGCTCCGGTTGCATCACAGAACTTTAGATGGGATATTACACTCAACTGGTCGAGAAATAGAAATGAGGTCCTTTCTCTGGCTCCGGGATTAGAGAATCTGCGAATAAATACCTCTCCATTACAGGGTGGTGTTTCAGTCAATGCCCGTGTTGGTCAACCCTATGGTGTAATTCAGGGGAGTGACTATGTATATCACGAAAACGGTCAAAAGATTGTAGGTGAAGATGGATATTACCTGACAAGCGCACGTTCAGATATCGTTATAGGTGATATAAATCCTGACTGGATTGCCGGGTTGAATAACAGATTTAGCTATAAGGGTTGGTCATTCAGTTTTCTAATTGATATGCAACAAGGAGGTGACTTGTTCTCTCTTGACCTCTATTATGGTTTAGCTACCGGTGTTTATGAAGAAACTGATTTCATAAATGATTTGGGAAATCCTGTCAGAGATCCTCTGATAGAAAATCCTGATGGAACCTATGATCCTGCAAGCGGTGGTCTCATAATGGAAGGTGTGGATGCTGAAGGTAATCCAAACAACATCCGTATTCCCGGAGATACATACGAAGCATTTGGCTATGTGAACCATCCTGGTTCCCACTTTATTTATGATGCTTCATTTATCAAATTAAGAGAAGTAGCCATAACCTATACCATACCTGCCAGAGTGCTTGAAAACTCCTTTATACGTGGAGCATCATTTAGCTTAGTAGGTTCAAATCTTTGGATAATTGATAAAAACCTGCCGCATGCAGATCCTGAAGCAGGTCAAAGTGCCGGAAATATCCAGGGATGGCAAAGTGGTGTTATGCCAACCCTTCGGAATGTAGGTTTAACTGTTAACTTATCATTTTAAAGGAGGCAAAACAATGAAAAAGATAATCTTAATGATCGCAATTTTGGCAGGATTCACAATATCTTGTACAAAGAATTTTGAAGACTTCAATACTGATAAAAAGAGAGCAAGTGAGGTCCCTGGTGATTTCCTGTTCTCGAATGCACAGAAAAACTTGGGTGATCAATTAGCCAGTACTAATGTAAACCTGAATATCTTCAAACTATGGGCTCAATATTGGACAGAGACCACTTACACAGATGAAGCAAACTATGATCTCACAACGAGAAACATATCGGATGCTCAATTTAGAATTCTATATCGTGATATTCTGAAGGATTTGCGTGAAGCACACACTCTTGTAAGTGCAGAAGAAGCACCTCTTGAAGAAGATGTGATAGTTAAGCAAAATAAACTCCATGTAATTACCTTAGTTGAAGCAACGGCTTGGAACTATCTTTTATTACTCTTTGGAGATATTCCTTATTCAGAAGCCCTGGCTGATTCTATTACCCAGCCAAAATATGATGATGCCCATACTATATACATGGATCTTCTCAGCAGAGTTAGAGAAGCTACCGATGGTCTTGATGAAAGTTATGGATCTTTCGATAATGATTTGTATTTCGGAGGTGATGTTGCCATGTGGAAAAAGTTCGGCAATTCACTTATCATCAAAATGGCCATCACTTTAGCTGATGTTGATTCAGAAACTGCCAGAACATTCATCGAAGGTGCATATGGAGGAGCTTTTGAGGAAAGCGAAGATGCCAGAATGGTGTATCCGGGAGGTAGTAATTCCAATCCACTATGGCAGGATCTTGTGGCTAGTGGTCGTAATGACTTTGTCGCTGCAAATACTATTGTGGATATTTTAGTTGACTTGGAGGATCCCAGATTGGATGATTATTTCACCACTGTTCCTGATGAAGATTTCTATCAGGGAGGTTTATATGGCAGAAACAGTCCATTCGATCAATTATCGCATATAGCCGAAGCTCTGCATGAACCAACTTACCCTATCATTATTCTCGATTTTACAGAAACAGCCTTCTACCTGGCTGAAGCTGCTGAAAGAGGATATAGTGTAGGTCAATCAGCTGAAGAATGGTATAACCAGGCTGTTACATCCTCAATTCTTTTCTGGAATGGAACTCAGGAAGAGGCTGATGCTTATCTTGCAGAACCTGATGTAAATTATCAGACAGCACCAGGAGAATGGCGGGAGAAGATTGGTGTTCAAGAGTGGATCGCATTTTACTCAAGGGGTCTGGAAGGCTGGACAACATGGAGGCGACTGGATGCCCCAACATTTAATATTCCACCTTCAATTTCAAGTGAGGATCAAATTCCTGTCAGATTTACATATCCTATATCTGAACAGACTCTTAATTCAGCAAATTACAACTCGGCTTCTGATGCTATAGGAGATGATTTGCTGACCACTCCTCTTTTCTGGGATATCCAGTAATTTCTTTCATTTATTTTTGAAAGGGGCAGCTAAAAAAGGCTGCCTCTTTTGTTTAATGGTCATATACTAAAAAAGCCGTCCTTTTAAGGGAACGGCTTTCTTATAATTATTAGTGAATAGATTTATTCAAAAGATAATATCGATTCTATAATTCTCTTGATAGCATCACGCAATTGTTCTTCAGTGATGATTAGTGGAGGAGCAAAACGAATAATATCTCCATGAGTTGGTTTTGCCAAAACGCCGTTATCGCGCATCTTCAGGCACACATCCCATGCTTCCTTACCATTCTTTGGTCTGATAACAACTGCATTCAGAAGACCTTTACCACGAACCAGTGCGATCATATCAGATTTAACCTTTGAAAGCTCATCTCTGAATATTTTTCCTAAATACTCAGCCCTTTCAGCAAGTTTCTCATCTTTAACCACCTGTAGAGCAGCAACTGCAACCTTAGCAGCAATCGGGTTACCACCAAATGTTGATCCGTGTTCACCTGGTTTTATAGTCAGCATAATCTCATCATCTGCCAAAACAGCTGAAACAGGATAAACTCCACCAGAGAGTGCTTTTCCAAGGATAAGGATATCAGGACGAACATTTTCGTGATCGCAAGCCAGTAATTTACCGGTACGTGCTATTCCTGTCTGTACTTCATCAGCAATAAATAGAACATTTTTCTTACGGCACATCTCATAAGCTGAGCTCAGGTAGCCATCATCCGGAACAAATACTCCGGCTTCACCCTGAATAGGTTCAACAAGAAAACCTGCAACATTAGGATCCTCTAATGCTTTAGCCAATGCGTTAAGATCGTTATAATCAATCTTTATGAAACCTGGGGTAAATGGACCATATCCTCCATAAGAGTCAGGATCAGATGACATAGATACAATTGTAATTGTACGACCATGGAAATTACCGTTACAAACAATGATCTTAGCTTCGTTTTCAGCAATACCTTTTACTTTGTAAGCCCATTTACGGCATAATTTAAGTGCTGTTTCATCAGCTTCAGCACCTGTATTCATTGGAAGGACTTTATCGTATCCGAAATACTCGGTGATATACTTCTCATATTCGCCAAGTGAATCATTAAAAAATGCCCTTGATGTGAGTGTCATTCTCTGAGCTTGTTCAACGAGTGCGTTAACAATGGCTGGATGGCAATGTCCTTGGTTTACTGCAGAATAAGCTGACAGAAAATCATAATACTCTTTCCCTTCTACGTCCCATACTAAAGCTCCTTTGCCTTTTGCCAGTACAACAGGCAATGGATGATAGTTGTGCGCACCGTACTTTTCTTCCAGTTGCATTAGTTCTTCCGATGTCTTCAATTCAATCATGATTATAATATTTTGAAATGTGAGAATTCTATTCTTTGGCAAATATAACAATCTTATATCTTTCTTTAACTTTGCTGCTTCAAAGTTTTAACAACCTTAAAAACAAACCAATGAGAAAACTCTTACTTATTCTGTCAGCAATCATAATTCTTGCCTCATGCAATAGTATAAATGATGGCAAAAACGAAAGTGGAACCATACTCTCTTTCAGCACAGATGTTGAAAATGTTGATTCACTAGCTGTTCTTATTCCAAATACATGGAAGAATCTTAACACAATTACCGATACTCTTGCTCATTCAGGGAAATACTCAAGTAAGATTGATTCGATAAATGAATTCAGCATTGTGTATGAGAACAGGTTAGGTAATATTAATGATGCATTACCAAAAAAAATGAAGATTTCAGCATTCGGCTGCTCACTTGCACAAGGGTCAAATGCCTTTATTATCTGCTCAGTGAATAATAATAAATATTATAGTGGGGCACAGGTTGATTCACTTTTCACAAACACTAACGAATGGAAAGAGATTTCAGCTGAATTCAATCTCCCTGAAACGCTTGATGCTGATGATATCATCAAAGCATATGTCTGGAATAAAAAGATTGGAACATTCCTGGTTGATGATTTGAAAGTAGAGTTAACTTATTAATTATTAAACACAATTTTTATAGAACTTTTCATTAGGAAGCCGCTTCAATTATACTTCAGGTGAAAGTGCAATAAAACAAATAAGAGGTTGTCGTCAATGTCAGTTTCCTCAATTATCCAGCTTACTCCTTTTAAAGAGTGATTTGTGGTAAACTCATCAATAGTTGGGTGAAAAACCATTAATTGATGTTGCTGAGATGGGTTAGAGTTTAACAAAACCACACAAAAGACTATCAATAAAAAAGAGGCTATCCTTTTGAGACAGCCTCTTTTATTTTAGTCTTTGCGATTATTGCTGATCAGAGTATTTCATGTCCTGAAATTCCTGTGGAATCTGGTCCTTATTATACTTGGACGGACACTTAAGGTTCATCTTATGAGCCTCAAAATAACCTTCCTTCATTTTACCAATAACTACTATCTGATCAAGTTTCTCAAAATCCTGTGGTTTACTGTCATTGTATTTAACCAGCATTTCGGTTCCCTGATCATCAATCATTGTAAATGTAAAACTGTTGGCATCTTTCGAAGCATCGTAATTGATAGGTTTACCCGGGCTAAGCTTACCCATTATGTGAAATTCACGACCCTGATGTTTTGCAGCTTCCTGAAATCCGGAATATGTTGAGGTATTCATTGAGAGGCTTAACACAACTCCGATAGCAGCCACAAGGACTATTAAGATAAGTATGTGAATTCGTTTCATTCAGTTTAGTTGTTTATTATAAAGGGTTAATTTATTCTGTAAGTTATTAAACCATTGATTGTTAATGAGAATACAAAAGTATGTTATTTAGTAATTCGGTTAACCGGTCGAAAATGTTATGCCGGAATTCCTTCTTACTGAACCATGGTTTCTCATTAACCAATTAACGCGTTGAAACTTCACTCTTGTCAGAAGTCAATTCTCGTTGTTGTTTTTCAATTTTTGATAATTTCTTGTCTATCAGAAACAAATAAACCGCCAGTCCAACAAAAATGATTGACATAACAATTACTACAACAGCAAATTTATCTTCACCGATCATCTTAAAATTATTTAGAAAAGATTTGTAATTCGATTATTTTCTTACGCTTACGGATTTCAAGGATCCAATAAGCAATTATTATCCAGCCGATTGCGGCAGGATAGAATACGAGACGCATAGTCGGGTCAAGATCACCCATTGTAGATGAATTCCCACCTTTGCCCGGATGTAATGAACTATCAGCTAATCGTGGTAAAATTCCAAGGAAGATTACAAGGAGCATAAAAGCGAAAATGTTGTAAACAGCTGAGACTCTTGCTCTGAGTGATCTTTCATCAATTGAAGCCCGAAGAATTGTATAAGCCAGGTAAGCCATCACACTTACTGCCGCACCATTAAGCTGAGGATCATTAGTCCAGAAGTCACCCCATGTAAACTTAGCCCAGATCATACCTGTCAGCAATCCTAGTATTCCAAAGAAAAGACCGGTATTCACTGCCTGTGCTGCAAGCAAATCGTCTTTAAGCTTAAGACTACTCAGATACTTGATACTATATACCAACGATGTTCCCAGCATAATGAACATTGCAAACCACATTGGTACGTGATAGAAGAGATTTCTGATAGTTTGATGAATAACAGGTAGGACCGGAACTTCAATAAGCAAACCGGCTATAATAGAAAACAATATCAGTGCTAATCCTGATATCTTCCACCAAAGACCTTTTATCATAAGGTAATAGATTTCGGTTATTTTCGCCAAAGATACGGAAAAAGAATGACTGCCAGTATAACGATAACAGCGTCAATCAATAACAAAGAAGAGAGTGATTTGATTATTTGTAAAAGTGGAATTATTTCCTGAAAGGAATTCTTGAAAGCATTTATCACCAACAACAGAATAGGAATAACTACAGGGAATCCCAAAACAGCCATGAGCGCAGCATTATTTCCTGCTGTGGATGCAATAGCTGACACCATTGTGAGGGCACTGGCTATGCCAATACAACCTAATATAAACGAAGGGTAAAAAAGTGAAGGGTTTAGCTCAGGTATTCCTAAAAATAAAACATATAATCCCAGACTAAGGAATCCAAGCGCAACCATCAACAGACTATTATAGATAATCTTCGATACTATGATAGACACCGGGGCGGCAATCATAAAATAGTACAAGCGTCGTGCAGTGTGTTCCTGAATAAAACTCTTACTTACTGCATTAAAAGCAGCAAACAGCAGTATTATCCAAAACAAGGATATCCAGGCATTATCTTCAATTATGCGTCCAAAAGAGAGTTGCACTACAAAGACAGTTGAAACAACATAAAGGAGGATAGCATTTAATGCATATTTCTGCCTTATTTCTAGCAGGAAATCCTTTTTGATTAGTTCAATTATCTCTTTCAAAGGAATTTACTTAGGGTAATTTAATTATTTCTGTCCCTGATTATTGTTTGTTTTCGCTCAGGCCCAAGTGAAACAACTGACACCGGAAGTTTGAGAGCAGATTCAAGGAATTGGATATACTCTTTAAAAGAAGCCGGTAACTCCTTCCATTCCTGGAATTTAGTAATATCAGTTTCCCACCCTTTGAGCATTTTGATAACAGGCTTAATATCCTCTGAGAGTGACTCAAAAACGGGGAAGCTATAACTTGTACCATTTATTTGGTAATCAGTGCAAACGCCAACAGAGTCGAAACCATCCATAACATCAGATTTCATCATCACCAAATCAGTCACTCCATTCAACATGATAGAGTATTTTAAGGCCGGCAAATCAATCCATCCACACCTTCTTGGTCTACCTGTTGTTGAGCCATACTCATGTCCATTTTTTCTGAGCCGTTCACCTGTTTCATCCAGCAGTTCTGATGGGAAAGGGCCACTTCCAACTCTTGTACAATATGCTTTAAAAACACCAAATACTCTTCCAACCTTTTGGGGTGAGATACCTAATCCGGAGCAGACACCTGCAGTTATTGTGTTAGAGGAAGTTACGAAAGGATAAGTCCCGAAATCAATGTCAAGCATTGCTCCTTGTGCACCTTCAGCCAGAATGCGCTTACCATTTGCCAGACTCTCATTTATAAATAGTTCACTATCAATCAGTGGGATATCATGAATATATTCAAGTCCTTCAAACCATTTAGACTCATATTCAATTACACTCATCTTATCAATAGTAAGTTCGTCAGGATTAAACCCATAGGAGCGTATAATCCTATAGTGGCTCTCCTTCAATGCAGCATACTTCTCATTGAAGTCTTTCATTTTAAAATCCCCTATTCTGACTCCATTTCTGGCAACTTTATCGGTATATGTAGGACCAATTCCTTTGAGAGTAGAGCCTATTTTAGAGTCACCTTTTGACGATTCGAACACAAAATCAAGTAATCTGTGCCCCGGAGTTATAAGATGTGCCCTTTTTGAGATTACCAGGTTCTTTTCAGGAGCAACATTCTTTTCTCTGAGTTTTACTAACTCACACATAATGATATAAGGATCAATAATCACCCCATTTCCAATAACGTTGATCTTATCAGGATGAAAGATACCTGATGGGATAGTATGCAGGACATGCTTTCCACCTTCAAATTCCAAAGTATGACCTGCATTTGGTCCACCCTGGAATCTGGCAATAATATCATATTGTGGAGTTAAAACATCGGTAATTTTACCTTTACCCTCATCGCCCCACTGTAGGCCTAATAAAACATCAACTTTCATGAGTTAGTAATTTAATCACTGGCAAAAGTAATCAAAGAAATCGAGGTTAGTGTCATTAAAAGCTCTTTTGACACTCCGCAATTTTAATAAATAGGAAAGATAATTATCAAAAGGAAAAAGGAAGGAAAATTTAACCTTCAGTTGTTTCAGATTTACTTTCTTCAATGGGCTTTTTGCCGGCTGTATGTTGATTATCAGTATAACCATAGAAAGTGAGCGAATGACTTGTGATCTTCACTCCCAGTATCTTCTCTACCGAAGTTTGTATTTCCTGCAATCGTGGGTCACAAAATTCAAGCACAGTGCCATCTTCTAAGTTTATAAAATGGTCGTGCTGTTTGAACTTGAATGACCTTTCGTATTGGGCATAATTATTACCAAACTGATGCTTAGTTACCAAATTACAATTTTGCAGTAGCTCTATAGTGTTATATAATGTTGCACGACTTACTCTGTATTTATTGTTTTTCATCTTGATATATAATGATTCAATATCAAAATGCTCTTTTGTCGAGTAAATCTCTTGCAAAATTGTGTATCTCTCCGGCGTTTTCCGATGATTATTGCTCTCAAGATAATCAGTAAAGATCTTAGTTACTGTCTCAATATTCAAGCGGTCGTTCTCATCCATAATTTCAGTTTCTCCTTTATTAAGCTGAATTCAAGGTGTAAAATTATAAAAATAGTTAATTAGAATTTAGAATAAATAAAAATAATCCTGCCAATACCTGTTAAAGTATGCTAGTCAAATAACAAGAAAAAGAATGGATATTAGTGGGTAGGTGTATCAGCCAAACGACTAATTCTGTATACATTATTGATACCTTTCACTTTCTTCAACTGAGCCATTAGTTTGTTTAAGTCATCAGTACTATGTACCAACAACATTATGGTAGCTTCAAACACATCACCTGTTGAATCAATATGGAATGATCGGATATTCAGATTTAATTCACTTGAAATTATATTTACAATTTCATTAAGCAATCCCATATTATCAAATCCCACCAACCGTATTCCGCTTAGGAATGTTCCTGCTTCAGCTCCTTCCCAGTTGATTTTAATTATCCTGTTGCCGTATTTTGACATAAGCTGGATTGCTTCTGGGCAGTTAGTTCGGTGAATCCATATGCCACCATCTGGTGGAACAAATCCAATTACTTCATCACCGGGTATTGGATTACAACAATCTGATATTCTGTATTCAACCTCAGCATTACCATTGGTTGAAATATCTTTATTTACCAATTGTTGTTTAACATCTTCGGAAAATTTATGCGGAATCGACGGCTTGGATCTTATAAATGGTCGTGTAATGAGATTAAGCCAACCGCCTTTATCATGCTGCTGAATGCAATCCTTAATTTCCCTGACACCTATCTCATCTTTTGCAACACGATAATAAAGGTCAATAGTTGAAGTGATATGGTTACACTCCTGTAATCTTAGCAGTGTATTCCTATTCATTTCAATTTTAAGCTGCTTAAACAATTCCTCCAGCTTAATCCTTCCCTCCTCTGTATACTTCTTTCTTTGTTCTTTCAGTGCATCTTTAATGAATGATTTCGCACGAGCTGTAACAACATAGTTTATCCACTCTTCCCGTGGACTTTGTTTCTTTGAAGTAATGATTTCTACCTGATCTCCACTCTTAAGAATGTGATTCAATGGAACCAGTTTATGATTCACCTTAGCTCCAATACACTGATTTCCTATTTCTGAATGGATATTATATGCGAAATCAAGAGTTGTTGAATTCGACGGGAGTGTTTTTAATTCACCTTTAGGTGTGAAAACGATAATTTCATCAGCAAAAAGGTTGAGTTTAAATTCATCAAGAAATGCCAGAGCATTTGAATCAGGCGATTGTAGCAACTCTTTTATCTTATTCAGCCATCGGTCTAATCCGCTTTCACCTGATATTTTTTCTTTATACTTCCAGTGGGCAGCATAGCCTTTCTCGGCTATTTCATTCATACGTTTGGTTCGTATCTGAACTTCAACCCATTGGCCGGTGTGGCTCATGACAGTAGTGTGCAATGACTCGTAACCATTAGCCTTAGGGGTTGATATCCAATCCCTCAGTCTATTCTGCTTAGGGCTATAGAAATCAGTAACAATTGAATATGCTTGCCAGCACTGGTATTTTTCATTTTCAAAGCTACTGTCCAATATGATTCTAATAGCAAAAATGTCGAATACCTCTTCAAAAGGCACTTGTTTAGCTTTCATTTTTTGCCATATAGAGTAGATAGATTTTTCTCGTCCGATGATATCAAAGACTAAACCTTGTGCCAGCAATGCTTTCTTTATAGGATATATGAACTTGTTAATGAATTTAGTACGCTCAGCCGATGATTCTTCCAGCTTTCTGGCTATTGAATTATAAATTTCGGGTTCAGTGTATTTAAGTGCCAGATCTTCCAATTCACTCTTAATTGCATATAAACCCAACCGATGTGCCAGTGGCGCAAAAAGATAGATAGTCTCCGATGCAATCTTCAGTTGCTTTTCATGAGGCATTGATTCAAGAGTCCTCATATTATGAAGACGATCGGCTAGTTTTATAAGAATTACTCTGACATCATCTGAAAGCGTCAATAACATCTTACGGAAATTCTCAGCTTGAGCAGAGGTGGTATTATGATCAAATAGTTCTTTAATCTTAGTTAATCCATCAATAATCTTGGCAACTTTTTCACCAAACATGCGGCGCATATCATCAATGGTATAATCAGTATCTTCAACAACATCATGAAGCAGTGAACAGATTATTGAAGTTTCACCAAGCCCGATTTCACCTGCCACTATACGCGCAACCTCAAGAGGATGATATATGTACGGTTCTCCGCTTTTTCTGCGCATATCCTTATGTGCAGAAACTGCCAGATTAAACGCTTTCCGCACCGTACGCTTATTTTTCATTTCGGCGCCGGTATTCCAGGCATTGAGAAGAGCTCTGTATCTCTTTAATATTTCTTTTCGTTCCAGTTCCGGATTAGCAACGTACATTATCTATGGGTTCCTTTAATAACAATACAAATTTACCTATTTATTTAATGGAATTTCCCGAAGGGTATTGTATAAAAAAAAACAAGCTAAAAGCCAAAAATGCCTTATATTTGTTCATATAACGATACAAACAGAGTTTGCAATATGTAAAGCAATCAACCTTAGTTGATAAACTTGAGTTCTTTTTATAAAATATTCTTTCTTCGGTTTGCAACTAATGTATCGTACTATTAATCTAATGGAATAAATTTATCGATAATGACGCCATTGAATGCCCAAATACTGAACCGGGTCAGGATTTTTTTACTTTGCTTTCTCTTTGTTTCTATCATTCAACTGCCGGTTTTTGCTACTCATCAGAGAGCTGGTGAAATCACATATCGATACTTAAAAAATCTTACTTACGAAGTCACTATTACCACTTATACCTTTGCACCCAGTGCAGCCGACCGTTGCGAGCTAACAATCAATTGGGGTGATGGACAAAGCTCAGTTCTTCCCAGAAGTAACGGGGGACCCGGTATAACTCCTGCAGGTATCAATTGTGAGCATGTCGGCGAACTCGTTGATCGTGAAATTCGTAAGAATATTTATGTTGGAGTACATACCTATCCATCAGCCTCCACATACAGGATATGGCTTGAAGATCCAAATAGAAATATGGGTATCCAAAACATCCCTAATTCAGTTGATGTCCCTTTTTATATTGAAACACTGCTGGTTATTAATCCATTCCTGGGGAATAATTCATCTCCCCAACTACTGCTACCACCTATAGATAATGGATGTGTCGGGAGTCCATATTTACATAATCCGGGTGCTTTTGATCCCAATGGGGATAGTTTATCATACAGGCTGGTCACTCCCCGAGGAGCTGGTGGTTTGAATATCCTGGGCTATGAACTTCCGAGCCTCGTTGATGAACAGAATCCGGGTGAATTCACAATAAATCCTGTAACCGGTGATATCTTATGGGACCACCCGACAATTCAGGGCGAATATAATTTTGCCCTCATTATTGAAGAATGGCGCAATGGCGTCAGGATTGGATATGTGACTCGTGATATGCAGGTTAATATTACTTCGTGTAACAACGACCCGCCTGTCTTAAGTTTAGTCACTGACACATGTGTTATTGCCGGTGATTCATTAAATCTTACTATTACAGCCTCTGATCCTGATCGTGATCTTCTGGTTCTAACGGCAAGTGGTGGTCCGCTTGTCATTCCGGCCAGTCCGGCTATATTCGAAGTTACACTTGATTCAATTGGGAAGGCTGTAGGAGAATTCTCCTGGTTGACCGCATGTTCCCATGTAAGAAATCAAACCTATCAGGTTTATTTTAAAGCACAGGATGATGGCATTCCGGTTAACCTATTCGATCTTAAGACATTGAATATTAAGGTAATCGCTCCTCCAATCACAAATCCCAATGCTAACCCGTTGGGGAACTCTATACAATTATCATGGGATAGGGCTACTTGTATGGAGGCTCGCGGATATAAAATATACAGAAGAGCCGGAAACTCATCATTCACGCCTGATTACTGTACAACAGGAGTACCTCCTCAAACTGGATACCAGCTTATTGCTACAACCAATGGCATTGATATTACAAATTATGTTGATGATAATAATGGAGTCGGTTTAGTCAGAGGTATTACTTATTGTTACATAGTTACCTACTGGTTTGCCGATGGTGCAGAAAGTAAAGCCTCAGAAGAATTCTGTACTGATCTTAGAAAAGACCTTCCAGTACTTACTAATGTCAGTATTAACTCTACTTCAATTGACAATGGTAATATCTATATCGCATGGTCAAAACCAACAGAATTAGATTCAATTCAAACTCCCGGCCCATTTATTCAACGGCTGTTCAGAGCCGAAGGATTCAGTACCGAAAACGGAAGCCTCGTGGCAGAATTTGACGACCTGAATGATACAACTTATGTTGATTCAGGCTTAAACACACAAGATATTCGCTGGACTTACTGGATTGAATTAATCAACAACACTCCGGGCAATGTATTCTCAATTGGTAACTCTGTGCCTGCTTCTTCGGTTTATGTTCAAACCACTCCTTCTGATAAACAAATCACTCTTATCATAAATGAAAATGTTCCTTGGGCAAATGAACAATATGTTATCTACCGAAAGATTGACGGTGGAGTAAACTATGATAGTGTGGCAACTATTCAGGTAAGGCGGTATGTCGATACAGAACTGGTTAATGGTAATTTATACTGTTACTATGTGAAAACTATCGGTACATATGGCACCCCGGGATACATTGAACCCATAATTAATTACTCACAGGAGATTTGTGACAGGCCAATTGATAATGTTCCACCTTGTCCCCCAATTTTAACAGCAGATATTAATTGTGAAGATCAAACAATACTCTTCGCCTGGGAGAATATTCAATTGACTTGTGCTCCTGATATAGCAAATTACCTTATATACAGGAAAGGAAATCCATCAGTACTAATAGCTACCGTAGAACCTGAATTTACAACATACCGGTATACAATAACTGATCCCTCAATTTCAGCCTGCTACTTTATAGTTGCTATTGACACAAATAATAATGTTGACACAACAGGAGTGTTGCCATATTGTCTTGGCATTGACGATTGTCCGCGGTACAGACTTCCAAATGTATTCACACCAAACGATGATAATGTAAATGACCTGTTCGTTCCTTTCCCCGGGTATACTTCTGTTGAAAGAGTTGAAATGCAGATATTTAATCGATGGGGACTCTTAGTATTTGAAACTGTTGATCCCGCAATCAGATGGGATGGGAGGGATAAAAACTCTAATTCAAAATGCCCCCCGGGTGTATATTTCTACAAATGTGTAGTATATGAAATTGTGGGATCACCCGAGAATCCCGAAGCTACGGTTGTTAAACCACGCGAATTAACAAACGCCTTGCATTTATTATACTAAACACAACTTTGTTGCTTTAATTCATAATTTAGTTTGAGTTGCTAATTTATTATTGGTGACCAGATTTCCATATGATTGAATAAGGGTTAGGAGACGGTTGGGTGAGGGTTGGTTGACCCCTACCGTCACCCAACCCTCACCCAACCGTCTCCTAACCGTCAACCAACTAAGGAGATGAATATTCATAAAATAAAAGTCTAACAAAAAAGCGAACAGCAGCCAAGCGAGGACAACCGACTGGTAATGTGTGGATAATGTTCTTTGTTTGGCTTGTTTTTTGGGCAGTCAATGCCTCCGGTAGACAAAGGTACGACAAAGTTCAATTACCACATCATTACCAACGGCAAAAATGCAGTTTGGCTATAAGTCGCTGTTTGTCTGCTTCTTGCGCCATTCGCCATAACCTCTTGTAACTCAAAGTAAACTAATTTTGTAACAGTAAAACTTTGAGTAAGATGCGCAGCACTTTTAAGATTTTATTCTATTTGAAGCGGAATGCTTCCAAGCCCGACGGAACAGTTCCCGTAATGGGAAGGATAACGATTGACGGAACAATCAGTCAGTTCAGTTGTAAGATGACCGTCCCGCCCAATCTTTGGGACACCAAAGCGGGAAGGATGACAGGTAAAAGCACCTTAGCGGTAAAAACAAATCTCGCATTAGACAAAATCCGTGTCAATATTAACCGCCACTATCAGGATGTGATGCAGACGGACGGCTTTGTTACCGCCGATAAAGTAAAGAACGCCTATCTGGGATTGGGAGTTAAGCAGGATACGCTTCTGAAACTCTTTGAACAGCATAACGCGGAGTTTCTCAAAAAGGTGGGATACAGCCGGACAAAGGGAACATACATTCGTTACCGTACCGTGTGCAAGCATATCCGTGAGTTCCTTTCATTCACCTATCGCCGGGAAGATATACCGCTAAAGGAACTGAACCTTACCTTTATCAACGATTTCGAGTATTACCTGCGGCATACCAAAAGATGCCGTACCAATACGGTATGGGGATATATGATTGCATTGAAGCATATTATTTCCATCGCGAGAAATACAGGACAGTTACCTTTCAATCCGTTTGCAGGCTATATCAACAGCCCCGAAAATGTGGACAGGGGATTTCTTTCAAAAGAAGAACTTAACGCGCTTGTCAATGCCAGTATGAAGAACGCACAATACGAATTGGTTAGGAATTTATTTGTCTTTTCGACCTTTACGGGACTTAGCTATTCGGATGTAAGGAACCTGACAAAAGACCACCTTAAAACCTCGTTTGACGGTCATTTATGGATAATCACCCGCCGTCAGAAAACCAATACCGATTCCAGTATCCGGCTGCTGGAAGTCCCCAAACGGATAATTGAGAAATACAAAGGTTATAGCAGGGATAACAGGCTATTTCCTATGCCAAGTAACGGCACTTGTAATAAGATACTGAAAAAGATAGCCGGACAGTGCGGAATCAAAACACGGCTGACGTATCATGTAAGTCGTCATACGTTTTCGACCTTAATTACTTTATCACAGGGAGTTCCGATTGAAACGGTCAGCAAAATGCTGGGGCATACCAATATCAAGACTACTCAAATCTATGCCAAGATAACGAAAGAGAAAATCTCACAGGATATGGAAATTCTTTCGCATAAACTTGAATCTCTTGAAAAACAGATTACGGAGAGGATATAAAAAAGTTACTTCGAAGCGGGTAGAAAATTTTGTCCGCTTTTTACTTGATTGAATTATCAATGGTTCATGAGCTGGTTCTCTTTCCCGCTATAAGTCAATGTTAATCGATGCATTGCCCTTGTTACTGCGACATAGAGCATACTTCTGTCAATTTCAGAATGGTAGTTGTTATGATCTGTTTGCGGAACGATTACTTCATCAAATTCCAAACCTTTAGCCATGTGGGCGGAAGTTAGGATAATACCCTGCGCAAAAGCGGAACTTTGGCTTGAAAGAAAACAGACATCATCCATATATGTTTTGAGTTTATCCGCTATGCTATTTGCTTGCAATTCTGTTTTGCAGATTATTCCAAGCGATTTGTAATTTGACTTTTTGAAAGAATCAATCAAATTTGCAATAGCCGAAATTTCTTCCGTTTCATTCCTTAATTTCAATATTTGTGGTTTTTCTCCATGCCGCGCAACCGGTTCCAGTTCCTCGTTCTTGTGTATCTTTTGAGCAAAATCGGTTATCTCAAAAGTTGAACGATAACTCTTACATAATTTCATCACTTCGCCGGTAACCAGTGCTTTCCGAATCATATCGGCTGTTGAGGAACCGTAAGGATTGACCGACTGGCTTGCGTCACCCAAAACCGTTTTCCGACAAGGGTAGAGTTTTTGAAGCGTCTTGTATTGTATCGGGGAATAGTCCTGCATTTCGTCTATCAACAGATGCTTAACATGGTTTCGGGCATTGTTCCCGTCCAACGCGATATGCAAGTATGCTAAAGGTGCTAAATCCGAATATTCAATTGTCTGGTTCTTGCGCATTTTAAACATTTCAGGTTTCCCAATCCATTCAAAAAAATCCTTATAGACCTGAATGTCGTTATTCCCGCCGAACATCTTCCGTATCTCTTTTTTAAGCATGTTGCGGTCGGCGGTAGCAACTGTAATTCGATATTGGATTTGAGCCATTTCCAAAATATAATCGGTCATCGTTTCAAAGCGTTGACGCATCGGGTAACGGTTAAAACGTCTGAATTGTTCTTCTATAAATTCGGCAGGGATGGTAACGTACTTTGTCATCTTTACGTCCACAGCTTTGAAGTAGGTATTTTCTATATGCAAAATAAACCGGTCTAATTGGGAAATGAAATCGAAAGATGCTTTGTAGTGTATTCGGTCTATAAATCCCTGAGAAGGCTTAGTAAGCAGTTCATTTACCTGTTCAAAGAAATTCTGAAACTTGTATTTGTTATTCAATACGCCGGATAATATTTGCTCCATACTGGTTTCAGGAACAGTTTCTTCTCCCAATTCGGGAAGTACGTTTGAAATATAATCGGCAAAAACCTTATTGGGTGAGATGATCAGAATGTCATTTGACGAAAGACTATCCTTAAATGTATAGAGCAGATAAGCTATGCGGTGTAAAGCAATAGATGTTTTCCCCGAACCTGCTACTCCCTGAATAATCAGAATTTGAGCATCTTCGTTACGGATAATCCGATTCTGCTCCCCTTGGATGGTCGCAACGATATTTTTCATCTTGTCATCCGCATTGGAACTTAATTCTTTTTGCAAAATATCATCATGGACTGTCAGGGAACTTTCAATCATAAACTCCATTTCGCCGTTCCTGATCCGGTATTGGCGTTTCAGCGAAATCTTCCCTTTGACCTCTCCTGCCGGAGAAATATAAGACGCATCTCCCAATTCATAGTCGTAGTACATGCTTGAAACGGGTGCACGCCAGTCGTAAATCAGATTCGTTTTGCTGCCGGAATCATAAAAGGAGTGAACGCCGATATAAACGGATAATATTTTACTTGCTTTCTCTTGAAAATCTATCCGTCCGAAATACGGTATATCCAAAATCCTACCCAATCGTTTTCGTTTGTCGATGACATTTTCACCCAAAGCGAAATGATTCAGGATACTCTCCCGCATGGAGCGAATTTCATGCGGGTCAATATCTTTGTTCGACCATAGGTAATCCTTATACTCCGCCAATGTATCGACATGCTCTTTTACCGACACATCCGTGTTGCTGATGCTCTTTTTCAGAAGATTTATTACCTGTTGCAGATACGCTCGTTCCTGTTTCTCCGTCTCGTTGAATACCATACAATTTATTGCTAACACATTAAAAGACACACAAAAGGGTGGACAAAATTACGGCATCGCGTTGATGCGTAAAATGGCTATTTATAGCTATCTTTGCACGCTCAAAATATGAAAGATGGATATTCTTGAACTGGCAGAACAGAACCAACAGACCGCATGGAAGATATTGGAAGATACCCATATTGTTCATGCTTGGGAAGATATTGGGGCAACCGTCAATATTATCGGTTCCCTCAAATCCGGCTTATTGATGAAGGGCAGGGATATAGATATGCACATCTACACGGATAAACTTGATGTACCGGAAAGTTTCGCTGTCATGCAGGGATTGGCGGAACGGCTTCCCTTGAAAGAAATTCAATACAGAAACCTGATTGACACGGAAGAGGAATGTATCGAATGGCACGCCTTATACGAAGATGAAGACAGGGATATATGGAAATTCGACATGATTCATATCCGCCGGGGTTCAAAATATGACGGTACAGTGGAAAAGGTGACCGATGCCATAATCAAACAACTGACCCCTGAAATCCGCCGGACTATCCTTCAAATCAAATATGATGTACCGGATGGGATAACGATTCCCGGCATTGAGATATACCATGCTGTTTTTACAGGTGGTGCACAAAGCTATGAAGAATTGAACAGGTGGCGCAAAACCAATCCACTGACCAACAGTTTGAAATGGCTGCCTTAAAAAGCTATAAAGCCCCGAAACCTCCGATCAGCCCTATTGCTTCAATAGCATTATCTACATTCAGTTTTTCCAGTATATTTTTCCTGTGGTTATTTACGGTATAGATACTAAGGTTCAGCTTTCCGGCAATTTCTTTGCTTAAATATCCTTGCCGTATCAACAGCAGGATTTCCTTTTCCCGCTTCGTCAACCGTTTTTCTACCGGAATGGGCAGGGATGTAAGTATTTCACCTGTGTTGATATTTACAACGGTACGCTTTACATGGCTGGCGGGTAGCTGATCCGGAGATATTTCCATAATGCCCATAACAATCCATGCCTTGCCGCTTTTATCCGTTTGGATAACCTGATGGCGGCTTGTCACATTTACATATTGCTGTTTTGCATCGAGCATACGGAATTGAAAAATCTGTCTGTAATCATTCCGATATTCAGGTGGGAGTGAATAAATAAACAGCCCGTGTTCGATTTGATACTCCGCGAGTTGCTTTCTGTCGTCGGGATGAATCCTTTCTTCCAGAAAATCGCCCTGTTCACGTATGTCCTTTATTAATTCAGGATTATACCCGAAGACATGAGCGAAACTTTCCGAAGCGAAGTCATACCTTCGTTTGAAAACATCGACAGTGAAAATATAACTTTGGCTCATCCCGGAAAATTCCCGTATGGATTCTCTTTTCCTGTTCCATAAATCATAATCGACATCGGGACTGCTTATCTGCTGTCTCGACCATAATTCTTCGGGCGTTATATTGCGTTGATTCATAGTGCAAAGATAGCTACAAATCGCCATTTACAAACCACATAACTTGTCATATATTAGGATGCCACTAAAAATTCCACAGACAAGCGTTGTAATATATCATATTTTTTCACTTTTAAAATTATTTGCTTATGTGGAACCATTTGGAATTGAAGTTATTCAGGCTATTGTCTGATGCTTCACAAGAAGTAACAAACGAAGAAATGCAAACTGCCTATGGGTGCTTTATGGAACAGGTAAAGAGGGTCAGCCAGTCCGAACAGGACTACTCCAAAATCTTTCGGATGCTGAATATTACCCGTATTGAGTTGGTAGCCATAGAAACCTATTATCGGTACGGGCAGGGGGAAAAATGCCCTGAAATTTGCCTGTCTTAGAAAAGCGATTCTATTTCTTGAATCTGAAATAGAATTACTAAAACTCACATTTCCATTGTCGGTAAACCGACTTCCCGACAATTCTCAATCCAACAGTTCTAATGTTTATTTTATCCCCAAATCGCAAGGTTTGGGGGTTGATAGTATGGGGGAGTTAGCCGTATCGTTTGAACTTTCAGAGCAGTTCCTTGATAAAAAAGGACAACCCGCACCGCTTATCTTTATTTCACGAGCCTTAGAGCAGGCATTCAATTTCAACTTCGGGGATATTTATAAGTCCAAAGAGCGGGTATTCAGCCGGAAACCTTACAACCTCACAAAAGCGTTAGACTTCCTAAAAAATCTCATCATCCGTGAAAGCCGGAAAAAGAAGATGAAAAAAGATGATTTTACAAAACGCTAATTCATAGCCGTTTGCAAATTGATTTTAGGGGAGTTCATAGGGATTCCCCTGTTTTTGTTGCTTCGTTCTGCCGTCCTTTGCTTCATCAATGCATTGAGATAACGAATTAATAATCTCAAAAAATGAAGTAAAATGTACATCAATAACGAAGATTTTGAAAAATGGATGGAGAAGCTGTCCAAGAAGCTGAACGAGATAGGCAAAGACCTGAAATCACTTATCAATACCAATGAAGTGTTCGAGCCGGACGAAAAATTGCTCGATAATCAGGATTTGGCTTTTCTCCTGAAAGTATCGTACCGGACATTGCAGCGGTATCGCACCAGCGGCAAACTCCCTTACTTTATGATAGCCCACAAGACCTATTACCGGACTGTCGATGTAAGGAGCTTTGTCCGTGAACATATGGATTTTCAAACCTATCAGGAGTTTGAAAAGAAACACCCAAAGGAAAAAAAGGACGAAAAAGAGGAATGATTCTGCTGTTTCCATTTAACGCAGAATAATGTAAATGAAGGAGGCTTGTTTCGATTTATGCCTCCTGTTATCGGCTCCGAATTCATCCGAAACAACGCTGCTTTTGCGCAGCATGTATCCGGCTGAATTAAGCAAGAGGGAACTGGACAAGTCCTGTTCTTCCCTCTTGCCCTGCGGGGCAAAGCCTTCGGCTTTAGCGTGTTATCAAAACACGCTGTAATTAGTCTAATAATTACCCATTTGTGATTATGTCTAATTATCAATTATTTACCTGTATAAATTTCGATTAAAAAGTAATTAGTCATGCCAAATAAAGGTCAGAAAATTATATTTACCACAATTTCCATAGATACGGAAACGGCAAGTCTGGTAGCAAAAATCTGCAAACGCTATTCGCTGAAAAAGAGTGAAGTTGTAAAACTGGCTTTTTGGTATATTGACAAGGCTTGTATCAATCCTGCCGAAGCCCCCGAATCTGTAAAGTCGGAATTATCCAAAATCAATAAACGACAGGATGATATTATACGCTTCATCCGGCACTACGAGGAAGAACAACTGAACCCGATGATACGGGCGACCAATTCGATAGCCGTCCGCTTCGATGGAATAGTGAAGGCTTTGGAAACGCTTGTCCTCTCACAGTTGGAGAAGAATCAGGAGAAATACAACGCCGTTCTGCAAAGGTTAAGCGATAAGTTTACCGAACATGCCAATGTGATAAACGGTCAGGGGAAACAAATCGGTACGTTACAGCAGGTACAGAAAAGAGATAACGAAAAACTTTTGAAGTTGATTAGCCTTTATGCGGAGTTGGCAGCTTGCGGGGTAATGGACGGCAAGCGCAAAGAGAACCTGAAAGCCGAAATTACAACCCTCATAAACGAATAGAAGGCATGAACATAGATTTCCCGCCACCGTCCAACGGCACATACAATAATGTAGGCAGCAGCCGACAGTTAGCCAATTATTGCGAGCACGAAGATTTAGAGCGGATGGAGCAGGGAATCTATACAGAAGGCTTTTTCAATCTCAATCAGGATGATTTGTATAAATCCCAAGTGATTAAAGACATTGACGGCAATATCGGGCAGTTATTAAAGACCGATGCCAAGTTTTACGCCGTCCACGTCAGCCCATCGGAGAGTGAACTCAAAGCAATGGGAAGCACGGAACAGGAACAAACCGAAGCGATGAGGCGATATATCCGTGAGGTGTTTATTCCCGAATACGCCAAGAACTTTAACAAAGGATTGTCGTCAGAGGACATCAAGTTTTACGGCAAAATCCATTTCAACCGCAACCGTTCCGACAATAAACTGAACATGCACTGTCATTTGATTGTGAGCCGTAAAGACCAGTCGAACAAAGTAAAGATAAGTCCGCTAACCAACCACCGCAACACCAAGAAAGGCGTAATTACAGGCGGTTTTGACCGTACAATGTTATTTGAGACCGTAGAAAAGGGATTTGATAAACTGTTCGGCTATAATCGGCAACTATCCGAAACGTTTGAGTACTGCAATACCATGAAAAACGGAACAGTTACGGATAAACTACGGATGCAGGAAAAAGAAATTGTTTTTGCTGGTGAAAAGAAAAATATTGTCGATGAACAAACAGATAAAAATATAAAAACACAAAATATAAAAGCGGAAACAAATACAAGTTTAAAAGCGGATTCAGATGCTTCAATACAACAGCAAATCAGCACAACAGTACAACAACAAACAAATGAAAGCGGGCTATCCTCTTTGTTTTCCATACTTCCATCGGCTACGGATATTAATCCGACAGATGAACAACAACCGCAGAAGCCCAAGAAAAAGAAGAAACGAAGACCAAGACTAAGTTGATAAATTTAGATTTATATTGTACCAAAAGTTATCTCCCGTCCAACTTCGGTTATTTCCCGCTCATGGCTTCCCAGCCCGTTTTGAAGGGCGGAAGCCCCGCGAGAATAACCGATTGTCCGAGAATAACTTTTGGCAGTTTAGCGGCGGCATTGGAGCCATTTACAGAAATCTAACGATTTTATTGATTAGTTAAACTTTAATCATTACATTTGCAAATTACCTCAATGATTTGATGAATGGAACTGAACAGATTGAAAGTTGTGCTTGTGGAGCGGAAACGCACGGGAAAATGGCTTGCCGAAAAATTGGGAAAGAATGAAGCAACTGTTTCCCGTTGGTGTACAAACGAATCTCAACCATCGCTTGAAACGCTGTTTGCCATTGCTAAGGTGTTGAATGTGGATGTGAGGGAGTTGTTGATTTCGACAAAGAATATACTTTGATTCAATAAACATAAATATTATGAGTGATAAAAAGTACTTGTTATTGCAGAGCAATTATTCTGTAGCCTATACAGATACCGCTTATTTTGAAAATGATATTAAGAAAAATAAAGAGACGGAAGATAAACGAGAGTATAAGGAAATAGCCGAAAGTTTGAAACAGCGATTTTATAATGATTTTTTAAGGAAGCATTACAAAAACATCGTAGTATTAACTGCGGCAGGTACATCGTTAGATAATGGGACTAATAGCGGAAAAACAAGAGATGGGCTATGGACTTTCTGTCAAAGTGAAATAGATGCATTCGACGGAAAAATTTCTGATTTTAAGAACAAACCTTTTTACACACAAAAGGATATTGAGGGCTTATTGTCTTATGTTATTCTTTTTGAAAAATTGAATGATAATCTAAAAGGTGATATAGAAAAATTACGGAAAAGCTTGGAATTGAAAATCAAAAATGCGTGTACCCTTACATTGGATGAAAATGCACCTCATAAGATTTTCTTGGATAAGATTACAGCAAGAAAACCAAGCGATTCAAGGGTGCAATTGTTTACAACCAATTACGATACTCTTTTTGAACAAGCTGCCAATAAGGGTAATTTTGTAATAATCGACGGTTTTTCATTTACACAACCACGAGAATTTTCAGGTAGGTTTTTCGATTATGATATTGTAAATAGAGAAAAGACAAGAATTAAACACGAAGAAAGCTTCATAACAAAAGTTTTTCATTTATGCAAGCTTCATGGTTCGTTAGATTGGACAAAAGAAGGTAGTAGAATAATTCAACAAGCAAACCCTGCTAATCCGTTAATTATCTATCCTGCAAATGAAAAGTACGAAAGTTCTTATGAACAGCCGTATTTTGAAATGATGTCAAGATTTCAACAAGCGTTAAGGAAAGAAAATACGTTGCTTATTGTTATTGGTTTCGGTTTTCAAGATAAGCATATTCAAAATGTAATCATAGAGGCAGTTGAGCAAAATCCAAGTTTTCAACTCTTGATAGTGAATTACAATGGAAACGGAGGTATAGAAACAAAGTACTTAGAATCTTTCTTTAGAGATGCAGGTAAAATGGAAGTAAAGCGAAATGTGAATATCGTATTTGACACATTTAGCGGATTTGCGAAAAATTATCCTGAAAATAAGACATATAGCAATACTCTTAAAGAATCTGACAATGAAACCATTTTGCCATAATTATTTTTTAGGATATGTAAATGAGGTTACTCCCCAATATGTCAAAATACATTTTCCTTCGTCAAGTTTATTAAGCAAGTTTCGTCATAATGGTGTAAATTATGCAGGAGGAAATGTTGGTAATTTTATTGTTATTGAGGGGGAAGAATACGGTTTCTTGGCAAGAATTACAGATTTAAATCTTCCTGATAGCGAACGGAAAGAAATTAATGAAAAGGCGATAGAACATGACGAAACGACTTTTCATCCTTCTGGTAAAGCAGAACTTCTTTTGTGCTTTAGTGTATTTGAGCCGAGTAAAACACAAAAAACAGTGACGAAATATCCCTCAATAGGAGCAAAAGTTTATTCATGTTCTGATGAACAGATTGGAAAATACGTTGAAGAATTCGGAAAGAAAGACCAAGAAAGTGCTAACTTATATACTGCTATTGGGAAGCTTACATCTAATGACGCTATTTGCAACATTTCCTTAAATGCCTTATTCGGCAGGCATTGTGCGGTTGTTGGTACAACAGGTGGTGGGAAAAGTTGGACGGTTGCAAAATTAATCGAATCTGTAAATGAACATACCAACAATAAAGTAATACTTATTGATGCTACTGGAGAATATAAAAGTATAACAGCCAATGGGGTTGTTTTTGGCGAAGACACTTCATTCCCATATAAATATCTAAGCAATAGCGACTTTTGCTTTTTATTCCAAGAGCATTCTCCAAATACTGTTAGTGCTCTTTGCGAGGCTATCCACACACTAAAATTGATAAACCTTAAGATTTTAACTGACGGAGTAAAAATTGGGAAGAACCCTGAAACCTCTAATAAGACTGTTAGAGATAATGTACATCGATTTAAAAATTGTGATTTTGACATAACACAACTTGCAGTACAACTTGCAAATGAGTGTGTAAAATCGGGTCGTAGTGCATACGAAGAAGACAATTTTAAACTGGGATATACTTCACATTTGATTTCAAGAGTTAATCTTTTTTTGAATAACGATGCCATATGTTCGGCTTTAGGCATCGATGACATAATTGGACTAAAAGATATTATTGAAGTAATAGAGGAATTTATTAAGCCGAGCAACACGAATCAAGTTTTGCGAATTGGATTTGAACGTTTGTCGTATGATTTTTCAATAAGAGAATTAATAGTTGATTTCATTTCATCCTATTTACTCAAAGAATCGAGAAAGGGGACGTTCAGTAATGCCCCTTTACTACTATTCATAGATGAGGCGCATCAATTTTTGAACAAAAGAATTAATGCAGAAGACAATACTACTTTTTCGCTGCAAAACATTGACCTGATAGCGAAAGAGTGTAGAAAATATGGATTATTCTTGTGTTTAGCAACACAAATGCCACGAGATATCCCAATAGGTACGCTAAGTCAGATGGGAACTTTTATCGTCCACCGATTAATAAATGAGCAAGATAAAAAAGCAATAGAAAATGCTGCTTCATCTGCTAATAAAAATGTTTTATCTTTTTTACCAATATTGGGTGAAGGTGAAGCACTTCTTGTAGGTGTAGATTTTCCAATGCCTTTATTGATAAAGATAGATGCCCCCACTGTACCACCGAAATCAGAAACCCCAAGATTACAAATGAAATCATGACCAAAAAAAGAAAACTCCAAATCCGCAACAGTACTGCCGAATTTCTGATTTTCACCAATCAGGCGAAGGAAGACGGCATTGAAGTACGTGTTCAGGACGAAACGATTTGGTTGAGCCAAAAACTGATGGCTGCCTTGTTCGATTGTTCGACGGACAACATATCACTGCATCTGAAAAACATATTCAAGGAAAACGAACTGGATGAAAATTCAGTTACCGAGGAATTCTCGGTAACTGCATCGGACGGAAAGATATATAAGACGAAGCATTACAATCTGGATGCGATTATTGCCATAGGGTATCGTATCAACTCCAAACGGGCAACCGCTTTCCGACAATGGGCGACATCCGTTCTGCGGGATTATGCTATACGGGGCTATGTCATCGACAAAAAACGTATGGAAAACGGCACGTTTCTCGGCGAAGACTACTTTGAACACCTGCTTGCCGAAATCCGTGAAATCCGATTAAGCGAACGCCGTTTTTACCAAAAGATTACGGACATCTACGCTACTGCAATGGATTACAACAAAGATGCAATCATTACAAAAGAATTCTTTGCCAAAGTCCAAAACAAGCTGCATTATGCTGTTCACGGTCATACCGCCGCCGAACTTATCATATCAAGGGCGAACGCCGAAAAAGAACACATGGGGTTAACATCGTGGGAGAAAAGCCCCGACGGGAAAGTTGTTAAAACCGATGTTTCCATTGCTAAAAACTACCTGACCGAAACCGAACTGGAATCGTTGGGGCGCATTGTCAACGCTTATTTGGATTTGGCAGAAGACCGCGCCAAAAGACATATCCCCATGACAATGGAAGATTGGGCGAAACGCCTTGATAAATTTCTGGAAGCCGACGAACGCGAAATATTACAGAATAGCGGAAAGGTAACCGCACTAATGGCAAAAGACTTTGCCGAAAGCGAATTTGAAAAATACCGCATTGTACAAGACTGTTTGTTTGAATCCGATTTTGACAAGGATATAAAGCGGATTGAAGGGAAACGGGACAAACCGAACAATTAAAAATGGTTTTGATGTTTGAGATGTGAAATAAAAGTTCTAAATTTGCAGTTGAGTTATTTGAGGAAATGCAGCGTAAAACGCAGAAATACGCACGGTTGCCAAATCGTTACCTCTACCACTGAAAAATCCTGCTTATAGTCTTTTATTCAAAGATTTATCTTTCCAAGAGAATTTTATAAAATAAGAAGAGGCCATCCTTTAAGGACAACCTCTTCTTTGTATAGAACTAGTATTCTGGCTATAGATTATAACAATCTACTTAAAGGAATTATTGCTTGATATGCGAGTTATCCTTATGCACTTAAAGTATCTACTCCCTCAGTATCCGTAAATTAGAATAATCTTTCAGCCAGATCAACAACTCTTGAAGAATAACCCCACTCGTTATCGTACCATGCAAGAACCTTAACAGTACGGCCGTTGATCATCGTACTATGGGCGTCAAAGATTGCCGAAGCAGGATTATGAATAATATCTACCGATACAATTTCATCCTCTGTATACTCCAATATACCTTTCATCGGACCTTCTGCAGCTTCTTTCATTGCAGCATTAACCTGATCTTTAGTGACATCAGATTTGAGGTTTACAACTAGGTCAACTAATGAACCTGTTGGAGTCGGTACTCTGACTGAGAGGCCGTCAAGTTTTCCTTTAAGTTCAGGAATAACAATACCAACAGCTTTTGCTGCACCGGTTGTTGTAGGGATTTGTGAAACAGCGGCTGAACGAGCACGCCTTAGGTCACTGTGGGGAGCATCCAGAATGGTTTGATCGTTTGTATACGAGTGGATGGTTGTCATCAGTCCATTCTCAATTCCGAAACGATCGTTAAGAACCTTAGCAATCGGTGCACAGCAATTGGTTGTACAAGAAGCATTTGAGATACAAAGGTCGGTATCTTTAAGCTCATGGTCGTTTACACCGAGAACAATCATCCTGTCGATAGCATCTTTTGACGGAACTGTAAGAATAACCTTTTTGGCACCATTTTTCAGATGATCTCCATATCCACCTTTAGCACTTTCCCTTGAACGGAAAACTCCTGTTGATTCCACTACAACATCAGGAGCACTTGACCATGGAATTGTGGCCGGAGAACGCTCGGCATGTACAGGATAATGTACATCATTTACAATAAGTGAGGTTTCATCATATGACACATTTCCCGGGAACTTTCCTTGAGTGGAGTCATATTTCAATAAATAAGCGAGTGTTTTTGTGTTGGTAAGATCGTTAATACCAACAACTTCGATGTTTTCACGCTCCAAAGCGATTTTGAAAACATTACGCCCGATTCTGCCGAAACCGTTAATAGCCAATCTAATTTTTGACATATAGCTGAATTTGTTTTAAAAGTACTTATATAATATTATGCAAAAGTAACACCAAATTACCAACTTTAACAAATCGTGCTTATTTTTGTTCTGAAAGCCTTGATTACAGTGCGATATGGAATATTTCAACATAAACCTATGTAAAGGAGTACAATTGTAAGAAGCGTTTTAAAAACAACATGATATTTTCCTATTTTTGCACCCGATGAAAGATATCCGCAATTTCTGCATTATTGCTCATATTGACCATGGTAAAAGTACCCTGGCTGACAGGCTACTGGAATATACCGGCACATTGACCGAAAGGCAACAACAGGCGCAGGTTCTTGATGATATGGACCTTGAGCGTGAACGTGGTATTACTATTAAGAGTCACGCTATTCAGATGGAATTTGTTTATGAAGGTCAGAAATACCGTCTGAATCTGATTGACACTCCGGGACATGTGGATTTTTCCTATGAGGTGTCAAGATCTATTGCTGCCTGCGAAGGAGCACTCTTGATAGTCGATGCAACTCAGGGTATTCAGGCTCAAACAATTTCAAATCTTTATCTCGCTTTGGAGCATGACCTTGAAATCATACCCATTATGAATAAGATGGATATGGATAACGCAATGCCCGAAGAAGTTGAAGAGCAAATTATTGACCTAATTGGCTGTAAATCAGAAGACATAATCAGGGCAAGTGGTAAAACAGGATTGGGAGTAGATGAGATTCTTGAAGCTATCATTAAGAGGATCCCCCCTCCTACCGGTGATCCCGAGGCTCCGCTGCAGGCACTCATCTTTGATTCTGTTTTCAATAGTTTCAGAGGGATCATTGCCTATTTTAGAATTTTTAATGGACAGATCCGCAAAGGCGATTTTGTTAAGTTCTTCGCTACCGGAAAAGAATACAATGCCGATGAAATTGGAGTTCTCAAGCTAATACAGCAACCACGTGAAATGCTCAGTGCCGGTGACGTTGGATACATCATTTCAGGTATAAAGACATCACGTGAGGTAAAGGTTGGTGACACTATTACTCATGTTAAAAGACCCAGTGAGAAAGCTATTGAAGGCTTCACCAATGTGAAACCAATGGTTTATGCTGGTATATATCCTGTTGATGCTGATGATTATGAGGAACTTCGTTCTTCAATGGAAAAACTACAACTGAATGATGCCTCTCTTGTATTCGAACCTGAATCCTCAGCAGCATTGGGCTTCGGCTTCAGGTGCGGATTCCTTGGACTACTTCATATGGAAATAATCCAGGAACGTCTTGACAGAGAGTTTGATATGGATGTAATCACCACTGTCCCGAACGTTTCGTATAAAGCTTATACAACCAAAGGTGAGATGCTGGAGGTGCATAATCCTTCAGGATTACCTGATCCTACATATCTGGATTTCATTGAAGAGCCTTATATTACTGCCCAGATCATCTCAAAATCAGAATATATCGGTGCTGTAATGAAATTGTGCATCGATAAAAGAGGCACTCTTAAAAATCAGGTTTACTTAACTAGCGACAGGGTTGAGCTAACTGTTGAATTGCCACTTGGTGAGATTGTGTTTGATTTTTATGACAAGCTGAAGAGTATATCAAAAGGTTATGCTTCATTTGATTATCATATCACAGGGTATAAAGTAGCTAAGTTGGTGAGACTGGATATCCTCTTAAATGGCGAGCCTGTGGATGCCTTATCAACACTAATTCATCAGGATAACGCATATGAGTTTGGAAGGAAAATGTGTGTTAAACTTAAGGACCTTATCCCTCGTCAGCAATTTGATATTGCCATTCAGGCTGCTATCGGTGCTAAGATTATAGCCCGCGAAACTGTTAAAGCTGTACGTAAGGATGTTACCGCTAAATGTTACGGTGGTGACATTACACGTAAACGAAAACTACTTGAAAAACAGAAAAAGGGTAAGAAGCGTATGCGTCAGGTAGGTAATGTTGAAGTTCCGCAATCAGCATTCCTTGCGGTGCTCAAACTGGATTAAATGTCAATCAGCTGATGCTTTAATCCATAAATAATAACTTCTATAATATTCTTTGCACCAATCTTAGTCATCAGATTAGCTCTGTGCTTTTCTACTGTGCGACTACTGATAAATAGTTTATCGGCTATTTCTTTTGTCGAGAGTCCCTTGCAAACGAAGGTAAGAATCTCCAGTTCGCGATCTGAAAATCCTATTTCCTCATATTTGCGATCTTCAGTATCAAGATTTTTATTGAATAAAGCTCGGAGTTTATTGATCAGTTCTTCCGAAACATAAGTTCCTTTACCCACCATTAAATCGACAGCCTTCTCAAATTCTCTGATTTCTTCTTTGGTAAATCCTCCTATTCCTGTTTCTTCAGGAAGTGACTGTTTAACAGGTGATAATATACCAAGCAAACTGGTGCGGCCTTTAATTTTCAATCCTTCAATCCCATAAATCTCAACATTAATATAATGTCCTACCTTATGGCGTGCCTTAAAATTTATGTGAATTTCTTTATCAAATCCCTGCAAACATCTATTAATCTTATCCATAGCAGTATGCCTGTGTTCTTCTGCTATGAGATCATAGAAACCCAACTGAAGCATTTCATTTCGTGAGTAACCAAGAATATTTGATAAACTTGGGTTCGACTCAATAAATTTATCACCCTGATAGATATAAATTCCATAGGGTGAGATCATTGATAATGCAAGAAACTTTTCTTCATTAGCCCTGCGATGAGCCTCAGCTTTATTTAATCGTGTTGCAATTGATGTGATAAGTTCATCGTACTCAAAAGGTTTAACAATGTAATCATCAGCGCCTAACTGCATTCCGAATCGTATATCTTTGAGCTCCGATTTGGCTGTGAGAAACACAAATGGAATCATGGCTGTTGCAGAGCTTTCCTTCAAGACATTAAAAACATCATACCCGCTAATCTCCTTCATTGAGATATCACAAAGAATTAAGTCGGGTAATATTTCAAAAGCCTTTTGAATACCAACTGCGCCGTCAGGTGCATGTGATACATCGTAACCCTTGACTCTCAATAGATTGATAATGGTCAGAGCCAGAGCTTTATCATCTTCGATAAGAAGTATTTTAACCGAATTGTCAATCTGTATACCCATGTATTTCCCTTTCCTCAACTGAGATATCTATCGGCAGATCAATAATAAATGTGCTCCCTTTGCCGGTTTCACTATTTATAGTCAATGTTCCTTTCATTAAAAAAAGACACTCTCGTACTATAGCCAGTCCAAGACCTATTCCCTCGTCCAGTTTATCAATTGAACTGAAGTAAACAGTAAGTGCTTGCAATTGTTCAGCAGTTAAACCAATACCCTTATCAGTGACTGTGAATCTCAACTCATTGGGAGAAACAGCCATTGATTCAAAAAGTACGTTATGGTTCTTTTTAGAGTAACTAAGCGCATTGAAAATCAAGTGCATAAATAAGCTATTGAAAAGGTAAGCATCCAATTCAACCTCATCAATAGAATTATCGTGAATATATTTTACTCTGTCAGGTAATACTTCAGCTTCGTTGAGTTCTTTAACCATGCTCTCACATAATGTCTTAACACTCACCCTCGATGGTTTGTATTCAAGTCTGCCTTTGTTTATGGAATCAACTACAGTAACCTTATCGAGTACACGAAGGAGTGATTTAACAGCTATACGGCTTAATGAAAATGCATCTTCAATAGTTTCCTGGTCAAGTTGAAACTCATGATACTCAAGCAATTGAAGATTTGCATAGATTATTGACAATGGAGTACGGAAATCGTGCGACACAGACGAAATGCACTTACAATTCATTCTGTTGAGCTTACGCTCATTAACCAATTCCCTTTTACATTCTTCAATTATTTGATCAATAGCCTTAGTTGGGCGAATCAGTATTTGATATAATGCACGGCCATCAAAAACTTGCTTTGTTTCAGTGATTACAAAGTTCCAGTTACCTTCATTTGTTTTAGAGGTAATCGTATATTCATTGTAATCACGTAATTCGTTTGCTGAATTTGAGAGTATTCGTTCAATGATATCTCTGAAATGATCTGGAATCTCTAAGGAAAAGCCTGAATAAGGAGTGTTTGACCAACACCCGCAGTAATTGTATGAAAATTGGGTTCCATCCTTATCCTTCAATATTATATAATATTGATGATTACTCAATTCTGAATTAGTTTCAGTCGCATTAAGAGAAGTAACTTCTGAATATTCCTGAATCGACATTATTTACATGCAACTGTTTATAGTGTTGTTATCACAAAAATAGTAAATTAAGTTAAGTACTTTTACAGCAAGTTACTTTATTAAGTAAAAATTTGAATAAAATTTAGAAAGATGGTGTAACTTTTTTAAGCTCAAGTATGTCATAGTAATAACTCAAAACACTGTATGGATCCGGCTCAATACAACAAGTGCGTGAATAACTATGCTGACAGCGTATATCGATTTATTCTAAAGAGTATAGGCGATAGAGAGAAAGCACGTGATATTGTGCAGGAGTCATTCTATAAATTGTGGGAAAAAGCTCCTGAGGTAGAATTTGATAAAGCAAAATCTTATTTATTCTCAACTGCTTACCACACAATGATAGATATGATACGTAAAGACAAGAGAAATACAGCAATTGAAGAGGTTCACCTTAATCATCAGATCACTTTTAATTCATACAGTGACTTACAGGAGGTATTGAACAGGGCGCTCGACACATTACCTGAAATACAAAAAGTGGTGATTACATTAAGGGACTATGAAGGATACTCATATGAGGAAATAGGGAAAATAACCGGATTGAATGAATCACAGGTTAAAGTATATATATACAGGGGAAGGGTTACATTGAAATCATACCTTGGAAGTATTGAAAAAGTGCTATAACCGGCAACAGGAGATAATAACCATGGATATTAACATTGATAATTACGAAGTCTTCATTATCGATTACCTTGATGGTAAGCTCAACCCATTGGACACTGCGCAATTACTTGTTTTTCTGGAAAATCATCCCGGACTGAAAGATGAATTTGAAGATCTCAGGATGATAACCATTACTCCTGACGAGAAAGAAGTCTTTGGCTTTAATGAAGCACTTAAACAGCCTTCTGATAATGATGCTGTGAATCTTTCAATGCTCAACTATCAACACTATTTCATTGCTGATATTGAGGGTGATCTTACGCCGACAGGGCATCATCTTTTGAACAATTTCCTTAATGAACATCCTGAACTGCATTCAGAATATCAACTTTTTAAGGCTACAAAATTAATTCCTGATAAGAAAATCAAATTTCCACAACCTGATATATTAAAGACTATTGCAAAGAGTCAGACCGGAGGTAAACGTCTATTTATGCGCTATTACTTTGCTACCGGAATTGCAGCTTCTCTCCTTCTACTCTTTACAATTTGGTTAAAATTAACCCCCGGTACTGAAAGTGACCTTGATAAGAACCTAAGCAATTCAATAGCCAGACAGGCTGAAACTCAATTCTCAGACGAAGAGAATAAAGCATCTTCTTCAAGTCAAAACAATGCAGGTAAAACTGAAGCCGAATTGCAAAATAGTAGTACTAAACCTGCAAACCCGAAACAAGAAAAGATAAATTCACAACAAAACCCGGGAAAACCTGTACAAACAAGTCCTAAACAGGAACATAAAGCCGTAAAAGCGACTCAGGGAACCAAGACACAGGAAGGTAAAGGTCGGAATATGAGTCCGGGTAAAATCATCAAGATTGAACAGAAGGGTGTGATAATTAATAATACACCTTTATACTCTGAAAACAGAACAAGAAATTTCTACAGCGATCTTTATGATGATATCAAGCTTTCGCAGGAATTGACGATGATTGAAAAGGAAGAAAATGACCAAAATGATTACACAGCACAAACAGGTAGTCATGAAAAAAAAGCGGCTGTAACTGCCGGAAGACTGCTCAATTCAATAATAACGTCGGGTGAACAGATCGCCCAACAAATACCAGGATCATTAAACGGATGGCTTTTTGCCGACCTAAGTGTAAAAGGATTCAATTTATTAACCAACAATAGTTACGTAATCGACAGGAAAATCAATGATAAGGGCAAGGTTGAATATCTTAAGCTTAAAAAAGAAGAAGAAAGTTTATGATTATTTAACAATTGGAGTAACAATTCAACTATAGTATCCGTCACACAATCGTAACTAAACAAACTACAACATGAAATCTATTCAAAAAATCCGGCAATCATTAACAGCCCTTCTGGCAATTCCGGTATTTATTCTGCCATTTATGGTATCAGGCCAGGTTGAGGGAAGTGGAAGAGTTGAAAAGCAAACCGTTAAACTCCCCGAATTTAACCGAATTGAAGTAGGTAGTGCTTTTACTTTATATCTGACCAAAGGAGAGCCTAATGTTACCATTGAAACAGATGATAATTTTTTAAAAGATCGTATAGAAACTTTGGTTGATGATGGTACACTTTATATTAATTCAAGTGGAATCAAAAACCCAACATCACTTAAGGTTTATGTTTCAGCACCCAATATCACTGAAGTAGTACTCAGTGGTGCCGCAAGGCTCGAATCAAAAAATGTTCTTGAATATCCTGTCTTTTCACTATCAGCCAGTGGAGCTTCAAGGGCAAATATTGAGGTCAATACTCAACAGTTAACAACCGATGTTTCCGGTGCTTCAAGAGTTACCCTCAGAGGTAGTGCTAACAATCATGTTGCAGAAGTTTCAGGAGCTTCTTCTGTCAACGCTCTTATGATGAAAACTATAACAACTTCCGCAGAAGTCAGTGGAGCAGGACGCATGTCGATCTTTGCAAAAAACCAAATCACATCTGATATAAAAGATGCAGGTACCATTACTTATTTCGATAACCCTGAAACAAAACGCCTGAAACAAACCGGTGAAAGTGTTATTAACCTGAATAATCCTGATGATGCTATGCCTAAGGTTGCTGAAGATGTATTGGGTAACGATATTGAAATTAAGGTGTTTGAAGATGGAGACTCTACACTCGTAAAATTAAAACAACTTGAGGTTCGTGTCAACGAAATGGATGATATGACAAAAATCGGCATTGGACGACATGAAATTGAAATAGACGATGATGGTAATGTTAGAGTTAAACGCCATAAAAAAGAGAAATATGACGGACATTGGGGTGGAATTGACATAGGTATAAACGGTCTCGTATTCGATGACAATTCTCTAACACCTCCTCCTGCTTATAATTTCCTTGATCAGAAAATGGAGCGTTCAATCAACTTCACAATCAACCTCTACGAGCAAAACTTTAACCTTGTGAAGGAAAATTTCGGTCTCACTACAGGATTAGGAATCGAATGGAATAATTATCGCCTTTCCGATAATGTTGTAATGGATCTCGATAATGATATCTACGCCAGATTTGGATCAAGTGAAGACACGAACTGGATTAAGAGTAAATATGTCACCACATACCTGACTTTACCTTTGATGTTTGAAGTACAGACTAACAGTATGTCGAAAGCTAACAGTTTCCATCTGGGTGTCGGTGTTCTCTCAGGATTGAGGATTGGAACTCATACTAAAGTTGTTTACAATGATGGTGATAGAGAAACCGACAAGGCTCGTGGTGCCTCTTCAATGAATCCATTTAAACTTGAGTTGATGGCTAGAATTGGCTGGGGCAAGATAAATTTATACGGCAAATATGCATTAACTGAGCTATTCAAGGAAGATCGCGGCCCTGAAGCACATCCTTTCTCAGTTGGTATTACCCTTATTAATTGGTAAGAATTTTTAACAATAATGAGCATGGCTCGGTAAAACGAGTTTAATGAACAGATTATAATAGTGTGTGGAATTACAAAAAATGCTGTTCTTCATTGAAGGACAGCATTTTTCATTTTCAGAAATTATATTAATTTTACACCGGGGAATAGGGTGATTCCCTTATAAAGACGTAATACCCTCAGTTTTAGGTATAATCCTTAAATGGATTGTTCAAGGTTTAAGTCGTTTAGCATTCCCCCGGGGGAGGCTTACATCGACAAAACCTTTAAGTAGAAAGTGAATATCATTTCTTTATTATCAAATATCAAAACAACCTATGTCAGGACACAATAAATGGTCAACCATTAAGAGGAAGAAAGGGGCGCTTGATGCAAAACGCTCAAAGATCTTTTCAAGGATCATAAAGGAAATTACTGTTGCAGTTAAAGAAGGGGGCCCTGATCCCGACGGTAACCCAAGGCTTCGTCTTGCCATTGCTAATGCAAAGGGAGCCAGTATGCCAAAAGACAATATTACAAGGGCAATTAATAAAGGATCAGATAAAGATTCAGCCAATTATCAGGAAACCTCATACGAAGGTTATGCACCCAATGGAATTGCCATATTTATTGAATGTACTACTGATAACCTTCAGCGTACAATCTCTAACATAAGGTCGTATTTCAATAAATATGGTGGCAATCTCGGAACCAATGGCTCATTAGCATTTCTGTTTGACCGCAAAGGCGTCTTCACGATACCAAAAGGATCAATAAACCTGGATGAACTTGAAATGGAACTAATTGATGCAGGGGCTGAGGATATTCAGATTGAAGATGAAATGATTACCGTTACCACTGCAATGGAAGATTTCGGATCAATGCTTCGTAAACTTGAGGAAATGAAAATTGAACCGGAGAATGCTGAATTACAACGTATCCCAAAAAATACAGTTAAGATCGACAAGGAAGCAGCCAAAAAGGTACTGAAATTGGTTGAAATATTCGAGGATGATGATGATGTGACGAATGTCTTCCATAATATGGAGATGACTGACGAACTTCTCGAAGAAATGGAATAGTACCTTTTCGCTATTATTATACACTCCGATTCCGACTTCAATTAGTGATACCAGGCAGGTCTTTAACCAGTCGGAATCTGGTGACATCAGTGAATTTTTTCTCTACCACTAAGTACATCTTTTACTAACAAAGCAAAAAAAACCGACTGAGAGATCCCGGTCGGTTTTTTTAGTTAAGAGTATTATCTACTTAGTTTTTGACTTTCATTGCCTCGACTATTTCATAAGTATCTTGGGCAATAACAAGTTCCTCATTAGTAGGAATTACCATTATCTTGACCAATGAATCATCGGCTGAAATGATCGCTTCTTTACCTCTGAGACCATTATTCTTCTGGTCATCAAATTTAACTCCCATAAATTCGAGGCCAATTGTCGAGTATTTACGGGTTGCTGAATCATTTTCACCAACACCACCGGTAAATACAATTGCGTCAACACCACCCATTGCAGCAGCATAAGCACCAATATATTTCCGGATTCGGTAATAGTACATTTCGAGGGTTACTTTTGCCCGTTTATTACCTTCATCAGCTGCTTTTTCAACATCACGCATATCACTTGATACACCCGATATACCTAACATTCCGGAGTGTTTATTTACAAGAGTATTTGCCACTGAAATATCAAGCTCCTCTTTGTTGATGATCTGCAGGAAAGCTCCAACATCCAAGTCGCCGGTACGAGTTCCCATGATTAGTCCTTCAATGGGGGTCATTCCCATTGATGTATCAAACGATTGTCCATTTTTTATTGCAGCTATTGAAGCACCATTTCCGAGATGGCAAGTAATAATCTTCAGATCCCGGTAGTTTTTCTTAAGTATGTCAGCAGCACGTTGTGAGACAAAACGGTGGCTTGAGCCATGGAAACCATATCGTCTGATCTTATATTTCTCGTACAAAGAATAAGGAATTCCGTACAAGTATATATAATCTGGCATGGTTTGATGGAATGCAGTATCGAATACACCCACCTGAGGAATTTTTGGAAGCAGATTAGTTATTGAGTAAATACCTTTGAGATTTGGCGGATTGTGAAGTGGTGCTAAATCAATACATTCTTCGAGAGCAGCAACTACCTCCTTGGTAATATATACACTTCCATTGAATTTTTCACCTGCATGTACAACCCTGTGCCCGACAGCATCAATTTCATTAAGGTCATTTATGCTACCATACTTTTTACTAATCAGAATACCCAGCAAGTATTCTATACCCTGTTGATGGTCAAGTATTTCACCCTCAAGTTTAACCTCAGTGCCATCTTTTCGTGAATGCTTAATAAGTGAGCCTTTAAGACCAATCTTATCAACCAATCCTTTAGCCAAAACTTCCTGTGAAGGGAGATCAAATAACTGATATTTTATAGACGAACTACCACAGTTCAATACAATGATTTTCATTTCCGTTTAGATTTTAATGATTTTTTCGAAGGAGTTAAATTCTGCCCAATGTAGTTATTTGTCCTTTCTTTTGGATTCTTTTATCACCCTGATACAGGTAGAACCCCTCGCCTACTCTGCGACCGAATAAATTGGCGCGTACCATACGTTTAATTACAGGTGATGGTTTATATTTCTGCTCACCAAATTCAATGTACAGATTTTCCATCCACTTGAGCAGTTTATCAAGACCAATTTTGTCGGCCATTTCAAAAGGACCTAATTGCAATCCGGATGTTTCCTTCATTGTTTCATCAATATCAGCTATAGTGGCAACACCCTCCATTAGGATCTCGCAAGCTTCATTAATAAGTGGAACCAACATCCTGGTACTGATGTTACCGGATGATTCATTCACATTAATAAGCTTTTTGCCTAACATGAGGGCCAACTTATTTACTACAGCATAAGTTTCATCATTTGTATAAACTGACCTGACTGCCTCAATGATTTTAACTTTACTTACGGGAGCAAAGAAATGCAGGCCCATTGCCCTTTCAGGATGGTTAAGTACAGATGATATCTCTGAAATCATCAGAGTAGCTGTATTTGAAGCAATCACAGCAGTAGGACTGACAACTGATTCAATTTTACGGAAGATCTGCTGACGCAACTCTAAACTAGTGCCTTTCTTCTTTGAATTCACGGTCTCGAATACCACATCGCAATCAGCAATTGATTCGTAATCTGTTGATCCTTTTATCCGGGAGAGAATCAATTTCTTTTCGCTTCCGGTCAGGCCCCATCTACTGATGCGGTCATCAAGCATACCCTCAATTCGTTTCATGATCTCCACGATGCGTTCATCGCTTATATCAATAAAGGCAACTTCAATACCCGACTGGCTTATGAGGATGGATAGTTCCTGACCCATGGCACCTGCACCAATAATACCAACTTTTTGAATGGTGCCTTTCGACTGCATTGATTTACCAAGACTGAAATCTTCTAATCTTTCTGACATTTTTATTCTGTTTATAACGGATTTATAACCTATGATTCTGACTGGTTAGCTGTAATGGCTACAAGATTTACAATATCGCTTACTGAGCACCCCCTTGACAAGTCATTAATTGGAGCTGCCATTCCCTGAAGAATCGGGCCAATGGCTTCAGCACCTGCAAGACGTTGTACCAACTTGTATGCAATATTACCTGTTTCGAGTGACGGGAACACAAGGACATTAGCTTTTCCGGCAATTGAGCTGCCCGGAGCTTTACTCATTCCGACGCTTTCAACAATGGCTGCATCAGCCTGCAACTCACCATCAATGTTTAGCCATGGAGCTTTTTCTTTTGCAATACGGGTAGCTTCTACAACCTTATCGACCAAAGCATGTTTAGCACTTCCTTTAGTTGAGAAACTCAGCATAGCTACCTTAGGCTCAATCTTAGCTATGTTTTTTGCAGTATAAGCAGTTGAAACCGCAATCTCAGCAAGTTCAGCGGCAGTGGGATCAGGATGAACAGCACAATCAGCAAATACTAAAAGATTACCCGGTACGTAAGGGTTATCCTTGAGTAACATAATGAAAGCACCTGAGACTACACTAATGCCCGGCAAAGTTTTAACAATTTGAAAAGCAGGACGCAGAACATTTCCTGTTGCATTGATAGCACCGGCTACTTCGCCATCGGCTTCTCCGGCTTTGATGAGTAAGGTCCCCAAATAAAGAGGATCTTTGGTAAGTTGTAGGGCTGCATCGTAAGTAAGTCCCTTTGATTTTCTGATCTCAAACAACAAAGAGGCATACTTTTCAAGATCAGGATTATTCTCGGGATCAATGATAGTGACCGCCTCCATGTTTTGTAATCCGAATTCAGCACTTTTACGGAAAATCTCCTCCCTATTGCCAAGTAAGATGAGTCGTGCAATTTTCTCTTTCACTATGAAAGCTGCAGCTTTCAGAGTCCGTTCTTCAGTTCCTTCAGGAAGAACAATACACTTATTTAATTTCTGTGCATTCTCCCTGATGGTTTCCAATAATCCCATAGTAGTAAAAATTAGTAAGTTGGTTTAGCATAAAAATCTGGAGCGGCAAATTTAAAACTTATTAAGGGGCTGACCTAAATTATTTCTCTAATTTTGCCGTTACATTATTCAGTTTTAACATCATAATAATTACACACATTCAGATCATATCACTCCTTCCGTAATTCCATTAGCTCAGTGAGAAAAAAAACTTTCATTGCAATCAGTATCATTAAAAGAGTAACTCCACTTATTTTGTTGCTGTTTGTCGGCATTTCAGGTTTTTCGCAAACACGTAAAATAAGATTAATCCAGGCTGACGAGGCTGTCTATGACAAATCTTTAGGGGAGGATGTTCAGAGATTGCTGGGTAATGCTGTATTTGAACATGAAGGTGCTTTCATGTATTGCGATTCAGCCCATCTCAATAATGCCACTAACAGCATGAAGGCATATGGAAAGGTACATATCAAATCAAGCGATACTCTTCATTTATACGGCGATTCAATATATTACAGCGGAGAAACAAGGATTGCAGAGGTTTTTAGTAACGTTAAACTCATTGATAACAAGACAATATTGACCACTGATAAACTCCTGTATGACAGAAATACAGGTATTGCAAGTTACACTACGGGAGGCCATATTGTAAATGAAAACAATACATTAGATAGTCAGAGGGGATATTATCATACAAACAGCAAGGATTTCTTTTTCAGGACGAATGTGATTCTCACTAACCCTGATTATGTAATGAATTGCGACACATTGAAATACAATACGCAAACCAAGATTTCAAATTTCAGGGGACCAACTACTATCAGAGGAAAGGATACTGATATTTATGCTGAGAACGGTTTCTACAATACTGATACTGACATTGCAGAGTTTAATGAAAATGCACGGGTAAGAAATGGCGATCAGGTACTTACAGGTGATAGTCTGTATTATGAAAGGATAAGAGGGTACGGTCAGGCTTTCAGGAATATTCAAGTTATCGACACAGTTCAGGATATTATCGTACACGGTCACTACGCCCTATATGATAAATCACTCGGGTACACAATGATTACTGATAGTACTGAGGCTTTAATCATTGAAAAAAATGACACTCTTTATGTACATTCTGACACCATCAAGGCTACTATCGACTCAGCAAATAAAACTAAAGAGTTATTTGCCTATTATAAAATGAAATTCTACCGTGATGACTTTCAGGGAATGGCTGACTCAATGGTTTATGTATTTGCTGACTCATCGTTGTACCTCTACAAATTACCTGTGGTTTGGACTGACGAAAATCAGCTGACTGCTGATTCGATTAAAGTGCTTACGGGGAAAGATGAGATTAAGAAAATGCATCTTTACAATACTGCATTTCTCGTATCAAAGGATACTGTGGGGGAAGGATATAATCAAATTAAGGGCAGGAATATGACAGGGTCGTTCGTAAAAAATGACCTTGTCACCATAGCGGTAGATGGTAATGCCGAAACTGTCTACTATGTAAGAGAAGATGACGGTACTTTAACAGGTATACTTAAAGCTTTCTCAAGCAACATGTCGATTAAACTCAGGGATAAAAAGATAAAGCGAATTACCTACCTTGAAAAGCCAAATGGGACATTATATCCTGAAGGTGATTTACCTGCCTCAGAACTGTTACTTAAAAATTTTCAATGGTTGGGAGATCGGAGACCACTTACCAAGAGTGACATTTTTAAATGGTAATGCTCTATCCTTGAGCATCTCCTACCTTATTGAATCCCTTTGTAAAGGAGCATTCGACTTTGCTGATCTGCCAAATACTGAAAAGTGAATGTATCGCTTAGGATTCAATCGAATATCTTCCAATAACAAGTCGAGCTGATGAGAAGCTGACTGAAGATCATTATAGAGTCCTTGATCATTCAATAACTGACCAACAGTACCTTCACCTTTATTAATCTTATCAGTCGCTTTTGTGAGATTGTTAATTGAATTCTCAAGATTCGTGAGTGTGCTTGCAAGATTAAATTTAGCTAAAGTATCACTGATTAGTGCAGCATTTGATATTATTCTGCTCAATTCATCATTGTTCTCCTTAAGGTTATTGGTAATTGATTCAACATTTCTGAATATTGAACCCAAACGGTCTTGCTCTGAACCAAGTAATGTGTCGATTGTCTGTGTTGTACTCTGAATATGCTGAATAGTCTTTCTGAGACTCTCAACGCTAACGATCAGGTTATCACGGGTTCTGTAATTAAACACTTTACCGACGGCAGTGAGAACTGTATCTATACTACTTATCATATTGCCTGCCTTTTTCAGAATAGGTTGTACCATTTGGTTAACTTCCTCCTGTAAACTGGAAGCAATAGCAGCTTTCAAGGTATCACCACTTTTAGCATATTCAGTAGAATTACCCAGGACTATTTCAATTCCTTTGGTTCCCAACAGGTCAGAACTGTATAAACGGGCTATTGAATTCTTGGGGATTTGAATCTTGTTTGAAATAGTGAGTTCAACAATAACCTGTGAAGGATTATTCTCATCAAAATAAATATCGTCAACTTGCCCTATGCTTAATCCGCTAACGCTTACAGTATTGGCTTTTAATAACCCGGCAACATTATCGTAAGCAACATAAAATGTCCTTTGTTTATTGAAAATGCTTTTCCCTTTCAGGTAATTGAAACCCCATATAAAGGCAATAATAGTGGCAACGGTAGTAATTCCGATTTTAAGTTCACGGGATAGAGTAATAGTTTTCATCATGTATATACGGCTGTTCAATTGCTTTGAAGTCGTTTCGCTTCCTCGATATCAATTCTTTCATTATTCAGGAATGCTACAATGAAGCAATCCTTAAACCCTTTTGAATTAAGCTCTTTAACCAAGGCATTAGCAGCATTGAAATCACTAACGTTTCCATAAGTAAATTTATAAAGCCCATTATGGAAATAATGATCAGTGTTTTTCAATCCTTTAAATAGGGGGTTTGATGGATCCAAAAGTGATTTAGAAGCAAGAAATTGTACTTTAAAAACAACAGAGTTATCAGAAGGTTTGGTTGCTGCATTTCCATCATGTGTAGTTCTTGCACTAGCATCATCATTGCTCTGACTAACACTAGTATTACCCGTTACACCATTCAGAGAACCGGATGTATTCATTGCCACCGGATTATCAGCCGGGACAGGTACATCTTTTTTAACATTAACATCTTTTTGATCAGTTTGAGCTTTCTCAATAGGTTTAACTACGTTGGTATTTTGCGCAATCAAGAGTTGATCTTTAACTTCATCTTTTTCAGCTTCTCCGGGAGCAGATTTTTCAATTGCTCTTTTGTAATCCTTAACAGCCCTGAAAATCGCAGAGGCAATATATACTTGTCCTTCTTCAGATGCCAATATCTTTTCTTCCTTGGCATTGCTGATGAAACCGGTTTCAATCAGAACTGATGGCATTGTAGTTTTATACAATACCAGAAACCCTGCCTGCTTTACCCCTCTATCGAATAAATTAACGCGATCTTTGAAGTGTTTCTGCACATTACTGGCCAGACTTAGACTTTGGTCGAGGTAAGCATTTTGAAGCATAGAAAAGAAAATGTAGCCTTCAGGAGACGATGGGTCAAATCCATCATATTTTACATGATAATCATCCTCTAGTAAAATTGCAGCATTTTCAGTTTGAGCTACAAGAAGATTAGCTTCACTTTTATGAAGACCCATAACATAAGTCTCGGCGCCATAAGGGGTAGAAGATTTGTTTGCATTACAATGGATAGAAATAAAAAGGTCGGCTTTTGCTTCATTTGCAATTTTTGCCCTTCGGTACAATTCAACGAAGACGTCAGTCTTTCGAGTGTAGACAACCTCCACATCAGGGAGGTTTTCTTCGATAAATTTACCTGTTTTGAGGGCAATTGACAATGTAATATCTTTTTCCTTTGATGATTTGCCAATGGCACCCGGGTCATGCCCACCATGACCGGCATCAATTACTACTTTTCTCACTTTCTGAGCTTCAACAGGGAAATTGAAGACACAGAATAAACAGCTCAGAATAAATACAGGAAAAAAGCGTTTTAACTCCATGTTTATTTTAATTAGTTTTGCCCATTAAATCAGCACCTTATGAAAGAGTTCCAGAGGAGAATCAAATAACTAAACCTCAATGATTTACTAAAGATAAAAAAGCATTTCACATTAGCATCATTGATTGTTCACCTCTATAATTTTCAACATTAAGACTAACAAGATACAAATTTAAGATAATTGAAGCACAACAGGAATATTTTAACGAGTGTTTTTTCGGGTAAAAGCATGTTGTTTTTACTTGTGTTGATATTCTTTACAGCTTTGTCGTTTAACTTGTATGCTCAGAATGACACTATCAGACTTGAAACTGATACCTTACCTGAAGTGTCGCAAAGCAATGACACGATTCGTTTCCACTTGGGTGATACAATAGTAAACCATGGTGACACAGCCAAAGTTACCTCAGGGAAAAAAAGTACAATATCATCACAAGTTATTTATAGCGCTACTGATTCAGTCAGCCTTGATCTTGAAAATCAAAAAGTGTTTCTATACAGAGATGCTGATATTAAGTATGAAAGTATTCAGGAAAAGGCAGCATTTATCTCATTGGATTTTGGCACAAATATCCTAACAGCATTACCAAAAAAGGACTCTTTGGGTAAAGAATATGGATTGCCTGAATTTTCAGAAGGTGATCAGACCTTCAAAGCCAAGGAGATGAGGTATAATTTCAAAACTAAGGAAGGAATCAGCAAAGGAATCATAACACAGGAAGGCCAAGGATACCTTCATGGGGATGTAGTCAAGAAAATGGAGGATAATGTGAGTAACATGAAGGGTGGTGGTTATACAACCTGCAGTCTTGATGACCCACACTTTAGCTTAAGATTCACAAAAGCAAAGGTTATACCGAATAATAAAATAGTAACCGGACCTGCTTTTATGGAGATCGAAGGAGTACCAATCCCCATTGTACTTCCATTTGGACTGTTTCCTAACCGACGTGGGCAAACATCAGGAATACTGATACCTACTTATGGAGAATCCAGAGATCGTGGTTTTTATCTTGAAAACGGTGGCTACTATTTTGGCATAAATGAATATATGGAATTGCGTATGGTGGGAGACATATATTCAAGAGGTAGTTGGGCACTGAAACCGGTATTTAATTACAGGAAAAGATACAAGTTCAGTGGTAATTTCAATTTCAACTACTCTATAAACACTTCAGGTGTTAAAGAAACAAATAGTTACCAGAAGACCAAAGACTTCAGAATTAACTGGTCGCACAGACAGGATCCTAAAGCCAGACCTAACAGCCAGTTTAGTGCAAGTGTGAATTTCGGATCACGTACTTACAACAGGTACAACCCGGTAAGTGTTGCTGACCATCTGACCAATACGTTTGGTTCAAGTATTAGCTATTCAACAACTTTAGGTGAAAAGGTAACTTTCAGCAGTGCGTTAAAACACTCTCAAAATACCAGTAATAAGACTATCCAACTGACTATACCTGAAATTGCTTTAGGAGTAAACAGGTTCTATCCACTAAGAGCAAAAAACAAAGTTTCAGACCTTAAGTGGTATGACAACATCTCTGTAAATTATAGCATGGTAGCCCGTAACGAGCTGAATACTTACGATTCTCTGCTATTTTCACAGAATCTAATGAACCAATTCAGAAACGGTGTACAGCACAGGATACCTGTTAGCTTAAGTCTTAAGGTCTTAAAGTATTTTTCACTTAATACTTCAATTGATTTTAGTGAAAAGTGGTATTCAAAAAGCATCTTAAAAAGATGGGTTACTGACACATTGTATACTGACAGATACTATTACGTTCTGGAAGGTGACACCTGGATACCAATAGAACAAGAAGTAAACGACAGTGTTGTTCACTACGTTGATACAGATACTATTACCGGATTTAAAGCTGTTCATGAATATGGATTCAACACTTCACTGAACACCACTTTATATGGGATGCTGCAATTCAGGAAAGGTCCGTTGAGAGCTATAAGACATGTAATGAAACCCTCAGTGAGTTTTAGTTTCCGACCAGATTTTAGTGATCCAAGACTTGGTTATTATCGTGATGTTCAAACTGACACACTTGGAACTATTACGCGATATTCAATATTTGGTGGAGGTAGTGATTTCTCATCTGTTTATGGCAGTCCACCAATTGGTCGTTCAGGAAGGGTGAGTTTTAGTATAGGTAACAATCTCGAAATGAAGGTAAGATCAAAAAGCGATACTATTTCAGGCATGAAAAAGGTTAAGCTTATTGAAAGCTTTTCTTTAAGTACTTCCTACGATTTGGCAAAAGACACTTTGAAATGGTCACCATTAAGTTTAAGTGCACGAACAACATTATTCAAGAATCTGCAAATACAATATTCAGCAGTTTACGACCCTTATGTGAAAACAAATACCGGTAAAACCATCAATAAATTCGAATGGGATGCTAACCATCGCTTGTTCCGTAAAGAAAACTCTTCATGGAACTTCTCTTTATCATATAGTTTCGGATCTGGTAAGAAAAGTAGTAATAAACCTATGACAGTAGCACCTACAAGTGAAGCAGAGGCAATTCTTCGAAATCCCGACGAATACATTAACTGGAATAATCCATGGAATTTTAGTTTCAGCTATAACCTTGTATATAATAGCAGATTCCTTTATTCAAATGGTCGTCAGGAACAGAAAGATCTTGTTCAGACCCTGTCATTTAATGGAGATGTAAATGTTACACCCAAGTGGAAAGTCAATGTCATATCAGGTTATGATTTTGAACTTCATAAACTATCATATACATCAATGAGTGTGTATCGTGACTTACATTGTTGGGAAATGCGATTTAACTGGATTCCTACCGGTTATCTAAAGAGTTGGAACTTCTACATCAGGGTTAAGGCTGATATTCTTCAGGATCTTAAGCTTAACAGGAAGAAGGATTTTAGAGATAATTAACCTCCCTGTTCAAACCTGAGATCAAATTCATACTTTTGCATTCATGATGCTCAGAATCTCACTGATAAAACTACAGAAATGGAGACTTAAGAATATTAGTCACCGTAACTTTGTATTGATTATCAGTTTTATAGTTGGATTAATAAGTGGATTGGCAGCTGTTGTACTGAAAAACACTGTCTACTATACTCATTACTTTCTGACAGAAGGTTTTGAAAATGAAGCCGCTAACTGGCTTTACCTTGCATATCCACTATTCGGGATGGCTATTACAGTGCTTTTCATTAAGTATGTTGTAAAGGATAACATTTCACATGGCATAAGCAAGATACTCTATTCGATTTCGCAGAACAATGGTTATATCAAACCTCATAACAACTATTCATCACTCATTACCAGTACAATAACAGTAGGATTTGGTGGATCGGTTGGACTAGAGGCCCCTATAGTATACACTGGTGCATCTATTGGTTCAAACATTGCCCGAATATTAAAAATGGACTATAAGTCGATCACTATGATGATTGGCTGTGGAGCTGCAGGTGCTATTGCCGGTATCTTCAATGCCCCGATTGCAGGTGTACTGTTTGCCCTTGAAGTTCTTATGCTCGATCTTACAATGGGGTCAATAATTCCATTGCTAATAGCTTCAGTTACAGGCGCTACACTTACTTCATTTTTAATGGGCAAAAGTGTGCTATTTGCATTCAAGGCCATTTCACCCTTTAATTTAAACAACATACCTTTTTACATAATACTTGGTATTGTATGTGGATTCGTCTCCCTCTATTTTGTTCGCGCTAACCGGTTTATTGAAACAAAGGTCAGTCGTATTGAAAAACCATTCGGCAGACTATTGTTATCAGGAATTATTGTTAGCTTTCTTATATTCTTATTGCCACCTCTTTATGGTGAAGGTTATGACATGCTGATTGATATTCTAAATGGACGGGGTGATAATTTGTTTAATGGCAGCTTCTTTTATACTCTTAAGGAAAATGCCTATCTGTTCTTGCTATTTGTCGTTTTAGTATTGATCTTTAAGGTCATTGCTATGTCATTTACCACGGCAGGCGGGGGAATAGGCGGAGTATTTGCGCCTTCACTGTTTATGGGTGGAGTAACCGGCTTTCTTGTTGCACGATTTGTCAATACTTTTAAACTAGCAATACTACCTGAAAGTAATTTTGCTCTTGCCGGTATGGCAGGAGTAATGGCTGCGGTAATGCATGCACCTCTAACTGCGATATTCCTTATAGCAGAGATTACAGGTGGGTATGAGTTTTTTATACCTCTCATGATTACTTCAACTATTGCTTTCCTCACTATTCATTTCTACGAGAAACACAGCATTTATTCAAAGCGCCTGGCTGATAAGGGAGAGCTTATTACTCATGATAAGGATAAAGCTGCACTCTCAAGATTAAAGATCAACAAGTTGGTTGAGCACAATTTCCTGACGGTTAAACCTGATGAAACACTTGGTGAATTGGTTAAAACAGTTGCTAAATCTGAACGAAACGTATTTCCTGTGGTTGACGAGGAGAATAACTTCATGGGAGTAGTATTCATCAATGACATCCGGCACATAATATTTAATACTGAGCTATATAATTCAACTTATGTAAGGAATTTGATGTTCATGCCCGACACCATAATTAACCTGGATGCAACTATGGAAGATGTTGCAAAGAAATTTAATGAAACATCGCATTATAACCTTCCTGTGGTAAATAATGGAAAGTACATTGGATTCGTATCACGGGCGAATGTATTTTCATCATACAGAAATCTCATCAGAGAATTCTCGCAAGAATAACTAATCAGAGATGAGAAATATCAAAGCACAGAATTATGTAAACTCAGGAATGAGCATTATATTTTTCCTGATTACTGTTGCTTACCTGATCTTTCTAACAGCTACTGTTGCCATTTACGGTTATAATGAAAGTTTCCTGTTGCTTAACAACAACCACTTAAACTGGCTTGATTGGCCAATGTTTATAATTACCCACCTCGGCGATTCACTTATCCTGACTTCAATTTTATGCCTTATCCTAATACGTAAACACCCTGAAACAGTAGTCAACATAATTATTGCAGTAGTGATAACAGGCCTATTGGGGCAATTACTTAAACAGGCTTTGTTTGATGGATGGGATCGTCCTATTCGTGTATTTGAGGGTGTAACAGCAATTCATACACTCCCCAATTATAGGCTTTTTCACAATAGTTTTCCATCTGGTCATAGTATAACTGTTGCTTCAGCTTTTACAATTCTGATTCTTAACCTCAAGCCTAAACCACTGACTCAAGCTTGTATTGGACTTCTTATAGTGATAATCTCATACAGTAGAATTTATCTTGGAGCACATTTCCCGGGTGATGTTCTCACTGGTATGCTCATTGGTCTAATCATTTCCTACATACTCTTTTTCCCAATAAACAAATTAACAGGTCAACGATCATACCCTCAAACTTTTAAGACTATAATGACTATCATAGCAATCGTGGGACTAATTACTGAAGTTTGGCTGTTACGGATTTACATTCCTTTTTAGCATTCATTGCCTCAATTGAATTTTCAGGCAGAAGAGTAATTATCTCTCTGTTTAATGTATGGGTATAAACACGTATGAGCTTTGAAATCGTTATAGGTACATAACCTGTATATTACGTATTAATACTTATTTTAGCTAACTGCCTGAATAAATGGTCAAAATCCATTGTAATTTCACACCTTGAAATACCGGGAATTAAAACATTCTTCCTCTATGCTACTTCAAATAAAACAACAAAATATAGTTCTGGACACCAAAGATCAATTTGTCATTGAAACTGATACACAGAAGTCATACTTGAGTTACAGGATTGTTGATCAGACACTTGACCTCTATTGTGCATATGTTCCGGAAAATTTAAGAGGTAATGGGCATGCCTCTTCCCTTATTTTATTCGCTCTTCAGTTTGCCGTTCTCAATGGATTATGGGTGAAAGCAAACTGTGCAGCTGTAAGAGCCTACATCAAAATGTACCCCGAGTGGCGATACATCATTGCAAATAAGTAAGAACTACTGCGTATAACCTATTGACTATTGTGGTGTTTAATTTGTTAACACCATAATATTCTTATGGCTATTCCGCATATAAAAATCAAGACTTGGGGATTACAATCAAAAATACTAATCCTGTTCATTATAGCTCTCGGCTCCGTGCTGACAGCTGCTTACTTTGTTAGGGAAAATGAAAGAATCTTACGGCGAACATTAAATAATATTACCGAACCGGATGAACGGCTTGCTCTTCTTCAGGATATATTAACTATCATCCCCGAAGCTGAAAACAATTTACGATACTTTGCACTAACCAATAGCGAAGAGCATTTCAACAAATATGAGCTCCTGATAGATTCAGTTGAATCAAATATCAGAAGATTGACCAACAATTATAAGATCGATACTACCACCAGGATTAAATTCGATAGTATTACTCATTTACTTGAGCAAAGGAAAAATATTATCAATTCCTATATCATGATAAAGGAAGATCGTGAAAAATATGATTTCTCTCAGGTTGCACTCAATGCCATAAGAAGAGGAACCAATGATTCAAGCTATCGAACTAAAACAACTGTAATCACTGTTTATGACACTTTAGCTAATGATACAATCACGCCCTCTACTGAAAATAAAAAAGGGCTATTTAATAAAATAAAGAAGGTCTTTTCCAAAAAAGAACCAGAACAAGAAAAAGAAAATACAGTCGTCAGGGGTCCAATAATCAAATCCACAACCAAAATCCAAAGTGATACAACACAGCTTGCACCAATTGATAGCATTAAAATCAATTTGCAGAAAGAGCTTTCCAAAATAAAGCAATTAGATATCACTAGTTATGACAATCTAAGAGAAAAAGAACTTAATATGCTTCATAATAGCTCACTGATTATCAATCAGATTACTGAAATTTTCAGGAATCTTGAACAATCAGTAGCTCTGGAAGATGAGATGAATTCATTCAAAGCCAGGCTCAATGCTTCTGAGTCGCTATTAATAATTGGGGTAGTTAGTTCAATCTCACTGGTACTGATTATGGTGCTTATAATTTTAATATTTATAAGTATCAGGAAAAGTAACCGATACAGAAAGGAATTGATATTGGCTAATATTCAGGCTAATGATCTTGCCCGAGTTAAAGAAGAATTCCTTGCCAATATGAGCCATGAAATCAGAACTCCGTTAAATGCAATTATTGGATTCACCGATCTTCTTAAAGACACTCATTTAGCTCAAGAGCAGGCTAATTACCTGAATGCAGTAAGGCAATCGTCAAAGCACTTATTGGAAACTGTAAATGATATTCTCGACCTATCTAAACTGGTCGCCGGAAAATTTAACATAGAGAAGAAGCCCTTTAATTTTGGGGAAGTAATTAATGATGCAGTAATTCCTTTTGAAATACAGGCAAAAGAAAAAGGACTAAAGTTTATTATCAATTGCAGAAATGAAACAGATATTATAATCGATGGTGATCCTCTTCGGTTAAGGCAAATACTTTACAATCTGTTGAGTAATGCTGTTAAATTTACTAATACCGGACATATTAAGGTTGATTGTTTTATTGAAAGAACTGAAAATAGTGCATCTATCACAATAGTTGTCGAAGACACTGGAATAGGCATCCCAAGTGATATGCAGGAGAGTATATTTGAGGACTTCCAACAGGTTGAAACATCATCAGCACGAACATATGGAGGATCGGGTTTAGGACTTGCAATTAGTCGCCGACTGGCAAGATTACATCATGGTGATATTAAAGTAGTAAGTATACCAGGTAAAGGTTCAACCTTCACTTTAGAAATCAAGTATGATATATCAAAGGATGTCTCTCCAAGTGTATCACATGAAAGTGAAGTAATCAAAGAAGAGTTAAAGAACAAGAGCATTCTTGTCATCGATGATGATCCATTTAGTATCCTGCTATCAAAGATAATTGCTGAAAAGAACGAAATGAAAGTTGAATTAGCAAAGGATGGTTACAAAGCTATTGAACTCATCAAGGAAAACGAATATGATCTTATTATGACCGACCTGCAGATGCCCGGACTGACCGGAAGAGATATTATCAAATATATTCGCAATCACGCTAACCCAAAGATATCTTCATTACCTGTACTTGCCTTTACAGCCAATAAGTTAGAACGTTATGATAGTAAGCTAATAGCTGATGGTTTCAATGAGGTAATCCAAAAACCATTTTTAGAAGAAGAACTGATTGAACGCATTTATTTCTATCTGTCAAATAAGCAATATCCAACTCAACATGAAGATATAGAAGCACAGGATATAAAATCATACTCAACTGCCAGAAACAATAAGGAAAAATCGCAGGAAGACCCGATAGAATATTCACTTGATCAGGTAAAACTCTTTTCAGGGGGTCATCATGATCAGGAAAGGATGATAATCGAATCGTTCATTAATTCTTCAACTACTTCATTAGCAGAAATGAAGCAAGCACTGAGTAAAAAAAATTATGCTGAAATTAAAAATATAGCCCACCGCTCCAGCACTGCCTATCAGTTATTCAAGGTTGATAGTTGTGTGGCAATTCTTAGTGAATTGGATGGATTAGACTTGAACTATGTTAAGCCAACGAAAATCAAAAACCATCTTGATGAACTTGAGCAAAGAAATTTGAAACTGTTTAACAGCCTGAAAATTGAGTTACATAAGCTCGAGAAAGCATGAGTTATTTTTCTCTGGACTGCTAACTTTCAAGACCATACAATTTGATCTTGTTGTACAAAGTCTTTCTGTCAATATTCAATAGTTGAGCAGCTTTAGTTTTATTAAAATAAGTTTTCCTGAGTACACTCATTATTGTTGCCTTTTCCTGAGATTCAGCCATACTCTTTAAATCGGTAGTAGAGACTACCGGTTGTTCATTTTTAGTTTCACTTATGAACATCATGGATGGAAGGTGATGTTTGGTTATCATACCTGTTGAAGCTAACAGGACGGCTCGTCTTATCACATTTTTTATTTCACGTATGTTACCCGGCCAGGAGTAGATAAGTAATCGTTCAATAACCTCTTTGTCAAATCCTTTAACATCACGGTCAAGCTCTCTGTTGGCTATCTCAAGAAAGTAATTAGCAAACTGAAGAATATCCTCACCTCTGTCACGTAGTGGAGGCACGTAAATGCTAAACTCATTAAGCCGGTGGAATAAATCCTCTCTGAAGGTGCCTTTCTGAACATTAATTATTAGATCCTCATTGGTAGCAGCAATAATTCTCACATCAACTGATTCTTCTTTAGTACTGCCCATTTTATGTACCCTTCTTTCTTGAACAGCCCTAAGAAGCTTTAATTGATTTTCGTAAGACAGATTACCAATTTCATCAAGAAACAGAGTTCCTCCATTTGCCAACTGGAATTGGCCTTCTTTCTCAAACTGAGCATCGGTAAATGCACCTTTCACATGTCCAAATAATTCACTTGCAGCCAGTTCATTAGGTAAAGCACCGCAATCAACTGCAATAAAAGGTTTATTATTCCTGGGGCTTTTTAAATGAATCATTCGTGCAACATATTCCTTGCCGGTACCACTTTCACCCTGAATAATTACCGACATTTCAGTAGGAGCAATAAGATTTATATAATTCTCAACCTGTTGTGCGACATCACTTGTTCCACGCATATAGACGAAAATGCCCGAGTTTTCCATCTCAACAGGCTGCTTGGTCGGCTTCTCAATTTTACCTTCCTTAATTGCATTATTAATTATATTCAGAAGATCTTCAGGTTGAACGGGCTTTGTTACATAATCAAATGCACCGGCCTTAATAGCATTCACTGCTGACCTGATATCCCCGTATCGTGTCATTAAAACAACAGGTAGTGAAGGCTGAATCTTTTGTATCTCGCTTATTAATTCCAATCCATCAAAATCAGGCAAACGAAAATCGGTAAGGACAGCACTAAATTGCTGCTCCTTAACCAACTTCAACGCCTTATTAGCTGTAAGGACATCAGTTACATCAAATCCTTTGTTACTAAGGTATGATTTCAACATCAGGCTGAAAGTGGGATCATCATCCACTATCATTATTCTAGTCATGTAGTAGTCATCTGTCTTTCCCTTTAAACAACATATTAACATTAATGTTGACTATCAAAAGATCGTTTCTTCATAGTGTATATGCGATTCTTTGATACCTTAGCATAAATTAATCAGGACCTATGAAGACAGCTCGTATCCTACTTTTTGTTTTATTGAGCATACCATTGACAACAATTTCACAAGATATTATTAAACTCACTAACTGGGAGTTCAGACAGGTGGGAAACACAAAATGGTTTCCGGCCAATGTCCCCGGTACAGTGCACACTGACTTACTGACAAATGGGTTAATCAATGATCCATTTTATAGAGATAATGAGAGTTCACTTCAATGGATTGACAAGGTAAATTGGGAATATCGAGTCGAATTTGCCATTAATAATGAAATGAGGAGTGCTGACAGGGTTGCCTTAGTGTTTGAAGGTCTGGATACGTACGCTGATGTCTATTTGAATGGATCGAAATTGCTTTCCTGCTCTAATATGTTTGTGCCATCTTTAACTTATGTTGATCCAGCAAATTTATTCGACAAAAATGTGTTACTGATGCACTTTAAATCATCAGTGATAGAGGGATTAAGCTTGTTAGAGGAGTATGGATTACCGTTACCTGCTGATAATGATCAATCGGAAACCGGAGGAATTGGGCCCAATAAAGTAAGTGTTTTTACAAGAAAAGCGCCTTATCATTTTGGCTGGGATTGGGGACCACGACTTGTTCCAACAGGTATCTGGCGAGATGTATTTCTAAAACCAATCATTGCTGCCAATATCAATGATGTTTATGTAAAGCAGAAAAGCCTGACTAAGAAATCAGCCGAATTGGAAATCGAGGTAGGTGTTGATGTATTTATTGATGAAGAATTAACAATCAATGTCTTAATTAATGACCGACCAGGCAAAACTGTTAGTATAAAGGCGGATAATACTAATTCCGGTTATCCGCTTTCAAAAACTATAAAAATACCTGTCACGATAGAGAATCCTGCACTTTGGTGGCCAAATGGACACGGAAAACAAGATCTCTATAAGATAAGCACGACCATTTCGCACAAAGACAGAATCATTGACGTTCATGAGCAAAACATCGGTCTTAGAAGTGTTGAACTTGTACAGAAACCTGATTCGCAAGGTGAATCATTTTTCTTTAGGATAAACGGAAAAGCAATCTTTGCTAAAGGAGCAAACTACATCCCAATGGATGTTTTTCTACCAAGAGTTACTCCTGATAAATACGAATACATAATCTCCTCAGCAGCAAAGGCAAACTTTAATATGCTCAGAATTTGGGGTGGTGGTATTTATGAAGATGATTTATTTTATGAGTTATGTGACAAGTATGGTATAATGATTTGGCAGGACTTCATGTTCGCCTGTGCCATGTATCCCGGAAATGACAAATTCCTGAATCAAGTAACCCAGGAAGCCGGCTCTAATATTAAGAGGCTCCGAAATCATCCATCAATTGTTTTGTGGTGCGGGAATAATGAAATTGAACAAGCATGGGGTCCTTATGAAGAAAATCGAGGATGGGGATGGAAACAGAGATATGATTCTAAAGAAAGGCAAATCATTTGGGAAGCTTATGATACAACGTTTCACTCTATTCTACCCGCATTAGTGAAGAAATTCAATCCCGAAACTCCATACTGGCATTCCTCACCATCAGCAGGAATGGGCAGACTGGCAAGTCACTCCAATCAATCCGGTGATATGCATTACTGGGGTGTATGGCATGGGAAGGAGCCAATTGACGACTTCACCAAATATAAAGCTCGATTCATGAGTGAATATGGTTTTCAATCTTTCCCTGAATATGAAAGTGTAAAGCTTTACACTGAAACTGATGACCATGACATTAATTCACCCATTATGAAAATTCACCAACGTAGTGGGATTGGAAATCAGAGAATTCTGGATTACATGGCTCAATCTTACAAAATCCCAAACAACTTCGAGGAACTGTTGTATGTCAGCCAACTGCTTCAGGCAAAAGCTATTGATAAAGCCATAAGGTTTCATCGTTCAGAAATGCCTTATTGTATGGGGTCGTTATATTGGCAACTAAATGATTGTTGGCCTGCTGCATCATGGTCAGGAATAGATTATTATGGCAGATGGAAGGCATTACATTATACTGTAAAAGAAGCATTTAAAGATCGGGCACTGTATATCAGCCTACAGAATAACTCTATTGTAATCAAAGCAATATCCGATAAGGACGAGCCAACTAACGCTACTCTTAATGTCAACCTGATGGACTTTTATGGCAAATCACTCTGGAACAGACCTTTTTCAGTCACACTACCGTCAAATTCATCTAAGATGTTAAGCTCAATTGAATTGAATAAAATACCTGCTCTTCAACATAGAACAGATGCTTTACTGTATGTTACACTTTCGGTTAATGGCAAAGTCATTGAATCACAAAAGTTCTATTTCAGTGAGCCTAAAGAATTGAAGTTGCCATTCCCTGATGTTAACATCTATATACGTGAAAGGCCTGGCAAGTATGAACTTGAGATAACCAGCAAAAACCTCTGCAAAAATCTAATGTTAGTAAGTGAAGGAAACGCTTATTCATTTTCGGATAATTTCTTTGATATTCTTCCCGGTGAGACAAAGATTGTTACTGTAGAAACCACTTTGCCATATGGTGATTTTTATAAGAAACTCAGCTATCTGCATTTACAACAATGTAATTATTGAGTTTCACCTTAATCTTATAGAAACAAATAAGGCTGTCACAAAATGACGGCCTTTTTTGTGCACTTTCAGCTTAATGTTACCCTCGTCACAACATTCAATATTAGTTGTTGTTGTTGCCAGGTTGTAATGAATTTGTAATGTGGCTGTCAGGAGGTTGTAACCATTTCATCATCATCGTAGTATCATTTCTTTATATCAACATATTGAGTATCACATGTTATTTTTGAATTTATCACACTCAAGAACTTATTATAACAGATAGGTGGTTAGAATTCTATAGCATTTTCTACAAACAAAAAAAAGACCGTCCCATGTGGGACAGCCTTTTTTGGTCAGCAAGTATGATGTTGTTCACATCCGAAAATTTATCAGCATTTGCTACTATTCACTTGTTTCAGGTTTATTCTTTTCGTGATTTATTACAATTTGATATAAAGAATCGTAATAATCTCTCAATATCTTGTAATTCACCTCAGTATCAGGATCATTAGGAACAGTAACAGGCATCTCAGACAAATATGGAACCAGCTCAGGATATTTCTCCTGAATAGTGTTGGTTATTTTAACAATCCTGTCATTGAGTTCTTGTTCAGACTCTAATGTCCCTTCAGCAAAAAGTTCTTTTAAATTCTTCATTTCTATCAGAATTAAAAATTAAGACCTAAAGTAAATAACAACCACTGATTCTTATAGCGTGGACTAATTGTAGGACCATCATCATCATTCTGCTGAAGATCCCAACCGACCTTTCCGGTGACGGTCACAGCATTGAAATTAAATTCGGCTCCAAATACCAATCCAAAGATGTTCTCCTGGATTTTATCATTTTTAATAAAATCTTCCTCTTCAATGGTTAAGTTTCCTACGTCGATCTTATCCTTTTTACTCAAAAGGAAAGAGTATTGTGGTCCTCCTAAGAGTGAGAAATTCTTGGCGGGATTGAATTTTAACTGCAAAGGAAAATCAAGATGATTGGTAGTCCGTGTTAAAGAGTAAGGTTTACCATTATATCTGGCATCACCACTAAAACCCTTTTGAATAAACATAGCTTCGGGCTGAAACCCCAAATAACGGCCTATAGGAATTGATAGTACGATACCACCTATAGCTCCTACTTTACCATCAGCAACGAAATCTTCACCCTTTTCATCGTATACATTAGCATACGAAGCGCCTGCTCTTAATCCAAATTGAAGTTTCTCTCGATTGTCTTCTGTTTGATTCTGCGCATATTGCTCAGTTGTAAAGAAAAATATTCCCAGTATTAAAAAAATTATTGTCTTCATAATAGTTCGTTTTAATTAAAACTAGAGTATCCGGCAGCCTGTTTACCTTATCGTAATAAAGTATTACCGCTTTGTTCTAGATAAGACTTTTTGTTCTAGATAAGACATAATACCTTTTATTGGTCATACTAGTCTTACCAAATGCATATTTACACCATAATCCGTATTCCAAAAATTCAATAATACAAAATAACGTTACAAGCCATATGCGCCTGTTACACAATGAGTTAAATGATTTACATCATTATCCATAGTAATCAGGCTGTTTATTTCATTATGCAGAAGGATATGTTTGGAGGATTATTCACAATTATGAGAAATTAGTTAGGTTATCAGAGATGGGGAGTTGGCCACCATATTGTAGGCTAATTTTATCTCAATTTTTCAATCCCTTTGATGACTTTAGGAATATTAATTGATGATTTAAGTACTCCTTTCCACAGGTCTCCAACTTTCTCGAGACGGGGAATAATATTGTGTATAGTGAATAGTTCAGGTGATAAAGATTCATTTACTTCTTTCCAATCCAGAGGGGTGGAAACAGTAGCCATTGGTCTTGGTCTGACACTATAAGGTGCAGCAATGGTCTGTCCCTTACGGTTTTGCAGAAAATCAACATAGATAGCATTTCCTCTTTTAGAAACAGTTCTCACAACAGTGGTAACTGATGGAATTCGCGAATGAGTCAGATTTGCAAGTATCTCAGCAAAAATCTTGACCTGATCATAATCATACTTTGCACCAAGTGGGAAATATATATGCAATCCGGTTGCTCCACTTGTCTTACAATATGAATCAATCTGCAACTCATCACTTATTTCCTTAATTACCAGAGCCGTATTTACTACTTCCTTAAATGATATATCCCCGGGATCCAAATCTAAAATAAAATAGTCGGGATAATCCTCTTTATGATATACACTGTGCCATGGATTTATCTCAATACATCCCAAATTGGCCATATATAATAAAGTTGCCAGGTCATTGCAAATCAGATAATCAATTTCACGATCATTCGCCTTAGAATAGATTTTCACAGTCTTAGCCCATGGAGGGAGCTGGTCAACATCCATGTCTTTATGATAGAAACTTGGTCCTTTAATTCCATTAGGAAAACGATTTAACGACTGGGGCCTGTCCTTTAAATATGGTAGGATAAAATCACTTACTTCAAGATAGTACTTAATCAGGTCACCTTTTGTGATGCCCTCATCAGGCCAATAGACCTTTGTAAGATTCGTAAGCTTGACTTTTTTACGGCCAATTGTCAGACTCTGATCTTTCTCAAATTCTTTATCATTTGCCGAATCAGACACAGAGCTTTTTGTCCCTCTACCCTTTTGGCCTAATAAAGCATCCTCCTTTTTAACATCTTCCGCTTCAATTATTTCTGTATCCTTTGATGCAGGGATATTCCTTTGCCCTCTTTTATTTGATTGAGGTTTATCTTCAGTCTTCCTCTTTTGGGTGCTTGTAACACTAGTCCAAATTTTATCTTTTGGGATGTTTTTATGGAAGTCATCTTTTTCAGATTTTTTTTTCTTTGTCTTGCGGGTCTTTTTTACAGGTTTAAGAGCTTCGATATCGAACTCGGGAAGATTGTATTTATCCTTTTTCTTAATGATCAACCAGTTGGATGTTTTGCTATTATCATCACCTTTTAATCTGACAATAGCAAAAGCACCCTTAATGTGTTTACCATTAAACACTACCTTCAAGTCTCCTTTTTCAATCTGCTGAAGTAAATGCTGTTGTGGGTCTGCACCTTCAGGTGCGTTGTAAGGTGTATAGATTCCACTGTCGAATATATCTACAATGCCGGCTCCGTAATTACCTTCAGGAATCTCTCCATAGAATTCAGCATAATCAAGCGGGTGATCTTCAACCATCACAGCAAGATGTTTTTCACCTGCAACCATCGATGGACCTTTGGGAATTGCCCAGCTTTTGAGAACGCCGTCAAGTTCTAATCTGAGGTCATAGTGCAAACGTGTTGCCTGATGACGCTGAATTACAAATGTTAGTTCTTTATTGTCAGAAGCTTTTCCGCCAATGGGTTCGGGGGTTTGCTCAAAATTGCGCTTCTTCTTATATTCTCCAAGTCCCATGATTTAAAATCTTATCCTGCTTTCTTTTTATTCAGGCTTGCTTTGAGTTGCTCCATAAGATCCTGTGATTTAGAAGCAGTAACTTTAAGTTTCTTGACCTTGGGCATCTTCCCTGAAGCTTTAGCTTCGATTACTTGCTTTAAAGCAGCTGCATACTCATCCTTGAACTCAGTAATGTCGAATTCAGTAGAATATTGATCAATCAAGGTCAAAGCTATTTTAAGCTCTGCAGGTTTAACGTCAGTTTTGGGCGGTACAACTAATTCATCAGTTGATCGAATTTCTTCAGCGAATCTTAATTTACTCAGTACCAGGATATCACCTTTTGGCTTAAGAACTGTGAGAGTAGCTGCAGTTCTCATAACAAACTGAGCTACTCCCACTTTACCTGATTTGTGCAAAGCTTCACGCAAAAGCGCATAAGCTTTGGCCCCTGATTTCTCAGGCTCTACATAGTAGGAATTTTCAAAGTATATTGTGTCAATGTCCTTTTCATCAACGAAGTTATTCACCTCAATGATTTTGCTTTTTTCAGGAGCAGCTTTTTCAAAATCTTCATCCTCCAGCACTATATACTCATCATCCAATTTGTAAGCTTTGCCAATTTGCTCCCAGGGAACTTCCTTTCCGGTGTTTTCATTTACCCTGACATAACGTATTCTGGCATGGTCCTTTTTATCGACCATATCAAGACTCACATTACTTTGCTGGGTGGCACTGTATAATTTAACCGGGATATTTACCAATCCAAAACTGATGGCTCCCTTCCAAATTGATCTCATAGCACATGTAAGTACCAGTTATTAATAGACTTAAAAAACTGGCAATCAAGTATATAACAAAATAAAATTGATGAAGATTTAAACGCTGCGACCTTGAATTAGTCGAAGGATTATTGCAATAATAGCTATAACCAAAAGAATATGTATTAAACCACCTGCGCTATATCCAATAAATCCAATTGCCCACGCTATGATCAAGATCACAGCAATTATATAAAGTAAATTACCCATAGCTTTGTTTTTAGTTAATTAATAAATAAACTCCGAACAGAAATCGGAGTCTTACACAAAAATACCTATGTCGTCGACCTGATTTCTTATATATCTTACTCAATATATTACATTATCATCATCATCAAAGGTCTGATCTATGGCATTAATTATGGCTCTGGTACATTCGCCACTTGCATCTGTAATTTTGTATCGGGTAAACACCTATAAAAGATAAAACCGCCACGGGGTATAGTGTGGCGGTTTCGTTGAGGGGGAGAGGAGGGATTCTTAAATGTTTTCCTTGCTCAATAAAAATTAATGTACACTTCTTAATTCTTCAGTGTTCTGAAATTCCGGCTCTAAAATCTATATCCTACTGATAATCCAAAACCTGTATTTTTCCATGTTGTATCATCATCACCCACAGTTTTTGGATAAATGTCAAGTAGTCCTAACTGAGCATTCAGTTGAAATGAGAGCATATTCGACATCTCATACCCAATAATAAAGTTTGCTCCTGCGTCAAAAGGCCTCATGTAGAATACATCAACAGGGTCAGAAGTTGAAACCTCGTTCTGGAATTCAATATCTATTTCATCACTTATACCGGCTATCTCAGTATCAACTTTACCACCGATACCATAGCCAATATATGGACCAAAACCTAAGAGCATATGCCCGGTTCCAAGCAACGGCTTAAACAGAAGATTCAATGGCAACTCAAGATTCGAAGTATGCAATTTGGCAGTGGCGTTTTCACCCTCATCCAATTTACTTCCCTTGGTTGAAAATAGAAGTCCCGGTTGGAAATAAATATCAGTACCGACAGGTATTTCAACATTAACTCCGGCATGGAATCCTGTTAATAAATCGTTTTCCAATTTATCACCAAGCATGTCTTTTCCGTTAATGTTCTGAAAATTAACACCTGCCCTTACACCGAAGGTCATTTGATCCTGGGCTGATACATAATTAATCGCCAGGAACAAGATTGCTATTATTGCTAAAGTATTTTTTGATTTCATGGTTCTGTTTTATTTATTTTCCACCTGATTGAGCTTCACGTTGTGCTTCTTCTCTCATTTTTTCATTTGCAGTAATGAGGAATTCTACCCTACGATTTTGAGCACGGCCATCCTCAGTATCATTGCTATACTTTGGAACACTCTCTCCATAACCAACTGTCTTCATTCTGGAGTTCTTGATACCTTTTGATGCAAGATAGTTAGCGACACTTTGAGCTCTTCTTTCAGATAAGCTCTGGTTATAGCTGTCAGAGCCTTTACTGTCAGTATGACCCTGGATTTCAATGTCAGTATCAGGATACTTCTGAAGTATATCTTTCAAACTGCTAAGGTTAGATATTGCTTCAGGAGTAAGATCTGACTTATCGAAGCCAAATAGAACTTTACCACTAAATTCGACTACGATTCCTTCGCCAACGCGTTCAACTTTAGCACCCGGAACTTCTTTTTCCATTTCAGCTGCCTGTTTATCCATCTGACGACCGATTACAGCACCTGCAACACCACCTACTGTGGCACCAATAATAGCACCCATTGCTGTATTACCGGCTGCCTTACCGATTACGGCACCTGTTGCGCCACCACCGGCTGCACCAATGACTGCTCCTTTTTGTGATCTGTTCATCGAGGAGCAACTCACCAGTACCAGTGTTGCTAAAAACCAGATAATAACCTTCATTTTTTTCATGATTGATGAATTTGGGTTAATAAATGAATTATATAACTACGCCCTTATCAGAGCTTTACATTTTTATTTTTTTAACTTTCATTTTTGTACCTGTGGTGCCTGTTCCTGATCCTGACTTAGCCACCTTACTAGAGTTATTATAATATTGCATTGCTTCAGGCATAATCTCTTGTAGTTTTTTAATACGAGTCTGATCAGCAGGGTGAGTACTTAAAAATTCAGGTGGTTTAGTACCGCCGCTGTTCGCCATTCTTTCCCAGAACGGAATAGCAACCTGAGGGTCATATCCTGCCATGGCTGAGAAAAACAATCCGAATTTATCAGCTTCAAGTTCTTCTTTACGGGAGAAAGGTAAGATTGCACCTACTGTTGTTCCAATCCCATACGAAGTCATGAAAATTTCCTGAGTTTGTTGAGGTTGTTTTGCTAGTGCAATTTGTAAGGCAACTCCACCCAATTGTTGAACAAGCTGCTGACTCATTCTTTCATTGCCATGTTGAGCAATGGCATGAGCTATTTCATGACCCACCACAACTGCCAATGCATCTTCAGTCTGAGTTACCGGTAAAAGTCCGGTATAAACAACAACTTTTCCACCGGGCATTGCCCATGCATTTATATCCTTACTGTCAATCAGGTTAAATTCCCAATCGTATCCTTTTATAACTTCAGATTTACCTATTCCCCTATAATATTCAGTAATAGCATTTGCAATTCGCAGCCCAACCCGCTGAACCATTGCAGCTTCCTGACTTGACGAAGGACTTATTACCTGATTTTCTTTTAAAAAAGCATCATATTCCTGTGATGCCATCATTTGAAGCTCCGATTCGGGCACAAGGCTTAACTGTTTTCTCCCTGTCACTTTGTTTGTAGAACATGCTGCCATAATTGCAGCAACTAAAAAGAAGGTCATTACCTTTTTCATGATATCATTAATTTAAGTGGTTAAAATGGTTCTTTCAAAAAGAATGCCAATTAGTGATATTGTAAAGGTAATCAATTTATAACAATAATATAAGTAGAAGGAGTATTATTATTATTGCTCCAATTGAAAGATATACACCTCCACTTATCTGTGCCAACTCTTCTTTAATCATCTTTACTTCACTTCTTAGTTCTTTCCTTTCGGCAGATGTTAAAGTCGATTTATCCATTTCCTTTATCTCTTCTAATCTTTCATTAAGAATTTTAGCACGTTCAACATCATCGGGTGATATTTCAGTTGTGAGCAAGGGCTCACGCTCATTAGCAATTTCATTAGCAAATGATTGAGTATTAATGCATAAGGATGCAATGAATACAAAACTCAAATAAAGTAGTTTTTTCATAACGCAATTACGGGGTTAAATTTGTACGAACTCTCCATCAACATGCAAATATTATACTGGAGGTATAAAATTATGTTACACACTTGGATGAATTTATTACATCATTTCACATAGTTATTTTGTAAATAAGAGAGATTATTGATAGATTGGACTGCTTTTTGAACCTTCTTGTAAAAGGCAAGACTTGGTATAGAGTTAGTAAAGACCAATGTAAGAGATGGTGTCGCGAGTAGCAAATCATAAATTCTCTTACTTGCTACAAAAATCTCTTGCCTTAGAGAAAATTTATGATCATTAAATGAAACGTTTTAGTTTGATATTCTATCTTTACATAAACAATTAAATTCAACATGAAACGTAAAATCTTTTTCACCGGCAAGTATAAACCAGTAGTAGATCTGGCAATCTTGATCTTACGGTTAGTATCGGGAAGTTTTCTTTTAACTCATGGTTGGGGAAAGATGATTAAAGTAATTAACGGACCACCCTATGCATTTTCTGATCCTATAGGCTTAGGTGTTACAATGTCATTATTCCTTGTAGTGTTTGCCGAAGTTATTTGTGCTATATGTGTCATGCTGGGCTTTGCAGTACGACTTACCACAATTCCAATAATAATCGCTATGGGTGTTGCAGGACTAATAGCAAATGCAAATAATCCCTTCTCCTCAAAGGAGCTTTCTCTTTTGTATTTGACTATTTTCTTTGTGATAGCGTTGATTGGAGCCGGGCGATTCTCAATCGATCGGTTATTGGAATCAAGAAACAGGCACTAGTTACTTTGAGCCAGAAACCTTGCCAATTCTTCAATCTTTGAGATTGGGATAATGTTAATGTTGCCACTATTCCTTCTCGCATCTTTTTGATTATTCTTTGAGATTACAAAATTCTTGAAACCTATCTTTTCAGCTTCCGAAATTCGTTGCTCGATACGTGTAACTGGTCGCACTTCACCTGTTAATCCAATCTCTCCGGCAAAACAGATGTTACGTGGGATGGGTATATCCATGTTTGATGAAAGTATGGCACTAACTACAGCTAAATCTGTAGCCGGGTCAATAACTTTAATTCCTCCTGCAATATTTAAGAAGACATCCTTTGTTCCCAGCTTAAACCCGCATCTTTTCTCCAATACTGCCAACAACATATTTAACCTTCGGCTGTCAAATCCAGTAGACGACCTTTGAGGTGTACCATAGGCTGCAGTGCTCACAAGTGCTTGCGTTTCAATCATTAATGGCCTTAATCCTTCAATGGTTGCGGCAATTGATGTTCCGCTAAGGCTCTCATCATGATTACCCATAAGAATCTCTGAAGGATTATTTACTTCACGCAAGCCATAAGAATTCATTTCATAAATACCCAACTCGGAAGTACTACCAAACCTGTTTTTCATAGATCTGAGCACTCTGAATCCATAGTTATGATCGCCTTCAAAATGCAGGACTGTATCAACCATATGCTCCAATACCTTTGGGCCGGCTAATGAGCCATCTTTAGTGATGTGACCGATCATAAAAACGGGTGTATTACTTTTCTTAGCAAAAAGCAGTAACTCAAAAGCCGATTCTCTGATCTGTGATATGCTCCCCGGTGAAGAATCAATATTTTCACTAATTATGGTTTGAATTGAATCAATTAGCAGTATAGCAGGTTTGAGCTTTTCGCAGTGACTAATAATGCTGCTGACGGAGGTTTCTGTAAGAATATAGCACTGCGAGTTATTCATGCCAAGCCTTTCAGCCCTAAGCCTTATTTGCTGATCACTTTCTTCGCCGCATACATATAGAAATTTTTTATCCTTAATGTGAAGGGCAACCTGAAGCATAAGAGTTGATTTCCCGATACCCGGCTCCCCTCCTATTAGTACAATTGATCCGGGAACTATACCTCCGCCAAGTACTCTGTTAAGCTCATTGTTATTCGAGTCAATCCTCTGATGATCAACCAACGAGACTTCATTCAAAGCAACCGGAGTACTTTCATGGTGCTCACTTTTGCTACCATTTTTCTCTCTTTGAATTACCTCTTCAACAAATGTGTTCCATTCTCCACATGCTGGGCATTTACCAAGCCATTTCGGTGACTCATTTCCGCAATTACCGCAATAAAAGGCTGTTTTAACTTTTGCCATTTCAATTAATAAGGCTACCCCTTAATTTTATTAATTATTTCAGTTGTACTACAACCTGGAAGATAATCCAAAGTAGAGATTGTTCCCCCTTTAGCCATGACAATATCATAACCAACAATATCTTCGGGCTTGTAATCGGCTCCTTTAACCAAAATATCAGGCTGAATTTTCTTAATCAGGTTTAGGGGAGTATCTTCAGAAAAGGGTACAACTGCCGTGATAAATGAAAACGATGCAAGAATTATAGCACGAGAGGTTTCATCTAATATTGGCCTGTTTGCTCCTTTTAATCTTTTAACTGAACTATCACTATTTAGGCCTACAACGAGTACGTCACCCAAATCTGAAGCTTTCGACAAATAATCAACATGCCCCTTGTGCAGCAGGTCAAAACAACCATTAGTAAAAACTATCTTGTAATTGAGATTTCTCCAGGTTTCAAGAGCTTGGAGCAAGGTCTGATCGTTGAGTATCTTTTGTTCTATCTTCTGCAGATTTGTCATTTCCTTTGCGCTTAAAGGTATTAAGCAAAAGTAATGAAAAAAGTCCGCCAATTAATATCATTACATTTTGACTTGACCATATAAGCCAACCCATTGCATATCCTGTTGTAGCTGAAATTGCGTAAAGGGATAGGGTTTCAGCAACAATTGCAGGATAAATCCCTATTCCTCCCTGAACTAGCATACCCCCTATTGATCCAAAAACAAGTACAACCAGTCCTGCCCCTATTGAGAGACTTGAGGTTTCGGGCAAGCTGAAAAAGACAACGTAAGACATCAACAGATAAAGAATCCAAATGATGACTGTATAAGTAAAGAATTTATAAGGATGGCTTATCCTGGTTAAAGATTTCATCCCCTGCACAAAACCTTTAATGAGGTCGACGTACTTGGCGTAAATCTTAGTTTTGTGTAATTTCTTTCGAAAGACCAACACTAATGCCAGGAGTATCAGGATAGCAAACAATGCAGACAATGCAAGGTATCCGCTAAAAGACATTGAGAGATTTAGCTTGTCCTGCATAGGCTCATATACTTTAACCTGAACATAGGAACTTATCTTTGAGGACATTGTGAAGAGCATTAAGAAGAAGAGAATTATAAAAGAGAGAATGTCTATTACCCTTTCGGTAATAACAGTGCCAAATGATTGGTTGAATGGTATTTTTTCAGTTCGTGTGAGAACACCACATCTACTTACTTCACCCAGTCGTGGCAAGGCGAGATTGGCCAGATATCCTACAATTACGGCTATAAAAACATTAATCTTTTTGGGTTTATAACCTAATGGTTCCATCAGTAGACGCCATCTGACTGCACGAACCCAATGGCTTGCAAGGCCAAGTACCAGAGCAAGAATAATCCAGGAATAATCGGCAATTTTTATTGCATTGATTATATCGTTTTTTTGCTCAGAAGTAAGATTTCGTAGAAATAACCAGATAAAGAAAATCCCGATTCCCAGAAAGAAGATAAATCGTAGGATAACAAGAATCTTTTTTTTCAAACTACCTAACAATTTTGTTAAATTGATCAGGGAATACAATAGCAGGAGTATGGTTTTTAGCCTCTTCTGGAGTCATTTGAGCAAACGAAGCAATTATGACCAGATCACCGGCAGCAGCTTTTCGGGCTGCAGCACCGTTTAAAGAGACCATACCGGAGCCTCTTGTTGCACGGATAACGTATGTTTCAAGCCTTTCCCCATTATTGATATTCAATACCTGAACTTTCTCGAATTCAACTAAATTAGCAGCATCCATCAAATCTTCATCAATCCCAATACTTCCAATATAATGAAGGTTGGCTTCCGTAATTGTTGCCCTGTGTATTTTTGATTTAAGAATTTCCAAAGTCATGGGTGCAAAAGTACTAAATTAATCGAATATTGTCGATAAGGCGGATCTTGCCAGCATAGACGGCAATTAAGCCATAGACATTGGGGTACAAACTTCCGTTAACCGGTTTCAGTGTAGTTCCATCAGCAACTACAAAATACTCAAGTTCCAACTTCGGATGTTTTGAAAATGCATTTTGGACAATTGCAACCAGATGATTGCCGGTAATTTTTGGATCTACGGATTTCTCTTTAAGCATCACTAACAGTCTGTATATGAAAGGTGCCGCATCGCGCATCTCTTCAGTGAGCCTGGCATTCCTTGAACTTAAAGCCAGCCCGTCATGGTCGCGACTGATTGGACAAGGAACAATCTCAACATCAATATTATAGTCATTAACCAATTTCTTAATAACCTGTAACTGCTGATAGTCCTTTTCGCCAAAGTAAGCTCTATTCGGATTCACTATCTTGAACAGCTTATGTACCACAACAGCAACTCCGTTAAAATGCCCCGGCCTGAATTCTCCTTCCATAACAGTTGCAATTTCGCCCAGATCGTAAGTTTCAAGAATTTCATCAGGATACATCTCTCGATCAGATGGTGTAAATACAGCATCAACATTCGATTTCTCCAATAGTAGAAAATCACTTTTAAGATCTCTGGGGTATTTCTTTAAATCCTCTGGGTCATTGAATTGAATCGGATTCACAAAAATGCTCACAACAGTGATATCATTTTCATTGACTGACCGATCGACCAGTGAAATATGGCCGGCATGTAAAGCTCCCATTGTAGGAACAAATCCAACTGTCAGGTTTTCTTTACGTTTTTCATTTACGTAAGCAGATATATCCTGAATTCTTTCAAAAACAATCATGAATTAATTAATTAAGGCTTACCTACAATAATATTAACCATATCTTGTTCCAGGGTAGCCTGAGGTGTTTCAATTATACGACCAATTTCTGTCCCGTTTCGTGTAAAGATGAAGGTTGGGACAAGATTTATATCGAAATCAGCAAGGCAGTAGCTACCGCCATTCTTATCTCTGTCGACAGCAACCATAAAAATCTTTTCTGCAGGATATCCTGCCAAATCGGTTATTTTAAAGAAATGTGGAATTTGATCTTTGCTATCTCCACACCATGTTCCGAGAACAACAAATATAAAAGGTAAATTATCGGTAGTTTGTCTCAGAACATTAACGCTTGCTGAATCAGGTGAGTAGACATCATATTCATCTGTAAACCTGTACTCGTCACATGACCATGCCGGTAATTTAAGAAGGTCCTCGCGAGTCACCTCTCCAACAATCATGTCTTTACCTGTTTTGGGATCTTTCTGAATAGAATTTACCTCTTGGCTGTGTCCGTTTAGACTGATAAGTGATGCAATGACCACTAATATCTGAATTGTTCTGTTCATGTTGCATATGATTAAAGCACAGAATAAGGCCACAAAGTTAATAAAAGGTTATATAGAAGGCCCTCAATATTATTTGGAGTATTAAATGAACCAAAACAGGCTAATTAGGTTAATTAAAGTTCAATTCCTTCGACAATGATAATAAATTAAGCATCAGTAAATCAGAAGGATAAAATAAACAATAATTATATTGCTTTGTTTTGGTGATTGAGTTTATATTTGCAGCCTTAATAAAAACAATATAGACTATAAGTAAGTACTACAAATGGCAAAAATTGGAATATTTTACGGGGGAAGCGTAAAAGGAAGCACATACAAAACAGCAAAGACAATTTCTGAGTATTTTGGAGAGAACCTGGCTGTCATACATAACGTTAGCGAAGCAACCAAAGAAGATCTTGAAAAGTATAGTTATTTGATTTTAGGTACATCAGCCTGGGGTATTGGAGAAATGCATCAAGATTGGGAACGATTCATTGACGTACTTGCCGAAGCTAACTTAAATGATAAAAAGGTAGCTTTATTTGGACTTGGTGATCAGATTGAATACCCTGAAAGCTTTGTTGATGGTATGGGTACCGTTTTTTGCAGGTTACCGGTTAAGGAAAACGTCGTTGGCTTTTGGCCTACTAAAGGATACTCATTTTACTATTCAACCGCAGAGATGAATGGTCAGTTTGTTGGTTTAGCTATTGATGAAGATAGCCAACCTGAGCTTACAGAAGAAAGAATTGGAAAATGGGTAAATCAGTTGAAAAGTGAATTTCAATTGAATTAGCATCCAGCATAGCCGGTAAATCAACATAGCAGAATTATTCAAATAATCTCTTTCTTTTTATCTTTGTTGATTAACATGAAAAATCACAAAGATGGGGAAGTTATTTTCAAAATATACCATTCTTTTAATTATCCTGATTTCAGGATACTATCCTTTACATGCTCAGGATTTCTGTTCAAAGGATTCTCTCATAAAGCATGTTAAATTCTTGTCATCAGACGTCCTAAAAGGCCGTAAAGCTGGAACAGAGGGTGATTCACTTAGTGCAAAATATATCCAAAACACACTTAAAAGCTATAAGTTGATTCCATTGTACGGTAATGGAATTCAATACTATTCCCTGGTTACAGAAGTTGTACCTGGACCGGGAAACAGTTTAAAAGTTAACGACAGGGAATATATTCAAGGGAAGGATTTTGAGCCATTTTCATTTTCAACATCTCAAACACTGGATGCAACGGTTGTATTTGCAGGTTTTGGTATTACAGCTGAAACTGACAGTCTGAATTGGGACGATTATAAGGGAATAGATGTTAATGGCAAATGGGTATTGATTCTCAGAGGAGACCCTGAGCCTGATAATCCAACAAGTGCTTTCATCCCAATGGCATCTGACAGAGCAAAAGCCATTAATGCCAGAGATAAAAAAGCTGCAGGTATTTTGCTCGTATCACCTTCATCAATCGACAGAGCTGATAAACCGATTGATATTTCATTTGATAAATCAGTTTCAGATGCCGGTTTACCGGTTATAAGTATTACCAGAAAGTTAGCAGCTGATATTCTTGACTTACCCGCAACTTCAATCGACTCTCTAGAGAAAATCATGCTTACATCGAAAACTCCTGTTGCTTTTAATACTAATAAGAAACTGTCAGCTACGACTGAGATTTTAAGACATAAAGCAACCTCACGCAACATCTCGTTCATGATTAAAGGTTCTGATCCTGCACTTGCTGATGAATTTATCATAATAGGAGCTCATTATGACCATTTGGGCATGGGTGGTGAAGGTTCAGGTTCAAGAACTCCTGATACCATAGCAGTCCATCATGGTGCAGATGATAATGCTTCAGGTGTAGCATCACTACTTGAGTTAGCAAGACATTTTACTCAAAAAGAAAACCAACCAAAACGCAGTCTCATATTTACCGCATTCGGTGCTGAAGAAATGGGAATTATTGGTTCAAGATATTTTACTGAGAATCCTCCATTCCCAATGACTTCAATCAAAGCCATGATTAATCTTGATATGGTAGGCAGAATGAAACCGGAGGATCAAAGTATTACAATCTCAGGAACAGGAACATCAAATGTCACTGATTCAATTCTAAATGAGATAGAAAAACAAGTTACATTTAAAATAAAGCGGGTGCCAGATGGTTATGGACCTTCAGACCATGCCTCATTCTACACTGCAGGAGTTCCGGTTATTTTCATCACATCGGGTGCTCATAGTGAGTATCACACACCTGATGACACATTTGAGAAGCTCAACTACGAAGGACAACAGTCTATAACAAACTTTACTGCTGAATTAGTTAAATCTTTTTCAGTATTAACCAGACCTCCAATATTTGCTGAGGCAGGAAGTAAGAAAGAATCGGGTAATTATGGAAGAAAGCTTAAAGTTACTTTAGGCATCATGCCTGATGTATCAGGTGCTGAAACTTCAGGAGGAATGAAAGTGGAAGGAACACGAAAAGGAGCACCTGCAGACAAGGCCGGTATGAGGAAAGGTGATATAATTACTGCGATTAATGGCATGAAAGTGACAAACATTTATGATTATATGAGTCGTTTGGGCAAACTTAAACCTGGGGATGTTGCGAACGTAGAAATTATCAGGGATTCGAAAACTGAAATCCTCATAATTCAACTTTAATCAGTACTTTCGCTCTGTAAAACGGAATAGCAGTTTACAATAAAGAGCAATGTATTCTATTTATTATGGTCAATATACTCACAACCGACACCGTTGTTAAGTTCTTGAAATTTGGTGTTGTGGGATTTTCAGGTATGATAGTGGACTTCGGCTTAACATACCTGTGTAAGGAAAAGCTCAGAATCCAGAAATATATTGCTAATGCTATAGGATTTACTTGTGCAGCTACCAGTAACTATATTTTTAATAGAGTTTGGACCTTTAATAGTCACAATCCTGAGATTGCCCTTGAGTATGGAAGGTTTTTTGGAATATCACTTATTGGCTTGCTTATCAATACCCTGGTGATCTATTTACTGGTTTCAAAGACAAAAACAAACTTCTATCTTGCAAAATTGGTAGCTATTGTAATAGTAACAATTTGGAATTTTGTAGTGAATCTTAATTATACTTTTGTTAACCTTGGCTAGGCACAACGATTAAGAATTCTTTGCTGTATTTAATCAATTTGCTACTAATTGGTTTTAGTCATTGATGAAGGTATTACAAGTATAAAATCGCCTTTCTGTTTATTCTCCTCTTTTAATTTAGAAATATCATCCTGCTCAACTGAACTAATGGTCAATATTTTAAGGTTAGGAGATGATTGTTTTAGATACCACATTATCCCCTGAAAATCATCTGAATGATAAGTGCCATTAAAATGAATAAACTTTTGACCTTTTTTTAGGTTCTTGAGTATAAAATAAGCCATTGTTGCGTCTTTAATTGCCTGGGCTTTAGGCAGATTATCATTTTGGTGTCCACTTCCTTCCATCATTGCGAGCATTGATTTATATCCTGACAATTCAGGATCATATGGAACAGGAAACGGTGCAATGTAACGCTTAGCCTCGTCATCTAATGATAATAGTCCTTCAAACCCTTCCCTATTAACTAAAGCTGCATAACGCCTCGGGATATTAGTAGCCACAAACCTTAAATTTGAGTCTCTGGCAAATTGCAACAGGGGTTTATAGTCAGTTTTATAATTAGGCCATAAACGTGCTTCGGCCTCAAAGTTCTTATCCTTAACCTTCCCTTGCAAATACTCATTAAGAATCAGGGCGTTATCTGCTTCAAACATTTCAGCTCCCAAAACCAAATCATTCCCCACTTTATTGTACAATGCTTTTGTCAATTCATATTGCAACCAATGAACTATCGGATTATTATGCAGTTCACCGAATAGGATGACATCAGCATTCATTGATTCTTTTACCAATGACCTAAAATCTTCATTGTTTCCTTTTGAATTATAAAGTTTATATGCGTCAATATTTCTATCCATTGACATAAATAAGATAGAAAGCATGATCAGGAAAAGAGATTTCTTCATGGGAATTTTGGATTGGATTTACTTAGGGAGGTTATCAGAAGTAAATGTAAAAGGAAGTAATGAGTCAACTCCTTCCACACAGATTGCTTTGCCGTTTTCAGAGGAAAATATAATCTCAATTTTCGAACCCTGCCGATGTTCATATTCAGCAATTACCTGTCTGCAAGCACCACATGGTGCAACAGGGTGGCTGTTATTACCATTTTTTGTTTTAACTGTTATTGCCAGCTTTTCAATTCTGGTTTCATGATTTTGGGACATTGCAGCGAAAATGGCCACCCGCTCTGCGCAAATGCCTGAAGGATAAGCAGCATTCTCCTGATTATTACCTTTAATAATTCGACCGTCCCCACATTTAACTGCGGCACCGACACTAAATCCGGAATATGGTGAATAAGAATGAATACATGCTTCTTTGGCTTTAAGCATAACCTCTTTCTTATCATCATCCAGATCTTGAATGCTGTCGAACTCAGTATATCTGATAATTATATCCTTTTGTTTCATTCTTATACAGAGATTCTAAGATTACTCAACTACTACAAATCTACTCTGTTTTATCCACATATTTAATAGTACGTGAATTATCATCTACTTCTTTTCTAACACCAAAAAGCATCATTGCACTAAAGAAAGCAAAGAAAGTCGCACCTGCCTGAGTTTCCAGAGTATCTTCAGTCATAAACGACATAATTGCTATTGAGAAGAAAATCAGGTAATAATAGTTATTGAATTTACCAAGAACAAGTGGAGGGTACCAAATCGAAATAAGAAATACCAGTAACCCTACAATTCCCATAGCCACTGTAATAGTCAGAAATTGGTTATGGGCCCTGTGACGGTACTCGGGCAGAAGGTTAGATTGTGTTTCTTCATAGGCAATTTCGAATGATTGTCTCACATCACCGGTACCATTTCCTAAAAGAAGATGCTTTTCAATGATATAAAATGATGTTTTCCAGTATTCAATTCTTTGCATCATGGACGATGCATTAGGGTTATTCTCCTTCTTATAAGATATATATCCCATCATTACTTGTTCAATATACCCCTTTATGGACAATCCATGTATATACTCAGCATTTGTTACTCCATTTTCAATCTGTTGCACTTCTTCCTGGGTAAGCTTACTCACACCTTCGGCATCTTTTCGGAAACCCTTTGAATGTAAGAACCTTATAAGAGTATATTTAACCTCCTGCCCTTTCTTATCTTTTCCATCAAATTCAAATTCACTACGCTTGTTCCAGGCATCCTTAAGTTCATCTAATGCGAGATAAGAACCCACATAAGAGCCATATTCAATACCAAAAAGCAAAGTATCGTGTGTGTATGAATTGCCGAGATCTGTAAGTACTACTTCATCCTTTTCAGGTAAAGGTTTTGCAACAGTTAGATCATTATATATTGTCTTCACAAATCTATAACCAAGAATAGTGAGAGTCAGGAGAATCAAAACTACCGGTATCAATATCTTTAATCTGCGGTAAGATAGTATTATTAAAAATAAAACACCTACAAGTATTGTAATTGAGATTCCGGTAAATGATTTAAGGATAAACAGGAATACGAGTAGCCAAACAACTCCAGTAACAATCAACAGTTTTGAAAATTTAGCGGGAAAGACATTATACCTAAGGAACCCCAACAAAATGAAGACTGCCAATGAAATCAGTAAACCAAAACGAATGTGAGAAATGAAGATACTAATCTCGCGTGGATCACTTATAGGTTGGGTCATGAAAACTGTAAAACTGATAAGACTTCCTGAAATCACAGCAAGAGTGAAGAAAAGTAACAGAGTAATAAATTTTCTGTTAGTCAGTGCGGTTGAAGTACCAATAAGTATTGGAAGAGTAAATAAAGGTAGTTTAACCCTCAGATCTTTTAAACCATAATCTAAATCAGTTGAGTACAATAACCCGACAACAAGTAGCAGATAAAAGGCAAGGAAGGCTAACAAGGTGTAATTACTGAACAATGCTCTGAATTTACCTGTAACATTGTTAAGAATTATCTTAATAAAAGAATAACCTTTCCTTTTTAAGGAATAATCAGCTCCTTCAAATATCCAGAATCCAAATAACAGGAATTGCGAAATGCTCATCCCGAATTCTGAAAGTGGCAGGCTTACAACCAATAAAACCAATATGTAAAACATCCAGGAAGTCGCATCCCAGGGAAGTGTTTTCTTTTGAACCAAAGATTCTCTGGTTCCTGCAATCTCCATTATTTTATGATTTGGTCATATTTACTGTATAAGAGCCATCCAGCACACTAACGTATTTCTTTTGATCCTTTAATACTTCACGAGCCAACTTTACTTCCTTATCGTCTACGATAGCAGCCTCAACTCTTCCTTTCTGATTGTAATATCTTGCAACGATCTCATTCTTTAGTATCCGCTCAATTTCAGGACGGAACTTTTCAAGATCGGCCTGCTTGTTATGGATCATTTTCGACTCAAGAAGATCAAACTCCTGCTTTAATTCATCATAATATTGCTCTGTTTCAGCAGTTTTCTTTAAGTCAGCCAGCATCTTTTCACTTCTGCTAACATAATCATAATCCTTATCCTGAAGCCAGTTTACGAAATCAGCATATATCTCATCAGTAATTTTAAAATCTTTGGCGGGTAATATTGAATCGTGTTCTCTCCTGAACTTATTAGCATAATCAAAGAACAGATATTTACTTAAAAGGCTAAGAGCAATATTACTATACAAATGTTCTTCAACAGCAATATCAGGATTAATACCTGCTCCATCATAAACAGTCCTGCCACCTTTAGTTTTAAAGGCATTTGTCAATGAATCAGGGATACTAACTGATCGTCCCAGACTATCACGATGAACATAATCAACACTTTGAATGCAACGGCCACTTGGGATGTAATATTTAGCCACTGTTACCTTCATCTGAGTGTTATACGACAATGGAATAATGTTTTGTACCAATCCCTTACCGAATGTCCTCTCACCAATAATAACACCCCTGTCGAGATCCTGAATGGCACCGGCAACAATTTCTGATGCTGAAGCACTCATACCATTGACGAGAACTACTAAAGGGATATTTGGATCAATTGGAGTACTTAATGTTTTGTATGATTTATTTCTGTCGGGAGTTTTCCCTTTGGTACTTACCACCAACTCCCCTTTCTTAACAAACAGGTTAGTTATTGTCACAGCTTCATTCAAAAGTCCACCCCCATTATCTCGGAGATCAAGAATAAGCCCGGTAAGGCTGCCCTGTTCTTTGAGTTTGAGAAAAGCATCTTTAACTTCTTTGCCTGAATTTTGAGTAAACCCGGTTAATTTGATGTATCCGATTCCATCGTCAAACCTTGAATAATATGCAACATTAGGAATTGATACGTTCTCGCGTATTACAACTCTATCCATCTTAAAATTATCACGGTCGATCTGTAAATTAAGTTTCGTACCGGGTTGTCCTTTAAGCATCTGGCTTACATCACTAACTGACTTGTTAGTGGCATCAGCTCCATTAATAGTGAGAATTTTATCACCTGCCTGAAGTCCGGCCTTATATGCAGGAGAGTTTTCATAAGGTTCGGAGATTACAACATACTTGCCTTGTTTATGAATCAAAGCACCAATGCCGCCATATTGACCGGTAGTCATAAAGTTGTAATCTTCAATCTCTGCTTCGGAAATAAAAACAGTATACGGGTCAAGCTCTTCGAGCATGGCATCAATACCTGTCTTCATCAGGTTTCCATAATTCACTTCATCAACATAATTGTTATTGAGCTCCTTAAAGACATTAGTCATGATGTCAAGGTTCTTTGATACTTCAAAAGAAGATGAATTGAGTGCTTGGGAAAATACAGAAAGATTAATTCCTAAGACGAGTATAATAATTAATCTGAGAGCTTTCATAAGGCTTATTTTATTAAGTAAATCATGGAACAGGATCATAACCACTACCGCCCCATGGATGACATGAAGCTATTCTCTTAATTGTCAACCATCCACCTTTAAAAGGGCCGTATTTTTTTATTGCTTCCACTCCATAGGCTGAACAAGTGGGAGTATAACGACACGATGGTGGCAAGTATGGTGAAATAGCATACTGATAAAATCTTATTAGCGCAACAAAGACTTTACTCAGCATATTTGTCATAATCATCAATTAAACGGTAGAACAATTCAATTAGTATCTCTTGTAGTTCTGTGTATTCAGGCAATACATCACCTGTGTAAATAATTCCTAAATAACACTGTCGTTCTTTCAATCCATTACTGAGCACAAATTTATTCAATCTATAACATTCCCGAAGCAGTCGTTTAATTCTGTTACGGTCAGCTGCCTTTTTAAATCTATGCTTTGATACAGTAATAACAACCTTTAATTGACTGTGATTGTTCCAATGAGCAGGTAACCATTTAAGTTTTAAGGGGTATTTTGATAATGAGTGTCCTTTGTTGAAAAGTTTACTGATTTCAACGATATTGCATAAGCGTTCCGATTTACCAAATGTTGGCATAGAATAAACGGCATCATCGCCTGAGTATCTCATTTTTTATTTTGAGATGCAACATACATTTCAATAGCCTTAGCCATTGAAGGTGCAACTGCATTGGGACCTTCGAATGTTATATTCAAACCAGCCTCCCTGGCAGCTGTAGCTGTTGTTGTACCTGAAACCGCAATAGCTTTTTCACCTTGCATAAAATCAGGAAAATTCTTGTAAAGCGATTTAATTCCGGCAGGACTAAAGAAAACAATAAGGTCATACTTACTGAGATCAAGGAAAGTCATGTCTTCAGAAACTGTCTTGTACATAATAGCTTTAACGTAACAAATCTTATTAGCATCAAGTATATCAGACAGTTCGTTATTATGTTCTTCACTAACAGGAATTAGAAACTTTTCAGATTTATGCTTCTTAATTAATTCAATCAGATCATTAGTGTTGTTCTGAGAATAGAAGATCCTTCTTTTTCTGAATTGAATGTACTTCTGCAAATAAAATGCTATGCTGTCGGAGGAGCAAAAGTACTTCATGCTATCAGGTGTTTCAAATCGCAATTCGTTGGCTAAACGAAAATAGTGGTCTACGCCATTCTTACTCGTGAAAATTATGGCTGAATACTCATTTAGTCTAACCTTACTCTCTTTACGGAAGTCAATTGAACTGTAACCTTCTATCTTGAAAAACTTATGAAAATCTATATTAACATTATGTTTTTTAATTACCTCATAGTAAGGTGATTTCTCAAGGTCAACCGGTTTTGGCTGTGAAACTAAAATGTTCTTGATCTTCAAGGCTGCAAAGAATTTTTTAGTTAAATATTCACTTTATGAAATTGCTCAATACCCTGTCAATATTAACCTGCAATGATTTTATATATCACAAGAAAGGGCAAAATTTCAAGGGTGCAAAGATACAAAAATAAATAGACAACCGGAAACGTTTGCACTGATAATCCCACAAATATACTCCTGATGAATTTTAAAACAAACCCAATAATAAAGATACCAATAGCAATGTAAGTGCTTGTCTCATAGCCTGCAAAGTAGCCTGCGAAAATAAAAGGGAATATAACCAATCCAATTGCTATATTGTAAATGATATTAGTTATAATATATTCATCGGTTTCAGATTTTGTTCTAAATATTTTGCCGATTGTCCTGATTATGAGGATTTTTACAATCCACAAAATCAGTAAGCTGGTAATTAGTCCGGAAAAAAGAATAAATGAGTTATCAGTCCACAAATAAGAGTGCAGGTATTTGCTGATCAACAACATCAATAATGCAGACAGGCTGACGAAATAGATGAACATGAGTCCCGTAGTAAACCGTTCATGAATAATATCACCATCTCGAAGCATTTGGTTCATGTTATGCTTTGCAAACACTCCTTTGAACAATGCTGAAACTCTTCTTTCTGCTTCATATCTGACCCAAACCAATACAACCATACAAACTATAAACAAGCCCGTCAACCAGTCATAATTAGCAGTTTCTCTTTCCTTTGGAATGATCTGAACAGGTTTAGTTTTATGCGGAACAATAATAGATGGTTTAATTTCGAGTACCTGTGATGTATCAGTAACCGAAACAACATTCTCATTTGGCAGAAAAATAAAAGTTGAATCTTCAGGTCGGGGATTCAGACTGTCATATAAAAAATCAATATAGGTTTGACTCTTGACAACTGTGTCTGAATCATGTATTTGTGGTAACTGCGTATTGAAATGTATCTGGTTATCAGGCTCCTCAAACATAGATTGCAAAATTAACTTTTTAAGGATTGGCTTTCCTTTTGAAGATTAAAAAAAATCTTGTACGTTTGAGGCCTATAAAAAAAATATCTAAAATGGCTCTAAGTTTCAATCCGAGAGACAATTACGAAAAAACACGTAAAGCAGCTGGCTACATCGAACGGAATATTGCAACACAGGAAGACTATGATCGTATTGGATTTATGTCTGGTCTTGAAGTTCATCAGCAACTTAAAACTAAAGAAAAACTATTTTGCCATTGTCCCGCCGGATTGTACCACAAGCCGGATGTCTTTGATGCAGAAGTAATCCGGCATATGCGTCCTACTCTGAGTGAACTTGGAGAGTACGATGGTACAGCTTTGATGGAATTCAAAACCCGTAAAAAGATAATATACAGGTTAAAGAATGAAACGACCTGTACTTATGAGGTTGATGATACTCCTCCATTCCCAATAAATAAAGAAGCTTTGGAAATAGCAATTGAGATATCACTGCTTTCAAAGTTGAATATCGTGGGTGAAGTTCACATCACACGAAAGCAATATCTTGACGGAAGTATCCCGACAGGTTTTCAGAGAACAGCAATTATTGGTGTTGAAGGTTTGCTTCCTTTACCAAAAAAGAATGTTCGTTTAATACAGCTCAGTATTGAAGAAGACTCCTGCCGTGAAGTCTCAGATATTGGACATACCAGGATTTATAGAACTGACCGGTTAGGTATGCCACTAATCGAAACAGTGACCTATCCGGATCTGGTCAATCCTGATGAAGTTAAAGAAGCGTGCGATTATATCAGATTTCTTAACAGAAGTACAGGTAAAGTAAGAACCGGAATTGGTGCAGGACGACAGGATGTCAATGTTAGTTGTCGTGGAGGTCACAGAGTAGAAATTAAAGGTGTGGCACATACTCGATGGATCCCACAGCTTACACATAACGAAGCCTTCCGTCAATGGTCGTTATTACAACTTCGAGACTCACTCTTAGCTAAGATAAAGAACCCTGGTGATTGGAAAATTAGCCATATAAAGCTTGATTACCATGATTTTAAATTTAAGTACAAACCTCTGGCAGATGCTAAAGCCAATAGTCATGAGATCATAGCAGTTAATTTACCTGAGTTTCAGGCTGCATTAAGTCACTTCACCCAGCCGGGCAAAATGTTTGCTGATGAAATCAGTGAAAGACTGAAGGTTATTGCTTGCCTCGAATTTCCTAATATGACTCATAGTGAAGTCTTTGAACCTGTGTTGTCAGAAACTGACATGGAGTTTATTAAGATGAAACTTCAGTCTGATGCAAACGATGCACAAATAATCTTTTGGGGTCCTCAGGATGATGTTAAAACAGCTCTTGAAACAATCGAAGAAAGATGCAAAATGGCATTCAAAGGCATTCCACCTGAAACACGTAAGTCATTTGAAGATGGAACCACAATTTTCGAGCGTGTACTTCCGGGAGCCGACAGAATGTATCCTGATACTGATTCTAAACCTATCCCATTGGATGATAATTATATAGACGAAATAAACGCACGACTACCCCAGGAAGTAATTGAAAGGTATCGTATCTTGAAAGGATGGAATGCTCCTGAAGATACCTATACTTATATTTTCAAAAAAGACCTATTCCCTCTTGTTGAAAGAATAATAACAGAGCTCGGTTATGATCCCGTATTCACTACTACCCTGTTTGGTCACAAACTGAAGTACATTGAGGGACAAATTAAACCGGTTGCTGAATTTAACTATAAGATTGTTTATGCTCTGCTTAAATATCTAAAAGAGCAAAATCTCCAGCCTGAACTCGCATGGAGGATGTTACCTATAGTTTATGAACATCCTAAAATAGATTTCCCTTCCATTCTTGAGAGTATTAAATTCAAGAAGATCGAAATTGATGACCTGAAGGCTAAAATTCCTTTCCTGAAAGTGAAATTCGCTGAAATCAAACGTTCAGATGATCCAACTAAAGAAAAAGAATGGATCATGGGTCAACTCAGAATGATGGCCATAGGAAATATCAATCTTACTGAACTCTCTAATCTAATCCAATCAAAGTAAAACTCAAACAATGGCAGACGATTTTTTCCAAGGATATAAGGGTGCCGCTCTTAATATTTTAAAAAAATACAATGTAAGAGTGTGGGGACAAGCAGAGGTGCAAACCACTCGTGGTGAATTTAAAGGTACTATCCTCCCGCGGTCAGAAAATGATGATGATAAGCATATAGTTATGAAAATCATCACCGGTTATAATGTTGGCCTGGATGTGAATACGATCACATCAATGAAAGAAACAGGCTACAAAAAAGCCAACTATAAAATTCCTGAAAAGGAATTTCCATATACCCCCGGGCTGCCTAAGGTTAAATTAATTGGTACAGGTGGTACTATTGCCTCGAGGCTCGACTATCGAACCGGTGCTGTAATACCGGCATTCTCACCTGGTGAACTATATGGAGCGGTACCTGAATTAGCTCAGATTTGTAATCTTACCACTGAGAAAGTATTCGCAGTATTCAGTGAGAACATGGCTCCTGAAAACTATAAGAAGCTGGCTATAGCTATCGGGAAAGAGATAGAAAATGGAGTTGATGGAATTGTAATTGGTCATGGTACCGATACTTTGCATCATACAGCTGCTGCTCTGACATTCATGGTTCAGAATTCTCCGGTACCAATTGTACTTGTTGGATCACAACGCTCATCTGATCGTCCCAGTTCAGATGCCGCACTGAACCTTATGCATGCTTGTACTGCAGCCGGCCATGGTGACATCGCCGAAGTTATGGTCTGCATGTTTGGCCCTACAAGTGATGAATATGGATTCTTGCACAGAGGAACAAGAGTTAGAAAGATGCACTCCTCCTACCGTTCAACCTTCAGAACTATTGGTGATACCCCTTTGGCAACTGTAACCCGTGCAGGAGTAACTCCAATTAAAGCTGATTACAACCACCGTCGTAAGGACAGAAAAGTTACCATACTACCATATTTTGAGGAAAAAGTTGCTATTATTTATTACTATCCTAATATGCAACCCGACATGATCGATTCTTTAGTTGATAATGGATACAAAGGAATTGTCATCGCGGGAACAGGTCTGGGTCATGTTAACAAGCCACTATATCCTGCAATTGAAAGAGCATATGCAGCCGGGGTACACATGTATATGACTGTACAAACTCTTTGGGGGTATGTCCACATGTTTGTTTATGATACCGGTCGTGACCTTATGGCAAAAGGAATTGTACCTGCTGCCAATATGCTACCCGAAGCTGCATATATTAAGCTTGGTTGGGCATTGGGCCAAACTACCGACAGGGAAGAAGTTAAACGGCTCATGTTGACCCCGATAAACGATGAAATTACTGATCGAGAGCCTTATAATGGATATCTGGTATATCAGGGTGGTGTTCGTGAAGTTGAAGATTTTGTAAGGAAAGTACATAAATAGCTACTATCCCTGCATTAGTAAACTCTTATAAATTTCAGCCCAAACACTTACAGCTGAACTCATTATCTCATCCGGAAAATCATAATCCTTATTATGCAATGGAGCATGATCTCTTCCTGCACCTATGCCAAATAACGCCCCTTTTGATAATCCGGTAAAATGAGCAAAATCTTCTGACCATCTGAAGGGATAGGTAGCTTCCACCAATTCTATGGATAAACACCGTGCAGCCTGCCTGATAATTTGCACACAGGATGGTTCATTCACAACTGCAGGAAAAACATCATGTGTTGAAATGTAAGATTGAAGCTTATATTTCGCTGTTATATCATTTGTAAGCTTAATTATTTTGATAAATATTTCCTCTAAAACCCTATCTGTCCATGCCCTAAGTGTAAGCATCAGAACAGCATTTCCGGGTGAAGATCCAAAAGCTGCATTACCCGAATTTACATGAACAATAGTAATTAGAGCATATTCTTCCGAGTCCTGATTATCATTTACAAACAATGTTATTTCATGCATGAGATCAGCCAAAGCCGGAATAGGAGATATACCTTTCTCAGGTTCTGAAGCATGCGAAGAAATGCCTTTAAGCTCAATCTTAATTCCTTTTGAGGCTGCAGCAATAGTACCTTCCCTCACGACAAGCGCTCCGGAATTGTAGCCTGGCAGATTATGCATAGCAAATACATAATCCGGAGCAACTTCCTTAAATTTATCATCATTAATTACATCAAATGCACCTGAACCAACCTCTTCGGCAGGTTGGAATAACAATGCAATCCTTCCTTTCAGAGGCCTGTTATTACTTACATACTCAGCCACTCCCAGTAAAATAGCCGAATGTCCATCATGTCCGCATTTATGCGACACCTGCTGATCTATTGATTTATAAGGAAGCACATTTATTTCCTGAACAGGCACAGCATCAATATCAGCCCTGAATAGTACTGATGGTCCTTCTTTTCCACTATCAAATATCGCCATCACACCATTTCCAGCAAGATTCCTTATTAGTTTCTCAGGATTTAGTTTCAGAAGTAAATTAGAGATGATTTGAGAAGTTAAAATCTCTTTGCCTGACAATTCAGCATTTTTATGAAGATTATGCCTTATTTCGATTAAATTCATCACGATTGATATTGCAATAAACCAATGATATAGCATAAAACAACAAAGGCTGCGGTTAGGCAGCCTATGTAGTTAGAAGATTGGCGACGACCTACTCTCCCACCGGTTAGGCAGTACCATTGGCGCTGATGGGCTTAACTTCTCTGTTCGGAATGGGA
>JAEZNO010000029.1 GCA_023441805.1 Bacteroidota bacterium
GTAGCATTGTAACCGGGTGCTTGTAGATGAATAGCTTTCTATCTTTTAAACAGAACATCAGATCTTTTTCAGCAAAGATCACTATCAAAATTTCCCTTTACAAGATGCTATTTACCGTAGGCTTACCTGCGTTCTGCGGTCAGCGTTCAGCATTCAGCATTCAGCGTTTTGGGGTTCAGAACAAATGCTAAACGCCAAACGCCTAACTAAACACTAAACGCTAAACGCCAAACTAGCGCAAAACGCTGAACTCTGAACGCTGAACGAGTTTTTCGTTTGTGGTGGAAGTGTAGAATAATTGCCCAAACGCAGTATGGTGACCGAAGAACCGCTTTGGCTGAGCATAGCATGATTCTTCGGAAATACAGCAATAACAGGGCTTTTGGAAAATCAGTGGGTTGTGGAATTGTATTTGAAACCGGGCACAGCAATGAGAGGGGATATTTCCCCAATAACCCGATTAAGACAACCGTAACTGATTTTTCGATTACATGAGTACACTTAAATATAAAACTATAACAGGACTTATCTGGAGCTTTATTGATGTTGCAGCCGGACAGGGTATTCAGTTTATTATCAGCATTTTCCTGGCACGTCTGTTATTACCACGCGATTTTGGGTTGATGGGGATGATAATTGTGTTTATTGCCATATCAGAAGCCTTTGTTAACAGCGGTTTCAGCAGTGCACTGATCAGGAAAAAGAATGCAACACAGGCTGATTATTCAACGGTTTTCTTTTTCAGTCTGGCAGTGAGTGTACTCTTTTTCATCAGTCTGTTTTTCAGTGCGGGGAGCATAAGTGCATTCTTTAATGAACCGCAATTAAAATCAGTAATTCAGGTGCTCGGTGTCGTTCTTGTTATTGATGCATTGACACTGATCCACAGAACCCGCCTGACACGTGAAATTGACTTTAAACTGCAATCGAAGATATCATTTATAGCCTCGGCCGGTTCAGGAGTTTTAGCAATCATAATGGCATTAAACGGTTACGGCGTATGGTGCCTTGTAGCTCAGCGCATCAGTCGGCAGACAATTAATTCGACACTCCTTATTATATGGGGCCGCTGGTTGCCAAGTCTTTCATTTAGTCGCAATTCATTTAAAGAGCTGTTTGGTTATGGAAGTAAGCTATTGGCCAGCAGCCTGATCGATAATATTTACAATAACATAAACTCATTACTCATAGGCAAGTACTTTTCGGCTGTTAGCCTTGGTTTTTACAATCGTGCCGATGAATTCAACAAGATGCCTTCGTATAACATGACATCGATAATAGGGAGGGTAAGTTACCCTGTACTTTGCAGTGCTCAGGATGATACAGCAAGACTGCGGGAGATCTATCGCAAATTCATCAGGAACACCATGTTCATTTCATTTAACTTTATGCTGCTGATGGCTGCCGTTGCCGAGCCTATGATCATCACGCTTATTGGTGAGAAATGGCGCGAGTCGGTAATACTGTTTCAGATGCTTGCCTTTACAGGGATGTTTTATCCGCTGCATGTATTGAACCTCAATATTCTACAGGTAAAAGGACGGTCGGATTTATTCCTTAAGCTTGAGATCATAAAGAAAATATTAGCCGTACCCGCAATAGTGGCAGGGGTTGTATTTGGCATAAAATATATGATTGCAGGGATGATGATAAACACACTGGTAGATTTCTATCTGAATAATCACTGGAGTAAGAAGATGATCGGGTACTCATTTATGGAACAGTTAAAAGATATACTACCCTCATTTGTACAGGCATTGCCGGTAGCAGTTATTATTTATGTGGCAGGTACTGCCTCGCCGCTGGGATATGGATTAACCTTATTAGTGCAGATTTTATTGGGCACAGGGCTTTGCATTCTGTTGAATGAAGTCACCCGAAATCATGATTATCTGTACATTAAATCGACAATTACAGAGTTCATTGCAGAACGTAAGACAGCAGGTGAAGCAAAAACACCCGCACTTATTACCGTAAAATCAGGTGACTTTTCAGGAAAAAAATAATTCAAAAAATCAATTGTCAGGGGGTGTCAGAAAAAGGCGCCCTTCCTTTTTTAGCGAAACATTCAATCAGGCAGGAAGCATTACTTCGAAGACGGCACCGTTATCATGGTTTGACGTTGCCTTTATTCTACCATGGTGATTTTCAACGATTTTGCGGCATAGAGCTAATCCGATACCTGTACCGTCATATTCAACCTGAGTATGCAGGCGCTGGAAGATACCGAATATTCGTTCGGAATGCTCACTTTTAAAGCCAATGCCGTTATCGGTCACTCTGATTATATAATAATCGCGTTTAGGAAGCAGATCGTCATGATCCTTAATTCTCCTGTAAGATTTTCTCTCACAGGTAATTGTAATGAGAGGGGTAATATCTTTTTTGCGGAACTTTAATGCATTTGAGATCAGATTATGGAACAGCTGCTGCATCTGAAGTGAATTAGCCTGTATCGTTGGCAAATTATCGAACTTAATTTCGGCACCTGTTTGTTGAATCAGTATCTCAAAATCGGTAAGGATATCGAGTATCAGGTAGTTCAGATTAACATGAGAGTAATCTTCCTTATTTACAGTTAACCTCGAGAAATCTAGAATATCACGGATAAGGTCAGCCATTCGCTGTGTGGCTTTATTTATCTTACCCAGATACATACGTGACTGGGAGTCAATGTCGATCAGGTTTTCTTCGAGTAATCTGACAAAGAAAGAGACTTTGCGGAGAGGCTCCTGGAGGTCATGCGAGGCAATGAAAGCGAAGCGTTCAAGCTCCTTGTTTTTCTCTTCGAGCATTTTATTAGCTTCGACCAGCTTACGCGAGATGACTCTGTCGGTCACTTCATCGGCAAAGACGAGTACACCGACGGGTTTCTCGGAGTTGTTTTCATAGTAAGGTTGGAAAGTGATATTAAACCAAAGCGTTATGAGCTCGCCATTTTGCATGAGGCTGACAGGCCGTTCGTAGAATGACTTTGTAATTTCGTTTTCAACCACTTCAAGCATAACCTCCTCATAGCCGTCGTTCTTAAGCTCGGGGAGTATTTCGAAGAGAGTTTTACCAATCACTTCAGTACCTTTGCCCCACCGTTTGAGGGTAGGTTCGTTTGCCAATTGGAGTTTGAGATCAGGGGCACGATATATCTGAATTGAAATTGGGACTTGCAGGAAGAGATTATGCGACTGCATTATAGAACCGATTTCCTTTTCGCGGCGCTTAAGGAGAACATCTTCGGTGACATCTTCAATACTATTGATGATTAGTTTTACATTACCATTTTTGCCAAAAACTGGTGAATTTTTGATACGCCAGAATTTCTCTGAATAGTTTTGGAGGTTCTCACCTGAAAGATCATAGCGCTGGGCAGGCAGATAATGTACTTTCTTATGTTCAATTACCTCACAAAATGATGAAGTTAATTCATCGGCAGCAGTAAGATTATCAGGACCCGGGGGGAATACTTCAAAGATTCCGCGTCCAATGAGGCCTTCCTTAGAACGATTTACAAGCTCGAGATGACTTTTATTGGCAGCAAGAATAGTAAATTTAGGAGGATCAACCTTTAGTATCATATGCTTGCCCGGAATGGCATTGAAAATAGCATCAAATTCCTTTACTATCTCCTCAACGTCGGATTCCAATTCATTATTTATCATATACTTAGAAGTGATTGTCTAATGTTATTCATTTACTTCTAAACAAACGTTCAATGCATTTGGTTAAAAAATCCACAAATTTCCATTAAGCGCGTTTAACATTTAGCATTCAATGTTCAACTTCTTGTTTGGCGTCAGGCAAAAAGCGTTATTCAAAACTGTCTGCTCATCTCCAAACTTTTATTATAATGTCACCCTTCCGGGGTTTAGCATTAGTGGGGCGTATCCGGTTTAGATAAACCTGTCTCTACACCGATTCACCTTTAACGGACTGAATGCAATAATCCAAACCTTCTACTTTTAGCATGCTTTTATTCCATCCCTCCGGGGTGGATTGGCGGGGCTATCCGGAGGAAAAAAAGCTGTCTCGTGTGAGACAGCTTTTATTCAGAAGGTAGTTCCGTGTCGAAACATACCTCTGTCGTAGAATGAGTCATCGTCTTTGTCCCATTCATCGGAAGCATAGTTTGGGTAGTAAGTACGAAGGGTATTCATCTCATAATCCCGGTTAATTGGATCGCCTTTACGCATCCACTTAGCCTGAAGGAACTTTGAATATTCAATATCACGAGCATAAATCTTCTTATTTTCTTCATCCAGTTCAACTGAACCGATTGGGATAATGAGGTGATTTTCGCCTTCTTCATTCATGAATGAATGAGTACCTTCGGATGCCGGTCGATCATAAGCAGCACCGGCATGTTTAGCAATTGCCTCATCGACTTCAACATCCAGATAGACCACTTTTTCGGTGTTACGATTAACCAGAAGGTCATCAACTTCACCGATTGTGCGGTTATCAGGATCAACCACTTCCCACCCTCTTATATCTTCATATTCACGGGCCACCTTGTAATCGGTCAGCTCATCAAGATAATAAAGGGTTTTATTCCTATCTCGCATTTCTCTCATTTCATCTTCCATAGTGTCAGTTTTTCTTGTAAAAGATTAATATTCTTACTTCTATCATCCCGGTAAATCAGTCATCCGGTGAATCATTCAATATCCCCAGTGATCAAATAAGAAGGGAGGTTTATTCCATCTTCTCGACCAAATCAGCAGCTTCGGCCAAGAATGATCTGATTTCGGCACTTTGGTCAATAGCCGGCTGACTAGTACTGATCTTTTTGCTCGATTCAACTAATTGTAATGCATCAGCTCGCAACTGAGGGAATTTTGCTCTCTGCATCTTCTGCAGGTGATCGGCAAAAACATCAGCTGTTCTTCTTATTTTTTCAGCATTCTGTTCTTCAAAGCTTTCCTTATCAATCATATCCACAAAATCCTTAGGATCAGCAATACTATCCTTTGGATATCCGGTCATTTCAGCTATAGACTGAGTAGCATCGCGAAGTTCATTAAACGCACGTGTTAAGTTCTTGTGGTCGAGTGTTTCATCCCTTAAATCGGTACGAACATAGTTGACGAACTCAGCTACTTCTTTTCTGTCTCCATTATTATTACTCATTCCGGATCTGTCATTCTGAGGATTATCGGCAACAGCATTTCTGTCTCTGTTTCCGATATTATCTCTGTCTCCGGAATTGTATGTATTATCCCGATCTGCTGTACCTCTTGTATTATCCATAGCATCATTGTCATAATTACGCTCTGAATCATAGGCGGCAGACTGGTTTCGATCTCTATTCCTGTCATTATCATTACCTGCAACTAAGAAAATCACAATTGCAAGTGCTGCCAGTCCGGCTAAAATCCAGGGCCAGATTGGCTTTCTTTTTTCTACTCTTATTTCTGCCATAATTAGTTCAAATTTAAATTTACAAATAGGGTTGTCAGATAATTTTACAAAGATCAACCATAAGGTATGCGTCTGTCTTTCAAAATGTTAACTAAATGTTTCAAAATCTATTACTCTTATATAATCTTAATCATTTCTATATAAATTTTGTTAAAAATTTACGTGCTACTCAATTTAAATTAACGGACAAATGCATACAATGTCTGCACCTTCGGAGGCTTGTATTTTAAAGTAAATGACAGTTAAGGATTAAAAAAAGAAGGTAAGAATAAGGAAACAGTATGAAGATCACGGAAGTTAAAGGAATGAATAAGGTTTTGGAAAGTGGCAGGAATGAATGAAGGTTCCGGAAAGAGAATGAAATGAGTGAAAGTTACGAAAAGTGACAGGATGTTAAACTAATGACGGTTAGGATAATGAATTTTAAAGAAATGAATGGAATGTTATTGACAAAGTGTACGGGATTGATCTTTAAGATTTTGCTAATTGTAATTCTTAGCACTGCTTTTATTGGTTGCAATCCGGAGAATCGGCAAAATTCAATCGGGAGGGAAGATTCGGTAAGAGGACGATCGCTACCGGCTTCAGCTATTAAACCACTACCGGCTTCACCGACGAATGCAGGTAGTAGCACAAGCCAGCAATCACCTGCTAAAGTAGATTCAACTGTCGGTGCAGATACTGGTAATAAAATCAAGACCGGTGCCGATAATCAGAAAACTGATTCAGTTAAAATGAGAAGTGGTACTTCTAAATAAAAGAAGATACGCCAACTACTAAAAAAGGTAAGACTGTTGCAGGGTCAGGTGGACTGTCAATTTTCAACTTTTCGCATACATTTGAGCAGATCGTTGACTTTAATGGTCACAATTCCTGAGGTGATATCCGACATTGCGTAGGGCAGAATAAGTCGTTCATTGTGTATTAAAGCACCACAGGAGTAGATTACGTTTGGCACATAACCCTCGCGTTCATCCTCAGTAGGTGAAAGCAGTGGTTCATTTAAGCGTGCTATGATTTTTGAGGGATCATTTAAATCAAGGAGTATTGCACCTATAAAATACTGTCGCATCGCCCCTACCCCATGAGTAATGACTAACCATCCCTCTTCAAGTTCGAGCGGTGATCCGCAGTTTCCTATCTGGATAAATTCCCATGGTTCCTGAGGTTCCTGGATTAGTACTGAATCCTGCCAGAAATGCAAATGATCAGATGACATTATATAGTTGTTTTCCCCATCCTGTCGGCCTAGCATTACGTACTTACCGTTGATCTTTCTGGGAAACAATGCCATACCTTTGTTGTGCACTGCCTTGCCATTGAGTGTAATAATGTCGAATGTCTTAAAATCCTTAGTACCAATCAATTGAGGCAGGATATTATAGCCATTGTAGGCAGTATAGGTGGCATAGTATGTTATTTCGCCGTTATCATCAACGAATCGGACGAAGCGGGCATCCTCAATTCCCCTGCTTTCATTTTCTGATACAGGAAAAATTACTCTTTCGGAGATCCTGCTTCTGTCGTCAAACCTCACTTTATAGTTTGAATTGGCCAACCACTTCATTTTGACCACAGTCTTATCGTTAGTCTCAAAATCCTCATCCTGAAGTACAGCCTGGAAGCTCTCGGTCAGATCATCAAATGTAAACACATCATTCAGTCTGTCCATTATTTTTATGCTGGTTTCATCCCATACTTCCATATCGATGAGTTTCAGTTGGAAGAGATTCTTCATATAGTAAGGATCATGAAGAATTTTAGGTGTTTGCACATAATCAGATATATTATCGAATACAATAGAGCCATCGGGTTCAATGATACCGCTTCGAAATACGATAGAAGAAATGTGCCCTTCGCCTGTGGCTCTGAGGCTCATGATAAACCTTAGCTCACCGGGTTCAAGTCCATCCTGATTTGGATGAGGAACAATGGAAGGGTTAAAAAGAGCAGCCGACTCAATAGAGTATTCCATTGTAAAGTAAGCACCAATGAGGATTTGTTTGGTATGACTCACTTCAATATCCTGATCAAGGTAATCGCGAATTTTATGGTAATTATCGGTGAGGGATGTTTCTATGTTTCTGTGCCTGTCGGAAAAGCTCTCCAACACATCTGACAACAGGTCGGCAGCATGTTCTTCTGATAAGGCAAGGACTCTGCCGGCTATTCTGCTAATTCTGCTTAGGTTAGTCGGTATGTGAGCTCTTGTAATCACACGTGAAGTATCGCGGATTATCCTTGTTTTTCTTCTTCTAATGAACTGTTTGACACTTAAAGCCATACTATTTCCTCCTACAAAAAGATTAGTACTTACCTTCAATGATTCCCCGGTAAATTTTCAAATAATCATCCACCATCCTGTCGCTGCTGAATAGTTTAGCAGATCTTTCGTGAACATAATACCTGTTGATACTATCAATTCGTGAAACCGCAGCAACGGCTTCTTCAATAGTATCTACCAGGAAACCACTCTTAGTATCATCAATCAATTCAGGCATTGACCCAAGGTTAAAAGCAATTACGGGAGTTCCGCACAGCTGAGCTTCGGCAACACTCAATCCGAATGGTTCATTAAAGCTGATTGGATGCAGCAGTACATATGCATTTCGTAATAACTTATCTCTCTCAATCGGACCTGAATTACCAACATATACTATATTTTCATTATCAATGTATGGTTTAACTTTCTCATTAAAATAATGTTCATCCTGAACCAGTCCTGAAATAATCAGCTTCCTGCCAACTGCTTTAGCGATCTCAATTGATTCATACGTTCCCTTTTCAGGGTGAATCCTACCAAAGAATAACAGATAATCTTCAGGATTTGGATTGAAGGTGAATTTGCTAATATCGATACCATTGTAAATTGTTGCCACATAATTGAGCAAAGGACTCCTGTCGGCATCACTTATTGACACATAGTAATTGTCGCTATTATACTTTTCAAATACAGGTAAAATTCGTGGAGATGAGAAGCCGTGGATGGTTGTAAGCATTGGAGTATTAATCAGACGGCTGTATGTTAGTGGCAGGTAATCAAAATTGTTATGTATGAGATCATAATCCCCGGCCTGCTCCATCAGGAAGCTTATGTGAAGACACTCCCACACTTTAGGAATTATGTTCTGATCTTCAGCATAGGCAGTTGGAGAGATGTATTTGAGTTTGCCGGATGTATGGGAGTTACCGGTTGCAAACAATGTAACATCGACACCCCTGGCTACCATTCCTTCCATTATGTTGGATACAACTTGTTCCCAGGGGCCGTATTTAAGTGGTGGTGTGCGCCATGCAATTGGCGAAAGGAGTGCTACTTTCATTCCTAAATGGCAGATCGGGAATTATTTATACACATATCAACCAATTCATCCTTTACGGCAGTACCCACGCACATGACTTTATCAGCACCACCCCAGTAAAGTTTAATAGTGCCATCAGGTTCATCGACGGCTCCACAAGTGAATACTACATTATGCACATATCCGGTGATTTCATAAACTTCCTCAGGTTGTAAGATCCATTCATCGGCAACACCTAAAATTTTTGAAGGATCGTTCAAGTCGTGAAGAGCTACACCCAAACGGTAAACACTTCCATCCATTGTCGGAAAAACACCATGGTAGATGTTTAGCCACCCCCGTTTAGTCTTGATTGGTGGAGCGCCAGGTCCTATCTTCATTTCATCCCAATGATACTGAACAGGTTTCATGATAAGCTTTGATTCTCCCCAAAATCGAAGATCGGGCGAGTATGATATCCATACCGACCAAGGTGAAATCTCAGAATGTGGCCTGTCGAGGCGAGCATACAGGCCGTTGAACTTCTCAGGGAAGATTACAACATTGCGATAATCAGCTTCAGTAATTAGTGAGAAGCGTTCAATGCTCCTGAAGTCTCTGGTTTTTGCTAATCCAATCCTCACACCATAACGCGAGTAGGCGCTATAGGTTATCAGATATTCACCATCGATGAAAACTATGCGAGGGTCTTCAACACCATATTCTTCATAAACCTTAAAATCCCCATTGGTTGAAGGTGTCAAAAAAGGTTCAGGATCAACAGTGAACTTATATCCATCTTTGCTTACAGCCTTACCTAAAATACTTCGGCCATTGAGCTTATGCGATCGGAATATCATTATGTATTCACCATCGTGCTTTACTATTCCGGCATTGTGGACGGTTGCAACTTCATAAGGCACATCCTCTTTAGTCAGGATTGGATTTCCTTCATATCTTTTAACCAGCATAACCTTGTAATTTAGTGTACTTAATTGACTCAGTTAGTTTATTCGCTATAGTATTCCTCGTAAACTTCAAGAACAGTCAAATAGGAAATTAAGTAGGCAAGAGTACTTTCGGCACCCTGATTTCTGTTCACTCCCGAGCTTTCAAGTCCATCACAGCATCCTCTCGTTTCATAATCATAAAGACTTAAACGCAGGTCGTTTTCGCCTAAGAACCACATAAATGAAGTAAACATCTTATTCAGGTACTCCTTTTCCTTTGTCAGTACATAAGCCTGCTTAAATAAAAGTACCATTGCCATAGCATCAAGAGGTTGCTGTGCAAATTTCGATCTCTCTTTACCCCTATGATACCACTGCTCATTGCCAATGAGTGAAAGATAACCTTCGCTCATCGTCAAATCAGTTAAGAAATTCATACTTCGCAGAGCGATATCCAACAACTCGTCATCCTTTAAAAACTCTGCAGCATGCAATAAAGCCAGAGGCATGATGGCATTATCATAAGTCAAATGGTCTTCAAACCATGGCCAGTCATCCGAACTGTTTTGCTTGAATGAGTTGATGAGAATATCCACCTGCTTCTTGAGTATTTCGAGCATTCCATCATCTGAAGGTCTGCTTTTCAGATAGTAACTCAGTCCTATGATTGTATTGGCAATGCTCCTTGGTGAACTTAAGTTGTTTAAGACAGGTATTGCAGCAATAAAAATCTCGTTTGCAGTCTGATAGTACGAATCATTAGGGGGATATGCAAGCATATAGCCAAGTGCCCACATTGTACGACCATATGAATCTTCAGAGCCAACTTCATCAAGGAAATCCCTGTTGAAACTAAGGAAGTTCCTGAAAGTGCCATTCTTATTTTGCATATAATGAATGTAGCTCAGATAAACAGGACACAATTCAAGGGCGATGCGCTCCTTCTTCTGTTTAATGGCCATTACAGTGACCAGGACTGCCCTGGCATTATCGTCAAGACAATATCCTTCTTTCAGATTGGGTATTCCGAATTTTGCATGCTGAATTATACCGGTATCATCAGTCATCCTCTTTACATGATCAAATGAAAGAGGCGGTAATTGCATGATATCAAATGGAATAACATCTTTCTTAGTCAAAATAGGCTCAGATGCAACCACTTGGGCAACTTGGAAGTACTTTAATCCAATTTTAGGCCATGTAATTTCCTGACCATACAAGTGAGCCTTATTCCTGATCTGCTTTCTCTTTTCGGGGTTCTCCAATAAATCAACTAATATCTCCGAAAGCACGGTTGAGTCGTTAAAGTCAAATAGTACTCCTTTGCCATTATCTAAGAGCTCATACGCATGCCAATAAGGTGTTGAAACAACAGCGGTTCCTGCACCAATGGCATATGCCAGGGTACCACTGGTTATTTGTGCCTCGTTTAAGTAAGGAGTAATGTAAATATCAGAAGCATGAAGGTATTTGAACAACTCTCTTTGATTGGCAAATTTATTGATCAGAACTACATTCTTTTGCAACTTGAGTTCATTGATCAATCGTGTAAGATACACTCTGTACTCATCTCCTGAATGTTTTAAAACATTAGGATGAGTCTTACCGAGAACAATATAAAGGAGGTTAGGGAATTTTTCTACTACACTCGGTAATGCCTTAATGACAGTTTCAATTCCTTTATTTCGGCTTATGAGTCCGAAGGTCAGAAGGATTTCCCGCCCTTCAAGTCTGAACTCTCTTTTTGACTCTTCCTGTGAGAACCTTATGTCAGGTACCCCGTGTTCAATATAGGTGATTTTCTCTTCAGGAACCTCATAAATGTCGATCAGAAAACTAATAGCCTTCCTGCTCATGACTACAACTCGATTGGCCATTCTGCATATCTCTTGCAAAACAGCCTTTTCGTTTGCTGAGGGATTTTTAAGAATCGTATGGAGAGTAACCATCAGTGGAATTTCCAGTCTGTACAGCAGGGGTAAGATATAAACACCGCTGTCACCACCATAAATTCCATATTCGTGTTGCAGAATTACGCAATCCGCACCGCTAAGATTAATGTATTTTGATGCTGCAAGATAGTCTTCCTGAGCATCTTGACGGATTGCATAATGAACTTCATCAGGAAAAGAATAACCGGGTTCAATGTCATTCATTGCCACAACGAAGCTACCATTGATATCAATTGCCTCATCACGATGATGAATGGCCGAATAAAGATTTTTAGTAAAAGTACCTATACCACACTCCCTGGGTGGGTAAGTCCCAATAAACGCTAATTTCATAATTATTAAATAGAACTACAGAGATTAAACTCTTTCGTTTATACTTAGTAACAGAAATTCAGAGTGTCAGTTCGATAACCTGATTAATATCCTAAAGTTTGAGCAGTCTGTGATTAATATCCGACTGTTTGTGCTAAGATCACCTGTTTATCGGTATTTAGCTTTAGAAGTGATGCCAATGCTTCCTGATCAAATGAAGCTCTGGTAACTGTTTTGAGTCCAGCCGAAGCACAATACAAGTAGATATTTTGCATTATGGCACCTGCATGAATTCCTGCATAAATATTCTTCCTTTCAATTGCTCCATCACCCAATTTTGCCATATCCGAAACAATAATTATGTTTAACATTGACGAACTAACAAAATCCTGTGTGCCAGCTTTTGACATATTGTTACCCTTTTCAATCAGGGTAAGGCTGTTTTCTTTATCGTTATAAAAATAAGCTCCTTCGGGCAATAACACAAATAACTCCATATTTTGCCTGTTCATAGCAGTTGGAGCTGTATGCTTACCAATATCCTCGCGGTTAATTCCATTAGCCGCCCATAGCAAGTCGGATAATTCCTGTAGAGGAATGGCCTTATTGGTAAAATCACGAGAGCTCTGTCGATCATTTAAACATTGCATTAATGCTTTACCGCCTGTACGGTTAGGAACAGGAAGTTTTATTACTTCATTGGTTTGAGCTACAATAGATTGCATTTGAAATATCATTAGAATTATGAAAGTTAGAGTGTAGATTCTTGTTTTCATGACCAGGTGTATTACTTGATTGCATAAAGTTAATAATAAAAAAAAGCTGCCAGTTAAACTGACAGCTTTCTATTTACATTTTTTAACAAAAATCATGCATTAACCAACTCTTCTTCAAGCTGTATTGCTCCAGGGAAAAGTATATTGTTTTCAAGATGAATATGACGGTGCAAATCACTCTCAAATTCCTTAAGCTGTGCAAATGCAACCTGATATGTACGACAAGCATCCTCGGGTGTAGTGTACGAATGACTTAATCTTGATAATTCTCTGAACCTCTCGCCTTCAGCATCATGTTCCATCATCATAACCCTTACCGGATTTTGTACTGTCCAATGGCCCTGCTCAAACTGTTGGTTTTCGGCATTTTTCGCTGCAGCTATTTTCCTGATGTACGGGAAAAGCATCACCTCTTCTTTCTGCATGTGTGACTGCAGGTTGTTTACAGCAGTATTAAAAAGTGACCGAATGCTAAATAGCTCAGGATGTCTTTCGCCATGTACTTCACAAATTTTATCCAAATATTGCTGAAGAATCGGGGAAGTTGAAGAAACATACTTATGATGGGTTTCAACGATATAGTCGGCCAGCTTATCTAAATCCCATTTCCTAAAGTCAGTGGAGTTGTCGTCAGTTTTGGTCATAACCTCTTTTAGCTCTCCCAATAAAGCATCAGGATCAAGGTTTTTATTTATAGCGACTTCATTAATTGAAATACCGCCCCTGCAACAGAAATCTATACCATACTTTTGAAATACAGAAGCTGCTCTGTAATTTTCTGCAACGTATGAACCTACACTTTTCTCTTTTGTGAATTCCATTTTACCGTGTTTTTATGTTTGTGATTGTTTTAATTATTTTCTTCCTATATGCGCTTAAGAAAACTTAATCCTTGTGTGATATTGTTTGATAAGTCTCTTAACGTTGTTTCTTCAAGCATGTTTTTAAAGTCGGCCCTGATGTCTTTGTACTTATAATGAATCGGGCAGGGTTGATCTTCATTACACTCATCGAATCCTAATGCACATCCTTTGTAGATAAGATCACCATCTATTGCTGTGACAATCTCACTCAACCTGATTCTCTCCGATCTCTCATCGCTTATTACAAATCCGCCTGATGGACCTTTAAGTGATTCAAGCAGATTACTTTTAACTAACCGTTGAAGTATTTTGGCTGTAAATGAAACTGGCGAACCGGTCTCATCAGCTATATCAGTTATTCCAACCCTCACGCCCTGTTGTGATTTTACGGCTATAAAAATCATTGCCCTGATGGCATATTCACATGCTTTAGAAAACATACTTTCAATTGATTACAGTGCAAAGATACAAATAATTTGTAATAAAGGACAATTTTGTCCATTATTACCTAATAACAGTTTTTTAGAAAGTATGTTTGATTGAAATTCAAGGAAATTTTCACTTGTTGAATTTGCTGATCACCTTCTCGAGATCAATACCTTTACCTATAACTGGTTTAAAGATATCGCCTTCTGATGCTACTCTTTCTGCAGCATTATGAATGTTAAAATCAGTGATTTTAAGTCCTTTCCTCACTTCATGCCAATGTAATGGCATTGAGACAGGAGCACCGGGTTTGGGTCTCAAAGAATAAGGGCCTGCCACAGTAGCATGAGGCCTGTTTTGTAGAAAATCTACATACATTTTGCCTTCCCTGTCGACTGTTTTTCTTTCAATACTGGTAATATTCGGTATTTCATGATGGACCATTGTGGCAATCGCCCTCCCGAATTCTCTGCATTGCTCGTAATCATACCTGGCATTCAATGGTATATAAATGTGCAATCCGGTTGAGCCGCTCGTTTTGCAATATGACGGCACTTCAAGATCATCAAGGATATCTTTCGTCACAAGGGCTGCTTCAATCACAAGATCAAATGAGTTCTTTGCAGGATCAAGGTCTATGATGCACCACGTTGGGTTTTCAGGCTTCTGAACTGTGCTATTCCATGGATGAAGCTCTATTGCACCCAATGATGCAATAAGCAGAAGTGTGGCTTCATCATTTACCAGGAGGTATTTCTTTTCTTCCTGATCAGTCTCACTGTAATAATAGCAGGTCTTTACCCACTCAGGAACTTTTCCCTTCACATCCTTCTGGTAAAAGTGAAAATCCTTTATTCCATTAGGATATCTCTTCAAAGTCATTGGCCGGTCACTAATATAGGGCAGTACATATTCAGCCATCCTATAGTAATAATTGATCAAATCACGTTTGGTGATTTTCTCATCCGGCCAGTAGTATTTATCCAGATTTGCGAATTTGAGCTGATGACCGTCAATTGTCTTAACCTGCGATTTCTCAGATGGATTCAGCAGTGTTTTACGTTCAAATGTAGAAACAGGTTCAAGTATTTCATCCACTGATGGCAGACTCTCTTTCGGATTGTCTTTACGTTTAACTTTCTTACCTGCAACGCTCTTCGGAGATAATACAACCTCCTCAGTTTCTGTTTCCTTTTCAAATGTTACTGATGAAGCTTTCTTATCCATACGCATCCCCTCAAACGAAGGATGGCGCATTACCCCATCAGGAGTAATTTCAGCATAGCTGACTTCACACACCAACTCAGGCTTAAGCCAGGTGGCAGTTGCATGAGGAGGGTTTGGCCTGAAACGACTGGGTTGGTTAACATCAGGCTTTGTCTCAAAAGGTGAATCATCGATAATCAATGGCTTAAACTGTTCCATCATTGATTTTTCAGTTTTCATGTTGAATCCGGTACCAATCCGACCTGTATAAATAAACCTGCCACGGTCGAATACTCCAACCAGTAACGATGAGAACAGCCTTCTGCTGCCTTCATTTAAGGTGTAACCGCCAATAACAACCTCCTGTCGTTTGGTAGCTTTAATCTTTAACCAATCTTTAGTCCTGATTCCGGTATGATAGGTGCTTTCTTTCTTCTTCGCCATTATCCCTTCCAGTCCCATCTTGTGAGCCATTTCAAGGAACTCTATGCCTGAAGTCTCAAAATCATTACTCAATCTAATGATTGAATCTGGGGGAATTAGGGCAGCTAATATCTGTTTTCTTTCTGTCAGAGGCAGGCCTTTTACATCAATCCCATTGTACCACAGGATATCAAATAAATAATAGAGCAGCTCACCATCCGACTCGCTGCGCCAGTTTTGAAGAGCGTTAAAATTTGAATTGCCTTTGCTGCCAACAACAACTATTTCACCATCAACAATTGCATTGATGCCCCATTCTTTCAGAGCATTGTAGAGCGGATAGTACTTGACATTGAATGATTTATCATTTCGTGATTTAAGTTCAGTTACATCGTCATTCATAAAAGCGACAGCCCTGTAACCATCCCATTTAACCTCATACGTCCAGCCTTCCTTATCAAATGCTTTGTCGATTAATGTTGCAAGCATCGGTTGTACGGAAGTGTAAAAAGGGGCTTTACGCCCCTTTTTCAGTATAAGTTCAAGATTTTGGTCTTTAGCCATAAAGTGTTGTACTTAAATCTTACCGGAAACTTTTTGCAAGTGTCCCTACCTTTACAACACTTAATGTGCCTATTGGTTAACGGATAGTTTCAGGAAGCCATTCAGCCTTAAAGATATTACCGGTTGAATAGAATTTCCTTGCAGCAGCCGTCAATTGTTCCTTTGTCAGACTCTTAAGTTTCTGCTCTCTTTCAAGAATTCTCTCAGGATTCATACCGTAACGATATGCCCTCTGTAAACTGCTTAGCCAGTATTTGTTTTCCTTGAGACTAACCTTGTTATGCTCAATAGCAGGTTCTCTGACTTTCTTTACGTCATCATCAGTGATGCCGCCATCTTTTTGTACAGTTTCAATCATCTGCATGAAAGCAGTATCTATAGCATTGATATTATCAGGTCCGCAAGGGAAATAACTCTGAATCATAAACTCTTCTCTGGGGAATTTCTCAATGCTTCCACCAACTCCACCACCATAAATTGCACCCATATTCTCACGGATGTCATCAATGATCTTGTTATTGATCACTTCATTCAATTGACCGAGTAGGAAATTGTCATCTGCATCAAATGGAGTCTTACCTGAAAAATAGTGCATTAACATAGCCTGAGGTTCGCTACCCTTGTGCAGTACAAAGGTTTTCTTTCCCTCAACAGGTATCATGCCCAGATCTTTGATATTTGTATTAATAGGACCTGAAGGTAAACCTCCAATGTATTTCTCAATTAAGGGCTTAATCTGATCTTCAGTAAATGAACCAACGATTGTATAATACATGCCTGATGCATTACTCATTCTTTCAGTATAGAATTTAACTGCATTGGCAGGATTAACCTTATCGTAAACCGAACCGTTGAAGATCATATGAGCCAGATGATGCCCCTTATATAAAGTATTGAATGCGGTATCCATAAACAGATACATCGGGTTGCCTTTAATTGACTCAACCTGCTGTTTTGATCTGCTTACCCATGAATTGAAAGCACTCTCATCAAACCTTGGAGCTGTACATTTCAGGTATATCAGTCTGAACATCGTTTCCAGATCCTTCACACTACTGTTGGCCTGTATTTTCTCATAATAGTCGTCAATGACAACTGATGCAGATACAACCTTTCCGGCAAGGAATTTCTTCAAATCAGGGTTACTGAATGTTCCGAAACCCATATCCTCTACAACGTTATTTGAGAATTGAGCGCTTTGATAATCAGCACCTTCATACATACTGAATCCACCATTTCTGGTTGCCTCAAGCAATATTTCATCATTCTTAAAATCAGTAGGTTTGATACAAACTATAGCCTGATTGCTTAAAGTATAAGTTGTGGTACCTAACTTTTCATTTTTTTCAGTCTTGATGATCTTACCTGCAACCGGCTCTTTTTCAAGAAGTGAACTTGCAAGAGCGTTTTCCTGATAAGCTTCTATAGGAAGCATCAGAGCTGAGTCAATCCATGATTTGAATGTTTTATCATCCGGTAAATTTGGCTGGGTTTTAGCGGTGATGTAAGCAAAGTACTTTTCATCAATGTCCATTCTGCGAATTACCTCTTTAAGTTGATCGAGGGTAATATTATCGATATTGCTTTTCACAAAATCGTATTCCCATTCGATACCCGGCATAGCCTCGCCTTCAAGGAAATGCGAAAGTGGCTGATATGTCAGTGCTTCTGAATCCATCTTGTCGCGTTCATTGTACTTTTTCTCATACGATGAGAGCATACTGGCTTTAGCCCTGTCTAACTCAGCTTGAGTGAAACCATATTTCTTAACTCTCATTGTTTCTCTAACCAATGCCACTGTAGCTTCTTTTAATTGATCACTGCCGGTAACTGCCATAAGGTTGAAAGTCTCATATCCTCTGACAAAGCCACCTGTATATCCGTATGCGTATATAAATGGAGGTTTAGCAGCCAGACGAAGTTCGTTAAAGCGGGTATTTAGCATAGAATTACAAAGGTTCTGACTAATCATTTTATAATAATCAGCCTTTGTAGTACGAGGTTTCTCCATATGAGGATTTCCTAGAATGCTTATGTAAGTTCCATCAGCCTCAGGGTCACTGACCACCATGGCATTATTTGTTTCATAAGGTTTTACTTCAAAATAAGCAGGTCTTTCTCGAACCTTTTCGGGATTCTTATAACCACTGAATTTCTCAATGATCATCTTCTCAGCCTTGTCAACCGGCATATCGCCTACTACGATAACTGCCTGTAGCGACGGGCGGTACCAATCTTTATGAAACTGTCTGATTTTCGAGTAGTCAAATTTCTCTAATATCGAGTCAATTCCAATTGGCAAACGGTGCCCATACTTTGAACCATTGAATAATGCCGGGAACCATTTCTTCATCATCCTATCGTCTGCACCCTTACCCAAGCGACTTTCTGCAAGGATTACACCACGCTCTTTATCAATATCCTCTGAAGTGAGTAATGCCCCGCCACTCCAATCGGCCAGAATCATAAAAGCGCTGTCTAATTTACCCTGCTGATCTGATGGAACCGGAAGAATGTAAATTGTTTCGTCAAAACTAGTGTAAGCATTAAGGTCATTACCAAATTCTACACCTATGCTTCTTAAATAATGAACCAATTCGTTCTCAGGAAAATTCTTCAAACCATTAAAGTTCATGTGTTCCATAAAATGCGCCAATCCTTGTTGATCATCATCTTCAAGAATAGAACCTGCATTGACTGCAAGCCGCAATTCCACTTTGTTTTCCGGCTTCTTATTGTGTCGGATATAGTATTTTAAACCGTTTGGTAAAACTCCTATTCTGACGTTGGGATCAGTCGGGATTAACTCATTGAGACCTTTCTCCTGAGCTAATGCTCCTGTACTTAAAAAGCTGAGTAACAGGATCAAATTGATTAATCTTTTCATAGAGTAAGTTGTGTTTGAATGGATGATATAGCAATACAAAGTTAGATGTAATATAGAAAAAACATATCTTCTTTAGAAAAAAAACATTCAACCTTGCAGAATTCTTAGTACTTAAACTCTTGAAACAACCTGAATTTTAGATTGTTATATTCTATTACAATATCCCATTTTTAAGATCATTTCACTTACTATCATGGAAACTGACGATAATAAAACTCCAAAAGTTCCTGCAACGACTCCCCCGATTGCACCAACTGAACCTTCTCCCATTCCGGTTGATTTCGACAACCCTGCCTTTGAAGAGTCAAACACCAAAAATGATGTTAGTAGTCCTGTTTACTATTGCCCTATGCATTGCGAAGGTGATAAAACATACAGTCAACCAGGCAATTGTCCAATATGCGGCATGAAGCTGGTGACCGATGATATCCCTAAATAACACATTGACCTTCCTGCCTGACACATGGTAATATCTCGCATACTTAATTGATTAACAACGTTTTGTTAATTAAAATCTGTCTGTCACCTGTTTTCGGTGCTTCTTTATAAGTAGTTTTGCTTCATCAAATTTTGACAGTTATGAATGAAGCAGACAGGCCCTCGGATTATTACACTCTCGAGGATTATGAGAGAGAACTTGATGAAATGGAAAACGCACTCTATGAAGCCTCACTTCAAAGCGTTGAAGCAAGCACTAAAGAACCCACTTTGACAGAAATACTATAACTGTTTCCCCTCCGTTTTTCATGCCCTGACAACTATTTGCAGTGTCTCATCCGGAGTGTATTGCAGATTATCACCAAGTTATTCCTCAGATGAAACTGCTTATTACTGAAAGTTCATTTGATGAAATTCACGTTGCCGGTGAGAGACACTGCAAATGGTGCCTTCGTAAAAAACTTAAACTAAAAGGTTATTGCTTCTTGCGCAAGTATGATTCAAACCAATCTTTTTCTTCGATTGATTCTTTACGCTTAGCTTTCCTTTTTTCTGTACGATTTCTTTGCTTTTCCAGATACGAACCAATGATTTCACGAGTTTGGTCTGTAAGCACTATTCCCGGTTCCATAATAAAATATTTAGTTAAATTGTTTTCCCGGAGCAAATATAAAAATTTTTCCTCTTTTATATGTTATTTCCGAGAAGAGTACGGGCAAAAATGCGCTTATTGGAAAAAAGGCTCTTATTGGGGATGGTAAACCGAAAATCCTGATTCATGAGCATCTCTGACCTGGTCAATCAGTTCTTTCGGTTTTATTACTTTTACATTGCCACCATATGAGAGGAGCTCCATTATCAGATCATGTGTCAGGAAAAGTACCAGTTCAACCACTAAACCATCCTCATCATCCTTAATAATTCTCTGCGACCCATGCAATGGCAACGATTTGATGAATTTACCCTGTGTGCTGTTAAACCATAAAACTATTTTCTTTGGCGCTGATGAATTGGGACTGATTATTCCGAAGCAATGTTTATAATACTCATTTACATCAAAATCAGGCGATTCAAACGGTTGCTTTGTTAACTCAAACTCATCTATCCTGTCAAGCCCAAATGTCTTGATCTTATTATCTTTTAAATCTTTCCCTACTATGTACCACCTGTACCTGAATTCTTTCAAGGCATACGGTTCTACCAAACGCCCGGTTGTTTCCTCATGCCAGAACGACCTGTAATGAAACTTTACTCTTACCCCTTTCCTTATTGCATGGAGTATACCATACAGATTTTCTGTTCCCTGAGGTTTTCTCTTTTCAAAGTAAATCGCATTAGATAACCTGTCGCTCATATTCAATGCATTAAATGTGTCGAATGCCTCAAGTATTCTTTCATTAATTTCAGGATGTTCATCATCATTAATATAATAGTGCTGTTGCGATCTGTCAAACTGAATATCTATTTTGTAAACTTCCCTTATATCATTCAGGTCTCGCTGAAAAGTCCTCTTTGAAATGTTGAAATTGTACTCCTCCAACTCCGATTGTCTTGCCAGGTAATCAGCTATTTCCTCAAAGGATGATGGGTGCTTCCTAAGCTTCTTGATTATAAGACTGTATCGGGTTATAGATTCTCTTTTCGACATGTTGCAATGACTTAGAATTCCAATTTAACGTCAGTTCTCACTATTTCGTTAACATCCATATCGAGCTCCATTGTAAGCTTTTCTAACCACGACAATTTGTTTTTCTTAGCTGAATTGAACAACTCATCTGTTCTTCTCAACATGTTATGCCTTACTCTTTTCCTGGTTAATGCTGCTGTACTTTCCATTTTTACCTCCGTTGATTTAAAGTGACTTATTTTCCTTTTCGACAAAGATATGATGGCACAGCGACAAAGAATGTCGTTACGAATAAAGAATAAAAAATTATTCAATACTCAATTGAGCTTCAACCTCAGCATCAGTTTCTATCTCGATTGCTTCACCGAGTAAAGCTGTCGACTGTTCAGACGGAAGTTCCTGAACGGTGCGTAAACTACGCTCAATGGCACGTGAACGCACACCGGCTTTATCAATTACATTGGTTGCTTCCTGGAGCTTCTTCTTTGTCTTCTCAAGGATCTGTCCAAATTGACCGAATTGGTTCTTGACAGCACCCAACAGTTCCCACACTTCACTAGATCTTCTTTCGATAGCCAGTGTCTTGAACCCCATCTGTAGACTATTGAGGAATGCCACCAGATTCGTAGGCCCAACTACTGTTACCCTGAAATCACGCTGCAAGGTCTCAAACAAACCGGTGCGACGAAGTATTTCGGCATAAAGACCTTCGGTTGGAACAAACATTATGGCAAAATCAGTAGTAAATGGTGGATTTATGTATTTATCCCTGATGTCCTTAGCATTCTTTTTAATTGAGTTTACAAACTGCTTGCTGATGGTGTCGATTTCTTTACCATTCATCTCAGGCAGATTATCATATGCTTCAAGCAGCCTCTGATAATCTTCGATAGGGAATTTTGAATCGATAGGCAAAAGAAGATTACGATCATTATTATCACGGCCCGGAAGCTTAATTGCATATTCCACACGTTCCTGACTACCTTCCTTAGTAACTGCATTCTCTTCATACTGATCAGGCGACATCATCTCGGTGAGGATTGCACCTAACTGGATTTCACCGAGATTACCTCTGGTCTTAACATTTGTGAGTACCTTTTTCAGATCACCTACACCCGATGCCAGTGATTGCATTTCACCCAATCCCTTATGTACCTGCTCCAGACGCTCGGAGATCATCTTAAACGACTCATTAAATCTCTTTTCAACTGTTTCCTGAAGCTTTTCATCAACCACCTTACGCATTTCTTCTAACCGAACATTGTTATCATTCTGGATAGCAGATAGTTTGCCTTCAACAGTTTCTCGAATCTCCTTAAGCTTATTACCCATATCAAGATTCATTTCCTTAAGCTGCGATGAGAATGTATCGAAAAGTATCTTCTGGGTATTCGACAGTTGACTTACCGTGTTTGATAACGTATCACCAAGCAGTTTAAAGGCACCATTGAGCTCTTCACGATTATCTTTCAGAGTCTTATTAAGTTCGTCCCTGTTGTTTTTTGAGGCATTATTCAACTCATTTCGGTTTTCCAACAAGGCATTATTTAACTCGTTACGATTTTCTTTAAGAGCATTATTAAGCTCATCCCTGTTCTCACGAAATGAAATCAGGTTATCATGCCGGCTGCGCTGAAATTCATCTTTCAACAAAGGATCAATCTTTGTTAACTCAGTTTCAATCTTTAGCAAGCGCGTTTGCGTTTCATCGAAAAACTTATTGTCGTTCTTCCTCAGTAACAGCCAAAGGATGATAATCCCTATTAGAATAAGAACTGCTAAAAGAATATGTATAATCATGACATTGTGATGTTTAATAATCACAAATGTAAAAGTAAATAACGCCAAAACGTGACGTTCTGATTATTATTTATTAACCGTATAATCTACGAGTAGAATCAGGGCATGCCAGGCACGGCATACCCTGTCAACGCTTAATGTGAATGATGTCCTTCTATTATATCATGCAATCCCTCAATTGTATGCGTATAATCAACGTACGCATCAACATATTCCCTGCCCTTCTCAGGTGATGTATCTTTAACTTTATCAAGCTTTTCCAGCTTTTCGTATTTCTCGAGGATAACACTGTTAATATGGGTATTCAATGCCGCAAGCAATTTCTCAGGATTGCGATCTGCAATTGAGGCATCGCTCATTACAATGATTGGTTTGGTTGTACCTGCCGGTTTTAATCCTGTGTAAGGAGCACCTTCAGTTTCACGATGTAATCGTACCAGAGTCTCCAGAAAGTGCTTTTCAACCAATGCATAAACCTCCTTATTTCCACCCTTTAATTTAACTGTTGTGTTAAACAAATTAGTAATCTCACTTTCCTGATCTTTTGAAATCCATTTCAGGACTAATCCAACATTATTCGTCTCAAGAGCTTTAAGCGCATCCTTAATGACAGGACCATCGTAAGAATCGCAATGTGCAAAAGCCGAAAATCCTGAAAGGAAAAATACAATTACCAATAAGCTGACAATCTTCTTCATGACATAAAATTTTTTAATGATTAATGCTGCAAAACTAGCATCAGACGAGGGGTGATATCGACCTATCTTATAAGTTAGAACCTAAACTATGACGAAAACGGCTAATTTTTTTCAATCTCCTACTGCTGATTTGCTTTGAACAGAGATGGCGTGGTGCCGGTGTATTTCTTAAACAGCCGGTTGAATGCAGATTTTGAGTTAAAGCCACAATCCATTGCTATACCCAGAATTGTCAATTTCTGATATTCGGGATCAGTTATACGAACTTTGATCTCTTCTATTCGATACCTGTTTATGAAATCGAAAAAATTCATACCGAATTGCTCATTAATAACCCTCGACAAATGATGTGAAGGAATGTTAAGCATCTCAGCCAATATTGGAAGAGATAAATCAGGATCCAGATAAGGCTTCTTCTCTCTCATCAACTCTTCAAGATTCGATGCTATGGCACCTACCCTTTCGTCGCTAATGCCTGAACCTGAATACTTTTGTGAAGGTTCAGTAATAAACTCCTGTTCATTACCACCCGAATGGTAGAATATCTCATTTTGTCTAAATCCATACCATCCTATCAGGATTATGAAAACCGACAATGTCAAAGCCAACCCGTCAGTACAGAAACTCAGGCTGAAGTATGAAAATACATGGTGAATTGCAGCAATGATCATCAAGGCAGTCCAAACCAGTCCAAATATCAGCACCAACCTTTTCAGCCATATCAGGTTGATGCCCTTTTGACTAGAGTAATTATTGAAGATATTGATATCATGCTTCTTGAACAACTTATACGAAAGAACAAAATAGAACGGCCCTGATAAAGCAGTCAAGATCAGAAAAACGTTGAACAGCAGCGGAGCTTCAGAATGATTAGGTACTTCAGTATGAATAAGTCCTTCAATATGAGTATTAACTTCAGTATGAGGAGCTTCATTATAATAATGTATATGTTCCATGCTGATCCCCTCAGCCACAGAAGGAAAGAGTGAGGCTGTCAACAGATAAATCAAAAAAGCAATAAACGGCAGAAAATGAACTGAATCGCTCATCCTGAGACGTGCATTACCTCTGGCAAGAATGGATAAATACAAATAAATAAAAGGTCCCGGCAGCATAAACAGTGAGATCAATGCAGCCGATGTAAGCGGGTAATCATGAAACAAATAATCCCCTGTCAACCCATAAACCCCTGTAAACAATCCCAGCAAGATGAGCATCGAAGCCAGGATAAAATCATGCAATCCCTTTTTTTGCTTCGCAATCAGCAACAAAGAGAAAAACAAACCATTGAAAGCACCTATCAGGAAGATTGTTTTCATGTGACAAATGTAAGAAAGAAGTGTTGAAGGGAAGTGTGATTGTGTCGATTGTAGAAGAACTCGAATTTCAACTTTCAAAATCAATCCTGAATCTAAAACGTTGAATATCAAATAACACTAGCAAATCTGAAATTGCCATCTCAAATCAAATCTCAATTATCAAATTGGATCTTTTTAGCAATTACGGTGAATCACAACTTGAGAATATTCGTATGGAAGGGGGTGAGCTTTTGCTGATGAGGGATTTTCTGAATCAGGATGAAGCTTCTGAATTCTTTACAAAGTTGAATCAATCAGTGCATTGGAGCCAGGCATCGGTTACAATATTCGGAAAAACTCATGTACTGCAGCGTGAAATTGCCTGGTATGGTGATCCAGGTAAGGTATATCACTATTCGGGACTTACTCTCACACCTTTATCATGGTTACCTGAATTGGAGGAATTAAAGCACCGCATTGAGACTTTGACAGGTGACATATTTAATACCGTGCTTCTGAATAAATACCGCCATGGTAATGACAAAGTGGGATGGCACAGCGACCATGAAAAGGAATTTGGCAGGATATCATCCATTGCCTCACTTAGTCTGGGGGCTTCACGCTATTTTGATGTCAGGAACAAGCATGATAAATCACTTAAATTCCGCATTGATCTTCATTCAGGCACGCTTCTAATTATGAGAGGTGAATTCCAGCACAACTGGGAACACCAGGTCCCAGTGCAAAAAAGTGTATCAGGAGCTCGAATCAATCTTACCTTCAGGCAAATGAGGTATGAGGAGTAAGCTAAATTTCATTCAGCATTCAGCTCAATCTCATATTTATTCAATGATTAACGCAGTCCCACTAAGGAAATAGGTACCTGGGGCAAGGTTTGAAATATCAATTACCGTTCTCGTCGAGTTGATCTTTATTTCTTTCACCATGCGACCTGAAATATCAAACATGTTTACAACCGTGGAACCATCAAGTTTGTAATCAGGGTAATCGATAGTAAAAAATCCGGTAGTCGGATTAGGATATATATTAAGATCTGATACTTTATTTGATAACACACTTGTAATATCGGATAGTGTATTTCTCTTATACACTCCCACTTGCATATGCTCGTCTTGTATTCCTTTATAATACACGTCTCTAATATGTACATATATAAATCCTGACTCTGAACCGGTACCGGAATTAAATGGTAATGAAGGCCCAGCCGGTAATCCGTCCATATAAAGTTCCCATGTTTCACCAAAATCCTTTGTTCGTTCAAGTCTTCGGAAGTCAAGGTTAGCATATAAATAATCATCATTGGCTGTAAAAATACCATGAACCTCACCTTGGTGGTTGATATTGTTCCATGTAAAACCATTGTCAGATGAAGCTAGCAGTACATTATAGTATACGTTGACAATATATAAGTTGTTGTTTCGATCCCTGATAATATCTGCATCCCAACCAATGGATTCGTCAAAGTCAAGTTCACATATTTTTGTCCAAGTATAACCCTCATTAATTGACAGAAAAATATCAGTTGACCGAATATTGGTATTTTTGTAATCATGTCGGTAAGTAACAAGGATCAATGAATCTTCACTTAAATGTATGACGTTACCTACATTCGTTCCTGATGGAAGATTATTTTCTATTAAGATCAAATCGTCGCCAAAATTGTTAGACCAGTAACTTTTTTGACCGTAATTAAGAAAAACACAATTACCATTACCAAAACACGACAAATTTTTTACATTTGTCTTTCGAGGAAATTGAAGGAGAGTCCATTCTTCTCCATCTAATGAACGGTGAACTCTGCCATTTTCCAGGAGCCAGAAATATCCTCCACTGTACTGAACAATAGCGTTACCGTTTATCCCCTCCATGACGGATATCCATGTATCATCAGTTTCATTATATCTCCAGAGTTCGACAAAATTTCCGGAAGTTGTAGTAATTATAGTACCTGAGACATTAGCAGCTACTGAGTTTAACTCTGATTCAATGATTCCGGTAGATCTTGAGTTCCAGGTCTCACCTAGATCGAACGAAATATATAACCCCTGATCGGATGTTGCAAATAGACTTTCATCCTGCAACTGGTAAAAACCTGTATAATATGCATTTATTTTTATTTCATTCCAAGTGATACCATCATCATACGATTTGTAAAGCACTCCATTGTTAGCCGATAGTAGTATCTGTCCGTCGTCAAGAGAGATAAGATCAAAAGCGCCAGAATTAAAAATCTGATTCCATGAATATCCGCCATCTGCAGATCTTAAAACCTGGTGCTCCTCAATTATGACAAGTCTACCATAACTATCTGAATCGAAATCTTTGACAAGGGAGGCGTTTTTGGGTATAGAGTCCCAGGATAAACCACCATCTTGTGAAGTCAATAGATAATTATAATTAGACCCGGTACAAAACAAATCGCCATCTGAATCCATTGTCATAAAATATAACCTATCAGTATTAAATTCAATAACCGACCATGTTTCTCCCAAATTGTGTGATATACACAATAGATTGCCTCCATTGAGTAGAAATATGGAACCATCAGAAGAAATAACCATATCTCCAAAATTGCCAATTGTACCTATATTAAGTTCTTGCCAGGATTCTCCTGAATCATCTGAACGGAAAACTTTAATTCTACTTTTCAGAAAAAAAGAACCATTTGGGTGTATCAGCATTTCATGTCCACCGAGTTCTAGTTCACTACCATTATCAAACCAGGTTTGTCCGTTATCGGTTGATTTATAAAAAGCCCATGATAATATATCTTTAAATGCATAGAGATTTCCGGTGGTATCCTGTGCAATGCTTTGAATTCGTCCACCATATGGACCTCGGGTAAATTCCCATTGAGCTAATGTTTGCAGGGCAAAAAAAGTATACATTACTGAAAGTAAAAGATGTTTCATGGTTTGTAAGTTAAGTTAAGAAAGATGACTAGTTGTTGTAACTAACTGAATCTCAACCTGAAAGTTCAAATCACGGAACAATCCCCTCACTGGAGTTACTCAATGAACTTACTATACGCAGAAGTGTTTACACGCAAAAACGCCTGCAACTCATTAAGTTACAGGCGTTTTATGTGCTTGAAGAACTTTCGTTTCTTCATTTTAGCGGTCCGGACGGGACTCGAACCCGCGACCCCGTGCGTGACAGGCACGTATTCTAACCAACTGAACTACCGGACCAGTTTTTCAATTGAGGCTGCAAAGATAAGACGTTTTTATTTCTATGCAAGACCTGAAACAAAATTTTTTAATTATTTCATTGAATCGAGGTTATTGTTCTCTTTCTTTGCCCAATATGCACCTCCCAATACACCTACAATAATGCCTGGTAAACTGACAAAAAATGTGAGAATGAACATGATCCTTTCAACGTATTTATCATAATAATACTGCTGTTCGGGACTGGTTAATACTCCATACAACAGGACCGCAAACCAGGATAGCGCTACCAATAAAAGACAAATCCCTGCAAGGATAAAATAGTGCGACGGCTTTCGGGAAATATGTATGAGGGTTAGGATAAGAAACGTTGAACTGGTGATACTCAAAATAATTCCCGACAGCCTGTCATACCCGTCGACAAAAATGGCTGTTGTAAGGGTAATGATGAATAGCACAAAAAATAACACAGTCACTTTATAGTGCTCTTTACTTACCAATTTCTGAAAGTACCTGGCCATAATAAACTATTATTATTAGATATAAAGATACTAAAAATAAATGAGATATCTTGAATGAAGAATAGTCAATAAGGAGATAAAAGATTAAAATTCAAAGGAAAAAGTAAATGTTTCCGACTTTGAAAATGCTCCTTTGGGCGCTTTAATGACCCGAAACAATCGATTATTAATTTAATGATGATATAGAAATAACAATTCGGTAAGTATTTTATTACCTACTCAGCTTCAATATTTCTGTTTTCATATCACATTGTTTAACATTTGCAGAGCAAGGCAAGAGCCAATGTTAAACATGAATTTCGTGATCATCAATTATTAGCCTACTGCCATCTCTTATATTTGTCTTGGTCATCTCTATACCAAGTCTTACCTGTTGTAAGAGGGAGGCAATGTTTAACTCAGGCAAGACCACTTGCCGTAAACGTTAAACAAATATTTCTGAGATTACAATTTAATACCTCGCATCAACCTGTGCCTTTTCTAACTCGGTAAGCTGTTTATTCAATTCGATGATGTATAGCGTCAATTCTTCAACCTTCTGGAGTAACCGCATATTCATTTCGGCCAGACCAATACCATCCTTCTGAACAACAGATGCCGGAGGAATATCTTTCAAGTGGCCGTTTTCGATGATATATTCTTCTACTTCTTTGAGTGTCAGGAGTCTGTATTCGGGAGAGAATACAAAATCCGACCATCCTGATTCAACTATCAGCTCTTTGCCTCTGATGTCCCCATTGACCGACAATCTGTAATTGTTTGGATTTGGAGGATTGGTTCCAATACCCATCGCCCCTGAAACATAGAGGTTTGCTGCTTGCCAGTTGACTGTCGGCAAATTCGCGTTATTTGAAGTATACGGAGTGCTGCCACCACCTCCTGATGAAAGTGTAGTCACTGATACTGTGTTACTTGGCTGAGATACATTATTGGCAGCATCAAGAGCCACTACATTGTAATTGTATGATGTTGAAGGGCTTAGTCCCACTACATTGTACGTAAGGGTTGTTCCATTGACTGATCCAATCATTGTATTATTCTGTAGAACCTGATAACCTGTCACACCAACATTATCATTCGATGCATTCCAGTTGAGAGTTGTGGATGAGGAGGTTGTATTTGAAGCAGTCAGGTTTGACGGTGCTGATGGTGGTTGATTGTCATTTCCTGAGAGTGTTGTCACCTGCACAGTGTTGCTTGCTGCTGATACGTTATTGGCGGCATCAACAGCCACTACATTGAAATTGTAGGTGGTCGAAGCAGAAAGGCCAGTAACATTATACGTAAGTGTGGTTCCGGTGACGGTTCCAATAGTAGTATTGTTCCGACGGATCTGATAACCGGTAACTCCGACATTATCAGTCGATGCATTCCAACTGAGGGTTGTGCCTGTGGCTGTTGTATTTGAAGCTGTTAGATTTGAAGGTGCAGTCGGTGGTTGCGTATCACCTGCCTGGGCAGTTATAGTTATAGCATCAACAAAAGCAGTTCGTCCGGCAGGCCCCCCGGTAGCAGCATAAACCCTGATTTGAGGATTGGCTGAAGTAGCTGTAACCGTAAAATTAAAAACCTGCCAATTTTGTGAAGTAATAGATGTTTCGGTGAATCCTGAAAACCCGACCCAGTTGCTGAATGCCGAGTTGCTGTTATTTGAACCACGCCTGGCCCAGATGCTGATATTATAAACCGTTCCGACAGTAGCTGCAAATGAAAATTGCGAGTAACGGTTACCATTAGCGTTGGTAGTTATTTGAATACAGTAAGTCCCGTTTTGCGGGTTGGTGGTCACCGAGGCAACATTAGCCGGCCCCGACCATCCTGTGGTAGCATTAACTTCGTTAGTGATGTTCGCTGCATTAGGCAGGGTGTATAAATTTTGAGAATTAGCTTTGAATGCAATGAAAACAACAGCAATCGAAAGAAAGGTTAAGATTTTCATTTTTCTGCTCAGTTAATGTAGTGGTTTCTAATATAAGAATGTAACTAAGTAAGTATCAGTTTGTTCAATTCGCTTCCAAACCGTTTGGAGATCAACATATTGCAATCCGGCAAACAGGTCAGACATTTATATTTCCGTAAAAAGGAAAGCCATCGACAAGAAAGACGTTGAGATCTATTGATAAAGTAGAAATGGTGCAAAGAAGGTATGAATGGCCATCTTTTATAAAACACGAAATGCCCTGTTTTCGTGATTGAAAACAGGGCATTTCAATAATGGTTTTAACAGTGATGCCTGAATTTATTTCTGTGCGGTCATTATAGTTGTAACAAGGGTAATATCAAGAACGAAAATGTTGTCGATTGCCTTGTCACCTAAGTTGTCGAAGAATGAATTTGATCCATATCTTACATCAAAGTGCGACCTGTCGATTTCCAATCTTGTGGTGTATTTATTGTCGGTCTTTGATACAATGGCAGTAATCTCTTTAGTTTTACCTTTTATAGTGATATCGCCCGTAATAGTAGCTTTTCCATTAATAAACTTAGTACTTTTCTTAACGTTGAATGTGGCAGTCGGGTACTTCTCAACACCAAAGAAATCATCTGATTTGAGGTGACCAACCAGCTTTTCGTTGTAACCTTTATCTTCAAGATCGAGGTTGGTTATTGAATTCATGTCAACAACGAAATCGCCCTTAACTATCTGATCATTTCTCAATTCTAACTGGCCACTATTCAGTTTAATCTCACCGTTATGTGAGCTTCCGATTATCTTCTTGCCGGTCCACTCGATTTTTGATTTTACCGGATCAACATTTAATTTCTGACTGAATGATTCAACTGAAAGGAGAAATATAAACGATAATACTAAAGTAATTGCTTTCATTTCTTTAATTTATTGGTTAATGATTTTTGATGATACAAAAGTAGATCGGCTTGAACGGTTAGGAGTTATGCTTTTCGGAAATTGTGTTGTGTATTTAGGAATTTAGATATTTCGATATTAAATCGGGAAAGGGCTACAGTTAAGTATTAATTGACTGATTCTCAGAGGTTGATACTCAGGGCTAAAAACTGATACTCCGAGATTAATCGCCAAAACGAAAGGTGACAAAAACGGCGGGCACCGAAGGCAGTCACGCTCTCAGGGATAATTGCGTTCAGGTCATTACCTTTAAGTTCAATTTGACTCTAAGTTGTTAGAATATTACTAAGAGATAAAACCCTATCTTATACAATAACAAACCTTCTTATATTCAATCGCTTATGGAAATAAATGATAGCACTTTTTTCAACCCTGATATGAGCTCCGTGGAATTCAGGAAACTGGGTTACAGGGTGGTGGATATGATAGCTGAATATTACTCTTCGCTCAATAGTTTGCCCGTATTTCCGGCTAAGAAAACGACTGAGGTTGAAGAGATTTTCATCGAAGATCTACCTGAGAAATCGCATGATCCTGATAAGATTTTAGATGAGTGGCAGTCGAAGATACTACCAAATTCCACACATATCGGGTCGGCAAGATACTTCGGATTCGTGATGGGTTCAGGAACGATGATCGGCACACTGGCAGAGGCTTTGGCTGCATCGGTTAATTCAAATGTCGGAGGATGGAAGCCTGCACCCGCAGCCACTGAAATTGAACGAAGAACCATAAAATGGATTGCAGAACTGATTGGGTATCCTGTTGATTGTGGAGGATTATTCACAAGTGGCGGAACGATGGCCAACTTTACTGCCCTCGAGACTGCCCTCAGAAACATAGCTCCTTATGATACAACTACAAAAGGCTTGCAAAATAAGGAATTTGCCGGAAGTTTTAAGGTCTATATGTCTGATCACGAGGGACATATCTCAATAATAAGAGCTGCCGATATGCTAAATCTGGGAAGGGATTCGGTAAGACTGGTCAAGAGTAAGGATGATTTTAAGATAGATACGGAAGATCTGGAAAGAAAAATAAATGAGGATATTGCAAATGGCGATTTCCCTCTTTGCGTGGTAGCACAAGTAGGCTCGATTAATGTTGGGATTGTTGATCCGCTTACCGAGATTGCAAGGATTTGTCGTGAACATAACATATGGCTCCATGCCGACGGTGCATGCGGAGCGGCAGGTGCTATGCTTGATGATAAAAAAGCCCAGTACGCAGGACTTGAACTTGTTGATTCAGTGGCTCTTGATCCTCATAAATGGCTTTACATTCCTTACGAGTGCGGCTGCATACTAGTACGCGATCAGGAAAAGCTGAGGAGGGCATTCTCGATGACCGCACCTTATCTCCAGGGAGTTATTCCAACTGAATACACAGGTCTGCAGTACTTTGAATATGGACCTCAGATGTCACGCGGGTTCAATGCCCTAAAAGTCTGGATGTCACTAAAGTACTATGGAGCTGAAGGTTACAGGAGATTACTCACACAGAATATTAAATGCGTGGAGCATCTACACCATCTGGTACGTAACTCACCTGATTTCAGAGTGTTACACCAACCCAACCTGCAGATGTATTCATTTCAGTATGCCCCGGCCAGCCTGATTGAGTGCTTAAAGGACAATACCGAAAAGCTTGATGAACAGCTTGATATGCTTAATCAGATGATCACTGAGGAAATTCAGCTTAGCGGAGAAGCTTTCTTCATGACTACCAAAATCAGGAACCGGATAGTGCTTCGACTTTCAGTGTGCTCACATCGCACCACCAATCAAGATATTGACATTGTATTCAATAAGATTAACGAAGTGGGGAGAGCAATCACTTCTACCCTTCTCAAGAAGTATACGATGCAGGATTAATTGATACAAATAGCTTATGAGAGAGTACTTTCCTCATCCCAGATTGAAGACACTCGCCTAACACTGGTTGCAAAAGATCTATCTATGAAAACCTCTTTGGCGCATAGCTTCGAACAGCAGAACGGCTGTTGAGACAGAGACATTGAGTGAATCGACACTTCCAAGCATCGGTATAATAATGCGGTGGTCGCAGAAGTTGATCCATTTATCGGTTAAACCATCAGCTTCGGTACCCATAATGAAGGCAGTGGCACTTGTGAAGTCGAATTTATGATACTGCTCTGAAGCCCTTAGCTCAGCTGCGTATGAAGTTATCTTATTGGCTTTCAACCACGATTGGGCCTCAACGGTAGTGCACGCAACTACCTGTCGTGAGAAAATGCATCCTATTGAGGACCGGATAACATTAGGATTCCAGATATCGGTGAGAGGATCGCAAACAATAACAGCATCAACATTAACCGCATCGGCAGTTCGAAGAATAGCACCAAGATTGCCGGGCTTCTCAACTGATTCGAGGATTACAACGAGCGGCTTTTCTCTGAGAGTCAAATCGTTTAGTGTCAATCTTACCGGCTCGAACAGTGCAATGAACCCATCTGAACCCTCACGGTATGCCAACTTCTCGAACACCGGTTTACTGATTTCGGTTATGCCGACAGAAGGAGACATCTGTCGCAAATCAAGATTACTCACTTCAGGACAATAGAATGCCTCTTTAATTGCAAAACCCGACTTAACGGCAATCATGGTTTCGCGGTAACCTTCAATGACAGCCAGGTTCTGACGCTTTCGCTCACGCGACTTCTGCTGCAATAACAGCAAATTCTTAATCCTTGGATTCTGCAGGCTGGTAATTTTCTCCATCACAATACAAAGATAGGAACATCCGACAATTACATTGAACTATCATTATTGTGAAAAGCTGAAACATATGCATAGCCAAATTTTGGATATAAAATTCTCAGGTGGTTGAGTAGTGTCTCATTATAGGCATGTGGAATAAGCCGGTCGGATAGAACAGGTTCATGCCAGTGGATTAAGTTAGTGCGATGGATTAAATTTGCCAGGTGGATGAAGTAAGTTAGCCGGATGGTGTAGTTAGTGCGATGGATTAAGTCAGCCAAGGTGGAATAAGTGAATCAGGTGGATTTAAGTTAAGTAAGTTAACCGATGGATTATATGAGACTGGGGGGGGGTGGAATGAAGTTAGTCGAGTGGATGAAGTCAACAGGGTTGATTCAGTAAGCCGGATGGATTAAGATTATCTCCTCAAATTTTATATTGTAACTTTGTAGAAAATACTTCGCATGATAAAAACGATTGCTCCCAAAGACTGGCAGGATTACGAATTGCTTGATTCAGGCAACTTTAGTAAACTTGAACGATATGGCAATCAAATACTTACCCGCCCTGAGCCTCAGGCAGTCTGGGACAGATCACTATCTTTCGAGAGTTGGGAGAAACAGAGTGCTGCTGTTTTCAGGAAAGAAAAGAATGATCCCGAGAAAGGAAAATGGCAGCTTAATCGCAAGGCAAAGGAACAGTGGTTTATTGCCTACACGTATAAGTCGATGAACCTGAAGATGAGACTTGGGTTGACAGGCTTCAGGCACATAGGTGTATTTCCGGAACAGGCTGATAACTGGAACTTTATTTACGACAGGTTGGTTAGTTTTAATGCAGGACGCTCAGGTAACAAGCCTAAGGTATTAAATCTGTTTGCATACACGGGAGGAGCATCACTGGCAGCAGCATCGGCAGGTGCGGAAGTTTATCATGTTGATTCAGTTAAGCCTGTGATTTCGTGGGCACGAGAGAACTCTGAAGCAAGCAATTTGTCGGGCATCCATTGGGTGGTTGAAGATGCACTAAAGTTCGTAAAACGTGAAGTAAGGCGAGGTTCCCGTTACGATGCAATAATGCTTGACCCACCTGCCTATGGTCGTGGTGCTGAAGGCGAAAAGTGGGTACTTGAGGAGAATATCAACGAAATGATAAAGCTATGCGCCCAGCTGCTTTCTGAGCAACCAGTCTTCTTCATTTTAAGCCTCTACTCAATGGGACTGTCAGCTCTGATAGGTGAAAACCTAATCAGAAGCTCCTTCGGCAACCAACCCACCCTTGAATCAGGAGAACTCTACCTCGAAGATAAATTCCGGAAAAAACTACCACTTGGGACTGTTGTGCGATTCTGATTAACCTCACGTGAGTGCCTCACTCTAATTCTCTCCTATGCCTCGGCGAAAAAGCCCGGCAACCGTGCGAAGTGTTGCCTTTCGCCTTCAAATTCACTATTCATCTTTCATCATTAACTCATCCCCCTCTGCCTCTTTATCTCGTTATAGGCATTATTGAGCTGCTGGAATTTCTCTTTGGCAGCATTCTGTACATCGGCACCAAGATGGGTTACCTTATCGGGGTGGTATTTTAGAGCCATCTTTCGGTAAGCTTTTTTGACATCTTCATCACTGGCATCAGGTGTAATCTCAAGAATCCTGTAGGCACTGTCGGTCGACTTAACAAACATGGCACTGATGGAATCGAAATCCAGTGGACGGATACCCATGCGAAGACAAACATGTCGCAAAACATCTGACTCTAACTGTCCTATATGACCATCTGCTGAAGCCACACCAAACATCAGATGTACCAGTTGGAGTCGCGAGGGATATTCCATGTTTTCCTGTATCTGCTCGCAGATCTCATCAACATCGAGATCCTGATTCAGGATTTCGCGAAGCAGTGGTAGCAAACGCCCGGCTTCTGCTTCTCCGAAGCGACTTAATAAGAATTGTTTAACGTAATTAAGCTCCGATTTAAGTATTCGGCCGTCAGCCTTCATAATGGCGGCAATCATTACCAGCAGGCTTACTTTGAAATCGCCCTCCTGAGTCGGGGTGAATCCTTTGTATTCGTATTCACCTTTTTGCATGCTGTCGTACATTGAGCCAAATACAAAGCCCAAAATGGCACCAATCGGACCACCGAGTGCCCATCCGAGCCCACCGCCTATCCACTTGCCAAATGATTTGAATGATAAGGTTTTTGTAAAGAAGTCGGGTAAATTATTCATTCTGCAATTTTGATGACAAAATTAATTGATTTTTAGCGAATAATAGGGCCTTTACACTAAGTATACCATCAGAAGTATGAGTACTTTTTAAAGCTCTGTTTCAATAATAGAGCACTAAGTGTTTTTTATCTTATCAATGAATTGAATTCGCTAACGAGTTATTCTCATAGATTGAGGGAATAATCTCTTCGGTCATGTGAATGCCCTCTTCTTCAAGGTGCTGAAGCACAAGTTCATAAATCTCAGGAATGAAGGGCCTCAGTAGCCCTTTTACCTTTAACCTTCCCGAAAGTATCATATCGGCAGTTATTGCTGCTGGTAATGCAACAGTTTTGGCGATTGCTGAGTCACCGTCCGCTTCACCATAAAGTAGCATCCTCGATCTTATCATTTCTTCATGCTCGTCGGGATATTTTACCAGCAGTTCATGTTGCATTACAATCATATCGGTATCGCCGGGTGCAGGAAGCATCTTTGAAAACATCAAATCGGCAGTAACGTTGAATGCCGAATCAACTGATTTCCCGATCTTATTATTACTGAAATATCCCAACCAACTGAGTGCCTGAATGGCAATCGAGTTTTCTTCTATGTTTAGAAAATCTGAAATTTGCTTCTCATATTCAGGGTAAAGGGTGCCTACTTTTCGTTCAATCAGATTGAAATACGACATCTTCTCCATAGCAATGGGCTGAGTATCAAGCAAACCAAGCTTAAGAAATCCGTCAATCACAGCACACCACCCCGGAAATCTGATTGTGCCCCTCATCATTGATTGCACTTCATTAATTCCATACTCTGCGATGTAGGATATGGAATCACGGTTAGGGTAAACTTCCAGAGGTCCTATTTCAGGATAGTCAATTACCACCGGCCATCTGAATAGTGATTCGTTACTCACAACTGTTTCATTTCCATTGCTCAGATAGCGGGCATTTGAGAGTGTAGCATTCAGCACACCCATAGGGCTCCATGTAAACTTATATCTTAACGGATTATTTGCTGATTCAGGTGAGGGGAGTGCTCCGCACAGTGAATAAAAATTAACCACCTGTCCTTGCATTGAATGTACTCTGTCGATGATCCTTTTAGCTGACATGTGGTCAATGCCGGGGTCTAAACCCATCTCATTAATAACCGTAATGCCACTCTCATCAATCATTGACTTCAGCTCTGCCATTCCGGGACTCTGATATGAGGTTGTAATTAGTGATTTTGCCCTTTTAATGCAGTATTTAGCGACAAGCAAATGCATATTAGCCGGCAGCAAACTGATGACCAAATCATGCTGTGAAATGATGTTATCAAGCTGCTCTTCGTTCTTTGCATCCAAGCCGACAGCCTTACCATTGGAATGTTTGTTTATGACAGAAGCCACTTTTTCGGCATCCATGTCAGCGACAGTCAGGTGATAGCCCTTATTGAGCAGGTATTTTACCAGTGGGCGTGAAACCAGGCCTGCACCCAATACCAGTATTTTATTCATGGAGTTGACAGTTTTAGTAAGTTCTCAGTTGTAACGGTATCAGTAAATTGCTGTAAATACTCGTATGGTGGTGTCAGTTTGCCTTTATGAACAATCAGCGCCCGTTTAATTGCTTCAGGAAGCTCAAGATTATCGTATTCTACTTCGAAATTGCATTTAGCTATTGGTCGCAGATAATGAATCAGTGCACTTGAGAATTTCTGCGATGATTCACGAGGAAGCTCACTTGGCAGAATATGCACAGCCATCACCAGAAGCCCGGGTCCTTTGTATCCCATTGTCTGTTTGCATGTAAACGGGTCATACAGAAACAGCGGATCATCAGGTTCAGTTCCCTTATGTGTTATTTCAATGCTCCCGTCAGGGTCACAGGTGATATCGCCAATTACTTTAAGTTTTGGACCTAGCACTATAGGCACCGGGGCAGGAAGATTATCACCAAAAAGCGCATTACCGGATTCAGTTAAAACAGCTTCATTAAACAGTCTGCCGACTGCCTCTTTTGTCACCAGGCGGGGAAATCGTGGTTCCCAGTACATGCAGTTCATCAGAACCGACAATCCCGGTAGGTACTGCTCAAAGATACCCCGGTACTGCTCGGGATGCTTATAATAGTCTTCTTTATCAAAAGGTTTACCTTCTTTATTTTCGGCGATGTGCTCATGCCTGAAGACTACCTTATATATCAGGTTCTTCGGGGAGCAGCTTCGGTTTTTCAGCTTAAGCACCACTTGAGGTGAAATCTCTTTAACAGGAAGTAATCCAAGTATCTCCTGAGCACCCTGTGATACATGACCATAGCCTGTGAAGCCAACGGTAAGAGGCAAAATGGCATCAGGCAAACCTTCCTCTGCAATCTGTGCTCCTACTTCTGAGATTTCGCTTATTGCTTCATCGAGTGAATGATATTTATGAGCCTGTTTGATCTTCAGAAAAGGCGTTATTATTCCTTCTTCAAGATATCTGAGGCCTAATGCCCACAAGGTGTTAATCATTCCGGCCACACCTGCATGGTATCCAAAATAGATAAGGCGATGACCTTGCTCGTCAGTTATCTTCTCATAATCAATCAGATTACAATTTAGCTCCATCATCCTCTTCAAACGTGGCATATTTGCTTCCTGGCCCTTGACAACATGCGAGAAGTGAATATACGTCTTGCCTGCCTCATATTTCTCAACAGGAATTTCTTTAACTCCAAGTATTACAGAACACTCTTTAAGGTCACATGCCAATCGCGCACCGGCTTGTTGATACTCGCGGTTTGTAAATATTCGTTTATCTGACATCTGGATCACGATATCCAGATTTTTCTCTTTAATCAGGAAGTTTACATGTTCAGGTGTCAGTGGAGCTCTGCGTTCGCTAACATACAGATCCTCATGGCGGATGCCTATAATGTTGTTCATATCAGGTATTGGCTTAATGAAGCATAAAGTATAAAGAGGTATTTTTGATTAATTGTTTAATTCAGTAGGTTTGCACAAAATTTATTAAGCATGCCGGTATTTAAGGGGATAAAGAAAAGGATTCTGAAGATCATCAGATTCATCATTTTCTTCTTTTTCATATCCACTATTATAGTCACCATTATTTACCGGTTTGTTCCACCACCAATCACTCCCCTGATGGTCATTCGATTGCAGGAACAGCTGTTTGAAGGTGAAGAGTTAAAACTATATAAAGACTGGGAGAGATTAAAACAGATATCACCGCATATGGTTCAGGCAGTTGTTGCTTCTGAAGACAATAATTTCATGACACATTTCGGTGTTGATTTTGATGCTATAAAGAAAGCTCAGAAGCTAAACAGAAAAGGCAAGACATTACGGGGAGCCAGTACCATTTCGCAGCAAACAGCAAAGAATGTATTTCTATGGCCTAAAAGATCATGGGTTCGTAAGGGTTTCGAAGTTTATTTTACGGGATTAATTGAGATATTCTGGGGCAAAGAGCGTATCATGGAAGTGTACCTTAATGTAATTGAAATGGGCAACGGCATCTATGGTGTGGAAGCAGCATCAAATTACTATTTCAATAAATCGGCTAAAGACCTCAACCCAAGTGAGGCAGCTCTCCTGGCAGCAATTTTACCCAATCCTCGTGTTTATAATGCTATGAACCCATCTCAGTATATTCGCAAAAAACAGCAGCGTATTATGCGTGCAATGAATAGAATTGAACGGGTCAGTTTCAATAATTAATGTCTGAGTATTATATCAATAATTCAACTACTTAAATATTTTGTACTTTTGCACTCCTGAAAATAAACAGGCAGTTAAGCGTTATAATTAGCAATTATTAATAAACAGTATAATAACCAAATAAAAGATGGGAAAAGAAAATACCAAAAAAGCGGTCTATACTTTTGGCAATAAGAAGGCTGAAGGTGATGCAGGTATGAAAAACCTGCTGGGTGGCAAAGGTGCCAATCTTGCCGAAATGAACCTTATCGGTGTACCGGTTCCTCCGGGATTCACAATCACAACAGAAGTGTGTACCGAATATATGACTAAGGGTAAGGAGTATGTTGTTAATATAATCCGCCCCGAAGTTGAAGCTGCCGTTCAATATGTTGAAGGCATTATGGGTTCAAAATTTGGTGATAAAAATAACCCATTACTTGTATCTGTCCGCTCAGGTGCCCGCGCTTCCATGCCAGGTATGATGGATACTATTCTTAATCTTGGATTGAATGACGAGGCTGTTGAAGGAATCGCCCGTAAGACCGGAAATGAGCGTTTCGCATGGGATTCATACCGTCGATTTGTTCAGATGTTCGGCGATGTAGTTCTCGGTATGAAACCGGCCTCTAAAGAAGATATTGATCCATTTGAAGAAATCATGGATCATCTGAAAGAAGAAAAAGGCATAAAAACAGATAATGAATTTACAGTTGATGATCTGAAACAATTGGTTCTCAGATTTAAAGCAGCCGTTAAGAAAGTTACCGGAAAGGACTTCCCGGTAGACCCATGGGAACAACTCTGGGGTGCTGTTATGGCTGTATTCGATAGCTGGATGAACGAGCGTGCTATCTATTACAGAAAACTGAATAACATTCCTGCTGAATGGGGTACTGCGGTTAACGTTCAGGCAATGGTGTTCGGTAACATGGGTAAGAATTCAGGTACCGGTGTTGCTTTCACACGTGATGCTGCTACAGGTGAAGACTTGTTCAATGGTGAGTATCTGATTGATGCTCAGGGTGAAGATGTTGTTGCAGGTATTCGTACCCCTCAGCAAATCACAAAAGAAGGTTCACTTCGTTGGGCAACTCTCGCTAACGTAAGTGAAGCCGACAGGGCATCAAAATACCCCTCACTCGAGGAAACTATGCCTGAAATCTATAAGGAATTACTCGAAACTCAACAGAAACTTGAAGATCACTACCGTGATATGCAGGATCTGGAATTCACCATTCAGGAAGGTAAGTTGTGGATGCTCCAAACACGTAATGGTAAACGTACGGGAGCTGCTATGGTGAAAATAGCTATGGATATGCTTCGTCAGGGAATCCTAACCGAGAAAGAAGCCCTCTTACGTATAGAACCTAATAAACTTGACGAATTACTCCACCCGGTATTTGACCAGTCGGCGATGAAGAGAGCCAAGGTGTTGGCAAAAGGATTACCCGCTTCACCGGGAGCTGCTACAGGTGAAATTTGCTTCCACGCTGATGAAGCTGAAGATCTTGCTGCTCAGGGTAAGAAAGTTATTCTGGTTCGTATCGAAACCTCACCCGAAGACCTTAAAGGTATGAACGTTGCCCAGGGTATTCTCACTGCACGTGGCGGTATGACCTCACATGCTGCAGTTGTTGCCCGTGGAATGGGTAAGTGCTGTGTTTCAGGTGCAGGAAGTCTGAAAATTGACTATCGTGCCCGTACTCTTTCAGTTGATGGTATTACACTTAAAGAAGGTGATCACATCTCACTAAACGGAAGTACCGGTGAAGTTTATCAGGGCAACATTGCCACCCGTGATCCTGAATTAAGTGGAGATTTTGGCACTCTGATGGACCTTGCCGATAAATACTCAAAGATGCTTGTTCGTACAAATGCCGACACACCACGTGACTCACAAGTTGCACGTGCATTTGGAGCTAAAGGTATCGGTCTCTGCCGTACTGAACACATGTTCTTCGAAGGCGATCGTATCAAGGCAATGCGTGAAATGATTCTCGCAAACGATGAATCAGGTCGTCGCAAGGCACTCGAGAAACTATTACCTATCCAGCGTTCTGATTTCGAAGGCATCTTCGAAGCAATGCATGATTTACCTGTAACTGTTCGTTTACTGGATCCTCCATTACACGAATTTGTACCTCACGAACCTGAAAATCAAATGGAAATGGCCAATGAAATGGGCATTCCCGTTGAGGCAGTTCAGCAGAAGGTGCATGATTTAGCTGAGTTTAACCCAATGCTCGGACATCGTGGTTGCCGTTTAGGTAATACATATCCCGAGATTTCAGAAATGCAGGCCCGTGCAATTATCGAGGCAGCCCTCAATCTTAAGAAACGAGGCATCCGTGCAATTCCTGAAATCATGATCCCACTTACCGGAACCCTCGCTGAAATGAAGATGCAGGAGAACATCGTTCGTGCAACAGCTGAGCAAGTCTTCGCTGAACGCAACGACAGGATTGACTATTTGGTAGGAACCATGATTGAAATCCCGCGTGCTGCTCTCACCGCCGACATGATTGCTGAATCAGCTGAATTCTTCTCATTCGGTACAAACGACCTTACCCAGATGACATTTGGATATTCGAGAGATGATGCCGGAAAGTTCCTCCCTGTTTATCTTGAAAAAGGTATCCTAAAGCATGATCCGTTCCAGGTTCTCGATACTGAAGGAGTTGGTCAACTCGTATCATTGGCTATTGAAAGAGGCCGTAAAACACGTCCTAATCTTAAAGTTGGTATCTGCGGTGAGCATGGTGGTGAACCTTCATCAGTTGAATTCTGTCATTCAGTAGGAATGAACTACGTAAGTTGTTCACCTTACAGAGTTCCCATAGCACGTTTAGCTGCTGCTCAGGCTGTATTGAAACAGGATAAATAAGTTATTTACCGTTTGTTTAGTTTCCAAAAGGCTGTCCCGTGAGGGATGGCCTTTTTTGATGCCTCACCGGTTGCCCCATCCACTTGGGGAAGTCCCTCGCCTTTAGGAGATGGATTTAGGGTGAGGTGATGAATTGCCAATTCCGCTATCAAATAACTGTGACCTGGATGAGTTCCTCAACAACAGTTGAATAATCTTGAACTATCTTGAACTACGTTGAATTACCCTGAACTTTTTCAGTCATTCGAAACAATCGAAACAATTTAAGAAATTTCTAAAAATTATATGCTGTTACCTGCATTTAAGTTTATACTTTTGCAAACGATTGCATCAATAAGCAAATCAGCACTTAAGTTGTTAAAGAATTGTCTGTTCATTTATAGAATTTATCGCTTTTCAATAAAATCGTAAAACATGAATACTAACTCCGAAAGCCTGCTCACGGCTACTAAGAAGTCGATCGACTTATCCGTCTATGGGATCACAAACGTTGAGCACATCTATTACAATCCTTCGTACGAAGAACTTTTTGAACATGAAATGGACCCGACACTCGAGGGATTTGAAAGGGGTACCCTTACAAACCTGGGTGCCGTATCAGTCGATACCGGGATTTTTACAGGACGCTCACCAAAAGACAAATATATAGTCTATGATGATACCAGCAAGGATACAGTTTGGTGGTCAACTATTGGTAAAAACGACAACCGTCCTCTTACACCGGAGCTCTGGTCACACCTTAAGTCTTTGGTTACAAAACAGTTATCAGGAAAGAAGCTCTATGTAGTAGATGCATTTGCCGGCGCTAATTCCGAAACTCGCCTCTCAGTCCGTTTCATTATGGAAGTTGCTTGGCAGGCTCATTTCGTAAGAAATATGTTTATCCGTCCAACAGAACAAGAGTTAGAAACTTTCAAGCCTGATTTTATTCTCTTAAACGGATCAAAGACTACCAATCCAAACTGGAAAGAGCAGGGTCTGAATTCAGAGAATTTCATTGCCTTCAATCTTACTGAGCGTATGCAAGTTATAGGTGGCTCATGGTATGGCGGTGAAATGAAAAAAGGTATTTTCTCAATGATGAATTATTACCTGCCACTTCAGGGAATTGCATCAATGCACTGTTCAGCAAACATGGGCAAGAATGGCGATGTAGCCATCTTCTTCGGCCTCTCAGGGACAGGTAAAACTACTCTTTCGGCTGATCCTAAACGTGCCCTGATTGGTGACGATGAACACGGCTGGGATAATGACGGTGTGTTTAATTTCGAAGGTGGTTGCTATGCTAAATGCATCAACCTCAGTAAAGAAAATGAGCCCGATATCTATAATGCCATTCGTCGTGATGCTTTGCTGGAAAACCTCGTTGTTCTCCCCGATGGCACTGTTGATTTCGCTGATGCATCAAAGACTGAAAACACACGTGTCTCCTACCCTATATATCACATCGACAATATTGTGAAGCCTGTCTCGAAAGGTGGACATGCAACCAAGGTTATTTTCCTTACAGCAGATGCTTTTGGAGTATTGCCTCCGGTTTCTATCCTCAACGAAGATCAAACCAAATATCATTTCCTCTCAGGGTTCACTGCTAAACTTGCCGGCACAGAGCGTGGAGTTACGACACCACAGCCCACTTTCTCAGCTTGTTTTGGAAATGCATTCCTCACACTCCACCCGACTCAGTATGCCGTTGAGCTCGTGAAGAGAATGGAGCATTCAGGCGCTAAAGCTTATTTGGTAAATACAGGATGGAATGGCACCGGAAAACGTATCTCAATTAAGGATACCCGTGCAATTATTGACGCTATCCTCGACGGCTCAATTGATACAGTTGAAACAAAGCAAATTCCTTATTTCAACCTGCAAGTACCGGTAGCCCTCAATGGAGTAAACACCGAAATTCTTGATCCACGCAACACCTACGATCCAAAAGAAATGTGGGATACCAAGGCAAAGGATCTGGCTAAGAAGTTCATCGACAACTTTGAGAAATACACTGACACTGAGGAAGGCAAACGCTTAGTAGCTGCCGGTCCACAGTTATAATTGTCTGAGGTTATTGTTTGACTTAACCGACATTACCGGAGGCTGATTCTAATGAATTCAGCCTCTTTTTTTTATCCGATGACAGAATCCACAACTCACTAATATCGTATTGTATTGACATCTTGGGCAGCCTTCACAACAACAATGATCAAACCTTAGCTTCCGAAAAACCGGCATTATTTAAAGCTATTTACCAATCACTCCATAATAATTAGCTTTGCACAAAATTTTCCTTGAATACAATTAACGATATATGGAGTGCCGTAAAGATTGCGCCATATGCTGTATTTATCCTTCAATCAGCACACCTTTGCCGGCAATGCCTGAGGGGAAGCCTGAGATGACAGCGTGCAAGCATCTCACTGATGACCTGAAGTGTGAATTATTTAACAAGCCCGAACGCCCTGCCGTATGTATTGGTTTCAAGCCGGAACCTTGGATTTGCGGGGATTGCAGAGAAGATGCAATTAGAAATTTCAAGTGGTTACTAGAGAAATAGCTTTGTATCTAAAAATACTTTCTACTTTAGTTATCAAGATATTTGCTTTTTAAATATTTTTCCTTATATTTGTGCTGCTAAACAATTAATACAATAATTTTATGCCTTCCGGTAAAGTTAAATTTTTCAATGAGCGTAAAGGCTTTGGTTTTATTGTTGACGATGAAACCCAACACGATGTCTTTGTGCATGCAACAGGACTAACTGAAAAAGTAAGTGAAAATGATCTCGTAACTTATGAAGTCACCGAGGACAAACGTGGCAAGAAAGCCATAGATGTCAAGAAAAAATAATCTGAAATTTACTTAGTCTGAAATTCCTAAGAGGCTGCATCACTTTGTGAGATCAGCCTCTTATTTTTTGCATTTCACCCCAAACCCCTCTCCAATGCCTCGACAAAAAAGCTCAACAATCGTCGAGGGGCTATTTCGAACGAGATGAAGTCGGAGTGTTGTCTTTCGTCTTTCGCCTTCCTTACCTGTTTATCTCGTACCTTTGCATTATGAATTACCTTTTAATAGAGAATCTCAGTAAATCATACGGCGAAAAGGAGCTGTTCAGCAACATCACTTTTGGAATTGACGAAGGAAGTAAAGTTGCATTAATTGCCCGAAACGGTGCAGGCAAAAGCTCACTATTGAACATCATTGCCGGAAAGGATCTTCCTGACACAGGTGCAGTTACATTCCGAAAAGGCATCAGATGGGCTTACCTGCCTCAAAATCCCGACCTGAATAATGATGCCACAGTGTTCGACATCCTCTTTCACTCCGACAATGAATTCATGTACGCTATCAGAAATTATGAGCTAAGTCTGAAGCTGTTACAGCATGATGATTCTCCCGAAGCACATAAGTTTCTTGAGAGTGCATCTCTTGAGATGGAACGTGTTGGCGGTTGGGATTATGAAAACAGGATAAAGGAAATTCTCTTCAGATTTAAGATTACCGATCTTGATCAGCCTGTTCGTGAACTGTCGGGCGGGCAACGGAAGAAGATTTCTCTCGCGAAGGCTCTCATCGAAGAGTCGGATTTACTCATTCTAGATGAACCTACCAATCACCTCGACATAGAGATGATTGAGTGGCTGGAGGACTACCTCTCACGACAGAGCTTGAGTTTGCTGGTGGTGACACACGACAGGTATTTCCTTGATAACGTGTGTGATGAGATACTCGAACTGGATAATAATCAACTCTACCGCTATAAAGGGAACTACGCCTATTTCATAGAAAAAAAGGCCGAGCGCGAGGCTATTGAAGCAACTGAAATCGAGAAAGCCCAGGGACTCTTCCGTAAAGAGCTTGAATGGATGCGAAGGATGCCTCAGGCAAGAACCACTAAGTCGAAGGCACGCATCGACAACTTCTACGAAATACAGGATAAAGCCAATAAGCGAATAGAAAAGAATACCGGTCCGTTAGAGGTCAAGATGAATCGCATTGGAGGTAAAGTGCTTGAAATGAACAATGTATTCAAGGCTTTCGGTGATATCAACCTCATCGAGGACTTCTCATACATATTCAAGAAAGGTGAACGTGCAGGCATTATTGGTCGTAATGGCTCCGGTAAATCAACCTTCCTTAATCTAATTACCGGTCGACTAAATGCTGACAAAGGGAAGATTTCGGCCGGACAGACTATAGTTTTCGGCTACTATTCGCAGGAAGGATTTCAGCCTCAAGAGGATAAGAGAGTGATTGACATAGCTAAAGACATTGCCGAGCAGATTCCGCTGGGGAAAGGATACCTCTCTGCATCAGCCTTTCTTTCGCATTTCAATTTTCCGCACACCTTGCAATACAACTACTTCTCGAGCCTGAGTGGCGGTGAAAAGAGGCGCCTGTTCTTGCTTATGCAGCTGCTTAAGAACCCAAACTTCCTGATACTTGATGAACCTACCAATGATCTGGATATCTATACATTGAACCTGTTAGAAGATTTCCTGCTGAAGTTTGAGGGCTGCCTGTTGATAGTATCGCACGACAGGTATTTCATGGATAAACTGGTTGACCATGTGTTTGTTTTTGAGGGGAATGGCAAGGTGAAGGATTACTATGGGAACTATACGGTCTATTACAGGCAGAAATTGGCAGAAGAGGCTAAAGCACTGAATAAAGCACATGAATCGAAGCCGAAGAAGGCAAAAGAGGCTAAGCCTGAAGATAAGGTCCGCAAGCCAAGTTATAAGGAACGAAAAGAATACGAGGAACTTGAGCAGTCTATCCAGATACTGGAAGAGCAGAAGCATCAAATAATGGAGAGAATGAACAGCGGAATCTGCTCACCCGACGAACTCACCAAACTGGCATCAGAATATTCATTGATTGAATCACAACTGGAGACAAAGATTAACCGCTGGATTGAATTAAGTGAGCTCTTCAGTTAAACAATTAGCACCATACTGGTTACTGATTATGCAAAAAAGGCTATTGATGACAATAGCCTAAAATGCAATTATAAGATGATTACCTGATATAAAGTTTAATATATCCTGTTTCTCAATTCCTGATTATGAATTCAGCATAACCGGCATTACCAGCATCAGGATATCCTCTTCTTTATTTTCACTATCTACAGGACGAAGAATGCCGGCTCTGTTCGGGGCAGAGAGTTCGAGGACGATATTTTCGGTGCTCAGGTTTGTCAGCATTTCGATGAGGAACCGAGAGTTGAAGCCAATTTCCATATCCTCACCTGAGTATGTACAACTTAGTCTCTGACGTGATTCGTGAGCAAAATCAACATCCTCAGCATCAACAAAGAGTTCCTGTCCACGAATGGCAAGCCTGATCTGGTTGGTTGATTTATTAGCAAAGAATGAACCTCTCTTGAGCGTGGTTATGAATGATAACCTGTCGACAATCAGGTTGTTAGGATTATCGGTTGGAATAACAGCCTCATAATTAGGATAACGGCCTTCAATCAGACGGCAGACGAGGTCAATGTTATTGAAGTTAAACCTGGCATTCTTGAGATTGTAAGATATCGAAACCTGAGTTTGATCAGCAGGTAGAATATTCTTCAGTTGGTTTAATGGTTTTTTGGGAAGAATGAACGATACATTATTATCGGCACTGGCATCAGTACGTTTATATCTCACGAGTTTATGAGCATCAGTAGCTACGAAGATGATTGAATCAGTAGAGAGATCGCAGTATACGCCTGACATTGCAGGACGCAGATCATCAGATCCGGTGGCAAAGATTGTTTTATTAATTGCTGAAAGGAGAACTTCGGCAGGCAGGTTAAAGCCTGATGTTTCGCCGAGCTCCGGAGCACGTGGGAACTCTTCAGCATTGTGGCCTGTGATATGGAACTTAGCGCCATCGGCTGCTATTTCAATAACATGATTCTCACTGACAGTGAATGTAAGTGGCGTATCGCCATATGTTTTAAGTAGTTCAATCAGTATCTTAGCCGGGATTGCGATAATCCCATCGTCTTCAGCCATTGACACATCCATACTGACCGTCATGGTTGTTTCGAGATCAGAGGCAGTTATTCTAAGAGAATTACCTGAAAGCTCTACCAGGAAATCATCCAATATTGGAAGTGTATTACTTGAATTGAGGACACCACTAACAGCCTGAAGACTGCGAAGAAGATTCTGACTTGATACTATAAATCTCATAATCAACGACTTTTATACAGAGGTAGTTATTTTACTAATATTGGTAAAAATAAGAAAATAATTATCAATCAGCGAAGTGACCCGCAGGCTAATCAGTAAAATTTATTAACAAGATGTGCCTATTTATCAACTAATTTCCTTCAACTTACATAAATCAGCAAGGCAAGCTTTGCTAATCTGTATCCTTTTGTGATTTTTCAGGATTCCCTATCCGGTATTCTATCTTACCCATCAAGTCAAGTAAATGGAGCATTCATGTCTCCCTAAATTTAATATTACATGCCGCGCCTTAACAATCTCATTATTTGTAACTGTGGTTCCTGATTCTAAACTCGGATTTTGAATACCTTGAAATCGTAACCAGGAAGATCACGGTAATTTCTTGTTTATCCTGTTTTTCCCAAAATCAAACTTCTTTTCGGTACCATTAAGCAGACGCTTAATATTTTCACGATGCGTAAAAGGGATAAACAGAGCAACACCAATGGAGAGGATTACCAGTGGAAGGCGTGGCTCCCTGAAGATAAAAATCACAATTATCGGAAAAACGAGCGAGCACACTACCGAGGAGAACGAGACAATCTGTGTAAATATCATGCTTATCACAAAACACGCAAGTATTACCAGAAACGGCAACGGATAAAGTGCAATCAGCACTCCCACAATTGATGCCACTCCCTTTCCACCTTTAAATGAAGCGAAGACCGGATAAACATGTCCCAGAACTGCAGCAGAGCCGAGCGTTATCTTATAAATCACCTCCTGATTGGGTGTAAATTCCGGATTATTGAATACAAGAGCCAGATTAACAGCAATAAACGATTTAAGCACATCAAACAACAGAACCGGTATTCCTGCCTTTAAGCCTAAGGTTCTGATGACATTGGTTGCACCTGCATTTCCGCTTCCAACAGTACGTACATCTATATTATAAAGGGCTTTGCCTATTATCACTGCCATTGGCACAGAACCAAGCAGGTAGGCTATTATAATTGCTGCAATTATTTGAACGGTAATCATTACAATTTCTCTTCAGTATCGGGTACTCTCTGCTGCATTTTACGCATAAAGGCCATCCTGGCTTCAGGGGTTGAGATTATGTACTGGTAATCCATCTCACCTGATTTCCCCGGCAATGTTCGTTTACTTTCTTTGAGTGATGCGAGAATAGAATTAAATTCATTATTCGAGGAGATAGCCTGCATAATACCATTACTGTAAGAGAAATAGTACCAAACCAGAGGATTCAGCTCAAGATAGATGTTCAGCACATCGCCTGTTCTGCGCTTCCCGATCTCGATATAACCGTCAATAGTTCGGTTAACTATCTTCCCCTGAATAGCTGCAATTCCAATCTTTCCTTCGCTGATAAATGATTTGAGCTTCCGATCCCACACCATTTTCATGTTATTGAATATAATGGGTTTATTGAATGCATCAGGCATCCTTTTAACCTGTCCGGTCAGATTTAACTCTTCAAGGAAAGCACCTGCCTCAGATTCTCCAATCAGATGAGTAAGAAATGATCTGAATGTTGGCGAATTTACATCAAGACTTCCCAACTCACTAATCTGCATGTCCTCACTCAGTCGGTCAAGTGCCTGCTGTGCAAAGAAGAAATCCAGCACCATCGAGAGTATCAATCTGCTTGAATCAACCATGGTATACTGGGTTACCTCACCAAATGTCTTTAGTTTCACGCTTCCCATTGAAGCACCCATATCAATTGAGCCTTCAGCATTCAGGATGCACTGGTCGCTTGAGAAAGTGATCAGGTTTCCGGTAAGACTCTTATTGTCGAGCCTTGCATTGCTACCTGCCATGTATGATTCAGTCTTATGGTCATATCTGATGAATCCTTCAGTTGAAACGATCAGTGTATCACCGAAAGCTTTAGGCTTCTCGAAGAGTGACGGGTATATGCTTGAGAAGAAATCAGAGTATACAACTCCGAAGAGTATCGGGTCGTTGATACTGTCGCGTTCGTTAGCCTGAATAGGAATTCTGATGTCATTAGCTGCAAGCTCCGATGAGAATCTGATCCAGGGCCTGCCTTCGGCCAAACATTGGTTATTTAATTGGAAGACTCCGTCGAAGTAAAGATTCTTATTAGCGGCCATCAGCTTGATATTACCAATGAAATTAAAGTGATCGTTCAATGGCAGGATTCTATCGGGAGAGACCTTTGTATAACCATAAGTTCTGTAGGCTGAATCAACAGTTATAGGGTTGAAGTGCAATTGCTGAATATTACCGACATCATCAACATAATCGAGATTTCCTGATGCAGTATAGTGTTTACGTGAATTTACCTTTACGTCAGCATCATAAATGCGGTGATTCTTTTGGAGACGGTCGGCAATGATATTGGCACCTTTCAACGACTCCATGTCACCATCCGATAAGATTGTAACCTTACCATCCCCCGGGAAGATTGCAACATCAGCCACACGAATAATCTTAACTTCACGTGCATTGATGATATTATCCTTCATGTCGTAGGTGGCTTCCATTGCGAAGAACTTCAGCGAGTCACGTTTAGGATCAGTGGAAATAAACTCCGAGCCTGTGAAGTCGAAATCTACAAGTTGCTTCAAATCAGTAGTGTCGGCCAGTTCAGCTCTCCTGACAAGCGAATTGGTGAGCTTCAGTTGACTCTCTTCCATGCTCCATTCCAGCTTGTCCATGTAGCAAACATACTTGCTATGCGGAAGCTCAATTCGCTGGCTTTCACCCTGCACACCGAATTCTCCTGAACGATTCAGAAAATCAACGTATCCTGAGTTCATCCTCGCTGATAGTGAAAGTGTTGGTCGTTCAGGATAATAAAGAAGGAAATCGGTTGTATCAGTGTTAAACGAATGATCCTTGAAACTGAAGTTATTAGAGAGAATATCAGCATTGTCAAGTCTACTCTTTCCACTACCAAATAAACCTCTTGAAGTCAATGCAAGATTACCACTGTGGTATGACTTTTCCTTGAACATTACGAACTCCTTGCCGGGCAGAGTTTGCAGACTCATACTGTCTTTTTCAGGTACCCAGAATTGATGCACACCATCACCTGTAACTTCAGGGAATGATGGTGAACCCGGCTTCTCTTTTATAGCAAAGCTTGTCAGATCAGCAACTAGAGAATCAGGGTAGAATATAAAATCAGGAGATTCACTCACTGAGGACATAAAAGTCAGCTTACCGTTCCCATGGAATCCCTGGTTGTTAAGAGTAACCTCATTATAGAAGGTACCCTGGTTATCATAAACCGAAATCCCCCTCGAGGGCAGTGTCTGATGGAATCCCAGAGAGTAGTCGTCCATTACCCTCAAAGGTTCAGTAATCACAGGCATTATCTGACCCGAATATAGCGAGCCGTCAAAGCTCAAGCCTTCGGTCGTGAAGCTGTTCAGACTATCAATAGTGAACGGGAATACAGTATAATAGAAGTCTTCGCGCTTATAAGCACCACCCTTAATTGAATGGTAATCATAATATACATAGGAGTCGTTCTGACTGTTGAATAACGGGAAGACAGGGAAATCCTTGATGCCTGACTTATTGCCCGGGTCATCAATCAGAAGTTCACCACTGAGATCGGCTATTACGTTTCGTACCGGAATTCTTACCTTTTTCTGAGTCTCCTTATTCAGCGTGTCAATCTGGAAGCCCATGGAGTCGATGGTTGGCATTTCCAGCTTAAATTTATCGTACTCAAACGAGCTTTTATTGGCATAGAAAGTGAAATATCCTGCATTTACCATCCCTGTGAATACAAAATCACGGTTCTTGCCAATAATTATCTCTTTATTTCTTGGGAGAATATTTACAGCTTTCCTTATGCTAAGCGAGACGCTGTCAACTCCCCTGACAGTAAGGTTGAAACTCTTGAGGTCAAGTATTGCATTAGGCCCATTTTCAACATTCGACCTGATTTGAATCACATCATAGTCTTTCTTCTTACTTTTTGCATTTATATAATCGAATAAGCGTTGCTTGACTTCAATCCTGTCGCTGTTTATGTAATAGCTGATAAAGCCGCCATTCGACAGATTGATCACCTGGGCTTTCACCTGTTCATAAGGCTTTCTCATGTACTCGACCAACTCGGGCAAGAGGAAGTTCTTTGATTTTATCTTCTCGGTATAGCTGAATATTACATTCAGCGGGTTGATGAGGTCGATGCCCTGCAGTTTCTCAAAACGCTCCTCACTATAGAAGTTTGTCGACTCAAACACAGCAGTTTCCCTCCTGTTTAAGCCTCTTAGCATCTCGAATGTTACATTGTCATTGTTTATAGTATAGTACATTCCCTGGAAGTACATATCCAATTTGTGGAAAGAGCTATAGAAAGGACTTCCCGAAACGCCATCACCGCTGCGCATCAGTGAAAGCTCCTGATTGTCGGATGTGTATCTTACCTGAAGCCCGGGATGATAAAGTGAATCAGTATCATAATAGAGTGTGGCTGCCGCACGCTGCGATATGAACCTGTCGGGACGGATGACAAAGCTGTTAGAGGTAATTTTCATCAACAGTTCTGTTCCTCTTTTGATGAAGACACTCGCGTCAGTAAATGTATTGCCTGATCCTACTATTTTAGAACCTTCAATTGAGAATCCTCCAAAATAATCTATATCAGGATATAAGTTCTTAATGGCTAAATCATGCTCAAATGATTTGAAATTCGGGTATGATGATTTATCAGCAGGAACACCTGCCAGTACCCTGTCCTCAAGTGAGCCAACCAGGGGTCTGTTAAAATAATCCTTATGGTAAAAATTAACCGTATCAGCTTTATATGCAGTCTCCTTCAGGTTGATTTTATAGTAGCCAAGTATTACATATACCATGTTAGGATTGTACCCATACTTTTCCCATGTAACCTTTCCCTCAGTGCCAACAAACCTGTTTGAAAGCGGATAGTATATCCCTGAAGTCTTTGAAATTGAAATGCTGTCGCGGGCTGAGTAGCTTACCAGATTTACATCTTTTAATTCAATCGAAAGGGTTGTATCGTATTTGTAGTTGATGCCGCTACCCCGGAATTTCCATGAGTTAGTATTTGCCTTATAGAGTATATGCTCCAGATTAAAGCGTGTAGTATTATTCAGGAAATCCTTCAATAATTTTAGCTTCTTCTGATCAATAAACTGCTGTAATGCCTTGTGCCAGGCTAATATGCTCTGATTGCCTGTGGTTTCGGTAAATGAACTAAGTGTTTCAAGATAATCAGCATAGCCCATATGGGGTTTTATTCCCGCTTTCCGCATGAGATTTGAACTTCTGATTATCTCGTTTTGTACCTCATTGGTGAATTTACTTTCCTGCCAGTCAACAACAAATTCTTTCAGAATATTCTGAATATTCTTGTTGTTCTGATTCTGGAAATACTCATTCAACTGTGTGACAAAAAGAGAATGATCCTGTGAAAACTCCTGCTGTTGTTGCTGGGCACCGGCTTTAAAACCAATCACCATTAGAAGCACAAGTACTGCTGGTTCAACAAGTTTCAATAAACGGATCTTTATTCTCATTTACCGGTCTTATAATTATTATTACTGGCCTATGGCTTTATTTTCCTGAATGATGCAGCAACCCACCTGTTGTTTTCAAGATGTGATATATATTCCAATCCCGAAGTGCCGGCCATCTGTTTGATTGCCGGCAAATCTTCTGAATAGAAACCACTTAAGAACAACAATCCATTCTCATACATGCACTTCGAATAAACAGGAATATCACTTAGCAGTATATTTCTGTTGATGTTGGCAAGTATAATATCAAAGTGTTGCTCTCCAAGTAATGCTGCATCACCAAGTAAAACGTTAATCTCCTGTGTATTATTTCGTTCGGTGTTTTCGAGAGTATTATTGTAAGCCCATACATCATTATCGATGGCAGTTACAGCCCCGGCACCTTTCATTGCTGCCAGGATTGCCAGTATGCCTGTGCCGCAACCCATATCAAGTACTCTCTTTCCCTTGAATTCAGTCGCCAGAATCATCTGTATCATGCCGGCAGTTGTTTCATGATGGGCGGTTCCAAACGACATCTTAGGCTCAATCACTATCTCGTATTCAACATCCTTATTCGATGAATGGAATGGAGCACGTATGTGACATTTGCCGTCAATGGTTACAGGTTGAAAATTCTCTTCCCACACCTTATTCCAGTTTTGGTCAGGAATGAGATTCCACGATAGTTCAAAGTCCTTACGGAAATCTGTAATCTGGTCGTTGTTGATAAGTGATGGGGTGAATGAATCTGATGGGATATATGCCAGCAGAGTTTGATCTTCTTCAACGAAACTCTCGAAACCCAAATCTCCAAGCACTGCAGTCAAAATCTCAACACTGACCGGATTATCGGTTTTCGCAACACACTTTAGTTCTATATACTCCATTATCTTAATCTAAAAACCACTATCAGCGATAGATATCAATATTTGTGGCTCAATTAATTACTTCTTAAAGCTGTTAACTATTTTAACGAAATCATCTGCTTTTAGCGAAGCGCCTCCTATCAAGCCTCCATCCACATCATTTTGTGCAAACAGATCAGGAGCATTGCCCGGATTGCAGCTTCCACCGTAAAGAATTGAGATGCTGTTGCCGGTTTCTTCGCCATAGTGTTCAGTGAAGAGATTACGGATAAAGGCATGCATCTCCTGAGCCTGCTCAGGTGAGGCGGTTTTGCCTGTGCCGATAGCCCATACCGGTTCATAAGCTACTACAACCTGCCGTATCTCGTGATCGGCAAGATTACAGAGGGCCTTATTAACCTGCTGTGATACTACTTCAAAGTGGCGGTTCTCTTCTCTTTCATTAAGGACCTCGCCACAGCAATATATAGGGGTAAGATTATTTAACAGAGCTTTCTTTACTTTCAGGGCAATAATATCGTCGTTCTCTCCAAAATAGGTGCGCCTTTCCGAATGTCCCAGTATAACATACTTAGCACCGGCTGATTTAATCATCTCGGCTGATATCTCACCTGTGTATGCCCCTAAGTCATAATGACTCATGTTCTGAGCACCCGATGAGAAGTAATTTTGCTGTGCAATATCAGATGCAAGCTCAAGATACAATGCGGGTGGACAAACTACAACCTCAACATTGTCAGGACGCGATTCACTCAACAAATCGGCAATATCAAACAATAACCCCTCAGCCTCACTAAAAGTCTTATTCATCTTCCAGTTTCCGGCTACAATTTTCTTTCTCATTTTAGTATCCATTTCTATTTATGTGAGCTTTATTCTGGGATCAAGCCAGGCGTAAATGATATCCACAAAGATATTAATTATCACGAGTAGTACAGCAATAAACAGAACAGCACCCATGACTACCGGAAAATCATACTTCTCAAGGCCGTCAACAATAACAACTCCAATACCTTTCCAGTCGAAAATATACTCAACAAAAACCGCGCCTGCCATTAATGATGCAAACCAACCCGAAACAGTTGTAACAATCGGATTGAGCGCATTACGCAACCCATGCCTGAAAATTATCCTTCGTTCAGTTAATCCTTTCGAGCGTGCTGTTCGGATGTAATCCTGCGATAATACCTCAAGCATCGAGCTTCTTGTGAGTTCAATAATAATGGCCAACGGTCGGATCCCAAGAGTCACTGCAGGCAAGATAATATTCTTAAGATCAAGATACTCTCCACGCCCAAAATCATCAACAGTGTACAACGAGCCAAACATGTTCAGCCCGGTAAAATCGGCAAGCACAAATGCAAACAACCATGCCATCAAAATGGCAGCAAAGAACGATGGTAGCGACATCCCGAATACCGACAATAACAATGAAATCCTGTCGAAAAAGCTGTCCTTATGAAGTGCGGTCGCCACACCAATGAGCAGGCTTACCAGAACCGCAAACCCCATTGAAACAGTGGCAAGTAACATTGTATTGGGAAATGCCTGTGCTAAGATTTCCGATACTTCCCGCTTGCTCTGGTACGACCTGCGCAAATATGGTTTCTTGACTATTATTTTAGTGTTTCCCAAATCAGTCAGTTTCAGGTAAGGAGCATACTTTGAACTGTCGGCAAATATTTTACTCCCTTTATCAACTTTGTGAAACGATACCGGTGAGAGATCATTCAGGAATTTAATGTACTGAACGTAAACAGGGTCGTTAAGTCCCAGCTCATTATTTATAGCCTCAATTGATGAAATATCAGCCCGTTGGCCCAGCATCATGCGGGCAGGATCACCAGGCAGAATGTTAAAAAGGAAAAAGACCAGTGTAACTACCCCGAATAAAACGAATATCCCATAGTAAATCCTTCTTACGATAAATCGGAGCATACATCCTCAGCGTTCAAATGTTCATTTGCTTCTTGAAATCGGCATACTCTTCAAAGTCAACATGACTCCATTTATCAAGCACTACGCCATCTTTCATCATTATCAATCCAGGATTTGCCCTAACCATGGTTTTAAGTACAACATCGTCGGCCTGGTAAAACGTGAAATTAAGGTCAAGACGTTTGCTAATTGAATCAATTTCAGGAGGCAGTGAACTGGTGATTACGCTGAATGCATACCCATCTTCTTCGGCTGCATTGGCAAATTCGCGCATGACCTTTAAGCCCTTTTCGTTTGATTCATGCAGGTTCCATGCAATGAGCAGAAAATGCAAATCAGGATTCCTGATAATCATCCCGGTAACATCATTACCTTCCAGATCAACAATCTGTAAGTCGGAACCCGGATGTTGATTAGGATCTTCAACACGTTGACCCAAAAACTCCCACTTACTCATCCAGGTTGAATCATTGTAGGGATAATCGGGCAACAGATATTCCTTTTCCTCACCGGTCTCAGTGTTTCGATATGTAACATAGTATTTTACAGGCAAAATCTCCTCACTGTACATTTTGTTGCCAACCTTCCACTCCATAAAGTCGATGATCGGTAAATGCCGGTAGCTATAAATAAATACCGAGAGTATGGCAGCACAGGATAAAGCGGCAATGCCATAAGCCTGAAAATTATTATAACGGTCGACAGTCTTTTTTCTCCATATAAACAAAATTATGGTCGGAATCATGAGAATGACATTCTTGAAGAAAGTCTGCCAGTTAGTCAATTTAATAGCATCACCAAAGCATCCACAGTCGGGCACAGGGTTCTCGAGAGCATCGTAAAAGGTGAGGACTGTAAAGAAAGCCATCATGCCCAGAAGAAGCCAGGCATTAACGCGGGGTTTCAGATTAAACAGCACAACAAATCCCAGTACGAATTCAGCTGTCGATAAAAGAATTGACAGAGCAATGGCAGCCGGCGTCATCCATTCAGTACCCCAAACGGCAAAATAATCTTCGAGCCTGTATGCAAATCCAAGAGGATCAATTCCTTTAACAAAGCCCGAAAACATGAAGACCAATCCGACAATGATCCTCGAAATAAAATGTAAGATTCTCATGGCTTTAACTCGTTTATCTTAATGAGCGCAAAAACAGCATAGTTTATCATATCAAGGTAGTTAGCGTCAATTCCTTCCGATACGAAAGTCATACCCTTATTATCTTCAATTTGCTTAACTCTTAACAGCTTCATCAGAATGATATCGGTAAGTGAGCTTATCCGCATGTTTCGCCAAGCCTCGTCATAATCATGATTCTTGTTGGTCATCAGGCTTTTGGCTGTAGAAGTAAACTTATCATAGAGAGCCTCAACCTCTTTCTTATTCATGTTTAGCTCTTCACTTTGCCCTAATTGAAGTTGAATGAGACCAATAACTGAATAATTGACAATGCCTATAAATTCCGATTTCTCGTCTTCCGATACAAGTTTAACTCCTTTGGTCTGGATGCTCCTTATGCGATTTGCTTTAATATATATTTGATCAGTGATTGATTCAGAACGAAGTACACGCCACGCAGTGCCATAATCATTCATCTTAGCTAAAAATATATCTTTGCACTCACGGATAGCCTCATCAAATTGGACTGCAGTTTCGGATGTCATATCTGCAATGGTTATGTTAATTTTTTATTCAGCAAGGCAAATATAAAGAGGTTATCCTGATTATGCTATGAATTTTTTGCAAAAGCAATTACTGAGGTGCGGATCAAAAGAACTTGATCTGAAAACCCCTGCCGTTATGGGTATTATTAACCTTACCCCCGATTCGTTCTATGACGGTGGCAGTAATAACACCCCCGAAGCGGTTCTCAATAAAGCATCTGCAATGATTGGTGAGGGTGCATCGATTATCGACATTGGCGCATTATCAACCCGTCCTGGAGCTATGCAATTAACTGATTATGATGAACTCGACAGGTTAATTCCTTATCTTAACCTAATCCGTAAAGAATTCCCCAAAATAATCATCTCAGTTGATACTTACCGCAGAAAAGTTGCTGAAGCCGCCATCAACGGCGGGGCCGATATGATAAATGACATCTCGGGCGGCCTGATGGATAATGAGATGATAAATTATATGTGTCAGCACGATGCAGCATATGTATTAATGCATATCCAGGGCACACCCGAAAACATGCAGTTAAATCCTCAATATTCTGACGTAGTAAAGGAAGTAAAAGCATTTTTTACCGAGAGGCTTAAGATATTTACTGAAGCAGGAAAGCAAAACATAATACTCGATCCCGGATTCGGTTTCGGTAAAACAGTTCGGCATAACTATCAATTACTGAATGGAATAGCAAAATTAACGGAAGTAGGCTATCCGGTACTTGCAGGAGTATCCCGCAAGTCAATGATCAACAAGGTTCTGAATACAAAACCCGAATCGGCACTCAACGGAACAACCGCAGTAAATACCATTGCCCTGATGCAAGGAGCGAGTATTTTAAGGGTTCATGATGTTAAAGAAGCAATGCAGACAGTGAAAATTTTTATGGAATACAAAAATTCACTTCCTGCTTAAACCTGTCTGAGGTACAAAACTTTAACACTCAATATTGTACTACATCAAACCTGAATGCATCAGTGCATACTTTGTAATTTGCTACATTTGCAAAAATGATAAGCCATGCTTGAACTTGCAGTACCCTTTTTCATTGGATTAAGATTACTTGATGTCATTGATATCATACTTGTTGGATTGTTGCTATACGAACTCTACAATCTCGTAAAAGGTACCGCAGCCATCAACATTCTCCTCGGCATCATAGCTATATTCCTGATTTGGAGACTAGTGCGAATACTTGAGATGGAGTTGCTATCCGAAATACTCGGCGCATTTATCAGTGTGGGTTTTATTGCGCTGATTGTAGTCTTTCAGCCCGAAATCAGGAAATTCCTTCTACTTGTTGGCACTCCATCCTTTATAAGGCGAAAAAACAACCGATTTCTATTTTGGCGCATAAGGTATGGCAACGAAGAATCACTTCATATCGATCCGATTGTACAAGCCTGTCATAAAATGGCCAATTCAAAGACAGGTGCGCTTATCGTTATAGGGAAGATCAATGAACTAAGCGAAGCTATTGAATCAGGCGAAATTATTGACGCCCGCATCTCTGAGCAATTGATTGAGAACATCTTCTACAAAAACTCCCCTCTGCATGATGGAGCACTTATAATCATCAACAACAAGATAAAGGCTGCAAGCTGTATACTTCCTGTATCAAAAAATGATAAATTGCCTGCCCAGGTAGGATTACGTCACAGAGCTGCCGTTGGTATCACTGAGAAATCGGATGCCATAGCTCTCGTAGTCTCCGAGCAAACCGGCAACATATCCTGGTGCAAAGCGGGACATCTAAACTCCAACATCCAGCCCGCCAGGCTGAAAACCCTTTTGGAAGAAGAGTTTAATGTAACGGTGAAAGGATAGAAAACACCTCATCCCCTACCCTTCTTCTCCTCAAGGAGAAGGGTGACCGCATTGGAGTATTATTCAATGCTAAAGCCACTCGCCTTTAGTAGAGGGGTTTAGGGTGAGGTGGCACCACCCCTATCCACCTGCTTTTTGAAACATTCCTGTCGGAGCCGGGGCGGTAATTGTCATTGCTTACGCGGAAAGCTATGAAAGCTTCAATTTTTCCGGTTAAGCGTGGTTTACCCTGATCGACTATCAATCGTCCTGCACTGCGGGTTACACCTTCAGGACCCGGATAGAGACTAAAGGAGTCATTCAAAAATATACATGTTACAACCTCATCATCAGGGTGAGCAGTGAGTCCCCTTTCTGTACCTTCCCAAACAATCTCAACCTTTCCATCTTCAGTCATATGTGCACTAACCTCGGTTGCATTGCTCAGATTCCCTTCCGAAAACTGAAACCAGTCGAGGTTTTCAATTCCTGTCGTCTTTTTTGCAAAGTTGTAGTTTAGTCTGTTGACCGACAGTGCAGAATGATAAGCCGATCTGTTAACTTTATGATCTTTAAACCCTTTGTCGATCAGCCTTTTAAATTTTCGAATCAGGTTCATGATAACAGCAAAGTCATTTCTTGAATCAAACACCGCCTGAGATTTATCCGTTCTATGAGCAGTTTTGACTCTCATTATCTGTTTGCCATTCCGTTCAAAGTGAACAGTTGGTCCCACGGTTCCTTTCAATTCCCCGTTTGATTTTTTTATAGCCATAATAGTGATTATTAGTTGGTTAGTAAAATAAAACTATTGTATAAAATATCTTACAAATATACTAATTTCTAATAACCAACTCTTTCGTCGAAACAATTTCTTAACAATTTCGAGACGTTTCCTAAGCGTTCTAATAAAACGCTTAGGAAACGCTTAGATAACGCTTAGATAACGCTTAGATGAACGAGATGGCAGTGTTTGAATGATGAATGGTGAATTGCCTATTGACTCGTCCTGAAATTTGTTTACAGTTTTTGTGTAAACCTATTTCAGGACAAGTCAAAATTCAGGACGAGTCACATGGAACAAAGAACCAAGAACCAAGAACAAAGAACAAAGACCCTGTCAATGCCTGAAATACGTTGACCATAAATGGTAAACGTAATGACAAAAGTAAACTATTTTGATTATGAACAAAGGGAGCGGCATAACCGCTCATTCAGTGAAGAATTTAAAAGAAATAAAGTC
>JAEZNO010000037.1 GCA_023441805.1 Bacteroidota bacterium
GTAGCATTGTAACCGGGTGCTTGTAGATGAATAGCTTTCTATCTTTTAAACAGAACATCAGATCTTTTTCAGCAAAGATCACTATCAAAATTTCCCTTTACAAGATGCTATTTACCGTAGGCTTACCGTTGCCGGGCGGTTGTGCCCTGCTGCATGGTGGCAAGCCACCGGCTCCCGTTAACACAGTCGTTGCGGTCAAAGGTTTTCTGCTGCCAGGCATCAAATTCAACTTTTGAGAGTGTGCCATCGGGAAATTCCGTTTTTATAAGCCTGCCGGGGGCATCATAATGCATTACAGGGGTTACCCCATACCGGGTTAGTTCAGACTCAGGTTCGTAAAGATGACCATCACTAAACCAGGGTTCATATTGCTTTATTACATTACCCTTGTTGTTGTATATTTTTCTGCCTGTTGCCACATACCGGTCAGTTGAGGGCCAAAGGACAGGCACACCGTTTTGTACTATCCATGCATCTCCATTCTCGGCCTGAACTTTGGTTTGCAATTCACGCCCAAGTCCATCAGAGTATGTATAACTGAGCAGCCATCCCGTTGTGGTAAGCTGGTGTTGTTCCCTGGCCTGAACATGTACCACCACCGCTGGTTCATGGCTGTTTGAATAAATGAGGTGTTTTTTCAAAAAATATCTTTCGGATTAATCTTCAAAAATTCCGCATAAGGAATCCCACCGGTACCGACCAGTAACATCTTATCAGGATGAAATTTCTCGTTAAATATGCCTATTCCTTCATTGTCTGCACTGGCTCCGCTTTTCACTTCTAACCCGATTACCTTATCTCCTTTTTCAAGTATGAAATCTACTTCATTATTACCTTCTCGCCAGTAATGGAGATTATATCTCTCAGATATCGAATGATTAAGTAAATGGGCACCTACAGACGATTCAACTAGCCTGCCCCATAGTTTTGGATTTACAATGGCAGTCGAATAGGTTTTGTCATCCTGCGACGTTAGTAAAGCGTTATTATAAACCTGAAATTTCGGGCTGGATGACCGTTGTCGGATTACACTTCCAGCATACTTCTCCAATCCACCCAACAGACCACAGTCAGATAATAATTTGAGGTAATTGGCCAAGGTCGTTGTATTACCTGCATCTTGAAGCTGGCCAGTAATTTTAGTATATGAAAGAATCTGTCCTGAATATAAGCAGCCCAATTCAAACAGTCGTTTCAACAATGCTGGTTTATCCACACGGGTCAGCATTAAAATATCTTTGGAGATACTCGTCTCTATAAGCGAATCTTTTATGTAGCTTTTCCAACGTTCTTCATCATTTATCAATAATGCGGAACCGGGGTATCCTCCGAAATAAATATACTGCTCAATTGTCCAACTAAAAGCATCCTGCATTTCAGCAAACGACCAATGTCCAAGATAAAACGTCTCGAAACGTCCGGCCAGTGATTCCGTTAAACCTCTCTGAATAAGGAGGCGTGAAGAACCTAGCAGGATAACCTTGATATTTACATTCTCGCGGGTATCCTTATCCCATTGCTGCTTGACAACTTCGCTCCAGTTATCAATTTTCTGAATCTCATCAATCACCAAGAGATATTCCGAAGCGCCGGAGGCTTTCATTTTCAGCCGGGCCGTCTCCCAAGCTTGCATCAGCCAAGCCGAGTTAGTTGCTGCAATAGCATCAGCCGACTCAGATACATATGATATGGACATTTGAGACAATAACTGATTTACCATAGTAGTTTTTCCTACCTGACGAGGCCCAAGAATTACCTGAATGAACTTTCGCGGCTCTTCTATTCTTGATTTAACTTGTTTCAAATAAGGACGTTCGTACATTTTTAATTAATTTACTCAATACTGAAAGCAAATTTACTCAAAATATTCAGACCGCCAAAATAAATTGGATTTTTTATCAGATAATTATCCTCTGATTTACTCATCTTCCGCACATTAAGCTGGCTACTACAACCAATCGTAATTTCGTAGATAGTCCCGAATTGTCAATTGTGTAATGCTACGCAGGGCATAAGTAGTTTGTCTGTCGGGCATTATCAACCTGCTGAACAATATTGCCTTCGGGATCGTAAGTGTAATTTAAATCCTGAAGAACAACTTGCCCGGTATTACGTGTGGTAAGCAGCCTTGTCAGGCGAAAGTTTTCCGGATCATAGTAGTAACGGGTTTTACTGGTGTTCCCATAGATAATATCTGTTCGCTGGCCTTTTTCATTATATTCTACACTGGTAACATATTCAATCCCATCAAGCAATACTCTTTCAAGCAGCCCGCCTTATTGTATTCGTACGTTCTAACCTTGCCATCCGGGGTGACTTCTGTAACCGGACGGTTCACTGCATCAAAGGTAAATGCTGTGTCAAAGCTTTCTCCGGTCGGATCTGTGTATGTGTACCAGTCAATTATAATATTGTAGTCAGTGCAAAGTCTTCTTGTTGAAGAAAGAAGATTGCCCTTGAAGTCATATTCCGTAAAATCAAGCTTGCCGCTCTGGTCCCTCACAGTAATAGGTCTTCCGATGGTATACCCGGTTGCAGAGGAGCCATAGGTGATAGATTCAACCTTTAGAGCTGTTGTGCTGTTGTTGTATAGCAGAGTGGCAACCGGCCTGTTTAGTACATCGTATTGAGTGGTTGTTTTCCTTAACAGGTTATCCCATGTGTGAACCGGTTTATCAAGAGCATTGACTACCATCCACCTGCGGCCGCTGTCAATATTCAGGGTATAGCAAAGCTGTCCTGTCATGTCGTAAACATGGTGTGTCATATCCCTTGGTATGGCATCGGTTACTTTCACAGTGAGGCCTGCAATATCAATATGATTCAAAGTTACAAAATAATTTTCATTTCCTGCATCATCGGTTATCCGGTATGGCCTTCCCATGGTGTCAAGGTCAGTAACCCGGGGAGTGTTATTATGTTCCTGGGCAAGGGTGGCAGCCCGTTGCTGGGCGGTTGTGCCCTGCTGACTTGGCTTTACTGGTTTTCAATTTAATTGTTTTTACTAATCAGATCAATGTAATAATCATAAAGGCTTAGTAATTCCGCATCTTTATTATCTTTTGCATTGAGTAATTGGAAATTTTGTTGAGTATTTAGCTCGATCAACCTTTTCCTTGCTAATTTCCACCTTTCATTTTTAAAAACCCTGTATTCAAGGGTGTCATAATTTTTATCATAAATTTGAATTTCAAGAATTCTCTTAATATCTTGAATTTGGTATGCAAATTGCTTTTCATCGAACTCAATAAGAATTTTCTTAATTCCTTTTAATGAAGGATCATGATAGATCCAAGTATTTTTATAGAAGCTACTCCAAATTGAATCATAATTGCAATTCATTATTTGAATTGAATCTGAATAAGGTAAAAAAGTTAGTGTATCACCAGAAGAGATAGTCTTAATCCTAATTTGAGTCGGAGCATTATAGTAACTTCTTTCAAATTTGCAAGTCAAAAATATGCTATAGCAAGTATCTGAAAAGAAATCATAACTCTTATTTATTTCGTTCACCCTGATAAATTCCGGAATTTCTTTCAATGTGGAATTTAAATAAACTTTGTTCTTTTTCTTATAATAGGAACCTTCCCCAAATAAATCAGATTTTTGAGGCATAGTAGAATAATATAGAAATGTTGAATCACTATTTATTTTTACAAATTCACCTCCAAAAGGAGAACTATGATAATACAGACCTTGATATAGGTTATTGCATGAAAAAAGAACTAAACAAGACAGTATAAGGTACATTTTTTTTATTCTTTCCATCCAAAATAAATTATTAAACTATTATATTTCTTTCTCTCTAGCCAATATTTGTTGGCCTCTTTTACTTTGACTAATGGGTTAAGGCTATTTAAATAATCAGTTGTTGTTATGTTAATGGCAGATATCCGAACTAACTTATTTGCTTCATAAATCTCATCATCTGTAATGTAATTAATATCATTCGTAGAAAATAAATTACTCCTTTCATAAGCTTCCTTCTCATCTTGGAAATCGTATGTAAAGTTTCCAATTTGATCTCCATATCCTAATTTATTTTCAAAAAACTGATATGCATGTTTGAATTCATGACTAATTAATTGAGTATAGGTGAGATCGCTAGTATTAATATTAATATCGACTTCACCATTATTGATATTATAAAAATTGTTTCCACCTCCAGACTTATTAATAACGTTTTTTCCACTTCTTAATCTAAAAACAACGTCTTCATTGTTTTCTATTGTTGTTAATTCTTGTAAAATAGAAGTATACTGATTTAGTTCACTTTTAATTTCATCTGCGTTAACTTTCGGATTTATTAGTTTATTCTCCAGTGTACTAATTTTTTGACTTACTAAAGTTTTGTAATCAATATAGCTATCGTATTCTTTAACAGATGCGAATTTAAGACCCTGATACAACTGGTTATAACCCCTTAGCGAAGGTGCATCAGGCTTGTTAGCTTCAACTGATCTAGGTGTCATTTTCGTAATTTTATCATTTGCGAGCTCTTCCAACCCATCCAAATCAATATAACTTATCGGCTTATTTCCCGCATACTGATACGGCGTATAATGCGGATATTTAAACTGCAACTGATCCACACTCACAAACCGACAAAGCCAGGCGGCATAGTATCGTGCACCGTAATAGTAAAGCCCTGTTTCTTCATCCCGCTCCTTGCCAACATATCTGTACCTTTTCAGGCTTGTTTCTGTTTCATTTCTGCCAGCCCTATAACTTGAAGTTCCAAAGGGGTGGTACTCTTCATAAGAGATAATTGCACCTGTGCTATCTAATTCTAAAGATGCACTGCCAAGATGATTGTCATACTGGTACCTGATTGTCACTTCAACGGGTGAAGGTGTGGTACGAGTGTCTATAATAGCGATTCGCTTTGTGTCATCACTAACAAAAGATGATTGACGCTCAGTTGTAAGAGTTCCACCTGTCTTTTTCCAGTAAACCTCGTAATTGCCACTATAGATTCTTTCTTCTGTTATTCCTCCTGTTTTAACTGCAATTTTACATACCCTGTTGCCACTTGCATCATACCGGTAATAAGTGGTAACAGTACCACCCATGGTCTTTACAAGGTTACCTTTATAATCCCATTCCATGGTATCAAGATGAGGCATAGAGGTCATGTTTCCATGAGCATCATAAGTGTAATTATACCCTGCACCGGTATTAAGCAATCTGTTTGTCGCCGTATCGTAGTTATAGGTTCTAACCCATGGATTGATAACGCTTCTTACCGTTTGAAGATTGCCGAGATTATCATAAGCGTAGAGCTGAGTGTAATTTCTTAATACCCCATTATTTTGGTTTAAAGGTTTTATTGGGCAGTCTGTTTGATTGGTCATTGCGAGCTCTGCAAGTTCTCTTCCCTCAGCTTTTACAAGGCGGTATAATGCATCGTACTCATATTTTCCAACAGGATTAATAACGCTATTGTCAAAATAAAAGGTCTGTTGTGCATTATCAGACTGTTCAACTATGTTACCTTCGGGGTCATAAATATAATTTAAATCCTGAAGGGCTGATTGATTGCCATCACGAATTGTGACAAGTCTTATAAGGCGGAAGCTTTTAGGATCATAGAAATAAGTGGTAGTTGTGTTGTTCCCAAAATCAATCAGTATTCTTTGCCCTTTCTCATTATAATTTATATTATCAACATAATAAGCAGTACCAAGCTTAACCTTTTCCAATAAACCAGCTTTATTGTATTCATAGGTACGAACCTTGCCATCTGGGGTAGTCTCTGTAACCGGACGGTTCATGGCATCAAAGCAAAAAGAGGTAACGAAGCTTTCACCGGTTGGATCAGCATAGGTGTTCCAGTTGATTATAATATTGTAATCATTGCAAAGCCTTCTTGTTGATGAAAGCATGTTGCCTTTAAAGTCGTAAGAGGTGATATCGAGTTTACCGCTCTGGTCTCTGATAATGATTGGCTTTCCAATGGTATAACCTATTGCTGAAGTGCCATAGGTGATTGATTCAACTTTTAGGGCTGTTGTGCTGTTATTGTAAAGCAATGTTGCCACAGGCCTGTTAAGGGCATCATACTGAATGGTCGTCTTTCTTAACAGGTTATCCCAGGTATCTACCTGTTTATCCAAAGCATTCACTACCATCCACCTACGGCCACTGTCAATGTTAAAGGTATAGCAAAGCTGGCCGGTCATGTCATAAACATGGCGGGTCATATCCCTTGGTATGGCATCGGTTACTTTCACAGTGAGGCCTGCAATATCAATATTGTTTAAAGTTACATAATAATTTTCATTTCCGGCATCATCGGTTATCCGGTATGGCCTTCCCATGGTATCAAGATCTGTTACCTGTGGTGTGTTGTTATGTTCCTGGGCAAGTGTTGCAGCCCGTTGCTGGGCGGTTGTTCCCTGCTGCATATTTTTGAATTGGTTTCCCTTCAGCTTTATTATTTGAATATAGTTGAATATTCTCGGTAACAAGAAGATTTCTATATTTTTCAATTTTTTCACTACCCCACCAAGTTTTTATTTTTCTTGTATGAACCTCACCTTTAATTATATTAAAAGTGGATACTTGATTTATATTAAATTGATCACTTTTATCCGATCTCCTTAGATTGACAATTTGAGTAATATAATTATCTTCAACTTTCATTATATTATATTCTTTCTGATTAATGTGGAACCATTCTGATTCTGAATATGTATCTTCAAGAAATAAATATGTACCTTTCTCTGCTACATCTCGCCACATATAATCGTGATTGACGCTCGGTATCTAATACTCCGCTAATGGTTTTCCGGTAAACCTCATAGTTGCCAATGTAGATTCTTTCTTCTCTCGTTGCCCCATTCAAGGTTACTTTGCGTACCCTGTTGCCTTCAGAGTCATAACAATAATAAATAGAGTAAGTACTTCCGGTTCGTCTTGACTCAACAAAGTTTCCTTTATAGTCCCACGACATTAACTGCAAATGGGGCATAGTAAGCATATTCCTTCCTTTGTCATCGGTTACCATTACTGTGAGTCCTGCAATATCAATATGATTCAAAGTTACAAAATAATTTTCATTTCCTGCATCATCGGTTATCCTGTATGATATTGAATTACCCAAGAGTTATTTTTAGGTTACTTGGTATCTGTTCTTAATGGTGTGAAATAGATGAAGCTGATTATTTCCCGCATACTGATACGGAGTATAATGCGGATACTTAAATTGCAACGGGTCCACACTCACAAACCTGCATAGCCATGCCACATAGTACCGTGCACCATAATAATAAAGCCCGGTTTCCTCATCCCGCTCTTTGCCTACATATTTATAACGCTTAAGACTGGTTTCAGTGGCATTTCTTCCTGCACGGTAGCTGGTGGTCCCAAATGGATGGTATTCTTCATAAGAGATGATGGCACCGGTATTGTCGAGTTCAAGACAGGCGCTGCCAAGGTGATTATCATACTGGTAACGGATGGTAACCTGGACAGGTGAAGGAGTAGTACAGGAAGTGGTAAGCATGTTGCCATGGGCATCATATGTATAAACGTTACTGCCGGTGTCATGGCTTAAGAGTCGGTTTGTAGCTTTGTCGTAATAGTAATTTCTAGTCCACCCATAGGATCTCCCAAGGTTATTATTCTCTATGGATGTTTTTCTCAACATATTCTCCAACTCATAAATCACTTCAAATTTAGTAAATCTATTGAAATCGCAAAATCAAATTATGAATGATCATGATGAATTGCCAATCCTTTTCAAAATCCGGTAGTATCTACCTATTATCACTTTCATTACCAACAATGCTGAAGTCCCTCACATTGAGATGAGGGATTTAGGGTGAAGTGAATGCTGGAGTCCCTCTCCTTGAGGAGAGAGATATAGGGATAGGTGAATTGATAAAAACAGCGGCTGTCGCCGCTGTTTTTAATAGTTTTTGCGGAGAGGAAGGGATTCGAACCCTTGGTACTCGTACGAGTACAACGGTTTTCGAGACCGCCCCATTCGACCGCTCTGGCACCTCTCCTTTTTTAATGCGGGGCAAAATTAGTGATTTTTAATTTAGGTTTTTTAAATTATGTGGAATTGCCAGGATGTACTTTGCAGGTATACAATTGACCTTTTTCTGACCCAATAGTGACCCTAAAGTGACCCCTAGGGTCACTTTAGGGTCACTATACGCTCAGTTTAGGGTCACTTTATTGTGTCGAATGCCCATGTAAATCTCTCAACTTTCATTATTTCAGCGTCAGAATTTAAACTTCTCTAATAATTCACTTATTTAGATTAACTCTAAATAACTATTCCTGTTGTCTATTTTCAACTTTAATTTGTTGTTTGGGCATTTAATTCATTAAATTCGTCCATTGATTGCTTTCTTTAAATTATAAATAAAGTAATGTGTACGGTAGTGGTATGTTACGCTTAGAGGGGTATTTCGTTATTAATTTAGTCATTATCATTTAATTACCAAGCCTGAATAACCTTAAAACAACCGGCTTTATATGGATATTAAAGCAAAAACTATTACTCATGAGGTGATGCCTCAATTAGCCATTTTCCTTGTTTTCCTATTTTTCATCACGCCATACTTTTCAATTGCACAGGAAGGGAAAGAGCTATTTGAAAAGAATTGCACTGTTTGCCATACTATAGGAAAAGGGAAACTGGTGGGACCTGATCTCCTAGGGATAACGCAGAAAGCTGAACGAGCCTGGCTGATGAAATTCATTAAGAATTCACAAGCTGTAATTCAATCGGGCGATCCGGCTGCAGTTCAGATTTATCAGGAATATAACCGTGCAATTATGCCTGCTTTTACTCAATTCTCTGATGAGCAGATTGGCAGCATCCTCGATTACATTGAAAAGTGGGAGCCCGAAAAGGTTGAAGTAGTCAGTGTTGACATCAACAAAAAAACAGGATTTACTCATGAGGAGTCTCTGCGCGGTGAACGTCTTTTTTACGGGCTTATTCCTCATAGTAACGGGCTTAGTTTCAATTGCGCAAACTGCCATAATACAATCACTAACGACTCATTGAACTGGAATCCGTCGGCAATGGATCTGGCACAGGCATTCATGGAGCCTGAGGGCATGAATATATATCAATCAATGAACATCCCTGTTTCGGCAAAAATGGAAAATGCTCATGCCGGCATTAAGATGACTGAGCAGGAGATATATTACATTTCAGCCTTCCTTTCACATTTTAGCACTACTCAGATGGCTGAGTATAAGATATTCCCAACTAAGCTCATGCTGTTTATAGTGTTTGCCGTCCTAATGACATGGGCTATTATTGACTTGCTCATTTTACGGAAAGTAAAATACAGGATAATCCATGCCATAATATTATTGGTTGGTATTTCAGTACATGGCCGGCTGGCTTATGTTGAAGCCGTTAATCTCAGTCGTACTCCAAATTACGCACCCGATCAGCCAATCAAATTCTCACATAAAATACATGCCGGACAGAATAAAACCGACTGTCGATATTGTCATCATAATGCCGAAATTGGTAAATCGGCCGGTATTCCATCAATAAATGTATGCCTTAATTGCCACAATGTAGTAAAAACCGGCACTAATTCAGGCAACTTTGAGATAAACAAGATATTAAGAGCAGAGGCAACAGGGAATCCGATTCAATGGGTTAGGGTTCACAATTTACCTGATCATGTTTATTTTAACCATTCGCAACATACTGTGGCAGGAAAAGTGGCTTGCGAAACCTGTCACGGGAAAGTTGAGGAGATGGATATCCTTGCTCAAATCAGCGATTTGTCGATGGGCTGGTGCATCAACTGTCATCGAACAACACCTATTGATGAGAAAAATAAATACTATTCTATATTCAAAGATAATGGAACTCCTGAAGCCAAACCGGCAACAGTTGACAACGTTGGCGGGGTGGATTGCATGAAATGTCATTACTAATAGTTACGCGGGTATTAATGAATATAAACAATCCATAAAACACTAGTCTTGCATGGAAAAAAAATACTGGAGCAGCATAGAAACAATGAATAGCGTGGCCGGTGATCCGGTAAAAGATGATGGAACTAATGAAAATCGTAATCTTTTGGAGTTAATTGATGAGGAAATTGCCTCACGACCGTCCTCCAGAAGGAATTTTCTTAAATTTTGTGGATTTAGTTTTGCGGGTGCAGCTTTAGCATCGGGTTGCGAAAATCCTGTTAAGAAGGCAATTCCCTATCTCAACAAGCCCGAAGAAGTAAATCCGGGCACTGCCATTCATTATGCTTCTACATATTATGATGGATTTGAGTATAACAGCATCCTTGTTAAAGTCCGTGACGGACGCCCTATTAAAATAGAAGGTAATCCTTTATCATCAATCAGCAGAGGAAGAACAACTGCTAAGGTTCAGGCTTCAATTTTGAGCTTATATGATGGCACCGGAAGACTAAAGAAACCTCTGAAAGATGGATCTGAAACAACTTATGAAATTTGTGACCAGGATATTATTGCAAGACTTAAAGATGTTGCAGCAGCCGGGCAACAAACAGTAATACTTACATCAAATATTATTAGTCCTTCAACCAAGGCATTAATAAATGATTTCATTGCTGTATATCCGGGAAAGCATGTGATGTATGAGCCTGTTTCAGCCTCCGCCATGCTTCTTGCTAACAAACAGAGTTTCGGAATAACAGGTATACCCGATCATCTTTTTGACAAATCTGAAATCATTGTTTCATTCGATGCCGATTTCCTCGGAACATGGTTATCGCCTGTTGAATTTGCTTTTCGTTATGGCATTGCGCGTGATTTGTTGAATGGTAAACAGAGGCTGACTAAACATTACCAGTTTGAATCGGGAGTTTCAATCACCGGTAGTAAAGCCGATGAACGCTATCCTGTAAAGCCATCCGAATTACCCGGCTTAATTACCCGTCTATACAATGAATTATCAGGCAACAGTTCTCCTGCCGGAGATAATGAAGCAAGTGTTGCCATTTCGAAAATTGCAGATGAATTAAGAAACACTCCCGGAAAATCCATAGTTGTTTCATCAAGTAATGATCCTAATGTTCAGATGGTAATTGCAGCCATCAACAATTTGTTGAATAACTATGGCAACACCCTCGATCTGAATAATTTAATACTTACTCAACAAGCCATCGACAGTGATATGGATCAGCTGGTTGATGAGATGAATGCCGATACAGTTGGCGGAATAATTCTCTGGAATTGTAATCCTGCTTATGACTACCATAATTCAGAAGCATTCATTTCGGGACTTAAAAAGATGAAAATCACAGTCGCAATGAATGGTATGGCAAATGAGACAAATGATCATTTCAGGTATATACTTCCGGCACATAATTATCTTGAATCATGGGATGATGCTCTTCCAAAAACAGGTGTTTACAGTCTTGCACAACCCACGATTCGTAACCTATTCAATACCAGGCAACCACAGGATAGTCTGCTTATCTGGCTTGGACAGAAGATTGATTATTACCAATATCTTAAGGAATACTGGATAAATAATATCATTAAAGGGACAGAGGATGATTGGAATAACGTTTTGCAAAAAGGAGTGTTTGAAACTGACGCTGGCAGGCAGGCATCAGTTAATGGGAGTACTGTTGCAGGCAACAGTAATCTGAGTTCATCAAACAAACCGAATTTTAATAATGCGTTGTTGTCAGATGCCCTTGCTGCTCTAAATCAAGCTCCCAAGACAGGTAAAATAGAAATATCCCTATTTACCTGTATTAAGACCGGAAAAGGTAACCATACCAATAATCCATGGCTGCTGGAGCTTCCTGATCCACTTACAAAAATTTCATGGGATAATGTTGCTTCCATTTCTGAACAGACTGCAAGAGATTTGAATGTAGTTACGGGAGGTTTGGTATCTGTAAACAAAATGCAGTTACCTGTTTACATACAACCGGGACAGGCTGATAATACAATTTCAATCGCGGTAGGATATGGACAAATGAAGATTGGAAAAGTCGGGTCGGCTTTAGGACAAAATGCGTATAAGCTTGTAACCGTCGACAATAACAATCGTCAGCTTTATAATTTCGATTCAGAAGTTACTGCCGGGGAAGGCGAATTTCCACTCGCCATAGCGCAAAAGCATGGAAGTCTTGAAGGAAGGCCTGTAGTTCGTGAAACTGTTCTATCAAAATACAAGGAGAATCCTGACTCAGGGAATGAACTTCACCAAGAATTTGAGAAAAAGCATGTCACGCTATACAAAGAAACCGAATTCACCGGTCACCACTGGGGAATGGGAGTTGATTTGAATAAGTGTGTAGGATGCAATACATGTGTTATAGCCTGTCAGGCTGAGAATAATATTCCGGTTGTGGGAAGAGATGAAGTACGGCGAACAAGAATCATGCATTGGATGAGAATCGACAGGTATTTTGCCGGTGGAATAAAAAATCCGGAAGTTGTATTCCAGCCGATGCTTTGCCAACATTGTGACAATGCTCCCTGCGAGAATGTTTGTCCTGTATCGGCAACCAATCACAGCAACGAAGGATTGAACCAAATGGCATATAACAGATGTGTCGGTACTAAATACTGTATAAATAACTGTCCGTACAAAGTAAGGAGGTTCAACTGGTTCAGATATGCCACTAATGAAAAGTTTGATTATAACATGAATTCCGATCTCGGAAGGATGGTTTTGAATCCGGATGTTACAGTTCGTGAGAGAGGTGTAGTTGAAAAATGCACATTCTGCGTACAAAGAATTCAGGAAAAGAAGCTTCAGGCAAAACTTGAGAACAGAACAATAGCTGATGGTGAAATCTTACCTGCATGTGTACAATCTTGTCCTGCTGATGCATTGGTGTTTGGTGATCTCAGTGATCCGGAAAGCAAGATATCAAAACTCTTCAAAGAGCCGAGGAACTATCATGTTCTAGAAGAACTACATACATTACCGTCAGTTGGTTATTTAACATTAGTAAGGAATAAATAATAATAGCGTATGTATAAAACTGAAGTCAGGGGTTCATTGATTCAGGGTAATAAGAATTACCGTCAGATCAGCACTGATATTATAGCACCAATAGACCAACCCATTCCATTATGGTGGAAAATTGCATTTGCTATAAGTCTGCTTGCCCTACTGTATGGAGTTGTTGCCATATATCTTACAGTTTCTGTCGGAATTGGCACATGGGGTGTCAATAATTCAGTTGGATGGGGATGGGAGATCATCAACTTTGTATGGTGGATTGGTATAGGGCATGCAGGAACAGCATTTTCAATATTTCTATTGATCCTGCGCCAAAGGTGGAGAACATCCATTAACAGGGCAGCCGAAGCGATGACGGTAGCAGCAGTTGCATGTGCGGCATTATTCCCCGGAATCCACATGGGCAGAGTTTGGCTCGCATTTTTTATCTTCCCCTACCCTAATACACGAGGCTCATTGTGGGTTAATTATAACTCACCATTGTTTTGGGATTTTATAGCTATCACAGCATATCTTATCATATCAGCTTCATTCTGGTATTTTGGGATGGTACCTGATTTTGCAACTATCCGTGATCGTACCACTTCGAAGATAAAAAAAGCCATCTATGGTTTATTTGCTTTTGGATGGACAGGATCAACAAAGGAATGGCTCAGGTACGAAGGCTTAAGTTATGTTCTGGGAGGTATAGCTGCAGTTCTTGTAGTTTCAGTACATTCAATAGTGTCGACCGATTTCGCTTCTTCAGTAATCCCCGGATGGCATACAACTATTTTCCCGCCGTATTTTGTTGTGGGAGCTATCTTCTCAGGTTTCGCAATGGTTATGACGCTCATGATCATCATCAGGAAACTCTACAAACTTCAGGATTATATTACTATCTCTCACCTGGATGCCATAGCCAGAATTCTTGTATTCATCTCGCTGATCATGGGAACTGCTTATGCAACAGAGATATTTACAGCCTGGTACTCAGGTTCTGCATATGAACAATATACATTCTTCCACCAACGAATTACGGGTGAATATGCTTTTGAATTTTGGGCAATGGTTATTTGTAATGCTTTTATACCTCAGCTATTTTGGTCAAAAAAAATCAGACACAATCTTACTGCGGCATTCCTGATATCGATATTTATCAATATCGGTATGTGGTTTGAACGCTTCAATATTATAGTAACTTCACTTACAAGAGATTATCTGCCCTCAAGCTGGACTACATACAATCCCACATGGGTTGAGATTGGATTTTACATTGGCACCCTTGGATTATTTGCTTCGGCAGTACTGTTGTTCTTCAAGTACATACCAATGATAGCAATTCATGAAGTGAAGGGCATATTAAAAGTGACATCACCGAATTCAATTGATCAAAAAATTACCGATCATGAAAAGTAATTACCTTGTAAGCATATTTAATGATGAGGATACACTGTTATCAGCCATCCGAAGGGCAAAAGATACAGGGTATAAAATAACAGAGATTTACACCCCCTACCCTGTTATGGAAGCCATTGAGGCAATGGGTAAGAAATCAAGATTCACATTCGCTGCTTTCTTGTTTGGCTTTCTGGGAGCGGCAGGTATTCTGCTTTTCCTGCAATATACTGCCGTGTGGGATTGGCCAATTAACTATGGCGGGAAGCCCACTAATGCATTCCCGTCGTTCGTTGTAGTAACACTGGTATTAACCATCCTCACTATCACACTCGCGAGCCTGTTTACATTTTCTGTCAGAGCTAAGATTTATCCTGGCAGAGCATACATACTGCCTGATAACCGTGCAATGGATGATAAATTCGTTATGGTTTTTGACCTGAAAGAAAATGGCGAGTCAGCCGAAAGGCTTATACAGACACTTAAAGAAGAAGGTGCTGAAGAAGTATATCAAAAAGAACTTGAATCAATAAGTTAAATAACCCATGGCAAAAAGATATTCTATTCTACTCAACATTATATGCCTCTTAGTGCTGCTTACTTCATGCGACAGGAGAAGAAGCGATAAAGGCTATGAGTATTTTCCTGATATGGCTCACAGTCTTGCTTATGAAACGTATGCCCCTAATCCAAATGTAGCAGGTGGCGAATCAATGTTATTACCTGCTCCTAATACCATTCCCGTTGAAATGCAACCATACAGGTATGATAAATCAATTGAGAGCCGCGAGAAAGCAGCAAAGGAGCTGGTCAATCCACTTGAATTTACTGAAGAAATGCTGGTTCAGGGACGTGATCAGTTCAATATTTTCTGTGCACATTGTCATGGAACCTCAGGTGATGGTAAAGGTTTTCTTGTCACGAGCGGCAAATATAAATTTCAGCCTGCATCATTATTATCCGATAAAATGATGGCATCGAACGAAGCCGATATTTTCCATGTGATTACTGTCGGTTATCAGGTTATGGGAGCACACGGACATATGATAACCCCTGAAAACCGTTGGAAAATAGCGATGTATGTCAAAAAAGAATTACAAAAACAATAAAGGAAGCTGAGATGGAAAATAAATTTACCTTCACTAAAAATCTAAGGTTTGCATCCATTGCTCTTATTGTTATTGGTGCAATTATAATGATCTATACTTTTATCAATCAACCCGAAAGGGCTTGGGCAAATCTACTCCTTAATAACTTCTATTTCCTGTCACTTGCAATAGGTGCCAGTTTCTTCTTTGCAATTCAGTATATCACACAATCAGGCTGGTCGTCAATGTTTAAAAGAGTTCCTGAAGCAATGACTGCATATATACCTTTTGCCGGTATAATAATGCTTTTACTGTTTTTCGGCATGAATGATCTGTACCATTGGTCACATCATGATGCCACCGTAACTGATAAATTGATTGCACATAAAGCCCCCTACCTGAATATTCCTTTTTTCTTCGTCAGGTTAGTCGTTATATTCATTGTTTGGACTGTAATGACACAATTATTGAGGCGGATATCGGTTGCTGAAGACAAAAACGGTGGCAGATTATACTTTGAGAAGAGCGAATTTTGGTCAAAGGTTCATATATTTATATTAGCGATTACATTTAGTATAGCAAGCTTCGACTGGATTATGTCGATTGATGTTCATTGGTTCAGTTCCATATTCTCAGTAAAGAATTTTGTTTCAGCATTTTATCATGGATCAGTAATTATAGCATTGATTGTTATTCTGATGCACCGGAATGGATATTATCCCAAATTAAACAAGAGTCATCTTCTCGATTTCTCAAGGTATATCTTCATGCTGGCAATCATTTGGGGGTATGTTACTTTCTCACAATTCATGCTCATTTGGTATGGAAATATTCCTGAAGAAACCGGGTATTATGCTCAACGGTGGGGCAATGGATTTGAAGGGATCTTCTACGCCAATTATATTGTTAACTGGTTGATCCCATTCGTATTGCTGCTTTCACAGGCAATAAATAAGAATATTAAGGTATTGCAGGCTGTATGCATACTACTGATTGCAGGGCAGTATCTCGATCTTTATGAACAGATATTCCCCGGAGTTATGCATCATGCTGTATTTGGATTACCTGAAATTGGATGCTTCCTTGGTTTTACCGGATTATTCACATTCATCACTGCAAGAGCATTATCATCTGCTCCGCTAATCCCGTTAAACCATCCATATCTGGAAGAAAGTCTGTATCATCATGTACATTAAAATATAGAGGAGTCATGAAACGATTATTACTAATTTCAATAGCAGCCATTTTTGCTATATCGGTTAATGCTCAAAAAGTCAAGGCACTTGAAGAGATAGCCACACCGGAGCCTGAGATAGGTGTAGTTGAGCATTTGAATGAATACATACCTGAAGGCATAATGGTTATGAATACCTATGGGCAATTACAGGATTTGAAACAATTAATTGTAAAACCTACTGTAATTAACCTGGTATATTACAGGTGTCCGGGTATATGCAGTCCTCTGATGACCAGTATTGCAGAAACAATAGGTGCTACTGATCTTGTACTGAACAAAGATTATCAGGTACTAACCATAAGTTTTGATCCACGCGAAAGCTATGACCTTGCAGCAAAGAAAAGAGCAAATTATCTGAATCTTATTACAAAGGAGATAGATACCGAAGGCTGGCAATTCTTTACTGCCGATAGTGCTGACATTGCACTGTTAACAAAAACCATTGGATTCAGGTACAAGAAAGCCGGCAACGACTTTATGCATCCCGGATTACTGACTATGGTCAGTCCCGAAGGAAAAATAACACGATATCTGCAAGGAACTTACTTTCTGCCATTTGAATTTAAGATGGCAATCATTGAAGCATCAAAAGGTGTTAGCGGACCAACAATAAACAAGGTTCTGCAATTCTGTTACTCATATGATCCTGCAGGACAGGAATATGTGCTAAATGTGACTAAGCTTGCCGGAAGTATTATACTTGTAATCGCAATAATACTGTTTCTGGTATTAGCCTTTAAACCGAAAAGAAAAATAACTACATAAAAAGCAAACAATAGATATGGAAAGTACTTTACAACCAAATTACCTCGAGTATAGAGGAAAGTACAAGGGTCTGCTGGCTTGGTTGACAACAACAGATCATAAGCGAATCGGGCTCTTGTATTTCTATTCCATGTTCACATTTTTCCTCACAGGAGCTGTCATTGGTATTCTTATGAGGCTTGAACTCATAGCTCCGGGTAAACAACTGGTGGATGCACAAACTTATAATGCATTCTTTACACTGCATGGCCTGGCGATGATTTTTCTCTTTGTAATACCCGGGGTTGGTGCAGTATTTGGAAATTTCTGTCTTCCTATTATGCTTGGCGCTAAGGATGTTGCATTTCCTAGAGTGAACCTGCTCAGCTGGTATCTGTATATTATTGGAGCTTTAATTGTCCTCAGTTCGCAATTTATGGGTGATGGACCTCCCGATACAGGATGGACATTTTATGCTCCCTATAGTTTGAAAACTCAAACCAATGTGGTGGCAGCGGTTATAGGTGCTTTCGTTCTGGGGTTTTCTTCTGTACTGACAGGGCTGAATTTTATAACAACTATGCACAGGCTGAGGGCTCCGGGTATGACATGGAACCGTATGCCGATGTTTGCATGGACTTTATATGCTACAGGATGGATTCAGCTGCTGGCAACTCCAATCATAGGAATTACACTATTGATGATTGCCGCTGAAAGGATGCTTGGCATCGGTTTCTTTGATCCTGCCTTAGGTGGTGACCCCATTTTGTATCAACATCTTTTCTGGACATATTCGCACCCTGCTGTTTATATTATGATACTTCCTGCAATGGGTGTGATTTCTGAAATTGTACCTACTTTTTCACGAAAACCTATATTTGGGTATACAGCATTGGTAATCTCGTCAATGGCAATTGCTTTTGTGGGTTATTTCGTTTGGGGGCATCACATGTTTACCTCGGGAATGAGCACAGGGTCAAGATGGATTTTCTCATTCCTGTCTTTTATCGTAGCCTTGCCTTCAGCTGTAAAAGTATTTAACTGGACTGCAACATTGTATAAGGGTTCCATTCGTTTACAAACACCATTCTGGTGGGCAATGGGCTTCATTTTTGTATTCATGATTGGTGGATTTTCAGGATTAGTAGTCGGTTCGCTGGCAACTGACATCCACACTCATGATACCTATTTCGTTGTAGGGCATTTCCATTACATAGTATTTGGTGGTACCGGTTTTGCTTTTTTCGCTGCCATGCACTATTGGTGGCCTAAAATATATGGCAGGATGTACAATATCAGAATTGCTAATATAGGATTGGCCATCTTCTTCGTTGGGTTTAACATCCTCTACTTCCCGATGTTCGTACTTGGACTCCAGGGAATGCCACGCCGTTATTACGATTACCTTCCGCAGTTCACCAACTCGCAGATTATTTCAACCATTGGTTCATGGATTATGATCACCGGTTTGATAATAATTTTGGTGAATCTCTTCAAGGCAAAGAAAGCTACGGGAAAGATTGTCGATGATCCATGGGATGGCCCCACATTAGAGTGGAAGGTTCCTTCACCCCCGCCACTGGAGAATTTTGACGAAATACCAGTTGTGACTACCGGTCCTTATGAATTTAAATAACCCCAGTTATGGAAACCAGTATTAATGTACACAGTGAAATACACAGAGACGATGAGGCCTCAAAATTGGGCATGTGGTTGTTTATATTCACTGAAATACTCTTGTTTGGAGGCTTATTCATTGTCTATACAATTTATCGTTATTTAAATCCCATTGCATTCCATTTAGCTCATGAAGAGCTTAGTGTTGCCATGGGATTTATTAACACAGTAATCCTTTTGATCAGTAGTGCAACTGTTGCAATGTCGATTACTGCAATTCAAAAGGGTAACAAGAAACTTTCAATGATATTTGTCGGTGTTACACTTATATTGGCATTGGCCTTTCTGGTTAATAAATATTTTGAATGGGGAAGTAAATTTGAACATGGTATGTACCCCGGTTCCGATCTGATGGATATGCTTAGCAAAGGCGATATGCTTTTCTACAGTCTTTATTTCTTTATGACCGGTTTGCATGGAGTACATATTATTGTAGGCATAGTTTTATTAACCATCACTTTGTTCAAGATAAAGAATAATCAGGTTAGGAGTGACAAATATGCTCTGCTTGAAAACAGTGGACTGTACTGGCATCTGGTTGATCTGATCTGGATTTTCCTGTTCCCGTTATTTTATCTCATTCATTAAACCGATAATATCATGAGTAGCGAAAAATCACATATAACACACATTTCATCATACAAGGATCACCTTACCGTTCTGGCATTTCTTATAACACTTACTATAATAACTGTTGCAATAACCAGTATTGAGTTGAGTGCATTCAATGTTGTTGCGGCACTAATTATAGCATCTATTAAAGCATCTATTGTATTGCTCTATTTTATGCATCTGAAATTCGACAGGAAAGTTTATTTATTGATGACTATACTGGTTTTGGCACTGGTTGCATCGGTGATCGGCATTACATTATTTGATTATATTGACAGATAAAAGAGGATATTATGTACTCAGGAGCTTCAAATTTAGTTGTTACCACCGATAACGCCTTCTTGCTTATCATTGGTATTTCGATGTTTTTTCTAATTGGAATAACAGGACTCATAATCTGGTTTATTTACAGGTATAATCAGAAAAGACATCCTGTTGCCGAACAGATCCATGGGAGCAATACGCTTGAAATCATATGGACTGTAATTCCATTAATCCTTGTCATGATTATGTTCTTTTATGGTTGGGCCGGATACTCTCCTGCAAGCAAAGCCCCAAAGGATTCAATGCAGATAAGGGCTGTTGCACGAATGTGGTCGTGGTCGTTTGAATATGATAACGGAGTAAAAACCGACACTCTTTATATTCCAAAGGATAAGCCGGTAATTCTTGATCTTATTTCAAAAGACGTGGTACACAGTCTTTACATTCCATCATTCAGGATAAAGGAAGACATGGTACCGGGAAGAACAAACAGGATGTGGTTTATTGGCCAAAGAACCGGCAACTACGAGATGTTTTGCGCTGAATATTGCGGATTGTCGCATTCATATATGTTCACTGAAGTGAAAGTATTAGAACCTGAAAAGTTTGAAGAATGGATGGCTTCAAGAAGTGATACTACCGCTACGGCTGAGGCAGCTGCTGTCCCCGGAGCCCTTGGCAAACGACTCATTGAGCAATTTGGCTGTCTCGCATGCCATTCTCTTGATGGCACTAAACTCGTCGGGCCTTCCTTTAAAGGAGTTTATGGACACGAGCAACCTGTTGTAACCAACGGTAAGACAAGAAATGTGGTGGCAGATGATGAATATATCATAAGGTCAATTCTGGAACCCGATGCTGACATTGTTGAGGGATTCACTAAAGGACAAATGACTTCATACAAAGGTCAGTTAAGTGATGATGACATCAGGCAGATCATTGAATTTCTTAAAACAGTTCAATGATTACGCGGACTTCTACCCTACTGAAATCAGTTTATAATTTAACCAAGTCAGGCATTTCAATAAGCGTTGCACTTACCACAGCGACGGGATATTTATTAAGTACACGAAATGTTGATTTAACGGTATTATATCCGTTTTTTGGCGTACTTTTTCTTGCAATGGCGGCATCGACTATTAATCAGGTACAGGAAAGAAATACTGATAAATTGATGCCCCGCACACAAAAACGGCCAATTATCAATGGTTCTGTGACATTTAAACAGGCGATTGGTGTTGCAATATTACTGGCTGTTTCAGGATTTATTATTCTATTGATAGCAACCGGACCATTACCGGCGTTTTTAGGCGTATTCAATCTAATGTGGTACAACCTGATTTATACACCACTAAAATACAAAACTGCCTTTGCATCCGTTCCCGGAGGTGTTGTTGGAGCAATACCTCCAATAATTGGCTGGGTGGCAGGTGGAGGGCCTATTCTGCATCCTGCTTCTGTCTCACTTGCAGTATTTTTCTTTATAGGCCAGATACCCCATTTTTGGCTGATCATTTTTAAATATGCTCATGAGTATAAGTTAGCAGGCATTAAGCTTGTTACTGAGAAATTCAGCAGAGATCAATTAAAGCGCATAGTATTCAGTTGGGCAATCGCTACGGCATTGAGTGGCTGTATGCTGGCTTTCTTTATTATAATCAATCATAACATTGTATTTTACCTTATTAGCCTTTTCTCCTTATCGCTGATAATTTACTTTACACTGTGGCTGGTTAAGAAACCTGATCATGAGTCGTATCAGGCCTTTATTACGATAAACATATATTACCTGGCAATAATGATAACCATCATTATTGATATTTCCCTCACCTAGCACAAACAAAAAAAGGAGCCGAAGCTCCTTTCTTTAGTAATACAACCCCCCGGCCATATTAGTATCATTCATTGGGTGTATAAACAATGGCGAGTAATTCACCCGATCTTCCGGGTTTAACACCACATTTTCCGACTAACTCATCATCAGGATTAAGATTGCTGATAACAGTTACTTTCACATGTCCGCAATTACATCCTGCAAGCTCAGCAATATCATCATTTGAAGTCCAGATAGCCTGAGTACCTGAAATTGTACCTTCAAATTTGTATAAGTTCTTTCTATTTACAGTCAGGTTATTAAAATGATCAACTGCATATTTAATTTTCTCCTGCGTAGTGATGGTTGTGTACTTAAAGTTTATACCCTTGTCATCAAAATCGTATATATGGGCAACATTCGACTTGTTCTTATCAGACGAATTCTGACAATAGTAAATAATGCGACCCGGCATTGATACTTTCTGCCAGGTTTCATCCTGATGTTGGTTATTAAAATTAGTATACTCCCGGACAACAAAAGTGCTATCTAATCCTAAAAGTAATCCCGGTGTTTTTAATGTTTTTTGCCCATTAGCGAATGTGAACGCTATCAGCAGGCTGGAAATAAGTAATAATTTTTTCATCGGCTCAATTTTCGGGGGTTGTTAAGTGACAAAATTATAATACCAAAAAGGCCGGCACAATTCGTTAAATTACTTATTTTTCATCCAAAGATCAGGGAGATTTCATACGTATTATTACGTATCACGCTTTAGCGAAACTCTCTAAAATACTTGATTTCAAAGGATTGCACAGTATTTTATACCTTATTGATCTGCAGGCAGGCATTTATCGAATCAAGGTCACGGATGCTGTTTGTCATGACGAGTAGATTATCGCCGGGTAGAATAACAGTACTACCATTTGGAGTGATATACTGTTTATCTCTTTCGATCATTACAATTAAAGCATTACGTGGAAAGCCCAGATCAACAACACGTTTATATGCCTGTGGACAATCTTCGGGAATTGAAACTTCAACAAGCTGCTTACGGAAGGTATCGGTGAGTTCAATCTCAAGAGGATAACGCCGAGCGGCCTTAACATTTTTATCTACATGAAGCCACTTAGCTACTGTCATCAGTGTTGTCCCCTGAAGTGCAACTGAAGTAAGAACTATAAAGAAAACGATATTGAAAATGATAGATGCTTTCTCAACTCCTGTAGTTACAGCGAAGGTTGCAAAAATTATGGGTACAGCTCCTCTTAATCCAACCCACGAGATGAGTAACATCTCATTTAATTTCATCCGGAATAAAATCAAACTTATTAATACAGCCAATGGCCGGGCAATAAGTATCAGGAAAATTGAAACTGCCAATCCAATGCCCATAACAGGGATGATCTCGCTGGGATTTACAAGTAATCCGAATGCAATAAACATTATGATCTGCATCAGCCATGCCTGACCATCATAAAACTTCATCAGACTCTTCTTGTGAATAAAATTGCTATTGCCCAGCACAACTGCCATAACGTATACTGCCATATAACCGTTTCCAAATCCATATGCAGTCATTGCATATGTAAATAGCACAAGCGCAAGTACTACAACAGGATACAATCCTTCGTAGTCTAACTTGATTTTATTTATGATCCACACTGAAGCCTTCCCCATGATAAAACCATACAACAATCCAAGCGGCATCTGTATGAGGAATTGCAGAAGGACATTCATGAACCCGAATGTTTCAAGTGTTATGAGTTGAATGAATGCTACCGTAAGGAAATATGCCATTGGGTCATTGCTTCCCGATTCAAGCTCAAGCAGTGGCCTTAATCGGCCACGTAATCCAATATTCTTAGACCTCAGGATTGAAAACACTGCAGCTGCATCAGTTGATGAAATAATAGAGCCAAGCAGCAATCCCTCAAGGATAGTAAAATCGGTAAACTGCCACACAAAAATGCCTGTTGCTGCAGCTGTAATAATTACTCCCACAGTAGCCAGAGAGACTCCCTTCCACATGACAGGGCCTACACTCTCCATTTTTGTATCAATACCTCCTGAAAACAAGATGAAGATCAAAGCAAGAGTTCCAAGCTTTTGAATTGCCTCAAAATCATCGAATGGTATTTTACCAATTCCATCAACTCCCGTCAGCATTCCTATAGCCATGAAAATGAGCAGTGAAGGAACGCCAAGCCGCCCGCTCGTCTTACTGGCTATAATACTTAGAAACAGCAAAATAGAGCCGAGAAGAATTAAATTTTCAGTTGTGAGCACAGACATCGGCAGATAATTCGGATTTTTACTACTTATTATGTAAATTTACAACAATCAAACTGCCCATTCTGACAGTTTAAACATAGCAACAATAAAGGAAAGTTTTATGAAAGCACTTTACGCACTACTTATTATTGCAGCTTTATCGGCATGTAATCAAAGTGGAAATACCGGTACTGACAGTAAAAATAAAGACAATACTGAAATTACTGCCCTGAAAAAGATTCAGGTAAATATTGAAGGTATGTCATGTGAGGGTTGTGAAAATACAATAGAATCAGCGCTTGCTAAACTCGATGGTGTATATGAAGCAGAGGCCCTGCATAAAGAAGGTATTGCTACAATCACTTTTGACTCAACTAAAGTAGACACCCAAATAATAAGTCAAACTATTGACAATCTCGGTTATGAGGTTATACATTAATTTGTAAACGAGGCAGTATGAACTGAGACTCCTGAATTCCGACCGAACCCAACTATGAGCGGATAAAGAAGAATCACCGTCAATTTGATTGTTGATAAAAGGCTAAAAAAATCTGCACTTTCTCTGAACCAAAACAAATGTACTTTGTTCCTCAGTTTCAAAATTAGCAGGAGTGAATTACTAATATTCATAGCCTGTTTAAAGTTTGAATGGTTTGAAACTTTTAACAATATAGATTTCGTCAGATTATATTCATATATTTGAACAGCAGCAACAATAAACTTGATGAATCTTCCCGGCAGGATAATTAGATTTTACTATGAAGGATTCAGAAGCATGACTATAGGTAAAACGCTATGGGTTATTATTCTGATAAAGCTCTTTATAATGTTTGCCATACTCAAACTCTTCTTCTTCCCTAATTTCCTTAATAGTAAATTCGAAACTGACGAGGAGCGAAGCAATTATGTCATTGAACGTTTAACTTCACCTAAATAAGAAATCATGTTAGAAAATTTCGACTATTCACTGATTGATTGGTCAAGAGGGCAATTTGCACTCACTGCCATGTATCATTGGATATTTGTTCCACTGACACTGGGATTGGGATTCCTGGTAGCCATCATGGAGAGTATTTATGTAAAAACCGGAGATCCTGAATGGAAACGGATAACCAAATTCTGGATGACAATCTTCGGTATTAATTTCGCTATCGGGGTAGCTACCGGTATTATTCTCGAATTTGAGTTTGGCACTAACTGGTCAAATTACTCTTGGTTTGTTGGAGACATATTTGGTGCTCCACTTGCCATTGAAGGAATTATGGCATTCTTCCTCGAGTCAACTTTTATAGCCATAATGTTTTTTGGCTGGAATAAAGTGAGTAAGAAGATGCATCTTTTATCCACATGGTTAACGGCATTTGGTGCGAGCCTTTCAGCACTTTGGATACTTGTGGCAAATGCATGGATGCAGTTACCGGTGGGTATGAAATTCAATCCTGAAACTGCCCGCAATGAGATGGAGAATTTCTGGGATGTGCTTCTGTCACCTATGGCAATCAGTAAATTCACTCACACAATTTCGTCGTCCTATATGCTGGCAGCACTGACAGTAATAGGCATAAGTGCATGGTTTCTGATAAAGAAACGTCATATCGTATTTGCCAAGCGAAGCATTATAGTAGCAGCAGTTTTCGGTTTAGTCACTTCATTATTTACTCTTGGTACCGGTGATTACAGTGCCAAGGTAGTAGCAAAACACCAACCAATGAAGTTTGCTGCTTTCGAAGGATTAAAAGTTGGTCAGCGTGGTGCAGGTCTTGTAGCTATAGGTTTAGTTTCAACTACACCTGAAGACCCGGGATATGAGAATTATAAGGACTTTGCATTTAAAATTGAGATACCCAATTTCCTCTCATACATGGCGTTCTCTGACTTTAATGCATTCATTCCGGGAATCAAAGATTTGATGGAAGGAAATGAAGAGCACGGGATCATGTCAGCAGCCGAAAAGATCACCAAGGGCAAGCTCGCTATCGATGCCTTAGCTGAATACAAACTGGCGAAAGAAGCTGATGACCAGGCTAAACTTGCAGAAGCAAAGGCAATACTTGATGAAAATTTTGAGTATTTCGGATATGGTTATTTTGTGGATAATCCATCAAAACTGGTTCCCAGTATGCCATTAACCTTCTACAGCTTCCATCTCATGGTTGCGTTGGGCGTCTGGTTTATCATGTTCTTTGCAATAGTACTCCTGCTGGTTTATAAGAATAAACTTTCGGGAGCAAGATTCTGGCTAACCTTTGCTATAATCAATATTCCTCTGGCATACATTGCATCTCAGTCAGGATGGGTAACAGCCGAAATGGGTCGGCAGCCTTGGGTAATCCAGGATCTTATGCCAACTATGACTGCAGTCTCAAAGCTCGATGCTAATGCCGTTATCACAACCTTTATCCTGTTTGCAGTCATTTTTACTTCTCTCCTGATAGCTGAGTTAAGCATTATGTTCAAAACTATCCGCACAGGTCCAAAGCCTTTACACGCTACTGAGGTTAAAACTTTTGAACATGAAGAAGAATTTGCAGGATACAATGAATTGAGAAATAAAAACGAATAATGGAGGACAATAACAATGTTTGAAAATTTATCATTACTGGCCCTCCAGCAATATTGGTGGGTGATAATATCGATACTGGCAAGTGCCCTTGTATTCCTGATGTTTGTACAGGGCGGACAGACACTTATATATTCACTTGGGAAAACCGAAACTGAGCGAAACCTTATAGTCAACTGCCTCGGGCACAAATGGGAACTCACATTTACCACACTGGTCACTTTTGGGGGTGCATTCTTTGCATCATTCCCACTATTTTACTCAACCAGTTTTGGAGGCGCCTATTGGGTTTGGATGGCAATACTGTTAGCATTCGTGATTCAGGCTGTTTCATATGAGTACCGCAGCAAACCGGCTAATGTGTTAGGAAAAAGAACATTTGAGACAATGCTCTTCATCAATGGTGCTCTGGGCACTATACTCATTGGTACAGCTGTCGGCACTTTCTTTAACGGAAGTATGTTTTCGGTTGAACGGCATAATCTTACACAGATTTACGATTCAACCATCTCGCGCTGGCAGACTCCGTTTCATGGGCTTGAAGCAGTCCTCAACTGGCACAATGTTTCCCTCGGGTTGGCAGTTTTCTTTCTCGCACGAGTTTTAGGCTTGCTTTATATTGCAAATAGTGTAAAAAATAATGACATATTCGATCGATCAATCAGAAGCATGTGGTTTAATGCTGTTCCTTTCCTGGTATTCTTTCTGGCATTCGTTACAGGATTGCTCCTGAAAGACGGATTTGCTTATGATGCAACTACAGGATTAGTGAGCATGGAGCCTTATAAGTACTTTAACAATTTGATAGAGATGCCGGTAGTTATGGGTTTATTTCTAATTGGAGTGGTTTTAGTTCTTCTGGGTATAATTCGGTTTATGTTTATGCATAATCGCAAAGCCATAAGGTTTACAGGTCCCGGAGTGATCTTAACTGTATTTGCTTTATTCCTGCTTGCCGGATTTAACAATACGGCTTATTACCCGTCAACATTCAATCTTCAGCATTCACTTACCATTCAGAACAGCTCATCAAGCCATTATACCCTGGCAGCAATGAGTTACGTTTCATTATTTGTTCCCGTTGTCATTGGATATATCTATTGGGCATGGGCATCAATTAACAAGAAACAACTGTCGGAAGAAGATCTGAACGAAGAAAATACACATGTTTACTAACTAAACAACCATTTGTCATGTACATAAAAGAAATATTGTGGATAATAGCCTGGCCGGCAATGATTACACTGTCGTACTACCTGAGTGTCTGGTTCTTAAAGAAATTTGATACTCAAATCAAAAAAGATCCACTGGGTGAAGACCTGAACCCTTAAATCAAAAAGGGCTGAGAGTTAAATCGGTGATTCATTCCGGTTTAAACAAAAGTTCAAACAGTAAACAGCATTTATTCAAAGCACCCTTAAGGTTAAAATCTTAAGGGTGTTTGTTTTGTTAAACAGGTATACTACTAATGTATTTTAATAAATTGACTATATTAAAGAGTACTCACCTGCAATAGTTTGCATAAAAATCCTATTTTTGCTTTTCACAAAGACCAATTTAATATTTCACAATGAAACACATTATCAGACTGGCCATAACTTGTGCGCTGCTCATTTCATTTCAAGTTGTTAAAAGTCAATCTACCAGCCCAGACTACAAAAGCTATCCTTACTGGATTGACATGATGCAAGATCCCAACGCTAATTTCTTTGAGACCCGGAAAGCATTCTACGAATACTGGGATGGCAAGGAAATCACTAAAGGTAATGGATATAAGATTTTCAAGAGGTGGGAATACTGGATGGAGAAACAGGTATCTCCCGAAGGTATAAAACCGGATCCAAATAAGAAGCTGGAAATTCTGCAAAATTTAAAAGCCGACAGATCACTAAAAACAGCAGGTAACTGGGTTCCCCTGGGACCATTTACAGTTCCGTCAGGATATAATGGATACAGAGGTTTGGGAAGAGTAAACGCTATTGGATTCCATCCAACCAATGAAAATATAATTTACATTGGAGCTCCCTCAGGCGGACTATGGTTTACTCATGATGGTGGTGAATCATGGACAACAACAACTGATGATATGCTAACACTTGGTGTTTCGGCAGTCATAGTTGATCATGTGAATCCAAATATCGTATATATCGGAACCGGTGACCGTGACGCAGGTGATGCTCCGGGTGCAGGTGTATGGAAAAGCTTTGATGGCGGATTGACCTTTCAACCGGCAAACGCAGGATTAGAGAGTAAAACGATAAGCAGATTATTAATGCACCCTGATGACAGCGACATCATTCTTGTTGCTACAAATAGTGGAATGTTTCGCACAACTGACGGCGGACTTACCTGGGTAAGATCCGCTAATGGTGATTTTAAGGATGTTGTATTTAAGCCGGGGAACCCTGATATAGTATACGCAGCCTCTTCAGGAACTTTCTACCGTTCAACTGATAATGGTGTTTCATTCACACAAATTTCTAACGGACTACCGGGTGGATACAGAGGTGCAATTGCTGTTTCACCGGCTAACCCTGAGATAGTTTATTTCTTCATTACAAATAGCGAATCATTCAAAGGACTGTATCGTTCAGAGGATAGTGGGCTCTCTTTCTCAGTAAGATCAACTTCTCCCAATGTTATGGCATGGGATTGTAACGGAGGCTCAGGTGGCCAGGCATGGTACGATCTTGATATAGCTTGTGACCCAACAGACGCTGATATCATTTATGCAGGTGGTGTTAACTGCTTCAAATCAGTAAATGGTGGTACTACATGGAGCATCAACTCACACTGGTATGGCGGTTGCGGCGTGCCTTCTGTTCATGCTGACTTACATGTACTTGAATACAGTCCAATCAATAATCGCCTTTATGCAGGTAACGATGGTGGTGTATACTGGACTGCTAATGGCGGGATTTCATGGAATGAAATCAGCAATGGACTTGTTATCAGCCAGGCTTACAAAATAGGTCAAAGCTTAACACACAGGGACTATGTAATTAACGGCTACCAGGATAATGGTACGTCAAGCTATACCGGCACGGAATGGGTATCCGTCGGTGGCGGTGATGGAATGGAATGTGCTTACGATCCTACTAATGGATCGTATAGCTACTCAACCTTATATTATGGAAGTATCTATCGCAATATGAATCACATCGGAGGTGGTCAAATTGCAGGTGAAGGATACAATGGAATTACTGAAGGCGGAGGATGGGTTACTCCTTTCATTATTGACCATTATGACGGAAACACCATGTTTGTTGGTTATGATAATGTATGGCGCAGTACAAATATTAAGAATCAATACACAGGCGGGGTTCAATGGACTAAGATTTCAAACATCAATTCAAACGATCTGGATGTATTAGCCCAGTCGTATGTTAACACAAATATTCTATATACATCAAACGGTGGTGTGTTATTCAGATGCGATAACGCTAAAGATCAGTCTCCTAACTGGCTAAGTCTCACTGAAGCTTTGCCAAGCAACAAAACCATTAATGACATTGAGACAAGTCCGGTGGATGAAAATACAGTATACATTATTCAGCAAAATCAGGTCTTCAAATCAACTGATCGCGGATTAAGCTGGACTGACATTACAAGTAATCTTCCCGATGTGACTATGTACTCAATAATCTATTATAAGAACAGCATTGAGGGTTTGTATGTGAGTTCAGATTTGGGTGTATTCTACAAAGATGCAAGCAGCAGTGAATGGGTACACTATTCTGATGGTTTACCTGCTGCAGCCAGAATTACTGAGCTTGAGATTTACTATTCACCCGATGGCCCTCAGTACGATATGATTCGTGCCGGTACTTATGGTCGTGGATTATGGGAATCTTCTCCTTATTACTATCAACCTCAGGCTAATTTTGAAGGTGACAGACTTCATGTACCAACAAGTTGTCCGGTTAACTTTACCGACAAATCCATGGGTATTCCTTTCGAATGGTCATGGACATTTGAAGGAGGTACACCTTCGACTTCAAATGAAAAAAACCCATCGGGTATTGTTTGGAATGAGCCGGGAACTTATACTGTTACATTAGTGGCAACTAATCCCGCCGGCTCTGATACACAAGTAAAAACTGCTTACATCACTGTTGAGTCAGGTTTATTACCAAGTCCTGACTTCAGTTCAACTCACCATGCATTCTGCACAGGTGAGGCAGCAGTAGTGTCATTCTTCGATAACACTGATTATTGCCCGACAGCCTGGGAATGGACATTTGAACCTAACGATGTAACATTCCTGGAGAATACTTCAGCTTTATCACAAAATCCTGTTGTTCAGTTTGGTTCTGCAATTAGTTATAACGTAACTCTAACTGCTACAAATAATAACGGAAGCAATTCACTTACCAAAACTGACTATATCAACATTGGTGGAATGTCGTTACCATTTGCTGAAGATTTTGAGAATAATGGCTTACACGCTAACGGTTGGCAAATTGTTAATCCTGATAACCTCACCACTTGGGATATCTATCCAATCACTACTCCTGCGGGTGTAAATAATGCTGCCCGGATGAATTTCTTTAACTATTATTCATCTTTAGGCAGACGTGATCAGCTAATTAGTCCCACATTTAACCTCGAAGGCCAGATTACAGCATACTTGTATTTTGAGCATTCATACATACGCAGGTATGCCACTTTAACTGATTCATTAATTGTCTATGTTTCAACTGATTGTGGTCAGAATTGGACAAGAGTGGCAAGATATGCTGAAGATGGAACGGGATCATTTGAAACTCATCCTGTTGAAGGTGCTGAATACATACCACAAGATGGTGACTGGTGCGGCGAAATGGAAAATCCTATTTGCAACATTGTCGATCTCTCACAGTTTGTTGGAAATAACAATGTTAAGATAATGTTTGAGACTGTTCACCGTCGCGGTAACAATCTCTTTATCGATAATATAATTGTTAGTCCTTCTATTGGAGTTTATGAAGCTGACCTGCCCGGAACCGGAATCAGTATTTTCCCAAATCCGGGAAACAATGTATTTCAGCTCAGCTCAGAGCAATCACTCAACAATCCTGAAGTTCAGATTTTCGCATCATCAGGTAAAATGGTGTTCTCACAGAAATATTCAAGCGGTAATCATTGGACAATTAACACCGGTACATTACCAGCCGGTATTTATCTTCTCAGAACAACCAGTGCGAACAAAGTTGTTGAACAAAAGCTGATAGTACATTAAGCTTAATCAGAATGTCATAGAGGCTATCTCAAAAGGATAGCCTCTTTTTAGGTTAGTATTTTTGGTGTTTTTGTTAATAACTTGGAGATTTAGGAAACATTCTCCAGCTACTTAAAGGAAGAAGTCATTTCAGAAGAAGAATTGCATCAGCAATACTTCTGCCCAAACTAAGAGCCGTTAGCAATTAGCTTCCTTCGTTTCCTTAAAATCCTGATAACGCATTATCCCACTAAAATCAACAAAGGAAAAAAGAGAAAACATTTGCAAAAGGTAGCAGTTTTCACTACCTTTCGCAAAAAATTACTCTCTTGGAAGAATCAAGACAATATAACAGTGCAGAAGATTGGGTAACACACCTGCTGGCTAAGGGTAAATATGCTTTTGCGTTGCATCAGTTCCGTGCGGATTTTCCAGAGCAATCAGATACGGCCAATAAGTTTGCCTTGAAAAGGCTGGTAGATAAAGAGCTGATTATTTCCATCCACAAAGGGTATTACCTCATCATACCACCCCAATACAGGTCAAAGGGAATCCTTCCCCCCACCTTGTTTTTAGATGCGTTTATGAAGGAATTAGACCGGCCTTATTACCTGGCTTTGTTAAACGCAGCCGCCTATCATGGAGCATCGCATCAGCAGCCACAGGAGTTCTTTGTCGTTACCGGCTTTCCGGTGCTGCGGCCTATGCAGAAAAAAGGGCTTAAACTAAACTACATCAGCAAAAAAGAAATACCGGCAACACTATTAGACTCTCGAAAAACCGAGACCGGATACTTAAAAATTTCAAACCCCGCCCTAACAGCCACCGATCTAATACAATACGCCAAACGGGTAGGTGGCATCAACAGGGTGGCCACCGTTTTGGCTGAATTAGCCGAAAGTATTCAACCTAATGCATTTGATGCTAATCTGCTGCAGCATGTTCCTGTAACTGCCTTGCAGCGTTTGGGCTATTTGCTGGATAAAGTATTTGACAATCAGCCGCTGGCCAATGACTTATACATGGCCTTGCAAAAAAACAATGCCCCTTTGTTTCGGATACCGCTGAAAGGCTCTGCATCGGCTAAAGGTTTTGCATCTGACGAAAGATGGAAAGTAATCGTAAACACAACAATAGAACTTGACGAATGATACCACAGGCATACATAACAGAATGGGCCAATCAGGTGCCCTGGCAAACCAATGAACAGGTGGAGCAAGATCTAGTGATTTGCCGTGCCTTGGTAGAAATCTTTTCAGATGAATGGTTAGCATCCAGTTTAGCATTCAGAGGGGGGACAGCCTTGCACAAATTATATTTACAGCCTCAGCCCAGATATTCTGAGGATATTGATTTGGTTCAAATTCGGCCAGAGCCGATAAAGGAAACCATTCAGCGTCTTCAAGCTCGTTTATCCTTCTTAGGCGATTGTACTGTGGCTCAAAAGGCTAACAACAACACACTAAAATACCGTTTTGAATCTGAGTTCCCTCCGGTACAAAACCTACGCCTGAAAGTAGAAACCAACTGCCGGGAACATTTCACCGTATTGGGATACCAACAATTCCCCTTTCAGGTAAATTCCTCATGGTATACAGGCGCCTGCAACATTACCACCTACCGGTTGGAAGAATTACTGGGCACAAAACTCAGGGCCTTATACCAACGCAGAAAAGGCCGTGATTTATATGATATTTACAAGGCAATGGTGCAAGTGTCCGGCATGGATAAAGAGGCCCTGCTCCAATGCTATCATGAATACATGGATTTTGTAGTAGTTGAACCTCCAACGCAAAAAGTATATCTGCAAAACATGGAGGCCAAAATGCAGGACGATGAATTTATTGGAGACATAGCAGCCCTCATACGGCCAACAGAAAATTACGACCAGGCAACCGCATTTGATTTAGTAAGAACGGAGTTGCTGGAGAAAATTGAAGACAGCAAGCAAAAACATAACGAAACAAAACAAGCTAAAAAAGCTGTTTCTTAATCCAAAAGGAGTGGACTTTGATATTCCTGAAATCACGCCTGAATACCTTTCATTGTTAACCGAGGTATGGGATAAACACGACAGAATACCTTTTACCGCACTGGTAATGGCCATATTCTTCAAGAATTTGAAACAAATATTTTACAACAACTTGGAATAAACATTTAGTATGATATTACCTGACCAGCTAAAAGATAACCTGAAGATTGTTTTCTGCGGTACAGCCGCAGGAAATAAGTCTGCCGAAAGCAAGGCATACTATACCGGTGCAGGTAATTTACTTTATCCAACCTTAGTGAGTTGTGGTTTTACTCCTCGTATCCCTAAATCTGAAGAATTTCCCAACTTATTAGATTATGGCATCGGCCTCACCGATTTGGTAAAACACCATTTTGGCATGGACAAAGATTTGAAGCAAGAGCATTACGATACCAAAAGCTTTGAACAAAAGATATTGCAATACCAACCGCAGTTGGTTTGCTTTAACGGAATGAAAGCAGCCAAAGTTTATTTCAATCTCAAATACACAAAGCAGGTTAGTTATGGCTTGCAGGATAAAACTATTGGCATGTATGTAGCTCCATCAACCTCCCTGCAGTCAATTGCTTATTGGGATGAAGACATTTGGCAACACTTAAAAAATCTAATCAACTGATATGATACCACATTGGGCAAACAGAGAAGTTTACAAACACTTCGACGCATTTCTGCAAAAGTGCATTCTCGGCAACGATAGTTATATCACCGATAATCCGGGTATATTTACCACAGCTAACCTCGATGAATGCGTTATCGCTTTTGTAGATAATCCTGATACAGGCGACCGCAATTTTGATGCAAAATCAAGAGATCAGTTTGCTGTCTATTCCAAAGAGGTGCGGGAAGTGTTTGCCCATTTCATTTGGCTATGGGGTATGCCTGCCTCCGACATGACCGATGCCGGCAAGAAGGGTGCTGTTGTAAGGTTGTTAGGAGACGATTACAACGACAAGCTTACCGGTGTTTTTGTGGATGGAGGCATTGGCTCTGCCGGTCAACGCCACAAATTGAATAAGCCTTTTGAAATATCTTATTTGCTTTTACTATTCAGAGAAATTAAAAGCAATCTGCAAGTAAGGCGAATAACGGATGTGGCTGCTCTCAAAAAGTACATAGAATCGCTTTGCAGGGCTCTTTATTACAATAACATGGATACCACCGAAACTACCGATGAGAAGCTAAAGAAAGCAGGAAAAGAGTTTTTAGCATTGCACCATATCCTGTTGCATTTGTGCGATCCTGATAAATACGAGGCGATTGCCGCCCAAAAACATAAAGATGCGATAATCAATACCTTCTTTAGCATACTGGATAAGGAGAATACAGACGGGCTTTGGGATGATATTGATGAAAGTATTTTGGCCATTCGTAATAAACTCACTGAGATACTGGGCTATGAAGTAAATTTCTATCATGAGGATATTCAGGATGCCTGGAATTTTGGTGAAAGCAAGGATGATGTTTCTGAAGTCACCCTTTTTGAGTACAAAAAGGCAATGGTTTTTTATGGTCCTCCCGGCACATCCAAAACACATTCCGCTACACGGTTGGCTGAATTACTTATTACGAAGCAGTATTTCCGCAATAAGCAAAACATCAAAGACTACTTTAAAAATTCTGACCAGATTTTTGAAGAGCATATCCATCACTTACAATTACACAGCAATTACAATTACGAAGATTTTATTGCCGGACTGCACATTGAAGAAAAAAGCAGTGTGGTGAAACCGGGTTATCTTTTAAATCTGATTGAAAAGGTTAAGGATGACAAGCTCCCACACATTCTTATTTTAGATGAAATCAACCGTACAGATATTTCAAGGCTGTTTGGTGAGTTGTTCTCCGCATTGGAGTACCGCAACAAAAAGATTAAACTCTCAGTAGGCGATTTGGCAATTGCACTTCCACCCAATCTTTATTTCATTGGCACAATGAACGAAATAGACTTTTCATTGGAACGAATTGATTTTGCCCTACGCAGACGGTTCCTGTGGCAGTTTAAAGGGTTTGACAGAAACATCCTTTGGAACATGCTCCAGCATAAAAAAAGAGAACTGCAAATGAAAATCAGCGATGCCGATATCGAAACCTTTATCAACCGATGTGAACGACTGAATAAGGAAGTTTCTGCCATGCCGGAATTGGGTGAAAACTATCAGGTGGGTCATACATTCTTTGCAGAAGTGGTAGATATTTTCAAGTCATTAAAAGGTGTTCATTCAGGTCGCCTCTATTTTTTAAACCAACCAGTAAACATTCTCTGGGAAATCAGCATAAAACCAATCTTACAAGCTTTCTTGGGCAACATGGATGCAGATTCTAAAAGAGATAAAATAAACGATTTACAGAAAGTATTGATTAATGGCTGAAACGCTTAAACATATAACAACTTTTGATTGCTTGCCTTTTGATAATGAAACGGCAACAGCCGATGTATTGCAGGAGTTTATGCAATCGCAAAGCAAGAATGTGTTTTGGTTTTCAGCAGGATACAATGCAGATGATGAAAATAAATTAGCAGAGTACAATTATCGCAGCAATCAATGGACTGCAGGCAGGTTTGTGGGCGAAGCTATTTTTAAGCACAATCAAACCGACTATAAAATAACCATTAAGCCAAGGTTTGGCGAAAAAGTGCTTTTCAGAATGTTGGAAGAAATTTTCAATATTCGGATTACTACTTCGGCAAGCCAAACCAGTAAAAGCGTTGACTGGCAACATTACATAAAGCGTATCATAGCCTTTATCTGGTTGCAGAAATTGGCTAACGCCAATTTACATGGTGTGCCTAAAACTCAGGTAAAAAGAGAACATAAGGGGGCAACCATAAGGGGCCGTTTAGATGTGAGAAGATCAATAAAGCATCTCCACCAAAGCAGTGAAATAATCTCATCTTATCGGGAGAAGCAGGTAGATAGTCATATAGCTCAAATAATTTTTCAGGTTTACCAAATTCTGAAATCAGATTTTGAGATAGGCAAAATCAATATACCCGATTCTGCCAGAGATGCCATAAATCAGGTACACACTGTTGTACAAAATAAAGTGCACCTAAACGAAAGCGACTACAGAAATATCAAGTACAAGGATATTTATTTAAGCTGGAAGCCCGTAGTGGATTTGTCTTGGGATATTATCAAGCGAAAACAGATCAGCTTAAAACAAGATAAGGCCAAACAAGGGTTCGGTTTCTTTATAGACATGGCCGAAGTTTGGGAGCAATTCCTGAGAGCCACTCTGAAAAAGCATCTTTTGCCGTATGGTTGGAGGAGCCGAAATGAAAAAAAAGTTGCATACAAGGGTTATTTCTTCCAAAGGGAATTGATACCGGATTTGATTTTCCAAAAAGAGAACGAGATAGCGGTTTGGGATGCTAAGTATAAGCGTATGAAGGGTAGATATTATGATATTGACCGTTCCGATTTTTTTCAAATTCACACATACATCCAATATCAGTTAAATCACAAAACGGTAAAGGCGGGTGGTTTGCTTTATCCCATTTCCTGTTCTCCAAATTTCGATGAATACACAAGTCCCCGCCTGATAAACGAAGAAGGTGTTAAGCTGAATTTTTCTATTGATGGCATCGAGCTATCCGAAGCTGAAGAAAACGAAAAGCACATTCAGGCGGAGGAAGCATTTTTAAAACGAATTATAAAAAGCATTTCATAACATGGGCAAACTATCAGAATTAAAGGGAGTTGAAAAACCCGTAACCGAATGGCTTAGTAAAATGGGCTGGACTTTCAAAAGCAATGATGATTTGAAAGTGTATAGCCGCCCATTTAATAATCCGGTTCTCGAATCTGTTCTCATTGAAAAATCGGCACAGATTAACAATATCACTCAGGCTGTTGCCAGGTAAGCAGTGGAGCAATTGCTCCAAAACCTGTAACCCTATACCCATTTTAGGGAATGAGGCTTTCCTGAACAAACTGACTTTCCATGTTATGATGAAATTACGTCTGAATTGGATGAAGATGAAAAGCTAGAAAAAAGGGTTCAGGTATGGAAGGTGTTTTTGAAACATCCCGAAAGAATTGAAACGCTGGCAAAAGATATTGCCGAAGGTTTTAGAAATGTAGTTGAACCGCAAGGTTACAAAGCCCAGGTAGTGATTTGTGATAAAGAAGCCTGTGTATTGTATTATAAGGGGCTGCTCAAATATTTCGACCGTTCAGAAATCTCAATCTTTTTTTCAACGGGTGCTTAGGATGAAGGTGAAAAATATGAACTGTTCAAAGACCATTATAAAGAAGATGCTGAACGGAAAAAGCTGATACGCCAGTGAAAACGCAGAATAACCGAGGAAGAGCAAAAATTAGGGAACAACCATAAAATATTTATTGTCTGTAACATGCTGCTCACGGGTTTTGATGCTCCTATTGAGCAAACCATGTATCTGGATAGACCCATCTTTGACCACATTCTTTTGCAAGCCGTAGCCCGAACCAACAGGCCCTATAACGACAAAGTATCTAAATTATCAAAGGAGTTTGGTCGCATAGTAGATTATGTGGGTGTATTCCAGAATTACAAGTATCCCTTGAACTACGACCCTGAAGATATTGGCGAATTCGAAGATGTAGAAAGCTTGGTTGCTATGTTTCCAAAAGTATAAGATGATGCATTTAAGCCCCTTGAAGATATACAACTGGAAGATAGTTTCGAATGTGCTATGAACATTGTAAGGACGTTGACTGAAATGGATCATGGTAAGTTTGAAAATTCATTTAGAGAGATAGTGCAGTTATGGGAATCAATTTCACCGCATCCGAAACTAAGGGAACACAAAGAGCAGTATTTATGGCTGAATGAGATTTACGAGATATACCTTGAAGAGTTAATTTATTGAACCCACCCGGCCAACACACAAGCACGGCTAATGCAGTGGCTAACCCACAATGCCAGCCCCTCCACTGCATCTATGGTGGTGATCCTTCCACACTTTATAACACCTTTGTCTTTACTTTTGTACCTTTGTGTAGCAATGAAAGTAAAGAATGCATTTATTTTACATAGAGAGTGATATCCAGGCACTACTACGGGATGGTAGGAGAGACATTTCATTACCGGATGATGAAGCAGCCCACCTTAAAGTACTGAGATTACGCCCCGGTGAGGAAATTCAGCTCACTGACGGATTAGGGCATTTCGGAATAGGAAAAGTAATTGAAAGTAGTGGGAAAAGTAATTTAATAACCCTGCTGGAAGTGACCTCTGCACAACCCAGACCATGGTATGTACATATAGCAGTTGCCCCTACAAAGAATATTGCCAGATTTGAATGGTTCCTTGAAAAAGCTACTGAAATCGGAATCGATGAAATCACACCCTTTTTCAGCGAACACTCTGAAAGAGTTAACCTGAGAATCGACAGGCTTAATAAGGTGGCAATATCAGCAATGAAGCAATCGCTTAAAGCATTCATGCCAAGAATAAATGAGCCGGTGTTATTGAGTAAATTCCTTAATGAATCATCATTTCAGCAAAATAATTGTTTTATAGCCTGGCTGGATAAGGAGAATACGCTGCCTCACCTTAAAAGCGTTTGTAAGGTAGGACAACCGGCTACCGTACTGATTGGTCCTGAAGGCGATTTTAGCCGGTTGGAGGTAGAGACTGCCAAGCAGAAGGGGTTTATTCCGGTAAGTTTAGGAAGATCGAGACTGCGAACCGAAACTGCAGCCCTTACTGCATGTTTTATAGTTAATTTGTTAAATGAACCGGATTAAAGATATGCGAAGATTTCTTTTAATAGCACTGATAGTAATTTTAGGAACGACAGTTTATGCACAAGGTCCGATACAAATTGCCCTTTTAAAATACAGGGGTGGTGGCGACTGGTATGCAAACCCTACATCGCTAACAAATCTCATAGATTTCTGTAATAAGAACCTGCATACCAATATCAATCCGTCGTATGCAACGGTCGAGGCCGGAAATCCTGCCATCTTCAATTATCCTTTCGTGCATATCACCGGACATGGGAATATAATGTTTGATGATCAGGAAGCACTTAATATCAGGAATTACCTGCTTGCCGGGGGATTCTTGCATATTGATGATAATTATGGCCTTAACGAATTTGTCAGGCCTCAGATGAAGAAGGTCTTTCCTGAACTCGATTTTGTTGAATTGCCTTTCTCCCACCCTATTTATCATCAGAAATATAATTTTCCAAATGGATTGCCCAAGATCCACGAGCATGATAGTAAACCACCTCAGGGATATGGATTAATAAAGGATGGTCGCCTGATATGCTTTTACACGTACGAATGTGATTTAGGTGATGGTTGGGAAGATCCCCAGGTGCATCATGATTCAGAAGCTACACGAACTAAGGCCTTGCAGATGGGGGCAAATATCATTCAATACGTTTTTATGAAATAGACGTCCTGTTATCCAAATTAATCGCTAACCGGGACATTGCAGTGACAAGTAACTGTTTTTAAACAGGCACAAAAAAAGAGGCTGCCCATTTGGACAGCCTCGTATAAGCTAAATCGTAATAACTATATTTCTTAGTTATGCTAGTTTAACCTTTACAGCATTCATGCCTTTTTTTCCTTCCTGAAGTTCAAAAGTCACCGTGTCACCTTCGTTAACACGGTCAATTAAACCGGTTGCATGAACGAAGTATTCCTTACCGGATTCTTCGTCAAAAATAAAACCATAACCTTTTGATTCATTGAAGAATTTCACTTTTCCTGTTTTCATAAGCTAATAAAAAATTAAAAATAAGCGCAAATGTAAGTTAATTTCCACTTGATAACACCAATAGTGACAAAAAGTTTAAAATAAATTATTTTATATGGAAAAAGGTGCGTCGCCGCACCTTTTTCGTTTCAGGAAATTACAACTACACTTAACCTATCTAATTACCACTTTTTCTTGTGCAATGCCTTCTGTAGATTTTAGTACCACAAGCAAAGTGCCTTTTACAAAGCGTGTTACATCGAGTGTATGACTGTTGCCGGTCATTGTCTCACTGTGTAACAGTTGCCCGTCCATGTTAAATATCATAAGTTCACTTCCGGCTGTTGTTTCAATAGTCAGTTTCTCTGAAGTCGGATTCGGATAGAGTCTGATACCACCTGTAATGATATTATTAGTGCTGGTCGGATCGTATACCACGGTGTTCGAGAATGAGAATTCTGATTCGCCTGTAGTAAAGTGAGTCTTCACTCCATAGATGTATTTGCCTGCTACTGCCGGTGGCCATGCTTCATCAGTATACGGACTTGCAGCCACTAATGAACTGTTGATTAAAGGCCAGTTAGCTGCATTCGATAAATCGTCGAAGAGACCGAATTTAATATCATAACCGCTAATGCTACGCTCACTTGCATTTGCTATCCCCTTAGCCTGATCACCTTTCAGTACATTGGCGTGAATCAGGAATGAGCCTGAAAATCCGGTCAGACTTGACAGTTTGTAGAATTCACCACCCTGATAGTAATAATGAGCATAATCAGGTGTATTTGAAGATGCGGTATCAATACCAAGGTAGTTTGACTGTAAGAGTGTATTTTCCCATGAAACCATAACGAAATAGTCTCCGCTCAGGGTCATAGGAATAATGGGTACATTAATCCAGCCATTGTCGACACTTGTGAATTCTTCTGAACGGTAGATCAGTTGTCTTTGATCATTATAAATATCAAGACGATGAGGTTTAGGAATACTATTACCGTATCTTGCCCAGTACAGGTCAAAGCTGGTAACTGTTACAGGTTCTTCAATTGGGAAGTAATTACCTAACCAAACAGTTTCTGTAGGTTCACCGGCATAGCCTTCTTCATTTTTACCATCATCAAATGATAATACGTCACCATACGTTGTTCCCGGCTCAAACCAGCTGAGGCTAACGTTGGTTGTGTTATTAACTGCTGTAACCACGCGTGGCAGACTCATAGCCTCGGTAAGAGTAATAGTACCCAGGTCAGCGTCCTCAACTACATCAAGAACTACTTCATAATTGTTATAACCGGCAGCCTCAATTGTGAAATTATAGTCGGTAGCAATGAATACTCCTGCCAGTGTAAAGTTTCCATCACTGTCTGAAGTTGTGCTATAAGTATTGTAACCGTCGAGTGAAATTGTAGCATTTGCAATACCTGTACCGGGATTATCGTTTCCTACGATTTTTCCACTTATTACAGCATTTCCGAGAACAAGCATTTCAAAATCCAATGAAGTATTGTTACCTGCTGTAATATTCAGAGTCTGAATATTCGGCTGATAACCGTATTTGTTAGCAGATGTGTTGAAGTTACCCGCAGGAACAAATGGAATGTTATAGTTACCGGTTCCATCAGTATATACAGTAATATTCAGTGGTTCAATTAAAACTTTCACATCAGCCAATGGAGCCTGAGTTGCATCATGTACATTACCTGAAGCTGAACCTGTATTATTATTGAATATCAGATCAAGTGAAGGTCTCGTATTGGACTGCCCTCCTGATGTTGGTGAATATGGATCAATGGGTGAATCATTTGAACCCTGAGTGAGAGTATTGATTCCGCTTCCACTGTAGTTGTAGAAGTACTGATCGTTTGATGTGTAATCTGTATCTTTCTGAACCATGATTACCAGATTCAGGGTATGGTCAGAATAGTTGAATGGTGTCTGGAATGGCAGGTAAGCAGTACGCTTATCCATTAAGAAATCAACATCACCTTCAAAAACAAGAGTCATCTGACCGGCAGGTACCCATTCATCAAGAGTTTCCTTAGTGGTTGTACCCATCCATACTTTTACAGGTACATCTAACTCATCATTGTGGAAATTAAATTTATAGTTAATACCGAAAATCACACCTGCTTCACCTATATCTTCGCTTGGGTAAAGTGATTCAGTCAAACTGTGATTGTAATAGAAAATAATCGGAGCTTCTGATACAAATTCAACCTCACCAACTTCAACTACTTCTGAATCATTGGCAATACCGGTCAGGTAAAATTTCTCACCTGTATTATTTACCTGGTAAGCATCGTTGTCAAATATTATCTTTCCATAAACAGCATACTCACTAATGTCATTAAATGTATAACTGAGATTGAAAGTATGTTCACCGCTTGGTTCGATTTCTTCACCTGAAACTGAATAAAGCTCAAGTCCATTTCCATTGTCGAGCATAAGAGCAATACGATAGCTGTCAGCTTCAACAGTTTGCAATCCAATGTTCTTGATTGTAAACTGGAAATCTGATTGTTGGCCTACAGTATAGTAGTTCAATCCTTCAATCGACTTAGCCATCAGGTCGTAATCTTCGAAGTGAGTAGTAATGTTCTGACCTGTAATAAGGTCAATGCTTACTTGTCCGGTCGATGAAAATGGGTCAGTAATGTTAGACAGGAATCCAATTCTTCCGGTATGACCGGTATATTCTGATAGGTCAGCTGAGAAATTGCTGTAAACCATACCAGGCAGAGGTCCAATATTCTTTATGAAATTCCATGTGTGAGTTGTTTCACTATAGAACCATAAATCCAAATTTCCAACCCACCACATAGTTGTTCGGGCATAAAAATTAAGTACAGGGTTATTACCAATATCAACACGGCATGATACTAAGGTATCCTGTTGACCTCTTGCTATAAATGCAGTTGCACAGTAAGCACCTGATGCAGGATTTGTATTGCGTGACCACTTGCCGCCGTGATACCAATTAGTAGGTGGAAACTCAGCACCCTCAAAGTCTTCGTAAAATACATTATATGCAAGTACTGAACGCTCAATTGAAACGTAATTGTTGCTATTATCGTCATCAGCAGGCAATTCTGCACTAACAATGAAATCACCCGGAGTATTTGCAAGCCATTGTTTGGTAACGGTTACAGTATCAAAAGCATTGAGTAATCCGGTGCTTACGGTTCCAATGCTTGTTCCGTTTACTTTAAAATTAACAGCCTTATTGTATGCATTCTTTCCAATATTCTGTACCAGGGCTTTGAGAGTAACAGTATTTCCTTCAAATACCGTAGTCGGATCAGCAGTCATGTTGCTTATAGTGAACTCATTATTCAGAGGGGTGACGCATGAAATGAATGCAACCCAGCCGGAAGTTTCTTCCCAACCCGGACCTTTGAATTCTATTGTAAGTGCACCTGCATTATTTAAAGCAGTAATCACACCAGGGCTTTGTGTACCTTGCCAGTCACCCATAAGAGGTGCATTAACATCAGTACCGTTATAGACTTTGAAACCACCATAACTTGCATTAAATTCAAGGAAAGTTAGTCTCACCCTGTCGCCCGGACTAGCAGGATAAATTGTTGTGATGGCATTATCGTTCTTGCCAAAATTGCCGTTTAATCCACCTGCATCAGTAAAAGTAGCATTACATGCTGTAATAGTCTGTGTTCCTGTTGCAACCATTTGGTAAACTGTTCCGTAATTGTAGATGTCGACAGAAACAGAATCATTACTATGATCAGGATCAGAAGAGTGGTTAGCAAATGCAGTTATAGTATAAGGTCCCGGGACTGATAAATCAGCCTTTGTAGCAAATGAATAAGCAGCTGTTTGATTTGGATCAAGAGTAAAACTGCCAACATTCTCAGTAAATGCAGGGCCACCATTAATTGAATAGCCTACCTGGAATCCTGTCATAGGTGTAGGTCCTTCATTCTTAAAATTCACAACTAAAGTCTCAGTTGTAGTAAGATTTGGGGTGTTGACAGGTTCAATGATACTGATACCACTCAGGTCATTTTCCATACCCGGGCCATAAAGAGCGAAAGCTAAGTTTTGTGATCCCCAACTAATTGAGGCAGCAGGTGTCCAATCGGTTGCACCTAAACCAAATCCATTAGCCGGATTTTTCCAATGATACTGGTTTTCAATTACAAGACCGTCATGAGTATACCAACCCCATGTACCTGTAACTGAAAAATCTGTCACTGCCTGAACACTCACCCAATAGTGGCCTGCGCTCAACTCAACTGGTGTCGTGAGTGTGATGTCATACAGAAAAATTGCTGATTCCGGATCTATTGTCTGAACATAAAAGTTGACGTCCGGCATTTCGGATATCACATTCCCCGGTACACCATTATTATCTTCATAAAAAATAACATTTATACCCGAAATTGTAGCACCCGTATATGTGCTATAAGTACCGGCTGCATTAACATAATTAACTGTCCAGTTCTCACCTGCCGGAACTATAAAGTCATCTGCAGCTATGCAGGTGTAACCGGCATTAGCCGCATCAGTAGCTTCCACACTAACAATACTGGACCACGCAAGGGGATACAGTTGGTCGTAAAGAGCCGCTCCTGAGCGGGGACTCTTTGTGGTAGTTACAACAGACTTTTGGGGAGATCGGGTTACCGGCTCCCACGCAAATGCATTTTTCGACAACAAGCTGCCAATCAGCGCCATTGTTATCCAAAGTGTAATTCTAATCATAATGGTAGGTTTGTGTTTAAATTATTTTAAGCAATCAATAATTCTTATTTTCTGATTCAGATGATCTCATTTGATCATCCTTCTCTTTCCCTGAGACTAATTCATCTTCTTCTACTTTATTACAGAATGCAGGTGAATCAACTCTCTCTAAGAGCTTCTTTAATGCAGCATTCTCATCAGCAAGCTGCTTCAGTTGTTCATTCACTTCCTCGCTGCTGCTTACTGCCGGTCTTCTCCTAATTGTTTTCTTTGATCGCATAGAACGTATTGTTATCGACACAAAAATCGTTTAACAATAATCATAACCATCATTTTATAGGGCAATAAAATGACTACAGGGAACAAAAATGGAGGGAACAAAATTACTACAATTGAAGTAGCATAATAATTACTATGCTCATATTCTGATACTTACAATTGTTGAAGCCAACTGACCAGATTTTCATCACGCTCAATACCTATTTTTCGACGAAGTCTTGTACGAGCTACCTGGATACTTTTGGCTGACTGATATGTTATGGCTGAAATGTCCTTGGTTGTCATGTTGAGTCGTAAGAAAGCACATAGTTTTACCTCATTAGGTGTCAGCCCGGGGTGGGCATTGTATAGTTTATCGTAAAACTCCTGGTGCACCTGTTGAAACCGGACTTCAAATTCATCCCATGCTCCCTTATCGAGGCTCGCCTTCATATCATTTATAATATGATGAAGTACAGAAGCCTGCTTTTGGGGAGGCACTTCCAATAAAGTCTGCATCTCACGAATAGCATTTGCGATAAGCTCATTTTTCTGTAACAGATACATTACCTGTGTGGTTAACTCTTTCTTCTTAAAGGAGAGTTCCATCTCGAGGTTCTGGTTCTTTAATTCCAGGTTATGTTTCTCCAGACCAAGATTAACACTTTCAAGCTCCAGACTTTTACGGCTTAATTCAACTTGTCGCATTTTTATTCTCTGATTGCGGATAAGCAGAATGGCAATTATAACCAGGAATAACAGGATACCGGCAATTATCAGATAAACCATGGAGCGGCGCTCACGCTTGGCAATCTCTAATTGCTGTTCAAGCTCACGGTCGCGTTGAAGCTTCTCATAGTGGTATTCAGTCTCCATTCGCAACGCATCAGCGGCAGCATCACTATTCATGACACTGTCGTAATTTGTTTTATATTGTTTAAACATCTCGAGTGCTTCACTATAACGCCCTGAGCCTTCGAGAGCTAGAGCTAAAAATTGAGAAGCAAACATTTCACTTCGCATATTGCCTGAACCGCTGGTTAGTGACAGAGATCGCCTCAGAACTTGCTCTGCTTTATTATATTCCTTAACGACATAGTGGTATTTACCAAGATTGTTTAGCACCTGCGCCATGCCGGCAGTGTCTTTTGATTCTGTACGAATCGAAAGTGCCTGAGTATAGTAGTCAAATGCACTTGGGTAATTCTCCTGCTCCATTGAGATGATACCCAGGTTGTTGTAAATAGCACTGGTAAACCTTGGATTATTCAGTTTCAGGTTTATTTGCAATGCCTGCTCATACCATAGCCGACTCTCACTGAATTTCCTATTATCAAGATACACTGAACCAATATTGACTAACAGACCCAGTTTTCGGCCAAGGTAATCTTTCTCATCAACTATTGTCTTTAACTGTTCTACTTTCATCAAGCTCTTCTTGAAATATGTAAGAGCATGGTCAGTACTTCCGATATTAAAGTAGCACAAGCCTAATTGTGAGTATAACGAAGCATAGTTGGGTACCTGCTTTAAACTATCAAGCCCTCCAGCAATCTCCTGATCAAGTTGTGACAATATGCGGAAATAATAATCTATTGCCAGTCTGTAATTCCGGTTATTAAAAAAGAGTTCACTTAATGCGGAATATAGTTGTAGACGATGATAATGGTCATCACGCGATTCAGACAATTCAAGTGCCCGGTTATAGTATTGCATTGCTGAATCATTATTAATTGTTGAGTAATATCCTCCCAGTGCCTGCAAAGCTTTGATCATTACAGTGTCGTTTGCATTTGACTGTAAAACACGGCGCAGACTATCAGCATTTACCACAGATGCAGATTTGACCATGGCAGGAAATAGCATCATTACCACCAACAGCAACCCGGTAAAACTGCTATTTGCTTTAATAACCAGATGATGATAAAGTTTACTAATTGGACTAAACGCTTAAATGTTAAATAATAAAGTTCAAATTCGGCAATAATCGACACATTCAACTATTGCCTGATTTGCTCAGAATGATTCTAACCGTTGCCTTATTAATGCAATCTTAGATTCTGCATCAGCACGTTTTTTCTGTTCTATTTCAATAACCTCAGGTTTTGCATTTGACATGAATCTCTCATTACCAAGCTTTTTCATTACTGAAGCCAGGAAACCTTCAGTATATTCAAGTTCCTTTGTGAGTTTCTCCTTTTCGGCTTCAATATCAACCTTATCCCCTATTGGAACATAATATTCAGTTGATTCAACAATAAATCCTACTGCAGCCTGTGGTTTCTCAGTAACATAACTTATTGATTCAAAATTGCACAGTTTGGCAATCAAACCATTGAAGGTATTTGATACAGAGTCATTGCTCATTACCTCTAATTTAATGGCATCGCGCTGAGCAATTCCTTTGTCTTTGCGTATATTTCGTATTTCCTGAATTACCTGTGAAGCAACACTGAATTCTTTTAGTATGACATGATTTATTCTACCATGCTTTGGCATTTCACTTATCATGATACTCTCACCATTTTTACGTTCAGAAATTTTATGCCAAATTTCTTCAGTAATAAACGGCATGAACGGGTGAAGTATCCGCATAAGCTTGTCGAAGAAAACAGAAGTTTCAGCAAGTGTCCGCTCGTCAATTGGTTTTTGATACTCAGGTTTCACCATTTCAAGGTACCATGAGCAGAAATCATCCCAGATGAGCTTATACACACCCATCAAAGCTTCTGACAGCTTGTAGCGCTTAAAATTATCTTCAATGTCCTTTAATGCTTCATTAAACCGCGCATCAAACCAGTGAACAGCGACTTTGGCGTACTCAGGTTGTTGCAATGAAGTGTCAACTTCCCATCCTTTAATGAGTCGGAGTGCATTCCAGATTTTATTGCTGAAATTTCTCCCCTGCTCACATAAACTCTCATCAAATGGTAAATCATTACCTGCAGGTGATGTCAGTAACATACCAACACGAACACCGTCGGCCCCAAATTTCTCAATAAGGTCAAGTGGGTCAGGAGAATTGCCAAGCGACTTCGACATTTTCCTTCCAAGCTTATCGCGAACGATCCCTGTAAGGTAAACATTCTTAAACGGGATATCATTCTGATATTCTAAACCTGCCATGATCATCCTGGCTACCCAGAAGAAAAGAATCTCAGGAGCAGTAATCAGATCATTAGTAGGATAATAATATTTGATGTCAGGATTGTCAGGATTCCTTATGCCATCGAAAACTGAAATAGGCCATAACCATGATGAAAACCAGGTATCAAGCACATCCTCATCCTGCTTAAGATCTGACAATGTAAGATTATTGTTTCCGGAGAGAGCCTTGGCTTTCACCAACGCCTCATCGGCCGATTTAGCAACCACAAACCTTCCATCAGGCAGATAGTATGCCGGAATACGTTGTCCCCACCAAAGTTGACGGCTGATGCACCAGTCGCGTACATTTTCCATCCAGTGGCGATAGGTATTCTTGAACTTCTCAGGATGAAATTTAATGGTGTCGTTCATCACAACCTCAAGTGCTTTAGGAGCCATCTTATCCATTCGTAAGAACCACTGAAGTGAAAGTTTAGGTTCAATGGCAACGTCAGTCCTTTCTGAGAATCCAACATTATTTATATAATCTTCAATCTTAACGATATGACCTTTAGCTTTCAGATCTTCAACTATCTGTTTGCGTACATCAAATCTGTCCTGACCGGTATACAAGCCGGCACTCTCATTCAAAGTGCCGTTATCATTAAAGATATCAATACTTGGCAGGTTGTATTTTATACCAATATCGTAGTCGTTAATATCGTGCGCCGGAGTTATCTTTAGGCATCCGGTTCCAAATTCCCTGTCGACATATTCATCCATAATGAGAGGAATGGATCGTTCAAGAAGAGGGACGAGTACACGCTTTCCTGCAAGGTGTTTATACCGTTCATCTTCAGGATGAAAACAGACAGCAGTATCACCCAGAATAGTCTCAGGGCGTGTGGTTGCTATGGTAACCCATTGATCTTCTTCACCTTCAACCTTGTAGCGAACATAGTAGAGTTTTGATTTCTCTTCCTTATATATAACCTCTTCATCTGAAACTGCTGTAAGGGCTTTAGGGTCCCAGTTGACCATCCTTACGCCTCTGTATATCAAGCCCTTGTCGTACAAGTCAATAAAAACGTTGATGACTGACTCATACATATCGGCATCCAAAGTAAACTTTGTGCGGTCCCAATCACAGGAAGCACCAAGTTTCTTTAATTGATCAAGTATGATTCCGCCATGCTTTTCTTTCCATTCCCATGCATGATTAAGGAATTCTTCGCGGGTAAGACTATTCTTTTCAATTCCCTGCTCCTTAAGTTTTCCAACAACTTTGGCCTCGGTAGCAATAGAAGCATGGTCAGTACCCGGAAGCCAGCATGCATTATAACCCATCATTCTGGCACGACGCACCAGCACATCCTGAATTGTATTGTTGAGCATGTGCCCCATATGAAGCACTCCTGTTACGTTAGGTGGAGGGATAACAATTACGTATGGTTCTCTCTCATCGGGTACTGAACGAAAGAATTTCTGATCAAGCCAATAACTATACCATTTATCTTCTTTGCCTTTGGGATCGTACTTTGCAGGAATTTCCATGAAACGTCTTTATTTTTTTTGAGAGTGCAAAATTAGTAAAAATGACGGTTCACCGACTCAATAATAAAGCCTTACGAGGGTACAAACTTAAAGGCGTCGGGATGCAATTCCTCATTCTGAACTTTAATTCAAAATATTATTTTTAAAGTGGTTTTAAACATAAAATAAATTGCACTTGTTTCATTTACAACTACTTGTATTACTAACTAAGCAAAAATATGGAAACGATCACCAAGGATATAAAATCAAAAATGGACCAAACTAATCCTGACAAGAGGGAAGGTTATGTAGCTAAGATGATAGAAGAACAGACTGCCAAGATCCCCTCAGATGTTTATCTGTGGACAGCTATCGGAGCAATGGCAATTTCTCTAACTTTCAAATTATTGCGCAGGGATGAAACGTCAATGTTCATCGGACAGTGGGCACCGTCGTTCTTAATAATGGGATTATATAATAAACTTGTTAAACAACTAGGACACGATTAATCAACAGAAATAAAGATAGTGCTTTAAGTCAAATTAATAATCAGGAGAGAAGAGACTTCCATTCGGGAGTCTCTTTTTTTTTTAATATTATCATGCTACTGATAATAACTTCATACATTTGTGCTAATAATTCCTTCGACCATGAAATCACTGCTTACAGCATTATTTGTCATAACAATGATGTTTGCTCAGGCACAAACATCTCATGACACAATAACAATTGATAAGAAAGGTACTACTTTCAAAGTAAACGATGAAGTACTGGCCCGGGATGAGTTGGTTTATTTGCTTCTTGATAATAATAAAGCTTACAAACATTTTAAGAAATCTCAATCAAACGCATTTGTAGCTAATACGTTCGCGTTGGTAGGGGGTGCATTAATCGGGTGGCCTATTGGAAATGCAGTAGGAGGAGGTTCTCCAAAATGGGAGATGGCCATAGCCGGAGCAGGTTTTATTGCTTTAGGTATACCTTTTGCATCGCTTTCAAAAAAACATAGATTTAAAGCAATACAACTTTATAATGACGGAATCAAATTAGATGAAGAAAAGGACATCACTCTGAAATTCGGGATATATAATGACGGTCTCGGTGTCTGTTTGAAATTTTAGGTCATCTAACACTAATCGGTTCAATACAATGAATGACCTTGCAACAGGAATAACCTCAACTGACTTTTTATTTACTTTGAACGTTACAATGACCATTTGGGGAAACGAACTTCAAAAGGTGATTGATTTTTACCATACCGAAGGGCATGTTGAGTGACGGTTGGCTGACGGTTGGGTGAGGGTTGGCTGACCCTTACCGTCACCCAACCCTCACCCAACCGTCACCTAACCCTCTCATAACACGGTCTTAAGTTGTTCATCAACATAAGTAATTAATCAAAAAAACGATTGCCTTTTCAGGCAACCGTTTTAAGTAGCGCCATGCTAAAGCTGAATCCTGATTCTCCACTTTAACAACCTCAGTTCCCATCTCGCCTGAGCCGACAAAGAGCCAACGCAGATTATTAGGTGAAACTTACCATAAACGGTATTACCTCTCTAATACTGCAATGAATGAAGAATATTGGATTGAAGGTATTGGAAGCGATCAAGAGATATTCTCTGCTTATTCATCGGAATTTGAGTGGAATTTATTTACGCTCTGTTTTAAACCTGATTCCGTTAATACATATTACATCAATTCTCCCGATTGAAATAACTGGTGTTACTTCAATGTCAATACAAATGATATAGAAGTCGAACGATTGAATATATATCCTAATCCGGTTTTAGATGAATTATACATCTCAAACGATTTGCCTGCCGAATCATACTACACTATTATGGATATCGCCGGGAATATAGTATTACATAACCTGATAGAAAAAGTGACTAAAATAAATATCAGTAATCTTAAGTCAGGTATTTACTCCATATACATAATCACTACTAATAAATTTTTCACTTCAAAAATTGTTAAATTCTGAATTCTTCATTCATTCATAAGTATCTGCCCATTCCGGCTACATTAAGTTTAGATCATAATTTTATACTAACTTGTGCCTAGAGTGTACCTGCTTTGAAAAATCAATTTTTATGACCACTAAATAAGTAAAGCTTTAAATCCTCAATCAAGAGTCTCTAAAGCTTCCATTTTTTTAGCTGAAAAATCTGTTTGTAGCGAGGACGAGAATTGAACTCGTGACCTCCGGGTTATGAATCCGACGCTCTAACCAACTGAGCTACCTCGCCATTTTTTCCAAACCTATACGCTGTTTGGGTTCGCAAAATTATAAAATTATTTGAAACTGAACATACCACCATCAACTTTTTTAAAACTCTTGACCGGCTGAATCGGATACGCCCGCATTATCTTCCTCTGCTTCTGTTATATAGCACCTTGAAGGCGGGCAACTGGGATATTACAATTCCTGTAATTACTAGCAGTATTCCTATTATTTTCTGCAGATTGATATGCTCTCCAATGATAAAGTATGCAAATATTGCAGTAAAAACCGGTATCAGGTTAGTAAATATGTTGGCCTTAACCATGCCTAATTTTGCAACTACAATGATAAACAGTAGAAACGCCAGGCTGCTGGCAAAAATGGCCAACTGTACGATAGCTAAAATTCCTGAAGTTGAAGGACTGGTTGACAGCACATTATTAAGGTCAAGGGCAAGGAATACAGGTAAGAAATAGATAGTACCTATGATGTTCTGAATGGTAAGTATAGTTATGGCTTTATACTTGTTGGCAAGCTTCCGAATAAAAAATGTGTATGCTACAGCTGAAAAGACAGCCAGGAATATCAACGCTATTCCTTTGGGACTGGCATTAAGGCTCAGATCTTTATTTACCAGCATGTATATTATTCCGAAAAAAGACAGGAAAATTCCAACCACGGTAAAACGGTCTACTCTTTCACGTAAAAACAGATATGCTACTATTGGTGTCATTAAAGGTATGGTGGCAATTATAGCAGATGTGACTGCCGGTGACACGAACTGTAATCCAAAGTTCTCACCCAGAAAGTAGAAGAAAGGTTCAGCCAATGCCAGTAAGAGAAACCACTTACGGTCTTCTTTGGCAATTTTCTCAACATTGCCCGACAATTTTATGTAAGAGTACAAAATAACCGAAGAAAGCACCAATCGAAAGAAGATGACCGAAATCGGGTCAAAATCCTTAAGTGCAATATTTGTCCAAATGAATGACATGCCCCAGAAGAGCATGGAAAGAATAATATAGAAGTAGTACTTTATCAGTGAGTTGGGAGCTGAATTCATTGAATTACATTAAGGGCGCAAAGGTACAAATATTTCAACTGGTGAATATGTTCACCAACTATCAATCAAAACCATGCATCCTGTACGAATTCATTTCATAGTTTTTTTTGATGAAAGAAATTTTCTGATATTTGTAGCGAACTTAATACTTTATTACTATGAATAAATTAATCACTATTGCTGCAATTTTGTGCATTACAACATTAGGCTTTGCACAAGACACTGACCAAACGTTTAAAGCTGTTTCAGGGATTACAACTGATGTCAGTTTCTCTCCATTTAATGCAGGTGATCAATTAATTAAAATTGAAACACTTAACGTCAGGTACTTTATGAAACCCAATTTAGCTCTTCGTGTTGGACTTCAGGCCGATTATTATCATGACCAGTATGATAATGAACGTAGTAGTAACTCAAATTTAGTTGCTTGTTCACATACATTTTTGTTCGGAATATTGCCGGGTATAGAATACCATTTTGAAGGAACAAAGCGTTTATCACCCTATGTAGGTGGTGAAGTGTTTTTCTATAATTTTTCATCAGGTGCAAAGGCTGAATCAAATGGAGATGAGTTTTATAAGATTAAAGGCGCAACTGATGCATATGAATCAGGATACGAAAATAGGGCTTTTAACCAATTTGGCTTAAGTGCCGGCGCAGGCGTTGATTATTACTTTTCTAAGCACATCTATATAGGCACCGAGTTTGGATATGGATTCTCATATTTTCGTTACGGAAAAGTTGAAGAAATCATCGATAATACAACTAATGAGCTTACGCAGGGTAAACAAACTGAATTTATATTAGGCTCAAGCGTTCGCAGTACATTGAAACTAGGCTGGAAATTTTAAGTCATACATTCTTCCACTAAAAAAGCTGCTGTCAGTGAATACATTGGCAGCAGCTTTTTTTTAATGAAAATTTCAGATTGATAACTATCAGGATATCTTTGACTTAAATTCCTCTTCTGTGATAATAGGGATTCCAAGAGACTCGGCTTTTACTCTTTTTTCAGGACCCATATTTTCGCCGGCAATGATGAAAGTTGTTTTTGATGATACTGACCCTGATACCTTCCCACCGTGACGCTCAATCTCTTTCTTAAGGTCATCTCTCGATGGAAACAAACTAAATGACCCGCTCACTACGATTGTCATTCCTTTTAATTTATCACTGACAACTTCATCAGTTTCATGCATGGCAAATTGCAGTCCATGCATCCTGAGTTTGCTTATCATCTCCTGATTATCATGATTGCCGAAATACTCAATTACAGCACCTGCTATGCGCGAACCAATTTCTTCCACCTCAAGTAGATTATCCATAGCCGCATTTGCCAGACTGTCGATATCCCTGAAATGTCTTGCCAACTTCCGGGCGACTGTCTCACCTACAAACTTTATCCCTAAAGCGTATAGCACTCTGTCGAAAGGCACTTGCTTTGATTTTTCAAGTCCCTTCATCACATTTTCGATTGACTTCTTCTGGAAGAGGACTCGTTTTTCTTTCTTACCGTTAGCAGGAGATTCAACCCCTCCGGTCAGCTCAAGAGATACATCAGTAGAGGTAGATTGCTTGCGTGAAGCGAAAATTTCACTAAGCGAAAGCAATTTCTTTTCATTCAGATCATAAAGATCAGCCGGATTGTGTATAAGACCCGCATCGTAAAGCATTTCGATCTTACCCTGTCCCAGGCTTTCAATGTCCATCGCACGACGGGCAATGAAATGCACAAGCCGACCTTTTATCTGGGGAGGACAACCTGTGTAATTTGGGCAAACCCATGAGGCCTCCCCTTCCTGACGTTCAAGTGGTGTTCCACATTCAGGACATGATTTAATGAACTCCGTTGCAAACAATTCAGGTGGGCGCTTATTGAGATCAATACGGGTGATTTTGGGTATGATATCACCACCCTTTTCTACAAATACGGTATCCCCCACTCTGACATCAAGAGCAGCCATGATATCGGCATTATGTAATGTAGCCCTTTTTACAGTTGTTCCGGCTAACTGAACAGGCTTCAGATTAGCCACCGGTGTGATAATTCCTGTTCGACCAACCTGAAATGAAATCGACTGAAGAATTGTTGATGCCTCTTCCGGTTTGTACTTATATGCAATTGCCCATCTGGGGGCTTTGGCGGTATAACCAAGTGTTTGTTGCTGTTCAATACTGTTTACTTTGATGACGACACCATCAATATCAAACGACAATTTTGGACGATTTACTTCAATCTCATTAATGAATTGAATCACCTGATCGATAGAGCTGCATTTTGCTTTAATATCAGAAATGTTGAAGCCCCACTTTTTCATCAGCATGAGTCGATCGTAGTGAGTTGGAACATCAACCTCATCAGTGAAAAGAGTGTAAGCAAATGAATCAAGCGGGCGTTTAGCCACCTCAGTTGAATCCTGAGTCTTAAGAGTACCTGCCGTGGCATTACGGGGATTTGCAAAGACAGGCTCACCTGCTTCAAATCGCTGTTTATTCATTCTTGCAAAACCAACTTTTGGCATGAATATTTCTCCACGTACCTCAAATTCATCAGGAATACCGGGGGCGTTGATCTTAAGTGGAATATGTCCGATAGTCCTGACATTGTTAGTGACATCATCACCCTGAACCCCGTCGCCGCGGGTAACTGCCTGCATAAATTCTCCATTTAAGTAATGAAGACTAATTGAAACACCGTCAATCTTAAGCTCACAAACATACTCGTAAGGTTCATTCAAACCTTTCTGCACCCTCCTGTCGAAATCACGCAGTTCGGCTTCAGAGTATGTATTATCGAGCGAAAGCATCGGGGTTTTATGTTTCACAGATACAAATTCCTTAGTAATTCCACCACCTACTCTTTTGGTAGGACTGTTTGGGTTTGCGAGATCAGGGTATTGCTTTTCCAGTTTAATTAACTCTTCTAAGAGCATATCAAACTCATAGTCGCTAATAACGGGTTGGGCGTCATGGTAGTAAAGATAGTTGTGCCGTTTTATTTCCTGAACCAGAAAATCAATTCTTTCTTTCGCCTGCTTTGTTTCCATTGCCTGACAATAGTGAGCAAATATTATTTTTTGCTGTAGTAAGCGTTAAACAGTTGAAGGATTTCGGCCATATTTTGTGCTTTACGTTCATTTCGGAGCATCTGAGCCGATTGAGTAAAATATCGGTGGTTATTCAAAAAATCCATCTGCAATTTATACCAGTCGAGCAGTGTGATTTTATTACCGATAAGTTCCCATTCCAGCCGAAGCTTTTGTCCTATTATGAAGAAATCATTTCTTCCAAGGTAATCCAAATCTGCATCGCACAGTACCTTTTCGCCGATAGTATACGCAGCTTGAGGTAAGCGAGTGCATTGAATCATGTTTTTCACTTTGGTTATTTCCTCATCATTAAAGCCGAACTGAGGCAGTATATCCGAAGCCATTCTGGCCGAAGTAGTCTCATGGTCATCGAATCGTACAAGGATACCTATATCATGCAGCCAGGCAGCTGCTTCAACAAGATTAGTTTCGTAAGTATCCATTTTTTCCATCTTTGCCAGTCGGAGAACAGAATTATGAACATCATAAGTATGGTCAACTCCATGATAGACAACAAATGGAGGTAACTCGTGCTCCATTTTTTTGCAGACAAATTCCGATAGTGCGACTAAGTCCATAGAATATTTTCAGAAGTAAGGCAATGATGAAAAAAAAGCTCCGGCAAATGCTGGAGCATTAAAACTTTTCAATCTTATTACAGACCCAATATTTCGTAGTTGAATTTACGCGGATTCACACACATTACAGGGATCTGCGAAGCGTTGAAGATGATTTCTTCATCATATCGTCCAAGTATGTATGATGTGAAACTCTTGTCAGGATCGGTCATAATCATAATCAGGTCAGCATTATTTGTTGTAGCATAATCGATTACCTGTTTAGCAAAATTTGTGTTCTTTTCAGCAGAGCGCTCGACGAATGAAACATCGTTCTTTGTAAGGAAATCAGCAATGTGCTTTGATGCTTTATATACTTCTTCGGATGCTTCGGCTGTACGGTAGATGTGAATAGTTGCATTGAATTTCTTAGCAACGAAAACTGCCCATTTGGTCTTTTCGTGTGGACCAGCTTCACTGGTAATTGGAAGAACAATCTTCTTATATCCATTCTCAAAAGGACGCTTTTGAACAACCACCACCGGGGCTTCAGATGAAGTTATGACTTTAAGAGCAAAACTGCCGGTTAAACGCTGTAAACCAACCTTACCATGAGTGCCCAAATAAACCATGCTTATTTCTTCCTCTTTGATAACATCGGCAATCTCGGTGAAAATACTTCCTTCCCTGGTCATATAACCTGTTTCAACTCCGTAGTTTGATGAAATAGATGCAGCAAGTTCAGCAAGCTTATCATCTATTGCACTAACAGGTAAATTCTCGTTCTTAAGGTAAGTTTTAGTTTCACTATTGATAACATGTAATAATAATACTTTCGAACCCAGCCATTTAGCAGCCTCAGCTGCCTGATTTGCAGCATTTGCACATACTTCTGAAAAATCGGTAGGAACCAGGATACTGTCAATGTTCTTTTTATCCATTGGAATACTGTTTTAATATATTGGTATGAGTGTTTGACATATACAAAATTAAGTGCTTTTTTAACAGTTTACAATATTTTGCATCAAAATATACGAATCCCGTTTTGCTTGCGCTTATCAACAAGATAAATAGCATAAAGTTTAACCACAGAATTTGCTATTTTTGTTATTTAAGCTACGCATACCAACTATGACTAAATTGTAACGTTATAAGTGTATCGTCTTATGTCCAATCAGTTCTAATCTTCATCGCCATGAAACATATTTTACTTTCTATACTTATAACCTTTGCGTCAATTAGCGGTGTCTTTGCTCAAATTATTACGACAAATCCCGCCTTTCCTGCTGATAATCAGACTGTAGAAGTCATCTTTAATGCTCAGGAAGGTAACAAGGGATTGCTAGGGTACAACGGTGATGTTTATGCTCATACAGGAGTTATAACCGATAAGAGTACTGCACCATCAGATTGGAAATATGTAAAAACAAACTGGGGGCAGAATACTCCTGAAACAAAACTCGAAAGGATTGGAAATAACCTCTATAAGTTCACCACAGGGATACAAACCATTAGAGAATATTATCAGGTTCCCGCCCCGGAGCAAATATTGAAGCTTGCCTTTGTCTTCAGGAGCGACTTTCCGGTAAATAATAACAACTACCTGGAAGGTAAAACTGAGACCGGCGGCGACATCTTTGCCGATGTTTACACAGTTGGCTTATTTGTTAAGATTGACAGACCTGTCAATGAAGCTAACTTGGTTAACCCTCATGAACAATTAATCATTGAAGCAAATGCCAGTAATGCTGATTCAATTGCACTTTTTATTGATGACATCCGGATTAGCTCAACTACAGGCATTACTTTGCTCGACACAATAATTACTGAATCAGAAGGGAAACACTTAATTCAGGTTAATGCTTATGGCGAGAATGATGTTGTAACTGACAATGCTTATTATTTTGTAAAACCGCCTCTTGTTACAGAGGAGATGCCCGAAGGCATTAAGAACGGCATAAACTATTTAAACGACAGTACTGTAATTCTCTCAATCTATGCCCCGTACAAAGAAGATATATTTATACTGGGCGATTTCAATGATTGGGAATTTACCTTAGAGGGCCAAATGTTCCGTGATCCTGATGGTAACAATTGGTGGCGACAAGTTGACGGATTGGAGCCCGGAAAGGAGTACATATTCCAATATTGGGTTGACGGGATTGTAGTTGCTGACCCGTATGCCGACAAGTATCTTGATCCATGGAACGATAAGTATATTCCTGAATCAACTTATCCGGGCTTAATTGAATACCCTGTCGATAAAACAACTCAATATGCATCTGTATTGCAGACTGCTCAAACTCAGTACCAATGGGTGCATGAAGACTTCACCCCGCCGGCTGTTACAGATTTGGTTATCTACGAACTCTTATTGCGCGATTTTCTTGCTGCACACGATTATCAAACTCTGATTGACACCCTTGGCTACTTAAAGCGACTGGGAGTAAATGCCATTGAGTTAATGCCGGTTTATGAGTTTGAGGGGAATTCAAGTTGGGGTTATAATACAGCATTCCATTTTGCCCCCGATAAATACTATGGTACAAAAAACGACCTGAAGCAGTTTATTGACATCTGTCACCAGCATGGAATGGCAGTAATTTTTGACATTGTGTTAAACCATGTTTTCGGGTCATCACCTTTTGCACGTTTATACTGGGATGGTTTAAGTAACATACCGGCTGACAATAATCCATGGTTGAATCCTATTCCCAAACATGATTTCAATGTCGGTTACGATTTCAATCATGAAAGCCCGGCTACCAAAGATCTCGTAAAGCGAGTGGTTGAATACTGGATAACTGAATACAAAGTGGATGGTTACAGATTTGACCTGTCAAAAGGCTTCACTCAAAGGAATACTCTCGGCAATGTTGCTCTTTGGGGTCAATACGATGCTTCGCGTGTAGCTATCTGGAAAGACATTTCTAACAAAATCCGAGCTGTTAAACCGGATGCATATATAATACTTGAGCACTTCGCTGATAATGCCGAAGAAAAGGAACTCTCAAATTACGGCATGCTGCTTTGGGGAAATCTAAATTATAGCTTCAGGCAGATCGCCATGGCCAAAACTGATAATCTTGACATTTCGTGGCTCTCATATAAAGCAAGAGGCTGGAACGACCCTCATATTGTCGGTTACATGGAAAGCCATGATGAAGAAAGGCTTATGTTCTCTATAATGAACGATGGGAATATGAGTAATCAATATTACAACATTAAGCATCCTGACACGGCCGTGCAAAGAATAGTAGCTGCCTCACTATTTTTCTACAGCTTCCCCGGTCCAAAGATGCTTTGGCAATTTGGAGAGTTAGGTTACGACTACTCAATTGATTACAACGGTCGCACAGGCGAAAAGCCCGTCAGGTGGGATTACAATGAGGACTGGAGAAGGAAGTTCTTATTCAACATGACGTCAGAGCTGATAAAACTGAAAAAAGAATACGATGTTTTTCGCACTTACGATTACAACCTAAACGTATCAGGTCAGCTTAAGTCAATCAATCTGATTGATGATGAAATGTCAGTGACTGTTGTCGCCAACTTCGGCGTGATAAACGGACAGATAGTTCCCGGATTCAATTCAACAGGCATGTGGTATAACTATTTCACCGGTGATTCATTAAATGTTACAAGTCTGACTGATAAGATAACTCTTAAAGCAGGTGAATACAGGTTGTACACATCAAAGAAGCTGGCAGTACCTGAAACAGGATTGGCATTACCTGAAAATCCTGAATTGTCCGGTGACATGTTAGGCAACGTTTATCCAAATCCGGCAGGTGATTTTATTGAGATACCGGTACAGATGATGAGAGATGGTGATGTATCCCTTACAATCTATAATTCATCAGGAAAATTAATAAAGACAATAGACAATAAGCGACTAACCGTAGGAAAGCATCTAATTTCAATAAGCACAGTTGCACTTGGAAATGGTGTTTATATTCTAAGGCTGTTATCAGATGAGACTGCTAAAACAACAAGATTTGTCATTTCACACTAATAATGAAGTTAAATTGAGTAGAGGCTGCCCTACCATGGGCAGCTTTTTTTCATAGACCAAAGTCAGCCAACAATACAAAAGATCAGTGAAATTTCATCAGACAGATACTTGCTTACCTTTTCACAAACCACAAGTCCTTGCGTTGTCTCCATCAATATCTAAGTCATTACCCGGAAGGTCTATGGTCTCAGGTATCACTTGTATTAGACTAGAAGGATTCACTTCTCATATTGTGGAACACATTGGTGACATCCTCATCATCCTCCATTCTTTCAAGCATCTTCTCAACTTCAGCCTGCTGTTCAGGAGTTAATGTTTTTATATCGTTAGGAATTCTTTCGAAAGCGAAGCTTTTAATATTGAAGTGATTCTCCTCGAGGTATTTCTGTATGGGTCCAAAGGCTGAGAATTCGGCATAGATCAGCATTTCATCATCTTCCATGAAGATCTCTTCAAGACCATAATCAATAAGTTCAAGCTCTAATTCTTCAAGTTCAACACCCGGCTTCATTTCAACTCTGAACGAGCATTTCCGTTCAAACATAAAATCGAGCATTCCCATTGTACCCAAGCTGCCTCCGTTTCTGGTGAAATAGCTGCGAATATTACCCACCGTCCTTGTAGGATTATCAGTAGCTGTTTCAACAACCACAGCAATACCATGAGGGCCATAACCTTCATAAACTACCTCTTTATAATCGGAAGAATCTTTTGAAACAGCACGCTTAATAGCCCGTTCAACATTCTCCTTAGGCATGTTTTCACTCTTGGCATTCTGTATCAACAGCCTGAGTTTAGGATTCATTGTAGGATCTGGTCCACCGGCTTTGACGGCTATTTCAATATCCTTACCAAGGCGGGTAAATACTCTTGCCATATTACCCCATCGTTTCAGCTTTCGTGCTTTACGAAACTCAAATGCTCTTCCCATGCGAACTCGTTTTAAAAAAACAGGCTGCGAAATTAATGAAAATTCAGTAAGTGTAAAGAAGATTAAGGTCTCTACCATACAGAGAATTAATTTCATGTAAGCGAGTTAGTGATGAAAATAGTACAAGCGGAGGCAATTACAACCCTATTTAAACTGCAAACTCCGAAAGAACTCCCATAGCGGCATAGTCCAACTCGGTTTTATTCATCATTTACTTTACACCTTGAATTTTCTTCACTTGTATTTTTTAACATTAAAACTTTCTTTATACATTTGTGGGAACGATGAATAAAACGCTATACGTTGGGCTCAAAATTTTGGCACTTAGGTACTAAGATGAGCCAAAAATCAGGGGAGCCATATACTGAAGCAAGTTTGGCGAAGGTTTTAAAAAATGCCTGTGGTAAAGCCTGTGTTAGAAAACCGGTACATTACATTGGTTAAGACACAGTTATACCACACACCTATTAGAAAATGGAACAGATCTTAGGTATATTCAAGAGCTTCCAGGACATAAGAGTAGTATGACTACTGAAATATACACACATGTATCAGAAAAAAGCCTGCAAAAAATCACTTGTTCATTTGATACATTATGATTAAATTGCGGGATAAATATAAAGACCAAAAGGTAAGGTTATACACCCCATTTAGGGTTGATAACATTACTTTTGGTAAGGTTATAAAGTAGTTGTGTACCAGACTTTAATCATACAGAAATAATAACAAGAATTAAACATAATTGACAGAAAGAAGCACATACGCCTAACACGGGTTTTGCGTCAGGCGGGGTGACGTGCAAACGTGGAGCCTTGTGCTTCTATTCCAGTTTAGTGCTGGTTGACAGTTTGGTGCTCCGAAACCCGCCCGAACGCAAAGCCCGAAAACGTTGTAGCGCTTTATATAAGGACAAACGACATGACCGAAAAATCTAAGCTTGAAGAAACAAATAAAGACCTGATTCGATTTGTCGAGACTGCTTCGGAAATATTCGATACCCTGTTAGATAATCATGGCTTTAAGAATGAAATAAAAGAAGTTGAGAATTCCTTTTGTACTATGATTTATAAAAGAGATGATTTGTATATAAAGATTAGTGCAAGCATTCATCCAAGAGATTATCCATATTATTACAACATAATTATAGGACAAGGAAGTACCGACTGGCCCGAAACCGATTGGAATTCAATTGCTCTTTGGCATATAAAGAAAGAAATTTCACCTGAACTGAAAGCAAAAGAATATTCATTAGTTGATTTTGACAAAATTGATTTTAGTTTGAAAAATGCAAAATGTGAATTGGAGAAATATGGTGATTCGTTTCTAAATGGTGAATTGACAACATTTGAAAAAGTAAGACAAGCAATTAACCAACAGAGGGAACCATATAAGATTCATCAGAAAGACCAGACAGGCAGATTTAAGACAATTATTGATTCTGTAAGTAAAAAATTGAAAGAACGATTTAGTTGAAAAAATAACGCGCTACAACAAGCGGTATATTCCAGTCGGCGGTGACGAACAATTTGAATGGTTTGCAATTTCTTTTAAATTCGTAACGGTAGAAAGGGAAGCAATTCCTATAGCCGCCAGTAACATACCGCCGACCGTTAGCGGTTATATTAAGAGACAAACAAACTCAATTGTAATTGACATGCATAAAATATTAACGACAATTTCGATTTTTATAGGATTCTGTTCTGCGGTATTAGCTCAGACTTTGCCAAATGACAGTATAAAACCTTTTGTTGACTTTTTAAGCGGTAAAACATTTTTATCACCCAAAGAATATGTTCTAAAATCTTTTGAAGAAAAGGATATTATTGTTTTATGCGAACGAGTTCATAGCGAATTTAAGCAATACGAAATGATCGTTGATATTGTTAATGACAAACGATTTACAGGAAATGTCTATACGGAAGTTGGTGTTTTCAATTCTGGAAAACAAATCAATGAATTTTTACTTAAAGAAAACTTAACAGAGATTGAGATTAAAGAGCATTTACTGGCTATTTTTAAAAATCTTGATATGTTTTCCCTATGGCCAAATTATAACTATTTCTACTTGCTTGAAAACATTTATAAAACAAATCAAGAAAGACAATTGAATGAAAAAATTCAGGTTTTTCCATTGGATGTTATGTTCTCATGGGATTCAATAAAGTGCAATGAACAATACAATATGTTCCTTGATATGACGGAACCACAAAACAATTTTCCACCAGTGATAGACAGGAATACTATTATGGCGCAACATTTTATTAGAAAATATTTACAAGAAAAATACAGGAACCCCAATAAGAAGAAGGCACTTATAATTATGAATACTTACCATGGATATACTCGAATACCCAAATGTATATCACTTGCACCAGAACCAAAAACTTATAGTACAGCGGAGTATATTTACAAAACATTTCCTAATTCTACAAAAGGAATAATGATTAACTATTACCCAACATCGGAAACTCCAATATTAATTGCAGATGGGAAATGGGATGCCGCATTTAGATTTACGGGTAATAAAAATGTTGGATTTGACTTGAAAGATACACCATTTGGTAAAACAAAATTTAACATGTACAATTTTGGTGGCAGTGATTATGAAACAGTTAATTTTGAATATATGTTTGATGGGTTCGTTTTCTATGAACCATTAGAAAATTTTGAAATAATAGTAGGGATTCCCGGAATATTTGACGATAAAGTATTTGTAACTGAGTTTTACCGCAGAACTTCAATTGAAGAAAAAATTACAATTGAAGAAGCAATGTCTTCAAAAGAGATTAATGAATATATTGAAGACTGGAATGTGAAAAAAGTAGATAAAATCGAAGACATTGAAAAATTTAATGACTTGATAAACAAAT
>JAEZNO010000038.1 GCA_023441805.1 Bacteroidota bacterium
CTTGAATTCTTCACTAAAGTAGCGATTTCTTCTTTGTTTGAGTTCGATTTGTTTAAATGCTTCTCTTGTTGCCATTTTTGGTTCATTTTTAAACTCAAAAAAGGTCAACTATTTTAGGCAAGGACAATTAGATTCATCATTCAAGATTTTTGCCTTACGCCTGTTGCATTATCTTTTTTTATTTCTTATTTTTATTGACCTCATTAGAACGAGTCCGACTACCGAAAGAATATCGCTGTTTTCTTACAGGGCTTTGCATTTGAATAGACTGCCATGAAGCAATGATTGGTTTGATGGAGACATTTTTGGTTATTCAATATATTCACTTCTAAACCGGTTCTGTTATGAAAAAAATGTTCTTTACCACAGTTTTGCTTGTATGTTTTGGTATCTCACTTTTAGGCCAGAACAATGAATTAATGCAACTTCAAAATAAAGTGACTCTGCTCGAAAACAGCAATCAGAAGCTTTCTAACCAAATCAAGGCTAATCAGAAATCTGTAGCTGATCTGACAATCCAACTGAATGAACTGAATGCAAACATTGCGGCTCTTAAGGATGACCTGGCTGCTTCTAAGCAGGTGCTGGCCGAATCAAATGACCGAATCCTGCAGATGGAGAAAAAAACTGACGATAAGTTCACTTCGTTAGGCAAGTCGGTTAGCAACTCGACACTGTTCTGGATTATTGCCTTTCTAGTTGTTGCCTGCATTACGCTCCTCCTGAACTGGCAGCTAAAATCAAGGATATCAAAGGAAAAGAAAGAGATTACGGGTAATATTAAAACGGGAAATGAGCAATTAAGGGATGAATTTGGCGGCTTGCTGACTAAAAAGGCTGATGACATTAAGTATATGGTAACAGGTGAGATTAAGGAAGTAAAGGAGAAATTTACTTCATTCGGGAAAGCACACGAGGATCTCAGAGATGAATTTAGAGCCAAACTTAAACTGGCAACCGATGCTTTTGATGAGCAGAAGAATAAACTTGAACAGCAGATTAAGAATTTGATTGAGGAGGGTAAAAAGCCAAAGACTCAGCCAAAAACAGAAGCCTGACGGGTAATCAGGCTCCTATTTTAACTGAAGTCATGCTTAGTGAACCGGCAACAGGTTGATCATTAAAGATCTGTACCGGTTCATTTTTTTGCTTTAATCCCAAAGTATACAGGAGTGGCAAATAATGATCAGGAGTGGGGATGGCCAATGTGAATGCCCTGCCCTGTTTGCCATAATTTATAAGCAGATCGTGGTTGTCGTTCAATATCCACTGTTTCATTTTGTCACTTGCTTCCTTTGCCCAGTCATATGCATAACCGGCCTCATCCAGTTTATCCCAGGCAACCATACCCAGGTTATGCACCATATTGCCGCTTCCAATGATGAGTACTCCCTTTTGCCGTAAACGCATGAGTTCCTTAGCAAGTTCATAATGCTCCAAAGGCTTCTTGCAATACGAGAGGCTCATCTGAATAACAGGTATATCAGCTTCAGGATACATGTGTTTTACTACACTCCATGCACCATGGTCAAGGCCCCACTTGTAATCTGCCTTAATATGCTGTTCCGGTAAGCGGGCTTGGATAGCTGTTGCCAGTTCAGGATTACCGGGACTGGGGTACTTAACTGAATACAGCTCAGGTGGGAACCCTCCAAAGTCGTGAATAGTCCTTGGATTATCCATAGCCGTAATACACACTCCATGTGTTTCCCAATGGGCTGATATTACGAGAATAGAAGAAGGACGGGGGATCTGCTGTCCGATCTCCCGAAACCCTCTTGTAAATTCGTTATCCTGAATTGCATTCATCGGACTACCGTGCCCGAGGAATAAAACAGGCATTAAATTATTTTCTTTTCTTTCGTTCATGATAATTTTACTAACTGCACCTCTGCGCTCATTTTCACTTCCTCACCTACCAATACACCACCTGTCTCAAGAGCCGAATTCCAGTTTAAACCCCAGTCGGTTCTGTTAAATGATCCTGAAATCGAAAAGCCGGCCTTTTGATTACCCCATGGATCAGTGTTTAAACCACCAAACTCGGCATTTAACTCAACTTCTTTAGTTATACCTTTAATAGTCAGGAATCCGGTGAGCTTATATTGATCATCAACAATTTGCTTCAACGATGTGCTTTCAAATGTCATCTGAGGGTATTTTTCCGAATCGAAGAAATCGGCACTCCTTAAATGGTTGTCTCTGTCATCATTGTTTGTGAAGACTGATGCTACATCAATTGTAAGCTTAATGTCGGCATCGGTAAAATCATCATTTGATGCACAGATCTCACCACTGAATTTTCTGAACTCACCTTTTATATTGGTAATCATTAAGTGCTTTACCTTAAATAGTAATTCACTGTGATTTGTATCGATATTCCATTTTGTTTTTACTGTTGTTTCCATGCTGTTTTATTTATAATGTGTTTTTGATGATGCAAAATTAGTCCACTACCACCGGACGATGGTTTTGGATTTCGGAAGAAGAGTTATGATAATCGGAAAAGAAGTCTACAAGAGCTATAGACTTTGGGTACAATAGATTAAGGGAAAACTAGATCATGTTCCTGACATTTTCTCTGAACCTGGATGGTGTCATGCCTGTCTTCTTCTTGAAGACAGTGGTAAAATAGGATTTTTCATTGTAGCCAAGCTCATATCCTATCTCACTGATTGATTTATCAGTCGACAGCAACAGGTTCTTGCTTTCAGTAAGTCGCCGTGATTCAATTATTTCCGATACACTTTTGTTAAGAATGCTCTGGGTAATCAGGTTGAGGTTCCTCGACGACATGAAGAGCTTCTCGGCATAAAATTCAACACCTGCCTCCGGTCGTTTATAGTTCTCTTCCAGAATGGCTAAGAAGTTCTTAAAGGTAGTGCTTTGCGTATCGTTCCCGGGCTCGTCATTATGCTTATCGCGAAGCACGCCTGCCATGCTGAAGGCTGATTTCAGTAAATCGCGAATAATATTAAGCGAAGGCTCCTTCTGCTGCATCTCCTCAAACATCATTTCGCACAACATCACCAATCTCCTGAAATAGGTATTGTCGTCAGTCTCAATGTTTGAGTTATTGTGGTAGAGTGAATAAAGGCCAAACGATGTATCGGGAATAAAGTCTGTGTCGAACTTAATTACCCAGACGGAGCACTTACCGTCAATTGCCAGTGGTTTCAGTCGATGCACTTTACCCTTAGCAATAAAACTTAGGTATGGGGCCTTATAGATATCCGATTTGAAATCAATCAGGTGTTCAAGTGCACCTTCAACCCCAATCAATAATTCCTCAAACTCATGAACATGAGGATCGTTTGGCATCGATGCAATTCGGGCAGCTTGTTGTGGTGATAACTTAAAGATTTCGAATGGATGTTTCATCTTATATGATAACGTGAATTTTTAGGATAACGTAAATTCCAACCCTAATTGTTTCAATTTATCTGTACCGGGTGTTCCGGTATTGATATCCCATCCGCGTTCAGCATAGTAATCCCCAAGCCATTGCTCATATTCTGAGTGGGTTGCGAGAACATCTTTGCCTTTACCATACGTGTGGGCATCTGTAAAAAAGCGTTCAGGGATGATGTCATCGCTCTTGTTAAAGCCCTCCCTCACATTGAACATCCTCTCCAGGTTATAGATTCGTTCACCAATCATGTCGAACTCTTCATCACTGTAATCCACGCCTGTGATCGCCTGAAGAAAATTCCTGTAAGATATTTCATCTTTGTAGAATGAAGAAGCAAAGCTGCATGCCCCAAGCGAATCAAGGAAAGCCATTCTGTTCTGGCCGGTCGGACTGCCGCTGTTCAAATGGCAGGCGCCTCTGTTTGCAGTTGCATAGGTTATCATCATCCTTTGTGGGTTCGGATTTACATTCCATGCAGCCAATTCATGACCCTTAACATGGATAGCAAAGTTTTCCGATCCTTGTCCGATCTTCTCAGCTAGTGCCTTTACACCCATTGCTGCCAGCTTCCCGATTCCCTCCTGTCGAACTATTTTATGAATCATTTGCATGGATGAATCAACATCACCCCACTTTAAATCAATGCCGTCGAGGAAGTTTAGGTCTATCATTCCTTTCTCTCTTGCCTCCATCAGGAATCCTATAACATTTCCCGCAGAGATAATGTCAATGCCATAATCATCACACACTATGATAAGCTTATTTAGCCCTTCGAGGTCTGAAATCAACAGATTAGCTCCAAGCATTGTACCTGTTTCATATTCAGGACCGTCATGCACTATACCGCCGTATGCACCTTTGGCGAAACCACTTTTCTTACATGCAAGATGACATGAGAAACAGGCGAAGTCCCTCTTCCAGATCCTGGTACGGGAAGCTTTGGTGTTTATCTTCTCAATTTCCTTAAAAGTCCCTTCCCTGTAATTACGAACAGCCATTGAGCCATCATTGCTCGACCATTCGAGGGCGTCAGAGGTCCCACCTGAACGCCAGCGGGCTGTGTTTCCATCCTTATCCTCACGGAAGGCAGTTCTTGTCTTTTCAAGCAGATCAAGATATTTCTTATGAGCTGCAACATTAGGCTGACCGGTGCCACGGACGATTATGGCCTTTAGATTTTTCGATCCCATAACAGCTCCTGTCCCGCCCCTTCCTGCTGCACGCGCTGCAGTGTTTATGACACAAGCGTACGAAACCAAATTCTCACCTCCCTGACCTATATAGCACGATTGAAAATCGCTGCCGAACTTCTCAATCAGCAACTTATCGAAGACATCCGTGCCCATACCCCAGTACTGAACAGCACTGCGAATTTCAACCTTATCATCTTCAATATAGATGTACACAGGTTTCTCGGCCTTGCCTGTCACTACAATGCCATCATATCCGGCAAACTTAACTTCAGGACCAAAGAATCCTCCTATATTGGAATATGAAACTGTGGATCCATGCTCATACTTCTTTTGCACAGGTGAGGTTCTTGGTGATTTGGTGATAATGCAGGTGCGTGATGAAGATGGTATCGGTAGCCCGCTAAACGGACCCGGCATAAAGCAAATCGGGTTTAGGGGCGAGAACGCATCCACTCCGGGATCCTTTAGCTTATCCCATAATACCTTCATCCCCAGACCTCTGCCACCAAGATAGTTCCTTAGGTCCTCCCTGCTGATCTTCTTCTTGTTGATCGTTCCCTTTGAGAGATCAATATCAAGTATGATACCATATTGTCCGTATATCTTTTCCATCGTTCCCTGCTAATTTGAGTAATAACGTTCGAATAACTTCTCGGCAATCTCGCTGTGAGTCATGCCAAAATATGCACGATTTACATCCACCTCATGAAAGCTCAAAGCATCGTACGGGCAGTGCTTAACGCATTGAGGATCACCACCGCAATGGTCACAGATATGCTCAGGATGCTCCGTAACAGGGTTCATAACAATAATTCCGGCGCCCTCCCTCTCGCAGTTCGAAGCACATGATCCGCAACTGATACACTGCTCATGGTTTGTCTTGATAACCAGCGTTACGGGATCCCTGTAAATCGCCTTATGACCGGTAATGTTGTTCGGCTCCGAGGGACAGTACTTTACACACGGTGTATCAGGACAATTTGCACAAACAGTCGGTATATCCACATCAGGATTATGATGCATCACCTTAATATTAGCCAGCTTAGGATTGCCAAGGCCGTACAGCAATTCACCGTCCACATCAACCCGATTGTGGAATGCCGAGCAGACTGTCTCGCATGTACGGCAACCTGCGCACTTATCAAAATCAACAACTATAGCCTTAAGCGTTCCACCGTGGACATCATTGGCAAACAGGAATCTGAAATTCCCGAGCACCACAATCCCGCCTCCTCCAATCGCAAGCAACTTCAAAAATTCCCTGCGGCTTCTGATTCTATGTGCCATTTTTTGAATGTTGGTAAAATGATAGATAAAGATAAGAGAAATAGTTCAAAGTAGTTTTATCTTTTATTGTTTGCCTTTCGCCTTTTTTCACTCCATCCCAAACCCCTCTCCTAAAGTCGAGGGGCCTCGCATTATCACTATTCTTCATTCATAATTCGTCCATCGGGGAGCTTTGCCAGTAACCCGGGGCAGTAGTAAAGGAGAGTACCCAAAGCCATTCCTGCCAGATAGCCATAGGGGAGGAATGCAGCTATGAGGGCAGTGAGGAGGGCGATGAAGAGGCTTCGCTTTGAATCAATGATGTCCTTTATGAAGATCATCAGCCAGATGCCTTCGAACAAGAGTATTACCCCAAGAACCGGCAAAGGGAATACATTTACGAGGGTCTGGAAGCTTGAACTGAAAAACAATCCGAGGATCAAAAACAATGAGCCGTAGATTATTACTGATCCGCCTGTCCTTGCACCAAATACATAATGCCCGGCAATGCCGCCCGATCCGTGACAAACTGGGATCCCGCCAATAAAAGGGTTGATGAGATTCATGATGGAATAGGTTACGGATATCTTCCTGACTGACAGTTTCCTCCCCGGGAAGAGATCTTCGACAATTCTGTGAGTTGCAATTATTGAATTACCTATCGATAGCGGTATCTGTGGCAGGGCGAGTAACAGGAAACCTGTCAGAATATCGGTCCACTCCGGAATGCGGATTACCGGTAACTTTGCTGCTACCGGACGGATGACTGCAAGCTGATCGAAATGAGTGATAACTGCATACCCGATGCCAAGCAGAATCACAAACAGGGCAGGGGGGTATTTACGATTACCTATAAAAAATAAGGCTATCGCAAAGGCAACGATGGCAATGATAATCCCGTTCAATGCATCCGACATGACATATTGCTTCAGTGCGATCATCGAAAGCTGCAATCCAAGACCAAATTGTATGCCTCTGACCACAACCTTTGGGATGTATTTTGCTATCAGGTCAACTAAGCCTGTGACGGTTAAGAGCAACATCAATGCTCCGATTGCCAGACCGGCCCCGAATATTGTATCAGGGGCAATCTGCTGTGCAATTACTATCATTGCTACTGCTTTCAATGGTTGAACCGACATCGGTATTCCATAAATAATACCAGTCATTATATGCATCAACCCATAGGCTATCAGCACATTAGCGCTGTTCAGTCCGCTTGCAAGAATCATCCCCACAATTAGAGGCAAATCAGTCCCGATGTCCCCAAATGCTCCCGAAAGTTCATTCCTGTTGAAAAGAATCCCGGAGGCACCGGCATTCCCGTTTAAAGTATTCCCCGCAACGATCCTCCCGGTCCCACCAACAGCGCTCCCTGCATCAATATGATTTGCAGTTTTCACCTCTTTATTTTGGTCAAAGTGTTTTCGCATATCGACAGGAGTATCGCAATATAGTCAGATAATTACTCAGGCAAAAATCAGCAGTTCGCCTTGATTACTCTGAGTAGGGGGTCAAATGTAAATAATTTTGCTTAGCCTGGTGGTAGAATCATTATTCGAAATATAAATGCCCGCGCCTAACCACAAGTCCTGACGGGAAATTATTGGTAAATAGTCCTCCCGTACCCAGTCCCTGTGCCATGTCGGCAGTATCCAGGGTGGCAGTATATTGGGCAATGGCATTCAGCCCGATGTTCGATTCAAGGGCTGAGGTAATCCAGAAGCCGGTATTTGTCTCCCTGCACAGATCAATCCATCGGTTGCAGATAGTGAAACCGCCAACAAGGGAAGGCTTCAGGATAATATATTGAGGCTTTATTTCAGTGAGAAGTTGCAGTCGTTGCATGTCACTGTTTACACCAATCAGTTCTTCATCAAGCGCAATCGGGATGGGGGAGTTGCTGCAGATAAATCTCATCTTTTCGGGATTCCCTGCCCTGATAGGTTGCTCAATGCTGTGGATATCATACTTCGCCAGCATCTCCAGTTTCTGCAAAGCAGTATCAGGATCAAATGCACCGTTTGCATCAAGTCGTATCGTAATCTCATCTGCTGAAAACTGTTTACGGATATGCTTAAGAAGTCCGATTTCAGCATCAAAATCAATTGCACCCACTTTTATCTTGATCACCTTAAACCCGTCGGTAAGCTTCTCCTTTATCTGCGAAAGCATCGAATCATAGCTTCCCATCCAGATGAGGCCATTAATCGGTATCGGTTGTAAGCCTCTGGTGAAATCCGACTTAAACAGAATGCCCCGCCCTCCATTAGCCAGATCAAGCAAAGCAGATTCCACCCCAAACATTATCGAAGGCCAGTCGGTATACCTGCTGAGCAATTCACTTAACGGGAGATTGATATTCCTGCAGACCTCTTTCAATGCCTCCCGATACTCAGGTTTATCATCGCAACTCAGTCCAACCAGCGGACTGCACTCACCAACCCCGCAGTTAGTTGAATCCTGGTCCCTGCAAATATTCAGCAAATACCCCCGTTTTGAAGTCATCACTCCACGGGAAGTCCGGGCAGGTTTCTTAAATTGAAGTTCAAAATCAGTGAATGCAGCGGTGAGCATGAGGGGGCTTTATTTATTACAAAGATAGCTAATTTCAACGCATTGAATTGAATGCTGAATGCTGAATGCTGAATGCTGAATGCTGAATTGCCAATACCACGATCAAACCTATTCCACGATAAAAGATTCAACGAATTGCCATACGTGCCGGATGAAGCTTTGGAAAGCAACGCAACTCTATTCTTTCTTTTCTACTTTTTGTCCGAGCCACAAAAAGTAGCAAAAAGGGCGTTTTGTGTGGCTACGGGAACTAAGGCTAAATTTCAGCCGGTCCGTGCACCAAAACCCAAACTTGACCTTCGCATAGCCAGATCGCAAAGCAGCTGAATTTACTTTGAATAGCCTATTTATCTGTAGAAGTCTTCGAACAGTGGGTTTTGACCTGGGATATCGGTAGCGGCTGAAATTCTTAACGCCTTAGTACCACTAGGCCACAGGTCGGCATTGGAGGAATGCTGAATGCTGAATGCTGAATGCTGATTTTCCAATACCACGATTTTCCAATTCTCAAATCAAACCTATTCCACGATAAAAAATTCAACGCATTGCCATACGTGCCGGATGAAGCTTTGGAAAGCAACGCAACTCTATTCTTTCTTTTCTACTTTTTGTCCGAGCCACAAAAAGTAGCAAAAAGGGCGTTTTGTGTGGCTACGGG
>JAEZNO010000031.1 GCA_023441805.1 Bacteroidota bacterium
CCCTAAAGTGACCCTTAAGGTCACTTTAGGGTCACTTTTAGATAACAAAAAGGTCAATTAGGTACAGTAAAATCAATAGCAAAGTTATAAAAAAATGGAAATATTGAATGATTACTGATGAATAAATGAATCTGCCAATTCTCACGATCAAATGACGAGCATTTTGAGGTAAAGCAATCTTTTTTGCAGTTTTATTTTTGTATTATTATATTTGGAGTGATTTTATTGCAATTGACGATGCCATTACCTTCCCCAATGGCAATGACTTTTACGATAACGGCCATTACTTTTCTCAGACTAAAACACCCGAGTATGGTTATGATAAGAATGGGAATATGGTTAGCGACCTTAATAAGGAAATATTGGAAATCAAATACAATGAACTCAATTTGCCGGTTGAAATAATCAAAGATCAAAACAACAGAATTGAGTACCTTTACGATGCACTTGGAAACAAGAAACGGCAAATAACATATAGTTTTGACGGCATAAAAACCATAATGAAAACTACTGATTTCATTGGTAATGTTGTTTACATTGACGGTGTACCGGCTTGGAATACATTTGATGAAGGAAGGGTTGTTTATTCGTCAACAGGTGTTTGCTTGTATGAGAATCAAATAAAGGATCACCTGGGCAGTGTAAGGGTGGCTTATGAAAAGGATGCTTCAGGCTTACTGGTAAGGCAGGTAAATTCCTACTATCCCTATGGTATGAATATAACCTCTCTTTCAGGTGAACCCGTAAACATAAGAGCATCCGGCAACGAGTATCTGTACAATGGAAAGATGTTCCAGGATGAATTGGGGTTGGATTGGTTGGATTATGGGGCGAGGTTTTATGACCCGGCACTAGGGAGGTGGCACTCTGTGGACCCCTTGGCGGAAAAATACGCACCGATAAGCCCGTATGCTTATGTGGCTAATAATCCATTAATTTTCATTGACCCTGATGGCAGGAAAATAAGATTAGCCAATAATTATGCAGGAGGAATGGAAAACATCGCTAGAATAGCCGCTACAAATTTAGGAGGTCAAGTTTTAAGCCATTTAATCGGAAGAAACGAGACTTATACGTTAAACTCTACTTTTTGGTCTTCAAGTAGTTCTTATAATCCCAGCAACAGGCATGTTAATTATGTCGGCAACCCATGGTATAGCGAAATTCCTTATGACGGAGGTGCATTAAATTCAATGGTAGCAATGGGACACGAATCTTTTCATGCTTTTGACCATAGCAATAATGTTTTTAACGAAAACAATGCGGCATATAGTAAAGGTACCGTCGAGCCAAGAGCTGTAAGCTTTGGAAACTATTTAAGAGAGGCATATTCATTATCTCCATTAAGAGAAAAATATGGTTCAATACAGGGTAATTTTAATCAATTCGCAGGAAGTGGAGAGAAAATATCGGATTTTGTCACTCTTGGGAATAACGCAGATAAAACAAGTTATGGGTTTAGCTATACAAAAACCACAACAAACGTTGAAAGTTATAAGACTGGTTTCTTGGGTATAAAAATCCCTGATAAAACAAGAACAGAAACAGCTACTTATTATATGACCGTTTCCAGAGATAGTAACAACAATGCTTCTTTTCAAATATATAATAACGAAGAAGAATATAAGAAAGCAACCTCTAATTGGTAGATTATGAATAGTCATAAACGCAATAATATTATCGGACTGATAGCGATATGTATAAATGCGCTATTGGTGTTTAACTCTCTTTATTGGAGCTATCTTTATAATTTTAAGAGCGAGAGGTTATTCTTGTTTATGTATCCGAATTGGGTGTTATTAGTAAATGCTTTGCTTGGAATTTTCGGCATATTTATATCGATACTGCTGTGTAAAGAAAAGATTGGGTTTAAATTATTTTCGATTATAACACTTATAACATGGTTAGTTAGTTTATCAAATTACTTTTTCCCAATGATATACTAATGAAGAGCAATAAATAATCAAAAAGCCTGGCTGTTTTCGCCGGGCTTTTGCTTTATAATGCAGCAACATTTTTCTGAAAGAAATCTTTAAACTTGTTCTTGGTCAGCATGCAATCAATCATCCTAAAATGGGCTTGTTTGTCTGGTTCTTCAAGTTGTTCGATAAGCCGGAGTTTTTCACTGGCTGTTTTATCTTCAATGGTAACTAAGCATCCAAACAGTTCTGAAACATTACGGTTTGCCGCCCGACAGAAACAACATGCTAAAATGCCCCTTCCATGCCGATGACACGGCCAGCATGAAAATTTACCCACAAACCAATACTTTCAACTGCTTGGCTGTGGGAAGAGCGGCGACCAGATAGGATATTGCACGCTAAAAGAAGGCAATAAGCACAAAGGGTTATTAAAAGCAAAGGAACTGAGCGGAGAGATAATACCGATAAACAACAAACCCAAGCAGCAAAAGAGCCAGCCAAAAGAGAACTTTACGGAGATATTAACCAAGATATTTGAGAGCTTCCGCAATGGTTTAATCCACCCTGTAAGCGTGAAACCTAAAGAATTTATGTTGATCGTAACTATCTTGTTAATTTAACCAAACGAACTGATTTTGTCTCTAACTTTGTTATAGAAAACGATGTTCCTGTATGGATTAATTTTGACGAAGGTCGTGTTGTTATGGATGGTGCTAATGTTAAGTACACTGAAATCTTTATTAAAGACCACTTAGGCAATACCAGGGTTGTGTTCGTATACAGAAATAATGAGGTAACCCAGGTTAGCAGTTATTACCCGTTTGGGTTAAGCATCAAAGGACTTTCCTCCCAAATAGTTAACTCTGAAACTAAATATCCAACGAGTATTTGTACAATTGAAAGATGTTCCAGGATGAATTGGGGTTGGATTGGTTGGATTATGGGGCAAGGATGTATGATGCGATGGTGGGGAGATTTCATACCATAGATCCGCTTTCTGAAGAAACTGCTTACCAGTCAGCATTCGTTTATGCAAACAATAATCCGATTAATTACATAGATTATATGGGAATGAATGCTGATGGTTACTTGATGGATGAAAATGGAATCATTGACCCCAAACCAGTTAACGATGAAGGTGGTAGTAATTATGATGTAATATATAATAAGAGTCAATATACTGAAGAGAAAAAGAAAGATTATGATGTTTCAGGTGAAAAAACTGGTATTGTTATAAGTAAACAGGTATTAGAAAATAATACTAAAACGGAACTTGTGATAACTGATTCAGAAGGCAGCAAAACAGGCGAAACCAAAACACTTGACAAGTATGAAACAAAGAATGCTGCTGAGGCTCAATTGTTAATGAACTTCGTAGATAAAAATACTGATGTAGAATGGTCTAATACGACCTTTTCTCGAAAGGGTGAAAATCTTAATGTATTAATGACGAGTCATGAATCTGAGGTGATCACATATTCCACTCAAAAATTATCAGAATATCAGAAAAAGGGCTACTTATTAATGAAGAACGATCATATCCATCCCGAAAAGTATTCGTCAAAAGCTTCAGGTCCAGATTTGCAAACGAAAAAATGGTTATCACCAAAAAATGATGCAATATTTAGAATTCTACATAAAGGAAAATATTCGATATTTTAGTATAATACAAAGTTATGAAAAAGTTTACAATAATTATACTGCTTTTTATAGCGGGTTGTGAGCCAAACTCTAAGAAAGAAAGAATTGTTTTAACTCAAGTTCATTCCATTGAATATCTAACGGAAAAAAAATTGGAATTATATGAAGTAAATATTCAACTATATACTATATTGGACTCAATAATAGAAACTGTTACTAATTGTCCGGAGTATTTTAATCAGCAACTTGGATTTGAACTCTTATTTTATGAAAGAGACGCGGGGAATAGTTTTATTATAACAAATATTCTTGATTTAAATTTCCAAAATTATCTTAATTATGACGGGATCTTTTATTATAAAGGATACCAATTTGGAATTGTTAATCCCATTAATAATAGTTTATTAAAAAAATTGAACAGAAAAGTTACCTTATATAGTATTAGTGAGGAGAAGTTTAAGTCTGTCTATATTGATAATAGTAAGAACTCATATTGGATATATAGCTATGATAACGATGCTTTTAAATGTATTGAAATTAATCACTGTGGTAAGTTATTCAATAAAGTACTGTCCAAACCATATTAGTTGTTAAGTACAGCATAAACCAGGTAAATTCTTACTACTCCTTCGGTTTAGGCATTAAAAGACTTGAAGCTAACACAATGACCACTATGCCAAAGAAATATTATTTGTACAATGGAAAGATGTTCCAGGATGAATTAGGGTTGGATTGGTTGGATTACGGGGCGAGGTTTTATGATGCGGTTGTGGGAAGATGGACAACAATAGACCCACTTTGTGAAGATGGTGGACAAGAATCAGTTACTCTTTATGGTTATGTTTTTAACGACCCGATTAAACATAACGACCCAGATGGAAGGTTTCCATTACTTTCCATCTGCTCTTTAAGACATATCAACTTTGAATAGAAGAACTTTTGTTTTGTTTGCAAAACAATAAAACCCATTTCTTGTTTTGTGTATAAAATGAAAATGTACTATCTTTGTGCTGTTGGTAGAATAACATTGGTAGATATGAATAAAAATATTCTGAAAAAGGTTATAGCTGACAATCAACTAGAAGTCCCAAAATACAAGGTAATTTCACGGGATTTCACTTTTGAAGAGTTCGTAAACTATGTCTTTGTAGGCATTCGGCGAGCAGGTAAATCTTATCTGCTTTATCAACGGATGCAGCAGTTACTTGCACAAGGCGTACAGTGGGATGAAATGCTTTATATTAATTTTGAAGATGAACGCCTTACAGGAATGGAAGCGGAGGATTTGAATCTATTGTTAGAAGTTCATTTAGAAATGTACGGAAAGAAGCCCATACTGTTTTTGGATGAGATACAAAATGTTTCCGGATGGGAAAAGTTTGCCCGTCGTATGGCAGATACCAAGCATAAGGTTTATATCACGGGAAGCAATGCCAAAATGTTAAGTCAGGATATCCAAACTACTTTAGGCGGGCGTTATATCCCTATTGATGTTTATCCGTATTCGTTCAAGGAGTTTTTGACGGCAAACAGTGTTCCTGCAACTGGTAATCATCTCCTATCTACGGAAGGCAAAGCCGAAATATTACGAAAGTTCAATGACTATTTCTACTTTGGTGGATTTCCGGAAGGTGCAGATCTTTCTGCTAAACGAGATTACTTGACCAGTGTTTATCAGAAGATTTATCTGGGAGATATTGTAACCCGTCATACGGTAGATAACACCTTTGCTTTGCGTATCATGTTCAAGAAACTGGCTGAAAGTGTAAAACAACCGTTGTCATTTACCCGCATAGCGAATATAGTATCGTCAACCGGAGCAAAGGTAGGAACGCAGACCGTCATTAATTATATGGAATATGCTAAAGATGCTTGGCTTATCAATCCAATTCAAAATATAGCGGGGAGATTGGTCGATAAAGAAACTTCACCCAAGTATTATTTTACGGATAACGGCATTTTGAACCTCTTTTTATTGGATGGGAATACTTCTTTATTGGAGAACATGGTAGCCGTAAACCTACTGCGTAAATACGGGCGAAATGATGCCGTTTATTTCTACAATCAAAGCATTGAAGTGGACTTCTATATTCCTGATGATTACACAGCCATTCAGGTATGTTACAACCTCGACAATAGCGATGGCACGTTTGACAGGGAAGAAAAAGCCCTGCTGAAAATTACCGAAGTATTGGAGTGCAAAAAACTGTTGATTATCACACGTGATACGGAGCGCACGGTAGAAAAGAACGGTAAAACAATAGAGGTCATTCCGGTATGGAAATGGCTGTTAAGTTTGTAATAACAAAAAGAATTAGCTATATTTAAAATATAACCTAAAAACTCATAGCATTGAACCAACTTTGACAGAGGTAAACATAGACAGTTTGTGTTCTTGGCTATTTAATTTTTTTCATTAATAAGTAACATTCGACCTCAGTGTCTTAATAACTCCACAAACCGTTTCCCTCTTGCCTCAAAATTTACAAATTCATTATAGCTTGAGGCTGCCGGGGATAACAGGCATATTCCGTTTTGGGGGGTGAGTTCAATGGCTTTTTTTACTGCTGCATCAAATTTGTCATAGTGACAGAGTTCTTCAATCGCTTCAATTTCACTTATAATGTTGAAGATCCTATATCCGGCAGGACCGGTTGTTACAACATTCCTTACATTTCCTTTTTTCAGGTATTCTCCTAAAATCGTATAGTCGATTCCCCTGTCGAAACCTCCCAATATTATGGTATCAACAGGTTTAAGGCTTTCAATTGCAGCTATTGCAGCTTCGGGGATTGTTGAAATAGAATCATTATAAAATTTCCTGCCACCAAATGAGCCAACATATTGTAACCGGTGCTCAAGTGGCTTAAAAGTGCTTATAGATTCAATAATTGCATCAGAAGGAACACCCTGAATTGAAGAAGCAGCCGCGGCTATCGATGCATTGATCCTGTTATGCGCTCCGGGTAAATTGAATTGGAGGTCTGCAGGCAGCATTTTAAAAAGTTCAGAAGAGAAATTGACTTTTTGCCCATTGGCAGGGTATGTTTCAATGAGTTTGTTTATCAGTGGATCTTCTGAATTGTAGATAAAATAATCATCCTCATCCTGGAATAGTGCAATATTGTACTTTGCTTTCTGGTAATCTTCGTAACTGTTATAGTGATCGAGGTGTTCCTGGAATAGATTCAAAAGGATGGACACATGCGGAGAGTGTCTGACAAATTGCAACTGGTGTGAAGATAGTTCACAAACGATCTTCGTTTGAGGTGTTATCATTTCGATGAGGTCAAATAACGGAATACCTATGTTTCCTCCAAAGAGTACATCTTTGTAATATGAGCTAAGAATGTGGGCTATAAGGCTTGAGGTGGTGCTTTTTCCCTTGGTGCCGGTAACTCCTGTAATCTGTTTCTTGTAAACTGCTAAGAATAAGTCGGTTTGTGAGGTTATTGATTGTGGATTGAGATTGTAATCATCAGGGTTTAATGATATTCCGGGTGATTTAATGATGATATCGGACAATTTGACACTTTCCAGATAATGACTTCCTGAAATGGTTTTGATGTCATTTTCTTTGATCAAAGCATCATCGGTAAATGCCTTCTCATTTTGATCAGCTACAGTAATATCGGCATCAACAGATATTTCTTTAAGAAATTTTAGTGTAGAGCGGCCTTCTCTTCCATATCCAAGGAGTAAGACCTTTTTACCCGACAGCAACTTCTGAAGGAAGTTTTTCATCTTAATGCTTCTTTGAGGATTTTTAGAAGGTCATTATCAAGAAAATGATCTTTTTCATGAAGCTGTGAGATTCTGTCAAGTTCATTCTCGAAGTGTAAAATGTCTTCAGGATCAGGCAGCATCATTTCTTTAAATCTCTTTGAGAGTAACGACAATTCATTGGTTTCAGATGATTGAACGATCATTGTCATTGCAGTTTGAACGTCATTAATCGTCCCGACGCATTCAAAAGGTTTGATTTCGGAAATACCCGATAGCTCATCAAACGTTTCTATCATTGAGGGGTCGTTAAGCATGTTAGCCATGATAATTGAATCAGCGTATTCCTCACCTTCGAAAGCAGCCAGCATAATATGTGTGAATAAGCACTTTGGACAATGGCCGCACCACGAATTGGTTTTACTGCCTGCATTACAACTTCTGAAGACTTTATGATACTGTTTGAGTTTGGCGAAGATTGTCACTATCTGTAATTCATTGAGCGGGCGGAGGAAACTAAAGTAGTTAAATCCACCATAAATATACCTGGTGTAATACTCACGGAAATTGCGTTCAAATTCGAATGATTTAGAATACTGATGATTTATTCCTGTGCCCGGTATTGTAGGTTCATTGGCACTTGACTCATTTGATAGGGCTATGTTGCCTGAACCTGTCACTGCAGAGGCGGCAAGTGTATAGAAAGCAAGCATTGCCGAAAAAGGTGTATGCCCATTCAGGAACCCATCATCATTGAGTTTCAGAAGTAATGGATCAATTGAGCGATCGATGGTTATAACGTCAGAAAAACTTAGACCTGCTTTCTCAACAGTATCTATTGTAGCTCCCCGTGGATTAACTATAAGAGGATGAATAGCATATCCTGCATCTTTCAACAGTTGTAAAGTAACAGCAGAGTCCTTGCCCCCACCCACAGGAACAATAAATTCATTATTGAGATTAAGATTGTCGGGAACCCTGTAAGTGTCACCTTGGGAGATGATAGTGACAAAATCATCTTTACCGGTCTTAATAGAGTTCAGGTAAAAGAACTCACCAAGTCCATTGAAATAAAGATCTTTCCACCAGTCGATCTGTTCATCTGAGAGCTTCCCGCACTTAATGATAATTGTTGGCGAACAAGTTGCTTTCCAGTAACTTATAAGTTCAATTAATCCGATATTAAAGATTAAATTATCTAAAAGCAGGCGTGTATTTTCCCTAAGTTGTGGAAATTCGGGAACCGATATTGAGATGGAAGGATTGAAGATAATGTCATCGTCAAGGACAAACTTGAAACTGATGGATAGCTTATTGTCGTTGATAAAATAGGTGAAGCTGTCATAGATGAAAATTGGATATTTTTTTCTATATTTAACGAAGCTCTGTATGTTATCGGACTTGATCATTAAGGTTGGTATAAAATTTGCGCTTCACATTAAGACAATTATGTGCAAAATTAGTGAAAACAAGTGACTATGGAACCATCGAAAATTAAACCCAACACAGGCCGAATACTGATCTCGGTTCCTTTTCTGCAGGATTTTTATTTTAGAAGATCTGTTGTGTTACTTGCAGAGCACAGCAATGAAGGATCATTTGGAATCATCATAAACAAACCGGTTGAAGTAAAATTAGGTGATATAGCCGTTGAGTTTGAAGGCTTTGATGCACCGGTTTTTCTTGGCGGGCCGGTTAAGACCGATAGTTTATTTTTTATACACACACGTCCCGACCTTATTGATGAAGGTGCTGAAATACTGGATGGATTATACTGGGGTGGAAACATTGAAACAGTTAAGAATCTCATAAAAACAGGTGAAATAAAGAAAACAGAAATACGCTTCTTTATAGGTTATGCAGGGTGGTTAGCTGATCAGCTTGATCAGGAGCTTGAAGAAAAATCGTGGGTTGTATCGTTGACTAACCCTCAGCAGGTTTTTAAGAGTAATCCCGCTGAAATGTGGGCTCAGATGCTTAAGAAACTTGGCAATGAATATAAGTTCTGGGTTGTTTATCCACCCAATCCCTCATACAATTAGTTAAGACTGATGCTGCTGAATGTCAGCGGATAAAGAAAGTACTGATTTGATTAATAAAACCGGACAACAGTGCCGGTTTTATTATTAGTGTAAATGCGATTCCAAACAACGCTCCCCAGAAATGTGCATCGTGCCCTATGTTGTCAGTCCCTTTTTTCGCCATATAGGCTGAATAAATAAGATAGAGAAACCCAAAGATAAATGCCGGTATATTGAATGGGATAAAAATAAACCTGATACCCGAAAGAGGACTGATTATTATACTTGAAAATACAATTGCCGATACGGCACCCGATGCCCCAACGGCAGTATACCATGCATTATCTTTATGTTTTCCAAATGACGGAAGTGATGAAAGAATGATTGCCCCGAAGTACATCAACGCAAAAAAGTACATCCCTTTGGCATGTCCGAAAAAGTAGCTGAACACATCTTCGACCATTCTGCCGAATGACAAAAAGACAAACATGTTCACTGCCAGGTGTAGCCAGTCGGCATGAATCAATCCGTGAGTAAAAAACCGGTAGTATTGTCTCTGATGATTGATTCGGTAAGGATCAAACAGCAGCTTATCAAATAATGATCTGTTAGTAAATGCTGAAATTGAAATTATTACAGTTATACCAATTATTATGTAAGTGACCATTTGATATAGAGATAAAGACCAGAAACCGATTACAACATTATGTTACTGTTTAGTATAATCAATTTCTGAACCAAGGACACTGTGTGGAATAAGGTAAACGAGAGTAGTAACGATTGCAGCAACTAAAGCCCATCCCCTCTTCTCTCTGTTTCTCAGAAGCTTATATACGGCAATTGCCCAAAAGATGAAAGCAATAGCGGTTTTATTATCAGTAAGATCATGCCCGAATGGCCATCCTGTCCAATAAGCTCCAAAAGCATATTTCTGAACGATGGGTCCCAGTATTAAACCACCACCAATCAGGAAAAGGGTAGTCCAGATACTGTATTTGAGCGTGCGGGTGCCTTTGGCAATTGATTCAATACCTGTTCTTGTTGAGAAGAGCATAGCCAGGAACATCAATAAAATATGAGGGATAAGAATATAAGCAGGTACATCGCCTTTAAAGCGAATGATAACAGGTTTTTCGCTGAGTTCAATTCTATTTAAGCCTTCAATGAGGGTAATTCTATACTCAACTTTTCCTGCAGGTGGCTGATGTGGAATAGATGCAATAAGCTTTCCTCCCTGATGAGACATTTGAACAGTTGTTAAACTATCATGGCTTTTAAATCTTCTATAAGTAAATAATCCTTCGATTTTGCCTGTCGGGTCATCAATTGCGATTTCAGCATTATCGGGACCGCCGTATGTCCTGAGTAATTTGTACTTAATTGTTTCGCCTCCAAGGATCACCTTTCCGTTGATAGGTTGGGTAGGCCCTGTCATACGTTGATAGATAACCATTGTTAAAGTAACAACTATTGCCAATATCCAGAAAAAAAGATTCTTATATTTCATGGGTTGAAAGGTTAATACATGCAATAATAATGAAAAATTTCGTTAAGCCCTTAAACCTTGTATCTGAACTATTAGTTCAAATTATAAAATAAATTAATTGATTATTGCTAAAATTTAACTCTAATAAGCTGATATATATGTCGTTAACTATTTATTGGAGACGATGCCAACTAAATTTACTCAAGTTTTTTTCGTTATTTAAGTAAAAAACTTTTTAACTTTACCTCAATTATTGGGGCAATCAGTAATCAGGATTGGACTTATAAAACTAAAGTACTAGTGTCAAAGAAAGCTCTGCTTCTGCTACTTCTCCCTTTTATGTGTAGCAGATTTGCTGTATCGCAGGAAATGTATGGTTATGTTAATAGCAATTATGCAGGCATAACCGGAATCCAGTTGAACCCGACTTCGATAGTTAATTCAAAGCTCTACTTTGATCTTAACTTGCTTGGTTTGCATATTAATGCCGACAATAACTTCTTATACCTGTCAAAAGACGATTACAAGTTCACAAACTTTCTTTCAGCTGATCCACAGTTTCCTGAGCATGATGTTCAGGTAAGTGCTACCAGAGTTGAGAGAAGAATTTATTATGATTATTTCAACGAGGACCTGAAGAATGCATTCGCACAAGTTAAGATTTTAGGTCCATCGGTAATGTTCTCAAAGAACGATAAAGCTTTTGGCTTGTCAACTGCTGTTAGGAATATAGCATCAGGGCATGATGTCCCGTATGAATTGGCAAAGTTTGGTGCCGAAGGTTTTGATTACATTCCATTGCACAGGATAAACTTTATTGACAATAAACCATTTCGTGCCGGGGCACTCTCATTTGTTGAGATTGCGGGTACTTATGCGCAGGTGATTTATAAGCAAAATAGAGATCACCTCACTGCAGGTATTACTGTTAAAGGACTTTTTGGTATGGGAGGGGCTTATTGGTATGTTGATAATATTGATTACATGCTTCCAAATGGCGATACTCTTATAGTGTATAATGCCAATGGCAAGGCAGGAGTATCAATACCAATCGATTACAGAAATAATGATGTTCTGTTCCCTAATCCGCTCTTTTCGGGAAGTGGAGTAGGCTTTGATCTTGGCATTACATACCAGGAAAAGTTGCTTGGACATACCAATAAAAGGTATACGGCTTGCGAGCAGCCTTTTGAGGACTATTATTATAAGATAGGATTCTCGTTGATTGATTTCGGGTATGTGAAATTTAAAAAGAATACCAAGCAAATAGAGCTTAAGGATGCCAGTGGCATTTGGTACGATTTCACCAATCAGGATATTGGTACAGTTGATACTCTTTTCATGGCTGTAAGCGGCACTTTTGGCCCTGATTCAACCGCCCTTATCAATAATGATGAATTTAAAGTTTTTCTGCCATCAGCTGCCAGCATACAATTCGACTATCGTATCAATCCAAGATTGTACATTAATGCAAGTTTGGTGTATGCATTACACAATAACATTTATACATTAAACCGGCCTGTAACACTTTCAGTCACACCACGATTAGAGAATGACAGATTTGAACTGGCATTACCTGTTACACTCTACAATTATACAAGTCCAAGGATTGGATTGGCTGCACGTTTTTCAAATTTCGTTATTGGAACAGATAAACTTGGAGGGTTATTTGGTTTTAGCAATTTTACAGGACTAGATCTTTATTTCATGGTTAAGTTATCGCTCATAAAAGGACATTGTCCGGGTAAAGGTACTGCCCGTTGTGCCAACATGGAGTTTCGCCAATACCAAAGAGAACAGAAGAAGCTGAAAATCAGATAAGATAACTGATTATCAGGATTGTTATTAAGGCGATTACCAGGCAGACGGCTTAAAATACTGTATTTGTTTTCACATCAAGGGCATCGCGAAGTCCATTTCCTATCAGCATAAAAGCCAATACCAACAGCATAATAGCAATTCCGGGAGTTAAAGCTAACCAGGGGTTATCTAAAATAATGTATGCATAGTTTTCCTTCACCATTGTTCCCCATGATGGCATGGGAGGTTGAACTCCAATGCCCAGAAAGCTTAGTCCTGCTTCAATAAGAATGGCAGATGCAAAGTTTGCTGCCGAGATGACAATCACAGGACCCATTGTATTGGGAAGTATATGACGTGATATAATACGGAAATTCTTGTAACCCAATGCTTTTGCAGCTTCTACAAATTCCTTTTCTCTAAGACTGATAATCTGGCCGCGAACAACACGGGCGACTTCAACCCACATGGTCAGTCCAACAGCTATAAATACCTGCCAGAAGCCCTTACCAAGGGCAAAAGTGATGGCAATCACCAGTAGTAAAGTAGGGATTGACCAGATAATATTGATAAACCAGATGATAACATCATCAACCCACCCCCTGAAGAATCCTGCAAGGGAGCCAAGTAATATTCCAAAGATCAGTGATATCAGAACTGATATAAAGCCAACTGACAAGCTGACTCTGGTGCCAATCATCAACTGACTTAACACATCTCTGCCAAACCTGTCGGTGCCAAGCAGATATCTGCGTTGAATTATATGATCTGATTCAATTATTCTGATCATCTCATCCCTCGACAGGGTTATTGCTTTACCTTCAAAATCTTTTAAATACCCTGGAGATGTGTGAATAAGATTCGTGTCGGGTAAAGCATAGATTACATCCTCAATCGGAAGGGAATAAGTGATATACTGATGATTTTCATTCTCATCGGGAAGGTAGGTGATAATACGGTTTTGCGCGAAGTGGTATTTTCCAATAGGCAGGTATGTGAAATCGGACTTCCGACCATAAAGCAGAGTTTTGATAAATGATTGCTTTACCGGAAGATCATTATTTCTGATTTTAAGCATACTAACCTTGTATCCCGGTTTTTTGGCAGCAATCTCAACATGCTGTTCATTAGCATATGGAGTGCTGTCAGGGGTAATCAGATAACCCGGTATGGCTATCAGAATAGCCACGACTATTCCGCACATGCTAATGACTGCAGTCGTGTTACGAAACAGAGCTGCAATAGCTTTTGAGGTGAGTGAACCTGAGGGAACAGTACGGATTTTAAACAAGGCTCAGTTATTATTAGCCGGCTATTACGATAGCAATCGAAGGTGCCGGTTGTTAATACTGACGCAAAGCTAATAAATGGATATTATAGTTGTTAAAAAAAACTTCGTTTGAGAATTTTTGTATGTCAGACAAAAGTATTATTTTTGCGCACTCAAACGGTGAGTATAGCTCAGCTGGTTAGAGCATCAGATTGTGGTTCTGAGGGTCGTGGGTTCGAATCCCATTACTCACCCAAAATAAGAAGCCTCTTCACTTAATTGGAGAGGCTTTATTATTTTCTTCTAATGCCCCATGGAAATCAAGTTAGCAGGTGATATTTATTCGAACAATTGCACTAATTCTTCCTTACTCATTCCTGATATAAATGACTGAGGTTTAATGAATGCATCGGCAAGTGCTTTTTTCTTAAGTTGCAGCTGGAGTATTTTTTCCTCAATACTATCTTTGGTAATGAATCGATAGACAAAAACACCTTTATCCTGGCCAATTCTGTGTGCTCTGTTGATGGCTTGCATTTCGGCTGCAGGATTCCACCAGGGGTCTAAGATGAATACGTAATCAGCTTCAGTGAGATTTAAGCCTACACCCCCGGCTTTTAGCGAAATGAGGAATACCCCGGTGTCTTCGTTGTTTTTAAATCCTGACACAATCTTACCCCTGTTGGTTGAGGAACCTGTTAGTTTTGTATACTTGTATCCCATCTCAAGACAATGCTCTTCCATCAGATTAAGATGCTTGACAAAAGAAGAGAAGATCAGTACCCGATGCTTTTCTGAGATGATTGTTGCCAACCTGTCGGCGATTTCATCGTATTTGCCGCTTCCTGCATTACTCTTATCATCTAACATACGCGGGTGATTTGATACCTGCCGCAATTGCATAAGGGCCTTAAGAACCATTATTGGAGTTTCACTAATCTTTCCATTCTCAATCTGTTCCAAAACAACATTCCTGATCTTTGATTTCTCAGATTCATAAAGGGTGTGCTGTTTTTCTGTCATTTCGCAAAATGTAACGGTCTCGGTAAGGTCAGGAAGCTCCGGTGTGACTGATTCTTTCGTTCTTCGCAAAATGAACGGCTTTATCATTGAAAGTAAGCTAACTGCCTGATAACTTTCAGGATCTTTTGATAAGGGAGTGGCATAGTAAGTATTGAATTTATGCAAATCGCCCAGCAGTCCACGGTTGGTGAAATTCATTTGTGACCATAAATCTATCAGACTGTTTTCAACAGGTGTGCCGGTTAGTACAAGCTTATGCTGTGCATTTATATTAAATACCGACTTAGCAATGAGTGATTGAGGATTTTTTATCTGCTGACCTTCATCAAGTATGGCAAACAGAAACTCATAATTGCCTATGAAGTCGATGTCGTTTCTCAATGTGCCATAGGTTGTCAGGATAATTTGATAATTATCGAAGTACTTGATTGACTTCTTTCTTCCGGAACCTGTATATATGAGCTTGCGCAGGAACGGGGCAAATCTGTTGAGTTCATTTTCCCAATTATGAATGAGGGATGCCGGCATTACAATGAGACTGGCAGCTGTATTTTTATTGCCCTGAATATATTTGTCTGAAGGTACCTTCTTATCAGTTATTGAGGTAACAGATTCGACAGGTGGTTCAAAGAGATATAGCTGAAATGAAGTTTGTTTGTTTAGCTGTTTATTTTCAGGTGTTTGAATTGCCGTTGAGTCAGAGTCTGTACTTGAAATATCAGACTCTCCTTGTTGATACCCACTACTGGTTACATTTTCTATAGATGTATAATAGTGTGAGAGGACTGCTATTGTCTGAAGCGTTTTGCCCAACCCCATATCATCTGCAAGAATACCTCCAAAGCCCATATTACTTATGTGAACCATCCATTCAAATCCTGTTATCTGGTAAGGTCTGAGATTCACATTGTTAAGTGGAGGCAGCTTTAATGAGGCGGGAGGTGAATAAACATCCGGCTTGTTTATTTCACCTGGATTTACTCTGTTGAGCAAGGTATAATGGTGCTTATTCAGCTTGAGTCGATTATCTACAACTTCAGCATGAATCATCAACTCCTTATACTTATCAAACCAAGGCTCAGGAATGAGGAAAACTTTACCATTGGGTAGCAAATACTCTCTTTGACGATCAAGAATATGGCTACGTAATCGTATAAACGGAATTTCCTGATCTTCAATCAATAGGATGAGGTTAATGTCAAACCAGTCGTTTTCAGTTTTCAGATCTTGTCGTATTTCACCATAAGAGAGAGCATACTGATTTTCAGTATTTGTATCAATGGTAAATCCATTGTCAATAAGAGTTTGCTTCTTGTTAATTAGCCACCTGAGGAGCGAGTATGTAAGTCCTTTCTTCAGCAACTCAGGTGTGTAATCTTTTCGTAAGTTATCGGCGGTATAATGATAGTTTGTGTTCTGGTCATAAGAATTGTTCTGAGAATCCTTTAGAAAGAAAAAGGCAGTAAATTGATGAAGTCCTTCATGTTTAAGGAATTCTATTTTTTGATTCTCCCAGCTTTTGTCACGTTGCAACCTGAAGAATGTAAATCCATCATCATCTGATCTCAGGTCGGTGAAGCTTTTAAGTGTATTATTTGCGAGAATAGCTTTTTCTCCATATTTAAATTTAAGAGTAAGGCAAGGCTTCTCCTGCCAGTCGGTTTCAAGTGTCAGTATTGCTTCAGGGTCAACTTTTATATCACGGACATCAAATCCTTTTGCTATGATCTCTGAGTTATTTACCAGTTTTTTGATAAATGAGGAGAAGTACTTATTCTCAAGTCGCTTTGGTATGACAATATGTTCCTTTTGGAGAAATGGTGACAGAATTTTGCCGGTGATGTTCCTTTCAAAAATGATCAGATTATTTCGGATAATCAACAGGCATGGACTATTTGATATCAGGTATCCTGATTGATCCTGAAGGTTGATTTTAGTTTTGCCGGTGAAGACTTCAAGAGAATAAACAGTACCTTCATTATTTCTATCGAACCGAAGGACTGTCTTGGCAATACCTGGAGTTATTTTAATCTCATCAGGAGGATATAAATGTGGCATTGCCGATGCATCATACAACGGGATAGATGATTGTGCAAGCAGCCCTATTATTTCATTCAGCCTGGAGTCTACAAAAGGAAGAACAAGCTCATTTACGATCTTTTCATGTTTGCTAAAGAACTCTTTCAACGTGATTTTTTGTTTAGTGAACCTTGTCAACAGTGCATGAGGCTCAATTTCTTCAGAAAGCTGAAATAATCTTATTGCAACAGGGGAGAGGCTACTGTAGGTTTCAAAATTGAGGTTAGTAATTCTTTCGAGTGGATTAATATACCGCAGATTGGTTTTTTCAAATACATATGGGTGGATAGTAAATCCGGTGTATTCAATCCGTTTTATGAGAGCAAGTATTGAGAGGTCTTCTGTCATGTATCATCATCAAAACCTGTAAAGATAAGCTGTTTGATAAAATCAGAGACTCAGAAAAGAGTAAGATGGTGTTAAAATAGTAAAAAAGAGAGGCTGAACTCAGTAAAGAGGCAGCCTCAGGGTATCTGTAAATGTGTGGAATCCTACAGATGCCAGGGTGATTTCCCCTCCTCAATATCTTTTCTTGTGACCCAGTATTGGTCAATCACTGTACTTTCCTTTTGTTCCCAATAAGCAGGAGAGACTTTAGCACCTGTGGGAGTCTTAAGTTTCATTTCATAAACTGCAATGACCGGATTAAAAACAAGATCAGTCACACCAATGGTGCATTTCTCAACTCCATCAGCGTCAGGCTTGCAGTCAGTGATTACTTCAAAATTATTCAGGGACAGAAGATCAAATAGAAATTTACACCTTTCGGGGGTTGCGTTTTTTTCTACAATTGTGCAACGTACACCTTTAAGTTCTTCTACGATATGTTTAGCTTGTAATGGCATAGTCAAATTTCATTAAAATATTCCGATACTCAGGTTGTTTATCCACTCATATACCTGGCTCCAAAAGCCTAAGATAAATATACCGACTGCACTTAAAACCAGTCCGGTACGTGTCATTGCATCACTCTTGAAAGCAGGTATCGGATTCTCATTTTTATTAATAAACATAGCTTTCACCACCAGCAGATAGTAGTATAATGACACTGTTGCATTTAATACTGCAATAAAGACCAACCAATAAAAACCTGCAGATGCGGCTGATGTAAATAAGAAGAATTTGCCAAAGAAACCTGCAACAGGTGGAATTCCGGCTAATGAGAATACAGAAAGCATCAGCAGTAAGCTAAGCTTTGGATTAGTCTTGTAAAGCCCGTTATACTCATCCATCGACAATTTGCCGGTATAATTTTCAATTGCTGATACAACACCAAAAGCACCCAGGTTAGAGAAGATGTAAACAAGCACAAAATAGATAACTGAAGTCATTCCAAGCTTGCTACCTACCATAATCCCAAGTAGAATAAAACCGGCCTGTGCAATTGACGAAAATGCAAGGAATCGTTTCATATTCTTTTGTCTCAATGCGAACAGGTTACCTACAACCATAGTGGCAATTGAAAGCGTATAGAGGATGTTCTGCCATACGTGCATGACAGGGTAGAATACCTTAAAAAGAATGAGCATGAGCATAAAAGCTGCTGCTCCTTTTGAGACTACAGAGAAGTAAGAGGTAACATTTGTAGGTGCTCCTTCATAAACATCAGCTGTCCATAGATGGAAAGGTACAAGAGAGATCTTAAATGCCATACCGGATATAAAGAGAATCATGGCAAGAATCTGCAGTGGTGAATCAGCTATATTAAAACTTACATCACTAAACATGATTGTACCGGTTGTGCCGTATATGAGTGAAAGACCAAACAACAAAATACCGGATGACAGAGCAGAAGAGAGAATGAATTTAACACCTGCTTCAGCTGATTTTGTGCTATGGTGCATATAAGCTGCCAATGCTGCCAGTGGAATTGAGGCTGTCTCGAGACCAAGATAGAACATCAGGAAATCACCTGATGAGATCATGAAATACATGCCTATCAGTGTGGAAAGAAGCAAGATAAAGAACTCACTTATTTTCTCCTTATTCTCAGGCTTAATGAGCCAACTATATGATTGCAACAGAATTATCAGCACTCCGGTGTTAAGAACATTTTTCATCATCACCGCGAGTGCAGTGTTCTGGAACATTCCTCCAAATAGTACCCCATGGTGAGAAGGCAGGTATCCTACAACGACATTTATGATGAATAGAACTATAGCAACCGGTATTATTGACCTCTTCTTTGCCGGCTTTAATCCAAGATCAATTATAAGCAGGAGGAGTGCTGTAATTACCAGTACCAACTCATGCCTCATGATTAAAAAGTCTGTGATGTTCATACTTTAGTATTCTTTTAACCTTCCGGTATTCTGATTTTCTTTTAATTAAGTATTAAAAAATGCTGACAAATGATGATGTTGCCATTGATAATTTAGTAAGGATTGGTTCAAGGCTGATATTGATCATATCGCTTAGCCATAATGGAGCCATTCCAATTCCTGCAATTGCAATAACCAATGTTATGGTTGATAATCGTTCATACCATTTGGCATCAGTAAGATGGGTAAAATGATCGTTCTTTACCGGGCCGAGTAATAAAATTGCCACCACTCTGAGGATGTACACTGCAGTAACAACAATGCTTGCCGTTGCTGCAATAGTCAGTACCCTGTGGAAAGTGTCGGTATGCTGAAATGATCCTACGAAGATTGTCATTTCAGCCACAAAACCACTTAAGCCCGGAAGACCTAAAGATGCAAGACCTGCAATCACGTAAACAACTGAAAGGAATGGCATCACCTTCATTAATCCTCCCATCTCATTTATCATACGTGTATGTGTTCTTCCATAAATCATCCCGATTAATGCAAAGAAGAGAGCTGTCATCAATCCATGTGAAATCATCTGAATGATAGCCCCGTTGAAAGCTGTCTGATTGAGCATCAGAACAGCAAACAGTACTAACCCACAATGACTAACTGATGAGTATGCATTGATATATTTAAGATCTTTCTGGAAGATTGCTCCAAAGGCACCATAAAGCACTGAAATACCTGTCAGAAGGAGGAATATCCATGCCTGTTCCTGTGCAGCATCCGGCATAAGGAATATAGCAACGCGGAATGCACCATAACCTCCGAGTTTCATAAGAACACCGGCATGAAGCATTGAAACAGCAGTAGGAGCAGAGGCATGACCATCAGGTGACCATGTGTGGAATGGGAAAAGTGCTCCTAATACTCCAAAGCCGATAAATGTAAAGGGGAATAGAAACCTTTGCATTTCAATTGGCATACTGTTTTTCGCAATAGCGAGTAAATTCCATGTTAAAGGCTGACCTTCAGGTGCAGAATAGAAATAGATACCAAACAATCCTACCATCAGCAATGCTGAACCTCCCATTAGCATTAAGGTGAGTTTCATGGCTGAGTACTCCTTAGACCCTGAACCCCAAATTCCTATCAATAAGTACATCGGGATTACGGCAATCTCATAAAACAAGAACATTGTAAAGAGATCGAGTGAGATAAAGAAGCCAAATACTCCTGTTGCAAGCAGAATCAGCGAAATAAAGAACTCCCTTGATAGGAAAGTAACTTCCCATGAAGCAAAAATACCGGCAAACACTACAATTGAGGTTAGGCCTATCATGGCAACCGATATACCGTCTACACCCACGAAGTAATGGATATTAAGACTGGGGAACCAGACAGCGTCATAAGTAAATAGCATTTCAGCAGCATTACCGGCAGCCCTTTCACCCAAATAAGCGAAGATCAAGTAAATAGCCAATAATAGCTGAATTCCCATTCCTATTGCGGCAGCAACTCTGGTTTGCTTCATATTCCTGGTAAAACCTATCGCAAGTATGGTAAATACCGGGATGACTACAAAAAGTGAGAGTATATTCATTTTATTTTCCTTTCTTTAATCATTAAGTAGTTTGGCATTACCTGAAATAGACAAATATTATTACCAGTACAACTGAGCCTGTAATGAATACATAAGCATACTGCTGTAATCTGCCACTCTGGAATCCTTTAATCAAATTAGAGGTAGATACTATTGTATTGCCAATCAGATTCATTGTGCCATCTACAATATGTCTGTCGAACCATGCAACAGGTTGCGAGATATACCTGAATATTATCTTCTTAGTGACAAAGAGGTACAGCTCATCCATATAGAATTTATGATAAGCACCTCTGTAGAATGCACCAAGAGCATTAGCAATTTTTGCAGGTGTAGCACTTTCTTTTCTATATAATACCAAAGCTACAAGAATACCGGCGATACCAATTAAAACTGAAGGTATAGCAACAGCATAATCGATATGAGTGGCGAATGGTAATCCATCTGAAGTCACTAACTCATTGAATGGCAGGAACCCTGCAAATACAGAACCGAATGCCAGAATCAACAAAGGAATAGTCATTGTTGAAGGTGCCTCATGTGGAGTATGGTGATAGTGAGTGTTTTTACCCCAGAAAACATTGAAATAGAGGCGGAACATATAGAATGCAGTCAACCCTGCTACAAGGAACTCAATTGCAAATAAGATCTTATTATGGTGCAGGGCAGCAACCAGAATCTCATCTTTACTGAAGAATCCTGATAACGGAGGCATACCTGCAATTGTAAGACACGCGATTAGGAAAGTAATGTGGGTTATAGGGAGATGTTTCCTTAAATTACCCATATCCCTCATATCATTCGAATGCACAGCATGGATAATTGCACCGGCTCCAAGGAAGAGCAGAGCTTTAAACATAGCATGAGTGAAAAGATGCCAGTTTGAAGCCATAAAGCCTAAACCATCATGTCCGCCATATCCCGATACTCCTAACGAAAGCATCATATAGCCTATCTGCGACATGGTAGAGTATGCAAGTACCCGTTTAATGTCAAATTGAGTGCAGGCAATTATGGCAGCAAATAATGAGCTTATCCCACCTACCCATGCAACAACAGTTAAAGCGTCGGGTGCTGCCAGTGAATAAACAGGAAACAATCGTGCTACCAGATACACACCGGCAACAACCATGGTAGCTGCATGAATAAGAGCAGATACCGGTGTCGGACCTTCCATAGCATCAGGTAACCAAATATGCAATGGGAACATTGCCGATTTTCCTGCACCTCCCATGAACACAAATATTAATGCCCATGTAATTCCACTTAGACCCATAAAAGTCAAACCTCCTGCATGTGTAATGGCAGGACCATCTGAACTTACTAATGTCTGGAAGTCAAAGGTGCCGGTCATGAACGACAGCATCAGGATACCGATCAGAAAACCCAAATCGGCAAAACGGGTAACGATAAATGCTTTCTTTGATGCTGCAACTGCACTTGGTCTCTCGTAATAAAAGCCTATGAGCAGGAACGATGAAACCCCCACGAGTTCCCAGAAGATATACATCTGGAAAATATTGGTTGCAAGTACTAATCCGAGCATTGAGAAACTGAATAATGAAAGGAATGCATAGAAACGAGCGAATCCCTTTTCACCTTTCATGTACCCCAGACTGTAAAAATGTACCATTAAAGATACTGTACTGACTACCACAAGCATCATGCATGATATAGGGTCGAGCAGGATACCGAGTTTGATTATCAGTGTATCAGTAAAACGCAACCAGGGAATTTCAAATGCTTTTATGGATGAATAAACTGTATCGGGTGTATGATCAACCCAAAAGTAGTTAATGGCTGTCATGTAGGATAATACAGCGACTACCAACAGTCCTGCAGTACCTATTAGCCCTGATACTATAGGTTTGAATTTGTGTCCAGTTAAACCTGTAAATAAGAATACCAACAGTGGTATCAGAGGAATCAGCAGTGTATAGGAATATGCGTTCATAGGTATGATATGGCGATTTTTGTTCCTAGTTTTTCATTTTATTTACATTGTCCACTTCAATTGATCTGAAGTTTCTGTATATATTGATGATAATAGCAATGGCTACAGCAGCTTCAGCAGCGGCGACGGCTATTACGATCAGAGCAAAGAAATGTCCATGCAGGTTATTCGGGTACAGGTAATGGTTAAAAGCCACAAAGTTGATGTTGACTGAATTGAGAATCAGCTCGGTTGACATCAGCATTGTAATCAGATTTCTTCTGATCAGGAATCCAAAGATTCCTGTAAAGAACATTAAAGTACTCAATACCAGGAAGTACTCTAGTGGTATATTTCCGGTCATAACTGTAGTTATTATTCTTGATTATTGTCGGTTGATTTGAATTTTGTAGTGAGGCTTTCCTTACGGGCAACAATGATAGCACCTACCAGAGCTGCAAGTAAAAGGATAGATATCACTTCAAAAGGTAAAGCGTACCCATTTTCACCATAGCTGACCAATGATCTTCCGATATTTTGCACATCAGTTGATACTGCAGGTTCAGGTGATTTTATAAAGTTGTGGTTTACTACCAGAACTATGGTAAGCAGTGCTCCTGCAACAACTGAGAGTGCTGAAAATACGCCTTCTTTCAGAGTTGCCATTCTTGCCTTCTCGCTGATATGGCTTGTGAGGAGAATTGAGAATATCATCAATACTACTATACCACCGGCATAAACTGTCAATTGAACGGCAGCAAGGAAATTGAAATTGAGCATGAAGTAAAGCCCTGCTGTGCTAACCAACACAAACAAGAGATATACTGCGGCGCGTAAAATCCTTCGCGAGGTGACTGTCAGGATTGAGAATAATAATATTGCACCGGCAAAGAGAAAAAACAAAATGTTACTATCCATTATTGATTGGTTGTGGTTGTTTGGTTGTTATTCTTTAACTCCTTCCATAAGCTTTGAGCCCGGTTGATTTAGCACTTTAGTAAGTTCTGATCGATCCCATACAGCATGCTCAAAGTTCTGTCCCATTTTAATAGCGTCACTTGGACATGCCCTGATACACAGATTGCATAAAGTGCACATTCCCAAATGATATATGTGTTTATCTATAGCTTTCTTCTTCTTGCCATCTTCAGTAACTACCTGTTTAGTAATGATTTCAATTGAGCCATTCGGGCAAGCTAATTCACAAAGACCACACCCGGTACATCTGTGCTCATTGTTCTCATTATGAGGCATGACGACTTCACCGCGAAAGCGATCAGCCATTTTCAGGGTATCCCTGTTTTCCGGATATTCCTGAGTTACATTCTTCCAGGGAGTAAAGAAATAGCGGCCGGTAACCTTCATACCGCTTACTAGTGTAACTAACCCGCTAAATATTTCTCCGAAGTATTTTATGATTGACTTCATAGTGCTCTATAGTTTAAAAATGCAGGCCAAGTAAAACAACTGCTGTCATTATAATAATATTGATCAGGTTGATTGGCAGGAGATATTTCCATTCGAGATTAAGTATCTGGTCAACCCTGAGACGTGGGAAAGTCCATTTGAACCACATCATGAGGAAGATGACAGCGAATACCTTCAGGAAAAACCACACAAGGCCCGGTATGTAATCCATTACTGTATTGAAAGCTTCAAAATCTCCGAAATGCAATGGCATCCATCCTCCCAGAAATACTACAGTAGCCATGGCAGCAACTATAAAAAGATTGATGTATTCGGCTAAGAAGAAGAATGCAAACTTAATTCCTGAATACTCAGTGTGGAAACCTGCAGTTAGTTCAGATTCTGCTTCTGCAAGGTCAAATGGACCACGGTTAGTTTCAGCAGTGCCTGCTATTACGAAAATAAAGAAAGCAATTATTGCAGGAACATGACCTTTAAAGATGAACCATAAATCACGCTGTCCTTCAATGATACCTGATATTTGCATTGTGCCTGCAAATATGATCATCGTTATCAGAGCGAGCCCTACTGAAAGTTCGTAGCTGACAATCTGTGCACCTGAACGCATGGCTCCAATAAGTGAGTACTTATTGTTGGAGCTCCATCCTGCCAGCAATACGCCTATAACACCAACTGATGATACGGCGGTTACGAATAATACTCCGATATCAAAATCAAATGAAGCTAATCCCGGAGCAAATGGCACCACAGATATTGCCATAAAAGAAACTATGATAACAATAAAAGGAGCCAGATTATAAAGGAATTTATCGGCTCTGTTTGGTGTTATCAGCTCCTTCATGAGCAGTTTAATGAAGTCGGCAATAGTTTGTAACAGACCCCATGGACCGACACGCATAGGTCCTAATCTCTGCTGAAATGCAGCACATACTTTTCGTTCAGCATATACCAGGAAAAGTCCGAATACAGCAACAAAAAGCAGATATGCAACTCCAACCAGTGTCCATTCGATGGCAAGGACAGCAGTCGGGTGAAGACTGGCTGACAAAGCCTCATGAATAGACTTAGTGAAGGGGGTGAAATCGTAAATGTTAAAGGCCATCTTATTATTATTCAGTAGTTTGAATCATATATTTTTTTAACGGTCAATATCAGGTATAACCAGATCGTATGATCCCATTATTGCCACAAGGTCAGCAATCTTCCATCCTTTAGCAATGTGGTTAATACCAAAGAGGTTAGAGAATCCGGGAGAGCGGAACTTCATACGGTAAGGATTCTTCTTTCCATCTGAAATGACATACACTCCAAATTCCCCACGGGCACTTTCAACTCGCTGATAGTATTCACCTTCAGGTAATTTTGTAACACCTTTCATTTTTACGGCATAATCACCTTCAGGAATATTGTCAATGAGTTGTTCAATAATATTCATTGACTCATACATCTCAAGAATACGAAGGTTGTAGCGGGTAAATGTATCACCTTCGGTACCCAAAATCTCATTAAACTTAACGTATGGATATGCTCCGTAAGGTTCTTTTTTACGAATGTCACATGAGAAACCTGAAGCTCTTCCTGTCGGGCCTGTTATACCGTAGGCAATGGCATCTTCTTTTGTCAGAATTCCCACTCCTTTGGTACGTGCCTGAAATATTACGTTGCCACTCAACAAGGTTTCGTATTCCGGTAGTTTAGTCCTGAATTTCTTTATGAAAGCTTTGACATCCTTTTGAAAATCAGGATGTATGTCGAACATCACACCCCCGGGAACACTATAATTGAGTGTCAGTCTGGCACCACATGTTTTCTCGAAAATATCCAGAATATCTTCGCGATCGCGAAGTCCGTAGAAGAAAGTGGTTAATGCTCCAAGGTCCATTCCAAAAGCACACCACCAAAGTTGATGTGAAGCGATACGCTGGAGTTCATTGAAAATAGTACGGATATATTTTGCTCTCTCAGGAACTTCAACCTGAAGTGCCTTTTCGACCACCAAGCTGCAAGCCTCATTGCTCATGTGTGACGAGAGGTAATCCATACGGTCAGTAAGATGAGGTATTTGTTGATAACTGAGGCTTTCAGTCATCTTCTCAATTCCACTGTGGATATAACCGATATGAGGTTGAACATTTAGAACCTTTTCACCTTCAAGCTTTACCAAAAGGCGCAGAACACCATGAGTACTCGGATGTTGTGGCCCCATGTTGATGAGATAATCATCAGTCTTGATGTCATCGGTAGTTATAAATACTTCTTTATATTCTTCCATGGTTATCTTGATACAACATGAACATCGTCCTGATAATCCTTGCGAAGTGGGTATCCCCAATCATCCTCAAGAAATAATCTGCGGGGTTCAGGATGGTTATTGAATTTTATTCCTAACAGATCAAATACTTCATTTTCGTGCGGTTCGGCAGTCGGCCAGATATCCGTAACTGAATCAATAACAGGATTAACTCTGTCGGCGGTTTTTACTTTGACTACTATAATATGGTTGTTAGTAGTTGATTCAAGATGGTAAATAACCTTCAGGTGGTCTTCAAAGTCAGCTCCGGTTAAGCAGAAAAGATAATCAAAAGCCAGTTGATCATTCGTTTTCAGCTTAAGCATGAACTCATGAAGGGATTCAGCCGGAACAGTTACTTCAACATATTGAGCACCCATCTTAAGCTGTGCTTCAGGAAGTAAACCGGTTATTGTTTGAATAAGCGAATCGTTTGTCATAATGGCTTATCCTTATTTAGTTGTTGATTTTTTTGATAGATTCCTTTCATGACGTATCTTTTTCTGCAACTGCATTAAGCCGAAAAGGAATGCTTCAGGACGTGGTGGGCATCCGGGGATGTAAACATCCACCGGAATCACGTGATCAGCACCTTTGACAATAGAATAGCTGTTGTAGTAAAAAGGACCGCCTGAAACGGCGCAGGCTCCCATGGCGATTACATACTTTGGGTCAGCCATCTGATCATACAGACGCTTTAGTACAGGAGCCATTTTATAATTGATTGATCCACTAATCACGATCATGTCAGCCTGACGTGGGGTAGCGCGGGCTACTTCCATACCGAATCTGGAGAAATCATGCCTTGATGCACCAACTGCCATGAATTCAATAGCACAGCATCGGGTACCAAAGGTTAGTGGCCAAAGTGAATTTGAACGTGCCCAATTTAACAAATCATCAAGCTTGGTGAGTATAATGCTCCCACCTTCATGTGATTCTATGACGGGATAGTCTTTTCCAATTTTTTCTTTCATGCTTGTTTGTTCAGGCTATAAGTATTCAGAGAGTGTTTATTCCCACTTCAGGGCATGCTTTTTCCATCCATAGAGTAATCCAAGACCTAATACAGTAAAAAAGATCAGAATTTCAATGAATGCTGTCATCCCTACTTCCCGTACTACAGTTGACCATGGGAAAATAAATATTGCTTCCACATCGAAGATCAGGAAGATGATGGCAAACAGATAATAACCAACAGTGTACTGTAACCATGATCCCCCAATCGTTTCCATCCCCGATTCGTATGGTTCGAATTTTAGAGGATGATAAGATTTAGGTGGCGCAAATGTTGAAAACAGTATTGCTCCTCCAACCAGAACCACTCCCAGAATAAAGAATAATACTAATGATTGGCTTTCCATATATTTATATTGAAGTATGTACATTTAACAGTCGGCAAAAGTAGAAAAATGTCTAAATACAAAAACATTACTTTTTAATGTCTTCGGTAATTTAGAATCATTATTATTTAGCTGATGCTGTGTTAGCTACACTTTTTGTAGTCGCTTACAAGGCGGCAAAAGTAAATTAATTGTTAATGTGACTGCTTCGGATTGATATATATCATCGTATGGATATAAATAAATCATTGTCCTGATGATTTGCCTAATGTTAAAGTTTTCTTAAAATCGGTGGGACTGATTTAATAAATGTATACTTTTGCATGTGAAAATTGTTTTTTCTATACAATAACTGGTCTGATGTCCAATATATTAAAACGCTGTTTATCCATTTTACTACTGATAGTATTTCTAATACCATCAGCGGGTATCATGATTTATATGCGTCATTGTAATTTTAGCGGAAAGACATCAATTGCCATTGAATCATCAGCATGCTGCTCGAAACCGGCAAGTACTACAGTGGATCACAAATGTGGTAGCTTGTATGCTGCAACCAATTCTGATCAGGCAACACTTACAAAAACCAGATGCTGCGATAACTCAAACATTTATCTTAAGCTGGGTGCCCACCTGGCCGTTGAACGATTACTGTTAAATAATTTATTTCCTGCCCTTATTGCTATTCAAAAACATGATGCATTAACTCCACTTTACTCCTTATATAATAGCAAGTGTAGTTATTGGGATAATAATCCACCCTGGAATGATGCATTAGAGAAATACTCTCCTCTCAGACTCTGATCAATTTGCTTTTCACCGTATGATTCTTGCATTATACCATTATGGTTGGTAAAGACATTCAACTTAATGTCTCCCACCACAGGATAATGGCCCGTGCAAATAAGTAACATTCTAATTTAAATTGATCAACAATCTAATACCAGATATAAAATGAAAACATTAAAGATTTTTGCAATAGCACTAATTTCCTTTTTTATAACAACCAATATTCAGGCTCAGAATGCTAAGAATGAAGTAATTGACATTAAAGTTTCTTCACAATGTTCAATGTGTAAGGAAACCATTGAACGTACACTTGCTTTTGAAAAAGGTATAGTAAAAGCCGATGTAGATTTGGAGACTGATGTCGTTAAAGTTACGTACAAGAAAAGCAAAACAACCCCTGAAGCCATTAAAAAAGCTATCTCTTTTGCCGGATATGATGCTGATGAGGTACCTGCTGATCCTAAAGCTTATGCTAAACTTTCGGATTGCTGCAAGAAGCCGGAAGACAGAGTCAATAAGACTGATGTTCATGATCACCATTAATCAGTATAGTTTAATCTGATTGTTAAAACGTTAACAACTATCTACATTATGTTACGAAAGATAAAACTATATATACTGGTCGGCTCTCTGTTTATGATAATAGCAAGTGGTAGCTATGCACAAACTGTTTCCGGAACAGTTAATGCAAAAGACCAAAATGGTAAAACGGAAGGACTTCCGGGAGTCAATCTTCATTGGCTTGGCACAACTGTTGGAACCATTACTGACACTCAGGGGAAATTCAGCATTTCACGTAAGAATATCTCTACTAACAAATTAATTGTCAGCTTCCTCGGATATCAAACCGATACTATTTTAGTTCAAAGCTCTCCGGTTAGTATTACGATGAACGAGAGCGCCAGTGAGTTAAGTGGAGTTGAAATTAAACAAAGAGTGAACTCTTCATTTATCTCACAGCTAAATCCACATAAGGTTCAGGTAATTACAAGCAACGAATTGAAACGTGCTGCTTGCTGTAACTTGTCTGAAAGCTTTGAAACAAACTCTTCGGTTGATGTAAGTTACTCAGATGCAATATCAGGTGCCAAACAGATACAAATGCTCGGTTTGTCGGGTATTTATAGCCAAATAATTTCTGAAAATGTTCCTCTGCTTCGCGGACTGGGTGCTACATTCGGTTTGGGCTTTATCCCCGGACCCTGGATGGAATCCATTAGCGTTTCTAAAGGTGCTTCCTCTGTAATGAACGGATTTGAGTCAACAACCGGACTAATCAATGTTGAGTATAAAAAACCTGCCACAAGTGAGAAATTGTATCTCAATGGATTCGTAAACAACAATGGCAGAGTTGAATTGAATGCCAATGCAGGTACAAGAATTAATGATCGTTTAAGCACAATGGTTCTTGGCCATGCCAGCACATTTCAATCTCCCTTCGACAGGAATAATGACCAGTTCATGGATATCCCCAAATTGACAACCTTTAATTTTATTAACCGCTGGGATTACGACATTCCCGGGAAGTATGATTCGAGGTTCCTTATTAAATACATGGATGAAACCCGTGAAGGTGGTTATATGAACTTTGATGACAAAACCTATGATCCTCAGGTAGATAAAATCAGTAATCTGTCAGAGACATATGGATTTCACCTGTCAACAAAGCGCCTTGAGAGTTTTTGGAAGAATGGTGTAATTCTAAATGATCATCGCAGTGTAGCACTGATAGTATCAGGAATTTATCATTCGCAGGAAGGCTTCTTCGGTATGAACAAATATGATGGTAAGCAAAAAAGTTTTTTCTCTAATTTAATCTATCAGGATATTCTAGCCGGCAATCCAAATCACAGATTTACGGCAGGATTAAGCTTTATCTATGATGATTATGATGAGGAATATTTCCGTCGTGATTTCACATACCTTTATCAAACACTTGGGGTTGAGGATGTAACAGCACCTCTTGATACTCTATTAACAGTGGCTCATTACAGAGATACCACCTATAATATGGATCGCAAAGAAATCGTACCGGGTGCATATCTCGAATACAACTGGACTCCTGTTGAGAACCTTACCCTGATAGGCGGTATACGAATTGATCATCATAATAAGTATGGTACATTCTACACTCCTCGTTTCCATGCAAGGTACAAGATGCATGAGAAGACAGCTATCAGGGCATCTGCCGGTAAGGGCTATCGCACAGCCAACTTATTTGCTGAGAATTTCTCAATAATGGCCAGTCAGAGAATCATTAATATTGAAGATAACCTGAAGCAGGATGAAGCCTGGAATTATGGTATCAACTTAACTCACGATTTCAAACTTTTCAGCAGAGATGCTCAGGTTGATCTTGAAGCATACCGAACTGATTTCATCAACCAGGTAATTGCTGACCTTGATAGTTTGCCATCTGAAGTATTCTTCTACAACCTTGATGGTCGTTCCTTTGCAAACAGTTACATGGCTCAGATAACTTTCGAACCGGTAAAACAACTACAGGTTCTTGCTGCTTTCAGAGTGAGTGATGTGAAGACAACCATAAGTGGTGTGCTTCAAGAAAAACCAATGGTTAGCAGCTATAAGGGAATTATCTCACTTAATTATGCAACCCGTTTTGATAAATGGAAATATGACTTGACAACCCAGTTTATCGGAAAGGCAAGAATCCCTGATACACGGAAGATGCCTGTTGCCCTGCAGCGTGATGATTATGCACCTTCCTTTATCCAGTTATCAGCACAGGTTACAAGGAAATTCAAGAAGCATTTTGAAGTATATCTTGGTGGAGAAAATCTAACTAACTTCACGCAGAAAGATCCTATTACCGAAGCATTTGCACCTTACCATACGCATTTTGACACGTCAATGGTCTGGGGCCCATTAGTAGGTGCCAGTGTATATGCCGGTTTTAGATTTGTAATTCCAAACGAGTAATTCTAACTCAAGATAAACAAAGAGAGGCTGTCCCAAAATGACAGCCTTTTTTTATATCACCACTCTGGCGGTTGTTTCTATTGTTTCTTTAGTTTTTATTATTTCGATTGTTTTGATTGTTTCAATGGTTTCGATTGTTACGGTTGTTACGTTTGTTACGATTCCGTCATTCAGCGTAATCTAGTTATATTCTGAACGAGATGAAGTCAAAGTGTGGTTGATCGATTCGATCACTGAGAATAATCGTGGTATGTACGATGTGTCCGGTTTTTTGACCACCGATTTCATGGAATTATACAGACAAAAAAAAGGCCGCCCCTGGCGGGACAGCCTTAATTGGTATATAAACAAATTCTTATTTGAACTTAATGAACTACTTGATAGAGTATACTGAACCACTTGTTAGAGCTATATGAACTCATTATTAGAGCATAATGAACTTCTTATCAGAGTTTAATGAACTCCACTCTTCTGTTTTTTGCTTTTCCTTCGGATGTTGCATTATCAGCAACAGGCTTTGATTCACCAAATCCATCAGTCTCTATTCTAGACTGAGCAATCGAGTATTCTGAGACAAGCATGTTCTTAACAGATGCTGCACGGCGTTTTGATAAGTCGAGATTTTTAGCATTGTCACCGTCGCTATCTGTGTGCCCGTCAATACGAATGCGTACATCAGGATTCTCAGTCAGAACTTTTGCTATATCAGCGATGGCACCTTTTGATTCGGGTTTAATTTTATCAGAGTTGACATCAAAATAAATTCCGTAGCTGACAAGTTTGCCCTCAGTTAATAGCTTACTTCTTGTATCAGGTGAAGAAGTTGTAATACGAAGGTTAGAAATCAAAGGATGCCCATCACTGCTCCATAATGAGAAACGTAGTCTGTTGAACTCGGTGGGTGTATACAGAACAGTAGGGAGATCAATTACTTTCTGTCCTTTATGATAGATACGCATTCTGGCTTTCTGTACCCAAACTATAATATGAGTTAGTTCATCATTTTCTACTCCTGCAAGAGTTGAGCTTCCATCAATCATCTTATCTTTCTCATTATGATATCCGAGCACTCTCCAGTCACCTTCACCAATTGTCACATGCACACCATTAGTACCGGGATAAAGGTCAGTAGTCAGGAAATCGTCTGAGCTTCTATAGAGGGTGAAATAAAAATCAAAGTGGTAGCCTTCTCCACGTGGCTGGGTGATGAGATCGAATTCAAGAATGAAGTTTTCCGGTAGGTCAAGATCTTTCATCGGGACATAAACCTGGTCGGTTGCATTCATGTGGAACCAATGGCCGGGAGCAACATTAACGGTTTTGACTTCACCACTACCGGAAGTAGTCCATAATGCGGGGAAATCACCTATTGCATCCTGAGAAAAATCATCAAAGAATAGAACCTGATCTCCTGGTACAAAATCATAATGGCTCTTGGTTTCAATCTTCTGTTTAGTGGTCTTGGTCCCTGATGATTCTTTCTTGTTACTTGATTTTTCAGATGATTCTTCATCTTCAACTTCTTCGTCATCATCAGCCTTCTTTTTCTTTTCCTGATCGAATGCGTCATCTATTGCTTCATCAGTCTTTTCAATCACCTTTCTCTCCAGTTTATCTTTAATGGCCCTACCGATAACACCTTGCGAGAGTGCAGTATCCATGCACAGGAAATTGAAAATGAGCATTATAAACGTTATCATTGATAGTTTACCGATACCGTTTTTAATTTTTAATGAAATGCATTGATTCATAATAGTGAGATTTAATTTTTCATTATTTATTGAGATATTTCTGAAAAGTACTCTGCTTTGTGGAATAATTTTACTCGTGGGACATATACTTTCTTACAAAACGACTGAATTGTAGTCAGTTGAAACTAGAAGCCTGCATATTTTTTAACAGGATTATTCTTTTTGGCAAATATGCTGAAAATTGCAGTATTTACAATATTTCGTTCCTGATTGAGTAAAATTAATCTTTTCATCGAAGATTTCTTCGAGCAATATCCTTAAACCTTCCTCAAATTCTTTCTCCGGAAAATTACCTTCTAATTGGATGAACCCTTTGTTCAATGACCTGAAAGTAATAATGCCTGGAAGTATTTCGTACTCATTTAATGTAGGTTCATTCGACGTAAGGTACTTATAGAATGAAAGTTGCAGTTGTTTAGCCTGGTCTTTCTCACTATTGAAGAGTTCCTCAATTGTTGTAAGTTTTGTATCCTTGTCGACAACTTTTCCTGTTTTATAATCAATTACCCTCAGTTTTCCACCCATTAAGTCAACGCGGTCGATCTTTCCATAAAGATTGATTACCGTTGGCTGATCAGATTGGTGATTTATGGTGATTTGTCTTTTGAAGGGCATTTCAACTCCTTTGATTATTGGTGCTTCACCTTTTGACACACACTCAATTTCACTCTTAATGAAACGCTGGAGCCAGGTTTCAGCTACTTTCAGGAAGAGAAGATTATGACCTGTGTCAATTCTCAATGCAGGGAAGAATGATTTTGTCTTTGAATGAATCAGCTCCTCAGCATTATCAAGTACTTCCTGTAAGCTCTTTTCATCAGGTTGGCGATCAACAAATTTGCTATAGACATCCTCCAGGATACCATGTAAAATTAAGCCCATGGTCTTTGATGAGATGTCTTCTTCAACCTCTTCTTTTTCCTCAAGTTTCAGGATATAGGAATAGTAAAATGCTAACTTACAGTTTAAATATTGCTTCAGTGAAGAGTATGAGAAGCCGGAAACGGCCTTCTCATTCAGCTTTTTCATCACAAAATCATCTTTCGCAACCGATATTTTTTTCTTAATCAGCGGTGGTAAAACATCATTTGCTGACAGGGTTGTGACTTTTACTCCCTTTTCAGGAAGCTCCCATTCCAGTTGTCTTATAAACCTGCTCTTCTCTCCTCCTCCCAACTGATCACCATCGTGATTGTAGATTAGCCATGTATTTAACGGACGTTGCAGTAATCTGTAGAAGTGATAAGCAAAAATTGCCTGACGCTCATGGTGAGTCGGTAGTCCATAATGGCGCCTGATATCAAATGGAATGAATGATTTATTGCTTTTGGCTGATGGCAGTATGTCTTCATTTACTGAGAGTAATATAACATTCTCAAAATCAAGCATTCTGGTTTCAAGCATTCCCATGATTTGAACTCCCTTCAGTGGTTCTCCATAAAAAGGTACGCGTGTGGAAGCAGCCATCTCCCTGAAGAAATTGTACAGGGTCATCATTGTACCTATTTCAACGTCTTCTTTTTCAATTGCATCCCTGATTGTATGGATCTTTTTCCAAAGGGTGAAAAGGATTTCCTCATCTGAAGTACTTTCTTCCTGTAGCAATTTACTTTTGAGTTTTTCAATCAGTTTAATCAATGCACCCATTACCTGATATGGATCAGCGCATGCGGCAAAGATTGTATCAAGATATATAGTGAATTGGTTATCAGTTTGTTTCTTAATTTCATCCAGAGAAATATAAGAATAGTTGTTCTTCCTTATTGATGAAATAATCTTATTGCGAGTTGTGGATGGAATCAGATTGTCAAGTTGTGAATTTTGAAGTATAGCTGTTACATCGGCATGATAATATACTCCAACAGTAACTGCATTCAGGTGAAGTTTCATAAATGAATCAACAAGAGAATATAATGGCGTGTGTATCAATGGAAATCCCATTGTTACATTGAAATTCGACTGCTCATAGGGGAGGGAATTCAGCACTGGCAGAAGCAAAGATTCATCCGCCAGTACCAAAGCAGTTGAATTATATTTTTCAGGGGGTATATCAGCGAGTATGCTTCCAGCTATTCGAGCCTGTCCGGTTAGTCCGGGTACTCCACAGACAAAGATATTCCGGTTTTGTCTAATGAAATTCGAACTTACTTCTTTTATTGGAGTCAGGTCATCATCACTGCTGAATTTCCGAAGGAACAGACCTGCTTCCATATTGGGATTATTCAGATAGTATTCATCAGCATCAAAAATTATTTCAGCTTTATTTTGCTTTATCAGGTATTTGATAATCTTTAACTGTGCAGGGGTGAGGGCATTAAATCCTGCAAAATAGATCTTTTTCCATGGGAGGTTAGTAAGATATTTCTCAGGTTCTTCTGCAATTAACCGTGTTGCTTTACCCTGGTAAGCCAGATTTCGTTCAGTAAGAGTTGTATGGAAATTGTCATATAGATCATTTAGTGACCTGAAAAACGCAAGGTAATTTCTTTCAAAGTCAGTCATTGATTCACCGGGAGTCCAGATGTCAATTTCACGGGCATCCCTCACATATTCAAATAACTTCACCGGGTTTGCCAGATATTGATCCACTTCTTCAAAATCATGCAGAATCTCACTTCCCCAATTCAGGAAGTTGTCGAAAGACATTGGTGATGTGTTGTTCCGGCAATGAGCTTTGTACAGGATGCCAAGAAGAGTAACATTGTCAGGTTCAGTAAGATTACCGGTGCCGAATACAAAATCTTCAATGGTTTGCAGGGTGGGAAGCCATCTTGGATCATCACCTGAAGGTGTGAGCTTCTGTTTAAGAAATAAACCGGCACGCCTGTTTGGCACAACGATGCACATTTCGTACTCGTGTACCTCGCAATTGTTAATCAGTTCAACGATTTGATCAATAAACGACTTCATATATGCGGCTATCACCAGACTAGGGAGACAGAACTAATTATTTTGACCTAAAGCCCTCTGACGAAGCCCAAATATCGCCTTTTTTTTAATCATTACAGTGCTTTAGAACAAATTTGAGGTAGTAATTTGAGCTGCCTGTTTAAGACTAGCGGGTTTTCCTGCATCGATGAATATTGAACTTTCATCAAGAAAGCCTCTGATTATATTGTTTTTACCTATTTCAATATAGGTATCTATTATTGAGAAGGCATCCCAATTGGGAAGTAAAGTTGCGATGGAGGAGTCAATAATATGGATACCACTAAAAGCTAATGGCTGAGGTGGTTTTTGTGATAGTCTGATAATTTTCCGAAGTCCTTTTTCTATATTCTGCCACTCAGTCAATTGCATATACTCATCAAACAAAAGATACCTGCTTGTTTCACGCCGTCTTACAGCCAGAGTGGCAAGTCCGCCATAATTCAAATGATAAGTGTAAAATGCAGTGAGATCGATGTTGCTTATTATATCAGCATTATAGACTAAAAAAGGTTCATCTCCACTTAGTAAAGGCAATGCTTTCTTAATTGCGCCACCGGTATCAAGCAGTTTGTCGGATTCATCAGAAATCATGATGTTATATCCGAAGTTCTTATTTGCTGTAAGATAATCAACTACTTGTTGGGCGAAGTGATGGACGTTGACCACAATATCTGTAAAACCATGCGAAGCAACTTTCTGGATGGCAAATTCAAGCAGAGTAAATTGCCCAACTTGCAGGAGAGCTTTAGGGGTACTGTTAGTCAATGGCTTTAAACGAGTACCAAGACCGGCAGCAAGAATCAATGCCTTCATAGTGTGTTTTTTTGGTCTTTGATTTTTTTAGGTTTACACACTTCTTTTTCTTTTTTGACCAATGCCCCGCATTTTTTACACCTAAATTCAGGATCAGGAGTGTTTTGCTCACCTTTCATCCCTTTTTCACACATCGTCTTTGACATAAATAATCATATAAAGATCAGCTAACAAGTGAAGCAACTATTTGTCTTTGATTTTGCCTTATTCAATAAAACTTTTACCAGTTTGCTTTTTCTGAATGCTCTGGTATAATGTCAAGATTGAACTTTTGTTTTAGATGAGTTGCCAATTTTTCAGCAAAATACACCGAACGATGTCGGCCACCTGTGCATCCAAAGCTAACCATCAGGTTCTGGAATCCGCGCTGAAGATAGTTTTCGACAGCTGCATCAACCAGGCTGGTGACACTCTTCATGAAAGCTTCTGTTTCAGGATATGATTTCAGGTATTCAATTACCGGATGATCCAAACCCGACTGTAATTTATACTGTTCTAATCGACCCGGATTTGGCAATGCTCTGCAGTCGAATACAAAGCCACCTCCATTACCTGAATGATCCACGGGGATACCTTGTTTGTAGGAAAAACTTACAACACGGACATTTAAACCTGCAGGAGGCTGTATCGGTACGATGACACCGGCAGGTTTCTGAAGCAAGAGCTTTTTTAATTCCTTTAGATTTGGTAGCGAGTCGTTCTCATTAAATAACGTCTTAAGATTGGCAAGAGCATATGGTACACTCTGCAGGAAGTGGGCTTTCTTCTGGTAATAACCGCGAAAACCATATGCTCCCAATGCCTGTAAGATTCGCATCAGGATAAATGCCGGATAGTAGCGTAAAAATTCCTCCTTATTGAAATCAGGAAGATAGGACTTGATGGCATTTAGATAAATATCAAGCAATTCATTTCTGAAGGGTTGGGGCAAATTAGCCTTGGCATCATAAAGCAGGGATGCCAAATCATATTGGAGAGGACCTAAACGACCGCCCTGGTAATCAATGAAGAAAAGCTGCCCATCTTTAACCATGATATTCCTTGACTGAAAATCACGGTACATGAAGTATACTGAAGGGGCTTCGGTTAGAAAATCAACCAACTTCTTAAAATCATCTTCTAAAGCCTGTTCATCAAACGATATAGAGGTCAGCTTGGCATAGTAATACTTGAAATAATTCAAGTCCCACATCATCGACTGCTGGTCGAACTTCCTCCGTGGCCAACAATATTCAAGGTTCAGTCCATTAATACCATTGCATTGAAAAGATGGCAGCCATTTTACGACATTGACATAATAGTCCCTAACTTCATCCGAAAGGCCATGGGTCGAAAGAATTGAAAATAGAGTATCGTCACCGAGATCGGATTGAAGGTAGGCTGACTGTTCATCATTTGAAATGAAAACTTCGGGAACAGGCAGCGATTTGGTTTTAAAGTGATTGCTGAACGAAATGAATGCCCTGTTTTCCTTAATGGAATCATTGATTACCCCAATAGCAGAATTATTCTGAGATTTTAATCGGTAGTACTTCCTGTCAGAGCCGGAGGCAGGCAATGCAACCACCGATTGAGGAGAATTGTCAAAGTGTTGTTCGAAAAGTTGTCGGAGAATTTGTTCAGGATCACCCATGAAGAATAACTGTTTTTGCAAATTTAATGGTATCTTTGTTTACAGCATTAATAAAAATATCGATTATGGACAAAGCTATTGAGATTCTGAAAACAGCAATTCTGCTGGAGAGGAGGGGAGCCGCCTTCTATTCAACAGTTGCAGAGCAAACTAACATCCCTGAAGTAAAGAAGATTTTCAGCATGATGTCGGAAGAAGAGAAGGTGCATATCAAATTTCTATCAGAGCAATATCTGAACCTGACACATGGCAAGGCTTTCGAGAAGATAGACCATAAGATGCCAAATGGTATATCTGAGCATGTTTTATCGGAAGATATTAAGAAGAGTATTTCAGCCGCCAGTTACGAAGCAGCAGCCATATCAGCAGCTATCGATATGGAAACCAAAGCTATAGAGGTCTATACCAAAAGATCAATTGAAGCTGTGGATGAGAATGAAAAGTCGTTATATAAATGGCTTGCGGAATGGGAACAAGGACACCATAAGATTCTTCATGAACTCAATGAGCAGTTAAAAGAAGAGATATGGTATGATAACCACTTCTGGCCATTTTAAGCAGGCTTCTTAAGATTGATCAGTGTTATTATTACTGTTGAGAACAGAATACCACCTATCAGTCCGTCTACTTGATTAACAAACCATCCTGCGGTCATTAGTATGGGTGCGATTGAAAATTCCCACCAGGATGGTGATATTACACCTTCTATTTTCCTTGTTGAAGTGAAGACCGGCATTATCTGTTCAGATTTAAGCAATTCCCTGTCTGATCTGAAATCAGCATCCGATTCAGTCCATCCTTGCATGAGGATACTTGGAATGCCATATTTAAAAATGTAGAGTGGGCCTGATGCTATACTCTGCAATGAATGACCATACTCATGCCTGATGAGGACTTTCTCAGGAACAACTCTCTCATCCATCGGGAATATATTAATAACCGGTGCATCTTGAATATCAATCATGATATAAGAACCTAAAGCAATACCACCTCCATTAAGAAAGGTTCCTTGACATACAAGTGTGTGCTTCCATACATCAACTCTTTTTAGCAACCAAACTATATTAAGCACATGCATTCCAAAGTTGCCCATTAATGTTTGAGGCTGCTCCCAGATTACCCGAGACACAACTGTCATAATCCCTTCAGCTAATCGGCTGTTACTTTTAATGATAAGGTTACCGCCAAATATCTGAAAGGCAAATCTCAATGTTTCCCATCTTCTGCAAATAAGTCCCCTGAAGAGTCCTGAGACTATTGATAATAACATAGGAAGGAATAATAGCCATAAGAGAATAATTGCAAATGGTTGAGCATAAATCCATAAGAGTACCAATGGAATAACTGAGATACACGAGGCAATTATAGTCTTTGTTATATGGCTATTCGGAGATTTCATAAGGAAGTGATTTTCCGCTTTCCGAAGTAGGAATAGTACTGACCATTATACATGGCTTCTGCACCAACAGCTCCCTGAACAAATGTTCCTTTACCAACAACCCGCACCATGTAATAGAAGGTTTTAGGCTTACCGGAAGCATTGGTGAAGAAGTTTATCCTGTCGTCACGAATGTCTTTGTATTCAGGTTCACTTCTATCTTTTATCCATTCCATTTCTCTGTCAAAAGTCAGACGTGTGTTTTCTATTTCAAAGCAGGCAGGAAGCAGATCAGTAACCACTACATTATCCACTGTGCTATTATCGTTTGTCGACACGGTGACTGCGATTACAATCAGATCACCCTGTTTGACTTGAGTTCCGGGAATTATCTTTCCGGTTCTGTCATAAATCTGTCTTCTGACTCTAAGGACTTTATCTTCCTCTTTTACCTGCATACTGAAGGGTAATCCCTCCGATTCAAGATACCAGAATAACTTACCTGATCCGGTGGAAGTAATCTGAGCTTCAAAGGCAGGGAGTTTTACGACAAGGTCTTTATCTTTAAAACTATAGCTTTTGGCTCCTGCATTAATACTTGCAGAGATGTTCCCTGATCCGGCTGATTTTGCAAGCTTTCCAAGTGCAAGTGTTGAAAATACTCTTTCCTGTGTACTCATCCACTGACGCTGTTTTATCATTTCGCCAAGCTGTCGTGCCAGTGTGGCAACCATCAAATGATTATCATCAATCGTCACCAATGTATATAATGCCAATGCCCTGTCGCGTATTGGTGAATTAAAACTACGACCGGTCATCAATTCTATATCACTTGATACCCATTCTTTTGGTACTATGCTTTCATAGCTTTTTGAATCACCTGCTAATTTATAAGCTGCAGCCAGTAAGAACCTGTTATCAGTTGATAGCTCATCAATACGTGATTTAAAGTAATTCATCGTCGGCAGATGATGTTTACCGGTTAATGCAAGTACATAAAGGGAATAGAATATTTCTTTTGACGGCTCAGTTATTCTATTCCATTTCTTACCTGCATAGTCATAATAAGAATAGTTATCGTACGGTTTTTCTTTTACCCTTTCGAGCAAATACTTTGATAAGCCGGAGGTTAATTGATTGTCAACAGTATAACCGGCTCTTTCAGCTTCAAAAAGGAAGTGAGCAGCATAGGCTGATGTCCACCAATTAATACCATTTGAATAACCCGGCCACATTGATAGTGCCCCGTTATATTGTTGAGTGGCAGCTATTTTTCTGATGGCTTCAGTAATAAAAATTCCTGTTAATTCACTTCCCGGGATATATCCTTTTTTCAGCAATTGAGTCAGATCACTAAAGTAGAGTTGGGGAAATGCTGCTGATATTGTTTGTTCAGTGCATCCGTAAGGATAATTGATTAACTCCTGTAAGTGCTCAGCGAATTGCCCAGCAGGATTTTTAGTCAGAAGCACTTTGGATGAGCCTGAACCTTTAATAAATTGTACATTGCTTTTAAGATTGGCACTGGTATCTCCGCTCATAGCACCACTCATTGCATCTTTTACAAGTGGAACTGCCGGTCGGACGCCCAGTGTTGTCTTCTCGGTAAAAATTTCGTTAGCTGCAATTGCTTGAAATGTAATCTCACCAGAGCCTATTACATCCAGAGCTTTTAAAGAATAGTTTATTCTTTGTTCTGAATTAGCCGGTACTGTAATATTATTATGGCTAAGATTTGTTGAGGTAAACGGAGCATTTGTTCCTCCGGTACCTGAAGAAGTTACACTCAGTTTCACTTTCATTGGCTGAGTTGTAGTATTCATAATAGTAACGTCCACATTAGCAATATCACCCGGACTCATGAATCTGGGTAAAGAACTGCTTATGTTAATTGGATCAGAAACTTTCATTGTCTTCTCACCTGACCCAAACATCTGGTCTTTATAAGAAACTACCATAACACGAACAGCTCCTGTAAATTGAGGAATTTGAGCAGTGAAGTTTGCAATACCATTCTTATCAGCCTTCATTTTTCCACTCCATAATGAAAGCAATTTCACGCGCTTTGCAGTTAATGGATTAAGCCTTTTACCAAGATCAAATCCCTGGTCGCCACCTGGAGTAGATCGCTTTGATGTTATTTCAGGCAATAGTTCATCAAACAGGTCGTATGGAGTGACTTCTAATGCTCTTTTGCCATAGAAGTAACCATAAGGATCAGGGGTCTTATAATCAGTGATCTGTAAAATTCCTTCATCTACGACAGCAATAGTAACTTCTGCGCCGGGAGTTGTTTTAACCGTTACCTTCTGCTTGACATTTGAGCGTATTTTGTCAGGCACTGTAATGACTACGGGTAATTTATTGGACGATTTCTCAATCTGAATAGATGCAAAACCATGCGCAACTGTAAGTGGAATGCCGGGTTCAGAAGTTTTCCTTAATAAAGTGGCAGTAATCCATACATTTGGAAGATAGTTATCCTTAATTTTCAGTTTCATCGAAGATCCGCTGTTGTCGGCTTTCAGCATGTAATGGTCAAGTACTTTATTCTGCTCTACTGTAACCAAGAGTTCACCTGCAAAAGGTGTTTTGAATAGTACAGATGCTTCATCTCCCGGTTGGTAAGATGCCTTGTCAAAAGTGATATCTATTTGGCCATCTTTATTAATTTTAAAGGCACTTACATCACTGTCTCCATATCTGTAGGCGTAGAATGATTCTTCAACCCACATATTACTTTCTGGAGTTCTTAACCTGATAATATACTCTCCGTTTACGTGAGGAGTCCAGAATTCACTTATTCCATTAGCAGGTATACTGATGGTTTTTGATAAGATAACCACCTCATGCCGCTGGGAGCTGTATTCTATTCTGCCATAGTTTCTTTCCAATACAGTTTGCCATTCCACCAGAAGTACTTCAAGATTGGCTTTTGATGAAACAGATTTCTGTTTATCATTTACGGCAATCATCTTTATTTCAATCGGTTTGTTAGTTGACAGCCAATAAGGCAGAGGACTCAAACCAACAAAAACACTTTGCGTATAGAGGTCGAATTTCGTAAGACGGTTCACAGGTCTCCCGGTTTCATCAAAGACCGTAGTGTATATTTTCCCATCCATCAAACCGGTATTAACTGCATCAGGCAACTGAAATTCCTGAACAGCAGTGCCTTGTAATGAGGTTACTGTCTCGCTCACTGTTGTAATAACATCAAGGCCTTCTTTAGAAGTCAAACTGAATTTGAAGTTCTTATAAGGATCAGGTCTGAAGCTTTTACGGGTTAGTCTTAATTCGTTTTCCACTTTCCGTCCTGTAGCAGGTGGTCCTGAAAGGTTATTTGCAGTAACGGTTAGTTTTACTTTTTCGCCTGATGAATAGGATGCCTTATCAGCCTGAGCTTTGACAGTAATCCTGTCGGGCATAAATTCTTCAACCTTAATCCTGTAACTTCCCTGAAGGACATTATTTACAGTAAGAACTTCAATAGTGTACGTTCCTGTCATAGTGCTTCCCGGTAAAAGGAACCCCATCATTGCTGAACCATTTGGGTTAACGTTGATTCTTTTCTTTAGGAAATCTTTCCCATTAGGTGATATTACTTTAAAAATTACAGGGATATCGGTAATGGTATTAAAATTGAAATCCCTGAGTATAGCATTAACAAATACACTGTCACCGGGACGATACAAATTACGGTCGCCATATACAAAGATGTCGTAATCAATACCGATGGTGCGTTTTCCACCTGTCTCAAATCTGCTAAGCTCAACGTAAGATTGGTTGAAGATCAATATATTAAAGTCTTCAGCTTTCCTCGCTGAAATCATTGATACAGTGAATCCGGGGATTTTCTTCTTAATATCTTTAAATACGGCTATTCCATCTTTGCCGGTTACTTCCCTATGAATCAGTTGATTGCTCTTGCTATGGAAATTGATTGTTATACCTTCCAGTGGTTCTGCTGTAGCAATAGATCGTGCTGCTACAAAAATCTCATCTTCTCCTTCTCGAACTATCAGGCCAATGTCAGAATATGAAAGCATCTGAATATCCTTGAGCCAGGCTTTTTCAGTTGATTCAGCTCTAATGAGATATATACCTTTAAGTTCAGAGTTGATGTCAAGGTCTTCGGGATTGATGTGTAAAAGCCTGAGGTTCCCATTCTTTGGCAGGTTTGATGTGATATATTCTCTGCTGCTGATTACCTGGCCAAAGTTTTCATCCGGAGTGTAATTATAGCTCTCATAATACCCATCTTCATCACCGTACCAATCCCACCGTTTACCCATACGGAAAAAGTGTTGAATGTTATTTTCGAAGACTTTAAAGACAGTTACTTTAATCTTTGGTACATTAATTATATTAAGGCCAATATTACCTGCACCTTTAGGGGTGAGGTACATACCTGTTTTATCGGCAAAAGATATATAAGGTGCCAAAGCTCCAAAGGTTACCTCTTTAACCTGATCATTTCCTAATTGAGGTCCGAAGACTCCTTTAAGTTCCTTTTTAATTGTGAGACGGTAACTTTGATTATCTGTGAAATTTCCTTTAACAACAAATCCGTTGCTGATCAATGAGACCTCGAATTCTAAAACCGGATCAACCTGAACAAAATTTTGAATACCTGCTGCTTCCACCGGTTGAGAAGTATATACGGTAATCACTCCGGTTGCTTCTTCAAAGCCGGTTGTTACATCTATTATTTCCAGGGTATTGACAGGTGGCACAGATACTGAAATGGTCTTAGATTCGGTTGATTTCCTGTTTGATCCTAATGTAGTCATTCCTTCCTTCATCACAATTTCAAGTGAATTCAATGGTGTACTTGAAGTATATGCTGAAATAATTTCAATTTCTTCTGAAGCGGATGTTGTCATTACAGTAAATGCTTCTTCTTGACCATTTACTTTTAACAGTAAGTGCTTCTTTGCATCATCCGGACGAACCGGATAGTTAAAGTGAATCCTTAAATGAAGATCAATTTGTGAAGCAATTGCCTCATTTCGACTCCAGAATGCATAACTGCTTATCAAGTCAAGATAAGGAGTATGAAAAGTAATTACCTCATCTTTTATTACTTGTTTTTCTTTTGTGATTCTGTTAATCTTATCTGTAAAAGTAGCCTTATAGTCTGTGTTTGGTGCAAACGACTTGGTTGGTGAAAACACCAATACTTGTTTATCTTCCCATTTGAATTTCCCGAGTACCGGTGGATCGAATTCAATATATACAGTACTATCCCACAGCCCGATCAGTGAATCGGGTGCTATATCCTTATTAAATTGAAATTCGAGATTCTGTAACTGATCAATTTGGTCAGTAAAATTTACAGGCTTAACATTGATGTAATTGCCTGTGCAAGCTGTTAAAAGAGATGCAATTACCAGGATTGCTGAATAGAAGGTCTTATTCATGGTTTGATAGGTTTCTTTGATCCGGAAACATTTCATGCAGTGCTGAAATGATATCAAAGATATTAAAATTCTTCGATTACGACTTGATATTGACTTTTATCGCAATATAGGAATGAGCGTAAAATTGATGTCATCAATTATGTCACCGTATTCATTCGCATCAATTGTAAATTCAAAGGACTCAGGCGAAGAATTGTAATTCAATCTTTGTAATTGAGTTGCATCAGGTTTGACAATATAATCACCCGGAGGCAGGCCTAAAAAGTTAAAATATCCATCCGATTCACTCATTGTCCGGCTAAATAATTTTCCTTCTTTATCGTAGAAGTTAAGAATAATCCTTCCCTGACCGGATAATTTGTTGTCCTTTTGGATGTAAACCATCCCATTTACTTCACCCATTACTTTAACCGGTATATACACTTGTTTGAATTGTGAAGGATCGACCATTATACTCATTGATTTCATGGGTAATTGCCAGGCTATGTTTTCAAAACCTGAGTCGTCTAACTCAAGTAAATAAGATGTATAAGGTTCTAATTCAACAATTCTTATCAATGAATCATTAGTATTCTTGAGTATCCGGCCACCATTCAATCTAATATCAATCCCTGCTGCCAAAGGCTCATGTTCAGACTTGACTCCATTATTATCAAGATCAAGAAACGGAATTATAGTAATACCTGATTTTCCAATTGAGCTTCGGTTGTCAGTATGTACATATGCATTACCACTGCCAAATGCAATACTACCCCTGGTACTTACATTAGTGGTGATTTGTCTTTTTGTGTTTCGCAAAGTTGTGGCTGTTTGAGTAAACGGCAGATCAAATCTGAACGTAAATTCAAAACTTCTGTACATAGATCTTATATTTTCCTCATAAATAAATGAGAGATGAGCCTTTCTCGAGAAATTCTTCTCAATCTCAGTTCTTATCGAAATCAACTCTTTATTGGTAATATTGAACTGAGCCTGTGGACGTATATTAAACGATCTGAAGAGTTTAAGACCAACAGCAATATTCGAATAGATATATGGATTATTACCCGGAAGCCAATTTGCATAAGCTGAAACATTGGTACTTATACATTTGTAGAATGAGGAAAAGATTGCTTCAGCACTGGAATAAGTCGTTAACGGTAGAACATTCTGGCGATACCCCATTCTTAGAAATGCATAGCTTTTACCTGTAGTGAGCGGAAAAGAAATATTTATCCGCCGTTCTTCAAGATAGTTATAACTGATTGCCTGCTGCCCTTCACGGTATTTAGTGTAATCAAGTTCAACCGATACATTTGAACGTGAACGGTACGACAGCAATCCATGAGTCTTAACACCGTGTGTATAATCACCCGAAAAGAGGAAATTGCTCAAAAAACGTGTGGATGCAGTGAAAAATGGCATTACACTATTACTTTTTAGTGCTGAATAATATTCAACTCCGGCTCCTACCGTAACACTTTTGTTAACACCTAACAATGCCTCACCGCGTGAGAATGTATTTGCAAGAGTATCAGTTACAATTCCTCCTGTAAGATTAAACTCAACTTTCCCCCGAGGGACGAAATTATAAGGGATATTTATAGTCTCTTCTTTAGTACGTTCTTCGCCCCATGGACCGTAGAATTTCAATGTAATGACCGAAGTGCCATAAACCAGTGGCACTTCAAATGAGAAAAATCCTGAAGCATCAGCTACTGTATAGTTTACAATCACATTGTTTATGTAAAGTTCTACTGTCCATCCCGGTTCAGTAAAATCGGCAAGAGTATAACTACCGTAAGATTTCCTGAAAGATACCGGACTGTTTGAAATCATTAATCCTGTAAAAGGTGCGTACAATGAAGATGTTGAGCGAATTGGGAACTTACCAACCTGTACTTGCTTAATTGAAGTTTGATTATTTACCCATCTCCACTTGTATTGTTGTTGTCTTTCATCCAAACCGGTTTCTGTTGAATAATATAACAGAGCAGATGCTTCACCCCCAAATAGTTCAGTGCTGCCGCCAAGAGCTATTCTGGTATCCGTTTTCAAATTGCTTACCTGCATTGAGTTGACTGACCAATCAATCATGCCACCCCTGAAAAGATGATATTCTCTTTGTAAAGTTGTATCCGCTTCTCTTACACCACTAAGAAGATCAATGTTCTTTCTCATCTGTCGCAAGCGAAGTTCTTTTATTACAGGCAATTCATGTGCAGTTTTCAGATTAAGCGAAAGGGTTCTGAAATTGAAGTTAATATACAGCCCAAATAATTCACCGTAAAGGACATTCCTGAAATACAGCCCGGTTTCTGTCCTGAATGCATCTTCAGGTTTCAGTTGTCTGATGGTTTTGCCAACTGTTACTGTTTTGCTGACCAGATTTATGGAATACCTGTTATCTTCATTTATAAAAAATCCGTTTATGCTGTCATTGTTTTTTGAAGGTATATGGTTGATCTTTAATAAACCAAAAAGAGTTGATACATCGATGTATATGTTATCATTCATATAGATTGCATCAATTTCATACCCGCCGACATTTTCAATCATCAAATAGACAGTGATATCCTCATATTCTGGCACGACATCCTGAGCCTGAAGGCATGGAGGGTACATCAGAATTGTCAAAAGAGCCGTCAGGCTGAATTTGAATATCCTATTGAGTAATGTAGTGAGTGGGTTATTGATGGTTGTCGGCATTGCAATTACTCCTGCATGAAAGTGATGGTAAAAGTGCCGTAATAATTACCCGGAGGAGTTTCCATCGACCCTCCAACCATAAGCGTACCTCCAACCCGGACTTGTGTTCTGAATGGAGGGTCAATTGTATTCACAAATGGTGAATGTGGTAGTGAAGAGTCAATTCTCAATTGAGTACTTACGCTTGAGGGTCCTGTAAGTATTGTCATTACAGGAAGATAGATGTGAATTATATTACCGGGAAGTGCTTCGACTTCAAATATCGCAGGATATGATCCTACTCCTGAGTTCAATAGCCATATATCGCCTGTTTTATCTCTTGAACCTTCGGGAGTTACAGTTACAGTTCCGCCGGTTGTCCCATTTATGAAAGCACCGAAATTCAGATCCTGAAAAGTGGTTACTTTCAATGGACGGGGCGGCAGTTCCTGTGCCATAATCGTTGGTGCACAAAACAGCAGAGCAGCAATGATTAACATTAATCTGAGTATCTGTACTTGTTTCTCTATCATCGCTTTAATAATATCTTTTTTGAAACCGTTCCCTGATTTGTACGCATGGTTATAATACCTATGCCATCATAAGGAATGTTGCCTAATACATGAGTACCTTTACCATTGATATCCTTATAATAAATGACCCGCCCTGTCATATCCGACAACTGAGTATTTACTTGTTCATATAAGCCGTCAATCCTGACATGAATGCTGCCATTTTCACAGTATGCGTTAAAGCTGACTGATCCGAAAGCATCTTCTTCGATTACTTCTTTTGAAAGGATTAAAACAAAGCGATTAATGATGACTTCATTATCAATGTCAAATGAATAGCTTTCATTTGATGATAGGCTGATAATTCTACCGGTATAGTTGTCTTTTAAATAAATGTACTGATTGTCAAATCCTGAAAAATCATTTAAGCTAATTCTGATTCTTCCTTTTGCAGAAGCTGAAATTCCTAACGGAATTATTTGGAAGTCATCATGTAATTCCAAAGACTTGATTGACGATTTGTCTCCATTTTCGGTTGAATAATACAGGCTGGGTACACTTGTATCAGTATTTAGGATTTTAAGTGCGTCTGCCTTTGCATCAATTGATTCAGATGCATCAGGTTTAAAATACAGTACCAGGTAGTCGGCAACAGTGTTTGTATGTTCAAATCCGGCCTTTAATCTTATCACAGGATATTCTGGTTTGGCTTTCTTGTGATAAAAGGGATTTAAAAAGGCAACCCTTACATCATTATTGAACGTGAGAGATCCTTCAGTAGCAGCATCATTTACATGAACAAAGAAGCCTTGTTGGGCCGGAATAATCGAAGTTGCCATGCCATCACTCGAAATTCCATTTATGTATGAGCTATAAGTACCGGCATAGGGATCGGATGTAGATGCATCAAAGTAGTAGATTGCATCATCGATATTTTCCTTAATCCAACCGTCAACATCCCAATCAATGGGAGAAGGGTAAGGGTTACCTATAAGATTAAATCCTTTAGTGAATTCCCGGTGGCTATTATATAATGAGATAGGGCCAATTTGTCCGTTATTGACAATTCCTGAACCTGAAATTGTTTTTTCACCTCCTATGCTGCCGAAATTTATAGCATAACCTACGCCCTGGTCAAGAGGCAATTGGGGATCAGTATATCTTTCCCAACCTGTATTCTCATTGCTTTCATCATATTTCCAGAAACTGGCAAAAGATGAAATTAAGTCAACATCATCAGCAAACTGCCCAACTGTCATATTCCGGAAGGGAGAACTGTAATACTTATATCCGTATGCTGAAGGCAGGTATCTCTCAATTGTCACTTCTCCAATTAGTTCTCCTGTCCCGCTTCCGTCGATCATTGCAGTTTTTTTCTCATCAGATTTGAGAATCAGGTTGTTGGAACTATATAGATTGCCTAAGATAATTGAAACTATCCCGGTTACGTTCAATTTCCCCTGAATTGTTACACCTGATGGGTTATTAATCTTTAAACCATCTATGGTGTTATCAATGAAACTCCCGCCATCAATAACCTGAGCTGTGTTACCATTGAACTCAATACTTCCTGATTTGCAATCAAGAGTGCCATTATTGATTACATTTCCTGATAACCGGATAACCCCGTGTGAGACTATCACAGAAGCGGCCTGCTCAATTATGAGGTCTTTAGCTGCACCAGTATTTCCGTTACTAATGATTGGATAAGATGTTAATCCTGAAGGAATAATTGCATTTTCTTCAGCTGTTGGAACATTGCACGACCAGTTCTTTGAATTATTCCAATTGTTGTCGACTGCCCCTGTCCATTTATTAGCGCATTGTATTGTAGTTGGAGTGATTATTACTAATCCATTGGCACCGGAACCACCGGCTCTATTTTGATTAACATTTGAATTTGCACCTGAACCTCCGCCACCGTATGATTCTCCGGTCAAACCATCACCATTAATTGCCGGTGAGTTTGCTCCGCGCCCACCATAATTCTCTTTAGCCAAACCACCAACGTCAGCAATTGCATTATTGCCGTTACCTGATGAGCCTGCTCCTCCACCGCCGGCACCACCATATTGCGGGTTGTAATAATTCCCGGCTGAACCATCACCTCCTTTATATATTATATCGCCAATTGAATTTGATGAACTTCCTTTTGCTCCTTGTCCGCTAGTATTAGCTTTTGTGATGTTTAATGCTCCGTCACCACCGCTTGCAAGTACAATAATTGAGTTTTCAATGCTTATACTTGAAGCTTCACCGCTATTTGCATATTTACCAATGGGAATTGAACCTTCACCTCCTTTGCCAACAAAGACAGTATATATAGTTCCCGGGATAACATTGAAAGTACTGCTTGAGTAAGAACCTCCGGCACCGCCACCTGCAGCAGATTTTTTATCCACACCACCTCCGGCACCCCCGCCACCCCATGCTTCAACTCTAATTTCATACACCCCCTCAGGTACTTTATAAGTATGCGTTCCGGGTGAAATGTACATTACAGACTCCTGGGCAAAAGTGTTTTCTAACGTTACAAAATAAAGCAAGGTGCCAATCAATAGCGTTAGACTATTATAAAAAAATCTTTTGTTTATTTTATGCGATTCGGTGCCGGTTGTCATCCTTACTAACAGAGTGTAATTTATTTAAGGGAGAGCTCTGCTGTTGCGTAAATTTCTTTATTCAAGTCACTTGGTGCCTGATAAGTAATTATGAGATTGCCTTTTGAGTAATCCACTTCGGGCAATTGGCGAAGTTTCATAACAAATTTTCTTGTTGTATTGGGAGTGTAAACAGCGATTCCTCTTACTACACCTACTTCAACCTCATTGCCTTCAGGTGATACCCATTTTACCAGAACATCTCCAAAGACTGATTTATCGCCTGTCCTGTTAAAAGTAATGTTTAATCTTGGCTCCTGGTGAAGAGACGGGTCATGCTTTGCGCCACTATGTTTAATAGATTGGGCATCCCCTGAGTTTTCACCATTTTCAATTTGCTGTTCGAGTAACAAATCTGAGAGCTCAACCGTGCAATTCAGATTACCGGTTCTTGCTATCACAGGTATTGTTATTCCAAAAATAGGAATCAGTCGAATTCCAATTGATGCCGTATCAACTGCTTCTTCTCCGAGCGGTTTCTCATCCGGCACTGCCCTGAAATACAAGTGTGATCGGTACTCTGCCTCCTGCATATTTGGCATCTTCCTGAATTGCATTCTGATTACCTGTGACTCATTTGGCCCTAATACAACATTCCTGGGGAATATGCGCAGATACTTATCAGCAAAGTACTGTCCTGAATCGGGTTCGGTAATCTCTTCAAAGGATCCCGATTCAGTCATTCGGTATTGAACGAATGAAATGTTGTATTTGGCAGTATCCGAACCTGTATTGGCTAAGGTGATTTCCTGAGTTTGCTTATTACCTTCAAAGACAATACGGCGCGGAGTGACTAACAGATCTCCCTGGGCTAATGTTATCATAGTATTGATAAGAAAGAAAATAAGTAATATGGTTGATCTTTGGAATATTCTGTAAATAGTCGATTGCATTTGTTTTTGCTTTATAATCACTGCCAAACCTACGTTAAAATTGAGGAATAGCAATGAATGATCATCAAGTATTTTTCTCTTATATAAAAAAGAAATGCCGGGGAAGCCGGCACTTCAACATGGAATTGATTAATTGTATGCAAAAGTAAGACTGTACGTTCCTGTGTAAATTCCGATAGGATTTTGCTCGATCGGACCTACATAAAGCGTTGCCCCGATTGATACTGTTTCTGTACCTCCTGATAAAATCCCGCTAAGATTTTCAATAGAAGGATCAGCATTCCAGTTATCGACAGTCATCGAATGATTATGCCCATTTGAGAGAAGAGCAGGTCCGGTAGGCAGTTGGACTGTAAACGTTGCATCTGCATGTCCAGATATGATAAATTTACCGGGTTGAACAGTGCCTCCTCCGTGATGAATTGATCCCTGGACAGATAAGACTCCATCCGGCGACAGGATCAGTTGCCCACCAGTTTCTCCTACTGAGAATTTGCCAAAAGATAATTGGTTATTCTCATACGCTGTGAGGGCCATAATCACTTCCGCATAAGCTTGTCCTTCTACTGCTGTCTGGGACTTTACGCTCAGTCCGATCAGCAGGGACAACAGTAATAACGCTGTCTTCGTGCGGTTCATGATTTATATCGCTAGTATGTAAAGAACTTTTGTGATAGTAAAGTAAGAAGGGTTATAAAAAAAGGGTGACCAGATGCACCCTTTTTATGCCTGTTGGACTATATTATTCATAAGTAACGGTTACATTGAATGAACCTGAATAATTACCGGCAGCTTGAGCTTGGTTAACATACAATATGCCTCCAACATATAGATCCACTGTTCCACCACCTAGTGAAACTGAAGGTTCAGTTAAGCTTGGTGTTAAAGTGAGTGACATTTCGTTACTGCCATTTTTTAATTCAATTGATTCATCGATAACCATTTTGAAGTTATAATTTTGCTCACCGGTGATTATAAATTTTGCTGAGGTGATGTTATTGTTTCCGGCAGGAACAACCATTCCAGGATTAGAATATAATGGAACAGGATTGTCATCAGCTGCCATTGTAACTGTTCCTTCAACATTATTTGCAATAGTACCAAAATTCAAATTTCTTTCATTCTCAATCAAAAGTTTTGTAATAATTGTCGCTGAAGCTTGTGATGTTGCATTGCTGGTGTTCTGAGCTTTTACATTGATTGCGAAAGTCACTAATACGATTGCTGTAAAAATTCTACTAATGTTTTTCATGGTTTTGGTTGTTTTGTTTATTGATTTACTTGTTTAGCTTGTTTCGGTTTTACTGATTTTTGTGATGCCTGACATTAGTCAAATTGCGTGCCATCCTAACGTGCCAAACTTTAAAAAAACTACAGGATAATTTTGTAACAGTCAGAAATTGAGCGAGTAATCCACAAGTAAATTTTTTATAATTATGCTCTTAGTGGTATGTCGAAATTCGAGAATATGAACGAATATGAATTAATTTGGGACATGATGTTTCAACACGGGACAACTAAGCGGCAGAATAGAGTCAAGTTTAATGGAGAGAATATTGCCAGTCAATATTTGGTGTCTGAAGAAGAACTTATAATCAAGGCTCATGACACAGGCGTTTGGCGATCGGGAGGTACTCCCTACGCCCAACGCCTTGCAAATACTCACAAACACTTAATTGAATGAAACAATAACAGACAGATTGCTGTCATAATCACCATTAGTCATTCTATTATCAGGGTGAACTGTAAATGTGATATTGCCTGAGTCTGGCTTAACAGACCCTTGAATCAATTCTTTAGAAATTATCTGAAACACTGATCTGTCATTATATATAGTAGCTTCCTCTATGCTTAAATGATAGACAATTTGTTCTGATGCGGGAATCCTGATAGCCCCTAATTGGATAGCAGACTCAGAATCAGCAGTACGGATATATGTTTCAAGATCGTTTACAAGTGCAACAGACTCAACCACTTCAGCCGAAATGTGTCCCATTACGGTTACTTGTCCTGATGCATTTAAACAACAGATTAAGAATATTGCTACTATAGAAAGCAATCTGCTCATATCTTTATCCTGAAACTGGTTAAAGTTAAGATTGGCATATCAGGTATTACAAAAAATTTATTCGAAAACATGCAATTGTAGGAGACAATTTAGGTCCCGAAGTTGAGCATCAGGTTGTTATGATAATTCACTTGATATAGAGAGCTGATAAATTATTTTACGATTACCCAGATGGGACAATTTTGGTAAAATTATTTTACTAATAAGAAGTGAGTTTGCTGAGATTGTTTTCAATTACCATCCCTGTCATTGAAACAATATCGTAGCAATATTGAGACGTTATCTAAGCGTTATTAAAAACGCTTAGATAACGCTTAGATAACGCTTAAGAAACGCTTAGATAGCTGAGGTGACACAGATATAGTAGCATACCCAGATCAGAATTACCTGATGCAATGTATGCTAATCTCTGTTTATTCCGTACTTGAGTATTTTGGCATTTAAGGTGGGTCTGGTGATGTTAAGCAATCTGGTGGCTTCCATCTTTTTCCAGTTTACTGCCTCAAGAACCTTTAGAATGTGTTTTTTCTCAACTTCATCCATTGTAAGGAGTGTGTCATTTTCGGAAGAGTTAAGATGATCGTTGTAATGATTAATAATGATATTTTCCTTTTCCAGAACATCACCATGAGTCATAACCATGGCCTGAAGCAGTGTGTTTTCAAGCTCTCTGACATTTCCCGGCCATTCAAATTCCTGTAAATATGAAAAGACCCCGTCAGCTATCTTAGTAATCTTTTTGTTTAATTTACGGTTATGTTTGATTACAAAATGATTAACCAAATCGGGAATATCTTCTTTACGAACCCTTAGAGGGGGGATTTGAAAAGTGAAGACTTTTAGTCGGTAGTATAATTCTTCTCTGAAACGGCCTTCCCTCACCATTTCTTCAAGATCTTTATTAGTGCTGGCAATTATCCTTGCTCTCATTGGGATAGGCTCAGAGCAGCCGGGTTTTTCAAATTCCTGTTCCTGAATTACTCTGAGAATTTTCGCCTGATATTGATCGGATAGTTCTGATATATCGTCAAGGAAAATAGACCCTTCACCTGCAAGCTCAAACTTTCCTTTCTTTTCGCTGACAGCACCATTAAACGCACCCCTGCAATAACCGAATAGCTCACTATCGGCTGTGTTGTCGTTTAATGAAGCACAGTTGACAATTATCATAGGATTGTCCCTGGTGATTCCACTATGATGAATTAACCGTGCAATTAACTCTTTTCCTGTACCTGTTTCACCGCTTATTAAAACATTGACTTTTAAAATTGAAATTCTTCCAATGTTCTTGAATATTTCGCGCATTACAGCACTTTTGCCTATGAAAGTATTCTCACCGAGTGCTTTGAGCGAAAGAGCAGGTATATTCTCTCTGATGCTCTTACTTTGTTTTGAGAGTTCGAGCCCATTTTTGACTACCTGTAGAAGGTCATCCATTTTAATTGGTTTCTCGAGATAATCATAAGCACCGGCCTGCATCGACTTGATGGTCAATGCCATATCACCATGTGCAGTAAGCATAATAACGGGAAGCGATGGTACTTTTTGATGCAGAGCTTCAAGTAACTCCATGCCGTTCATGCCGGGCATCAAATAATCGGTGATCACTAAATCAGGATCCTCTTCTAATGCCAGCTTTAGCCCGGTAGTGCCATCGGTAGCAGTTATTACTCCATAACCGGCTTTTCTTAACACATTGGATAATAGCGTTCGTATGACGGAATCATCGTCGATAGCAAGTATCTTGCTCATTGGGAATAATGTTTACTCGGTTGAATAGCGGGGCTAATATAGAAAGATTTTGCTATTCAAACTCAAAAAGCATTAATATTTTAACTTCACTTAAAAATCAGGCTGTTACTTTCATTGAAACCATTGATCCAGGCGGAATATCTTCAGTTACCCAAACATTTCCTCCTATAATTGATCCTTTTCCGACAGTAACCCTTCCAAGAATAGTGGCATTTGCATAGATTATGACATTATCCTCTATGATTGGATGTCTGGGTATTCCTTTAATGGGATTCCCCATTTTATCAACCGGAAAACTCTTGGCTCCTAATGTGACACCCTGATATAATCTGACATTATTTCCGATTATAGTAGTTTCACCTATGACAACCCCTGTTCCATGATCAATGAAAAATCCTTCGCCAATTGTGGCACCCGGATGAATATCTATACCTGTCATTGTATGGGCAATTTCACAAATAATGCGTGGAATCAATGGAACCTCCATCAGGAACAACTCATGTGCAATGCGATAATATGTTACCGCAGTCATGCTTGGATAACAGAATATGGCTTCGCTGATGTGAGGATTTGCAGGATCGCCGGTATATGCAGCTTTAGCATCGAGTGCTAATTTTTGCTTTATTTCAGGCAATTTCGCAATAAACATTCTTGATATCTGAATAGATCTTTCTTTGCAGTCTTTGCATAGATCATTAATTGGATCAACGCAATAAAAGCAATATCCCCTGTTTATCTGTCGCCTCAGGATTGAGTATGCAAGATGTAATCGAGCACCGATTACATAATTAATAGTCTCCAATCTTACTTTTGAATTTCCAAAATATCCCGGGAAGAGAAGTTCACGCAATATTTCCACCAAACGATGCAACTCTTTGGTGGAAGGGAGTTCCATTTCATGCCAGGGAATATGATATAATTCACTATTTACGCTCAGATCGCAGAGCCTGTCAATAATCTCCTCAAAATTCTCTTTCTTCATCAGGCATATGGTTTAAAAAGATCGGTACTCAGGTATCTCTCTCCTGTATCGCAGATGACAGTAACAATTGTTTTACCGGTATTTTCTTCTTTTGCGGCCAGACTAAGTGCAGCACTCACATTTCCGCCTGATGATATGCCACATAAAATACCCTCTTCCAGCATGACTCTTCTTGCTGTGTTAAAGGCTTCTTCTTCAGTGATCTTCAAAATGCTGTCGATCACTTTCATATTCATTACTTCGGGAACAAAACCCGCACCGATGCCCTGTATTTTATGCTTACCGGGTTCACCACCTGACAATACCGGTGATAATTCAGGCTCAACAGCAAACACTTGAATATCTTTACGCTTACTTTTAAGATATTCGCCGACACCGGTTATAGTCCCGCCAGTGCCAACTCCGGCGACAAATATGTCAATTTTACCGTCAGTGTCTCGCCAGATTTCTACTGCAGTGGTTTCACGATGTTTTTTAACATTGGCAGGATTTGAGAATTGAAACGGGATAAATGAACCCGGTGTCATCTCTTGAATTTCGCGTGCTTTGGCAATTGATCCCTTCATGCCAAGATCAGCAGGTGTCAAAATTATCTCACCACCCATAGCTTTTATGAGCATACGACGTTCAACACTAACACTTTCGGGCATTGTAACAATAAGTTTATAGCCTCTTTCGGCACAAATCATCGACAGGCCAATACCAGTGTTTCCACTAGTGGGTTCAATAATTACAGTACCATCCTTAATTAATCCCCGTTGTTCAGCATCCTCAATAAGAGCAAGAGCCAATCTGTCTTTAACGGAATAAGATGGATTGTGCGATTCAAGTTTAACAAGCACTCGTGCGTGCAAACCTGCTGACATTCTAACCAGTTCAATAAGAGGAGTGTTCCCTATCAAACTGCTGATACCTGAATATATCTTCATAATTTTTTGTTTACACTTAACAACAAATCACTGCCAAAATGGTTAGTAGTGGATTATATACTCCAGATTGTAGCTGTAGATGATATTTTGCAATGGTTGATGCAACCATGCTTTTGTGATAGCATCTTAAACAGGGACAAAAAAAATAGTTTATTTTAAAGGACTGATCCTTAAACACTTTTAATAAAGATGTTTAAAACGTCCGAAAGAATAATAATTTTAGATGCTCAGCAATTTTAAAAGTACGTATATTTGAATAATTAAATATGGCAGTTGGAGGTATTGGTATAATATTTGTTCCGGCTGGCCATAGTATTAACTAAGACACTTAAATAAAACTTTACTAACTTAAATTATTAATCATGAAAAAGTGGAATTATTTGCTTTCGATGTTCCTTATAGCAGGAACCGTTTTTGTTACCTCATGTAGTAAAGATGAAGACGATCCTCCAACACTTGACTTAAAAGGTACTTCAGGATATACATCAAATGATGTGACTATCTCAGCCGGAGAAACCATTCGTGTTGGTGTAATCGCTGCTGCAGGAACAGAAAAACTTTCTTCTTTCAACCTCACAGTACGTCATAACAATATCGATGAGTATTCTTTTGACACTACTTTGAATGTTGACAATTTCAATATGGACTTTGAAATTCCATTTACATCAGAATTTATTGGTGAAAACCTGGTGTCAATGAAAGTTGTTGATAAAGGTGGTAACACTGCATCACAGAGCTTTAAAGTTACGGTTGAAACAGGAGCAGTAGCTATCAATAAGTATTCAGGAGTGCTCCTGGGCTCATTTAATGATGTGAATGGAAGTTTCTACAATACAACAGAAAACACGGTTTACACCATCTCTGCAGCGAAAGCCAACCAGGCTAAGGTAGATTTACTGTTTTATTTTGGTGCCGATCATAAAAATACTCTGGCTGCTCCAAATGATCCAGATGTAAATGCTGAGATTACAACATTCCAATTAAATACATGGACAACAAAGAACGCAACAAAATTCATTAAAGGTGCTGTAACTGCAGCTCAATTTGATGCTATTGTTGATGATTTTAATTTCCCAACTTTTGATGAATCTAGCGCATTAAGCTATGCTGACAAACTAGTTGACGGAGACGTAGTATTTTTCAAGACTGTAACCGGAAAACTCGGTTTAGCAAAAGTAGTTGACCTTACAGCAAGAGGTGATCAGGGTACTTTTGATTTTATAATTGAGGAATAAGGCTAAAGGCTAAAATAAAAAGAATTAAAGTTTTTGAATGAACGAAGGCTGTTCCGAATGGGGCGGCCTTTTTTTTAATATATCGTATTTTTACTGCATTCAATGAGTAACAAAGGAAAGACATCTGTAAGTGTAAAGATTATGGAGGGGAAGTTTTATCAATTGAGGAATTTGGACACTATGCCAACATTTTAAATTCTATTCTAGATTTAATGAGTATCAAATGAGCGGGAATTTGGTAAGAAATCAGTTACCTAATTAGTATATTAAAGATTCATTATACAGTGGGAAATGTTAATCAAGCTCATTCTTTAAGTTAACGAATTTTCAACAGATCTGTTCGGCGGGTAACTTTAACTTAATGAGAAAGATTTTTAACATAATAGCTATTTTTATTTTCAGCATCGCATCATTTCTGACTATTTACATGGTAAAAATGATGCGAGATCATCATATGGTGTCAGATTATCTGATTCGCTCAATTGTTGATTATAACACTTTTATCAAGAATTATCCGAAAGTGGAGGCAGATCTAATAAAAGCTGCCAGCTACAAGACACTTGAACCCGAAATGTGACTATTGCAGCAAAACCCTAAACAATGCTGAACAATGCTGAACCTTTGGTAAATTTTCTCCCCTTCGCCCATCGGGAGAAGGGGCCGGGGGATGAGAGGAAAACCATCAAAACCACTTCTTAATCTTTCATCTCAAACTGCAATCTACTGAGTTCTCTATACATACCATTTTGAGAAAGGATGAGTTTTTCGTGGGTTCCCTGTTCAACAAGTTGCCCCTGATTTATCACCAAAATCAAATCAGCACGCCGGATTGTGGAAAGCCTGTGTGCGATTACAATGGAGGTTCGCCCTTTCATTAGTTTTTCAAGCGCATCCTGTACAAGTCGCTCACTCTCAGAGTCGAGAGATGAGGTTGCTTCATCCAGTATTAAAATCCTAGGACTTTTGAGTACAGCCCTTGCTATAGCTACTCTTTGTCTTTGGCCTCCCGACAATTGCATTCCTCTTTCGCCTACAAGAGTATCCATTCCTTCAGGAAAACGATTGATGAATTCCAATGCGTTAGCCTGCTGTGCGGCATCTTCTATCATCTCGAGTGTTGCATCCGGTCTGCCATATGCGATATTTTCGCGGATTGTACCTCCAAATAGAAATATGTCCTGTGGAACGATTGCTATCTGTCTTCTTAGAGCAGTAAGTGGCAGAGTATGAGCCTCTCTTCCATCGTATAGTATACTGCCACTTGTCGGTTCATAGAGTCTGAGAAGTAATGATGTGAGTGTTGATTTACCTGCCCCTGAAGGTCCTACGAGTGCAATGAGGCTGTCGGGTCTGATTTCTGCGTTAATCTTTTTAAGGACTTCAATCTCAGTTCGCATAGGATAACTGAAAGATAAGTTCCTGATACTGATAGCTCCGTGAAGAATTTGGTCAGGTGGAAGAGGGGATAAATCTTCAACAGGTTCAGGTGATTCTTGTAAAATATCAAGCAAATCTTCGGTTGCACCAATAAATTTCTGTACACGAGCAAAAATGTCGGCCATTCCACCAATGGTACCACCAATAAAAACTGTGTAAATAACAAATGAGAAGAGTTCCCCTGTAGCAATTTCGCCTAACGCAATGAAAAGCACTCCTTTGCGGATAACTGCAACCATGGTTCCGAACACACCAAGGATGATAAATGAATTGAATGCTGCTCTTAATCGACCATTACGGATTCCTGTTTCAGCTATATCAATGGTCTTACCACGATATCGGATCATTTCATAGAATTCATTGGTGTAAGATTTAACGCTTTGAATACCCTGGAGGGTCTCTTCAACCACAGTGTTTGAATCTGCGATTTGCTTCTGAACCTGTTTGCTCAGGCGACGTATGTATCTTCCGAAGATTGTTGCCATAATCATCACGGCAGGGAAGATTAGAAGCATGTACAATGTTAATTTCCAGGAGATAAACATCATCAATGTGACGCCTCCGATGATAACAACAAGTTGCCGCAGAAATTCGGCAAGGGTGGTGGTTAATGCATCCTGTAATAGTGTAATATCTGCTGAAATTCTACTGTTCAGTTCACCTACCCGACGGTTCTGGAAGAATTTCATAGGTAGTTTAACGAGGTGGTTAAATGTGTTTTGACGCAAATCCGCCAATGTTTTTTCAGCCACCTGGGTAAAAAGGCTTGTACGGAAATAGGCAAAAACAGCCTGAGCTACAAGTATTATCAGTAGTATAATTACAATCCGATTAATTGCATCGTTTGAAATACTTTTTTGGCCAAGATCGACCATCTGTCCTAAGAGTTTAGGAAATGCAAGATTGGCTAAACTCGCTAAAAGCAGAAACAGGAGCCCTGCAATGTACTGCCATTTATAAGGTTTGATATAACTATACAGACCCAGTAATCTTCTTAGTCCGGGTATTGTTATTTTTCTCTTTAGATGATCATCGTTTATTCTCATTATCAGTATTTAAGGAAAATGTAAACAAGCTTATGTTAACTTTGATTGAAATAATAAACTGTAATACTCAATGCACTATTGAAAAGTTACATTTTGTATTTTTACCTCCGCACAATAAAACCAACATTATGAGATTTGCAACCATTACATTACTGGTCGTTTTCGCGACATTAACTTGTATGGCTCAACCAAGACCAAATAGAGGCTGTCGTAATCCAATGCCTGAGAGCTCATTCAAGCAAAGTCTTAAAACTGTCACTATGCAAAAGTCGGAAAGGTTGAAGCTTGAGAAGGCTAAGATGGTGGCTCTTGACAATTGTTTGAGTTCAGAACAAGTGAAGACAATTGCAGAAGTATTTATCCATGATTACAGTCGCTTGGAGTTTTCTGAAACTGCATGGGAAAACACAACTGACAAGGAGAACTTCTATTACGTGTATGATGCTTTTGCAAATATTTCGACCGTATTCAAGCTACATGATTGGATTAGAGAAAATGACCATCCTGAGCATCCATTTGATCCTCTGCCACCAATTGAGCCGATTACGCCAAACTTTGCAGCACTTGATTATCCGAACCCATATAATTATAAAGGACCTTCTAACTGTGGCAACCCGCTTGAAGAAAGAGAATTCCTTGAAATTGCTCGCAGATACTCAGTGAACACACATGAACAGGAAAGAACAGCAATCTTTACACAGGTTGTACAGGAAAATTGTATGACGGTTGCCCAGGTGATGAAACTTGCATCATTACTTCAGATTGAGAACAACAGGTTGACACTTTTCAGAGCATCATGGAGTAATATTTATGATCTGGGACAGCTTTCTTTTGGCAGGCAACTCTTCTCACAGCCACAAAGCAAGGATGCATTTGAGCATTTTTTGCAGAATGGCCGTCCTTTTGAAGCAATACCATGCAAAATTAATCCTGAGCAATACAGAGATATGCTTGAGTCGATCAGAACAGAAACATTCAACAGTACGAAGATAACCATAACAAAGAATATCATTCAATCAAACCCATGTTTCTACTCCAGGCAGATTCAGGAAATAGTCGGGCTCTTTAGCTTTGACAGCGGAAAGCTTGAAATTGCGAAGTTTGCTTATGATTATACGATCGACAAGGAGAATTATTATAAGGTAGCAGATGCATTCAGTTTCAGCAACTCAAAAGAAGAGTTGATTGATTACATCCGCAAGAGAAGATAGGTATAGAGTTGTTCAAATTGGTTCCAGGTTGTCAATGTTGTTCAAATTAGTTCCTGGTGCTCAGATTAGTGCCAAGTCGCTCATATAAGTTCGGGCTAGTCCGAGATAGTTGAGGGTCTCCTACAAAATAGGGCTTTTAAAGTAATATTCACCTTGAACTATATTATGCTACTCTGGACAAGGATTGACCATGATGAGCGATGTTAGACTATCTCCAGGCAAGTTTATCAAAGAAAATTTGTTCTCGCAAATTACTGAGGATCAGTAGTAGTAGAGGATGAGGGAAATAAAAAAGAGAAAAATTTTCAAAAAACATTTGGACGGAAGGTAAAGTTGTGTACTTTTGCAGTCCCAATTCAGACAAATATTGATGAAGCGGGTTAGTTCATTGAAGAGTTTGGGAATACTGAGAAAGAAAAATATTTTTTTTCAAAAGTACTTGCATGAATTAAAAAAGTGATTAATTTTGCAGCCCCAAACGATAAAAAATGGGTGATACTAAGAAGAAGTATCAGAATGAAAAAAGAGTAAAATCCGGCGAGCGTGAGTTAGTCGGTAAAAGATAAAAGTTCTTTGAACGATTGAAGCAATAAAACAAATAAGCAGCAATGCATTATCATGAGAATGATAATGAGAGTCATCTTTGAGAACATTTAAATTTTTCATTACAATGGAGAGTTTGATCCTGGCTCAGGATGAACGCTAGCGGCAGGCTTAA
>JAEZNO010000014.1 GCA_023441805.1 Bacteroidota bacterium
AATAAGAGGTATTGAACCTGAAAGTTGGTTGAAACAGGCCCTGTCTATCATTCCTGATACAAAGGACGATCAGTTAAAATCTCTCTTGCCAGGTGAACTAATCTAGCCATTTTACCGTAGGCTTACCGGCAACGGGCTGCCACCCTTGCACAGGAACATAATAACACACCACAGGTAACAGACCTTGACATGATGGGAAGGCCATACCGGATAACCGATGATGCAGGAAAGGAAAATTATTTTGTAACTTTGAATCATTTGAGAATGCAAAAAAAGAGGCTGCCGATTAAGACAACCTCTTTGGTGAGAAATATTAGAATGATTTAAAGATTACGAAGCGTATCGCGTATCTCGCGGTCAGTTTTTCCAAGTTTCTTCTGAAGTCGGCCAATGAGTTCTTCTTCACGACCTTCCTCATACAATAAGTCATCATCTGTAAGTTCAGCAAATTGTTGCTTCAGTTTACCTTTTAGTTCATTCCAATTACCTCTCAATTCCAAGTTCTTCATTACCGTTATTTTACTTTTAATTTATGCAATACAAAGATCGGTATGCAACACACCAAAGTTCTTATATACTGCACACAAATTTTTATATGTATCTTACTTGCTCAATTGTTTTCGTAAGGTAAGTAAATGTTGAAAACTGAGCCTGCATCGGGGGTTCCTGTTGCTGAAATATACCCATTGTGATTCTGTACTATTTTCTTGCAGATGGTTAAACCGATTCCTGTGCCGGAATATTCAGTCTTATTATGCAATCTCTGGAATATTTCGAAAATCTTGGGTGCATATTTAGGGTCAAAGCCTATCCCGTTATCAGAAAATGAAATATGGTAGTAGAAAGCAATCTTCTTGATCCCAAAACCTGTTACCAGATCGCCGGGGACTAATTTTGAGGTGATATTAATAATTGGTGATTCAGTTGCTTTTGCGTATTTCAATGAATTGTCAATTAGATTCATAAACAACTGATGAATCTGCGAGGGTATTACCCAAAGTATTGGAAGTCTGTCAGCATTAATCGTTGCTTTTTTTTTAGCTATATCTTCATTCAAATCCTGAATTGCATCACCGAGAATTTTATTTAGATCACTTTCCTCTTTGACAATTCCTGGATTGTTTGCCCTCGAATAGTTAAGTAAATCATTAATTAGTGATTGCATGCGATTAGCTGCATGAAGCATCCGGTTAAAGTAATTGAGTGAATCGTCTGACAGTTTTTCCTCATCTTTATCCATGATCATTTTGGATAAAACCATGATTTTCCGAATAGGCTCTTGCAAGTCATGAGATGCCATATGGTTAAATGAAGCCAGTTCTTCATTCTGACGTTCAAGAAGGATATTTTTTTCTTCCAGAATAATCTCCTTGTCGATCAATGAAGTAATGTCCTGAGCGATTCCGACGATCAGTCCGATTTTGTTGATTCGCTTCTTGTCAGAAGTGCCTTTGATATATCTTATTTTTCCGTCAGGCCTGAGTAATCGAAAAACGCTTATACTGGTTCGGTTTAGCTGATAATCCTTCAGACTGGTTTCTATAAGGTTTTGTCTGTCGTCAGGATGAATAATATTAAGAACATTTTCAAAATTAAACTCCTCATTCAAAGGATAACCTGCAATTTTTTGAAGGTTTTCAGAAAATGTAAATTCGTTAGTTTTTAAATTTATCAGCCAATGGCCTAATCCGGCACTTACTTCGGCATGTTCAATGATTTTAAGTGAAGTTTTAAGTTCAAGATTTGTTAGTCGCAGCTCCTCCTGTCTTTTTTCAATCTGATGCATTTTAATAACATCTCTTGTTATATCCTGAATTGAGCCAACCAGTACTATACAGCCATCAATATCAATTGTCCTGCTGATAGCCTTAATATGTTTTGTTTCACCTAATTTTGTAATAATCCTGTACTCCCAGGTTCCGGCTTCTTTACTTTCAATAGTATGTTTCCGGATATTCTCGATTCTTGATCGATCATCAGGGTGGAGAAATTGCTTATTGAAATAATCTACATCCGGTTTGAACTCACCGGGAGTACACCCAAGAAGTCGATAGAAATTATCGGAATACCATAATTCAAGAGTTTCAAGATTCCACGAAAAAGTACCCACATTGGTGTTAATCTCGGCTTGCTTGAAGATTTCTTCTCTAATTTTTAATGGGTGCACATTGCTATGGTTTTTGACCACTTTACTTTCTGATGGTTGTTCTCTCATTGAAAAGTGTGCAATTGTAGATATGTCAATACAAAGATACCATTTTGAGCAATCACATTTACGGTTAATTAAAATTAATTTAAATAAAGTTAAGCGCAGCTCTTAAAGTGTTGAAATTTACTGAGTAATGTAATAAATATTGATCTGCTATAGCACACTGAATCAGCTCATTACTAACATTACTGTAATATATTCGTTGATATTTATTTAGACAGTATGGTAAGAAAGCAAGTGAAAAAGAGTAGATTTCTGAGTAAAAAGTGGATTATTCTGCTTTGCTTTATCGCATTTCTTATTATTCTGCGATTAGTTTTACCTCGTATAATACTTTACCAGACTAATAAAAGTCTGTCGAAGCTCGAAGGATATTATGGTCACATAAGCGATATTGATCTCTCACTCTACAGGGGAGCATATCAAATAGATCATATCTATATCAATAAGATTGACTCTGCTACAAATAATCTGGTTCCTTTTTTTGATGCTGATTTGATTGATTTATCAATTGAATGGAGTGCTCTGTTTAATGGACGAATAGTAGGTGAGATTACATTCCATAATCCAACGCTTATTTTCACGAAAGATAAAGCAGAACCTCAGGAAGTGCAAAATGATACAACTGATTTTAAGGATGTGTTGAATGATCTGATGCCGCTTAAAGTGAATCGATTTGAGGTGGTGAATGGCTCAGTGCATTACAGGGATGAAGGTTCGAAGCCTAAAGTTGATGTTAAAATGGATCAGGTTCATTTGTTGGCATTAAACCTTTCGAGTGTAAAAGGGACTGAGTTATTGCCTGCCACAATAACCGGCAATGCGAATGTTTATGGTGGAAGTTTTGACGTAACAGTAAAACTTGATCCTTTGGCCGATGACCCGACTTTTGATTTAAATGCTGAGCTTAAAAACACAAATCTGCCTGAATTTAATGATTTCTTCAAGGCTTATGGAAAACTGGATGTGAATAAGGGTACATTCGGTTTATATACTGAAATTGCTGCAAAGGATAGAAAATTCAAGGGTTATGTGAAACCTGTTATAAATGATATTGAAGTATTGGGTCCTGAAGATCGTAAAGATGATATTTTACGAAAAATATGGGAAGGAATTGCAGGTGGGGTAGGTCAGTTACTCGAAAATAAAAATGAAGAACAAATTGCAGCAAAAGTGCCAATTGAAGGGAGATTTGACAATACTACAGTTGGAGTATGGTATGCTATTACATCAGTGCTTCATAATGCTTTTATTCAGGCACTTTATCCTGCACTCGATTACCAGATAAACATTGCTTCAGTTGAAGCATCGGAACCTGAGGAGAAAAAGGGATTCCTGGAAAAGATATTCGGAGGAGATAAGGAGAAAAGAAAAAAAGAAGAGAAAGAATGAAGAAAGCAATAATCACGTACTGGAAAATATTCAAGACTGCCTTTAAGAGTTGGTATGAAAAGGATCCATTCAGGGAAAGTGCCATAATAGCATATTATGCAATTTTTTCACTACCCGGACTACTTGTAGTGATAATAACATTGGCAGGGTATTTTTTTGGTAAATCAGAAGTCTCAGGATATTTGAATGATCAGATTGCCAGTGCAATGAGTGAAGATACTGCTCGACAGATACAGAATGTGGTTTCAAAGGCTTATGATGAAGGTCAGTCGACTATTGCAACAATAATTGGCATTGGAACTATACTTTTAGGAGCTACGGGGGTGTTTATTCAGTTTCAGAAATCACTTAATTTTATCTGGGAGGTTAAGGCTGATACCAAAGGATCAGGTATACTTGAGTTTCTGAAAGCTCGTCTCTTTTCGCTTGGTTTGATTATCACAATAGCCTTTCTTTTGTTGATATCTCTTGTAATTTCTACAATGTTGTCGGCCTTGTCTGGTTATATAAGAAGCCATTGGCCCGATTATATAATGTTTCTATTCAATTCCATCAACTTTATATTTTCATTGGCAATAATAAGTGTGTTATTTGCCCTGATGTTTAAATTTATGCCCGATGCAAAAGTCAGATGGCGAACTGTATGGATTGGAGCAGTGCTCACTGCCCTGCTTTTTGTAATAGGTAAATCGGGTTTGGGTATCTATTTTGGGCAAGCCAACCCGGGCTCAGGTTACGGTGCCGCCGGTTATATCATACTGGTATTACTCTGGACTTCTTATTCATCGATGATTGTTTTCTTTGGAGCAGAATTCACCAAGGCTTACTCTGATCATAAATATGGAGACACTGAACCTTCGTCATTTGCTTCAAAAGATGAATTGGCCGATTGCATCCGACAGTTGCGGGAGAAAAGAAAAGCTGAAAAATCAGAAAGTAAAAAATAATCACTGGCTTCGGGCAGTGAAGACCTGTATAATGAACTTGTAATGATTCTTGTATATAATTAGTTATAAGGAAAACTATTAAAGTTCCTGAGATGTTGCCGGCGTTGTTTTTGTAGTTTTGAGATTGGATAATAATCTATACGCCAGCGACTTGATTTTATCGGCATTACGTGAAATGATTGCGGCAAGAATATATTGTATCAGTGAGCCTGAAACTCTCTTAACCTGATTAGCTGCCGGGCTTTGATACATATACCTGATTTTCTTGTCATGATGGGATCTTCGACGTTTAGCAAATTTCTTTATTGCTATTCCTGAGACCAATCCCACACCTGCAAGGATGAGTGTCCGCCTGAAACCAGGGGAGTGCTTAAACTTGCTCAATCCTTCATTTATCAGGTTCTTAGGCTTCAAACGTTCTTTGACATCTGTAAATTCCTTTTTAAGGTATTTAAGCTCTTCACGTTGTTTAGCTTCTAATACCAGAATTGCTTCCTGAAGATCAGATGCCGAACTTTTATTTGCCATTTCAGCTTTTATTTTAAGAATTTCGAGATTATTGTATTTGTAAGAGGAGTCTTAATTAATTGTTTTTTGAAGAGTACCAGAATAATTATCAAAAGAACATAGAAGCCAGCTACAACAAAGAATCCCAAATAGATCTCACCAAATAGTTTCCCAAGCCAGAGAGCCAGTGCTATATTAAAGATCATCAGGAAAAAGAATACGAAAAGCGCTAATAATAATCCAAAAACGACTACTGTAGATACTTTAGACAGTTTATCAACTGCTTTTAACTTCATTAAGTCAATCGTGGTTTTGCTGAAACTTTCAATACGTTCAAGCAACGCCCCGAAAAACGTTGTATTCTCTTCCATGTTCTTTTGAGTTACAAATGAATTAAACCTTAGGAGGTTGGTTCATTGTTTGTTTCATATCGCTCTTAATTTCTTCAGCCTTATTCATTCCTTTATGAGCAAGGTTTTCGGCTTCAGCTTTTACGCTGTCGAATTTGTCGAGCATACTTTCAATAAAATCGTTGAATTTAGTCTTCAAGTTATCGGCGTATTCATTACTACGCTCAGATATTTTTCTGCGGGTTTCACTTCCCTTATCGGGAGCCAGCAGAATACCCAATACGGCACCGGCTGCAACGCCGGCTGCAATGCTTAAGATCATCTTTCCTGCATTCATGGCTTTTTGTTTTTTTAGTTAGATTAATAATTAGTTAAAGAGTCTTGCGACCCGCGATAATTTGCAGTAAAATGACTATTACTGCCAGAACAAGCAGGATATGGATCAGTGAACCGGCACTATAAGCAAAGAAACCTATTGCCCATCCAATGATCAATATTACTGCTATGATATAGAAAATATTACTCATTCACTTTGTTTCCATAAAGTTAATAATAAAAGAGGGGTTTGTCAAGTGGCAAAACCCCTCTTTAACCATTAATTAATATCAAAATCATCATTATTTATGTCATAATATCCATCACCAAACCAGATATCTCTGTCGTCAGGTAAAATATCATTCTCACCAAACGCTTCAAGGTCATTTTCTTCAAAGAAGGAATCATCACCTTCCTGGCCGGGATAGTAATTTAGTGGACCCTCCATCAGTTCTGCTTCAAGAAGGTTTTTTGCTTGTTCTTCAAATAAGATCATGTCAAAATCCACCACCTGATTGTCGATGCAAAACCGGCTATCAGGGTTCACTGATATGACACGGTACAGGGGGGTGTTTTTCATTTTCACTTATTTAATATGGTTAATAATTTCTCAACTATATTTATTCATCACTTCTTGAGCGATTTCCGCCTTTATTGCCACCTGATGACCTGCCACCACCACTATCGGTTTTACGTGAACCTCCGCCTTTCTTTTCATTGGCATTAGTCGGAATCTGATTTGTTTTCATTTTTTCGAGTTTTTAGAGTTATTAATTTAGTTAATTGGAATTAAAAGATCGTTGTTATTCCTTGCTACCTTCTATAGCTTCAATATTAATCCTGGCTTCAGCAATTTCTGTTAGTAGCAGATCTGTATCCTTTTCTTCATCCAGTGTTTCTTCAAGTAAATCATATGCATCCATCTCTTCAAGAGTGTGAGCGAAGGCACTCAATGTGCCATATGTTGCAATTTCATAATGTTCAATCTTTTGAGCACTTGCAATGATAGCAGCATCGCGAACCATGCCACTCTCCGTGTCCTTCATACTGCTTTCAGCTTCTTTGAGTAAGCCTTCCATGGCTTCGCATTGCTTGGCTTCAACCTCCAAACCGATTGATTCAAACACTTTTTGCAGTCTTTTTATCTGATTTTCAGTTTGTCCACGATGTTTATCCAGAGCTGCAATCAAATCTTCTGATGATGCATTTTTAAGCATTTTAGGCATTGCTTCATAAATTGCTCTTTCTGCACCCAGTATATCTTTGAGTTGCTCAGTAAAGAGGTCATGTAATCCTTTAGCAACGGGTTTATCTTTCTTCCGATCATTCTTTCCTGATTCTTTCATTTGTTTCAAAAATTAAGTTAGTAATTATTATTCACTGCTTTTGTAATGACACGACCCGCATTTGCTTCAATACAAAGATGTCACCAGGTCATTCTCATTCTGTTATATAATTCTGTGTTATGTTTTCATATTCTGCATGCTGTCGCTTATAATAGGTTTTATCCGTTAATAATTTCCCCGCCATTTGGATGTAAAACTTGTCCTGTTATATAAGATGAATCGATACTTGCCAGAAATAAATATGATGGAGCAACTTCAACCGGCTCGCCTGCTCTTTTTAATGGAGCATCACTACCATGCTGAGCTACCTTTTCAGCATCAAAACTTGAGGGAATCAACGGTGTCCAGATGGGACCGGGGGCAACTGCATTTACACGAATTTTTCGGTCAACCAGATTTAATGCAAGACTTCTGGTAAATGATGTTATTGCACCCTTCGTTGCGGAATAATCGATTAGATGTTTGCTGCCACGGTATGCAGTTACTGAGGTAGTATTTATTATAACATCACCGGATTTCATGTTTTTTAAAGCAGCTTTAGTCACCCAGAAATATGAGTAAAAATTTGTTTCAAATGTCCGTTTCAACTGATCTGTAGTGATATCCTCAAGTTTTGTGGCTTCCCAATGGAGTGCAGCGTTATTAACCAGTATGTTTATAGTGCCGAATTTTTTAATTACCTGGTTTACCAAGTCATTGCAATATTCTTCTTTACTGACATCACCTGAAATTGCAATGCAGTTGCGACCATACTTTTCGACTTCGTCACAGGTCTTTCGGGCGTCACTGTGTTCATTCAGGTAACTGATGGCAATATCGGCACCCTCTTTAGCAAAGAGAATAGCAACCGCACGTCCGATACCACTGTCGCCTCCTGTGATGAGAGCAATTTTATTTGTAAGTTTACCTGATCCTTTCTGGTCAGGATAATCGTATATAGGTTCGGGTTCCATTTTTGATTCAAGTCCGGGCCTGGGCTGTTTCTGGGGTTCCCTGATTTCTTTTTTTTCGCCTTTCTTCATGTTCAATATGCATCCCTGTGGTTAATTGGTTGAAATGCATATTGTTAACAACAAAAATAAGTCTGTTTAATCTGTGCATTGTCTTATATAATTTCTATAAATTGTTTCATCATACCGGGAAAAACAACAATTGATGAAGCAAAAGGCAAGGCCATGAGTATGGAATGCAAATCAATTACCTTTGCACCCTTAATTTAGGCAAATGGTAAAGATTCTTTTATTCATTGGTACCGGCAGTTTTCTTGGAGGTGTTTCAAGATATCTTGCGGCTCGGTATATTCAAAATGCCATGACATCTGGCTTTCCTTACGGTACTTTACTAGTAAATATAGTTGGATGCTTCATTATTGGACTATTATTTGGATTATCTGAGAAAGGAAGCATAAGCCATAATGAATGGAAACTTTTTCTTACAGTTGGTTTCTGCGGTGGTTTTACTACATTCTCGACTTTTACACTTGAAAATTTAATGCTCCTGCGTAATGGTGCATGGTTTCATTTTTCAGCTTATACACTGCTAAGTGTTGTTGTTGGTATACTTGCTACCATAGTTGGATACTCAATCATTAAGCTCAATAGTATTTAAGACTCATACTTTATGCTAAATCAATAAATTTTTAAGACCGTTTTATGATTTAGTTGTTTAATAGGTTATTTGTTCCGGTACATGGCTGAAATTAACCTTGAACGTTATCGTAGAATGATGCTCGCAATCCCGATTGCATCAGCCTTATTACTATTTTTTCTGGCGTATTTATACTATGATGACGAGAAGAATGCTGCTGCAAATGAAGCTTATCGCGATCTTAAATCAGTAGGCCATCTTAAGGCGACACAGATTTCAAGTTGGTATAATGAGCGCTATCGCGATGCAGTGTTTTACTCTTCTTCAAATATTATCTTAAATGAAATCGCGCATACAAACAATGATTCTCTACTACCCAGAGAGCCATTGTTAAAATTATTTGAATCAGTACGACATGGGAACATATATGAAGAGATATTGGTTGTTGACTCAAATGGAAATCTTATTTTTAGTCTGAATCCCTCCTATAAAATTGACGAAGCAATCAAAGAACACATTTCGTCAATGATGTTATTGAAGAAAATCACCACTCAAAATCTGATTTATTGTTCATTGCACATGACAGTCCATAATGATGTAATAGCCCCGCTAATTGTAGATGGGACAATTAAAGGGGCTTTGATTATGCGTATTGATCCTTATGAATTTATATATCCATATATACAAGAATGGCCTGTGCCAAGTTTGACTGCAGAAACGATACTAGTGACTAAGGAAGGTGATAGTGTTTTATTCCTTAATGAGGTTAAGAAAATATCAAACCTGGCACTTAAATATAAGGTGCCATTTTCTGATACAATTCATCCTTCCGTTGCTGCTGTGCTTGGACAGAGTGGGCAACGCTCGGGTTATGATTATGTGGGTGATAAAGTTCTCAGCCATGTTAGCAGAATTGAGGGTACACCGTGGTACCTTGTAGTAAAGATAGATCAATCAGAGGCTTACAAGGATGTTTTGGTTAAAACAGGAATGATAGTCGGGATGTCGGTTTTGACCATACTGCTAATTACCAGCGGACTTGTTTTTGGCTATAAGAGAAGGCAGGAAATTGCTCAACGTTTATTAGAAGCAAAAGCCCATATGAAGTTCTCAAGTGAACTTAAAGAGCAAGTAAATGAACGCACCAGCGAGTTGCAAAAACTCAATGAGGATCTTTTGAGCTTTACTCATATTGTAAGCCATGATCTGAAAGAGCCTGTTAGAAAGATCAAGTTTTTTGTTTCAGTAGTAAAGACAAAACTTGGTCCGGATATCAAAGCTGATGAGCATTTTCAGAAAGTAGAGGCATCGGCTGCAAGGTTATATACACTTGTTGACGGGATTGAAAAATACATAGAAGTGCAGGATACTCAGCTATTAATGGAGCTAATAGATCTAAACGAGTGTGTTGACCTTACCAGGAATGATCTGGAGCTGTTAATAAAGTCAAAAGGTGGGGAAATTATAGCAGGAAATCTACCATGGATAGAAGGAATCAAGCTATTGATCAGCAAGTTATTTTATAATCTCTTCGAGAATTCATTAAAATTCAGCAACCCTGATGTGCCACCCATAATTAAGGTTGACAGTGTTAATAGAATTATTAATGGGAAACAGTATATTGAGCTGACAGTAAGCGATAATGGTATTGGATTTGATCCTCAGTATGCTGAAAAGATATTTCATAGCTTCACTCGGTTGCATCCAAAGGATAAATTCGAAGGGACAGGGCTGGGACTTACTCTGTGTAAGAAGATTGTCGAGCGACATAAAGGTAATATTGTGGCACGAAGCAATAATGATGCAGGAGCTTCCTTCCATATTTTACTTCCAGTCAGGCAGCATTAAATTTTCAGAAAACAATTAATAAGTTGTCTCCTTTTCAATAGGGAGATAAACATCAAATGTAGAACCTTGTCCGGGTTCGGAGGTTGCTTCAATTATACCATCATGGTTATCAACGATCTTTTTGCAAATAGCCAGACCAATTCCGCTACCGGGATAAGTACTTTTATCGTGAAGTCTGAACAGCAGATTGAATAGTTTATGAGCATATTCCATCTCAAATCCGATTCCATTATCAATTATAGATATTTGATGGAAGAGTTTAGATATGGGAAGATCGTCAGGACTGAATACCCGTTTCTTTGTGTATTGATACTTAATTGTGATTTCAGTTTTTATGTCAGGCTTCGCGAATTTTATTGAATTGGAGAATAGATTGATAAATAGTTGTTGAAGCTGATAAGGAATGGCAGGTATTACAGGAAGAGAGTCGTATTTGAAAGTAACATTACTTATGTCATGAGTTTCAGCTAGTTCTTCTATTGACTTTTGCAACAATTCATTGAGGTCGGTCATCTCAAATTCCTTTTTGCCTGAAGTGGTGCGCGAGAACATTAATAAATCATTGATGAGTGTCTGCATCTGAGCTGCTGAATTGAACATTCTATCCATGTATTCGGCTCCTTTTTTCGACAAATTATTATAATCGGTTTCCATTATCCTCGTTATGAACATCTGGATTTTTCGTAATGGAGCCTGTAAGTCATGACTAGCAGCATAATTAAATGAGGCGAGATCAGCATTGAACAGTTCAAGGCTTGCGTTTTTCATTTCAAGAAGGTTACTATTGACGACCAATTCAGTAACATCCATATTAATTCCTATCAGGTATTGTTGATTGTTTGAATCGACTACAACCTGTGCAATTGATTTTATATGCCTTATGCAACCATCGCCTCTCTTGACACGGTAAGTTATAACGAATGATTGGGAATTTCTGAATGCGCCTTTAAGTTTTTCGAGCACCATGCTTCTATCTGCAGGATGAACCATCTTAAGTAAATGTCTGAAAGTTCTTTCTTCTCCACCTCTTGAGATTCCCAGCATGGTAAAGTAATTGTCGGAAAAGATATTTGTTCCGTCAGACAGGTTGTGTCGCCAATAGCCTAGTCCGGCAAGTTTCTCAGCTTGTTCGAAAGAGTGATTTATAACAGATATCTCGGCAAGATTATGTAATAGTTTTTTTCGATCTGAATTAAGCTTAAGAACCAGGAAAACAAATATAGTAAGTGAGATCAGAACAATGGTAAAGTAAATAATAGGGGTGCTGACAAGGGCATCGTATTGCTTTATTTGTGTTCTTTTAAGGTAATTATCCTGGTATGCTAACATTCTTCCTGCAATCTCCATACATGATTGCATTACTTTACTACCCATTTCAAATCGTTGTCTGAAAAGGACAGGGTAACTGATGGCTGAATCAGAAATGTTAATGTTTTGCTCCAACATTTCAAGCCTCTTGTTGGTCTGCCGGCGTAGCTGCTCAAGATTTCTGAATTGAGTTTCATCATCTTTAAGCAGTTTTTCGAGTTTCGAGAAAGAAGCATTTATTTTTTGTTTGCTTTTTTCATAGGGCTTCAGGTAAGTTGAGTCACGTGTTATCAGGAATCCGCGTTGTACAGTCTCAGTATGTCTGATTTCCGAAACAAGCTGTTCGAGGATGAGTACAATATCACTGGAGTACAAAAGGTTTCTTGAAGTACGAAGTGATGTGCTTATTTGTTTATAAGTCACTCCATAAAGGAAAAGCAATACTAATGTCAATACAGCGGCAACCACGAATAAAGTAATTACTTCTATTCTTGGCCGGGGTATTTTCATAACTATGACCTAATACTAAATACTAAGCAGAAAATGCTCCTTGTTTAATCCTGATGTATGGTATTGCCAATTAATAGAAAGTACTTCAGCAATTACTTTTTGTAAGACTTTGAAGTCACTGGGTTTACGAATATAAACATTAGCGCCCTTTACAAATGTTTCTTCAATATCGTTATCAGAGGCTGATGTTGAATAGATTGCTATTGTAAGACCGCTATAATCCTTATTAGCTCTGATTTCTTCAAGGCATTCAATACCCCCTTTACGAGGCATATTCAGATCGAGAAAGACTACATGAGGTCTTGGATTATCGGGATTTGCCAGATATTCCATCAATTCTACACCATCTGTAACCATAGTCAGGTCTGTTTTGATCTTTACCTGGTCAATTGCTTCTTTGAAGAAGAAACGATCGTCTTCGTCATCTTCTGCCAAAAGAATACTTAGTGATTTATTGGGCATATTATTTTACTTGTCTTTTATGGTTGAAGATGTAAAGTTAGTGGAAATTTCCTTTACCGGAACTGCGTCATATTCGCCACGGCGTCTCTTAATAATTCTTTGAAACGCAGATGGAGTCAATCCGGTTGTCTTTTTGAACTGGTAGGAGAGGTGTGCAACACTACTATAACTAAGTTTATAAGAAATTTCAGTCAGAGTAAGTTCACCTTCCATGATTAGTTGTTTTGCACGTTCAATTTTTTGCATGATAATGTAATTACCTATTGATGTATAGGTGTTTTCGGCAAATAAATTGTGAAGATATCCATAACTTCTGTTTACTCTTTCAGAAATGTAAGATGAGATCTTTGATGTTGGAAGTCCTTCTTCTTTGTATATCATCTCACGAATAACATCCTTGGTTTTCTGCACGAGTGTACTCTTAAGGTTGTCGACTATATCGATTCCATACTTGTTAAAATGAGCAGAAAGTTGTTGTAGCTGATTTTCGGTTATATCACTTAAGATTTCTATTTCACCAAGGGACCCCAACTCATATTCAATTCCTAATTCCATAAGTTTCTCTTTAACGATAACGTTCACTGCCTGATGGATGTCGTACTTGATATAAAGTTTCATAGTTGCTTCTCTTAAGCTATACAAAAACAAAGAAAGTTAGGTGTTTGTTTTTCCGATGTTTTAATTACAAATATAGTGCAAAAAATATTAATCTTTGAGAATCAGGGGGTTAATTGAAAAACAAATATTGTTAAAATTAAATTTGATGATTTTTTTACCCACAGTGTTTAATTAATACTGATGAGTGAAAAATTTGAAAATCAAACGATTTCGATTTTCATTTTCTTAATATAAAATAAACCCTTTGAATGCTTGTGCACTCAAAGGGTTTAAAAAGAGGAAATTCTCTATTTCGAGTTTTTCTGGAGAATATCCCTGATGTCAGTAAGTAATAACTCTTCTTTTGATGGAGGTACAGGCGCTTCTTCTGCAATTTGTTCTTTTTCCTTTCTTTTCATTGTTGAAAGGGCTTTAATCATTAAAAATATAGCTGCTGCGACAATCAAAAAATCAATGACATTCTGCACAAACATCCCATAGTTGAGTGTTACAGCCGGTTTGTCGGCAGTAGCTGAAATTAATGTTACTGCATAGTCTTTAAAGTCAAGTCCACCAAGTAGAACGCCCAGAGGTGGCATTAAAATATCATTGACAAATGAAGTAACAATTTTGCCGAAAGCAGCTCCAATCACTACAGCAACTGCAAGGTCGATGACGTTGCCACGCATGGCAAAGGCTTTGAATTCATCCAGTAATTTCATAATTCCTTGTTTTTGGTTTTTGTTTTAACTTGGTTAATTAATTAATAAGATCTTGACGGAAATCACTTCCTGAATATTGCTATATTAAATATTACAGGTCAAAAGCCAAACCTACTCCAAATGTTTGTTTTACCTGAGTTCTGGGACCAATATTCACACCTTCACTATTGATAATAGGAATATCATCATCATAGACCATGATCACTCCGAGAAAAGTTGAGATATATTTATTTACTTTCAGTGAAAGCATAGAATCCCAGTTTACATCAATATTTCCGGGTTTATGCAGGTAATTGCTGAAGAGTTGAAGTTTGCTCTTGAATTCTACGTTCTTAACAATTTCTTTTTGGAAAAGGGCAATAACTGATGTACCAAGTTCAAAGCGTACATTTTTTCCCTCCTCAAGCATAACGCCACTTGTATCATATTCAGCCGGATCTACTGCATATGCTCCAAGATTGGCTAAATCCTGATCCTTGACTATGGTTATTCTTCCTGTTAGTGGTAAAAATGACAGGGAAAAATAGCTAACCGGTTTATAATCCAAACCTATACCTAACTGAATGTAAGCAGGTGACATAAAATTTGAGACTATTACTGAGTCGTTTGGATAATTATAGCCTCTGGTAAACTGAGTTTTAAGATTCAGATTGGTACTAAAGTAAAGTTTATTGGATATTTCATAGCCGAATTTGGAGAAACCATCTATCTTATCGTCACTTTTTCTGGCTTTTTCACCTTCAAGCTTTATCATTCCAAAAGCCATATCAAGCTGGTTATCCCAGATGCGCTTACCTTCTTTGAAGTTGGCAAAAAGATTGATGATGCTGCTTCCTCCAAGGCTGTTTTCACCTCCTGCAGTCCAGTTAGAGAATGAAACCTGAGTGAATGTCAATGCAAACTTTCCGCCGCGTTTCCATGGGTCTACATATGTAGTGTCAGGGCTGGATCTATCGGTGGTTTGTGCATAAGTGCCTACAAATATTAGTAGAAAAAGACTAATTAGTGTAAAGTTTTTCTTCATTCTTTATTAGTTATTGCTTTAATTAATAATTACTTATTTGTGCATTTCAGCCACCATATGATGACTTTACAACAGGATTAAATATACCATCTTTTCCCCTGTCGAGACTAAAGTTAATTGTCAGGCTTGTGCGAGTTCTGACGGCTTTATTATCATAAATGCCGGGCATCCATTTGAGTAATCTGAGCAACCTGATAGCTTCTTCGTTACAACCCGCACCAACAGAATTCTCGATATGAATGTTTGATACCCGACCATTAGTTTCAACAATAAAGCTCAATTTAACTGTTCCGGTAATATTTTGTTTAATTGCCATCTCAGGATAAATAAGATTTTTGGTAATGAAACCTGCAAGGTTTTCTTTATTATCAATGAATACAGGCTTAGGTGACTCATCAAGATTTCTATACCAGTACACCTTTAAACTTGAATCAACAGGCTCAAACGGATTAACAATCTGAGTATAGCCACGTATTTTGCAGATACGGTTATACTTCCTGATATTGAAATCAATCTCAAACTGTTTTGTATCCTTTATTTTTATTCCACCTGTATTAGCAGGTATCCATTCAACAAGCCTGAAGATTCTTAATGTTTCTTCAAGTGCGGCACTATGCGGGCTGTTTACTTTATTGATAGCGACAACTTTACCTGACTCATCTAGATCAAAAAGAAATGATACGGTACCTTCAATCTTCTTTTCATACATTTCTGGGGGATAAATCAGTTCCTGTTCAATGAAGTAGTTGAGTTGCTGTTTACCACCAACAGGTTGGGCATCTGTTCTTTCCTGGCCAAATAAAGCAGTATTGAGGATAAAAATTAGGATACAAAAGTTGAGATACTTCATCTTCCTACATATTGATTAGTAAATATAAGGAGAAAATAGACTATCCGACAACTACTTTGAAAAAAATATGAAAGTATCCTATCGGAATTGGTTAGGCAAATTCAAAGATTCAATGATTATTAAAACGAGAGATTCAGCTTACTACCTTAAATTGGGGCAATAGTCTCAGAACGAACCCAACCCTTGCTACCATTAGCTATACGAATTTCCTTCCATCCCGAAAGTTGATCTATGATCTCAACTTTTAACCCTTCATGAATGACAAAAAGATCAATACCTGATTCTTCAGGTGAACTTTTAACGGGTAATGAAGCAGCAAATACAATAGCTTCATCCCGATTTAATGCCTTATGGAAAGTTTCGTACGAAATAATGAAAACTATACCGGCAAATAAAAACAAGACTAATCCGGTAGTCAATAATATTTTTCGGATTCGTATTGATGTGGATAAGAGAAAGAAAGTAAGAATGATGAAAAATAGTGCAAAGAGAACTACAGCGATAATCGCCCAGGTGTCGGGTGATAGTTTTATTTTAAGATCTTCCCACCATCTTTCATAGAATATTAAAGGAAGGACATCTATTTTATCAATGATTTGATTATTGGCAACTCTTAAATTGTAGTTAAGATCTTCATTTCCCGGATCAAGTTTTAGTGCTCTTTCATAAAATAGTATGGCAGAAGGAATCTCATCTGATTTGAAATAAGCATTGCCAAGGTTATAGTATAACTCAGGTGAAGCATATCCCATATCTATCACCTTTTTATAATGCATAATTGCACTATCGTAATCACCTGATTTATACAATTGATTTGCTGTGGTAATTTCAAGTTGCAAATTGGCAGCAAAGGATGCTGTCATTTGGATTAACAGGAACAACAAGAAGATAATTTTTCTCATAACTTGTATCTTATTTGAGTTCTTGTTCAGTTTGAGTGATAACATTCATAGCTTCAGTATAGAGATTACTCATGATCTCTGATTTATCGCCCGGTGCAAAGCGGGCGAACTCACAATTGTTCAAGGTGCTGATATACTTACTGATTAGTTCTTCCTTAACGTTCTTTTTCTGAAGTGCCGCTGAAACAGAATCAATTGAAAGCATGGCACGCGGAAGGTTGAATTTATCGCTTAGGTAGCCCCATAATGCATTGGAAATTTCATTACAGAAGGAAGTTTGATTGCCTTGTTTAAGGTACAATTCAGCAGCTTTAAGCCTTTTTCGCGCAATACCGGTCGCTTTCTTATTTCTCATGAGGGCAACATTGCTGCGCTTCTTGAGCTCTTTCTGCCAAATAATTATGAATATTACGAAAAGTATTAAAGGTGAAGCAAGCAAAATCCAAAACAGGGGTGAGCCATAAAAGAAGTGGTTGATAGGTTTTAACTTAAAAATGCCTGTTTGTATAAACCTGATATCTGTTCCTATATATTGTAAATCCTGTTTATCGGCACCCGAACTTACGTAAGCTTCATTGCCTGTGCCTTTCTCAACCGTGATATCAAAATTGGGAGTGTTAAGTGTTCTGTATGAACCACTTTCCAGATTAAAATAAACAAACGAGGCAGGTTTTATGGTGTATTTGCCATGATTGCGTGGTACAATTAGATATTCAAACGTTCGACTTCCCGACATGCCACCATCTGTTGTACGTACATTGTCTGTTATCTTTGGATCATACACTTCAAAATCGGGAGGAAACACAAAGTTGGGTTTATCAATCATCTTTATGTTGCCTCTTCCTGTGACTGTGAATTTTAATGTTAAAGCATCATTTGCTTTAAGTGTAGTTTTGTCAACTGTTGCATTGATATTGTAGGAACCTACTGCTCCGTTGAAGTCTTTATTTCCGGCTTCAGGCAGTGGCCTTACATCCAAAGTGATTGAATTTGAAGCAAGGGTTTTTTGCACATTTTGGTAATTTCGACCAAAAAAGCTGTCATTGAAAAAATCATCAAATGGATCATTTGAACGGCGGCGTTTAACCTCAACCTGAGCAATAACATCTAATTCAAGGGGATCAATAGTTAATTTACCTGATTTCTGTGCAAAAAGTGCATCCTTTTTAATTTCTGCAACATTGTATTCCAGACCGTTAACTACTTCCTTGTACTGTTTATAGTTGACATTGTTTTCAAGTAAGTTTTCTTTCCAGAAACCGGTTAAAGCAGGAGATTTTTTAATTGCCATGTCGGAAATCGGTACCCGGGTATATAATTTATATGTAACTATTACCTGCTCACCCTGATACGGATTATTTTTACTGACTGCCGCGCGTATAAATAGATTTTTTGAACTGACATCGGCTCCTGATCGAGTGTCTTGTTGTTGAGTGTTTTGTTGTGATGGGTTGCCTTTTACAACTTTTATGGTGATAGGGGAGGATTGATATGTTTTTCCGTCAACAACAATTGATGCTGATCCAACGGTAAAGGTTCCTTCTTTAACAGCCTGAACAGTGTATGTATATGTGTTTTCAACAGAGCGGGTGACTTTATTATTGATAATCTGCATGCTACTGCTCGACCCGCGATTAGGACCGGAAAGTAATGAAAAATCCCTGAGAGAAGGAGCTTTAAAGCCATCACCATCAGCATTTACACTGAAAACTAATCTGAATCGATCGCCAACTGCAACCTGTTCGGGAGCAGTGGCAGTAAACCGAACATCCTGGCTAAAGCAGTTAGATATTGCAAGAAACAGGAAGAGTACAGGAATAAGAAACTTGCTATTCACTGATTTTATACTCATATACCGCAGCGTATTTCAACTTTAATTAATAATTACCAGTCTTTTTCAACCTGAACAGGAACAGCTTTGACTTTTTGCTTATTGACTTTATCGAGCGTTTTCTGTTCATCATTATTCAATGCCTGCAACATTCTTTCAGCATCTTTTTTTGATAGCTGAGCTTTTTGCTGCTGCTGTTTATCATCGGGTTGCTGATTTCCTTCGTCAGATTGTGATTGTTGCTGCTGCTTATCCTTATCATCATTCTTATCGCTATTATCACCTTTCTGATTCTGTTGTTGCTGTTGTAATTGCAGCTTATTTAATGCATAAACCAGATTGTACCGTGTGTCTTCATCTGTCGGGTTGATCCTTAACGATTGTTTGTATGCATCAACAGCTTCCTGATATTTCTCCTCTTTGAGCAATGCATTTCCTAGATTATGATAAGATGCTGCTTTTTGTTGCTTCTGATCAGGGTTGACCTTATTTAATGCATTCAGATAGTTGTTTGCTGCCTCTTCATAACTATCCTGCTTATATAGTGAGTTTCCCAGATTATAGGAACCTTTGAGTGAGCGTGGCTCTTTCTCGAGTGCTTTCCTGTAACTGATTTCAGCTTCTTTATATTTACCGTCACCGTAATAACCATTTCCCTTACGAACAACCTTATTCTCAGCCTGTGAGAATGATTGCATGGCTGTGAAAAAGATCATTACTAATACCAATTTAGCTCTCATTTCCTTACTACGTTTGGATTAAAGATATTAAATTTATCAGCTAAACGACTTTTCCGCTCATTAATTATATAATTGATGAAAATCAATATCAGAGCTATACCAATGAAGTATTGAAATTTATCCTCATAATCTGAATAACTTTTCACATCATAAGTGTTTTGCTCAAGCCGTTTAATTTCATCAAAGATCTTATTTAAACCGACTTGTGTATTACTAGCTCTAACATAAATTCCCTTTCCATTTTCGGCAATTTGTTGAAGCATTGTCTCATCAAGACGTGTAATAATAGTAGAACCTGACTTATCTTTCTTAAAGCCGGTCATTACACCATTCTTATATTGTGGTATAGGTGCACCTTCAGCCAAGCCCAATCCAATGGTATATATCCTTATTCCTTGTTCGGTAGCCTCAGCAACTTTTGCAAGTGCTTCTTCATCGTGGTTTTCCCCATCAGTAATAATGATTATGGCTTTCCCTGATTTCTCAACATTGAATTGTGTCTGTGCCATTTCAATTGCGTTTCCTATGGATGTACCCTGTACAGGAACTAAATCAGTGGAAACTGTTGATAGCATTAGTTTAGCAGCAGCATAATCAGTTGTGATTGGAAGTTGGGTATATGCTTTACCCGCAAAAACCACCAAACCTATACGGTCATTTTCTAAATCATCAATCAATCGGTTAATTGACTGTTTGGCTCTTTCAATTCTGCTTGGCTTAATATCCTGAGCCAGCATACTGTTTGAAACATCAAGTGCAATAACAATATCAATACCTTTACGCTTAACTTTTTCGAGTTGTGATCCCATCTGGGGATTGGCGATAGCAATGAATATGGCTGCCAGTGTCAAAAGATTAAGGAAAAATTTAAAATGATTTCGCCAAACTGATCTTGAAGGCATCATGAGTGAAATTACATTCTCATCACCCATCTTTTTTATAGCCCTTCTCTTCCAACGGAAATAGATGATGTAAATTAATACCAGAACTGGTATTAACCACATCAAATTTAAATATCCAAGATGCTCAAACCTAAACATGCTCTTGTCCTCTTTAACTATGGAAACCTTCTAAGTATGGTTAATGAAATTAAAACATCAATTAAAAGCAGTCCCAGTGCCCCAAAAGCGAAAGGATGAAACTCTTCCTTTTTCTTACGGAATTCTGTAACGTCAATTTTTGATTTCTCAAGCTTATCTATTTCAGCATATATTTCCTGTAGTTTCTTTTTATTAGTTGCTCTGAAATATTGTCCGTCAGTCATTTGAGCAATCTGCTTCAACAGAGGTTCATCTATTCTTACCGGTACCTGCTGATACTGAATGCCAAAGGGAGTTTCTATAGGATGCGGTGCTGTTCCAATTGTTCCAACACCTATAGTGTAAACTCTTAAACCATAAACCTTTGCAATCTCTGATGCCGAAAGAGGATCTATAAACCCCCTATTGTTTTCGCCATCAGTTAGAAGTATGATTACTTTGCTTATTGCCTGACTTTCTTTCAAACGGTTAACTGCTGTCCCCAAGCCATCCCCAATTGCAGTGCCATCTTCAATCATACCGCTTTTTACTTCATCAATAAGATTAAGCAGAATCCCATGATCGGTGGTCAGTGGGCATTGTGTAAAGCTCTCACCGCTAAAAACAACTAAACCAATGCGATCACTAACACGTCCTTTAATGAAATCCTTAGCAACAGCTTTAGCTGCTTCAAGACGGTTTGGCCTGAAATCTTCAGCTAACATACTGGTTGAAATATCCATTGCCATTATAATATCAATACCTTCAACATTCACATCCTGACGTGAAGTTGTTGATTGAGGTCGAGCTATTGCAACTATCAGAAGTGAAAAGACGATTATGCGCATCATCCAGGTCCCATATAGTAGATATTCTTTCCATCTTCTTTTTCTTTTAGGGAATATTGAAAGATCAGATATCTGGAATGTAGGATAGCTTTTTGAACCTCTGAACCAATACCATGCGATGGCTGCCGGAACAAACAGTAAGAGCCAGAATGCTTCAGGATTGGCAAATTTAATATGTTCAAAGATGCTCATTGTATTGATGTCTCATTATTTACTTCAACCTGCACTTCTTTTTTATTAGCGATGTTATTCTGCTGAGGAATAGTGTTTCTGACAAACTCAAAACTATATTGCAAACTTTGCTCATTTTCATAAACTCCCGGTTGCGCTTTAGCAAATTTTGCCATATCAGATAGCGAAAGCACATTCTTCAGGGATGACATTGGCTTTTCATCAGTAATATGAGGTTTCATAGCCTCAATAATCTCTGAAGAAGTCATTTCAACTGCATTTACATTATATCTTGCCTCGAAATATTCACGCAAAATATCAGTAAGCTGGGTATAATATTCCTTAATATCGCCTTTTTGCCATACCTGTTGATTTTTCAACTCCTCAAGTTTTTGAAGAGCAATTTCCCATGCCGGTATCTTTATTTTTGGTTGAGGTTTCTCAACAGGAGCAACTTTGCGTCTCTTCAAATAATACAACAAACCATAAACAATGGCTCCCAATAAGAGAAGACCGGCAATCCAGGGTAATAATTCTCTGAAAGTAAGTGGAGCTTTTATTATTGGTTTGATATCTTTAATGTCAGCCGCAGGATCAATTTTTACCTTAAAAACCTCAAAAAGTAAAGGTTCAGTGGTCAGATTTTCAGTTATACCATTTTTCTGTACTTCAAAAGTTATCGGTGGAAAAACAATAAATCCTGTGTCAAATGAAGTGATGGCAATTGATTGCCTGAGAACCTTATTCGTTGATCCTTCGGCAATTATTGTGTCGATAGGTGATTTTGAAATTACTTCAATTGATTTAGTGATAGTATCACCAATTGACGGCCATATCACTTTATCAGAGCCTGAAAGGGGAAGTTCAAGAGTAACTTTCACTTGTCCACCGATAGGGAATTTCAGTGAATCAGCTTTAATGGTTTGGGCCTCAACAATTATTGAAGACAACAGGAACAACAATACTAAAGACCCTGATCGCAATATATTATTTAGAATTACCGAGTACTTCATGATCTTTTGCTATTTTCTTGCTTCTCTTGCCCTGAATAGATTTAACAATGGTTTAACGTAGTCCTGTCCGGTATACATGCGAGCATAATCAACTCCGCTTCTCTTAAAAGTCGATTCCAGAAAATCCATTCTGGCTTTTGCTTTTCGTCCAAATTCATTTCTGATAACCTTATCAGAAGTATCGACCCATACACTCTTATTCAATTCTTTTGTATATACCTGAACTAATCCGATATCAGGTAATCTGAGCTCAGTAGTGTCAATTATCTGCAATGCAGCCAGATCATGCTTGTTTCCTGCAATCTTTAGTGCATCTTCGAAATTTGTATCGATAAAATCTGATAACAGAAATGCAGTGCACCTCTTCTTCATGCCATTGGTTAAAAAGCGAAGGGCTTCCGAAATGTTAGTCTTCTGGCTCTGAGGCTTGAAATCGATCAGCTCTCTGATTATCCTTAATATATGTGTGAGACCTTTTTGTGGTGGTATAAACTTCTCAATTATATCACTGAAAAATATAACACCCACCTTATCATTATTATGTATAGCAGAAAATGCCAGCAATGCTGAAACTTCAGTCATCAAATCTTCTTTAAGCAAAGATCTGGTTCCGTACTCATTCGAACCACTGACATCGACGAGAATCATCACCGTCAATTCACGTTCTTCATCAAACACCTTAATATAAGGATGATTAAAACGTGCTGTAACATTCCAATCAATATTTCTAATGTCATCGCCATACTGATACTCCCGTACTTCGCTAAAAGCCATACCACGACCTTTAAAGGCACTATGATATTCACCTGAGAATATCTGGTTTGATAACCCACGTGATTTGATCTCTATTTTACGTACTTTCTTTAAGATATCAGAGGTTTCCATGCATTAATACTTATTATTGCATTCAGGCATTCTGGATTGTTAGTCTCAATTCCACTGTTTGGTGAACAATTTGAAGCCAAGCGTACTTACTTAAGGTGAAATTTTATTAGTAATTATGGTACCTCAACAGTATTGAGAATTTCATTGATTATCTCGTTTGTAGTGATATTCTCAGCTTCTGCTTCATATGTAAGACCAATCCTATGGCGTAAAACATCGTGTGCAATAGCTCTAACATCTTCAGGTATGACATAACCCCTTCTCTTTATAAATGCATAAGCTTTTGCAGCGAGTGCGAGATTTATACTTGCCCTTGGAGAAGCACCATAAGAGATTAAAGGTTCAAATTTCTTGAGCTTGTTGTCGGCCGGAAACCTAGTAGTGAATACTATATCAGTTATATAGTTTTCTATTTTCTCGTCTAAGTAAACTTCACGTGTCAGATTTCTGGCATTAATAATCTGTTCAGGCTTTATTATTGTTTTTGTAGAAGGAATACCCTCATTCATATTTTGCCTCATGATGAGTTTTTCTTCCTCTCTTGTAGGATATCCAATGAGTACTTTCAGCATAAAGCGGTCGACTTGGGCTTCCGGCAAAGGATAAGTACCTTCCTGCTCGATGGGGTTTTGTGTTGCAAGTACCAGAAATGGCTCGGAAAGTGGATATGTTTGCTCACCTATTGTGACTTGCCGTTCCTGCATTGCTTCCAGTAATGCACTTTGCACCTTAGCTGGTGAACGGTTAATTTCATCTGCCAATATGAAGTTTGCAAAGATTGGCCCCTTCTTAACAGTAAATTCTTCACTTTTTGGACTGTAAATCATTGTGCCGGTTAAGTCGGCCGGTAAAAGATCAGGAGTAAATTGAATACGGCTGAATCGGGCATCAATGATATTGGCAAGTGATTTAATAGCCAAAGTTTTAGCTAAACCTGGTACTCCTTCAAGGAGTATGTGTCCGTTTGAGAGCAAACCTATAAGTAATCGTTCAACCATATGTTTCTGTCCAACGATCACCCGGTGCATTTCCATGTCAATCAAGTCAATAAATGCACTCTCTTTCTGAATGCGTTCATTTAATTCCTTAATATCAGTCTCAATCATAAATTCTATTTTTTGCAAAAATACCACCAGTTATATGAGATATAGGGTTTGGTGCTGTTAAAAATTGTTAAAGGTCGATATATGAAGAATATTTAATTTCTCTGAAGGGCAATCTTCTTTATGGGGCTTGATTTTTAATGTTGAATTTTTTAAAAATTACGCTTATCTTTGAATGTAAATTGGTTGGCATTTTTATACCTTTGCCCACCGTGAGGGATTATTAGATTTAAATCAGGAATTTGAAACATTAAACCATTAAAAAATTACACAGGCTGCTTGTATATGTTGTATTTTGACGTAACTTGTGCCGCTATTTTACAAGCCTAACAACAAATTTTTATAAACTGAAATTATATGAAAAGTAAAAATCTACTCATTGGCTTTCTGACAATTATGTTTACAGTTGGGGTGTTTATTATATCCTCTTCTGTTTCATTCGGACAGGCTTTAGGGTTAAACTGGACATCATTGGGGCCGGATAACTATGCAGGAAGGACAAGGGCCTTACTTTTATGGAATAAAGATGCACAAAATAAAACCTTATTTGCAGGTGGTGCATCAGGTGGATTATGGAAGTCAACCACCAGTGGCCTAACCTGGAATCAAATCAATACTGATAACGTTATTCTTAACGTCAGTTGTATTGCTCAGGCTCCTAATGGCGATATTTATGTTGGTACAGGCGAAACTTTTGCCAGTGAAAGATTTAATATCTATAGTGGCTTTATCGGTCAGGGTATTTACAAATCAACTGACGGTATTAGTTTTACCAAATTAGCTTCGACTAATCCGGGTACTTTTAATGATCCTAATGCTGAATGGGCTTTTATTAATAAGATTGCTGTCGGTAATAATAACAATGTTTATGCAGCCACTAATAAAGGTCTTAAGGTTTCAACTGATGGTGGACAAACCTGGGCTTTAGCAAAATCAGCCGGTGTTAATCTCTCTGATGTAAGTACTGAGGTTACTATTTCAAGCGATGGTACTGTTGCTGCATCTGTTGGAAACAAGGTTTATTTCTCATCAAATGGTGCTGCTGACAACTTCGCACTCGTGTCAGGTGGAACAGGTAATGATGCTCTTCCTCACAATGCTTTATCAAGAATCGTTCTTGCATTTTCAGGTGATGCTTCAACTGTCTATGCAATGCTAATAAGTGATGGATCAAATTCTACTTATCCTCGTGGATCACTTTTCGGAATTTATGTTTCTAAAAATAAAGGTCAATCATGGAGACTTATAGCTCCGGGCGGTAGTTCACAATTCGGCGTATTTGGAGTAGGTACTACTCAATACGGTGATTATTCAGCCTCAATGGTTGTTAGCTCCAAAAATCCTGATTTACTTTATATAGGTGGAATGGATATTTGGGAAGGCCTTAAAGTACAGGAGGAAGGATTCTACCAGTGGCAAAGAAAAACCGTTGGTCAGGTTTTCCTTATTCATAATATAATACTTGATCCATCAGAATTAAAAGCTTATGTTTCTTCTGATCAGGGTATCTATCAGGCTACTGATGACTTTTCAGTAATTTCAGGACTAAACCGCAATTATAGGACATCAATGTTCTATACTGTTGGTTATGACGACAAAGGAAATGTTATAGGTGGTACTCAGGGAAATGGAATACTGTACATTGATGGAAATGGTAATAGTCATGAAGCAGCTCAAACTATATATGGTGCATTCCAGGGTGGATCTGTTGAAATGTCTATGATTAGTCCAAAAGCTATGTTCTATTCCTCAGCCGGTGGAAATTTACTCAGATCAGCTGACCTTGGTGTTTCAATCGCAAACAATTTTGTTCCTGATAATATTGCAAATGCTAATTCCGGAGTTCTACTCACTCCTTTCAGAATGTGGGAGAATTTCAATAATAGTAATTCAAGAGATAGTGTATCTTACATTGCTAAAGAAAATCTTAATGCCGGTGTAACTGTTCAAGTAAAAAGCCGAACAGGTGGATTCCTTTTTAATTACACTCTTGAAAATAATCTGACAAAAGGCGATTCAGTTATCGTTCAAGATATTATCTCATCAAGATTCTTTATTGGAGTTACCAATGCCGTTTATATGTCAAAGCAGGTACTTGATTTTGCATATGAACCCAAATGGTTTAAAATTGCCAACATTGAAGGAGTTCCAACAAGCTTAAGCTACTCAGAAGATGCTAATTATTTATTCGTAGGTTGTGCTAATGGAAATGTATATCGTATTGCAAATATTGCCCTCGCTAATGATTCATTAAAAGCTGACATTGGAAGTACTGCATGTATTATTTCAACTTCTCTAATTCAGCAATTCCCTGGCAGAAATGTAACCTCTGTTGCAGTTGACCAAAAGAATCCGGCCAGAGTTTTAGTTACTCTAAGCAATTATGGTAACGATAATTTTGTCTATTTCACATCAAATGCTTTAGACCAAAACCCTGAATTTATTTCTGTACAAGGAAATCTACCCAAGATGCCGGTTTACTCAAGTTTATTTGAAATGAATACTTCAAACGTTCTTATTGGAACTGACTTCGGTATTTATACTACCAAATCTTTAGGAGCTAATACAGTTTGGACTGCCGAAAATAATGGTATGGGTGCATTACCTATCATTTCTATTCGTCAGCAGACTGTTTCAAGGCCATATATAGATGGATTTACCGAAGTTGCAAACAGAGGAGCTATTTACCTTGCATCTCTTGGTAATGGAATCTTCGAAAATAAAATGTATGTCGGTTACGAACGTCCGGACGATAAAAATAAACGGAATGAAGTACTTTTAAGTGTTTATCCTAATCCGGTAACCAATCAAATTAACTTCAACCTTAATAATGAACGTCAGGAGAACGTCATTGTAAAAATCTATGACTTAAAAGGAAATATGGTAATGGCCAAAAGCTTTGGTAATGTTCAGAAAGGTTTAACTAAGATTTCGATCGATGCTGAGAACCTGATGCCGGGTAGTTACCTAATGCAAGTATTTTCAGGCATGGATGTACAACGCGCTAAATTTGTAGTTATTAAATAATACCGGAGTCGTTAAGGCTCTTAAACTGAAAACAATACAATTATGAGAAAAATATACTTAACACTACTCGCCTTTTGCGCAGTAATTGTCCTCAAAGCATCTCCGGATATTTATGCACCTGAGCTGGTTGCTCCGGCAAATAATGCAACCGGTATATTTCCTAATGTTGAACTTGACTGGACTGCAGTTACAGGACAACTCGGTTTGTATTATGAGGTTCAACTCGATACTACTGACGCTTTTGCAAATCCGGTACTTTTTACTACTGAATTGACCAATAAGAAGATGTCAATGCTGTTATTCAATCAGAATTATTACTGGAGAGTAAGAGCTGTTGATGGAAGTGGCGCTTCTGATTGGTCAGAAACCCGACATTTCACTATAATCAATACTATTACTTTAAAGCGTCCGGCTAACAATGCTGTTAATGTAAATCCAAATGTTGAAATTCAGTGGAATGATTTACCGGGTGCTACTCACCTTGATTATCAACTTGATACAACGGCAACTTTTGATAGTCCGTTGATGAGCATAACTTCAATTGTAAATAATACAACTAAAACTAACGCTGCTAATCTTTACTTCGGATATGTTTATAAAATCAGAATGCGGGCTCGTCATGATCTGGATACTTCAGCCTGGTCCGATACCTGGACTTTCACTGTTGTCAATTCAATGACTTTGAAAAGACCGGCAGATGCCAGCACCGGTGCTGACGTAAATCCTATATTTGAATGGACTAAGATTGACGGTATAACCAAATATCAGATTCATTTATCTACTGATCCTAATATGAATCAGTATGATTCATACAATGTAACTAAAAACCTGACTAAGATAAGCCCGGATACATTGTTATTCAATACTTTATACTATTGGAGAATGGCTGCAATCCACGAATTGGATACCCTCATTTCGGCAGTTCAATCATTTACCACTATTAACAAGCCAACATTAGTAGCACCTAGTAATAATGCAACCAATATCATTCTGCAACCTACTCTCGAATGGCAGAAGATGAATGGCTTAATTTCATTCCAGTTGGATTTAGCAAACAACGCACAATTCAATAACAAATTCACTTATTATATTAATGATGGTGGTGGTAATAAGTTCAAAGTGCCTATTCATGTTCTTGACAGTAATAACGTTTATTACTGGAGAGTAAGAGCAATCAGTAGCAGAGATACCAGTAATTATAGCGATACCTGGAATTTCAAATGTATCACTCTGGGTGATGAGGATGCTATTGCACTTAGAACAGGTGTGAATATTTATCCTACTCCATCTAACGGAAAAGTGACTATTAAATTGAAGAATACTTTTAACGGCATGGCAATGGTTGAAGTATATGACCTTCTTGGAACATTAAGGCTTACTTCAAATGCTCAATTCAGTGCAGGTATTCTTAAAGACTATTACCTCAATGATCTCAATAACGGTATTTACATGATGAGTATCATAATTGATGGAAAACGTTACACCTCAAAATTGATTATTCAAAAATAATGAGCGAACGTTTAAAACCTAAAAAAAGGCTGCTTAGAAAAAATAAGCAGCCTTTTTTATGTGTTTACTTCAATGATTATCTGTCTATAATTGCAATAGTCTCCAGACATATATAGACTTCTTCTATTAAGGAAGAACCTGAGATGAAAGCGAGTCATGCAGTAAGTGATGAAAGTTGCTGGCAAATATATACTCCGAACAATCTAAGGAATAAGAAGCATTGATAAACTCTGCCATTAAAATAAACTCTGCATTAAAAGAATAGTGACTATATGAGACACTTCCATTAGCATGAAAATTCCCTGAGACTTGATTGCACTTCATTAGTCGTATCGTTTACCTATGCCTAAACTTAAGTATAAGGTTAAAAAGAACGGCTCTGCTTTCTGATTGGCCATTATAGGAACCGGCTTGAGGAAGTAGTCAATAACGGCACCAACTTCAACTAATTTGGTGCTTTGGTTTATATTTCCAAAATCAATCCCTAGCCCTAGTTTCGCATAAAGACCAGGATAAGGCTTTATCTCTTTAAATCCCTTTAAAAAAGATGCTCTACCGTAAATATTGTCAGGAAAATGATTTTGAGGGTTATACTTCTCTGTTACAATACTCAGCCGTGTATCTAAGGTGTCCCACTTTAAAATATTCAGATAAACAGGCTTAGCCATTGCAAGCGACACTCCTCCCATATAGAATAATCTTAATTCAACACCTCCCGTATAAGGTTTCCTGTTTAACATCCTTTGCTCACCAAAGCCTGCCCTCAATAAATAAACTGTATTGAGCTTCCCATAAATATAGCTCTTGGTATTCGTGTAGAACGGATTTATGCTTTTGATTTCTTTTGAATGCTTATATTCAAGAAGGTCAAACTCAAAAGTTTGCTTGTTAAAAACAGTTTTATTTTTCCCTATTCTATACTCTACTCCCCATCCATTTGTATGCAAAATAAACGAACCACTCATCTCACGACGGAAAAGTACATTATCACCTATTGAGTCATAGAATGCATCATAATCAGTATCAATCTGTGCAATAGCAGGTGATATAGTCAGCAATGCAAGCAAAGTGAGCAGATATGGAAACTGTGCTTTCATGATAGTATAACAAAGATTTAACACAAATGTAAACAAATGATGCGAGTATAAATAGAAAAAGCCCATGAAATATCACGGGCTTGAAATTTCAAAGTAGTATGGTTCAGAAATGGCGCTCTACTTTATAGCGGTGGGCTTCACCATATGCAGCACATTTTTGCGATGATTTGCATGATACAGCTAATATTGAGAGTGTACACACGACTATAATAATCTGAATTGATTTTTTCATATTTTTACAGGATTCAAGATTTGGTTAAAACAGACCTATAACAAATAACAAGCAAGTAAGTTATTTATTGTTTAATCCTCAAAATGAAAAAAAGTAACTCCTTATGACGCATATTCAGCCACAAATTGAAGAGAGTTGGAGAATTGTAATGGAAGAGGAGTTTAATAAACCTTATTTTGCTGATTTAAAGCAGTTTCTGATCTCTGAAAAACAAAAGTATCCTGTATATCCATCCGGAAATTGTATTTTTGAAGCATTCAATCGGACACCTTTTTATAAAGTGAAAGTTGTGCTTCTGGGTCAGGATCCTTATCATGGTTATGGACAGGCTCACGGACTCTGTTTTTCAGTTCCCGATGGAGTTGAATTTCCACCTTCTCTGCAAAATATTTTTACTGAATTACAAAATGATTTGGGCATTCCCAAACCTACATCAGGTAATTTGACCAAATGGGCTGACAGGGGAGTCTTGTTGTTAAATGCGACTCTTACAGTCAGAGCAAACTTAGCCGGATCTCATCAGGGTAGGGGATGGGAATCCTTTACCGATCAGGTGATTAAGAAACTTTCCGACCAAAGAGATAAACTTGTATTTTTATTATGGGGAAAGTACGCCCAAAACAAAAAGCCATTAATTGATACATCAAAGCATTTTATTGTTGAAGCCCCTCATCCTTCGCCATTAAGTGCATACCGGGGATTTATAGGATGCTGTGCTTTTTCAAAAACCAATAAACTTCTCAACAGCGTTGGGATTGAAGAAATTGATTGGAATTTAAGCAGGTAATAGAAAGGTCGTTATAACCTTTTAATAAAATATAACTGTGATTTTTTTAGAATTATAAATCAGCTTGCCGATGATCTCTGATCAGCAGGTAACCGGATTTTAATTATTTTAATGTTCAACTTAACACCTTAATTATGAGAAAATCTACTCTTTTGCTTTCTTTGGTCATGCTTCTTTCTGCCGCAACTTTTGCAGGTGGATATCAGGTAGGCCTGCATGGTGTAAAACAGATAGGCATGGGGCTGGTAGGCACTTCTATCACCAATGATGCCAGTGTGCTTTTCTATAATCCCGGCGGATTGACTTTTATGAAATCAAACTACAGCTTTGCCATTGGACTAAATGGTATAAAATCCTATACTGCATATCAGAAAACTGCCCCTTCGATGAGTGAAGCAATGACTGATAATCCTATGGGTACTCCCTTTTATGCTTATGCCGCTTATAAAATCAATGAGAAACTTGGCATAGGTATTGCCGTCAATACCCCTTATGGTAACAGCCTCTCTTGGGGTAAAGATTGGATTGGCCGATATTTGATTCAGGATCTCTCACTTAAAGCAATATTTTATCAACCTACTATTGCTTATAAAATTTGTGATCAGGTTAGTCTAGGTGCCGGACTGGTCTATGCTACCGGTGATTTTGAATTGAACAAAGGCATACCGGTATTCGATAGTGAGGGAGAAGGAAGTGTAATGCTTGAAGGCTCAACCAGTAGTTTTGGTTTTAATGCAGGGATATTGGTAAAACCGGTTGATGGACTTAATGTTGGCGTTAACTATCGTTCAGCAATCGATATGGAAATTGATGATGCAACAGCAACTTTTAATGTACCTGTTTCATTACAGTCGAATTTTCCGAACACAACCGTGGCCACTACATTGCCTCTGCCGGCAAATCTTGATTTAGGTGTATCATACCAATTCAATGATAATTTTGTATTTGCTGTGTCACTTAATTATGTCTTCTGGGGTAGATACGATTCTCTGATTTTCGATTTTAAAGATAACACTTCTTCGCTTGCTGATTCAAGAAATCCTCGTCTTTACAGCGATCGCCTGATAGTTCGTGCAGGTGGTGAATATAAAATAAGTAATGTTCTACAGGTTAGGGCAGGTGGATATTATGATCCATCACCTGTTAATACAGAGTATTTCTCGCCTGAAACACCCAGCTTGAACAGTATCGGTTTAACTGCCGGGTTATCGCTCAATGCTACTGAAAAGCTATCCATTGATCTTTCTTTCCTTTATATAATTGGCATGGAAGGCGAAAGAGAATATCTGCCTGATAATTTCAGTGGTACTTTTAAGACCAGAACTTATATACCCGGTATTGGATTTACACTTGATCTTTAACCTAACAATTGCAAGCCATGAAAATTAAATATAATTTCCTTGTTTTATTCTCTTTATTGATTGCTGTCTCTGCTTGTAAGCCTGAGTTCGACAGCTTTGAACCATCAGCAGGTAATGCTAATTTCAGCAAATATATAGCCTTGGGTAATTCACTGACTTCTGGTTATAAAGATGGTGCTTTGTTTATTTCAGGACAACAATACTCGTATCCTAATATTATTGCTCAACAACTAAAATTGGCCGGGGGTGGTGAATTTAAGCAACCGATGATGTTTGATGAAATCGGGTTTGGAGGAAGGCTTATTCTTGGTATCAACACTGCTAAGGATTGTGAAGGGAATCCGATTGCCGGAGCTTCACCTTCATTAGCTCCTGTTCCTATGATTGGAGTACCTAATCTTGAAAATTTCATCAATAAGGCTGAGTATCATACTGTCAATAACCTGGGTGTGCCGGGTGCTAAGAGCTTTCACTTGTTAATCCCCGGATATGGTGCATTGAACCCATATTTCTTTCGATTTGCCAGTAGCCCGACAACTTCAATTATTAGTCAGGCAGTGTCACTCAATCCTACTTTCTTCACTTTATGGATCGGAAATAATGATATCCTTACCTACGCATTAACAGGCGGAGAAGCTGATTCAATCACTTCTCTTAATACCTTTTCTTTTGCATACGGAGCATTGCTGAATTCTCTTACTTCACAAGGTGCTAAAGGAGTTGTCGCTACCATACCTGAAATTGATAAAATTGCATACTTCAATACTGTACCCTATAACGGACTGGTGCTGGAAAGACAAGGTCAGGCAGATACTCTTTCTTTTGTCTACATGAAGTTGGGAATTCAATTTCATGTCGGAGCAAATGGTTTTATAATCGAAGATGAAAGTGTGCCCCAGGCTAAAATGAGACAAATAAAATCAAATGAGCTTATATTGCTTAGTATTCCACAAGATTCACTGCGGTGTGCCGGATGGGGTTCAGTTAAACCTATACCCGCACAATATGTGCTTGATGAGACCGAGATCAATGCAATTAAAAATGCTACTATTGAGTATAATCAGGTAATATCTACCATGGCTCAATCATTCGATTTAGCTCTGATGGATGCAAACAAGGTTTTCGCAGAGGCAAGTAAAACTGGCTTAGTTTATGATGGAGTTAAATTGCAAACTAACTATATTTCAGGAGGGTTGAATTCAATTGACGGGATTCATCTGACACCAAGAGGTAATGCTGTTGTTGCAAATAAATTTATCGAAGCAATTAATTTAAAATATGGCTCAATGGTGCCTTTAGTTGATGTGACTGAATTTCCGGGCATTGTTTTTCCATAAGTATGGTTTATCAGGATTTTTTATTCTTTGTTGAATAAAGGTTCTGAAGAATTGAATTGAAGAGGCAAAAGTTACTTTTGTTGAATAACTTTGGTTATTTAATTGGTAACCCAAGCCTCTTCAATTTTTTTTGTCAACATGTTTGTTTAATGTTTTTCTTCTTCGATGATATGACTGTTTAAACAAAAATTTTAGTAATGCCTATAATCTTCATCAGGATTTCTACCAGATAAGAACTGGTCAAGGAACCTACTAAGTATCACCGATAGTAGTCGCTAAGTGGTGTTTAAGTAGTTCTTGTCAGGTTCACTGAAACATTAAACAATATTCTCTTGGCTGATGTCATTTATACATTTTATAATTAGTAAATCAGCAGACATTTACACATGCATTCATTATCAATCCGATTTAAGTCTAAATCAGTGCGTTAACATTTTTTAACAGCAAAGAAGTGCACTTTTGGGTCTTAAAAGCTTTTAATAAATAGATAGCGAAAGGTAAAATTCTATTTTTGTAAACAGAATTTGTGATTAAATAATAAGGAATGCAACATTTGAGAACTACATTACCGCTGATAATTTTACTACTAGCCTTTTATACTAATTCAAGGAGCCAGACTTTCGCAATCGACACCGCAGCTTTCTTTAATGAAGAGAATACTCTAAACCAAAAATACAATAGCAATAACACAGAGGAGAAGGAGTCTAATATACTTCCAAAGACTTCAGAAATCAAATCCATAGCAATACCGGGATCTTCTGCTAATACTGAATCGTCAGCAACGATATCATCTGAAAATATTGACGTGCCTGAATTGTCAGACAATGCTCCTGGCAGTGAAATGCTTTTTGTTCCATCAAGCGTTTTGTATAATAGTAAATGGGATACTTTAAATATAAGAATCGGAAGAACCGACTGGTCGAAAATTTCAGATACTACCATGTTGATCAACCACGATATCAAAGAGAGTGATTTTGTATTTCCCTATAAAGGAAATGTCATTTCACAGTACGGTCCCAGGGGTGGACGATTTCATGCAGGAATGGATATAAAGCTAAATAAGGGAGATACAGTTGTTAGTGCTTTTGATGGTAAAGTACGCATTGCCAGGAGTATTAGTGGTTACGGGAAGCTTATTGTAGTGAGGCATGACAATGGTCTTGAAACGGTTTACGGGCATCTCTCACAATATCTGGTTAAGGTAAACGATGTCGTGAAAGCCGGTGATCCTATTGGCCTTGGTGGTCGAACAGGTCGTGCTACTACCGATCATTTGCATTTCGAAACCCGAATATTGGGTGAGCACTTTAACCCAACTAAAATCATTGACTTTGAAGCATTCTGCTTAAAAAATGATTGTCTGGTAATGGATAAAGAAAATCTTGGCTTCGGGACAAAGGAACCGGCCATTGTTTCTGCTACTGGTGGTTCAACCGGATCAAAGTATGTGAAGATCCAACCGGGCGATACTTTATACGCACTTGCGCGTAAGCACAAAACCACTGTTGACCAAATCTGCCGGATAAACGGAATTTCTCCAAAGAAGGTGCTTAAAGTAGGCACCAAAATACGTGTGGAGTAGCAACCATTGGTGTTTCCCATTGACTTAAATCGTATTTTTGCATTTCAGTAATCAGTTATGGGAAATATTACATCCATATTAGAAAAGAGTGTATTTCAACATGACGATATTGTCGCATTGCTCGATGCTAAGGGTGATGATGCAAAAGAGCTTTTTGCTTACTCAGCTTCAGTTAAAGAGAAATATGTTGGCAATTTTGTCTATTTCCGTGGATTAGTTGAATTTTCTAATGTCTGTGGCAAAAACTGTTTGTATTGCGGTATTCGTAAGGGTAATCGCAATTTTAAACGTTATAATCTCAGTGATGAGGATATACTTAAGGCAGCCGAATTTGCTTACACAAATAATTACGGTTCAGTTGTTCTGCAAAGCGGTGAGCTCGAAAATAATGCGTTCACAGCACGAATTGAAAAGCTGGTACGAGATATCAAACACCTGTCAGATGGTCGTTTAGGGATCACCTTATCAGTCGGAGAGCAATCTTACGACACATACAAGAGGTGGTTTGATGCCGGAGCACACCGTTTCCTGCTAAGGATTGAAGCTTCAGGTAAGGAGTTGTACTATAAAATTCATCCCAATGACTCACATCATACCTATGAGAAGAGACTTCAGGCATTAAATGATCTAAAAACCATAGGATACCAGGTTGGCACCGGTGTGATGATAGGACTTCCTTGGCAGACAACCGGTGACCTTGCTGACGATTTGTTGTTCATGAAAGAATTTGATATAGATATGTGTGGTATGGGGCCTTATATTGAACATCCCGATACTCCATTATACGAATTCAGAGATAAGTTACTGCCATTAGAAGAACGTTTTCAATTGGCGTTGAAAATGATTGCTGTGCTGCGAATATTGATGAAGGATATAAATATTGCTGCAGCCACTGCTCTCCAGGCAATTGACCCAATTGGCAGGGAAAAGGCTGTCAAAATAGGAGCCAATGTTATAATGCCGAATATTACTCCGGGTCTTTACAGAAACGATTATAAATTGTACAACAATAAGCCTTGTACTTCTGAAGAAGCTGCTGACTGCTCAAATTGCCTTGATGCAAGAATTGCAATGACCGGTAACAAAATTGGATATGGCGAATGGGGCGACTCAGCTCACTTTAAGAAAAAGAAGGAGAGCTTATAACATTTTTTGTCCTTTTACTTTGGATTAATTCAATACCAACTCTGCCTTATTTAACAACCTAACCATACATTCTCCTGTCAAAGCATTGATTGGCATTGTGACTTTCCTCTGAAAATTATTGAACGATGAATGCAATGTTCATAAAATTGGTGTTCGTTTGCAACTTGTATATCTTTAAATGACTTAATATTGCATTTACGACACTTAAACTATCTGCATATTTTATGATACAATATCATGATCTTCTGAAGCATGTACTTGAAAATGGGGTTGAAAAGAAAGACCGTACAGGAACCGGTACAAAAAGTGTATTTGGCTATCAGATGAGGTTTAATCTTGAGGATGGATTTCCGCTACTCACAACTAAAAAAGTACACCTTAAATCGATTATCCATGAACTTTTATGGTTTCTGAAAGGAAGCACCAATGTTGCATATCTGCACGAAAATAAAGTTTCAATATGGGATGAGTGGGCTGATACTGATGGAAATCTAGGTCCTATATATGGTCATCAATGGCGATCTTGGACTGCCCCTGATGGCACCACTATTGATCAGATACATGAGTTAATTGAGATGATAAAGTATCATCCGGATTCAAGAAGAATGCTTGTGACAGCTTGGAATCCCGGAGAGTTAAAGCAGATGGCTCTTCCACCATGTCATATTCTGTTTCAATTTTATGTAGCCGGTAATAAGCTCTCTTGTCAGTTGTATCAACGCAGCGCTGATATATTCCTTGGAGTCCCATTTAATATAGCAAGTTATTCTTTATTGACATTAATGATTGCTCAGGTTACAGGTTTGCAGCCGGGTGAATTCATCCATACTTTTGGTGATGCACACATATATTTGAATCACATGGAACAGGTGAATCTTCAATTGAGCAGAGATTTCAGACCACTACCTCAAATGATATTAAATCCCGACGTTAAAGACATCAACGGATTCAGGTATGAGGATTTTACCTTAACAGGATATGACCCACATCCTGCCATTAAGGCACCGGTTGCTGTTTAATTTGTAATATACTATGGAGAAATGTAAATTCTTGAAAAATGGATGGTAGTAATCAGGAGATGAAAAGAAAAAGGGAGATCACATTTATTGTTGCAATCGCTCAAAATAGAGCTATTGGATGTGAGAATAAACTGCTTTGGCATATTCCTGATGATCTCAAAAGGTTTAAAAAACTTACTATAGGACATACCATAGTCATGGGAATGAATACCTGGGAGTCGCTGCCCGTAAAACCTTTACCGGGAAGAAGGAATATAGTAATGACTCATCGCTATATCGAATTACCGGATGTTGAAATTGCGCACTCACTTAATGAAGCATTGAATATGCTTGATAATGACAAGGAGAATTTTATAATTGGAGGAGCGCAAATATATAATGCTTTTATACCTTTTGCTACAAAACTAAATTTGACTATTGTACACAGGGATTTCCAGGCTGATACATTCTTTCCTGAGATAGATTTTACCCAATGGATTGAGACTGAACGTGAAGATATAATTGATACAGGAACTCTGGGATTTGATTATTCTTACATAACGTATATTCGTCGTTAATCCGACTAATTATTCATTACAGTTTAAATTCTACAATCCTGCTTCTATAAGCACAAAAAACCCCTAAAGCTCCATCTACATTTGAATAGATAGGATATGGCTCGGCGAACGGATTATCATCACTCTGACTCCATACAGCTTTATGATACTTGTAATAATGTATATCAGTAAGGCATAAAGTGAAATTAAACGTTGTTTCGCTGTTGTTCAGGAACATCTCATAAGTTTTGTAGGTGAAGTATTGGCCATCAATATTTTTGTCTGAAACAAAGGTCTCGCCACGATCAAAGCCTTCACTGTAAATTGCTGATTGTTGCGGATTCTCAGACCAAGGTCCATCTTCCGACTGCCGGCCAACATAAACTCCATAGTAATCTCCTTCGCCCGGGATGTCTCTGAATTTGAAGTAGATAGTATAAAATATCTGGTAAAAATCATAATCTGCAGTATCTATTTGATCTATTTCAATTGCAGGTGGGAGCTTATCAGGAACGGTACATGATGAAGTTGCAACAAATCCACCCGGTGCAGTTACATTAAGGTAATAAGTTCTACCTTCTACCACAGGCAGAAGTTGCTGTGATACTTTGTAATTCAGTGTAGCCTCATTATATGGCAATTGAACAGTATTAATACCATCTGAAATCGTGACAATTGCATCTTCCACAGGTTTATGACCATATTCATTGGCCGGACGAGTTTCATAAATCATCCTTGTCTTTGAAACTGTAATAGTTAAAAAATCACTCTCCGGTGAAATAAAACTTGTTACTACTAATTTTTGGCTGGCTGTTTTTGGTGGTTCAACTTCTGATATCATTTCGTCACAAGCTGTGAATGTCAATATCGCAAGTACCATTAATATTACCGGATAAAATTTACTTTTCATGGCTTAGAATTTTACAGAGTAGGTTATTGATGGTATTATTGGGAAAATTGAAACCTGCTTCAGCTTAGTTACTGTGGTATTGTCATTATTGTACTCCTCTTCAATAAAATAGAAGAAAGGGTTTTTACGGTTGTAAGCATTATAAAACCCTATTTCCCATGTTCTTAAATGATTTCTTTTTTGTTTTGTGAATTGAAATGCAAAATCAAGTCTATGATATGCTCTCATTCTTGATGAATTGACTTCGCCATTATCTGTTTTATAACTGTAGAAGTACTTTCCTTGCTCGTCAAAAGCAGGTCTTATTGATTCAAAAGGATCATGTTTAAAAGCAGTGTACTCACCAATAGGAAGTGTGATAGCATTTCCGGTACCATATACCCAAGTGGCTGAAAATGTAATATTGGGTTTTATTTCGTACATAGCAACTACTGAAAGATCATGTCGCCTGTCGTATCTTGCCCAGAACTCCTTTCCATAATTTATTTCATCGAATTTCAACTTAGTCCATGACAGAGTATATCCAACCCAACCATTAAGTCTGCCGGTTTTTTTGTGAATAAGGAATTCCACTCCGTACGACTTACCGGAGCCCGCTGTAACATTATCTTCCCAAGTAAAAGCCTGAGCATCTGTGGGATCGTCTAATGCCAGAAAGCTACTTCCTGGTCTGTATCCCAATATTCTTTCACTTTTCTTATAATATCCTTCAACTGACAGAGCCAGGTCGTATTTACTTATATCTCTTGCAATACCTAATGATACCTGTTTAGAGTGTTGCGGCTTGACAGTGTCAGTTGATGGAACCCATAAATCAGTTGGTAAGCCTATACCGGTATTGCTTAAGAGGTGGATAAACTGATTCATTTCAGCATAGCCCCCTTTTAAAGACATGTTTTCGGTGAGTTTATAATTTACGACAAGTCGTGGCTCGAGTGCAGAATAACCTTTATCTTTAGTGATGAAATTGCTGAAACGTAAACCTGCATTAGCTTTAAGATGTTGACCTATGGTGAAATTGTTCTCAGCATACAGACTACCCTCAAATGATTCATACCGGGTCTTATCATTGTTGTATAATTCAATTGACTCATCTTTTTCAACAATAGCCGAAGGGGTGAAAAGATGGTTAGTAATATGCAACCCGGTTCTAAGGTAATAAGATGGAGTAGCGTGATATTCAGCATCATATTTCAGGGCTATATCCCTGATTCCTGACATGTATTTAAGCAGGTATTTTCCAAAATTATCTTTAAAGTTTTCATATATGTTGAGACTGTAAGCACTGTATATAAGTGAAGTGTTAGCAAAGATCTTTGGACTAAACAGATGATTCCATCTTAGAGTTCCTGTGGCATTTTGCCAGTATAAGCCTGCGTCATTATCTTCGTTAGTGTAGTTTGTTGTTACGTGAAACTTATCTCTTCCGAAATATCCGCTAATGTAAACTCTGTTATCGGGGCCAAACTCATAGTTTGCTTTAGCATTAAGATCATAAAAGTAATAACCTGCTTTTTCATCTGAATTCATAAAAGGCCGGATAAGTGCATCGATATAAGTTCTTCTTCCGGAGACAATAAACGACGATTTGCCCTTTATTATTGGGGCTTCAAGCAATAACCGTGAAGATATGAGCCCGATACCCGCCTCACCGGCAAACTTCTGTTTATTACCGTCTTTCATAGTCATCTCGACAACTGACGACAATCGACCTCCGAATCTTCCAGGGAACCCCCCTTTTATTAACTCAACACTCTTCAGCGCATCACCATTAAAGATTGAAAAAAAACCAAACAAATGGTTAGCATTATAAACCGGGGCATCATCCAAAATAATGAGATTTTGGTCAGGACCACCGCCACGAACGTAAAGACCACTACTTCCTTCAGTTCCTTTCTGTACTCCCGGCATCAGTTGTAATGCTTTGAAAACATCCTTCTCACCAAGTAATGCCGGTATGTTTTTAATTTGGTTAACCGGCATAGTGATCACACTCATCCTGTCACTCTCACTTATTCTTTCACTTTTATCACCTGTAATTATAACCTCCTCAAGAGTAGTGTTCTCAAGATCAATGTCAATGGTTTGGTTTGCTATAAGCCTAACATTTTTCACCACCTGATTATAGCCCACATAAGAGTATCGTATTTCGTATTCTCCTTCGGGCAATGATAATGAATAGAAACCGTAGTTATTGGTGATGGCTCCAGTCTTCAATGTTGGAACATAAATATTCACCCCCGGCAATAGTTCACAACTCTCCTTCTCCCTGATATAGCCACTTATAACAAATCTCTTCTGAGCAAATGACTCAAGAGAGATTGATAATACTATAAATAAGAGGATTGATTTTAGAAGATGTTTGTATAATGCACTTTGATAAGTACGATGAATTACAAAATGATAAGGGAGTGGTTTAGATTGGTGTAAGACTTTTAACATCAGGTTTTTTGCTTTTTCTTTTTAGCAGCAGGAAACAATATGTTGTTTAGGATTAATCTGTATCCGGGTGAATTAGGGTATAAGCTTAAATCAGTAGGAGGATCACCTACCAGATGCTGATAATCTTCAGGATCATGCCCACCATAAAATGTCCAAGTGCCTTTACCATAATCGCCATGAATGTATCTTGCTTCATTGGCAGCCTTATTTTCGCCCATTATTATTACATTAGGCTTAACTAATTTCTTGTTAAATGCTGTAGTTTGTCCCATGAATCCTTTAATTACTTGTTCATGGTTCTGGGTTAGCATTGTAGGAACAGGGTCCCATTTAGCAGAAAACTCAAACAGAGTGAAGAAATCATCCTTCATAGCAACCCTTCTTGTGGTAGTGACGTCAATATTTGAGATCTCATATTCATAAGGATTCAGCACTACCTGAAAATCAGTGAAGGCAAAGCAATTCTCATAATCGAGATGACTGTTAGCATCCATTTGGGCACCATCACCATCAAACATGATGTCACAGATGTCAAGGTCATGAGCTGCCAGGGCTACATCGTAACTATCAGGAGCTGAACACATGGCAAAAAGATAACCACCACCGGCTGTGAATTCTCTGATCTTCTCCGCGACAGCCAATTTAAGTTGTGAAACTTTGGCAAATCCGAGTTTCGAAGCCATAGCCTCGGTTGATCGAACATCATCAATATACCATTGTGCAGTACGATAGGCTGACCAGAATTTTCCATATTGACCTGTGAAATCCTCATGATGGAGGTGTAACCAATCATACAATGGTAATGATCCGCCTATCACTTCTTCGTCGTATATGATATCGTAAGGTACTTCGGCATAAGTAAGGGCTAAAGTTACAGCATCATCCCAAGGCAGTCGGTTTTTGGGTGTGTAAACTGCAATCTTAGGAGCTTTCTGCAACTTCATTTCATCAGTATTTGACTGGGGATCGGCAATCTCTTCTAATATTGCAGCTTGTTGGACATCTGCTATAATTTCGTACGAGATGCCCCTGATTCGGCATTCATTCTCAAATTCAGGATAGTGTTGGAACATAAAGCTACCGCCACGATAATTGAGCAGCCAACTGACCTCAACCTGCCGCTGTAATATCCAATAAGTCAATCCATAAGCCTTTAAATGGTTCTTCTGACTCCTGTCCATAGGAATCAGAATATAAGCTGCCTGAGCGTATATTAGAACAGTCAGAAGGAATGTAGTTAAGATAAACTTCTTCATTTATGCACCTTTGACGTAATTAAACGTAAAAACAGCACCTTTGTTATGTGTTAGCTTTAATATGGTGTTTCTTCATCATCATTCATCTTTGACGGGAAGGTTTTGATGTTAGGGCCGGGTACAGAAGGAATTGAAGGTATAAAGTCATCAGAGTCCCTATCAACGAATTTAGCATACTCGTTAATAAATCTGAGATTTATATCATGGAGTGCTCCGTTTCTGTGCTTAGCAATACTAATTTCAGCAACACCCTGAAGATTTTCACCAGCAGCATCCTTGTCTTGTTTGTAATATTCAGGCCGATAAATAAAGAGGACCATATCAGCATCCTGCTCAATTGCTCCTGATTCCCTAAGGTCAGACAGTAAAGGCTTTTTGCTGGGCCTGTTTTCAACTGATCGGTTAAGCTGTGATAGTGCAATTACAGGTATACCGAGTTCCTTAGCCAGACTCTTTAATGATCGTGAAATGTTACTGATTTCCTGTTCCCTATTCCCCTGACTCCGTTCAATACCACCCGACATAAGCTGTATATAGTCGATAATTATCAGTTGAATATCATGTTGTGCTTTCAGACGTCTGGCTTTAGCTCTTAGTTCGAAGACTGATAGAGAAGGAGTGTCATCAATGTATAAAGGAGCATTCCTAAGAGTGTCTATTTTCGAGTTAAGCTGCTGATATTCTTCCTGGCTAAGATCTCCTTTACGTAATTTATCTCCAGGTAGTTGAGCTTCGGCTGATAATAAACGAGTAACCAACTGGATAGCTGACATTTCGAGAGAGAAGACGGCAACAGGTTTTTTGAAATCAATGGCGGCATTACGTGCTATTGTTAGCACGAAAGCTGTTTTACCCATACCTGGACGAGCAGCAATAATAATTAGATCAGATGGCTGCCAACCATTAGTGACCCTGTCAAGTTGTGTGAAACCTGTGCCCACACCGGTGAAGGTACCCTTATTGTTCATGGCATTGGCAATCTGTTCCAAAGCACCCTTCACAAGGGAACCCATATCGGTATAATTGCGACGGAGATTATTTTCTGCTACTGCAAATAGCTCTTTCTCAGCTTTGTCAAGCAATTTAAATACATCGGTTGTATCTTCGTAAGCATCTGTAATCACATCAGAAGAGATTCTAATGAGTTCACGCTGGATGAACTTTTGTAGTACTATGCGCGTATGGTATTCAGTATTTGCAGCTGAGGCAACCCTGTTCGTCAGTTGGGCAATATAATATGGTCCTCCGACCATCTCTAATTCACCGGAGCTTTTGAGTTCGTTGGTAACCGTGAGAATATCAACAGGTTCTGTTTTTGCGAACAATCGGGCTATAGCAGCGAAAATGATCTGATGAGCATCTTTGTAGAAAGCTTCAGGTTTAATGATATCAATAATAGATGCAAGAGCATCTTTCTCAATCATAATTGCCCCTAGAACTGCTTCCTCAAGATCTACTGCCTGAGGAGGAACTTTACCATGCTCAAACAGATCAGTCTTTCTGATCTTAGCATTGGTAGTGGTTTTGAATTTGGGTTTCGTCTCTTCCATACTTCAACAAAATTAATGAAGCAATCGGTAAAAAAAATAACACCGGAAGGTAATTTACCAACAATAATTTTCTGAGACCGAATATTGATGCTTTTGATACTGATGAAATTGATACTCGATTCTGATGAGATTAGATACTTGGTTGATACTGAGTATTATAGCATTTGACGGGGGTGATGTGCTTCAGAGAATTATTCCTGAACTGAATCCAGCTAAAATTTGAATTGTAAACCTCCCACCTCCGATTACCATGATATTAAAAAAAACGGCCGTCCTTTTGGGACAGCCTTACTTTCTATAAATTGTTTTATTGAAATTTATTTCTTCTCAACTGACAGTAACTCAACTTCAAAGATAAGAGTTGCACCACCGGGGATTGGGCCTGTACCTCTGTCACCGTAAGCCAACTCAGATGGGATGTAAAGCATGTATTTTGCTCCCGGTTTCATTAATTGAAGACCTTCAGTCCATCCTTGTATTACACCATTCAAGGGGAATTTCACCGGTTGTCCTCTTTCAACCGAAGAGTCAAATACAGTACCATCGATGAGTTTTCCGGTATAATGAACTTCTACAACATCTTCGGCACCGGGATTTTGACCTGCACCTTCGGTAATAACTTTATACTGGAGTCCACTTGGAGTTTCGGTAACACCTTCCTTCATTTTGTTTTCTTCAAGGAAAGCTTTTCCTTTAGTCTTTTCAGCTGTAACTTCTGTTGCGACTGCCTGTTCGCGCTTTGCCATCATTTCCTGTTGAAATCTCATCATTATTTTTCCGGTTTCTTCCTCTGTTAAGAGTGAATCGTTTCCGGTTAAACCATTAGTTATACCGGCATTGAAGATATCCTGATTGATTGAAATTTCATTGGTCTTAAGGTTCTTGCCAATATCATGACCTATTATATAACTTATTGAATCAAGCTTCGTTTGAAGGACAACTGCCGACTTGGGAGCTTCAGGTGCACTGCTTTTTTTCTTTTTTTGAGCAGACGCAGTTATGCTTGTTAACAAAATAGCAACCAGCATAATAGATGTTAGGACTTTTTTCATAAGTGATTTTTCAAATTAGGCGGTAAAGGTACGTATTTAATCTTATACAAAGATTATCTGATCCTTCTCTAATAGTGCATCGCCGCGAAATCTCAGATAAAGTTGTACTAATGCTATAATATCCTTCTGACAATATTCTCTGATTCTGTCCAGTCCGTTATCATTCCAGTAAACATAGCCAACCTGGCTGCCATCAATATCGTCTTTTGGTGATTCAATTCCGAATATAGTTGTCAACAATGCTAAAGAAGTATAGTTTTTATGATCACCAAATTTCCATAATTCCAGAGTGTCAAGATGCTTGACTTCCCATGGCTTGCATCCGCATGTATCAAGTATCTGTGGGATTTTAATTCCATTGACAAGCATCCTTCTTGATATATAAGGATAGTCAAACTCTTTTCCATTATGAGCACAGAGTAATGACGTTGCTTTATTATAGCTCCTGTTTAACAGTTCTGCAAATTGATTAAGTATTTCAGCTTCATCATGACCGTAAAACGATTTTATCCTAAGGTGATTGTCTCTGACTACACCAACGGAGATGCAGATAATTTTGCCGAATTCAGAGTAGATTCCTGCTCTTTCATACAATGTTTCGGGTGAGTCAGTCTCATCTTTTTTGATAAAACCGGCTTTATGCACCCACAGTGCCTGCAGGTTCTCAGGCATCTCATTGTATGATTTATACTGTGAAACAGTTTCAATGTCAAGGAAGAGAATGTCCTCTGTCTTTATATTTTCAAGCATGATTGGTAAATTTGCCATTAAAGATAGAAAAACCTCAAATTTGCAGCAATTTTTATTATCATCTATTGTTTAATAGTGATATGGTCAGGTTAATCAAAATATACAGTCAACGGAATCAGTTTCGACATAATAAACTGATATTGTTGCTGATATATGTGATCTCCTCGCAATTATTTCATGACTGTAAAAAAGAGGAAAGTATATTACCTGAACCTGAAGTAATACTCCAACTCCCAAATTCATTGACCAGCTTCAATTATAATGATACAGTATTCGTTAAAGCAAGAGTTAGCCATAATATTGATATTTCAACAGTAACCATTTCAATTACTGACAAAGAATTAAAGAGGTTAGTTGGTGGCCCTGTTTTGAATCCTATGAAATCGCAGTTTAACATTGATTCTTACATCGTGATTAACAACAGGTATATTGAAGAATTTGAAAACTACCTGTTGATAGAAATTCAGGATAAGAATACAATTTATAATTTCTGGTACAACATACGTATCAATCCTTTGGAAAGGGAACTACAAAGCCTGTTAGTAGTCACCAGTAGTAGCACTCCGTTTGCTATAGATGCTGATTCTTACAGAAAGTTGATCAGGGTTGAAGCAGATGGCAGTCAAAAAATTATCAATGAATGGAATACCGAATATCTTGGAGGTTTTGCTGATTCAAGATTTGGACTTTTTTATTCCTCAGGCACAATTAAGAGTGGAGTCACAGGATTTAACTTCCTGGATGAAGAATTAAGTTGGGCGATACCAACCCAATCGGGTGGTACACTTCCTCATTTTACTGCATTTTCAGCTTCTGAGGGTAGGGTAGTGGTTGGTGTATATGACGGATCATTAGAATGTTACGATCAAAGCGGGTTGATTTTAATGAAAACAGGTAAGTTGTCGGGAGGGCGATTTAGTGTGGTTTTGAATTTTGATACATGGGTAGCAGGGGTATTCGTACCCTTTGATGGAAGGAGTCAGAAATTGTACCTGTATAATAATCCCGCGGGTAATCAATATGGAATGGTCGAGTTGCCCGGCCAAATCATAGCTCTTATACCTTATGATCAAAAAACTATACTTATTTTAGTCGATGAATCCGGTATAAATAAGGCTTACACTTATAGTGTTGCTGACAAAGCTTTTAATTTCCTCCATCAGATCACAGGTGAAAGAATCCATAGTCCGGCAGGAGAGCGTGGTAACATATTTTTTATCAGTGATGAAACCATAAAATGGTACAGGCCGGGAATTGGCAGTATTGTTGATTACCTTGATGTGACTGATGCAAATGCTTTGGCATTTAATGCTTTAGATAACACATTAATAGTCGGAACAGGGAATAGAATTACTTTTTATCAATTACCGAATACATACCCATACAGCACTATTGAGCTATCTGAGGAAATAGAAGATATTGATTTGCTTTATAATAAGTAGAAATGAATGAACCGAAAAGTATAGCCATTACAGAGGATGGATCAATGACGATCTTTAATCGTAATAAGAATGAGCACTATCATTCGATACATGGGGCCATTCAGGAATCGATGCATGTTTTTATTAATAATGGCTTTAAACACATAGCATCAACGTGGGATATTTCGCGAAAGTTGAATATTCTTGAGGTAGGTTTTGGTACCGGTTTAAATTCATTGCTTACCCTTTATGAAATAGTTACAGGAGGTGTTGATCAAAAAATAGCAGTTTCATACACCGGTATAGAGCCTGAGCCAATTAGTCCAGAGATTGCTTCATCATTAAATTATTGTGACCGATTGAATTGCAACCATCTTAATCCCGAATTCCTTAAAATGCATGAGACAGAAACCGATAAAGTGATAAACTTGAATGAAAGATTCACATTTTTACTGGAGATGACATATTTTCAGGAATATACTAATGAATCAACAAGATTTGATCTGGTATACTTTGATGCATTTTCACCGGCGGCTGAGCCGGATCTTTGGAATGATGAAGTTTATAAAAAATTGTATTCAATGATGAATATTGGTGGTGTTATGGTAACATATTGTAGTAAAGGATCAGTAAGGAGAGGCCTTCAGCAACAAGGATTTAATATTGAAAGATTACCTGGTCCTCCGGGGAAGCACGAAATGCTCAGGGCTACAAAATAACTTTAGATAATGTTAAATCTAATCATTTGTAATCACACTTATGACACTACACACTCATTTAACCGGCTGCATTTAAGCACATCAGATCACTTCTATTCTAATGCTGTCTTCCTTCTATACTGTGACGGATTAAATGATTAATGACAGTATACAGGTTCTTTGGGCTTAAAGTTCTCCAGTTAACTGATGAAAGTAAACCACCCATGTTAAGATAATAATCGAGATGTCCCCGGTGGAATTCATCAATCACATGGTCTCGGAAATTAATAAGGGCAATCCAACCGTCTTCTGAATCTTCAAACCACTCTTGGTAGTACGAATCATCATCTGCATGAAAATTGAGGACGTTTTCGCCAATGAGAATAAATTTGTTGACACCTTCTCGTAAAATAGGCTCAATAAGATTGCGCTTCAGGTACATTATATCATTGTATAGGCAGTCATTCCATTCACCTAATAATTCTATGATAGCATAACCTTCAAAATAATCTACATAAAGTACTTTAGTGTAGAGTGTTGCCGAACCAATTTCATCCCATCTTGGGTGAATGTAATAATTGTAAATCACGTTAGTACAAATCATTTCACTATACTCCCGTCCAAAAAATGGTGAACGCTCATCAAGTGAAGCATTGTACAAATCTTCCCATGCATAAAACGGTTCTATATCATGCATAATCGCCTCTCTCTCAATAATAACTCTGTTGTGTGATCCTCAATAATACGTTAACAAATTTAGTTTTATTTTTACCTGATAATCAACCTAATATGTGAAATTTAATGTCACACTAATAATAGTAGACCAATAAAAATTGATAGATCTTCGGTTGGGGTCTTATTTTAAAAATGATCAGCTATTTCCAGTAAGATACAGTCGGCAGTCAATCCGATTCTCATAGCAGACGAAGTAATGCGTCAGAAATAGACAATCTGTTGTGTTAAAGAATTCAAAAGCGAAACCATGGACGCTCAACACCCATGATTCCCATAGGAATAGCTAATAGAATGATAAGAAAAGCAATACTGCTCCAGATTAGCAGTGTCTTCATTTTTTCCTTGCTGACCGTCTTCTTTTTACTTTTTGAATAACCAATTTGAACGAGGGCTATTCCTATGATGTTCAAGAGACTGTGCTCAACAGCCCAATAACGGAGATCAGCATTCTTCATTGCTTCGCCGAAATCGTTAAGTGCAAGTTGGGTAAAGGGACTTATGAAAAAATAGAGTATTAGTCCTATCAGTAACTGGAGGTGTAATGAACTAATGTAGGTTAGAGCAGTTGCTTTAACAGCTGAATTAAACTGCCTGTTTGATGAGAGATAGGTAATGAGCATTGCAATTAATATCAATCCGCTCACTACTATGAGCCATCTATTCCAGGAATGAAGAAGAAGAAATAATGAATACAAATTTTGCATAGTTATCTCATATCAATGACTTCTACTCCAGGATGATCAGCAGGCTTGAATGTAAAGAGGTTGTCGTAGAAGTTTTGGTTAACGTCCATCTTATTTACGATATAGCTATAGACTGAACCATTTTTATCAAAAATTGACAAGGTTTCAATCATCTTCTTTGACTTATTAACTACAACTTTTACCTTATTGAAATTCTTCTTTTGAGTAGGGGTGAGTTCAATGATTTGCTGGTCGGCTGTTTCCTTGATCAGTTTTGATTTAAAGTTCTTAGTGTAAGTGCTGAGAAGGTTTGTAAGTGTTATTGAATTTTCATCATCGTCAGCTGAGTTTACCTGAACTTCATTTGCATCTTTCAGGTAAGTCCATACAGTTTTACCATCGCTGATAACATCCTGTCCTGAAACAGTAAGCTTATATTTATCTCCTTTTGAGACAAGAACACCTTTGTAACTTTCATTGATTTTTTGAGCTGTATTTTCCATTTTGTACGTGAATTCAATACGAATGGTATTATAGCTCTTGGTCTTTGCAGAAACTTCATCAAGAATCTTCTGTGCTTTAGGATCTGTTTGTGCAAATAGTGTGAATGTTAGAAAAACAAGTAGTGATGTAAATAAAGTATTTTTCATTGAGTTTGATAGATTGTTAATTAATTTCGTTTCTGTTAGGATTCATGTTGATATCCTTCAAAAACTGTTCCAAAGCAAATTCGTTAGCTACTTTCACTTCTCTGGCTTTGCTACCTTCAAAAGGACCCACAATACCGGCTGCCTCAAGTTGGTCGATAATCCTTCCGGCCCTATTATAACCTAGCTTGAGTTTCCGCTGTAATAATGATGTACTGCCCTGCTGAGTAGTAACAATAATGCGTGCAGCTTCTTCGAATAATTCATCGCGTTGTCCCGGATCAAAATCCACTTCCTTTTCATCCTGTTCATCAGCATACTCAGGTAAATGATAAGCATCAGGGTAGGCACGCTGGGAGCCAATATATTCAGTTACTTTCTCGACTTCATGTGTATCTACAAAGGCACATTGCAGCCTCAAAAGATCACTTCCTGTTGATAGCAGCATATCTCCTCTTCCGACTAATTGATCAGCACCTCCGCTGTCGAGAATAGTTCGTGAGTCGATTTTCGAGATAACCCTGAATGCAATTCTGGCAGGGAAGTTAGCCTTAATTGTACCTGTAATGATATTAACTGATGGTCGCTGAGTGGCTATAACAAGATGAATACCAATTGCCCTTGCTTTCTGAGCGAGTAAGGTTAGTGGCAGCTCAATTTCTTTTCCTGCTGTCATGATGAGATCAGCATATTCATCAATAACAACTATGAGATAAGGTAAAAACCTGTGACCATGCAATGGGTTTAGTTTCCTTGCAAGAAACCGGATATTGTACTCTTTAATATTCCTGACCTGAGCATCCTTAAGAAGATCATACCTGTTCTCCATTTCGATGTTAAGAGAATTAAGAGTCCTGACGACTTTCCTTGTGTCAGTGATAATAGCTTCTTCTGAATCAGGTAGTTTCGCAAGAAAGTGTCGCTCTATCTTAGAGAATAGTGTCAACTCCACCTTCTTCGGGTCTATCATGATGAACTTAACCTCAGAAGGATGTTTGCAATACAGAATTGAAGTAATAATAGCATTCAATCCAACTGACTTACCCTGGCCGGTAGCTCCTGCCATAAGAATATGGGGAAGCTTTGCCAGATCCACAATATAAGGTTCATTCTGGATTGTTTTTCCAATTCCAAATGGCAGGTCATATTTTGTATTGACAAATTTTTCAGAACCAAGGATTGATTTAATGGGAACGGTTTCAGGTTTCAGATTCGGAACCTCGATACCAATAGTTCCTTTCCCGGGTATAGGCGCAATGATACGGATACCCATAGCAGCAAGACTAAGAGCTATATCATCTTCAAGATTACGAATCTTGGAAATTCTAACACCTTTTGCAGGGATAATCTCATAAAGTGTAACGGTGGGCCCGATAGTTGCCTTAATCTTATCGATTACAATTCCATAGTTCCCCAGAGTTTCAACAATCCTGTCCTTATTTGCCTCTAACTCTTCTTTCTGAGCTGCATAGGAAATGCTGGGTGGAACATAATCATCTAATAGATCAAGGGAAGGCTTTTTATAATCAGGCAATTCTAATGTAGGGTCATATTCAGTATCAATGGTGTAATGAACAGGTTCATCACCTTTGCCATCGGTTTCTACACCGGTCTCTTCATCTGTTGCATTAGAATTGTCCTCAATGGTGAACTCAATATCTGATGAGGATTCTTGTTCAATCTCGGGTTCTTTGAGACTATTTCTATGGCTATTCTCCGGGTTTAAATTTTCATTTACAGAGATGAAGTCATTATCATCTTCATGCTCTTCTTTAACAGCAAATTCTACTGTATTATATCTATCTTCCAAAGCAGAACCATTTGAACGTATATTTCGCTGCCCAGATTCAGCAACTGTCACAAGAGCATCAAGATTATCAGTATCAGATAAATCTTCATCAGATTGTGGTGGTTTTGGTAATGAAAGTGGCATGTTAAATGCAAACACCAGGAAAGAGACGAGTGTAAATAATAACAGGATCAGGGTGCCGGTTTTTCCGAGTAAACCTTCAAGCCAAAAAGCGCTTTGGTATCCGGTAACACCTCCAAGTATTGCTAGTGCGCTGTTTCGGAAGATAAAACCAAAAGCTACAGTTAACCATATTATACCTGCAAGCGAGTTCATAATGGTTTTCCACAGCGGTATTACGCTTACTTTTAGTGAAAGCTTTAATCCTGCAATGAATAAGATAAGAATGAAAAGATAAGATGAAATTCCAAATCCTTTCTTAATGAATAAAATAGAGATAGCAGCACCTAATCGACCAGTCCAGTTATCAGCTTGAACTGAATCATCAAATAAAACTTCTTTAAAAGAAAAATGTGAAAAGATATCATCTGCATCCCACTTGAAATATTGGAACAGATAAGATGAAAAGGCAAAAAGCAGGTAAATCGACAGCAGAATTAAAAACACACCTGTGATTTTGCCAATTCTTCCATCCGTAAGCCAAACAGGCATTGTAGTTTTACTGCCTTGTTTAGACTTACGAGGTTTTTCTTCAGGCTCTTCTTTGGGCCTGTTTTTCTTTAATGTATTTCCCTTAGCTGCCATTAGGCGATTTAATTACATTCCTCCACCGAACATCTTCATAAGATCTTGTGGTGAAGTCTCTTTGTAGTCAGATGGTATGTTAAATTCCTTGTCTTTAACTTTTCCCGGTTCAATCTTCGATGCTGTGAGCAGCATACTCATACCCTGCATCTTATATTTGAATTCCAGGGGAATGCCTTTAAGATTGCGATACTCATTATCATAAAAAATCTGATTGTTTCCCAGTTCTTCACTGTAATACACTACTGAAGGTGCAGCTTTCGATTTCTCATCGCCAAAGTGGATGTTAGCTTTTTTACAAACATAACCTGCAATTTCCTTGGTTTCACCATCGGGTTCAACAATAGGCTCTTTTCCTAATGGACGATCAGTACCTTTTTTGGGATTTATGGAGAGCTTTTGACCATTGATTTCAATAAGGATGGTGGTCGATTTAGCTTCTGAGTCAATTAATAGCACCTGATCCATCTGTCCCATATTCATCTCAGCCTTCGACTTATTACCACTAAGAGTTAGTATCATATACTGTGGCAGTGCACTAAGCTGCGCTGCATCAAGATTCGACTCAGGATAGGTGATCTTATATGTTATTTTGCCTTTAAAAGCATCGCCTTTAGACTGTGCATTAACTGAAACCGCTAGAGTGACGGCAAACAATAATATGAAGGATGTTTTGAGTAGTTTCATGATTAGTAATTGTTATGATGGTTTATTCAACTTCTTTAATTTCGATTTTTTCGATTAAATCACCTCTTCTGATCTTATCTATTACATCCATACCTTCATACACTTTGCCGAAACAGGTATGGTTACGGTCGAGATGCTGAGTGTTTGTGCGATTATGACAAATAAAGAATTGTGAGCCACCTGTATCTCTTCCTGCATGAGCCATTGACAAAACACCTCTGTCATGGTACTGGTTATTGCCGGTTAATTCACATTTAATGGTGTAACCTGGCCCACCGGCACCTGTTCCAAGAGGGCAACCACCCTGAATAACAAAGTCAGGTATTACACGGTGAAAAGTAAGACCGTCATAAAATCCGCTCTTTGACAGTTTCACGAAGTTTGCTACTGTGTTAGGTGCATCTTCTTCATAGAATTTCACCTTCATCAGACCTTTACTGGTATGTATTTCGCCTATTTGCATTTTGTAAATATTAATTAATAGTTCTCATCATTTTACTAAATCTTATCTTGCCCTGGAAAAGGGATTTGTTGTTATCAAGAGATAACCACACAAAGATAGCTTTCCCTACAATATGGTCCTCAGGAACAAAGCCCCAGAATCTAGAATCAGCTGAATTATGCCTGTTATCTCCCATCATCCAGTAATAGTCCATCTTAAATGTGTATTCAGTAGCAGGTTTTCCATTTATAAGGATCTGATCACCTCTAACTTCAAGTGAGTTGAGTTCATATGCCTTGATAACTCGCTCATAAAGTACGATATTCTTCTTGTTCAATTGGATGGTTACACCTTTCTTTGGCATAACTATAGGCCCATAATTATCAACATTCCATGGGTATGCCGAATCAAACGGGAAAATGTAGGGTTGCCAGAATCCTTTTGGTTGTATTATTTTCTTCACTTCTTTTACATTGGCGAAACCTTTAATCTTTTCGGCCATAGAATTTGTAAGTGTAATTTCATACTCATCTTGCTGTCCCATGGCAATCTTATCGGTCACCCCAAGTCTTTCGATGATTTTTGGATTTAGTCGTGATCCATCTGTCCTTACCAGATACTTAAATTGCGCCTCAGTCGGCATTTCAGCAGGTTTACCATTGATATAAACAACCTGATTTATGATCTCAAGTGTATCACCCGGAATACCTATGCAACGTTTAATATAGTTTTCTCGCTTATCTACCGGGCGGGATATGATATCTCCAAAGTTAAGCTTATCATTCCATACACGCTGACGTCCGTAATCCCGCACTAAACTATAATAACTGACATTACTCTGAAGTTTAGTGGCTACCGTATCGCCATCCGGATAGTTGAAAACAACAACATCGTTGTTCTTTATTGTAGTCAGTCCGGGAAATCTGTAAAATGGAAGTTTAATCCATTCGAGGTAAGATTTAGTGTCTTTTGTAAGAGGAAGTGTGTGGTGTACAAATGGAAATGCTAAAGGAGTATTTGGAATTTTTGGACCATAGCTGAGTTTGCTTACAAACAGAAAGTCACCAACCAATAATGATTTCTCCATTGACGGTGTTGGAATGGTGTAAGCTTCAACCATGAACATTCTGATGATGGTAGCAGCAATCACTGCAAATATGATGGCATCTATCCATTCACGGGCTGCAGTCTTTCTATGTGGTTTTCTATCTTCAGGTCTGATATAATCAGCTGCTTTAGTTGCCCCCAACCAGGGAAGGTAAATGAACGGAAATATCACTGCCAATGCCTGATCACCTAATGAAAATCTGTTGTAGCATTTTAGTGTTTCAACAATCATCAACATCACCATAAATGCATTAATGAATGGTATTATAAGGAAAATATACCACCATAAGGGTTTCTTGATGATCTTTAACCAATGATAATAATTAAGGAAAGGTATTCCAGATTTCCATCCCGGGATGCCGGCGGTTTCAAATGTTTTCCAAACGAAAACAGGGAAGAGGAGAAACAGGATACTTAGAATGATTGATACTGACATGTTATGATATTATGTATTTCTTAAGGAGTACCGTTTGCAAATGTAATCTAAAAATCTCTTTAATCAGTTGACAGCAAGTCGCTCATGCCATAAACGCCACTCTTGCCGATAACCCATTCAGCTGCTATTACTGCACCAAGCGCCAACCCTTTTCTATTAAATGCCTCATGCTTTATCTGAATTGAATCGTTAGATGATTTCCATTCAACTATATGAATGCCCGGCACTTCACCTATTCTTTCGCTTGTTATCAATAATCCATTCTCATCGGCCTTTGACGTCCAATGAGTGTATAGGTTACTATCAGATATTATATCTTCAGCTAAAGTAATGGCTGTTCCACTTGGGGCATCTTTCTTATGGATATGATGAACCTCATGAACCTCTGCTTTGTAATTTTCGTTCTTCCCCAAAAATGAAGCCAATTTCTTATTTATGTTGAAAAATATATTGGCTCCAATGCTAAAATTTGAGGCATAGAAGAATGTTTTTCCTTCTGTTTCAGCTAATTGTTTAATTTCATTTAATTTATCATTCCACCCTGTTGTTCCACTCACGAAAGCAATTCCTTTGGAAAAGGCAATCTTTGCGATTTCAGGAGCAGCTTTGGCAGTTGTAAAGTCAATTATGACATCACAATCAGGTAAATTATTCCAATCCTTGAAAGTATCTATAGTGGCAACAATTTCATGCCCTCTTTGCATAGCAATACTTTCTATTTCATGGCCCATTCTGCCATACCCTGAGATAACAATTTTCACTTTTATGAGTATTAAAATTTCATACAAAGCCTGATGCCGGGTGAACCGACAAGATGACCAGGCTGGTCAATGTACGTCGGTTTGATATTTAAACTGATATCTTCCGAGACATCATAATCAAAGAAATGAGCATCAACAGTGGCATCTACTACATTCAGGATATACCATGCTGCAGTGAAAATTACCGACAATTCAAGTCGACGGCGGTAGAATTCCCTTCCACGTAACAGATCATCCTTCCCGTATTTATCAAAATACTTGTTACCTGTTAATGTAGTGTCGTTCCTTACCTTATAACGATAGGCTTCGGTAAACTCCTGCATTTCCTTATTGTTGACATGGATATTATAGCCAAGTACTCCAAATCCCGCATAGATGATAGGCATCTTCCAGTATTTATGATTGTAGGCCTGTCCTAAACCGGGTAGTAAAGCAGAGTAAAGTGAAGCTTTCTTCGCTGAGTGTTTTTCTTTAACTGATGTGTCATCATTAGTTTGAGGACTCTCACTGATGGTTTTATCATTGAGATTGATGACTCGAACTGTGGTATCTTGTGAAAAAGCCTGGTTGGTAACAGATAAAGCAATTATAGTCAGTACCAATGGCACTAAAAACAATTTAGAAAAGAAGAACCTTTTATACTTCATTTTAGAGCTCAGGAGCATTCAAATGCGTAAGCAAACGCTCCAGTTCTTTTACTGACCGAAAGTTTATAACGATGCTTCCTTTGCCTTTATTATTCAGATGAACGCTGGTCTTTACCTTAAATTTCTCAGCAACGTTTCGGCTAAGTGTTTCAATTTCCTCAGGAATCTCGTTCTTCACCACAACCTTCTTTACAGGAATCGGTTTGTTGTGTTCCCTAACTCTTTCTTCGGTTTCTCTTACTGAGAGATCAAGATTAATGATATCTTCCATAAGAGCAATCTGATAGTTGATATCCTCAATACCTAAGAGAGTTCTGGCATGACCCATCGAGATGCGGCTGTCGCGAATGGCAGCCTGTATTACAGGAGGTAATTTTAATAATCTGAGGTAGTTTGTGATGGTACTCCTGTTTTTACCAACGCGTTGACTTAATTCTTCCTGTGTTAGTTCACATTCATCTATTAACCTTTGGTAACTGATGGCAATTTCAAGAGAATTGAGACTCTCACGCTGAATATTTTCTACCAGTGCCATCTCCAGAACCTGCACATCATTGGCAATTCTTATATAACAAGGCACCTCAGTCAAACCGGCAAGTTGTGAAGCTCTGAGTCTTCTTTCACCTGAAATTAACTGATACCTGTCATACCCCATCTTTCTGACAGTAAGAGGTTGAATTATACCCTGCTCACGAATTGAATCAGCTAATTCGCTTAAGGTCTCTTCTTCAAAGTCCACCCTTGGCTGAAACGGGTTGGTTTCAATATTAGCTATTGGTATAGATGCTACAGCTCCTGCAACAAAATTTCCCGAAATGTCCTTTGAAGTAATATCTGTATCTGGACTTTCCAAAATTGCACTAAGTCCCCTGCCAAGAGCTTTCTTTTTAGAATTCATCGTCGATATTGATTTGTTTTTCGGATGATTTTATACGGGTCATGTCATTTTTCTGAAGGATTTCTCTGGCTAAATTCAGATAATTGACAGCCCCACTTGAATTAACATCGTGCATGATGATAGTTTCACCAAAACTGGGTGCTTCACCAAGCTTGGTATTCCTGTTTATAAGAGTCTCAAATACCATATTCTGGAAATGAGCTTTTACTTCATCCACCACCTGATTAGATAAGCGTAACCTTGAATCGTACATGGTGAGTAGAATACCTTCTATATCGAGGGTTGGATTTAATCTCGACTGAACAATTTTTATTGTATTGAGTAACTTCCCGAGACCTTCAAGGGCAAAGTACTCACATTGTACCGGAACAATTACCGAATCAGCAGCAACCAATGCATTTACTGTAATCAGACCCAATGAAGGACTGCAGTCGATTACAACAAAATCGTAATCCTGTTTTACCTTATTGATTACCCGGCGCATGAGCTTTTCACGATTGGGCTGATTAATAATCTCTATTTCAGCGCCAACAAGGTCAATGTGTGCAGGTAATATGTCAAGATTTGGTGTAGTTGTGTTAAGTATTATGTCTTTGGGTTCAACTTCATCCATCAGGCACTCATATATACTTGTTTTGATGTTCTTTGGATCAAATCCAACTCCCGAAGTACTATTGGCCTGCGGATCAGCATCAATGATCAAAGTTTTATGCTCAAGTACTGCAAAGGCGGCTCCCAGATTTATGGCTGTTGTGGTTTTACCTACTCCTCCTTTTTGATTGGCAATAGCTATTACTTTACCCATTCTTTTTAAACCACTTTTTTGGTATAAATTCAATTATCTTTCAACCACAAAAATACAATTAATTTTACGTCTGTAACTTAATGCAAAAATCAAAGTTGTTAACACTGCCTTAGTCCGTACTCCTTCAATAAAATGTATCCAATACATAAATCCGTTGAATTTTATAATATCTCACAACCTGATTCAACTATTTATTTTCTCTGTGTGTTGGTCTGTATATACGGATGAAAAGTGTACATTTGTGCCCTTGTTTTGTTCAGTTCATTTACATAATTTATGCTAAGCAGAAGGCATTTTAGAGTTAAGGTCATGCAAGCTCTTTACGCCTGGTACCAAACAGAAGAGAATTCTGTTCTGGCAGGTGAAAAGAAGTTAATTGCTAACATTGAGAGTATTTACGACCTGTATATTTACTTACTCTCTGCCATTATTGAAATAAACGACGTTGCCCGGAATATGATGGAGGATGCACGTCAGAAATTCCTACCTACAGAAGAAGATATCAATCCAAAAACCAAGTTCGTTGATAACGCTTTCATTGAGCAAATGCGTAATAACCGTGATCTTCAAAGAAATATCGCACGTCTGAAGATCAATTGGTCAGATGAAAAGGAAGTGTTCAGAAAGCTGTTTATTGCTCTCCGTGAAACAGAGCAATTTAAAGAATATCTCTATTCTGACTCAGAAAGTTATAAAGACGACAAGGAAATTGTTGTATTCCTCTTAACAAATATTCTGTTGGCCAGTGATCCATTTATCAGTTTGTTTGAAGAAAAGAATATTTATTGGACTGATGATCTGGATACAGCAGCCATGATGGTTCTTAAAACATTAAAGAAATGGAACCGTGCTCATGAGAATACAGAGGCATTGCCTCCTTTGTATGTGTCACCTGATGAAGAAGGTGATGATCTGGTTCAGGATTTTGTACTTAAGCTGTACCGTAAAGTCATTATCAATAGTGAAGAGTATGCCCAATTGATAGCCAAATATGCCGACAATTGGGAATTTGATCGCATTGCACTGCTTGATGTTATACTGATAAAAATGGCTTTATGCGAATTCATTGAGTTCTCATCCATACCAGTTAAGGTTACGATTAATGAATACATTGAAATATCAAAAGAATACAGCACACCGAAAAGCAAGCAGTTTATCAATGGCTTGCTTGATAAACTCGCTAATGATTTGAAAAAGGAAGGCGAAATCAAGAAAATGGGCCGTGGGCTGATTGAATAAAGCTATGAACCAATATAATATCATAGACTTCGAAGAACGATACTTTGACAATTTGAATGTTTTCTGGAACAATACCGGTTTAGGTGGTAGTCACAGAGGAGACTCTCTTCAGATTATCCTTGATACAATTAACTCAGGAGGACATCTGTTACTCATGATTAATGAACAGGATGAAATAATCGGTTCTTCATGGCTTACTAACGATAGGCGACGATCATATCTGCATCATTTTGGTATCCGGGAAGACTTAAGAGGTCGTGGTCTTTCAAATGTACTGCTTGAACGTACTCTTGAACTTGCTCGTAAAGATGGCTATCAGATAAAATTAGAGGTTCACAGCAAGAATGAATCTGCACTCGCACTTTATAAAAAATATGGGTTCAATGATCTTGGTGATTACAAGGTCATGATCATAAGAGATATTACATCCATTTCTTAGAGTTGAATTGTTTATCTTTGCATTTGTTTAATGATATTACACATGAAGAAATACGCTTTTCCATCTTATTTATTCACATTATTGCTAGTCCTTACTCTGTTTGCCTGCAATCAAAGTTCATCCGACAAAGGTGGATTGCCTTCTGATATCGTTAAGAATCCAAATTCAGCTACAGGCGATTTGGCTATCGATATGCCGGTGATTGAATTTGATAAAGATTTCTATGATTTTGGTAAAATTATCCAGGGTGAGAAGGTGTCTTACAGCTTTAAATTTAAAAATACCGGTAAATCCGATCTCATAATATCAAAAGTTACAACATCATGCGGATGTACTGCCGGTGATTATCCAAGAGTTCCGGTAAAGCCGGGTGAATCAGGTAACATTGAAGTTAAGTTTGACAGTGAATCAAGGCGAGGATTTCAGAACAAAACCGTCACTGTGCTTAGTAATGCACAACCAAGCACAAACACATTGCGGATTAAGGCACAGGTAGTTTTACCTGAAGAGATTTAATTAACCTAATATAAATAAAACCCAAAACAATGCTTACAAATATCCTTTTAATGGCACAACCTCAGGGAGGTTCAGGTGGTGGATACAGTTCTCTGATTTTCCTTGCACTGATCATGGTAGTTTTCTATTTCTTTTTCATCAGGCCACAAGCCAAGAAAGCTAAAGATCTCCGCAAATACAGAGAATCACTTAAAAAAGGTGATAAGATTATAACCATTGGCGGATTACATGGAAAAATCGTTGAAGTACAGGACTCTACTTTTACTATTGAAGTTGAAGATGGTAGTAGAATGCGATTCGAGAAATCAGCTATTGCTCAAGGTGTTGAAGATCAAATAGCACAGAATAAATAAGTAACAGAATATTAAATGGATGAAGAGAACCTCAGTTCTGTTAAGAAGAATCTTAGTTCCCAGTAGTAAACACTACAGGAACAAGTTCTCTGTTTTTCTGATCTGTGTGGCTATTTCATTCTTTATGTGGGGCTTGATTAAACTCTCAAGGGTTTATGATGCCCCTCTTAAATTTAAGGTAACCTATACTAATCTTCCTGCTGATAAAGTTCTGGTTAAAGCGCAGGACTCCATTCTAACTCTTTATGTAAAAGCTCGTGGGTTGGAATTATACTCCAAAATGTTAAATCCTTCGAAAAACAAGGTCAATATTGATCTTGCAGGTATGAAATTATATAGCAAAGGTGAAAGCTATTATGGATATGTCCGTTCGAGTCGTTTCCTAAAAGAACTCGAGTCACAACTGTCACAAGATAACACTCTGCTTGGTGTTGAACCCGATACTCTTAGGTTTGTTTTTGAACCTGAGTATCATAAAAGGGTTCCTGTAAAAGCAAACATGACCCTTAACTATGCCCCCCAATATCAACTATACGACAGTATTTTATTTCAACCCGACTCTGTTACTATTTACGGTATCAATTCTGTAATCGATACTATATACGAAATAAAGACTGAACGTAAGGAATTTAAAGGTTTAAAAGAAAGCAGGTTACTTACCTTACGTCTTGAAAAACCGGTTACCCACCCCCAAATTCGACTTTCAAATGATACCGTTACTTCCAGAATTACAGTAGAGCGATTTACTGAAGCCACAGTTGAAGTGGTTGTTGGAAAAGGTATTAATGGCATGGCAAACTTCCGTACTTTCCCTGATAAAGTTAAACTAACTTGTCGTGTAGCAATGCGTGAATACGAAAGAATGGATCCATCACTTTTTGCCGTTTCAATTGACTATAAAGAAGCAAGTACTACAGGCAGTAATCTTGCTGAAGTGAAGATCGTCCGCCAACCTTCATTTGCTAAAGTTATCCGTATTGAACCTTCCAAAGTTGAATTCCTTATTTTAAAATAAAGCCCCTGAACAAAAACACTCATTGATTGTCATTTTTTAAAACAACAACAATGAGTACCATATTTAAAACCTCCGATCATACTTACGAATCCAAAGGCCACTTTCTCAGGTCCCTGATGGAATGGTATTTAATGAAACCGGAACTTATCCGTAAGAAAAGACAGCAGTTTTTAAAAAGCTAACCCTGACAGTTACATTGTCAATGAATTTCTTTACTTTTACTGTAAAGAACTCAAAATGCTAAAAGTTGGCTTAACAGGTAGCATTGGTAGCGGCAAATCGACCATTGCTAAAGCATTCAATTTATTAGGCGTACCTGTATATCTCTCCGATCTGGAGGCCAAAAAGATAATGGAAGATCCTGAACTGGTTCAGCAGATTGTAAATAAATTCGGTGATACAATCTTAACTGAACATCATTCCATTGACCGCAAAAAGTTAGCCTCACTTGTATTTAATGATAATGAAGCTCTACACTGGCTTAACTCATTAATACATCCAAAGGTCAGGTGGCATTTCCTTAGATGGGTGGATCATCACTCTCATTTTCCTTATATTATACAGGAATCGGCTATCATGCTCGAAACAGGATTCAGCACTTACTTTGATAAAATTTTGGTTGTTACCTGTCCGCTTGAACAGAGAATAAATCGTGTGCTTAACAGAGATAAAATGACACGGCAGGAGCTATTCGAACGAATGAAGCATCAATGGCCTGAGGAGAAGAAAATCGATAAAGCTGATTTTACTATTGTAAATGATGATTTCACTCTTGCCTTACCTCAGGTTGTTAAGTTACATGAAAATTTCATAAGTTTGTCCCTGAATATGAAAACAGGGCAACAGTAGGACTTAATTCTATTATGAACTGAGTCAAACCGGATTTACTCACTACTCACACTTGTAATTATCAATACAGTAATAACTATTAATAGATTAGAAGCAATATGGATGTTATTAATTTGGGCATAGGTTCAAGAGTACAGCACCCTCAATTTGGGAAAGGTGTAGTAGTACAGGTTAGAAGTGATGCCTGGGAAATTACCTTTATTGAAAGTGGAACTAAAATTATCAACAAAGATTTTGAAGGTTTGCGCATTATTGAAGCGGTTGAAACTCCTGATGAATTAATGACGTATGAGAAAATTGAAAAGAGCCTGATAAGAGTACTAAGAAAATTCACTGATTTGCAGGAGACTGTACCTATGGGCTCACGATGGACAGGTGGAAAAATGGTGCTTTATCCGGGTGATCCATCTCTCAAAGAAAAAGAAATTCCAATCGAAGCTTTCTTTCACAAAATAGTGATGGTTCGTGACCGCCTCAGGGTTTTGGAACAGCGTGTAAACTCAAGCACCTTATCTGATGAGGATAAAGTTAATATTCAGCAATACATTACTCGTATCTATGGAAGTCTCACCACATTCAATGTATTATTTAAAGAAAAGAATGATTATTTCGTCGGTGAAAAGGGAGATAAATAATTTATGCATTCAGAATATCAGAGACTTTTCACGCGAAGGCTCTGACTGATGTAAACTGTCCTTAAACAAAAGAAAATATTAAACGTTAACAATACCCAAAATTTAGAAATATCCCTATGTTATTTGATCTTGACCTTATCAGCAAAGTTTACGAAACATTACCGGGAAAGATAGAAGCAGCCAGACAAAAGCTGGGTCGTCCTCTCACATTAAGCGAAAAAATCCTGTATAGCCATCTTTTTGATGATCAGCCATTAATGAACTTCAAGCGTGGAAGTTCATACGTGAATTTCGCACCTGATCGTGTAGCAATGCAGGACGCCACTGCCCAAATGGCCTTATTACAATTCATGAATGCAGGGCGACTAAAGACTGCAGTTCCAACCACTGTTCATTGCGATCATCTTATCCTGGCTGAATCAGGTGCTGAGCCTGACCTTAATATTGCATTGAAGCAAAATAAGGAAGTATTCGATTTTTTGCAATCAGTATCAAATAAATATGGTATAGGATTCTGGCGACCGGGAGCAGGTATCATTCATCAGGTATTGCTCGAGAACTATGCATTCCCGGGTGGTATGATGATCGGTACCGATTCGCATACTGTTAATGCGGGTGGATTGGGTATGGTGGCTATTGGTGTTGGTGGAGCCGATGCTGTTGACGTTATGGCAGGTATGGCATGGGAACTCAGTATGCCGAAACTCATAGGTGTTAAACTTACCGGAACCCTGAATGGCTGGACGGCAGCTAAGGATGTAATCCTGAAAGTTGCCGGTATCCTTACAGTGAAAGGTGGAACCGGTGCCATTATAGAGTATTTTGGCGATGGTGCCGATAGCCTGTCTGCTACCGGAAAAGCAACAATCTGTAATATGGGTGCTGAAATTGGTGCTACAACTTCAATATTCGGTTATGATAAAAAAATGAGTAAGTATCTCAGGGCAACAGGCAGAAGTGCTGTTGCTGACCTGGCTGATAATGTTATCGACCATCTGCGTTCAGATAAAGAGATCTATGAAAACCCTGCAGCTTTTTATGACCAGCTCATTGAAATCAACCTCGCAGAATTAGAACCATATATCAATGGTCCTTACACTCCTGATGCAGCTTACCCAATTTCTGAATTTGTACGTGTGGTTAAAGAGAAGGATTTTCCTGCAAAACTTGAAGTGGGTCTCATAGGCTCTTGTACAAATTCGTCCTATGAAGATCTTACTCGTGCCGCTTCAGTGGCACGCCAGGCTAAGAATAAGGACTTGAAAGTTAAAGCTGAGTTTATTGTTACGCCCGGTTCTGAGCTTATTCGATATACTACTCAACGTGATGGTTTGCTTGATAACTTCCGTGAAATTGGAGGAGTGGTTATGGCTAATGCCTGCGGACCTTGTATCGGACAATGGAAAAGACATACAGATGATCCGGCACGCAAAAATTCAATTATCACCTCATTTAACAGGAATTTTGCCAAACGTAATGATGGCAATCCAAACACACATGGTTTCGTGGCTTCACCCGAAATCGTGACAGCTCTCACAATTGCCGGTGATCTTACTTTTAATCCACTGACTGACAAACTTCAAAACTCCAAGGGTGAATGGGTATCTCTTAATTTGCCCGAAGGACTTGAATTACCTGAAGATGGTTTTGATGTCAAGGATGCCGGATACCTGGCTCCGTTGCCTCAGGGTAGTGATGCTCCTATTATTGTTCGGGAAGATTCCGAAAGACTGCAATTGCTTGAGCCTTTTGCTCCATGGGATGGGTCAGATTTAATTGGTTTACGTTTACTAATAAAAGCAAAAGGAAAGTGTACAACCGACCATATTTCAATGGCAGGTCCGTGGTTAAGGTTTCGTGGTCATCTCGATAATATCTCAAATAATCTGCTAATTGGTGCACTTAATGCCTTCAATAATCAGATTAACCTTGTTAAAAACCAAAATACAGGCACTTACGATACTGTACCAAATGTCGCAAGAGCATATAAATCAAAAGGTATCAGCTCAATTGTTGTAGGGGATGAAAATTATGGTGAAGGATCTTCACGCGAGCACGCAGCAATGGAGCCCAGATATCTTAATGTTAAAGCTGTTTTGGTAAAATCATTTGCACGTATCCATGAAACTAATCTTAAGAAGCAGGGTATGCTTGCTTTAACCTTTGCCAATAAGGAAGATTATGAAAAGATACTGGAAGATGATCTTATCACCATTCATGGTCTTGATAGTTTTGCACCGGGTAAACCTCTAACGGTTGAACTTGATCATGCTGACGGAACTCACGATACCATTAGTGTAAATCACTCTTATAATAAAGCACAAATTGAATGGTTCAAAGCCGGAAGTGCTCTTAACCTCATAAGAAAACAAATGTCAGGAAACTAATGAACTTGCATGGATGAATCACTAATCAAATTGCTCTGACATTATTAGTGATTTATTTCTAAGTATTATATTTGTGTATTCCTTTACGACTCTAATATTTCAAACGCAACAGGCAATATATAACATCCTGTTGCGTTTGTTTGAAAAACAAAAAGGAATATTACTTTTGTAACCATTCAATCATTAAGTCCTTCTATCGTGAAATATCTACTTAAAACTCTCATTCTTTTATGGATAACAGTTTCAGTTTCTGAATCTTATTCACAGATTGGCGGGACAAGAGCTTTTACATTCCTTAACTTGCCCAATTCAGCACGCGTAGCTGCTTTAGGGTATAATTTCGTTGCAATCGATGATCCTGATTTGAGTATTGGTCTTAATAATCCATCACTCATTACTCCAGATATGCATAATGATATATCACTGAATTTTGTTGATAATTATGCTGATATCAATTATGGTTTCGTTAGCTACTCCAGAACATTCGATAAACTGGGAAGCTTTGCCGCAACTATTCAATATATTGATTACGGTACTTTTATCAGGCGGGATGAAACCGGTGAGGAATCAGGTGAATTCACCGGAAATGAATTTGCTCCTGTAATAGGGTGGGGTAGAAGACTCGATTCTTCTTTCAGCATCGGTGCAAATATTAAAGCGGTTTACTCATCATTTGAGACTTTTAACTCATTTGGGTTAGCCGTAGATGTTTCCGGTTCATACCATTCAATGAAAAATGGATTTGTTATGTCGCTCATTGCCAGAAACATTGGGTCGCAACTGACTAAATTTACTCCCGGAAGTAGTGATCCAATGCCTATGGAAATCCAGTTTGGACTCTCAAAGAAATTACAGCACCTGCCATTCAGGTATTCAATCCTTCTGACAAACCTTCAGAAATGGGATCTTACATATACTGACCCTGCTGAGGACAATATTGATCCATTTACCGGTGAAGTTGAGGAAAAATCAGATGTTGAAAAGATTGCCGACCAAGCGCTGCGACATGTTGTTATTGGTGGTGAGTTTGTCCCGACAAAGAACTTTAGTGTAAGATTCGGATATAACTACCAGCGTCGTCAAGAAATGAAACTTGAAAGCAAAAAGGCAACAGTAGGATTCTCCTGGGGGTTTGGATTCAGAGTCTCACGCTTCAATTTAAGTTATGCACGTTCAGCATACCACATCTCAGGCTCTCCAAATATTTTCAGCCTGGGCATAAGCCTGTAAACACCTCCTTAATCAACATTTACATTAAATTGCTATTTTTGTAAAAAAGCCAAGCCCGATGGTTAGTGTTACTATTGATCCATATGCAGGGTTCTGCCCCGGTGTTACGAAAGCAATTAATACTGCTGATCAACTGCTTGAGGGATACCCTTCTGTGTACAGTTTTGGTGAACTGGTACATTGCTCCGAAGAACTTGGCAGACTTGAATCACAGGGACTCAAAGTAATGACCCGCGAAGAACTTGATAAGGTCAATGATTCAGTTATTCTCATCAGAGCACATGGCGTTACACCCCGTACCCAGTTCAGACTTGAAATTTCAAATAATACAATAGTAGATGCTACCTGCGGAATCGTTCGTCGATTACAGCATAAGGTCAAAACATGCAGTCATGAAATGAAGGAGGTAGATGGACAGGTTGTTATTTTTGGAAAGCTTAAACATCCTGAAGTTGAGGGGCTATTAGGCTATACTCAGGGAAATGCCATTGTAGTTGAAAAACCGGATGATCTTTCTGTAATCAATTTCGATAAACCAATGTCGGTTTTTGCTCAAACTACTTCAAATGTTGGTGATTATGAGTCTTTCATCAGGAATATCTATTTAAAGTTGGATGACCTGGGGATAAATAAAGATTCCGTCCAGATTTATAACACCATCTGTGGAAGCATTAAAGTGAGAGTACCCAGATTGAAGCAGTTTGCTCATGAACATGATGTTATAATCATGGTATCGGGTGAGCAAAGCTCTAATGGGAAATATCTCACCTCAATTCTAAAAAACGAGAACTCTTTGACATACAAAATTTCAAGCGAATCTGAATTGAATGCTGACTGGTTTGCCGGTGTTAACAAAATAGGTATTACCGGTGCGGCTTCAACTCCCGTTTGGTTACTCGAAAAAGTAGCTAATGCAGTCAGAAACATGGTCAATTACTAATTATCATCACCCTCCATGTATCTAAAAACCCTCCAACTCTATAACTTTAAAAATTACACTGAAAATTTATTTGCCTTTTCCGAAGGAATAAATTGCTTTATTGGTGATAATGGAGCAGGTAAAACCAATATTCTTGATGCAATTTATTATCTCTCTTTCACGAAGAGTTACTTTAACCTGCTTGATAACCAAAATATCAAACATAATGAGGATTTCTTTGCTATTCATGGAAAGTTTGCTCGTAACAGTCACCTGGATGAAGTAAGTTGTATCCAACGCAGAAGTGCTAAAAAGCAATTCAGAATGAATGGCAAGGATTACGACCGGATGGTTGATCATATCGGTGAATTCCCCCTTGTGCTGGTTTCGCCCTACGACAGAGATCTAATAAATGAAGGCAGTGATATTCGCAGAAAATACATTGATAGTGTCATCTCGCAGTTTGATAAGATTTACCTGAATGATCTGGTAGTTTATAATAAAGCACTGTTTCAGCGAAACGCACTTTTAAGGCATTTCAGTGAGAAAAACTACTTCGATAGGGCATCTCTCGAAATCTACGATAAACAGATGGAAGGCCCGGCAAGCAGGATATATGAGAAGAGAGACGAATTCCTGAAGGGATTTATTCCTGTTTTCCGTCAGTACTTTGAATTCATCAGCAACGGTCGTGAGGTTGTCGATATTATCTACTTGTCAGGCATGGCCGACAATACTTTGAGTGAAATACTTTCATTGAATATTGAAAGAGATCGCTCGCTCCGGTATACTTCGGGTGGTATTCATAAGGATGATCTTGATTTCCTTATTGGCGACTTGCCAATCAAGAAATTCGGCTCGCAGGGACAGCAGAAATCTTTTCTTATAGCTCTAAAACTAGCTCAGTTTGAGTACACAAAGAATATCAAAGGGTTCAAACCTATCCTACTTTTTGATGATATCTTCGATAAACTCGATTATAAAAGGGTATCTCAAATAATCAATATGGTTGGGGGTAATAATTTTGGACAAGTGTTTATTACTGATACGCAACCTGAACGAATCGACATGCTATTTAAGGATTCAGCTCAGGCTCATTTGATTTTCAGTGTTAATGACGGAAAGGCTGTTCAACTATGAGAGATAATGATCAATCGCTAGCAGAAGCACTTGATGAGTGGGTAAAACATTACCGCTTTCGTGATAAGTTATTGCAGGGAAAAGTTATCGCTTCATGGGAAAATACCGTAGGTCACATAATAGCTAAAGAAACCGAGAACCTGTATATCAGCAGAAGGGTGCTATTTGTAAAACTCCGCTCCGAAGCCCTGAAACATGAACTTGAATATGCCAAACGAAAGCTGGTAAATTCGCTGAATAAACATGCCGGTGGTGAAGTAATCAAGGAAGTCAAGTTCATCTAGCAATTCAGGAATGCTCAACTATTGCAGGTGACCTTTACCTTACATTGCATAACAACATTTTCCTGTCCCCTATATATGCTTCAAGCTTATCGCCAATGCTTACAGGTCCAACCCCGGCGGGTGTACCTGTGAAAATCATATCACCCATCTTCAGGGTTACAAAACGTGAAACGTATGAGATGATAGTATCAATATTGAATATCATTTGCGAAGTGTTTCCTTCCTGAACTTTTACACCATTTTTATACAGTCGGAAATCAAGATTATTTATATCTCCAATTTCCTTAATCGGAATAAATTCACTCACAGGAGCCGATGAATCGAAGGCTTTTGCTATTTCCCATGGCAAGCCTTTTTGTTTGGCTTCCTGCTGGAGGTCACGGGCTGTAAAATCAATACCAATTCCTACTCCGTCATAATAGGATGAAGCATGCTTAACTCTTATATTTCTGCCAACTTTATTAATGTGAAATACAATTTCCGTTTCATAATGTATATCGTTTGAAAATGAAGGATAAAAGAAAGGAAGGTTCCCCCTGACTAATGCCGATTCGGGTTTCATGAAAAATACAGGTGTGGCAGGCAACGGATTGTTTAACTCTTTTGCGTGTTCACTATAGTTTCTGCCTATACAGATTATTTTCATGGAACTATATTGTATTTACTTCGATTAATGCAAAACTAATGATTGGATTACAAATGATCCTATGCTATTGTAACTGAGTTCTTATTGAACCCCCTTAATTTAATGGCTGTAATCACTTTCTTCGTGTATAACGGAAAGTCAGCTTTCATCATCCAATCATAATATGAAGGTTCAACGCTAAAAACCTCCTCAACAGTTTTTCCTTTATACTTACCAAAATTAAACACCTCTTTGTCTCTTCCATTATAGATTATATGGCCGGCAAGATCAGCATTACGAGTCTGGAATGAAAAATCATGCAGTGCTTTTACATCATTAACAATCGGTTTGTAAGTCTGACCGTCCTGACTTGTATATTCAACGTCCTGGTAGCAATCGAGTTGTGCTTTGAGGATATCGAGTGTTGCACGGGCATCAGCTTCAGCCGAGTGAGCATTTATCAATTCTTTTTGGCAATAGAATTTATATGCAGCTCTCAGAGTTCTCGGCTCCATCTTATGGAAGATATTCTGTACATCAACCAATCGTCTTCCCTTAAATTCAAAAGGAATACCTGCTCTTAGAAATTCTTCAACAAGCATAGGAACATCGAACTTGTTGGAGTTATAACCTGCCAAATCACAATTGTTTAGGAATTCAGCAATCCGTGGTCCTATTTCTGCAAAGCTTGGTTCATTGACTACATCTTCGTTGCTTATACCATGGACTGCAGTTGCTTCGGGTGGAATTGGAATCTGCGGATTTATCTTGTGTGAAAATACCTGTTCTTTTCCATCAGGCGTTACTTTTATTATACTAATCTCAACTATTCTGTCAGTCCCGACATTTGTGCCTGTAGTCTCTAAATCGAAGACTGCCAGTGGCTTTACCAAATTAAGTTCCATCTAAATAAAAAAAAGCATCAGCGACTTAAGTGTTGCTGATGCTGCTAAATTAAATAAAATGTACTTAAATCTTCAGCTTAAACTTAAATTGTACGTTTTAAGTCAAAGTTTTCGAGTATCTGTTGCATTTTCTGAAGGAACATTCCTCCTAATGCACCGTCAACAACCCGATGGTCGTATGAGAGTGATAGTATAACCATGTGTCTTATGGCAATCACATCTCCTGTTTCGGTTTCAAGCACAACAGGCTTCTTTTTTATTACACCAAGTCCTAGTATAGCAACCTGAGGTTGGTTGATAATAGGTGAGCCTGTTAAACTACCAAATGTACCCAGGTTGGTGATAGTAAATGTACCACCCTGAATATCATCAGGATTGAGTTTATTGTTTCGTGCTTTATCGGCCAAACTGTTTACATCCTTGGCCAATCCAAGAATATTCTTCTGATCGGCATTTTTAACTACAGGTACAATCAAATTGCCTGATGGTAATGCAGCAGCTATACCAATATTGATTTTCTTTCTGAGAATTACCTTATAACCATCAACTGAGGCGTTAACACCCGGTAGTTCTTTTATAGCCTGTGCCGCTGCTTCAACAAATAATGGTGTAAACGTAAGTTTCTCTTTTTCACGCTTGAAGAACTCATCTTTAACCTTATCGCGCCACATAACCATATTTGTCACATCAACTTCAATGTAAGATGTAACATGTGGTGATACATCCTTCGACATAACCATATGGTCCGCAATCAAACGGCGCATTCTATCCATTTCCACAATTTCATCGCCATCCCAGGCAGTTACCTGTGGGGTAGCTTTTTGTGCCTGAACAGCCGGCTGGGCAGGTTCGCGCTGAGTTGTTGTGGTTTCTGTCTTAGTGGTTGATTCCGGTTGTTTCTTTCTGTCATCCAGATAAGCCAATAGGTCATTCTTGGTAATCCTTCCTTCTTTACCGGTACCTTTTACTTTGTCAAGCTCCTTAAGGGAAATACCTTCGGTCTTAGCAATATTTTTGACCAATGGTGAATAGAATCTGTCAGAATCACCGTTCTCATCAGCACTTTCTTCAAATGCCGACTCTTTACCTGAACCATCTCTTTCAGCCTTAGGCATCTGTTGCTTATCAGCCTGGGTTACCTGCTTACCTTTATCAGTTGAAACCTCAGCAGGTGTAGGAATCTCCTGAGTTTCTCCATAAGGTTTCTGTTTTGTTTCTGACTGGTCAGCCTTAAAAGATTTGGTTTCAGCCGTTCCTTCGGATGCCTTAGCAGCCGGAGCTTCAGGTTGGCCGTCTCCTGATGCATCAGTATCGATGATAGCGATTATCTTTCCAACCTCAACAACATCACCTTCTTTAAATCTGACTTCAACTAATTTACCTTCCACAGGTGAAGGGATTTCAGAATCAACTTTATCAGTTGCTATTTCAACAATTGCATCATCTTCTTCTATCATATCCCCGGGCTGTTTTAGCCAGCGGGTGATGGTTGCTTCAATAATACTTTCGCCCAGTTTGGGCATAACTAACTCAAAATTTGCCATAATGCCTTTATGTTGGCTTTTAATAAAGCCTGTAAATAACCGTTTTTTAACGTGCGTATTTAACAAAGTTACATAGAAAATGTTTCGATTACCTGATTCTTCCCAAATTGCGGAATCCCCTCCAGATAATATTCAGGTCAGTGCCGATTCTGTAATCCCTGGCATACAGCATGTTAAGGCGTGAAGCTGTGTCGCTGCTAATTGACTTACCGGTAAAGACGTCTGTGGGATCAAGTATGCCATTCCTGATCGTAGGTAGTGTTTCGTTACTTCTTGAGCCATAACTTACCCAACTGCGATACCCAAAAAGAACCCTCAAACAGTTATATGGTAATCCTGCAGGATTTTTTACTGTCCACATAAGCAATGGACTTAATGGCAGTAATGTCAATGAAACCAACATATCAAATAATCGTTTATTGCGCCGGTTATTTGGTTTACCAATCGAGTTGATGTCAATTACATACAGGTCACCGGTGGTATTTATGGAATTAGAGCCGATAATTGACAAACTCTCCGGGGGAGCTATTTTGAAATCAACATCATTATCCTGCAACCTGGTCATTGTATCTATTATATTCTGAGCAGGTATATCGCGTGCACAAAAGATAATTTCGTCTATTCTGTAAATGCTTATAATTTCTGTAAGTTGACTGAGCGAACCTATAAATCCGACTGAACCGTTGTTATTGCTGTCAACACTTACCAATCCTATAAATGAAGGGTTTATAAGTGTTTTATGTAAGAGATCGGCCACCCGGGTAGCTTCATCAGTTTCACCAATGATGACGAAACGCTTATTAATGTTGTATCCTAATTTATAGTCCTTAAGCCCTGCAAAATGCAGAATTAGTCTTATACCAATTGTAGAAGCGAGTGCCCAGATTCCGGATAAGATGATTAATGCCCTTGAGAATCTTAGCTCGGTTGGTAATAGTGCATAAAATACAAGTATGGCAACTGTTCCGCTGAAAATACCTGTTATCAGCTTTCGTACTTTTACCGGTTTGTCGTAGCCACCGGCAACGAAAATTGCGAAAATCCAGATAAGCACATATGCCGGCAGAACAATTGTCATAAATGTTTGTGGGTAGTGACCGCCAATCTTGTAAATGACATTGCTTTCCCAATAATCAACCAACAACAGAGATCCTGCATAAATTACTGCAGCATCTGCTATTGGCATAATAAGCGATTTGAGCAGCCTGGTCAATATGGCAAGCCCTGCTCGTAAATAGATTGCCAGATGTATCAGAATGGAGAAAATACGAGCACTATTTTGTGAAAAATGCTTCCTGGCAAAGATGATCATAGCATTATAAAAGACGAAAACGTAATTGATGCTCGACTTCTTAGTGCTCTCACCTTTATAGTGAATAATCCTTGCTTCGGGGTAATAGTAGTTCTTATAACCTCCTTTTAAAATTCTATAGCTCAGGTCGATATCTTCCCCATACATGAAGAATGTCTCGTCAAGTAGTCCTACCTTATCGAGCACCTCCCTGCGCATCATCATGAATGCTCCACTTAAAATTTCTACCTCATGAGTTTTATTGTTATCAAGATAGCCTAAATGGTACTTGCCAAAAGTCTTTGATTTTGGGAAAAGTGCCGATAAGCCGAATATCTTGTAAAATGCCACCAGTGGGGTAGGGAGCCCTCGTTTTGATTCAGGAAGAAATTTTCCTTTCCCATCGACCATCTTAATACCAAGACCACCGGCATCGGGATGCTCATCCATAAAAGCAACACACTTGTGAAGGGTATCATGTTCCAGCACTGTGTCAGGATTCAGGATAAGAATATATTCACCCGTTGCCTGGCGGATCGCTTGATTATTAGCTTTTGAAAATCCTGTGTTTTCTTTGTTGGCCATTAGTTTGACCTTCGGGAATTTGGCTGCAATTAACTCGACTGATCCGTCAACCGAATTATTGTCAACAACAAATACCTCAGCATCAATCCCTGAAATTGCTTTCTCAACCGAATGAAGGCATTGCTCAATAAAGTACCTTACATTATAATTGACAATAACAATTGATAGCTTCATCAGGATAAGTCAAAATTTAGGGAGTGTAAAGGTATAAAAAAATGCATCCACGAGATATGAGTTTACTATGGTTGATATATCTGAACACTACTAAAAATTAGTATCTGAGTTTCATAATGCACCCAGATAAACAGAATCGGATATTTTTTTTCTTGACTCGCCATTCGCTGCTTCGTCATTATAAAAGAACATCCAAAAATGAACAGGTTGATCACTCTTTGGTAACGGTAATGAAACAGTTCCATCTTTCCGATGAGCAATATTCCGATGTGGCCATGCAACACCTTGTTCGCCTGTGTCAGAAAACATTGCCAATATTACCATGTCCGTTGAATTCTGTTTGATCGGCTTTTTCCATGTTATTAAAGCAAGCTGCTGAGTTGAATTTCCTGAGGGATCATCAATCTTTGTCAATGAAGTTTCTTCAGGAGGTACAATTTCACCCCGGGCGATTTTAATATTTCCATATTCAAGTACAATACTTTCATTTACTTCAGAAAAGCAGTTCTTGAGAAGAAACTGCCTGGCTTCGTTTGATGGATAATCAATTGAAGTTTCCTGATATCCGATCTTGATTGTTGAGTGCATTGCTCTGATAAATCGACTTGTCAGCCGCATTTTTTCTCTGTTTTTCAGTTGTTTAGTGGTTTTCGGATCAATGTAATTACCAATGATTCTGACTACAATTTGTCCATTAAGTATATAAGATACTGTGGGACCGAGTTTTCCCGTTAGGGAATGGTTTTTCTCAATTGCCATGATTTAAAGGTTTTTAAATTTTTTAAATAGTTAAAATAGTTTGAAAAATATGTTAATTGACAGTTAGGTGAGGGTTGGGTGAGGGTTGGGTGACCCTTACCGTCATCCAACCGTCTGTCAACCGTCACTCAACCGTCAACTAACTTGGTTCCTGATTAGACACAGTTAGTTAAAATCGTGTGTCACAATTATAATCTTTCTGAAAAAAATAAATGAAATGTGTAAAATCTAATTTTTCCTGATGCCCATTACAGGTGCCGATCCTTAATACTGAACTGTAACTAATTGAAGTAATTGAAACAGAAGGAGTTCTTCGGATGGTCCTTTGTTTTGCCCTGTACTGAATGGGTAGTTACGAGGTGCAAATGTATACAGTTGAAACAACAAATCCAAATAAAATGATATAATATTTTTTCGAATAGTTAATAATTTCTTTCCCACTATTTTAGCAGGCTAATTTTACAATCGAAACAAGCAAGACATTGTAAGCAAAAGTTTAGAATATCTTCGGGTACTTAACCGGATTGTATTCATGCATGATATTGTAGACTGCATCAAATACATCTTCAGCATTTGGATTTGAGAAGTAATCACCATCAGTACTATATGCTGCTCTATGAGGATGGGCCGTCACAGTGCGCGGTTGAGAATCTAAATATTGATAACCGCCCTGTTTTTCAAGTACCTTTTGCATCATATAGGCCGTAGCTCCACCGGGGACATCTTCATCAAAGAATACAATCTTATTGGTTTTCTTTAACGAGTTAACTATTGTACAATCAACATCAAACGGAACAAGTGATTGAACGTCTATAAGCTCGCAAGAGATATCGAAAGCTTCCAATTGAGATACGGCATCCTGTGCTATCCTTACACATGAACCATAAGTTACTATAGTTACATCGGTGCCTTCATTTATCACCTCGGGTATTCCCGGTAAGATTCTGAACTCACCTATATTCTCAGGACGTCTTTCTCTAAGCCTGTAACCGTTTAATGGTTCAATGATCAGAGCAGGTTCATCAGATGCCAGTATTGTATTGTAAAAGCCGGCAGCATGGGTCATATCGCGGGGGACGAGCACATGGACTCCTCTGACGGAGTTAATTACCATGCTGAGTGGGGATCCTGAATGCCAAATACCTTCGAGTCGGTGACCACGCGTGGTGATAATAAGGGGTGCTTTTTGTCCACCTCTTGTTCTATATTGTAGTGTTGCCAGGTCATCACTTATAACCTGAAGACCGTAAAGTAAATAATCAAAGTACTGAATTTCGGCTATCGGCCTGAAACCACGCATTGCCAGTCCTATTCCTTGTCCAACTATTGTGGCTTCCCTTATTCCCGTATCAAAAATCCTGTTTTCACCATATTTAGCCTGCAAACCTTCGTAGCTTTGGTTAACACCTCCTATTTTACCAACATCTTCGCCGAAAAGAAGTAATTGAGGATACTTAGCAAAGAGTGCATCGAAATTATCACGAAGGATTTCTCTACCGGGTACGAGGCACATTTCTTTACCATACACAGGTTTAATTTCTGTAATATTGCTGACTTTCGATTCTGAGCGACTGTACAAACAAGAGTTATACCTCTCGGCACTATCACTTGATACTTCGTTAAGCCATTGATTGACATTGGCTTTAAGAGAGCTTTCGGGATTGCTGCATGAATTACAGATAAGCCTGAGGATCTTACGCCCTGATGAAATAATGTCTTTTCGTATTGGTTCAGGAATCTGTTTAAGTTCTTCCTTTATCTTCTCAATTTTCTCAGTCTTGGCACAGTTACAGCTAGTTACATCAGCCATATGTAAAAAGTCCTCACGCATTTGCAAAATGGGCTTTTGGAAGTTACTCCACGCAGCATTGCGTGCTTTTCGTACCTTTTGAATAGCTTCTGTTTCAATAGAGGATATAGCATTTTCATCCGCTAATCCTGTATTGATGATCCATTGGCGCATTTTTGCAATTCCATCGTATTCTTTCTCCCATTCAAGGCGTTCGGCTGATTTATATCGCTCATGCGATCCGCTGGTTGAATGTCCCTGAGGCTGTGTAAGTTCAGTTACATGGAAAAGAACAGGCACCTGTTTGGTTCGGCACATTTCAACACCGTCACGGTATACCTCAAGAAGTTGCTCGTAGTCCCATCCTTTAACTTTATAAATTAGTATTCCACGTCCTTCATCATCCATCTGAAAACCCTTAAGGATCTCAGAGATGCTTTCCTTGGTAGTTTGAAATTTATTAGGTACCGAAATTCCCCATCCGTCATCCCATACCGAGATGGCCATAGGTACTTGCAGAACTCCGGCTGCATTTATAGTTTCAAAGAAATGACCTTCAGAAGTTGAGGCATCGCCAATTGTACCGAAAGCAACTTCATTTCCGTTAGTCGAGAAACCTTTACTAATTTGGGGATTGTTGAGTTGTTTAAATAGTTTCGAAGCAAGTGCCAGACCAATTAGTCTGGGCATTTGACCGGCGGTAGGAGAGATGTCGGCTGAAACGTTTTTAAGTTTGGTCAGGTCTTTCCAATTTCCATTCTCATCGAGTGTGCGGGTGGCAAAATGGTTATTCATGACCCTGCCACCTGTTCCGGGATTGAATGATAAATCGGTATCACCATATATCTGGGCAAAGAACTCTTCAAGGGTCATAAGTCCGGAGGCCAGCATGAAGGTTTGGTCGCGATAATATCCAGAGCGCCAGTCACCATTTCTGAAAACATGTGCCATTGCCAATTGGGGTATTTCTTTGCCGTCACCAAATATTCCAAACTTTCCTTTACCTGTGAGTACCTCTTTGCGTCCAATTATACTTGCCTGCCTGCTTTCATAAGCAATACGATAGTCGTTAAGTATTTCTTTAGCTGTTAAACCTGTATTGTTAATGGTTTTAGTTCCTCTCGCCTCCTTTGTAGTCATATTGTTATTCTTTAAATTGCTTCTTGTTAACAAAGATCGTCAATAAATGTTGATAAATGCTGTGAGTAACGTTGTTTTGCGGTCAAAGATGTAATTCAGGAGCGATTAATTTCTCCGTTTAGCACAATCCATCACATATTCTATAACCCTATACTCAGGTGTTGAGTTTAAGAATTCGATTGTAATGCCGCATCTTTTGATAAGAGTACTGATTTCATCATCGGTTTTTATACCAAGCTCTTTCTCAAACCAGCTTTTTGAAATTATCGTGAGTAGTTTTTCTTTTACCCTGTCGTTGGCCAATATTGTATTCATTTTCCGGAGTTCTTTAGCTTCTTTGCTAAAAGCATTATATAGCGCACTAAATGGACCGGGCAGAATGAGTCCCGTACCATCGGGGTTAGCATATTTACTCCTATATACTACATTTGGCATTTGAGTTCTTTCGAACCACTTCTCATCTTCAACCTTGAGTTTTACAAACTCACGTTTAAGTTCAGGATATGTTTCAGGATAAGGTTTTATTTCAGCTGTTTTGAGAAGAATTGTATCGCCTGCCAGTGTTATATCGAGTTTGTATGAAGTGGCCTCCAGTCTCTCCGGAATCCTCATCTTGAATGGTTTATAACCAACCATTGTCACCCTGAGAGAATCACCCGGTGCCATTACGAGAAAGAAAATTCCATTTATATCAGTGAAAGTTCCATAATGACGCGAACTGTTATAGGCATGAGCACCAACGAGTTTCTCGCCGGCAAGATCCCACACTTGTCCCTTTATCATCACATACTGCTGTGCATTACCTGAATAGGTTGCAAACGTCAACAGTACTAATAAAAGTTTAAGTGCGAGTTTATGCATAAATTACGTTCATAATGCAAATGTAAGATATGCTATCCTTTGTACCGGTTAATTATTGTTAATTTCAATGGCTTCTATACACTATTGATTAGCTTTCTTCAATTTGCATGATGTGCGGTAGGAACCTGGAAGGTTGAGTTTAGAATTTTTTTTGATTTTTTTAACCCCTGACAGTTACTTTTTCCCAAAACGAACATTAACGTTCATAAGGAAGAAGGGAGAAAGGGGTGTATCCAACATGGAACCCCCTTTTTTTATTTTGATTTAAGCCAGGCTTTGTAATCGTCAAGCATACTGGTGCTGTTTTCATCAGGAGTCGAAACCAGAGTAGTAACAACCAGTTTTTTAGCATCTGATGGCCAGAATACAACCGGCATATGGTCATTACCATACTCTCCATTTGAACTTAGATAAGTCTCAGAATCGAAAGCTGTACTGATATTCATCATGATAGGACATCCTTTTTGATACTGATATAAACGGGCGGAATTAAGATCATTGAACTCAAGTGTGATTTCACCACATAATTGGCCGTTCTCTTCAAATAACCGGGTTTTAATGTTTTCAGCAGCAGGGAAATCCTCCATGACTTGTGTACCATTCAGATACTTATCCAGCAATTCTTTAAAGTCACTTTCCGAAACATCCTTTCCATCGTCCATTATCGAATAAATATTGATGTACTTAATGGTCAGTTTGCCTGAATTATTACCTGTAATCTGATAAGTATATTCTTTTTTCTCAACAGTTAAACATGAGCTTAACCCGATGATCATTAATAAGATAGTTAGCTTGAAAAGCTTATTGCTGAATTTTGAAAAGAGTACCATATATTTTATGCATGTTTTTAAAGTACAATATTAAGCAATATAACATCGCATCCCGAAGATTCACTAAGTAAAAAGTAACTTATCTTGCTGTAACCATAGTTTTAAGGTTAACTTTGCCTGTAAAATAAAATGCTATGCAAATATCAGTTGAAATATCGTACTATCCTCTGAATGAAACATATAAGGATCCAATAAAGAAGTTCATCGGAACCCTCAAAGAGAATGGCAATCTGCTGGTAAAAACGAATACTATGTCTACTCAGGTATTTGGTGAGTATGATGAAGTAATGGACACACTTAAAGCTTGCATTAAGAGAGCTTATGAGCTTCCTCATTCAGTATTTGTCCTGAAAGTAATTAATGCTGATTTGAGAGAATAATGGATTTCATAAATCAGTTATATCAAAACCTGCTTAATACAGGTATTTGGGAGTTTATTGCCGTAATTACAGGTATAGCCAGTGTTTGGTTTGCTCAAAAAGAAAGCATTCTGGTATATCCGGTTGGAATTATAAGCGTTCTTATTTATGTCTTTATATTCTTTAACGTCCGTCTCTATGCTGATGCGGGAATAAATTTGTTTTATTTCGCAATGAGCGTTTATGGTTGGTACCATTGGACACATAAAAACGGTCACACCGAAACCAGAGAGATTTCGGTTAATACGCCCAAAGAACAAGTCCTGGGAATTGTTTTGACATTTGTTTCGTTTATCGTTATTTATGGTCTGATATGGCTTTTTAACCGTCAAGATACTGAATACATTACTTCGTATGTACCATTTGTCGATTCATTCATCACTGGCATATTTTTGATTGGTATGTGGCTCATGGCTCTGAAACGTGTTGAGAACTGGATTTACTGGATAATTGGTGACTTTATTGCAATACCCATTTATTTTAGCAGGGGACTGGTGTTTACTTGTGTACAATATATTGTGTTTCTGGTTATTGCTATTTTAGGATACATTGAATGGAAGAAAAGATGGACAGAAAGAAACCTCTCCGTATAGCGATAACAGGACCTGAATCGACAGGAAAATCTGTGCTGGCACAACAATTGGCCGAGTATTTCAATGAAAACTGGGTGCCTGAATATTCACGCGAATACCTTCAGGAGAGGGGTGGTAAGTACAATTATTCGGATATCCTTAGTATTGCCAGAGGGCAGTTCAATAATGAGTTGGAGGCATTGAAGAGTACCCGCGCGATATTGTTTTGCGATACCGATTTTCTGGTCACATATATCTGGGAAATGGTGAGATTTAAAAAATCACACAAGTGGATTCAAAATAAGCTTCTGACTGAACCTTACGACTATACATTACTTTGTAATACTGATCTGCCCTGGGAATACGATCCTCTGAGAGAAAATCCCCATGACAGGGATGAATTGTTCAAACTTTATCTTAATGAGATAAATACACGGAAAATTAATTATGCCATAATTGAAGGTACCGGTAAGGAAAGATTGCAAAATGCTGTTAATGCACTTGAAGCATCCGGTATTTTGAATAATTACCTGAAAGATGTAAGTATTCATTAACTTTGGGTTCTGGTAATGGCATCCGATACGAGTAAAAATTTCCTTTTCATCTCACGATGGTATCCTTCGGAAACCAATCGCATGTTAGGGCTGTTTGTGCGTAATCATGCTCTGGCAGTAACAAACTTTGGATATCGTGTAACGGTTGCTTATGCTACAAAGTGCATTGATCAACAGAAGCCTGTCTTTAGAAAAGAGATCATTAGTGAGGGTAATCTTACCGAAGTAATTATTTACTACAAACAAATCAGAATACTATCACCGGTCATTCATCTAATCGCCTGGATTCTTGCTATAAATAAGGCAATTAAGTTAAATGGCAAACCCTCACTGATTCACGCACATATTCTTACAAGGATAGGTTTACTTGCATATTTGTATAGTCGGGCCTACCGGGTACCATATTGTGTAACAGAGCACTGGTCGCGATATTATCCTGAGAATTTCAGTTATACCGGTTTTTTTAGAAAAAAGCTCACAGAATTTATACTCAGACATGCCGGAGCTATTTCGGTAGTTTCAACCCGCCTCAGGGATGCGATGATACAATGTGGCCTGAGTTTTAAATACTATATAATCGGGAATTCGGTTGATACCGGTACTTTCAACATTGGTGAATCCAGGCATGTCAAGTTTCGCTTTATCAACATTTCATGCTTTGAAGAAAAATCAAAGAACCTCAAACTGCTGATTTGTGCTGCCGAGGAACTGCGTAAAGAAGGTTATGATTTCGATCTGGTTCTTGTTGGGGATGGTGAAGATCGTAAAATGATAGAGCAATATGCTGAGACCAGGATAGAAGTAATTTTCAGGGGCTCATTGAATCCCGTGGGAGTTGCAGAAGAATTGAAGAGATCGCATTGTCATGTCCTTACCAGCAATTACGAAACCTTTGGAATTGTTGTTTTTGAAGCAATGGCAACCGGGATTCCTGTGATTACGACTGATGTTGCCGATATGGATGTTTTGATAACTGGTGAGTATGGAATTGTAATTCAGCCCGGGGATATTGAAGCTCTGAAAGATGCAATGAGACACATGTACAACAATCACGCTTCATACGACCCAGTAAAATTGCGGGCAAAGATTACCGATGTCTTTGATATCGTACCCATTGGTGCTGACATTGCGAATATGTATACTGAGGTATTGAGGAAATTCTCAAAAAACTAATTGAATGAAATGGCTTTAAAAGATTATTCAGGAGGTTTGAAATTCGGTATAATGCTTAACAGCATGACTGTACAGAAGTGGCAATATGAGTCGCTTAAGTCACTTTTGGATTTGCCAAAAGTTGATGCTGTTGTCATTATATTGAATGATACGCCGGGAGTGAAACGGAAGAATTTCTTTAGCCGGGTACTCAATTATAAATGGCATAATTTCCTCTTCAATCAATATTACAGGTACTTTTTCAAACCGGTTGTCTTCAGGTACACATCAGTAAAAGAATTGCTGAAAGACATTCCACTAATAAAAATCAAGCCGATAAAGAAAAAGTCAAGTGAGTATTTCAGTGAGACTGACATCGATCAGATTAGAAATTATCAGCCTGACTTTATCATCAAATTTGGATTTGGTATCATCAGAGGTGAGATACTGAACAGTGCACCACTTGGTATCTGGTCATTTCATCATGGCGATGAACAAAAGTTCAGGGGAGTTCCTCCGGGATTTTGGGAAGTGTATTATAAGGATCACAGAACCGGAGCGATATTGCAGCGATTGACAGAAAAACTTGATGGAGGAGTTATTTTACGAAAGGGGATATTTAAGACTGTTGAGCACTCATGGAAAGGAAACCTTGAGCAGGCTATTAGTTATTCAAAGCACTGGCCGGCTCATGTTTGCAATGAAATAATGGACCAGGGTACCTTCCCCGACCAGACTGAAGGAGTCAGTACAAATGCACCTTTATACAAAGTACCCGGTAATACTACATTTGCTATTTTCCTCTTAAAATCAATAGTTAACAGGATAAAGTTCCATTTAAACGAGCTGTTTTATTGTGAAAATTGGCAGTTGGGCATAATAAAGGCCCGTACCGCAGATATTCTGGGTAGTTTACAGTATGATATTGATTTGGAGGAAGTGGATTTCCTGGCTGCAAAGAATTCAGACCACTATTTTGCTGATGGATTTGCAGTAAAGGATGGTGAGCGTTTGCTATTACTCTTCGAAAATTATAGTTACAAGAATCGAATGGGACATCTGTCGTCGGTTTGGTTTAATGAGAGAGAATACACTTTCACTGAACCGGTCACGATTCTTAAAGAGCCCTGGCACTTGTCGTATCCATTTGTATTCAAGTATAAAGGAGCAACATATTGTTTGCCTGAATGTAAAGATCATAAGAATGTTGAACTGTATAAACTTGATACTGTTTCGATGAAACTGGTACATGTTCGCACTTTAATAAAGGATATTGAAGCAGTAGACCCTTCACTGATTTATCATCAGAATCGTTGGTATTTGTTCTTTACGGCCGGTTATGCAACTAATACGGAATTGCATATCTGGCACGCCGATGAGCTTGAAGATGAATTTAAACCCCATGTGCTTAATCCGGTAAAATCAAATGTTAGCAACTCGAGGCCTGCAGGATCACTTTTTTATCTTGATGGAAAACTCTATCGCCCGTCTCAGGATTGTTCCAGATCATATGGTGGCAGGATAATAATTAATGAAGTTAAGATACTCTCGGAAGAATCATTCCTTGAAAGTACAGTGAATGTCCTTGAACCTCCTGAAGGATTTCAAGGGATTCATAACTTGTCATTTGCCGGTGATTCAATGCTTTTTGACTGTAAAAAGATGAAATTTTCACCCGCAAATTTCTTCTATCAACTAAAAAGAAAATCAGGATTATCAAAATAATTATCTCATGATCAGGAATCTGCTCTCTACTACAGCTACCCGACTGATCAGTGCAGTTCTGAATTTAGGTATAGTTTGGGTCATAGCACGATTCATGGGTGCAGCAGTATTAGGGACGGTTTCTCTGATTGTCTTGGGAATAAGTATAATACAGCTGTTTACTGCAGTTCTGGCAGGCAGTTCACTTGTTTACCAGGTATCCAGAAGACCTGTTGCTGAATTGATGGTGGCTGCCTGGATTTGGATTCCTGTCATAGGAGTGCCGGTTTGGGCTTTATTGGCAGCTTTTAATATGATACCTGCCGGTTTCAGACCGGATGTATTGCTGCTGGCAACCATTGGCAGTTTGGTTACGATAAACCAGAACCTGTTTCTGGGAAAGGAAAAGATCAGTACCTACAATGCAATGGTAATACTGCAATCAGTTCTCTTGTTTGCAGTGTTGCTGATTTTAATTTTCGGATTTAACCTGTACCAAACAGATGCTTATATAGTAGCCCAGTATGTAAGTATAGGGATTTGTGTGATAATAGGAACAATATTGAATTTCCCGCCAAGAGCTGAGTTTCACTTCCCGAAAAAAGAACTAGTTATTGAAGCATTTCGTTTTGGTGGCTTCCTTCAGGCTGCCAGTATAATGCAGTTGTTTAATTACAGGCTTAGCTATTATTTAATTGAGAAGTTCTTCGACAGGGCTACACTTGGTGTATTTTCGTTAGGAGTTCAGATTGCTGAAAGTGTGTGGATTATAGCCAAAAGTATGGCAACATTGTTATACTCCAGATTGTCAAATAGTAATGATGATGAATATTCCGGACGATTGACTGCAAGTTTTATCAAGATCATTACACTACTGAGCATAGTAATTATGCTTCTCATAGTATTACTTCCGGAAAGTGTATTTGTCTTCATTTTCCATAGTGAGTTCGGTAAGATTACTACAGTAGTTGCCGGATTGGCACCGGGTATTATTGCAGTCGCTGTTTCATTAATGCTTAGCCATTATTTTTCCGGAACAGGGCATCCTCATCACAATACGATTTCGTCAGGAATTGGACTGATCTTTACCTTCATTCTTGGTTATACGCTCATACCTGTATACGGGCTGGTCGGTGCAGCTATAACTGCTTCAGCTTCATACCTCTCAAGTATGTTGTATCAACTGATAGTATTCAGGAAATTCACTTCACTTTCATGGTTATCATTCATACCGACCCAAGAGGATATTAAGAAACTCAGAAAAGAGGCTAAGGGAGGGATTGACACTTTAAAGAGTTAAGGGAATTATAGACACTATTAGATGAAGCTAATTCCATATTCTTAATAATGCTGTTTAGCCTTGTCTACATTTCAATTTAAGAGTTCTGATGGCAGTAAAAGTGAATATTTAGTATCTTTAGCAGGCAGAAAAATGGTATGTTATTACGTATAATTTTCTTTCTAATTGCTTGTTGCAATGTGGTTTACAGTCAGGGGTACTATGCCGGTGCTGCAGCTGAACATTGTCCGTCCCCGGAAGAGAAGAAGCTCTATAATCTTATAAACGAGTACAGAATTAGTAAACAACTTCCTGAAATTACTCTGTCACAATCACTATCGTATGTTGCAAGAGTTCATACCATAGACTTATCGCAAAACCGACCTGATTTTGGTGGATGTAATCCTCATAGTTGGTCAGGAAAGGGGCAATGGAAACCATGCTGTTATGCTGAGGACGAAAACAGGGTAGCCTGCATGACTCTCAAGCCAAAGGAGATTACTTCATACAAGTTCAAAGCTTATGAAGCTGTTTATTCAGGATCAGAGGAAGCGACAGCTGATGATGCATTTCAATTATGGACTGAAGTTAACTTAGTAAATAACCTGATTCTGAACACCGGAAAATGGACTAAACCATGGCTGGCTGTTGGAGTAGGTATTTACGGTCAGTATGCATGCGTCTGGTTTGGCGAAGGAGCTGATCATCTTACAGGTTTCAGGACTTGTGACGATACACTGAGGGATGTGACAGCGAAAGACAATAAGTGGCTGGCCGGATCTGCTGACGGTTCACTGTATTATATAATCACTTCAAGTGTAGGGACATTGCCTCAGGCAGAAGCCGAGGTACAGAAACTTGTTCAGGCAGGATACAGAAATGCCTGCTACATACAGAACTCCACTTTCTTTAGGATATCAGTTAATAATTTCAAAGATGAGGTAGCAGCGTATAAAGAATTGGAAATGTTAAAAGTAAACTTCCCGGGTGCATGGTTATTGAAACCTCAATTGAAAAATTAATTCCCATATTCCTTTCTTGTTTAGGTATCCCGCAAAAATTCTTTAGACTATATTTGCACACATGGAAGAACTAGATTATACACCCGTCAATTCGGGTCAATATTCTGATGATTCGGTACGAACTTTAGACTGGAAGGAGCATATCAGGCTACGCCCGGGTATGTATATCGGAAAATTAGGTGATGGATCATCACAAGATGATGGTATTTATGTGCTGATCAAGGAAATTATCGATAATTCTATCGACGAATTTGTGATGGGTAACGGTAGAACGATCGAAGTTTTCATCAAAGATCAGAAAGTCACTGTAAGGGATTATGGGAGAGGAATACCTCTGGGTAAGGTCATTGATTGTGTTTCAAAAATTAATACCGGTGCCAAATACGATTCGAAAATCTTTAAGAAAGCTGTTGGACTCAACGGTGTGGGTTCGAAAGCCGTAAACGCCCTTTCGTCATATTTCTCTGTCCAAAGTATTCGTGAGGGAAAAACTAAAGTAGTTGAATTTGAGAGAGGTGAGATAATCAACGACCATCCTGAAGAGCCAAGTAATTTGCGCTCAGGTACTATAATCAGTTTTATTCCTGATGAAGAGCTTTTTGGTCATTACCATTTTATAGCTGAGTACATCGAACAGATGCTATGGAATTATGTCTTCCTGAACAATGGCCTTACAATTTGGTTCAATGGAACCCGCATGCAGGCAAAAAACGGACTAATTGATCTGCTGCAGCGAAATATTAATGGTAACCCGATAATGTATCCTATCATCCTGATAAAGGATGAGGATTTTGAATGCGCTTTCACTCACTCCAGTCGCCAATATGGTGAAGAATACTACTCGTTTGTAAATGGACAACATACAACGCAGGGAGGAACTCACCAAGCCGCCTTTAGAGAAGCAATAGTAAAGACAATAAGGGATTTCTATAAAAAGGACTTTGACCCAAATGATATACGCCAGAGCATAGTTGCCGCGGTAAGTATTAAAATCCAGGAGCCTGTATTTGAATCACAGACTAAAACAAAGCTTGGTTCACAATTAATGGAGCCGGACGGGCAAAGTATCAGAAATTACATTGGCGATATAATCAAGAAGCAGCTTGATAATTACCTGCATATGAACAGCGAAACTGCTGAATCGTTGCTGAAAAAGATTTTGCAAAGCGAGAAGGAGAGAAAGGATTTCGCAAATATTAAAAAGCTTGCAAAAGACAGTGTCAAGAAGGTAGGCTTACATAATAAGAAATTAAGAGATTGTCGCATCCACTATAACAGTAATGATGAAAGGCGACTTGAGACTACATTGTTTATTACTGAAGGAGATTCAGCAAGTGGATCTATCACTAAATCGAGGGATGTAAATACACAGGCAGTCTTCAGTCTTAAAGGCAAGCCGTTGAATTGTTTCGGTTTGAGCAAAAAGGTTGTTTACGAAAACGATGAGTTTAATTTGCTGCAATCTGCCCTGAATATTGAAGAAGGGGTGGAGAATCTCAGATACAATAACATTGTAATTGCTACTGATGCCGATGTTGACGGCATGCACATCAGATTACTAATGCTGACATTCTTCTTGCAGTTCTATCCTGATGTAGTAAAAAGCGGACATTTATACATACTTCAAACTCCCTTATTCAGGGTCAGGAATAAGAAGAAAACAAACTATTGTTATACAGACGAGGAAAGGGTAGCCGCAATTAAGGAACTTGGTCCTAATCCTGAAATCACAAGATTTAAAGGACTTGGTGAGATATCACCTGATGAGTTCAAACATTTCATTGGTGCGTCAATGCGGCTTGACCCCGTTATCTTGAAGAAATCTGCTGATATTAATCAAGTTCTTTCATTTTACATGGGAAGAAATACCCCTGAAAGACAAGGTTTTATTATAGATAACCTTCGATTGGAAGAAGATTTGATTGAAGAACTGCTCTCTGTTTAATTCATTTTGTTGATTGCTGACGCTGGGTATACCCTTCACTACACCTTAGACGATAAAGTTGAAGCACAGGGTTTGCTTCGTCTTATTACTATGGACGATCAATTTATTGGAACTAGTATTATTTACCTATTTTTAGGAAAGCCCTTCCCAAATTATCTATAATATCTCCTGCGATCATTGAAGGTTGCGAAATCTCTGATGCGGCAATATCACCTGCCTTCCCATGCAACCAAGTTCCCAGAATGCAAGCATCTCGTGAAGAATAACCCGAAGCCTTTAATCCCAAAAGGATTCCTGTAAGTACATCTCCTGAACCACCGGTAGCCATACCGGGATTTCCGGTTGGATTGAAATAAATATCTCCTTCGGGTGTACCGATAGCCGAAAAGGCTCCTTTCAGAATCACATAGAGTTTAAATCGGATACAGAAAGCCCTAAATATCTCCAGTCTGTTGAAATGATTCTCAACAGAGCTGGTCAATCGTTCAAATTCCTTAGGATGGGGAGTCAGGATTGAACCGGGTGGAAGAAATGATAACCAAGTTTTATTTGCTGCCAGTATATTGAGTCCATCAGCATCAATAATAATAGGATTGCCGACTTCCTGGATTAGTAGCTTCATGGCGTTCTGAGTTTCAATGTGCATTCCTAATCCCGGACCAATGGCAATGGCATTGTACAAGGGAAGATCGGGCAAAGTATGGAAGTGAGTTTCAGAATCATCAGGATCAACCATCACTTCAGGAATTGATGTGAGCATAGCTTCAATACCCGATAATGGCAAATGAGCAGTGACTAAACCGGCCCCTGAGCGTAATGCAGCTTTTGCTGCCAACAATGCTGCACCCATTTTGCCCAGACTACCTGCAATCAGCAAACCGTGTCCAAATGTACCCTTATGTGAGAACCTGCCCCTGGGTTTAAATAATTCCTTACAATCATTCTTGGTAGTGAGATAGTAATGCGTCCCGGCATTCTTAATGAAATCCTGATGGAGCCCAATATTCAGTACTTTCCATTCACCCACATAGTTTTCATTCTCAGGCAGAAAGAATGCCAGTTTAGGCATTTGGAAAGTAAGCGTATAATCAGCCCTGACAATTGAATACTTACTATACCCTTGCATTGGCTCGTCAGCTGACAACCCTGATGGCAGGTCAATTGATATTACATACGCATTGCTCTCATTTATTTGCCTAATGATTTCAGTGATGAAACCTTTAACAGGTTTATTAAGCCCTGAGCCAAAGATTGCATCAATAACTATATCATTATCTCCTATCTCAATACCCGGCTCATCTTCAAAAATCTCAGTAACCACAAGTCCGGCGATATCTGATATCTTATCAAAATTCGTTCGGTTATCTTCACTTGCATTTGATGCATGTCTGATATAATATACTTCCACATTATGCCCGTCGGCATAAAGCATACGGGCAATGGCGAGGCCATCACCGCCATTATTACCCATCCCGCAAAATACTCTGAAAGTCCTGATTCCTGAAATCCTCTTAGTAATCCATTTATAGCACTCATGTGCCGCTCTTTCCATTAAATCAATCGAAAGTATGGGTTCGTGTGATATGGTATATGAATCAAGTTCACGTATCTGATCAACTGTGAGAATTTTGGTTGGGCACATAGCTTAATTACTTGGATTACTTTATTAAATACCTGCAGTGTTCAGATTTCCCAGACTTGCTGTAACTATTTTGTGCTGTTTTGGATCATCATTATTCACTAAACTCATACTAACCTGCAAGTGCAGGTTATAGATATTCAGATCTGATTCTTTTGCTTTGATCTTACCAATCTTGAGGATATCGGAATTAATTATTCCTTGTTCACGACTGGCTTCATGACCAAAGATCTTATCTTCTTTGGTGGTGATAAACTCAGTATTGTACCCTGAGCTGAATTCATATATATGGGCAACATCTTCAATAGTGATGAGCTGAAGGTTTTCAATTCCATCGATATTGACAGTAAACCACCTATGGGTATATTCATCAATAAGGCAGCGGTTTAGGCTGTCGCTCGACAGTATCCTGGCATTGTTAATGATGGCTCTTCCGTAAAAGTTATCGTTGTACGAATAGACTTTATCATAGGTTATTGCATATCTTGTGCTAATACCACCTATGATTTTGCGCAATCTGGGAAAGAAATGGAATGCATTATATACTCTGAGTACAATTGCGTAATTGCAGGCAAAAAGAAGTGAATGCATCGGATTGTCGAAAATCACAAAGCCTCCGTCGCCTGTACTGATATATGCTTTCTTTAAGCTTTCTTTAGTGTATTTCTGAAAGATAAATGGATGATTTTCAAAGCACAAATCGATAGTTGTACTGAATAACATTCTAAACAGGAAGGGGATGAGCATTTGCTCAAATTCACCGTATGAGCTATACTGGTAGATGTCAAGCCCCAATACTGATTTCCTGGTAATTTCATCAGGGCGCATTATTTTTTGAAGTTCCTTTAACATCTCAGTTTCATCAGGAACTACATTTGTCTTTTCAAAAATTACCCTGTTATCGTTTTTTAGCAGGATGTCTTTAATGGCTTTATGATCGAGTATTTTTAGAGGATCAGTCATAATTACAAGTTGTTTAATTTATCATTCAGGAAATCAATGAGCCACTTTTTCTCCTCTGCTGTATTTCGTTCTGCGAAACTAAATGCTTCCTCATTAAACAGGATAGCCGGATATTGGCCTCTCTTGTTTAGTCCTGAATAGTCATAATATGATCCTTCAATGAGGGATATACTAACATTCTTTCCCGGAAATCTTCTTTCTTCGGACTTTGAACCTCTGCTCATTCTAAGAGTAACATTCTGAGGGTCAATTATTATTTCCTGCTGCAATCTAATCATTTTGATAGCTTTGAAAAGTGTCCAGAATCCAATTGCCCAGAATGGTAATGAATAGAGTGCATTTACAGGTTTCATTAAAGCAAGCAATACTGTCCAGATTAAAATAGTAAATAGCCATAAAGCAATGACAATTACAGTCACAAGTGCCCCTCCCTTGATACCTTTCGGTGGAATGGTAACTGTTACCTGATTACTTGATTCTGTGACCTTTATACGACTTTTTGCCATATTCGGTACTTGTGCAACTGATTTTGTTTCCTGATTCATCATGAGGGTTTGAATTATCCGAACTAAAATAGCAAAAAATCAGATACTACCTATTCCAGATATTCCATGCAAGATCAGCCTGTTTATAAAGCATACCTAAACCATTTCTGGTTTGAGTCCCATGTTCCTGTCCTCTTTTGAGGAATTCAGTCATTTCAGGATTGTACACTAAGTCAAAGAGATAATGTTCAGGAGTAAGAATGTTGTACGGAATTTGAGGTGATAAGTGACTGTTAGGATACATGCCAACCGGAGTGCAATTGATTATAAGTTTGACTTTGTCAATCAATTGATTGCTGAGCTGTTCATAACTCAGGATATTATTTGATGAAGAAGATTGTTTAGGTGTCCTGCTAATAAGTTGAAATTCAATGTTGAGTTTCTTAAGCACATATGCAACTGCTGCAGATGCACCTCCCGTGCCTAATATTAAAGCATATTTAGGAAGCTTAGGCATGAAGGCTAACAATTCGGTTTCAAATGCCGGCGCATCTGTATTATAACCTTCAAGCATAATTTGACCATTTTCCCTCACCACCCTTACAGTATTTACTGCCTGAATCCGGGCAGCTTCGTCTGAGAGTTTGTTTACGAGAGGAATGATTTGCTGTTTATACGGAATCGTAACATTAAATCCTCTCAGATCATGATAATTACCGATGATGTCATTGATCTTATGAACCGAATCGATTTGAAACAATTCATAAGTACTGTTTATCGCCTCTCTTGTAAATTTTTCAGTAAAATACTTTTTCGAGAAGGAGTGGCTTAAAGGGAAACCGATAAGTCCATACCTGCTGTGCATGAATATAAAGTTAAGAGTTATAATAGATCACTTAGGATTTCAGCAATAGTAGGATCATCCTGAAGGAATGGAGCATAATCAAGCAAGTTTTCCAGATTAACATCATCCAAGGTCAGTACATATTGAAGATGTGATACAGCTTCCTTAAACTTACCCAGCATGTATAAGTAAGCGACTTTACGTAGCTGAAGTTGAGGGTTAAAAGGTAGTTGATCAATTCCCTGATCGAGTACTTTTAGTGCTGTACTGTATTCGTCCATTTCGGCATACATAGCTGAAAAATCGAGCCAGAGATTATGATCATGAGGCATGTAAGATAGGGCTAGAGTAAATGACTCAGCAGCCTCATCATACAAACCACAATGCTGTTGAATGATTGCCTGAGTAGCAATAAATTCATTATTTTCAGGCTCGAGACTCACGCCTTTTTTAACATAATGGAGTGCTGACTTCATATCACCAAGTCCATCATAAGCAACCCCCAGTCCAATCCAGGCATCTGAAAACTCACTATCTAATTGAGTTGCTTGTCTGTAATACTCTATAGCATTGATATAGTCCTCCATTTTCTCATAACATTCCCCGATAAAGTAATATGTGAAAGATTCAGAAGTAACTTCAAGTGATTCCTTATAAGTATCAATAGCTTTTTGGTAATAACCTGCCTCATTACATGCATTACCTTTACCACTATATGCAGCGGAGAACTCAGGATCGATGGCAATACAAAAATCGTATGCACTAATAGCCTCGTCGTACGAACCTTTACGTGTATAAGCTTCACCTAAATTGTACCAGGCACTGTGTGAGTACGGATTTTTATCCAAATAAGCTTTATAAAACTTAATACAATCATCTACTTTATATTCTTCTGCATACTTATAACAATAATTAAGTTCATCAAGTATTGCATTCTGATCAGGTTCCAATTCTAAATACTTCTGATAGAACTCAATTGCTCTGTCATAATTAAAAAGATTCTCATACTCCAGTGCAATCTGAATAAAGAGATCAGCCTGATATTCATAATCATTCAGAGCTTTGCTATACTCTTTAATTGCTTCCTTAGGTAAGTGAAGTTTGCTATATATAAAACCTTTAGTGACATAAACATCGCTATTGGTGGGATCGAGATCTTCAACTTTGGACAGAAGTTTTAATGCCTGTTCAGTTTTTGTGTCTGAAAAAAGAAGCTTGGCCTGACGGATTAGTAATGATGAACTAGCAGGATGTTGCTGTAACCCAATGTCAAGAACTTTCTTCGCCATCTTAGTTTGACGCTTATCAAGATAGTAATCGATAATATCTTCGTATTCGTCAACATCGAAGAAGTGCAAAGCCTCATGATTCACCCTGTGCCAGAAACGGGCTATAAGCTCTTTCATCCCCATCTTACTTTCTTCGTCATTAAAAAAATCGTCCATCTCTTGATCAATTTTAATGCAAAATTACTCTTTTTAATATCGGGAGTGCAAGTAGTCAGAGAATTTCATACTTATTTACCATTTCAGGCTGAGAATGTTGTGTTAATGTTCAGGTTCAAAGTTAGTCAGCAATTAGCACCCAATGATACTGAGTGTGTGGTAATTTCAATACTTTTGTATTTGCTAAGTATGAATAAACTTTATGACATTAATTAAGAGTATTTCCGGAATTAGAGGTACAATTGGCGGTAAACCGGGTGAAGGTCTGACTCCCATTGACGTAGTTAAATTCACAAGTGCATACGCACAGATGTTGAAGAGTGAATCTCCTTATAAGATTAATATAGTAGTTGGCAGAGATGCACGTGTATCAGGACCAATTGTGAGTGATCTGGTTTGCTCAACTTTATTGTCGTCAGGAGTTGATGTTATTGATATTGGACTTTCAACTACACCGACTGTCGAAATGGCCGTAGTAGATCTTAAAGCAGAAGGTGGAATCATCCTTACGGCAAGTCATAATCCATGGCAATGGAACGCACTAAAATTGCTCGATAAAAACGGAGAGTTTATCAGTGATGAAACCGGTAAGCGTTTACTGGAAATTGCTGAAGAAGGTAACTTCACTTACGCAGAAATTGATCAGATAGGAACACTTACAAAAGACGATAGCCAGATCAGGAAGCATATAGATAAGATTTTGGCTTTACCTTATGTTGATACCTTTGCCATCAGATCAGCAAAATTTAAAGTAGCCGTTGATGCTGTCAATTCAACAGGTGGATTAGCAATCCCTCTATTGCTCCGCTCACTTGGTGTTGACCAGATTGAAGAATTGTATTGCGAGCCTACCGGTCATTTCCCGCATAATCCTGAGCCACTTCCCGAAAACTTATCAGAGATATCAAAGCACGTAATTAAATCCAGGGCACATGTTGGCTTTGTGGTTGATCCTGATGTTGACCGTCTTGCCATTGTATGTGAAGATGGTGAAATGTTTGGGGAAGAATACACACTGGTAGCCGTTGCCGATTATGTACTTTCAATGACACCGGGAAATACTGTTTCAAATATGTCATCAACTCGCGCCCTCAGGGATATTACCGAGAAGGCAGGACAGCAGTATTCTGCATCAGCAGTGGGAGAGGTGAATGTTGTGAAACTGATGAAAGAAACCAATGCTGTTATTGGGGGTGAAGGAAATGGAGGAGTTATTTTACCTGAATTGCATTATGGCAGAGATGCCCTGGTTGGAATCGCACTCTTTCTGTCACACCTTGCCAGAACCGGAAAGCGTTGTTCAGCACTAAGAGCAGGTTTCCCAAAATATTGTATCTCAAAGAATAAAATTCAGTTAATGCCTGATATGGATGTGGATGCAATTCTGGATTCAATAGCTGAAAAATACAAACGTCATCCGGTCAGCAAAATTGATGGAGTTAAGATTGAATTCGATAAAGAGTGGGTACATTTGCGTAAATCAAATACTGAACCTATCATTAGAATTTACTCAGAAAGCGATTCGGAGAACAAAGCCGAATCAATTGCACGCAAAATCATTGATGATATAAAAGAGGTAATCAGAAAATAGTAACCTGTATTATTTACTCACATGACTAAGCGAAAAAGAGTGCGATTCAGGAACATACACTTTAAGTTTACTGTTCAGCAGAAACGGAGAGTGGATGCATATTGCCGAAAACATGGAACTACACCTGTAAGGTTATACAAGAGAGCAATACTGCAATATCTTTCACAGAACGGATATGACGAACATTTCCAACTGACACCCGAACAAGCTAAGAATCAAATGAGTATATTCGATTTGATAGCTGAAGAAGTTGAGAATATTGAACAATAACTAATCGGGTATTGACTCAATTATTAGCAAATCAGATGGTTGTGCTGCAATAATCCTAATATCCTCTCTAATCTCTGTCACCTCAATTGTATCACGAGATTTGATTTCTGTCTCCAAATTACTAAACCTGACATTTCCATTCAGAATAAATATCAGTAACTGATTTGCAGGGTCGTTTACCTTATATATCAGTGCAGAGTCAGGTGACAGATTAATTCGAGAAATTCTTACTTCCTGATTAATCCACAATACATCCGAAATATAGTTAGGCTCTGCAATAATCTGCAGCTTGTTATTGCGTTCGGCTGTAGGGAACAATAACATTTGAATCCTTGGTTCTATCCCTTTAATTCTCGAATAAATCCATATTTGAATTAACTCGAGCTTCTCATCGAGTGATGGATTGCCAAAAGAATGATCAATACCTGAACCTGTTGAAACAGCCAGAACTTCGTCTATCCCCACAGTAGCTTTGAATCCATTTTCCGATCTATAAGCAAGACTTCCTCTGAGTGGTAACAAAATCACCTCAAGGTTCTTCTGATGATGGGGGCTGAAATAGCTGTCGGGTTCAATTATTTCATCATTTAGTACCCTTACAACTCCAAAATCCTCTCTAACAGGGTTAAAATAATCACCAAAGCTGAAGCAATGTTTCGACTTAAGCCACCCATAATCGTGTGATCCCCTTTCCTCGTTTTTATGAATATTTATTTTCATCTCAACCTCTTGTATGACAAAATTAAAAACTTTAGACTATCAGCATAAGCAGACTGACCTTATTGTGTATTAATATTAGAATATTGAAATAATGGAACATCGGAATAAAGAACAATATACTCATAATCAGTGAAATTCTTGATACCTGTAAGAATATTTATAATATGAAAAAAGAACCTCGTTGGGGTGAACTTATTATAGAAAAAAGATAATCCAGATTCAGAACCCAGGAGGGTGACATTATACGATAGGCAAAAGGATAAAGTCAAAAGCAGACGGTTATAGGGTTTTAGCTGAAATAAATCATCAGTGCCATAGAAGTACAGGTTAAGTATATGCTATGATGCATCAAAATAACCGTCCCATAAAGGGTTTTGCGTTAAAGATTGGGTTTAAGAGTTTAACCCCCATCGGGTTTGAATGTGATACTGAGATTAAGAAATTGAAAACTGCTAATACCCTCATCCTAAAAAAAATGATGATGTTTAAAAAAAAATTCAGGTGAAATTTGCAATTGATATCAATCCTCCTATATTTGCAATGGTTTTTTTGCGGCAGGTTGCCGGTATTGGTCATCGCAAATTTCCCATTTCCCCGGGCCCGTGAAAGAGCTTAAGAAATAGTTCTATTTCACAACTTTAAAACTTTCACAAAAACCAATGAAGAAAAATGTAATTATCATCGGAGCTGCCGGAAGGGATTTCCACAACTTCAACACTTACTTTCGCGGAAACGCAGACTACAATGTAGTAGCTTTTACAGCAGCTCAAATTCCTGACATTTTTGGTCGTAAGTATCCGAAAGAGCTAGCAGGTGAGGATTTGTATCCAAATGGAATTCCCATCTATGCCGAGCAGGATCTGACAAAACTTATTAAAGAGCACAATGTAGATGATTGTGTATTCTCTTACTCTGATGTTCCCTATCCCCGTGTTATGAACATCAGCGCACTCGTCAATGCTTCAGGAGCTAATTTTATGTTATTGGGTCCAAGCGACACGATGATTAAGAGTACTAAACCCGTCATCGCTGTTGGTGCTACCCGTACAGGATGCGGTAAAAGTCAAACCAGCCGTCGCATTATTGAGATCCTTATGGAACTTGGACTTAAGGTTGTTGCTATCCGCCATCCGATGCCTTATGGTGATCTCAATGAACAAAAAGTTCAGCGTTTTGCTACTATAGAAGACCTTCATAAACACAAATGCACTATTGAAGAAATGGAAGAATATGAACCACACGTTGTTCGTGGTAATGTTATCTATGCAGGTGTTGATTATGAAGCTATCGTAAGAGCAGCTGAAAATGATCCAAACGGTTGCGACGTTATTTTATGGGACGGTGGAAATAATGACTTCCCGTTCTATAAACCTGACCTGATGATTGGTGTTGCTGACCCACTCCGTCCAGGTGCTGAAGTTAGCTACTACCCCGGTGAGGTTGTTGCACGTATGTCAGACGTTATCGTAATCAATAAGATCGACAGTGCTTCTCTTGAAAATATCAATACTGTTAGAGCCAACATCGAAAAGATCAACCCTGACGCTATTGTTATTGACGGTGCATCACCACTTACAGTTGATAAACCTGAATTAATTCGTGGAAAAAGAGTATTGGTTGTTGAAGATGGTCCAACTCTTACACACGGTGAAATGAAGATTGGTGCCGGTACTGTTGCTGCTCATAAGTATCATGCAGCTGAGCTGGTTGACCCACGTCCTTATGTAACAGGTAAACTTGCTGAAACTTTCGAAATTTATAAGAATATTGGTATACTGCTCCCTGCAATGGGTTACGGTGAAGAACAAGTTAGAGACCTTGAGAAAACTATTGAAAACACTGAGTGCGATTCAGTTATCATCGGTACACCAATTGACCTTAACAGGGTTATTAAAATCAACAAGCCAACTGTCAAGGTTGGATATGATCTACAGGAGATCGGTACTCCGAATCTGGCAATGATCATAAACGATTTCGTAAAGAAGCACAATTTGAAGTAAAACAACAAAAGCTGCCCTAACCGGCAGCTTTTTTTTTAGTTAAATTTGTATATAAGTCATTCATCCATCAAATCATAGCAAAAATGAAAAACCGAAATCTGGTGTCAATAACTGATTTTTCAAAAGAAGAGTACATTAAAATACTTGATCTGGCCGAAGAGTTTGAGAAGAGTCCTAAGCAATCTATACTTGAAAAATACGTTGTGGCGACTCTCTTTTTCGAGCCATCAACACGTACAAGGTTAAGTTTTGAAAGTGCCGCCAACCAATTGGGAGCAAGGGTTATTGGCTTCTCCGACGCTACTAACTCAAGTGTTTCGAAGGGAGAATCACTCAAAGATACCATTATGACAGTGGCAAATTACAGTGATATAATCGTTATGCGTCATCCACGTGAAGGAAGTGCACGTTTTGCCAGTGAAGTGTCAAAAGTGCCGGTTATTAATGCTGGTGACGGTGGCAATCAGCATCCTACGCAATGCTTACTCGATTTGTACTCCATCAGAAAAACACAAGGAAAACTTGATGGACTGAATATTGCATTTGTAGGAGATCTTAAATATGGCCGTACAGTCCATTCACTTGTCATGGCTTTATGCAACTTTAACTCTACTTTCCATCTGGTATCTCCAATAGAACTGAAACTGCCAAGTTATGTGAAGATGCATATCAAGAATAATAATCTTAACTACTTCCAATACACTGAGTTGAGCGATGTTATGGAAACTGTTGATATTGTTTATATGACCAGAATCCAGAAAGAGCGATTCTCCGATCCTATTGAATATGAGAAAGTAAAGAATTCTTATATATTATCATCAGCTATGCTCAGTAACTGTAAGCCCAATATGCGTGTACTCCATCCATTGCCACGTGTTAACGAAATAAACGAAGACGTGGATGTAACTGATCAGGCTTATTATTTCCAACAGGCACTCAATGGTGTTTATGTAAGGCAAGCTCTACTGGCTTCTATTTTAGGTGTTAAATAAATTGAAAAGAGAAAAACATGGAAAGCAATATAAGAAAAGAACTGGTTGTATCAGCTATTGAAAATGGTACCGTAATCGATCATATTCCTGCCAAGAGCTTGTTCAGGGTAGTTAAAATGCTTAATCTTGACCAGACTGAAGGACAAGTTACTATAGGATTTAACCTCGAAAGTAAGAAGTACGGTAAGAAGGGCATCATCAAGGCTAGTGGTCAGTATTTTGAAAAGCGAGAAGCAAATAAAATTGCACTTATTGCACCAACAGCAACGCTAATTTCAATTAAGAATTACCAGGTGGTTGGAAAACAACAAGTTGAAATCCCTGACACGATTGAGCAGTTTGTTAAATGCGTGAATCCCAATTGCATTACAAACCATCAACAGGTTATGACACGTTTTACCGTAATTGATAAAGAAGATCTTAAACTTCAATGTCATTATTGTGAAAAGATTACCGGTAAGAACAATATAGAGATTCTATAAGGGTTATATAAATTACCGGATCAAGCTTCCTTCCCGAAAACAGGGGTTCTTATTAATTTGTTAAGTTTAGGACTATACCGGCTGACCATGGCATCCTATATTCAGACTTTGATCAATGAGGGCGAGCACCAGCGACTCGATTTTAAATTTGGAGTCAACGACTCCAAAAAGATTGCAAGATCGTTAGCTGCCTTTGCTAATACTGACGGAGGGAGACTTCTTTTGGGAGTAAAGGATAATGGTTCAATTGCAGGTGTACGCTCTGATGAAGAATTCTATATGATGGAAGCTGCTGCACAATTATATTGCAAACCTCCTGTTACATTTGAAATCAACGAATGGGAGGAGGGTGGCAGAAATGTTCTTGAAGTAATTGTTAAGAAAAGCGACCAGCTGCATTCAGCTCCTGACAAGGATGGTATTTACCGTATCTTTATCAGGGTAGGTGACCAAAACTATACTGCCAATAGTGTTCTGCTGAAGGTGTGGAAAAAAGCAAAAAACACAGATGGTGTTAAGATTTCATACACCCATATTGAACATGCACTGATTCAATACCTTCAGGAAAACGATCGTATAACCCTAAGCTCTTTCAAAAAACTATCAGGATTAAACGTTAAGCGTTGCGAGCATATACTTGCTGATTTCATTGTGCTTGATATTCTTAAAATGAATTATTCCGAATCGGGAGTATATTATACTCTCAATCCTGATTTCAGATTAAATGAAAAAATTATCCGGCATCAATGAAAACAATTGGATTGATCTCTGACACTCATTCTTTCATCCACCCTTCTGTAAGTGATTATCTTTTGAAGTGTGATGAGATTTGGCATGCCGGTGATTTGGGTGATATTGAAACTGCAAAGACTCTTGCTTCCATGAAACCATTTAAGGCAGTATATGGAAATATTGACGATCAGACTGTAAGGAGCTTTTATCCTCTGTACCAGGATTTCATTTGTGAGGAGTTAAAAGTGCTAATGATTCATATCGGCGGATACCCCGGTAAATACTCAAAAGAAGCCAAAGAGCTAATCAATGAACTAAAGCCCGGATTATTTATCTCCGGGCATTCTCATATCCTCAAAGTGGTTAACGATCCTAAGAATAACCTGCTGCATCTTAACCCCGGAGCAGCCGGCAGAAGCGGTTTTCATAATCTTATTACGGCTATGAAATTTGTTGTTGATGGAAAGATAATCAGGGATCTTGAAATCCTTGAAGTAGATAAACACTAAGTCTTTACTAAAATATTATCTCAAGCGGTTAGCTGATCTAACAAGCTTTTCATCCTTCATTATACCTCTGTTGGCAAGTACAAGCATCACAATTGCAATCAGAGAGATATAAATTCCAAAACTATCAGCATAATTTGCCTCGGCGGTTGTAGCCCTGCTAATTAATGGGGAATAAACAAAGAATATCAGTGCAATGAGTATAATACTCATCAATATTGCCAGCTTTACTATCCTTGATTGGAGTATTCTCTTTTTGTAAAGGAAGATAGACATCACTGTAATGGCAGCAATAATACCATTAAAAATCGCTAATGGGAGTATTAATGAATTACTTACGGGAGTATCAACTCCGGGTGTCAGAGTTTGAAGATGGGTGATATAGAACTTATTGTATGATAGGTCGGATAGAAAACTTGCTACTGGAAAGAAGTATAAAACAACAAGTGCCACAAAGGCAATGAATAGGTAGACTGATTGAATACGCTGTATCATGATTACTGATTTTAGGATTTGCAAATATAACAAACCAACCCGTATATAGCATTGCAACTTTTCACCAGTTGGTAACTTAGCCTGTCATAGTGTTATGAATATCTTTCAAAATAGATACTTTTGCATTTATGACAGAAGTTGAAGTACAGACTAAACAAAGTACATTAAGATATTCGGGCAAGATTCGTAAGATATTACTGGTTTTTCTGATCTTACAAATTTTCTTCTATCTCTTCAGCCTGTTTGGTCGTGCACCTGATATTGATGATGCATGGATTGGTGAGCATGCCTATTGGATGGCTAAGACAGGGCATGCAAAGTCAGAACTAATGAGAGGCTGGCAACAACAGGAAGAACGAATTCTCATCCATCACAAATTGATGACTTTAACTGGTTATTCCGTCATTAAATTATTCGGGTTCTCACTCATTGCACTGAAATCAGTAAGTCTTCTATTCTTTGGATTATTCCTTTTGGCTTTTTACTATTTTACAAGAAAGCGGCATCAGGTACTCTCACAAACTCAATTCATCATTGCACTACTACTATTTTTTACTTTTCACTATACCTTCAAATTCTCCTTCATTTTCAGACCTGAGATGATAATCATGTTCTTCACTTTTATCAGCTTCATGCTGCTTAGTAAAGTGATCAACAGTACCAATCAGATTAGTAGAATATCATCTTCAGGACTTTTGTTATTAGCAGGTATTTTGAGTGGCTTGTGTGGTGTAGCTCACCTGAACGGACTGGCCGTAGTACTGGCAGGTGGTTTACTCTTATTGGTTAACAGAAAATTAATGGCATTACCTATCTTTCTGCTGGGAAGTGTTATTAGTTTCAGCCTCTATTTTTATGACTTTTCAGCTGAATACGGTTTTACTTTTTGGAAACAGCAATTATTTCAGTCAGTGCTTGGAAATAACGGAGGAGCTACTGATGTGATAAGCTATATGGCAAATAGTTTCCTTAAAGAGCATATGCGTTTCTTCCATGATTTCAGCATAATTGGTTTCAGTCTCTTACTTATACTATCACTTCTGGTAGGATATAAGCATCTGAAGAAAGAGCATCAAACGATGCTTCAATATACTCTGATCTTATGGTTGATGGTAGCATTTCTGTTCACACAAAAGTCGCGGCAATATATACTAATCTATCTTCCTTTCCTTGTGATCTGTATGAGTATAATAATTGATATGTTCATTAACAGGCGGGAGGAGCTAAGGAAGTGGATATTCAAACCTGTCGGCCGAATTCTATTCTATGTATTTGTTTTGCTGTTCATTGGAGGATCTGAAATCTTTAACATCAGGGTATTTAGCGAAAAATTCAATCCTGCCCTGAACAGACAATTCGTAAGTGAATATATTGGAAATGATGTAGCAGATAAGAAGATTGTTGCTCCTATGGAGTTCATCTTTAATGAGATACTCTATTTTGAACGCATCCAGGGTGAACGGCTTTATACTTCCCTACAGCAAAGAGATTCAACAATATATGGTGAAGGGTTCTTCGCAAAGGCAGCTGGGTTTGGGGTGGATTATATACTTCTCTCAGGAGTCTATCGTGAAAACCTGGGAGTAAATAAACTTGATAAAAACACAATTTATTCCGGCTACAAGTTTGTGGTTGATAATGGAGAGTTGCGCCTCTACGAGCGGGTAAACTATTAAGTGAGAAAAGTATCTTTAAGTGAAAATTTGCTGACTATGTTGTTTTTCTGATCACTATTTTTCTTCTTTGACCATCTTTTCAAGCTTCTTATCGAAATACTCTTCTGATTCAAGGTAGCCGCGTTTCCATATTTCTTTCTTTTCAGTCACTCCTTTATCGTTAAAGTGCATCCAGATACCATCCTTAAGATTATGAAGATAAGGTCCTGAAATGAAAACCCTGCCATTTGGATGGTAGAATGTAGCTAGCCCTTCAAGAAGTCCATTTTCATAAGTAGCCTTTGTTTTAATTCTGCCATCATAAAAGTACTGCAGCCAGGTGCCGTTTTTTACACCATTTGAATAAGGCATTTCTTCGAGCAATTCACCATTAGCATAGTAAGTTTTCCATGTGCCTTTAGGGATGCCTTTATCATAGACCTCCTCAGCAATTACAACTGAATCCTGGTTGTAATACTTCCAAACACCATCTTTTTTCTCATTAAGATAGACCCCTTCAGAAATCTTAATGCCATTATCATACAGGGTACTGTAGGTTCGCGTACCGTTTTCAGAGAATTCACTTATTGCTTTTACTTTACCGGTTGTATCATAATAGATAAATTTCCCCTGAGGAATGTTATCTTTAAAGAAACCTTTATAAATGATATTGCCTTTACTATCTTTCTTTATCCAGGTGCCCTGTTTTTTACCGGTAGCATCGGCTACATTAATATTCTCCTGTGAATAACTAAGCATGCTAAAAAAAATAAAGAGAAAGAAAGTAAGTATTGTATTGAAAAGATTGAGTTTCATTTTGTTATATAACATTTACAAAACTTGCTGCAAGCGACTGATCTTAATCAGTTTTGTATATTTGCCTGCAAAAATAATAAAAGTTAGACCAACAGCTGATAATTATGAATTCCTATCCCTCACGGTTGCTCGAAGAAGCGGTAAATGAACTTGTAAAGCTTCCGGGTATTGGCAAACGTACGGCTTTGCGTCTGGCACTATGGCTTCTGAAACAAGATCCTTCACGGGCACACTCTCTGGGTACTTCAGTTATCAACCTGCGCGATAATATCACTTATTGCAAAATCTGCCATAACATATCTGATAATGAGATATGCAATATTTGTGCCGACACGAAAAGAGATAACCACCTTGTTTGTGTTGTTGAGGATGTAAGAGATGTGATGGCTATTGAGAATACAAACCAGTTCCGTGGCGTTTATCACATCTTAGGTGGCATTATATCACCAATAGAAGGAATCGGCCCACAAGACATTAACATTGAATCGCTTATAAATAAAACCATTGACGGAAGTATCAATGAAGTCATTATGGCTTTACCCTCCACAACTGAAGGTGATACTACTGCTTATTACATCTATAAAAAGATTAATGAACGAGTACCGATGATTTCGTCAATATCAAGAGGTATCTCCATAGGGGATGATCTTGAATATACCGATGAAGTCACTCTTGGTAAGTCAATCAGAAACAGGGTGCCATTTGATTCAACGATTTAGTAACTTTGCTCTCCAATTAATTTTTCCCATAATTTAAGATGATCATTCAGGAACTACTAAACAATAAAGCTGCTGAAGCTTTCAATCAATTATTCGGAACCGACCTGTCGACCGATAATTTTACCATTCAACGAACAGTTGCTAATTTCAGGGAAAAGGGTGATTTTTCATTGGTCGTATTTCCATTGCTAAAATTATCGAAGAAATCACCCGAGGAAACAGCTCGTTTGATAGGTGATAAACTGATAGAAACAACTCCTGAAATAGAATCATATTCTGTAGTAAAAGGTTTTCTTAATCTCAAGATAAAGCAGGGTTTTTGGATTGATTTCATAAATGAATCGTACCGCAATACTTCATTTGGATTAAAACAGGTTGAGCCAGGTAACCCGGTTGTTGTCGAATTCTCTTCACCCAACACGAATAAACCTCTTCATTTAGGTCACATCCGTAATAATCTCCTGGGATACTCAGTATCCAAAATTCTTGAAGCTGACGGAAAGACTGTTAAGAAGGTTAACCTTGTCAACGACAGGGGGATCCATATTTGTAAATCAATGTTAGCGTGGAAATTATTTGGTAATGAAGTCACTCCTGAGTCTTCCGGCAAAAAGGGTGATAAGTTAGTTGGTGATTTCTACGTGCTTTTCGATAAGAAATTCAAGGAAGAGTGCAGTAATCTACAGCAAAAAGGACTTTCGGAAGAGGAAGCCGGAGCCCGTTCTTCTTTAATGGCTCAGGCACGTGAGATGCTCGTCAAATGGGAGCAACAGGATAACGAAACGAGAGATCTCTGGCGAAAAATGAATCAATGGGTTTATACCGGATTTGATGAAACCTATAAGCAGTTGGGTATAGAATTCGACAAGATCTACTATGAATCTGAGACGTACTTATTGGGGAAAAAGTTAGTAGAGGAGGGTTTAAAAAAAGGTGTCTTGTTCCGAAAAGAAGATAATTCAGTTTGGATTGACCTTACCGCCGAAGGATTGGATGAGAAGCTCCTGCTAAGAGCTGATGGTACTTCGGTATATATGACACAGGATCTTGGAACTGCTCAATTGCGAAAGAATGAGTTTAACCCTTCGGAAATGATCTACGTTGTAGGGAATGAACAGAATTACCACTTTGATGTACTTAAACTTGTTTTGAAGAAACTTGGTAAGGTTTGGGCAGATGATATATTCCACCTTTCATATGGAATGGTTGAACTTCCTGAAGGCAAAATGAAATCACGTGAAGGCACTGTGGTTGATGCTGATGACCTGATTGAGGAAATGACTGTCACTGCACGTCAAATGACTGAAGAGTTGGGTAAAATCGAAGATTTCGACAGTGAGGAAGCAGCACAGCTTTATAAAACTGTTGGTTTGGGAGCACTTAAGTACTTTATCTTAAAGGTAGATCCCAAAAAGAACATGGTTTTCAATCCTGTTGAGAGTATTGATTTTAATGGTAATACAGGCCCTTTCATTCAGTATACTTATGCCAGAATAAAATCGGTATTGCGAAAAGCTGAGGATACTGAAATTACTTTTGGTGAAGATCTTTCATTGCAGCCTAAAGAAATCAGTCTCTCAATTCTTAATTACTTGTTCCCTCAAATAGTGCATGATGCTGCAGTTAACTTTTCGCCTTCAGTTATTGCTAATTATCTTTATGAGTTGGCGAAAGAGTACAACCAATTCTATCATGATCATTCAATTTTAAAGGAAGAAAATCTGAGTACGAGGAGTTATCGTTTGGCAATTTCAATCCTTACTGCCGGTACTATCAGAAATGGAATGAGATTGCTTGGAATTGAAGTTCCTGAACGCATGTAGTATTCCCGTAAAAACAAGCTGCTCCATGGGGATAGGAGCAGCCAATTTAATCAGGATAGAATGGGAATATATGCGGGGTATATACCCACATACTTATAAGACAAGATTTTACAATCTTACCCTAAACTATTTTAAAAAAAACATGTAAATATTTATATATAGGCCACAAATGTCTCTATATATTTATGTAAAAGAGCCGGGCATTTGGGTACCTGAAGCCGCCATCGCGCATTCTACTCATGGTGGTAGTATATAAGTCTTTAACCGGTTCCAATATGGTTGATTGTTCAGGAACCTGTATTTAATAAGGTTGACGACCACATTAAACAAAAAAAAAGAGGCTGCGATTAAACAGCCTCTTTTTTCCTATGAACTACATTTATTAGTAGACACAAACCTTAGTTGTGGTAGTGCCTTTTGAAGTAGTAAGTTTTAGAATATATAATCCTGAAGGAAGATTTGAAATATTGGTTGCAAATTCTTTAGCTTTAACCGGGGTATCTAACATCACTTTTCCGGTAGTATTAACCAAAGTCAGACCAATAATTTCTATATCACCCTTTATAGTAAGTATATTATTCGTTGGGTTCGGATAAATTACAAAATGATCATTAAAGAGGATATTATCTACTTTAACACCACTTGTAATAATGAAGCTTACAGGAATATTAATAACAGGATTATTAGTGCTGTTATTAGTGATTACTAATGTAGCAGTAAGTGTATCAGGTAAAATATCGGTTGCATCAAAGTAAACTTCAAGGTTTGTAGCTTCACCCGGTAAAGTTGTACCGGCATTTTCGCTTAAGCTCAACCATGCAGCTTCACCTTCAATAGCTATTGACCATTCAAGGTCAGCACTACCATAATTGTTAATTGTGAAAGCAAGAGTATCAATTTCACCTGAAGGAATAGTTCCATTCAATACTGAGGTGGTTACGATTTGAGGTCCTGCAGGTAATCCTAATGAACCAACCATTCTGAACATACCTTCATGATCAGTATCAGCATTGAAACCTCCGGCATAACCGGTTGAAGCATCAAAGAAATCAGCTGCAAGGAATTGTCTAGTTTCAGTTGCCGGGAATAATTCCCATGTTAAACCACCATCTAAAGAGTAGGAAACTCCCATCTTACCAGGAGTCTGATAATCTGAGCCGGTACTTACATAGACTCCTGCGCTATTTGGAATAGCTGCTAAATCATTTGTGAAGATATATCCTGTCGGAGTGAAACTTTCCCAGGTTGCTCCACCATCGCTTGTTTTTCTGTAAGTTACAGGAGCAACAGTTTGAGCTACGATACCATGCATTGGATCAGTAAAAGCAATCTGGTTAATACCACCATTTGATACAGGTGTAATGTTTGCATTTGTCACTCTCCAGTGGAATCCACGGTCGTCAGAGATATAAACTTTTCCTTTATTGGTTCCAAACATAATAGTGTTCTCACCTGTAGCCTCAATAACTGAAGTCCATCCACCTTCACCTGAAGCAGGAGTACCACCCTGAATATTAGCCAGCGGAACTCTTTGCCAGGTTGTACCACCATCAACGGTAGTATAGATTTCAAAATAACCATCTTTTACGTCACCGTGGCACATACCTTCCTGCTCATTCCAGAAGTATACATTATTTGCAAATGATGCTGAGCCCTGAAGAGCACCCGGTAGCTGAGTCCATGTTAAACCACCATTAGTTGTTTTGTATATACCACAAGTATTGTTCTGGTTTCCAACTCCATTGTAAAGAGCAACATAAGCTATATTTTCGTTCAAGCCGCAGATGTTACCGATACCATAAGTTGTACCACCTAATACTTGTCTTGGAGTCCAGGTAGCACCACCATCAGCAGTCACGCAAAGGTCATTAATAGTTGTACCACTGCCTGTGCCATCATAGGCTGAAGCCCATGCTACATTTTCACTAACTGCGTGTACATAATTGATACCACGTGAAGGATTAGTGAAATGAGTGTTTTGAATTATCCATGCTGCTGAATTATTGCCGGGAGTAATTCCAACTACAACACGGTTTTCATTATTGAATGTGCTTCCACCAGCACTAAGTGAACCAATAGCAAAATATCCGTTATATGATCCTGACCACCCCCAGTTCATGTGGAATTTGTTGTCACTTAATGTGTATCCGTCGCAAATCCATGCATGGCCACCGCCACTACCTGAACCTGCATAATATATTGGACGGGCTGCATCTAATTCAGTACGTAGAAGAGCATACCAATCAGCCATTTGAGGATAATTTTCTTTAGCTTCAAGACGAGTAGTGCTTGCAAAACCGAAATAGTTGCATAGTGCGAAAGGAACATCTTCACTAAATGCACCTGAACCGTCAGCACCGTATTGCATGTTTACTGAAACGCCTGCATGATACATGAGAGTTGCAACTGCGGTATTTGCACTATTAACTGTATTTGGCATTGCAGCATAATTGTATGTGGTTGAGCCAAAATCAGCTGTTTGTACACCATAATCAGGATGAGTATAAGTGTGATAACCTTTACCCTGGATTGGCCATTGATGATATTTCATCAATACTGCCATAGTTGTTGCAACACAACCTGTCCAGGCGTGATTACATGAACCAAATCCTGCATTATTTTCAACCGGGCATAAAGCATTGTAATAGCAACCCTGATCCCAGTTGGTAGTTACAAGTTGAGGAACGTCCAATACTATACGTTCAGCCTCACCATTGATGAGCTTATTCCATAATGGAAGAGTAGTGGCATTACTCAGACGGTTCATTCTGATATCAGCAATTTCTTTACTGTAACTTTCCATAAATGAGGTAGCAGCAGGATTGTATGTATCCTTCGAAATGTTGCTTTCATAAGAATAAGCCAGCACAGGAATTGATGCGTCATCAGCAGCAATGATCACAAATCCACCTGCATTGAAAGTGAATGTATAAAATGTAACCATGCCATTGTAGGTCGTTTCAAACACTGAAGCAACTGAATAGTCAGTTATATTTGAAGGAGCATTCAGTGCGTACTGCTTCACAGCTACCTGCTCAGCATACTGTTTGTCGACGGGGTTAGCCATAACGACAAAAGTCAATAAAGAAAGAAACAGCGTAATGATTTTTTTCATTATCAATTGAATTTTAGTGAATAATGAGGGGTTTAGTTGATTATTGTATTTTGATTGGGTAGCAAATTTAAAATAATAATATCATTGTTGACACCTTCAGGCACTCATTTATCAAAAAACTTGAAACTTTTATTATCTGATAAGGCTGATTAATTCATCAGGAGTTTCTAAATAAACTGTTGCAGACTCATTTAACAACTCTTCTCTTGTTCCATAACCGTATAATACTGCGGCTGATGGAATTCCTGCCAACTTTGCCCCTCTTATGTCGTGGTATCTGTCACCTATCATAATTATTTCTTTTGATGGCTTTAAGTTAAACTTCTCGATAGTATGCATTATCAACTCATATTTACTGCTTCTCCTGCCATCAATTTCACACCCTGTTACAGTTTTGAAATAATTCCCAAAAGGAAGTGATTTTACAATCCTTGCAGCATACTCCTCAGCTTTAGAGGTAACTACATACATTGAAACACCGGTTTTTGCCAAACTCGGAATTGCTTTATCAATCCCGGGTATTATATCATATTCAAACAGCCCTTTTCTACCATAGTATTCTCTGTAAATCGCAGTAGCTGCTTCAGCAGTCTCAGCTGAAAAGTTGAATAATTCCTTAAATGATTCCCTTAGTGGAGGTCCGATGAATGGTGATAAATCTGATGGTCTTTCAGCAGGATTTACCTTCATTTGATCTAAAGTGTAATTGACTGCATTGAAAATTCCTCGTTTTGAGTCTACTAATGTTCCATCAAGATCGAAAAACAAATGGATAAATGACATAAATGGCAATTAATTTTCCACAAAATTATAGATTTAGGTTTATAAACAACAGCCAGGAGCTATTAAGCACTTTGATGCACTGCAACAAATGTTGTATTTTTGCGGCATAATGCGACTAAATGAATTTAAAAGAAAAACTTGAGCATCCTATTTTTCGGATAGTTGGTGAGACTGCTGTTGAAACAGGTACAGAAGTTTATGTAATAGGCGGCTTTGTAAGAGATTTGTTGCTCAAGAGATCCTCTAAAGATATTGATTTTGTGGTTCTTGGTAACGGAATACTATTAGCTGAGGCAGTTACCGGGAAATTGGAAGGCGTACACAAAGTGAGTGTCTTCAGGAATTTCGGTACTGCCATGATTCATTTTGGCGATATGCAAATTGAATTCGTTGGTGCCCGTAAAGAATCGTACAATTTTAATTCGCGCAAGCCTGTTGTTGCTTCCGGTTCACTCACTGATGATCAGAACAGAAGAGATTTCACAATCAATGCAATGGCTATCAGCCTTAATAAAGATAATTATGGTGAGCTGATTGACCCTTTTGGTGGCATTGAAGATCTTAAAAGCAAAACTATACGTACTCCACTTGATCCTGAGATGACATTCTCAGATGATCCATTAAGGATGATGCGTGCTATCAGGTTTGCCACTCAATTAAATTTCTCGGTTTTACCTCAAACACTTGATGCTATTGCTCAGAATAGAGACCGTATAAAGATTATCTCAGCTGAACGTATAAGTGAAGAGCTTAACAAGATAATTCTGTCGGATAAACCATCTACTGGCTTTAAGCTATTAGAAATGACAGGATTACTAAGTAATATATTTCCTCAATTGGTTGCCCTTAAGGGAATTGAAAGTATTGAAGGTAAGGCGCATAAAGACAATTTTTACCACACTCTTGAGGTACTTGATAAAATATCACATAAAACTGATAATTTATGGCTAAGGTGGGCAGCATTATTGCATGATATTGCAAAACCACTGACTAAAAAGTTTAACGCAGAAACAGGGTGGACCTTTCACGGGCATGAAATTAAAGGGGCAAGAATGGTTGCTCATATCTTCAAACAAATGAAACTTCCCCTGAATGAGAAAATGCGTTATGTGCAGAAACTCGTTTCACTTCATTTGCGCCCGATTGCTCTTGCAGAAGATGTGGTCACCGATTCTGCCGTCAGAAGGCTTTTGTTTGAAGCAGGTGATGATATCGAGGATCTAATGACTCTTTGTGAAGCCGACATTACCTCAAAAGATCAGCAAAAGGTAAAAAGATATCTATCTAATTTTCAGAATGTAAGAGTCAAATTGAAGGAAATTGAGGAGAAGGATAATATTCGTAATTGGCAGCCTCCGATATCAGGCGAAGAGATAATGCAGGCATTTAATCTTAAACCCTGCAGAGAAGTTGGAGTTATTAAAACCGCTATCAGAGAAGCCATTTTGGAAGGACAACTTCCAAATGATCATGAAGCCGCCTATGAATTTATGCTTGCAGAAGGCAAAAAAATTGGACTGATTCCTGTTGACCAACAATGAATCATTTTTGCTTTAAACTAGTGAATTGAACAATTTAAAGTTTTGTTTTTTTTAATAAAACAGTTAATTTTACTACTGATTATTGATTCTAATACTTGAAGTTATGCATTTGTACAGGTTTAGACTTTTAGCAGAAGACCAGGAAGATTTTCTTCGGGATTACGACATACTTGCCTCACAAACTTTCCTTGATTTCTATAATCTGATCATGGAAACAATTGAATTAAAAGGTAATGAACTTGCATCGTTCTTTATCTGTGACCGTAATTGGCGAAAGAAGAAAGAAATCACTCTCATGGATATGCAAGATGATGAAAATCAAGCTAATGTCAATGATGAGGATGATGATGATAAACCTAAATCAATCAGAATGCCTATATTCGAAATGTCGAAGGTTAAAGTTAAGGATATCATTGATGACCCTCACCAAAGACTGCTCTTCGAATATGATTTTCTAAATCCCAAGACTTTCTATATTGAGTTGATGAAGATCATTGATGCTGATAAGAATGAAAAGTACCCTAAATGTATCAAGAGTGTCGGCAAGTTGATTCCGGCAGCTACATCTAACCTTCCTTATATTCCGGAAGAGGATACTGATGTGCCACTTCCTGGTGAATTTGATGAAATAACCCAGAACGATGATGAAAACAACGACGACTTCATCATCGACACCTCAACTGATCTTGATAAAGAATGGTAACCTCCGGTTTGCCGCTCGATTCAACACTTATTGTAATTGCCGGTCCTACTGCTGTTGGAAAAACATCAATTGCAATTGATGTTGCTAGGCATTTTAAAACTGAGATAGTCTCGGCTGACTCGCGACAATTCTATAAAGGATTGACAATTGGTACTGCAGCACCTTCCACAGATCAACTTCTTGCTGTAAAACACCATTTTGTTGGCAATCTGCAACCTGATGATTATTTTAATATCTCACAGTATGAGAAACAGGTTGTCGGGTTGCTAAATGAGTTGTTTCAACGCCATAAGGTTGTTGTTTTAACAGGTGGTTCAGGGCTTTATATTAAAGCAGTGTGTGAAGGAATTGATGATATGCCTGATATCGAACCTTCCGTTAGGGATCAACTCAGTTCGATACTTGAAAGTGAAGGATTACCTGCTCTAAGAAAGATGCTCTATCATCTTGATCCTGTCTATTCTGAGAAGGTTGATCTGGCTAATCCTACACGTATAATGCGAGCGCTGGAAGTGACCATACAAACAGGCAGGCCATACTCTTCCTTACTTAAAAATGTCCCTGTTATTCGTGATTTTAATATTGTAAAAGTAGCTCTCAATTTACCGAGAGAAGAATTACACAACCGTATCAATCGCCGTGTTGATGAAATGATTAAGCAGGGCCTTGTTGATGAGGCAAGATCGTTCTACCAGTTGAGGCATCTGAATTCACTCAATACTGTCGGTTACAAGGAGATATTCGATTATTTTGATGGTAATCTGACTCTGGAGGAAGCTATCGAAAAGATTAAAACAAATACCAGGCGATATGCCCGAAGGCAAATCACCTGGTTTAAAAAGGATAAAAATTTTGTGTGGCTCCCGCCCGAAAGCAAGGCTGTAATTGAATATCTTAAATTACTTTAACCACTGATCCAACCATCTGAAGAATTCCCTTTGCCATAGTATTGAATTCTGTGGTTTTGAAACAAAATGTGTCTCCTCAGGGAAGAAGAGGAATCGACTTGGAATTCCTTGCAACTGGGCTGAGTTAAATGCTTGCATTCCTTCAGTATATGGAATCCTGAAATCGTAACCGCCATGTATGACCAGAATAGGAGTATCCCAATTTCCTACAAAATTGTGCGGGGAGAAATCATAGCTCTTAGGTCTTGGACTTTCCCAATATGCTCCACCATAATCGTAGTTAACAAACCACATTTCTTCAGTAGATGAATACATACTTTCAAAATTAAAGATACCGCAATGTGCTATGAAAGTTTTAAATCTCTTATTATGATTGCCTGCCAGCCAATAAACTGAAAATCCACCATAACTGGCTCCAACAGCGCCAAGTTTATCTTTATTAACCCATGGCTCGGCGGCAACTGAGTCAATTGCCACAAGATAGTCTTTCATGTTTTGTCCACCATAATCCTTACTAATCTGATCATTCCATTCCTGACCAAATGTTGGTAGTCCCCTTCTGTTAGGAGCAACAATCACATAATCGTGGGCAGCCATCATCTGGAAATTCCATCTGTAAGAGAAAAACTGACTAACGGCACTCTGTGGACCTCCCTGACAATAAAGTAGAGTCGGGTATTTCTTATTTGGATCAAAATTTGGTGGCAGAATAACCCAAACCAGCATCTTCTTTCCATCAGTTGTGGTTATCCATCTCTTTGTAGTCTTAGCTAATTCTACACCTTTTAATATTTCTCTGTTTGTGAAAGTAAGTTGTTCCTCTGATCCATTTGCTTTAAACCTGAATAATTCAGTAGGCAGGTCCATTCTCATTTTAGCATAAATAATATCATTTCCTGCTAAGGCGAATTCAGTAATATCATGGTCGCCTGAGGTCAATTGCTTAATAGCTCCATTTTGCAGATTAAGTTGATAAACCTGGTATGTGGCATGGATTCCGCTTATGAAGTAAAGGAACTTACCATCTTTACTGAATCTGAAATGTGAAGAACTCTGGTCAAAATTCTCTGAAAGATCGCGCTTTTGGCCGGTCTTCAAGTCAAGATAGATGATTCTGTCTTTATCGGCTTCAAAACCCGGAGTTTGCATACTCCTGAAAACCAACTTTGTTCCATCGGGTGAGAATACTGGATCCTGATCATAACCGGGATTATCCTGTGTTAGGTTTGTTGTTTTGCCGGTTTCAAGGTTGTACAAGTATATATCGCTATTTGTGCTAACAGCATATTCCTTGCCTTTTAGTTTCTTACAAACATAAGCAATTGATTTCCCGTCAGGTGACCAGGTTATCTGTTCCATTCCCCCATTAGGCCTTAATGGACTATCGTAAGGCTCATTCTCCATGATATCTTTACTTTTGCCAATTGTGCCATCAGCATTGTATGGTGCAATGAAAATATGACTGTACTTATAGTCGTGCCAGTTGTCCCAGTGGCGATACATCAGATCATCATAAATAAGTGCGTTAGCCAAAGGAAGATCAGGATACAGATCAAGTGGAGTTTGTTCCATTTTAACATCCTTGATGTAAACGATATGCTTCATGTCGGGTGAATAGGCAAATCCATTTATACCATCTTCAACATTACTCACCTGTTTCTTATTCAACCCGTTCTTATCCATTTCCCATATTTGCATGGTTCCTGATTCGGCTGACAGAAATGCTATTTTACTGCCATCAGGGCGCCAAATGGCATTTTGCTCACTTAGCTTTGTATCAGTTAATTTCCTAGGTGATTCAGCATTTTCGTCAAGAAGATAAATGTCACGGTTGCCTTTATTAGCCGCAACATCGTAATATGTGACTCCATAAATTATGGTTTTTTCAGAAGGAGAGAGTTGAATATCATTTACCCTCCCGAGTTTCCATAAAAGCTCAGCTGAGAATCGATTCTGCGAAATACTGCTGATACTTAGTAATAAGGTGATTACCAGGATTACTTGCTTTTTCACGATTAAGTTGATTTTATAAATGATTAATTACGAGTTGATTCAAGCGGCTAAGTTATTAAAAATTAATGGGTAAAATAATGTCCCGTATTTCGATTAAAATGTCCTGGTACAGGACATTAAGAAGCATGTCAATGTGTGTATGTGTCACATAGTCAATTACATACAATAATGGCTAGATTATTGATTGATAGAATAAAAGTAATGAGTCATTAATGAACAAGATAGAAAAGAAGACGCGTAAGGTAAATTTTGATGAGAAATGTAATTCCAATATCTCTGTTTCAAGAGACGGCAGATTATGTCAACAATTCCCGATGAAAATTCTTGTCGCTGAGGATAATCTTATAAACAGGAAGTTGGTTACAACCCTGTTATCAAGCATGGGCTTCAAAGTCAATTCAGTGATTAATGGACTTGAAGCTTACGAGATGGTAAAAAGGATGGATTTCGATATAGTTCTGATGGATATTCAGATGCCTGAAATGTCAGGTATTGAAGCTACATTAAAGATCAGGGAGGAGGTGCCGGTCGAAAGGCAGCCGCTTATCATTGCCCTTACAGCAAATGTATTGGCTGAAGATAAGGAAACTTGTATTAAAAGCGGAATGGTTGATTACATGACGAAACCGGTAAATTTTAATTTACTGCATGAGATGCTGATAAAATGGGGCAACTATCTATGCAAGAAGAATAAGCAGTAAGACAAAAAAACCGGCTCTTGCCGGTTTTTTTGTTTCATCACTTCCATTTCAGTACTATCTTATCCGAACTATTCGATATAGTCAATTTTGTTACCGGAACAGGGGTATAAAGGTTTTCAAGAAAATGAGGATCAGTGGTATCCAGTGCGTTTAACAGATTAATAGATGCTTGCGTGGACTTTAACTGTTTCCCGTTTAGAGAATATTCTCTGTCAGCGAACCCGTGCAGGACTACTTCAATTTGCTTAAATCTACTTTTAAATGTACCTGTCACTGATTCCAAAATCAACTCATTTTTTAAAGGATCAAATAAAATTGAACGGGAATAATAATCCTTGCCTTCATAGTTGTAGGTTAATCCGTCATCTTCATAATAATTAAAGAAGAATGAGCTATTACCAGCATAAACATGAAGGTAAAGAGTATCACCGGCAGATTCCGAGGTTGATTGTACAGACTTTTGTAGTGGAATGACAGATCCCGCCTTGATAAATAACGGAAGCTTGCTTATCGGACAGTGTGTAACCACTTCTGATTTTCCCTCATACAACTTGTCAGTGTAAAAATCGTACCAATCACCTTCAGGTAAATACACTTTTGCATATTCCTTTGTACTTTCAACAGGAGTTACTAAAATAGAAGGGCCAAATAAATATTGGTTCTGATAGGCAAAAGCATAGACTTTTTCATCATGAGTATAGTCAATTGCGAGAGTACGTGCAACCGGCATTCCATCCTGCGAAGTCTGATAAAACGCTGAATACAAATATGGAAGCAATTGGTATCTGAATGAAATATAATTACGGCATATATTTTCAACTGATTCGCCAAATGACCACGGTTCTGCTTGAATGTAGTCATAGTGACTGTGGCTTCTGAAAAACGGTGTAAAAGCCCCTAAACTAGTCCAACGGGCAAATAGGGCAGGGGTGGCGTCTTTACTAAAGCCACCAACATCAACGCCAACAAAAGGAACACCACTCAACCCGATGCTATTGACCAGCCTGGCGCCCAACATCATGTGTTCGTCAGTAGCATGATTATCTCCCGTCCAGAGGGCTGTATAACGTTGCAGACCTGAGAAACCGGCACGGGTAATTATTAGGGGCCTTTTATTGCCCAGTAGTTTCTTTGTACCTTCGAAAGTGCTTTTTGCCATTAGCATTCCATAAACATTCTTGGCTTGTTTATAGGTAGCAATTTCGCCTTCCCAATCAAAGTTAACAAGATGAGGGGTGGTGCCACCGCCCCATGAAGCAATCTCATTCATATCGTTCCAAAATCCGTCAACTCCAAGCTTCACCAATCCTGAAAATTTCTCACCCCACCAATCCCGGGCAGCAGGTTTAGTGAAATCAGGGAAGTGACACCATCCGGGCCAAACCTGTGCAGTATAAGCCTTACCGTCAGGAAATTTAGCAAATACATCCTTTTTCAACCCATCCTCATATGCTTCATAGCCTTTCTCTACTTTAATACCCGGATCAATTATCACTGTAGTGTGAATGCCCATTTCTTTCAAACTGTTAAGCAAAACATCAGGTTTGCTGAATCGAACAGGATGCCATGTGAATATTTTATATGCATCCATGTAATGGATGTCCAGATAAAGTACATCAATGGGAATCTTTCTCTCCCTGAAGTTTCTTGCTACGTCAAGAACCTCGGTATCGGGGAAGTAGCTCCAGCGACATTGCTGGTATCCTAATGACCATAATGGAGGTAAACTAATCCTTCCTGTTAAAGAAGTATATTGTTTAATTATGCCTGCAACGTTTACATCATGCATAAAGTAATAATCCATTTCACCATCGTCTGCACTGAATGAGCTAAACCTGTCGTTGCTGGCCCCGAAATTAAATCTACTTCTGTGAGTGTTGTCAAGAAAGATCCCGTAAACTTTGTTGTTTACTACCCCGATATAGAATGGAATAGTCACATATAATGGGTCATCTTGTGTATCATACCTTGGATTATCAGTATTCCAGTTATCATATGCACTACCTATACGGTCAAGATTGCCCGTCTTTTCACCTAATCCCAGAAAGCGTTCTCCTTCCTGGAGAGTTTTATACGTAGTGACTTCATTCCCAATCCATGAAGTTCCAAACGATGGATCATCAGCATTTAATAAAGTACCGTCGGCTGAATAAAATGAAAACCTGACAGGACTTTTAGTGATCTCTAGTCGAAGCAGTTGAGTTTCGAGCACAAAACCGGAATTATTATCTGAGAACTTAAACTCTGTTTGTATAGGTTGGCCGATTACTGCATATGAGAAATTCTCAATAAAGTCGTTTTTTACGATTCTCAATCTTATGATACCCTGATCATAGACGGTGATGGCAACCCTTCCGTAATCAGTTACCAGATTAATGTTCCGGCCATCAACTTCATGTGAAATAAGGTTGCCGAGGCTGTGATTATAAGTGCGTTGTGACAAAAGGTTTTTAGTTGAAGTCATGGAAAACAAGATCGTAAAAATGATTGTGCACCAATATTTCATGTTCTTAAAATTAAAAGCCCGGCTAAAAGCACCGGGCCGGTTATTTAACTATTATTTGTACAATACTTTATAAGACCATGGGGGAAGTTTGATACGTGTGTTTTCGTCGATGGTTATACCCTCGTTTGTGAACAGAGTTTTATATGCTGATTTTATATTTTCTGTATCCAAACTGATAGTAATTTCATTTGGACTGAGATTGAAAATACCGATAACAGCATTTTCATTTTTCTTCCGAAGAATCACAAAAGCACTGGTATCATTGCTTGACTTGATTCTTTCCCATGAGCCGCCTTCTTTTCCATTCCATAATGCTGAGTGATGTTCTTTAAGGTTTAGTATTGTTTGATAGTATTCAGCCATCTTATAATCATTCCATTTGATAGGGTCTCTTTTAAAGAACTCTAACCTTTTATTAAAACCTGATTCTTGTCCTGAATACACTAAAGGCATTCCGGGAACCAGCGTAGTTAACGAGAAGAAAGTTTCAACAGCATTACCCAATCTTTCAAACTCAGTTCCATTCCAGGAGTTTTCGTCATGGTTTGTTATGAAATACATACGATAAGCATCCTCAGGGTACAATGAGTCATTCTTTTTTAAATACTTTTCAATATCATCGGCATTGGCTTCGCCTTTGTATATCTTATTCATGAGGTGATGGAACTCCCATCCGTAGGTCATATCAAATGCACTGTGAAATTGTGGGCCTTCAGCCTCTGCCAGCATAAATACCTTTTTAACATTGTTTAGCTCAACACGTGCAGTATCCCAGAAATCCATTGGAACTTCGCCGGCAACATCACATCTGAACCCATCAATATCATACTCAATTAACCAATATTTCATGGCATCAATCATGTATTCTCTCAATTCCGGTACTGAATAATCAAATTTTACAACATCAGTCCAGTCGAACGGTGCAAACATTTTGCCGGTTGAATCTTTTGCATACCATTCAGGGTGCTCTGTAACAAGTGCATTATCCCACGAGGAATGATTTGGAACCCAATCGATGATCACTTTAAGGCCTTCATCATGAGCACGTTTTACAAATCTCTTGAAATCAATTTTGTCACCATACTCAGGATTAACATCTTTATAGTCCCTCACTGAGTAATAGCTTCCCAATTCACCTTTTCTGTTTTTTACACCTATTGGATGTACAGGCATAAGCCAAATGATATCTGTGCCAAGTTCTTTAATACGCGGAAGATGCGCCTCAAGAGCTTCGAAAGTACCTTCCGGTGTGTATTGTCGGATGTTTATCTCGTAGATACTGACATTCTTCGACCATTCAGGATGTTTGGTCTGGATAATCTCCTTTACAGCCTCTGTTTGCTGTGACTTTTGACGGCATGAATATGTGCCTATAGTTAATACAGCCAGGATCAGGTAAATGACTTTCGTATTTGAATTCATATAAAATAATTTGAGTGATTTTTTCCAATAAACTACATATGCAAATATAACAAAGATTTCTTATGGACTTCTAATTGCTTAAGCATAAATTCTCTGACCATACGAATGATTGAAGGTGTTACACATTGCACTGAAATGAAAAATCGTATTTATGACTAAATAGAAAGTGATAAATTTTTGAAAAGTAAATGGGAGGTAGATTACTCATGAATGGTATAAAATGACCCGATACATACCCAAAAGTGACCCTAAAGAGACCCTCAGGGTCACTTTTGGGTCACTTTTAGGTATGTAAAAAGTCAGTATAAGGTCAATTGTATTAGTCCAAAGTGGTTAAGAATAGTGTCAATTTTTTACTAATCTTATGTGGATTTACTTTTCGGATGTTGCACAAAACGAGATCAGCTTTGATATTCTGATTCTTTCACTGTTGGATTTTTTCCTGTTTCCATGTAAACTTTAAGATTCTTAATGTCTCGTTTAACCATGTTCCTGAAAACAGGGGTCAGTAGTTTCCCGACATTTTCACCAAGTACTCCACCCGGTGCACGGTAGGATATTTCAGTTTCTACCTGAGTCACATTTTGTCCGGCTTCACGGAAGTTTACTGTACCATAATTTTCTATGTCTGAATTTGGCAAAGAATGCCAGCTTATGTGCCGATCAGGGATTTCTTTCAGAATGTTAGCCCTCCAGCTGATCGTGGCAATTCCGCCGGGAACCTTAGCCCGCCATTCAGATAGTTTATTATCAATTTGATTTACACTTTCGAGGTGTGTCATAAAGAGAGGTAAATTTTCGAGTCGTCGCCAGAATGCAAAAACTTCGGCCGGCGATCTGTTTATCATAATGGTTGACCTCATTGTCAGATGCTCTGTGGGTTCCTCCAAAGTATCGGTATGTAACAGATGTTTGTATGCAAAGCAATGACCGGTTATTCCACGAAAGAGCAGATAACCCGATGCCAGTAATTTTAAAGATGTTAATCGCTTTGATGTGAGGGTGGTCATTAATAAAACTGACCCGGCAGTAACTGATGCTATCCTGTCAGTTGGGCCTACATTTTTCTCAAGGCCAAAAAAGTTTATATCTTTCATATTCTCAATGTTAAGAGTTACTACAGCTGCTTCTAATAAAATCAGAACTGGTTAACAGTCTAACATAAAGTAGCAGGAGTTGTTTTGAGAATCTGAAAGATATCCGGCGAGTTCTGTTGAAGTGAAGTTATTCGATTTTCCGGTTAATATATCCGCTGAAATCATCCTTGCGAGGAGTGTATTCATCATGAAAAAGACTTGAAGAAATAAGGAAATCAGCGGTAGAGCGATTACAGGCTGTTGGTATGTTATACAATACGGTAATCCTGAGCAAAGCTTTAACATCTACATCATGTGGCTGGGGCTGCATAGGATCCCAAAAGAAGATCATAACATCAATCCCTCCTTCAACTATTAAACTACCCAATTGTTGGTCTCCACCAAGAGGTCCTGATTTTAGCTTCACAAGATCAAGTTTACTGAAAGCTTCAGCTGACAGACATTTTCTGAAAGATTCTTCAACCATTCGGCCGGTAGTTCCGGTACAAACTATCTTGTGTGCTGCCAATTTATCAGCATTGAATTCAACCCATTCTATCAGGTCGAGTTTACAGTTGTCGTGAGCGACAATCGCCAGGTTCTTTTTTCTTTTCATGATTTTCGTAATAGAATTCAAATTTACCTAATATCCATTGTACTTTTACTTATCTCAGTTGTTTGTTTTACCTGACAATCAGTGATTTTTAAAAACGAAGCAATATATTGATTATTTTTGCACCGTTTTTTTTAACAGGTTTATATTATCATACTTCACATAATAAGATACTAATGAACAGAGTATTAGTAATGAATGGCGGTGGCGACTGTCCCGGTTTGAATGCAGTAATTCGTGCAATCGTTAAAAGAGCCGCCCGTGAAAAGAATTGGGAAGTGGTTGGAAGCATCGAAGCTTTCAATGGTATTCTCCGTGAACCAACTGAAATAGTGGTTCTAGATGAAAAAGCTGTCTCAGGAATACATTATCAGGGAGGCACAATACTTCAGACTACCAATAAAGGAGGTCCCTATGCATGGCCTGTTCGTCAGAAAGATGGTTCATACATTGCTGTAGACCGCTCTGACGAAATGATTCGGAAAATACAGTACCTTGGAATAGATGCTGTTATAAATATAGGAGGGGATGGTTCCCAAAGAATATCTCAGAGATTATTTGAGCAGGGGCTAAATATTATAGGTGTTCCAAAGACTATCGATAACGACCTGTCAGCCACTGATGCAACTTTCGGATTTCAAACTGCTATTCAAATAGCAACTGAGGCTGTCGATAAACTCGTAACCACAGCGGCAAGTCATAACAGGGTTCAGATTCTTGAAGTAATGGGACGAAATGCAGGTTGGATTGCCCTTAATGCTGCCGTTGCCGGAGGAGCAGAAATTTGCCTCTTACCGGAGTTTCCTTACGACATCAATAAAGTGCTTGAGAAAGTTGAAAGTCGTTTCCAGAAAGGACGTGGATTCATCAATATAGTGATTTCAGAAGGAGCCAAGAATCTAAAGGGTGAGACCGTATCAACCCGCAGTAATGAGGTTGGCTATGAAAACATAAGATTGGGAGGTGTTGGATTCAGATTAGAACAGGAACTTAAAGATGCCGGTTGTGAGCATAGTATCCGCACAACCGTTTTGGGACATCTGCAAAGAGGCGGGGTGCCAATAGCATACGACAGAGTTTTGGCAACTCAATACGGTGTAAAAGCAATGGAACTTGTTTTAGCAGGAGAATTTGGTCGAATGGTATCTTATCGCCATCCTTATATCACATCGGTTACATTGAAAGAAGCAATTCAACAGCCGAATCTTGTTGATTCAGACACTGCACTGATGAAGACCGCTCGTGGGATAGGGATATCATTCGGGGATTAAGAAGCTTCGCGTTCAAAGCTGGTTCAATGCTGCGCGATCAAGATAGTTCACGAATTCAAATTAGTTCAAAGTTGCTCGTTTATAGATTGATAGAAGCTGTAGAGTGCAAGTAATGATTTGTTTTTAGACTTACGTCTAATATCTTCCTAATTATCGCCTTCCGGACGAAAAAGCAACTTTGAACAATCTTGAACTATTATAAACAATCTTGAACTATCTTACTTGGCTTTGAATATACGCTTGATGATGAGATAATACAATATCGATCCAATCAAGACGCCGGCAATATTTGCATAGAGATCATAAATAGAGTAGTGGCGGCCAATGCCCATGGTGCGTTGCATTACTTCCATAAAAAATCCCCAGGCTACAGCCATTAATGCAACCAATAAGTAGTTGGCCCATACGCCGGAATTGTTGCTTAATGTACTATCATTTTGCCCGATATCAGAATCTGAATTCATATAGGAGTTCTTTCCTCCCATTCTATTGATCTTGCTTATACCTGTATTGAGTGTCCACAGTCCCAGAAAACTAAATCCGAGATACATAATCAGGTGTACTATTTTATCGAGGTTCGGAATATATAAGAGTCGCGGCATTTGTCGGGGAGATGCCAGTGACGCATACACAATAGCCATCAGATAACCTATGAACAAGCCTAATCTGATATAAAAGGGAACACGGGTGAGCAGGTCTTTCATAAAGCAACTAAGAAATTCTCAAGAGTGTAGAAAAGTTGTATGCTATCATTCTTATTTAAATATGAGCAAAGATAAAGAATTGATTAGTTTGATTTGCGAAGGACGACAATAGAGACCGAATTTATTTAAAACAATAGAAAGCGACTTTAATTAAAACGTACAACAGAAAGCAACTTTATTAATACATAAAATAGAAAGTGACTTTATAAAAAAAGGAAAGAGGCTGCCCTTTTGAGACAGCCTCTTCAATCAAGGTGTTAAGACCTTTTAGTGAGTACCAATGATTTGTTTGGTTGTTACGCCATACGTAGTCTTCAGTACTACTAAGAATACTTGTTCACTTCTGTTTTGTGCAGGAGCAAACATGTGTGAGTATTCAATCCCCGCTTTAGCCATACCATCATAAATGGTGGCTATCTTAACTCCCTGTAGGTTGTAAACTTCAAGGGTAACTTTCGAAGATTCTTTCACAGCATACTTAATTTCAACCTTATCCTTGAATGGATTTGGTGAAACAGATATCAGAACATCCTCATCAATCGACTTCGAAACTTCGCCACCAATAACCGGTGAAGAAACATAAGCATCGTTTATAGCAGCCCATCTGCAATCTTCATCAAATGCTTCGTTGATAAATGCAGCAGCATCTGCTATGTCACCAAGTGATGGGTTACCTGAAGAAGGAATGTAAACTTTACCCAGAGCATCATTTGCTAATTCCATCAAAGCAGCTACAGTAGCGCCACCATAATGTGTTTCAAGGTAATTAACAACAGTCTGAGATACGTTCAATGTCATCCAGTTAAAGGTCAGAGCGTCAGGAACTGTGCTGCAACCATAAGCATTGGAAGCAACAAGGAATGGCTCATTAAGCGGTAATCCTGCCAGTCCCGGATCACTATTTCTCAAATTAATAGCGAGTGTCAGGCTCTGTCCTAACAGTACGTTCTTCTTGAGATTGTTGTTGTTATTCCAGCAAACGTAATCAGCATTCAATCCTGCTGAAGGACCACCGGCCGGTAACAGATCTTCAATACATTCAGCACCGGCTTCGCCATCAGTTGAATAATATGAATGACCATCACGACCAATAGTAATTCCTACAGGTGTTAGCAATTCAACAAGACGATCATGTTGTGAAACGCCATTGCAGTAGTTGCCACCAGGCTGACCCCAGCCTCCCATTGTGAGAGTGCAGTTTTCGCTTGCAGGAGTACATTCGATGGTATATTCGCATGTAACTTCACATCCATTTACATCTGTGATAACCAGGATGAATGTTGCAGATGCATCCGACATAGCATTAAATGTGATGATTGTGCTATTAACCGGACTGGTTATTACCCAATCAGAACCAGGAGCAAGACTCCATGATACAGAAGCATAAGGAACATTGATAGTTGCAGCAAGTGTATTATTTACCATCTGGCAGAATACCGGCTTGCCTTCATTTACAACATATTCAACATCCTGTGCACAATCGTAAGTAATGTCGATAGTGAACTCGCAAGTCCCTTCATTTCCGCAAAGATCAGTAGCTGAGTACACAACAGTGTGAATACCAGGTAACAGATCATTGAAGTATAATGGGAATACAGGATCATTTATAACATTACCGTCGATAGTAACTTTAAGAACGATATCCTCAACCTCAGTACAATTGTCGCTATACTCAGGTTCATAAAGAACCACATCCGGGCACCACTGAGCAAAACTTGTGGGGCAGGAAATGATAGGATTGGTTTCATCAATAACGGTATAAGTGTATACCCAGTCATGAATGTTTTCTTCGCAATCAGTGTATGTCCAGGTATAAGTAACGGTTCCACTGCAACTTACATAAGTTCCTCCCATAACAGGGCCGGTTGGAGTTAATAGATTACCACAGTAATCATAAACTGTTGGCGGAATGGGTTGGGTTACTTCATCAATGCATTCTACAGTTTCACCACCATCAGCCGGCATAGTGAAGTCCTGATACTCGATAGTAAAGGTATAAGTCCAGTCATGGCTATTTCCTTCACAATCAGTGTATGTCCAAACGTATGTAACAATTCCCTCGCAATCAGGAGTACCACTTACAACAGGTCCCGAAGGATTGATTAAGTTATCACAGTTGTCATAAACTTCAGGATGCTCAGGAGTATAAAGATCAGCAGCGCAGGCAATGATTTCACCATCATCAGCCGGCATTTCGAAGTCTTCGTACTCAATAGTAAAGGTATAAGTCCAGTCATGGCTATTTCCTTCACAATCAGTGTATGTCCAAACGTATGTAACGATTCCCTCGCAATCAGGAGTAC
>JAEZNO010000043.1 GCA_023441805.1 Bacteroidota bacterium
GTTCTCGGCGGTTTAAAGTCTTCATATTTTAAGATGTTAGCAACCTTAAATTTGAAGACTTTTTTTTTATCCGCAAACTGGTGATTTACTTTTGCGAAAATTTGATGAAACAAAGTTGCTGATTACATCAGTTGTTCAACCGCGAAAAAATGCACCTGGCAAGCAGATTCATTAAGGCAATTAAACCTTTTGCAAAGATTGGATATCAGGCAACCAATGAGGACCTTTATGATAATTACTCTAATGAAATCAGGCAATTCATATTGAATAACTGCTTTAAAAATGATAATGGAACCCCATTATTAGAGTATGAAAAAATAAAGATCTCACGCGGGGAGATCCGTCCACCCGAAGAGTATTCAATTCAGTTTGTTGAAACACCTCCTCCTGAAAATGGATCAGTAAAAGTTACAGGCATAATAACCTGGAAAACTCCGGTTGAAAAAGTAGACTGGATGCTAAATTTAAAGGATAATGTTATGCTGTGTATGTTCTCTGATTCAGGGGACGAGGGACTAGCCTGGATGAATTCAAATATGGCTGAGCGTAAAGATGGAACTTTATCATTTCCCATACCAAAAAGTGATAAGCCTATTCACTTCTGGATGTTTTTTCATAATCCTAATGCTCATGAGGGAGTATCAAAGAAAAAAATATCTGATTCCGTTTATCTTGGATGTATTTAGGAAGTTTGCAACACTCCATTTGTTCAAAATAAAAAATCCTTTGAGGGTTCATCCCCTCAAAGGATTTAATTTCTAAACACCCGACCTTTTATTCTTCTTTGCTCTTCTTAGTTGCTTTAGCCCTGGCCTTGGGCTTTGCTACTTCAACAACTTCCAGCTCTTTAACAATTACCGGCACTGTGGCACTTGCGTTCTGTTTCCTTGGTCGCCTCACACCATACGAACCTAAAATTATCTTACCTCTTTTGGTTTTTTTATCTCCTTTTCCCATAGCTAGTATTAATTTTAAGGATTAGTAATGATTGTTGTCAGTAAAGATACAAATATAAAAGAGCAAACGAATAATTTAAAAGGTTTATTCTTATACATCTATATTTCTGCTTTTTGCAGAATGAAAAAAAGTATTACTTTTGCGCCACAAATTTTATTATCAATGGCAAAGAAGACCGACAACACTGAAGAAAAAATATTAGCCGTAGAGGAAGCTCTCAGTAAAACAGAATTATATATTGAGAAGAATCAGAAACTTCTTATGATCATTCTAGGAGCCATAGCACTTGTGGTCCTTGGTTACTTTGGTTTTCAGCGTTTTATACTGATGCCGCGTGAAAAAGAAGCTCAGTCGCAGATGTTCATGGCTGAAAAGTATTTTGAACAGGATTCACTACGTCTTGCCCTCGATGGTGACGGACAGTATCCGGGTTTCCTTCAGATCATTGACGACTATGGCATGACCAAGTCAGCTAAACTTGCTCATTACTATTCAGGTATCATTTACCTAAACCAGGGTAAATACAATGAAGCAATTGATCATCTTAAGAAATTTAAGACCAAGGATGTTATGCTTGCCCCGATGGCCAAAGGAGCTATAGGTGATGCATATCTTGAACTTGATAAGAAGGAAGAAGCTGCTGCACAATATCTTAAAGCAGCTAACACATACAAGAATGAGTTCTCAACTCCCGTATTTCTGCAAAAAGCTGCCTGGGCTTACGAATTAACAGGTAATAATAAAAAAGCCATTGAGATATACAATAAATTAAAGACTGAATATCCAAGAAGTGCCGAAGCACGTGATGTTGAAAAATATATCACCCGCCTCAAGGGTATGTAATTTTGATATAAGAAATCCGAAAGAGGCTGTCTCGTGAAATGAGTTCAGCCTCTTTTTTGTTTGTGATTGACGGTTTTGTAATTTTACCGACATGACGGAAAATAAAACAATAATTTACATGGGCACACCTGAGTTTGCGGTTGCCCCATTGAAGAAGCTTATTGAACACAATTATAATGTCGTGGCAGTGGTTACTGTCCCCGATAAGCCTGCAGGACGGGGATTAAAAATGCAATCCTCACCTGTTAAGCAGTTTGCTGAAGAAAATAATATACCTGTTTTACAGCCTGTTAAGTTAAACGATGAGGAATTTATTGAATCGTTAAAGAGTATTAATGCTTCCTTATTTATAGTAGTTGCATTCCGCAAATTGCCTCAGGTTGTGTGGAGCTTGCCGTCACTTGGCTGTTTTAATTTACATGCCTCGCTCCTGCCCCGGTATCGGGGTGCTGCACCAATCAATCGCGCTGTAATGAATGGAGAGACAACAACAGGTGTAACGACTTTTTTCATCAATGAGGAGATCGATACAGGTAAGATCATCAGGCAAAGCGAATTGTCAATTGATCCGGATGAAACTGCAGGAGAGGTTCACGACAGGTTGATGGAGCTGGGTGCTGAGTTGGTTGTTGAGACCACTGAAGCAATCTTTATGAACCAATTCACAGCTATCGACCAGAATATTATTATTTCACAGCAGACCAACCTAACAGAAATGAAAGAGCTGAAAAAGGCTCCAAAGATCTTTCGTGAGGATTGTAAAATCAACTGGCAACTAAAATCATCAGTCGTACACAACTTTATACGCGGATTAAGCCCTTATCCCGGGGCGTTTGGTGTATTGAGGACTGAAAATGGTGATAAAGAGGTAAAAGTGCTTAGATCACGTCGTACCGGTATCCTTTCAAAGGAGTCTCCGGGCATGGTCAACGTAAACGGGGAGCAGCTATATGTTGCAACTGAGGATTATGATCTTGAGCTTCTGAAATTGCAGCCTGCGGGTAAAAAAGCGATGACATCGGCCGAATTTATCAGAGGAAATAAGAACAAACTGCTTGATTTTAATGGATGAGAGGTAAATTTTTAAGAAAAAAGACTGTTTTTACTATATCTGTTGGTATCCTTGAAGTCCTTAAAAAACAAGAGTTTAAACGAAAAGTTATCAACAAAATGCCCATTTTATTAACTTTTTTGAATGTTTTTTGTCAAAACACTTGATTTTACACAGGAATAGCTTATATTTGTATTAGGTTATCCAACTTATTATTAATTTAAAAACTGGTAAAAATGAACAAACAAGAATTAATTGTTGCCATGGCAGCAGAATCAGGTCTCACCAAAGCTGACTCAAAAAAAGCACTTGATGCTTTTGTTACTGCAACTTCAAAATCATTAAAGAAAGGTGATAGAGTTGCTCTCGTAGGATTCGGTTCATTTTCTGTTTCAAAGCGTGCCGCTCGTAAAGGCCGTAATCCACAAACAGGTAAGGAAATTAAGATTGCTGCTAAGAAGGTCGTTAAATTCAAGCCAGGTACTGAACTTTCAAAGAATGTAAAGTAAGTTTTTTGCAGTAACTGCAATTAAAAACTAAAGCGGCTGTCGGTATTATCCCTACAGCCGCTTTTTTTTGTTCTTAATTATCCCTGCCATTCAGCAAATTTAGCATGATGTTCAGGTCGATTACAAATCTGTATGGCAGCAGAGCATCTTCGCCTGCATACGCCACTCCAATCCGTGGTGTAATTTGTATGGCACTATCAGGAATTACGATGTTGGTATTTGCAATCCATAACCTGTTGCCCTCAACCAAATCTTCACCGTCATCAGTAAACGTCAGGCCTAATAACTTAGTCACTTTACCGGGCCCCTGACCTTCTTTGGGCTTGATTTGACGGCCAAGTCGTTCTTCCATTACTTCAGTACCCCTGTATGGCAGGATTGCTCTGATCAACACAGCATGAGGCACATCTTTAATGTTTGTTACAGCATTTAACAATGAGTGTATGCCATAGCACAAATAAATATATGCTACACCACCCTCACTATACATGGTTTCGGTTCGTTTGGTTCTTCTGTCTCCGTATGTATGTGAAGCCCTGTCAATTATACCGTTATAGGCCTCAGCCTCAGTGATAATCCCCGAAGTCAATCTTCCATCAGAAAAGCTTATCAGTTCCTTTCCCAACATATCACGGGCAATTGTCAACACATTATCCCGTAAATAAAACTCTCTGGGCAGTCGGTCAGTCATCATTATCGGGGCAACTTATACATTCCATTTATAGGTATCGCTGTTCACTTTACAAATCTTATCGTTATCCAGAAGCCATGATACAGTTTGTACAACTTTCTCAGGGAAGAACTCGTCGCATGCATCCTGTAGTTGCATAATGCTCATTTCTTTGAGTTGAAGTAACGGCTTAATAATTTCAACTATACGATTGAAATCAAGTTCACTGAGGGTTGCTTTTTTTGCTTCGAGACAAACATCGCAAACTCCGCATTGCCTTGATTTTTGGCCGAAATACTCAATCATTATCCTGCTTCTGCATTTAGTGGTGTTTTCGGCATACACCAGCATTGACCTCATACGGTTAACAGTATCTTCCTTACGTTTTTTATAGTTTTCGGCCGAAAGATTCAGGTTCTTTGCATCAATCATTTCACTAAGAAATGTCAACATCGGCTTATCTGATTGCGGATAATATGCTATAATCCCTGCATTGTCCATTACGGTAAGCATATTCCTGATTACCTGCTCAGTAGTCTCTAATCGTCTGGCCAGTTCATCCTCAAATAAAGAAACAGGTTCAGTAAATGAACCGCCATACGATCGCTGCATAGTCTTTATGAGGATATCGTAATCAGGATTTTCGACCTGAAACTTATACAGTTCTGATTTGTCGACCATGAATACAAACCGTGAGTTAGAATACATAGCCTCATTAAGTGCGATATATCCTTCTTTTTCGATGAATTTAAGGGAATTAAAGGCTAACAGTGGTTTGAAACCATATGTTGAGGCAAAAGCATTCAAATCAAACTCAAGTGTTAGATCACGGCCTGTCCCAATAGCAAGTTGAAAGTAATTACCCAAAGCCCTGTAAACATTACGTATAAATTCAAGATCAGGAAAGTTGAGGTCAATATTACGTTGGGCATCAATGATATCCGAATCGTTATAGATAAGCACAGGGTACGATTTTTTACCATCACGCCCTGCCCTTCCGGCTTCCTGGAAATAGGCTTCAATTGAATCGGGAAGATCAAGATGAATAACACTGCGAACATCAGGTTTATCGATTCCCATTCCAAAGGCATTGGTACAAACAATTACGCGAGTATAGCCATTGAGCCACTCGAGTTGGCGTTTCTCCCGGTCTTTGGCATGCAGGCCTGCATGGTAGAAATCGGCACTAATATTATTTCGGGAAAGGAATTCGGCAGTCTCACGTGTTTTTTTCCGGTTTCTGACATACACAATTGAAGAACCTGAAACTCCCTTCAATATCCGCAATAATCGTCCAAGCTTATTTTCCTCTTTATTGACAACATAGACAAGGTTTTTTCTCTCGAAACTCCCTGTAAATGTTTTAGAATCGGAAAAACTGAGTTTCTCTTTAATATCCTCAACCACAACAGGGGTAGCAGTAGCTGTAAGTGCAAGAACAGGTACTTCCGGGAAAGAGGGTCTTATTTCAGCGATTCTTAAATAAGGAGGTCTGAAATCATATCCCCACTGTGAGATGCAATGAGCTTCATCAACAACAATGAGGCTGAGCTTAAGGTTACTGATTATTTCACGGAAGTTGGCTGATGTAAGTCGCTCGGGCGAGATATAGAGGAACTTAGTTTGCCCATGGATAACGTGATTAAGTGCAAGTTCACTTTCACGGGGGCTCATCCCTGAGTTTACAGCTTCGGCCGGGATATTCAATTCACGCAATCGTTTTACCTGATCACGCATAAGTGCAATGAGAGGAGTAATCACTAAAGTCATCCCCGGCAAGCATAATCCCGGTACCTGAAAGCACAATGATTTACCGGCACCGGTTGATAACAGAGCCAAAGTATCGTTTCCATTCAGAACCGATTGGATTATCTCTTCCTGCAATGGTCTGAATGAAGAATATCTCCAGTATTTTTTGAGTACTTCATGAATGTTTTGTTGTCCCTGCATGATAAGATAGAGTGGATTACGCTGTATGATCAGTCGGTTTGCATCCGGATTATAAAATTACAATATATCTGTATATTTGCTACTTAAAAGATTACAATGGGTAAACCTGTATTTCTGGTAGGATATATGGGATCAGGGAAATCGACTGCCGGCAGGAAATTGGCAAATCGATTAAAGTACGATTTCATTGATGTTGATGCTGCAATTGAGGAGATGACAGGAAAGTCGGTATCCCGGATATTCTCGGAAGACGGAGAAGACCAATTCCGCCAATTAGAGCATTCCATAATTGTTTCGCTATGTTCGAGGAAGAATGTAGTTGTGGCTACAGGTGGAGGCGCACCATGCTTTTTTAAGAATGCCGACTTAATGAATGTTGCCGGTGTAACGGTTTATTTAAAAATGTCGCCCGGTGCACTGGCCAAACGGATTATTAATTCGAAGAGCGAGCGCCCACTGCTGAAATATGTACTAAATGAAGATCTCCCTGCATACATAACCCGCCATTTGATGACGCGTGAATTATATTATAATAAGGCCAAACTGACAATACAGGGTGAGAATTTAAAGATTGATGATTTATACCATCTGGTAATAAAATATACCTAATAATATAGACGGAGGTATAATCGTTGATGAAGACGTTATACGGAAATTAACAGTACAGTCAGCTATTTTCGTTCAAGAAGACAGATATTTTCAACATGGCTGGTATGAGGGAACATATCTACGGGCTGAGTTTTGATGATATTATATTTTTCACTCAGCAGTGCAATATCACGAGCCTGTGTAGCCGGATTGCAGCTCACATAGACAATCCTTTGGGGATTAGCAGCTAAGATGGCTAAAACAACCTTTTCGTGCATTCCCGCACGTGGAGGGTCGGTTATGATCACATCGGGCTTACCTGTTGACTCAATAAACTCTGAAGTAAGTACCTTAGCCATATCACCAGCATAAAATTCACAATTGGCGAGGTTGTTAATTGATGCATTTATCCGTGCATCGGCAACAGCTGATTCAATATACTCAATTCCAACGACTTTTCCGGCCTGGCGGGCAACAAAATCAGCTATAGTACCGGTGCCTGTGTATAAGTCATAAACCAGTTCATCTCCACTCAATGCGGCATACTCCCTCACAATACGGTACATGTTTTCAGCTTGTCGGTGGTTGGTCTGGTAAAATGAAAGTGGGCCTATCCTGAACTTCAAATCTTCCATTATACCCGTAATGAACTGATCACCGTGATACAGAACCGGTTGCAGGTCATTGATACTGTCGTTGTGTTTTTGATTAATCACATAGTATAAAGAGGTAATTTGTGGAAAGCTGACCTTCAGGAAGTTCATTATATCGTCAACAACTTCCATGTTGTCCGTTCCAAACACCATAATCACCATAAGATCACTGCCTGAATCTCTGACTATTACATTTCTTAGGTCACCTTCGAACTTTCGGATATTGTAAAATGAGTATCCTTTGCTTTTAGCGTACTCTCTCAATGAGTTTCTGATGGCATTAGTGGGTTCGGGTTGCAGGTAACACGACTGAATATCAAGTACTTTGTCAAATAAACCCGGGATGTGAAAACCAAGTGCATCACGATCTATATCGGTATTTTGATCATTGAGTTCTTCGGGAGATAACCATCTGAGAGATGAGAAAGTATATTCAAGTTTATTTCGGTAATAATAAATATCTGAAGAGGGTAAAATGGGCAGTATTTCGGGGAATTCAAGGCGGCCTATGCGTGTAAAGGCATCCAATACCTGCTTCTGTTTGAAGGCCAATTGTTCGGAGTATTGCATATTTTGCCATTTGCAACCACCGCAAACACCGAAGTGCGGGCAAAGAGGTTCAGTCCGTTTATCTGATAATTTATGAAACCGGATAGCTCTTCCTTCAAGAAATCTTCTCTTTTTTGAGATGATTCTTACATCACAAACATCACCAGGTACAACAAAGGGGACAAAAACAACCATATCGTTGTATCGTGCAATAGCGTTTCCTTCAGCACCTGCATCGACGATGGTTAAATTCTCAATTATAAACGGCTCACTTCTATCTCGCTTTCTCATACAATACTTAGTCTTTCGAATAAAACTACAAAAGTAACAAAAAGGATGCTCAGCAGGGGCAATCGGTTATGGGACAATCGAGTAGGAGGAAAATAAAATAGTTTTCCTCCTATTTTATTTTCCGACCTCTCACACCACCGTACGTACGGTTCACGTATACGGCGGTTCCTTAATAAACAAATCTAACCTTTAAGTAACAG
>JAEZNO010000040.1 GCA_023441805.1 Bacteroidota bacterium
AAAAAAAGCTGTTGAAAATGAGGATAACTCTGCGAGTTATCTCCCATTTCCAACAGCATCATCATTAATGAAAAAAAAGTAATAATTTTAGTAAAAAATCGGTCAACGTTATTTAGGCATTGACCCAATAGAACTAAGAACCCAGAACTCAGAACGCTTAAACGCAATACAGAACGCCGAACGCTTAATTGACGCTGAATGCTGAATGCTGAATAGTGAATGATGAATAGTGAATTGCCAATCCAACGTACAAGATCGACCCTTCGGGTATGAGAAGGCAAAAGGCAAAAATTCAAAGGCAAAAGTGAAAAGTGAATGACCCTGTCGGGTATTAAATCTGAAAAGTGAAACATTGAAAAAAACTTGACCCCCTAAAATGCGGAAGTCCATCTCCTTGATGAGAGGGATATAGGTTGAGGTGAACATAACTAAAACTAAATAATTATGGAAAAAACAAAATTTATGACAGGAACTCCTTTTATTTATAAGGATGAGATTGATTACTCTGAAGGTGGCATCATAAGCATGAGGGTAATTGAACAACAAACAGGGAATGTAAGTCTTTTCTCATTTGACAAAGGACAGCGGTTAACTGAGCATACTTCACCTTATGATGCATTGCTCATGGTGGTTGAAGGTGAGGCGGAAGTTGTTATAGGTGGCACTCCTCACAAGCTGACTGAAGGCATGACCATCATTATGCCGGCAACAATTCCTCATGCAGTCAATGCAACCGAGCGCTTTAAAATGGTTCTTACAATGATTAAAGGAATTAAGGCCTGATATTCAGTTATTACTGACTGAAAGATTAAATACTTCGGCTTCATTCAACTACGTCAACTACTCATGAAGAAATTACGCAAATACCATAAGTGGCCATCTCTGGTTATTGGATTTTTCCTGCTGCTGTTCTGTGCATCAGGCATCATAATGAACCACCGCTCAATATTTGGTTCTATAAATTACCCCCGGTGGTTGATGCCTGGTAATTATCACTACAAGAATTGGAATCTTGCTTCGGTGAAAGGCTTCTTGCCTATTAATGATCATGAACTGCTCACCTTTGGTAATACAGGTATCTGGAAAACCAATCGTAAATTCAGCAGCTTCGAGGATTTCAATCAGGGCTTTCCAAAAGGTATTGATAACAGAAAGATCTTCACAATGGCCTTAACTGAAAACAACAGGCTGTTTGCAGGAACTCTTTTTGGATTGTTTGAACGTGATTTCGCTAATGACAGATGGAATAAAGTTAATCTCCCTGAAGATAACCCACGTATAGTTAAGGTTCTTGAGAAAGATGGTAATCTGCTTGTGATGTCCAGGTCGGAATTGTGGCAGCTGCCATTGCATACTCAGGGAAATGAAGCATTGCAACAGATTGAAATCCCGCCAACTGATGATCACAAGGGCAAAGCAGGCATGTTTCGCACTTTTTGGGTAATACACAGCGGTGAAATATTTGGGCTGACAGGCAAATTGATTGTTGATCTTGTCGGGTTAGCGGTCATATTTATGACTATCACAGGTTACTTCTATTTCTTTCTGCCTAAATTTTCAAAGAAGATACGTGAAACACTACGTAAGCGGTTACAGAAGTTGAATCGTAAAACCATCAACTGGCATACGTTAATTGGAGTCTGGGGATTTCCAATCTTACTGGTGACAGTCACTACCGGTATGTTTCTGCGTCCTCCCCTACTCATTCCCATTGCCAACAAAGAAATGTCAGCTATACCGGGTACCATACTTGCTACTGAAAATGTGTGGCACGACAAACTAAGGGATATAATTTATGACTCAGTTTCAGAACAGTATCTCATATCGACAAGCGAGGGTTTCATCAGTCTTGATTTGAGAAATAATGAGCCGGTTAGCAAAAAGATAATATACCAGCCACCGGTTAGTGTGATGGGGATCAATGCTTTTGAACCTTTAGGCGATGGTGATTATCTTGTTGCATCTTTCAGCGGAATCTACAGATGGAATCCGACTACGGGTCAATCATTTGACTTCATTACAGGTTTGCCTGCCAATGCCAGTGAAGGAGGTCGCCCGTTTGGAAGTGTAGCTGTTGCAGGAGTGTATATGGAAGGAAAAACCCCGGTTGCCTTACTTGATTATGGTGCCGGCTGGGTGAATCTTACACCCGGAATCAAGCCTGCTATGCCTGAAGTCATTGCTTCACAACCTATATCATGGTGGAATCTGGCGCTTGAAATCCATACCGGGAGAATTTTTGAGTTCTTTACCGGCGACTTTTACATACTTTATGTACCTTTAATGGGAATAACAACCCTGGTGATTCTTGTAACAGGATTGCTTATGTATCTGAAATCGCTGAAACGTAAAAAATCAAAATCTGTAAGTCATGGAAGTAATAAACTTGAAAGAAGCGCCCAAAGTGCCCATTGATGTTGATGGTCACTTGATGTCAAAGCTTAAAAACGTTGAAGTAGTGCATCTTAACCTTAAACCAGGTGAGGTTATTGAAAAGCACGTTAATCAGGCAGATGTTATTTTCTATGTTCTTGAAGGCAAGGCCTTGCTTGAAAATGATGACGAACAGATACTGGTACGAAAGGATGATTGTATAAAAGTGCAGGCCGGTACTGTAAGAGGATTCAACAACATTTCAGTGTCACATTTTAAAGTAATGGTAATTAAATTATTAGCCTGAAAGAAAGTTTCATTATTTAGGTGTTTGTCTTTTGATTGAGTCTGGAAATTATTACTTTTGAAAGGAGTAATTTCCAGATTCTTTTTTATATGCTTAATGCAAGAGTATTTTATTGACCTTGCATCTTAAAGGTTATTACTTAGTGATTGTAATAGATTTGAAGACTAATAAAGGATACTTGCCATGAACAAATCTCTACACAATGTTTTCACATTTTTCTTGAAATCATTGCCTGTTATTGTAGTATTTACAATTGCGTTGAATGCATACTCTCAGGAAAATCCTTACAAAAATCACCCTGCCTTGAATGCCAAGGATTTCATCCGTTCAGAACAATTCACAGGTAATCGTACTGACATCAACGGCAGTATGCGATCGTATGTAGTCACATCGAATCAGATAAAAGACTCTATCAGAAAGATTATCACAGCAAGGCAATCCGCACAAGGCAATTCGCAAAGGCAATCATCCACAAACCGTAATATTTATAAACCGGTGCAGTTTTATCCATTGGGTCCTTCTGTTACAACAGATACCGTATTTGCACAGCTTGGGCTTGTTTCAGCTTTATGGGTTGACTCTACTGATTATAAAACCATCTATGCCGGAAGTAACACAGGTGGAATCTTTGCTACTTATGATGGAGGGCAAAACTGGCAATCTCTGTCGGATGAGTATATAACTACGGGAGTGCTTGCAATTGAAGTTGACCCAAAAGACAAACAACACATTTATATAGGCACAGGTCATTGGGGATTCTCGCGTGAGTGGGGTGAAGGCGTTATGCAAAGTTTCGATGGTGGAAAAACATGGCAAACAACAGGTCTAAATGCCGGTAGTATCAATGCAGGCTTTATTGTTCACGACATAAAGCATCTGGATAAAACCACCGATACCCTGATTGCCATTGTAAACAGGGAATTCCGCCAGGGTACTTCAATCTACCGTTCAACCGACAGGGGCAACACTTGGAATGAGGTCTTTTATCGTAACAAGGAGGAATTATTCGACATTGTCAAGGCTCCATACAATCCTAACCTAATCTACACAGTTGGCAGTCTGTATCTTAGAAGCAATGATGGAGGCGTGACATGGGAAGATTTAACTTCTGAGATTGCATTACTTAAGGATCATAAGATATCACGAATGGCACTGGCTATCAGTCATTCGCCATCACACAAAATTCTGGCCTTTGTTGAATCATACGATACTCTGACTCCGGGTAACTATGACCATTGGTTGATGCAATATCCGGGAGATGGGATCAGGCATTTTAAGAACGTTGGCATCAAGTACCATCCTGTTGTCGGATACTGGAAAATGGAGATACAGTTCTCCCCTACTCACCACGATGAGTTCTATCTGGGTGGAATATGGTTCTTCAAGTACAGGCTTGAAGGTGATAGCGCTAAGTATCTTTCATACAAAAATCACAGATATCATAAAGATGTAAGAGAACTGCTGGTCTTTAAGGGTCCTCAGGATGATATTGTAATTATGGGTAACGATGGAGGTGTAACCCGTTCCGATGATGGTGCAGTGAGATGGTATGATATCACGCGAAACGGGCTACAGTCGACACAGTTTTACAATCTGGCCATTGCCGGTAAAAGTAATATGGTATTTTGTGGTCCTCAGGATGGTAACCTTTGTTTTTATAATTACAACACCGGCGAGTGGACTAAAGATCCTCATATTGGTGATGCGTACGACGGCCTGGTTGACTATAATAATCCTCGCAATGTATATCTTGTTACATACCCGCCGAAACCTCAATACAAGAACATTTTTCTTCTGAAATCGACCGATGGCGGGTTAATATTTAATTATCGCGGAGTGCCTGACACCACTGAACAAGGGCGAAACAATGTGCCTATTGCAATGGATGCCAAAAACCCGAAGATTCTATATGCCGGGTTAAAAAATGTATGGAAATCAACCGATGGTGCCGAAACATGGACAAAGATTAGCAACTTCAGACCGGGTAACACTCATAAAATACAGGCAATTGATGTTGCACCTTCAAATCCAAATGTTATTTGCATAAGCTTTGAAAACCCTGCATGGGGAGAAACAGAGCTTGAGAAAATAATGATTACCACTAATGGTGGTGAAACATGGAATGATATTACTCCTCGAGGTGCGCTTAACCTCCAATGGGTTTCGTGCGTGGATATTCAGTTTCATCCTGAGAACCATAATATCATATTTCTTGCACTCGACAGGATGTGGACTAACAACAGGATATATGTAACATTAAATGGGGGCAAAACATGGGCTAATTTCTCGCAGGGACTTCCAAACATACCTGTTAACGCAATTAAATTCTATAAAGGTGCCGATTACGATATCATGTTTGCTGCAACTGATGTAGGAGTTTATTACCGCGATTCAATGATGGACCAATGGGAAATGTTTGGTGAGGGGATACCGCTCACAATCATCTCAGATCTTGATATTAACTATGAGAGAAAGAAACTAGTGGTCACTACTTTTGGTCGTGGATTATGGGAAGCTGATATCTGTCTCCCACTCGATGACGAAGCCCGCGTTATTACAGGTAATGTTGCATGGAACACCGGTAAGAATTTACTAAGCGACCTCATCCTTACGCCCGACAGCAAACTCACAATGAGCGGGACTATTCAGGTTGGAGACGGACGGTCAATTACAATCATGCCCGGTGCTGAGCTTATACTTGATAATGCAACATTAACTAATAATTGCCGAAGCTTATGGGATGGAATAAAACTATACGGATACTATGATTATTCTTCAGACAATCCGCAGGGGAAGATAACACTGATCAATGGATCCACTATCCAGAATTCATATAGAGGCATTGAAACATTTTCAGTTGATAAAGCAGGTAACGTGGATTCATTGAGAGGTGGTGGAATAATCATCACTAAAGAGGCATATTTTAAGAATGTGCTGAGACCTGTGATACTAAAACCAACAAAAGGAGATAATCCTTCAAGATTCCATACCACTGAATTTGCAATTAATGATCAACCCTGGCCCGGTGAGCAATTCATTGAGTTTGTGAGGATGGAATATAACCGGGGGGTTGAGTTTATTAACTGCATCTTTAGAAATGACATTTCATATAATAGCCTGCCAATTGAAGAAAGAGGCATCGGTATCAACAGCTTTAATTCTTCATTTAGTGTTTATAAAATGAATCCTGATACTGCCATTATCGGATTGTCGATTAAGCCGATGTTTCATCAGTTAAATAAAGGTATTTATGCAATAACATCTACACCCGGTTATACATTTTACTCAAATGGTGTTACTTATAAGAACAACTACACCGGTGCATACCTTGCAGGATACAGCAATTTAGTTGCAGTCGATAATTCATTTGAATTAAAACCCTTAAGCCATAACGCGACAAATAACCGTCAGATTACAGGACTTTACCTTGATAACAGCCAAAACTACCTGATAAGTAATAATATCTTCAGAACATTTCCTAATATCGGTGTCTATACTGCACTTATAGGAATGATTAGTAACAATTCGGGTGATCAAAACAACCTGGTAGCAAACAACCGTTTTGAAACACTTACTTATGCTATTCTGGCTCAGAATAAAAACAGAAGTACCGACGGCAGCAGTGGATTACGATTATTGTTTAACAAGTTCAATAAGAACAAATACGGAATTGTAGTCACACACGATTCTTTAAGTCAGATTAATGGTATTGCCAGGTATCAGGGTGTTGCAGGACATCAGGAAATGGAGCCTGCCGGAAACTCATTCTTTAACAGCATAATTAATAAGACAGCCGACCTTCACAATGAGGGTGAGCCTTTTGTTTACAGTCATTATATCAACAAGAACAATTCAACAGGACAGGTCCCGAAATCAGGAAACGTACATTTGTTATCTGCTGTTTATCCTATGCCGGTTGATAGTACGTATGTTCCGGATTATCTCAAAATTGACACTTCAAATGTTAACACAGCCAGAGAGCAATGGAGAAGCATTTATACATCCGATAAAGATAAGTACTTATCACTAAAAGATGGCGGTGATACTCAAGCTCTTATCAATGAAAGTGTTTCATTAAAACCAGGCAACACAGCTGAACTATATAAGAAATTCAGAGAGCTTGATTCAAGGTTATCACGTGAGTTCCTGAGGGAGTTGGTGAAAAAGAACAAATTCCCGAACAGCCTATTGATTGAAGTGCTCGTTCAGAATCCCATCATTTTCAAGGATACTGTCATCATGCAGAGCATACTTGAGCGTGATCCTCCTATGTCGGATTATATGCTACAGAGATTGAATGGTTTATCTGACAGGTACAGTTCAATTGAAATATTTGAGAGTGCTCATGATAACAGTAAAGCTATTTTTGATGCTATAACAGCAATTGCCGTAAATAAAGAATGTATAAACAATCCCGGAGACATAACTTCAGTCGATGAACTCCTTGCTGAGGAACCTGACAATATTCATTCACAGATAACCCGGGCATTTATGCAACATACACATGGCAATTCTGAACAGGCTGAAACAATTCTTAAATCCATTACAGCTGATCATGATCAAAAGCAATCTATTGACAATCTTATTTCATTGATGAAATTTGACAAATCGATCAATACAACTTTGCCTGATGAATTTAGTAAGGAACAGCTATCGTTGCTCAATTCAATAGGTGCTGATAACTTTACTTCAATCTACATTGCGAACATAAATAATCGTTTCCTTCAAGGATCGTATAATGAACCTTATATACTACCAACAGAAGCCCCGGCACTCAGGGATTATACATTCCCGGGATCGGCGGTTGTTGGTTCAAGTTTCAGAATATATCCGCAGCCTGCTCAGGGATATCTTATCATTGATTACCATTATGAATTCGGCTTCTACAAAGGAACCATCGAATTCACAAATGCATCCGGTCAGACTGTAAGTACTGTACAGCTTAAGGGAAAAACAGGGCAGGAATTCGTGAATATTAGCGAGTGGACTCCGGGAATTTATTTTGTGAGGCTGATTAACAATGGCTCTGTGATTGAAAACCAGAAGATTATGGTCATCAAATAGTAAGCAGGAATATTTGGGTTACTATTTGTTTTTACAGATTCACTTCATATATTTGTTAAGTACAATTGTGCTTAACAATACAATATGAGAAAGATCATAAAGTTCCTTGGTCCGCCCGACAAATGGCGCCTACCCGTTATCATTATTTCAGGAACTCTGGTGGGTATAGTAATTTTACTTTTCTATACTTCAAGGGCATATTCCTACTTGTCCGACAATCCAAAAACATGTATTAACTGCCATGTCATGAATCCTCAGTATGCTACCTGGATGCACAGCAGTCACAGGGAAGCAGCCACCTGCAATGATTGTCATGTGCCACATGATAATTTCTTCAGGCACTATTTATTCAAGGCAAAGGACGGATTGCGACATGCAACTATCTTCACTGCACGCGCTGAGCCTCAGGTGATTCAAATTAAACAAGCGGGAATAAATGTAGTACAGGAAAACTGCATCAGGTGTCACAAGGCTCTTATCGACTATGTTAACATTGTACAGGTGACAGGTGAAAACCATATGGAAGGTGAAGGCCATCGTTGCTGGGATTGCCATCGCGAGACGCCTCATGGCACAGTAAACAGTCTGGCTGCCACCCCGTACTCTCTTGTTCCACGTATGAAATCTATTGTCCCCGATTGGATGAAAAATATACTTTATAAAGATAAAAGTTTGGAAACAGACAAAAATTAATAACCTAACCCCAAAAAAAAGATTGCATGGAACCTGTATCAGAAATTACAAAGAGAAAGCCCTGGTTTGGATGGCTGATTTTTCTCGGAACCGTCATCGTTGTATTTATCCTTGGATTATTGGCTTCGTCAGTCATTGAACGAAGAAGCGAACAGAAAGTTTATTTCCAGATGGTAAGTGAAATACCTGATTGGGAACCAAGAAATGAAGTCTGGGGCCAGAATTTCCCTCGTGAATACGAGTCGTATGTCAATACACTCGACACTACTTTCAGAAGTAAATACGGCGGAGGCGCTACCCGTGATGCACTGAATGAACAACCCGAAATGGTTGTCCTCTGGGCAGGCTATGCTTTCTCACGAGAATATAAACAGTCACGCGGACACTATTATGCAATCAATGATATACGTGAAACTCTTCGTACTGATGTACCTCAACCCGGCACCTGCTGGACTTGCAAAAGTACCGATGTACCAAGACTCATGAATAATATTGGTGCCGAGAACTTTTATAAAGCTAAATGGTCAGACCTTGGCCATGAGGTAGTTAATAACATCGGCTGCCAGGACTGCCATGATCCGAAGACCATGAACCTCCGTATCACCCGTCCTGCCCTTATTGAAGCTTATGAAAGATCAGGTAAGGACATTACCAAAGCCACACATCAGGAGATGCGCTCACTGGTTTGTGCGCAATGTCATGTTGAATATTACTTCAAGGGCGAAGGAAAATACCTCACCTTCCCATGGGATAAGGGCTTAAGTGCTGAAGCAATGGAAGTTTATTACGATAGTGTGAAACATGTTGATTTTGTCCATGCTCTTAGCAAAGCTCCGATTCTAAAAGCTCAGCATCCCGATTTTGAACAGTTTACTATGGGAGTTCATGCTGAACGCGGAGTTGCCTGTGCTGATTGTCACATGCCTTATCGTCGTGATGGTGGCATGAAGTTTACTGACCATAAAATACAAAGCCCATTAGCCAATATCTCAGGTTCATGCGTTGTTTGTCACAGGGTAAGTGAAGAGCAATTGCTTAAAGACGTTGAAAATCGTCAGGATAAAATATATGAGCTGAGACGTATTGCAGAGAAAAACCTTGCACGTTTGCATATTGAGGCAAAAACTGCTTGGGACAACGGAGCCACTGAACAGGAAATGGAACCTGTATTGCAACTCATCAGACAAGCACAATGGCGTTGGGATTATGTAGTGGCAAGTAATGCAACCGGTTTCCATGCTCCAGCCGAAGCTTTAAGGGTTCTGGGAACATCAATTCAAAAATCACAGGAAGGCAGAGTATTGCTGAATTCAGTCCTTACAGCCCATGGCGTTAAAACTCCTATCGCAATGCCCGACCTCTCAACACGTGAGAAAGCTCAGGCATTCATTGGTCTTGATATGGCAGCACTGCAAAAAAGTAAAGATGAGTTCATAAAGACTGTACTGCCCGAATGGGCAAAGAAAGCCCTTGAACGTGAAGGCCAAATGATACAGAAGCAATAAGGCAATAAAATAAATTTCAACGAACAGGCCTCAGGAGTTAAACTTTTGAGGCCTGTTTTGTTTATTAGCATAAAAGCAAATAAACACGTTTACAAATGAAAAAAGCACAAGAGATATTTGACAAGCTCTGGTCAGATTACATTACACAAAACCCGGCAGCAAAGAAAGTTTATGATCTGTTTGTACAGAATGGTGAAGAAGTATTGAATGATCATATAGCATTCCGCACCTTCGATGACCCGCGGGTAAATATTGATGTGATGGCACAGGAATTTATTGAAGCAGGTTACGAGTACAAGGGATCGTACAATTTTGAAGAAAAGAAACTTAATGCCCGCCATTATGAACACAAGGAGTTTAAAGATGCACCGCGTGTTTTCATCAGCGAACTGCGTACCGCCGAATTCTCGCCATTCCTTCAACAGCAGGTAAAGGAAATTTTGGATCGTATCCCTGAAAATCTCATCGGCAAAGGTGAACTCATTTATAAAGGTAACCCGTGGGGAACTCCTTCATACGAGGTATATCTGAAACTTCGCGAGGAATCAGAATACGCTGCATGGGTTTATGTTTACGGATTCAGGGCTAACCATTTCACAGTAAACGTCAACCATTTGAAAAAAACAACCGGCATTGAAGAAGTAAATGCGTTTGTTGAAAAGCATGGATTCCGAATTAACGATTCAGGAGGACGAGTAAAAGGAACTCCTCAGGAATTGCTTGAGCAATCAAGCACAATGGCCGGTAAACTTCCGGTAAAGTTCATTGAAGGTGTTTATGAAATACCATCGTGTTATTATGAATTTGCGAAAAGGTATCCGGATACAGATGGTAAGTTATATTCAGGGTTTATCGCTAAATCCGCCGATAAGATATTTGAAAGCACTAATTATTACCAGGGTAACTGATAATTCCTGTTTTCAATTTATAGCCCGCATCGCCTCACCGGTGATGCGGTTTTTTTTGGCTACCTTTGCACCTCACCCCCACTCCACTCCTCAAGGAGAGGGGCCACATGGTAGTAAGGTGTACGAAGGATTGAAGAGGAGCCTGCATGGTAGTAAAGGATGGAAAAATTGAGGGGAGCCCGCTCGGGGGTTAGTGGACCTGAACAACGTTGAACAACTTTGAACAACATTTGAACAACTTATAAAAATTTTGAAGCAATTGAATCAATCTCCTTCAATCATTCCCATGAACAAGTGGGATGAGCTGAAAAGTAAGCTCAAAGGTGACGTTTTTACCGGGCACACTATGCGGGTATTGTATGCTACTGATGCTTCGGCGTATCGTGAGTTGCCTTTGGCTGTTGTAAGACCTAAAGACGAAGAGGATATTAAACAACTTATCCTATTTGCCAATAAAATGAAGGTCTCACTGATTCCGCGTACTGCAGGGACGTCATTGGCAGGACAAGTTGTTGGAGGTGGTATTGTGGTTGATGTTTCAAAGTATATGAACTCAATCATTGAGATTAATCGTGAGGAACATTGGGTAAGGGTGCAACCGGGTGTGGTACTTGATGAGCTTAACAAGGCCGTTGCCCCTTATGGTCTGTTCTTTGGGCCTGAGACTTCAACTTCAAATCGTTGCATGATTGGTGGTATGGTCGGAAATAATGCCTGCGGCTCACACTCACTAGTTTATGGCAGTACACGCGACCATACTCTTGAGATTACAGCTTTGCTGAGCGATGCTTCGAAAGTTGTATTTAAACCCTTAAACAATAGTGAGTTCAGGCAGAAGACTCTTCAAAAGGATCGTGAAGGCAATATTTACCGGAAGATTGATGAAATACTGAGCAATAACCAAAACCGTGAAGAGATAACAGCTAATTATCCTGACCCTAAACTCGAAAGGAGAAATACAGGGTATGCTCTCGATTTGCTCTTAAATTCCACCCCCTTTGTTGACACCGGAGAGCCTTTTAACTTCTGTAAATTACTTGCAGGATCGGAAGGGACACTTGCTTTTTCCACAGAGATAAAGCTTAACCTGGTACCATTACCGCCTAAGGAGAAAGCACTTGTATGCATTCACTGCAACACACTCGAAGAAGCTTATTCGGCAAACCTCATCGCTTTAAAGCACAAACCGGTTGCAATAGAGCTGATTGATCACTTCATAATTGAAAGGACTAAGGATAACATAGGCCAAAGCCGTAACCGTTTCTTTATACAGGGCGAACCTGCCGCTATATTGGTAGTTGAGTTTGCATTCAACACACAGGATGAGATTGACAGTGCTGCCGGACAACTGATTGATGATATGCAATCAGATCACTACGGTTATCATTTTCCTGTGGTCAAAGGCAGCGACATTAACCGGGTTTGGGCTCTCAGAAAAGCAGGTCTTGGATTGCTGTCGAACATCAAGGGTGATGGCAAGCCTGTTGCAGTAATTGAGGACACTGCAGTATTACCCGAATTACTGCCAGATTACCTTGCCGATTTAAATGCCATGCTGGCTAATCTTGGTCTAAACTGCGTCTATTATGCCCATATTGCCACCGGTGAATTACATCTGAGGCCTGTGCTAAACCTGAAAGATCCGGCTGACACAGAGCTATTTCATACAGTGGCACTCGAAACAGCCAAACTGGTTAAGAAATACAGAGGATCGCTCAGCGGTGAGCATGGTGACGGAAGATTGAGAGGTGAGTTCATCCCACTCATGTATGGTGATCATGTGTATCATTTGCTCAAGGAAATTAAACTGGCATTTGATCCCGATTCTATATTCAATCCCGGCAAGATTACCGATACACCTGTAATGAACACCAGTTTACGATATGAACCTGGTCAGCAGACTCCTGAACCCGAAACTGTGTTTGACTTCTCTGATACAATGGGCATTGTGAGGGCTGCTGAACAATGTAATGGATCGGGCGACTGTCGTAAATCAGAGATATTTGCCGGTACAATGTGTCCAAGTTATCAGGCTACCCGAAATGAAAAGGACACCACCCGTGCCAGGGCTAACATTTTGAGGGAAATGCTCACCAGAAGCGGTAAAAGTAATCCCTTCGACCATAAGGAAATCCATGAAGTAATGGATCTCTGTATCTCCTGTAAAGGTTGCAAAGCTGAATGCCCTTCGAATGTTGATATGGCAAAATACAAGGCCGAATTCCTTCAGCATTATTATGATGCCAACGGTACTCCCTTACGCGCATGGATGATCGGAAACATAACTAAATTCAACCGGTTAGGCAGTATTTTCCCTTCTCTTTACAATGGGTTCCTCAAGAATAAAGCTTTATCCGGTTTGCTCAAGAAGAGCATTGGTTTTGCAGTTGAACGTGACATACCGCTTCTTCATAAAACTACTCTCCGTTCATGGGCCAGAAAGAACATGACTGACGGCTTGATAAAGCATGTTGGCTCAGCCTCCCGTACAGTTTACCTGTTTGCCGATGAATTCACTAATTATAACGATGTACCCATTGGAATTAAAACCATTGAAGTTCTCAATTTGCTTGGGTACAAAGTGATTATCCCCGAACATGAAGAGAGTGGAAGAACATATTTAAGCAAGGGACTCGTTAGAAAAGCACAAAAACTTGCAAACCGTAACATTGACCTTCTGTCAGATAAAGTATCATCCGAATCTCCATTGGTGGGAATTGAGCCTTCGGCTATTTTGACTTTTAGGGATGAATATATCGACCTAACGAGAGGAAACCAAAAAAAGAAGGCAATGACATTAGCCCAAAACACTTACCTGTTTGATGACTTCATAATGCGTGAAGTTGCAGCCGGAAGGATCAAACCTGACCAGTTTAAAGGGGCTAAACGTAAGATTAGTCTTCATGGTCATTGTCATCAAAAAGCATTAGTCACCACTGCTTCCACCCGGCAGATGCTGTCACTTCCGGATGGCTATGAAGTTGAAGAAATAAAATCGGGCTGTTGCGGGATGGCTGGATCATTTGGATTTGAGAAAGAACACTATGATGTGTCGATGAAGATTGGTGAACTGGTGCTATTCCCGTCAGTGAGGGCAAAGGATGATAAAACAACCATTGCAGCACCCGGAACCAGCTGTCGCCATCAGATAAAAGATGGAACAGGCAAAACTGCCCTGCATCCAATTGAAATAATTTGGGAGTCATTAACGGGGAAATACAATAAGAACATTAAGAAAGAGTACGAGTAAGATCATCAGTTAATTTATGGAAATACCGCATTGGCAGGAACGCACGCTACTACTGGCAGGAAAAGAGAAGATTGAGAAGTTGAATAAGGCAAATGTGCTTGTCTGTGGATTAGGGGGAGTCGGGTCGTATGCTGCCGAGCAACTTGCAAGAGCAGGTATAGGCTCAATGACTATCGTGGATGGCGATGTCGTAAATGAAACAAACCGTAACCGACAACTGCCTGCATTGGTAAGTACTAACGGACAGCTGAAAGCCGGGGTGGTTGCCAATCGGTTAAAGGATATCAATCCTGAGTTAAATCTCACTCTTATAGCCGAGTACATCAAGGACCAGCGGATGATTGATATCCTTGAACAAGGGTATGATTATGTGATTGATGCAATTGACACCTTATCGCCGAAAGTCTATCTCATATATCACACACTTCGATTGGGTATGCCACTTGTCAGCTCAATGGGTTCAGGCGGTAAATTCGATCCCACACAAATAAGAGTGAGCGACATTGATGATACATACAATTGTAAGTTAGCATATTATATGCGGAAACGACTTCACAAGCTGGGAATATGGAAAGGTTTTAAAGCTGTGTATTCACCCGAAGTTGTTTCGCGGGATTCTATAGCCCTACTCGAAGGTGAGCTTAATAAGAAATCAACTGTAGGTACTATATCATACATGCCCGCCATGTTTGGAATTTACTGTGCTGCAACCGTTCTTAGAGACATCATGGAGAAATAGAGATACTTTTCATCATCCATTTGTTGATAAATTTTTATTTGATTTACTATCATTCTTTTATATTTCATAATTTTACTGAAATGCTGACATATTGACTAACCGGTTATCAATAAAAATCCTAAATGATCAACCAGCATCCGCAAACAACGGTTATAGGCACACTTAATGATCCTGTACGTGCTGAGAGCATCCGCACAATACAGCACTCGCTGTGCAGTACTATTAAAGCTAGTCTCCTCATCACTGATGCTGATGGGAGACCAATCATTAAACCTGAACTATTACCCCCATTCAGGATTCCGGGCACTGCTAAAAGTGATTTATGGAGTTGCTGTAAGCAAACCATTGAACAGCTTAATAAGGTCGATCCCGGTGAATTGCCGGTTACACGCATCTGTAAATGCGGCCATGAAATTTCACTTGTTCAGCTAAAAATTGCCGGCACCGAAGTAAATAATCTTTACGCTATTCAGCTCACTACCGAGAATGTAAATGAGGCGGCAATACTCACTACTGCATTGGAAAACGGCTACACACAGGAGCAAGCCGAAAGTGCACTACGTAATACAAGAGTTGCCATGCACTCCGACTTCACAGCTCTTTGCCGGGTGCTCCGTTTTCAGGCCGACCTTCTTTCATCACTAACATCTCTGAATACGGTTGAAGATAAGGTAAAAAGCAAAAAACAACGTGAAACTGAAGAGGCTCTCATTAAAGCAAAAAATGAAGCCGAAGAATCAAGCCGACTAAAATCCTCTCTCCTGGCCAACATGAGTCATGAGCTCAGAACCCCCATGACCGGCATTCTTGGCTTCTCAGAGATTCTCTATGAAGAACTCGAAGACAGCAGACTGAAGAATATGGCTTCCACAATCTTCAAGTCAGCCACCAGACTCATGACTACACTCAACTCAATCATGGATCTCTCGGCAATTGAGTCAAACAGAACAAACCTCAGTCTCAAGCCCGTCAATATCAAAAACACATTCATGGGCTTACTTCGTGGCGCATATACCATTGCAAGCGACAAAGGTTTGTATATCCGCACAGCCTTGCCACCAAATATAAATGTCATTGCCGATGACAAGCTTCTGAGCCAGATGCTTCACCATTTGATTGACAATGCCATTAAGTTCACCATCGACGGTGGAATATCAATCAGTGCATATGCAGGATTGAAGGACAACTCCGATGTTGTGATCAAAATCAGTGATACAGGTATTGGGATCGCACCACAGCACCATAAATTGATATTTGAGGAATTCAGACAAGTGAGCGAAGGACTGTCGCGAACCTTCGAAGGTAGTGGCTTAGGCCTCTCGCTCGTTATGAAGATTGCCAAATTAATTAATGCAAAGGTTTGGGTAGAAAGTGTACCCGAAAAGGGATCTGACTTTTACATCTCACTACCATCGGCAGCTGTGGTCAATGAAGAAATCACTATACCGGTTGAGAAACCTGAGCCAATCAGCACAGTGCGCCTGGGACGTGGCAGTGTACCTGAAGTACTGATTGTTGAAGACAACGAAATTAACCGCCGACTGGCAGCCCTTTACCTGCGCGAGATCTGTAACATTGACATGGCCGAAAACGGCTACATTGCCATGAACAAGATCAGAGAAAAGAAGTACGATGCCATTCTGATGGACATCAACCTTGGCGCCGGCCCCAACGGTATCCACATAGCTCAGGACATCCGCAAAATAGAGCATTACCGCGATGTACCCATCATTGCCGTCACCGGCTATACCATGCAAGGTGACCGTGAAAAGCTCTTAGCCAGTGGCTGCTCCCATTATGTAGCAAAACCTTACGATAAGAAGACGCTCATCAAGCTGTTCTCCGGAGTGCTGTACAAGCCCCAATCGGCGTAAACCCACCTCACCCCAAACCTGCACAACGCTTTCAGAGTTCAGAGTTCAGCGGTTCAGCGTTTGTTCTGCGTTTGTCGTTCTGTATTGCGTTTAAGAGTTCTTTGTTCTTTGTTCTTTGTTCTTTGTTCGAATGTTCTTAGTTCCATTGTTCCATTTGACTTGTCCTGAAATAGGTTTACACAAAAAGTAAACTAAAATCAGGATTATGAAAAACACAGCAAACAAAATTCAGGACGAGTCACTGCGTTGGTTTGGCGTTAGGCGTTCTTCGTTAATACCCGAATGGGTCACATCATTGTCCTGTTCGAGTCCTTTTTACTATTGTCTTTTATCTTTTGCCTTTTGCCTTACATTGTTTGGGTTTTGGTGCACGGACCGGCTGAAATTTAGCCTTAGTACCCGTAGCCACACAAAACGCCCTTTTTGCTACTTTTTGTGGCTCGGACAAAAAGTAGAGATGAAAGCAGGGAGTTGCGTTGCTTTCCAAAGCTTCATCCGGCAATTATGGCAACGCGTTGAAACTCCAGCACCCATTTTTCATGAAAACAATCAATTTGCACCCATTTTTATTCTTTTGCACCCATTTTTATTATAACTTGCAGGTTTATTTTAGAATGACACCCAAATTTCCTATTATATGAATGATCCCACCCATTTTACCAAAACTGCAACTATTTTTCATACTGAACTGGTTCCTTATCCTGGTTATATTGTAGGTTATGCAGCTATTATTGAAAAACTGGATTTACCTATCCCAATTCATTTTCCGGTTTCACTTATTTCCATGAAAAATAAAAGTGAGACAAGCTACAAGTGGAAAGTCTTTCCAAGAAGATATCTACCTGATGATTCCAATACAATGAGTGAAATAACTGCATTATATAAACAACTTGTCTTTGCTCTAAAATACGAAGGCATAAACTTGTTGGTTTTCAATTTTCTTGCTCAAAGGTACAGTGAGAGCGAATTGTCGGAACTTGTGAGTATTGAGCCACTTGGACAGTATAGCCGCAGAATTTGGTTTCTTTTTGAATGGGTAACCGGCAGGCAGCTAAATCTTAAAAATCTAAATGCCCGTAAACAATACGTAAACGTTTTGGACGATAAAATGCAATACGGTATAAAGGGCATTAAGTCACCACGTCAACTTGTAATAAATAATTTACCGGGCAATCCGCTATTCTGTCCATTAATCCGAAAAACGCAGAAACTTGAGCAGTATATAGCTTCCCAAATTTCTAAGCAAAAAAAGGAATACCTGAGCGAAGTACGAAAGGATATTATGTTAAGAGCCTCGGCTTTCCTATTGCTTAAAGATTCAAAAGCATCATTTAGAATAGAAGGTGAAAATCCAAAAAGCAGTCGTGCACTCAGATGGGGACAAGCAATAGGGCAAGCAGGCACTAATAACTTATCTAAAGAAGAGTTACTAAGATTGCAACAGATTGTGATTGAAAACGGACGCTTTATCAATATGGGATTTAGGCAAACCGGAGGTTTTATAGGTGAACATGATCGCATAACCGGCGATCCGATACCTGACCATATATCAGCGAAATGGCAAGACCTGGATGAACTGATTGATGGACTGGTAAAAACAGCTGACCTGCTCATTAAAAGTGAATTCGACCCAGTTCTGGCAGCCACAGTTATTGCTTTCGGTTTTGTTTTTATCCACCCCTTTGAGGATGGAAACGGACGTATACATCGTTACCTGATTCACCATGTGCTTGCAAAAAAGAACTTTACACAACAGGGTATCATCTTTCCTGTGTCATCATCTATTTTGAATAATATCGTTACATACCGAATGGTACTCGAAACATACTCACAACCTTTACTGAATTTCATCAAATGGAAGGAAACTAAGGATCATAATATTGAGGTACTCAACGAGACTAAGTACTATTACAGATTTTTTGATGCAACCGTCCAAGCTGAATTCTTATACGATTGTGTTAATGATACTATAAAGAACACCATTCCGTCCGAAATTGATTATCTAACTAAATTTGATGAATTCAAGCAATTTCTGGATGACGAATACGAGATGACGGATAAAACAGTACACTTACTGGTCAGATTTCTTGACCAAAACACCGGTTTACTCTCACGTCGTGCACGTGAAAAAGAATTTTCTGCCTTGACTGATTCAGAAGTGGAGAAAATAGAGCAGAAATACAAAGAAATATTTCAGAGTGAGGAAAAGTAAAGACGAGGCGCTTACCCCTATCTTTCAACTCGTTCAGCGTTCAGAGTTCTGCGTTCAGCGTTAGTTGAGCGTTTGGCGTCAGTTCGGCGTTAGGCGTTCTGTATTGCGTTTAAGAGTTCTTTGTTCTTTGTTCTTTGTTCAATGTTTGACTTGTCCTGAAATAGGTTTACACAAAAAGTAAACTAAAATCAGGATTATGAAAAACACAGCAAAAAGATTTCCGGACGAACTAAAGAAAAAGGCTGTAGAAGAGTTTCTAACAACTAGCCAAACACAACGTGAGATAATGCTAAAATATAATATCCGCGGGATGGGCTCACTTAGTTGGTTAGGCGTATAAGAGGAATTAGAACCACTTACAGCGACCACTGGCTACACAAATACAAGAACTGGTCAGATCATTAACTTGTTAAAGTCCTTTTTACTTTTGTTTAGGTCACTGAGCGTAATCTCGTTCCTTTTCGAACGAGATGAAGTCGAAGTGTTGCCTTTTGCCTTTTGCCTTTTGCCTTCTCATACCCGAATGGGTCAATCTTGTGCGATTCAACATTCAGCATTCAGCATTCGTAAGCTGAGCTTGCCTGAATAACATTGACTTTTTTTGAATTAATTAATACTGATGTTGACTTTTTCTTTTTTGGTTACTTTTTTCTTTTTGTTAATAAACCACGTTTTTGTTAATAACCCTAGTCTTACCA
>JAEZNO010000041.1 GCA_023441805.1 Bacteroidota bacterium
CCCTAACCGTCAGCCAACCCTCACCCAACCCTCTCTCAACCCTCATCTAACCTATGACTTGAAGGTTATTCTTAAAAGAACTAACCAACCAAAGTAAAAATGGCCTTTAGCTTGCATCAGGGGATAACTTTTGAACCATATTGAGCTACATTGAACAAACCTGGTCTTCCTACGACAGTATATATGAAGCTGTAACTGTTTATTGAATGTTATACCATTATTTGAGTAGAGGAGGCAAAGAAGAGATTCCCTTAATCTAACAACATAACTGAGCCTCTTTTTATATTGCTTACACCAGCCTGGTCTTTGTACGAGACCATATAAATGTAAATTCCCTGCTGTATATCTCCGTTTACTTTGCCATCCCAGCCTTCGAGAATATTATTAGTCTCAAAAACCAATTGTCCCCAACGATTATAGATTGTCAACAAGTAAGATTCTGAATCAACATTTTTCATTACAGGCCGGAACACTTTATTGTATCCCATCGGACGAAAGGCTGTAGGGATATCAACTTTAGCATCTCTTGAAAGAAGTACCTCATTTGAATTGACTATGGTTCCATCTGTATTCAGGGCTGAAACAATATAAGTAGTCTTCAGGGCTTCCGAATTATCTGTTTCAAAATAGTTAGTTGTTCCCAGTAAAATAATAACCGGATATCCTGCTACCAGTACACCATCATTATATTTCCTAACTTGATATTCTGTCAGTTCTGATCCCCATCCAATAAGATCATTCCATAACAACGAAACATCAGTTTCGTTAGTGACACCAATTTGTAAAAGTATAGAATTAAATTCCTGAGTTTCAGCAATGATATTGCCACAAGAATCTAATGCCTGAACGTTGTAGGTATAGGATGATTGGTCAACATCAAGGTCTTTTGCATCTTCAAATGTCAATATTCCCGTTGGATTCCACGGTACAGTTTCGATCATGTCAATTTCACCATCTGATGATCTGAATATCAGCACTTCAACCGGCACATCCTGAGGTTCAGACTTTACAGTTAACGTAATGAATGAATCATCTGTAACAGTTACGTAGTTAATCACAAAATCAGTGACTATCCTTGGATTTGGCAAAAGTGATAACTCACAACTATGTGAAATAAGCGTATTATCTTCATTAATCGCTGCAACTCTATACTTAACTTCAATGCCGGGATCGAGCATATCCTTATCCAGATATTGCAATTCGGCACCTGAGGCCGGTACGTCGGCTATATCAATAAATGGACCTCCATTAATTGATCTTTCTACTTTATATTTGGCAACAGGTGGCTCCATATTATTATAGGAATTCCAGTAAAGTGAAGCCTTCCTTTCGCAAAGCTGATCTGTATTACCTATTAAATTTATTGTACTGTGAGGATACTTATAATTAATGGTACCGGGACTTGGGTTGCCACATTCATCCAAAGCCCTTACTACATACGTAATGCTTTCATCGCATGCATTCAGAAAATTGGGGTCACTTATGTAATTATCAATGAAAGTATTAGATGCAGGATTAGGTATAGTCTGATAAACAAAAAATGAAGGGCCTATTTGGCGCTCAATGACAATTGATTCTACATCATTGCTTGGACTGGGTTCCCAATGTACTTCGGCAAATCCGTTCTCAATTGTCACAATCTTTAGTTTTGGATCTTTTGGTGCTGTTTTATCCTGAAGCAGATCACTAACAACATTTGATTTTGCAGGACAAGCACCATGTTCTATCTTATAATAAAGTGTTGTGGGAGAGCATATTCTGCTAATGGTATCAAAATACTCAAATGTTGATGAAGTTGCCAGGAATTGAAAGTTCACATTGTCATCTGACCTTAATATTGTGTATTCCATATTAGGATCCCCCTGGGAATTCCAGTCGAGTTTAGCCACTCCCCCTGTTATATCAACTGCAACTCTTAATAGAATAGTCTCCAGATGATTTGACTGTTCGGATTGGGAAGATGGGGAATAGTTAAATGTTCGGAGGAAAAACTCATATCTAGTTGTTGTTACATTTGGAACGGTTATATTGGTAGTATTGGTTGAATTTGGATAATCAACAATGGTAAAAGGCCCACCGGCAGGGCCATAGAATAATCTGAAACCATCAAACGGAGCGGTGGGAATTTCCCATGAGACTTCAACTGTAGTAGGATTAACAATTGACACACATGAAAGTACAGGTTGAGGTTGCGCACCTGAAGGCGGGGTACAGAATAAAAGTAAAGAGCTCAAAATCAACCAGCCAAATAGACGCTCCATGATCAAATTTACAATTTTTTTTCTCTCAATTAAGTAAGTAATGAAATATAACATACTTTTGAAACGCGGGTTCCATGATTTTAGTTAACGTATTCGTCATTAAATAAGTATAATCCAAGAATTATCAATCATCAAACAATAAAACCAAATCTATGAAGCTAAGACAACTACTCTTCATCGTACTAGTGTTTATCGCTTTTTCTGCAAAAAGTCAGGATGAGGTATTAAAGCCTTATTCTACCGGAACAGGAACTTTCGTTGGCATCAGTAAGCCATTGAGAGATATTCCTCCGATTTCAGAAGAGGAAATGGCGATGATGAAGGAAAAAGCCGATCGCAAATTATTAAACCCAAGATTGCGTGTCAGAGATTACCCTTATGCTGCAACAGCATTACCAAAAGGGCCTGATCCGGTATGGCAAAAGGAATTCGGAAGCAGGTCAACAGCAAATGAGCCAACCGTTTATTTAGGACAAACCTCTCCTTATTTTCCACCTGATGATAATGGTACAGTAGGTCCAAATCATTATATGCAAACAGTAAACACTACTTACGCTATTTACAGGAAAAGCGATGGTGTTAAAGTCGCAGGTCCTACAGCCATGAATCAACTATTTGGCAATGTCCCCGGCTCAAATTGTAATGATGGTGACCCTATAGTTCTTTATGATGAAATGGCCGATCGCTGGCTTGCTGCTGAGTTTTCACTTTGTGGTAGTCCACAGCGAATGCTGATAGCTGTTTCAACAACTAATGATCCAACAGGTACCTGGTATCAGTATTCATTTGTGATGAACGGTATGCCCGACTATGAGAAATTTGGCATATGGCACGATGGTTATTATATGGGTACTAATACCAGCAATGGAACAGATATCTATGTATTCCAAAGAGAAGTAATGTTGAATGGTGGTTCTAATCCGAAAATGGTTTCATTTGATAACCAGTGGCGTCCAGGTACAATTGACGGTTTTTCGATGGTACCACCGGTAGATTGTGATGGTCCGGCACCCCCTGCCAATCAACCAGGTATTTTCATTGCTCAGCAAGATGATGCTTTCGGTGGATCAAGTGACCAATTATGGATTTATGAACTTGACGTTGATTGGACTAATACTTCAAATTCAACTTTTACCCGCGTTCAACAATTGACTGTTGAACCTTACGACAGTAATTTTGGAAATAACTGGAATAACATTAAACAACCCGGTACAAGCCAGGAGTTGGATGCTATTCCTCAAGTAATAATGAACGTTCCGCAATACCGTAACTGGGGCTCTTACCAATCAATAGTATGCTGCCATACAGTTGATGTTGACGGTACTGACCATGCAGGTATTCGTTGGTACGAACTTCGTAAAACCGGAAATGAATGGACAGTAAGGCAACAAGGAACTTATGCACCTGATCAACATTCAAGATGGATGGGATCAATAATGATGAACGGTAGTAAAGAATTGGCTCTCGGTTATTCAATTTCAAGTTCCACTGAATATCCCGGAATCAGATTCACCGGTCAATCACAGGAAGCTTACGAAGCAGCATCAGGTATTATGGATGAGCCTGAAGGAATTATACACCTTGGTACTGCATCTCAATCAGGCGGTAACAGGTGGGGTGACTATTCTTTATTGAGTGTTGACCCTGTGGATGATGAAACTTTCTGGTACACTAACCAATATGAAAGCGGTGGTAAGAAAACAAAGTTCGCTTCTTTCCAGATCGGACCTCTGGGGCCGGCTATTGCTTATCTTGCAGACAACAATTTGCCATGCTTAAATCAACCGGTTCAATTTACTGATATGTCAGGTGGTTCACCAACTTCATGGTTGTGGACATTTTCACCAAATACAGTAACTTTCCTTGAAGGAACTAGTGCGACATCACAACATCCTCTGGTTCAGTTTAATGCTTATGGTAATTACGATGTGACACTTGAAGCAACTAATGAGGCAGGAACCACTAATCTTACTATGCCGGGTTACATATCAGTAAATGAAGTCAATCCTAATTTCAGTGCATCTAATCTCTCAGTTGTAGTAAATAATCCTGTTACATTCACTGATCTATCAAGTTGTGACGTGAAGTCATATCACTGGGACTTTGGTGCTGATGCTACCCCGGCAACTGCAAATACTGCCGGTCCTCATCAGGTAATTTACAGCACAATAGGACCAAAAACGATTACATTAACTATCAACGATGAGTTTACTGAAACCAAAACCAATTATATCACAGTTATTGATGACAACTTTGTAATGAATAACACCTCAATCTATACATGTACAGGTACATTCATGGATCCGGGTGGAAATTACAATTATGGCAATAATCAGAGCTTCTCTACTACATTCTATCCATCATCCGATGGACAAGTGTCAGTAACTTTTACATCTTTTGACCTTGAAGAATCTGCAAACTGTACTAACGACTATCTGATGGTATATAATGGACGTAATGCATTTGCTCCCTTATTAGGAAAATTCTGTGGTACTGACAATCCCGGAACTTTAACTGCCAACAATAGTTATGGTGCTTTAACATTCATTTTCAAGAGCAACTCAAACATTACTTCAAGTGGCTGGTCTGCTGACATTGCTTGTGTTTCTGCTGTTATCAATCCTGAAGTGCTGAATGCTGTAACTTACACTGATACACAGATTGACCTTAACTGGACATTGAATCCGTCAAATGACAATGTAATGCTTGTTTGGTCAGCCGATAATCTTTTTGGCACTCCGGCTTCAGGTACAGTTTATAATGTAGGTGATGTAATTCCGGGAGGTGGAACAGTACTATACAGTGGTAATGGAACTTCATTCAGCCACATGGCTTTGAACCCCGCTACTGTATACTATTACAAAATTTACTCTGTAAATCCTGAAACACTTTACTCAGGAGGAGTAACAGCCACTGCTACTACATTAGCCGAGCCTCCGGCATTGAGCATTGATCCTTTATTGCTGAATGCAGATTACGAAGCCGGATCTTCAAACTTTAATATTACTACCAATACTGTTTGGACAGCCTTTACATCAGATGATTGGATTACAATCACCGAGAGCGGTTCAGGAAGTGGAGTCCTAACAGTAAATTATCCCGAAAACACTGTTGCTATGGAAAGGATAGCAACAATAACGGTCACTGTATTAAGCCTTGAGCCAATAGTTTTGAATCTCGTGCAGGCTGCTGCTCCGGCATTCATTAACTTAACTCCATTGAGTTTCAATGTAGGTACAGCTGCCGGTTCAGCTGATGTAGTAGTAAGTTCTAATGCACCATGGACTGCTATAAGTGATGCATCATGGTGTGTACCAACCCCATCAGGTATTGGCAATGGCATAATCACTCTTCAGTATGAAGAAAATATACGTGCAGAAGTTCGTACAGCTAATATTACAGTAGAAGTTCCAGGTCTTGGAACAACAATTGTTACTCTCACACAGGATGCAGCACCTGCAGTACTGAGTATTGAGCCTCCATTAGCTGAAGTTTCAAACCTGGCAGGAAGTGTTGACTTTAACATATCAGCTAATTTTAACTGGATTGCTACAACTGATGCACCATGGATTACAATTCCTACCAACGGAACCGGTAATCTTCTGATGAATGTTACTTATACTGAAAACATGCTGCTTGAGTCACGTTCTGCTACTATTACTATCAGCGGTAACGAGCTTCAGAAAGAGGCCAGTATAATCCAGGCAGCCGGTGAACCTGTGGTATATGTCAGCCCCGAATCTATTGAAGTTGGATATCTCGCAGGAAGCACATCACTTACTGTAACTTCGAATACCGACTGGACAGCAACAAAAGATGCTGAATGGCTAACAATAACCGAATCAGGCAGTGGAAACGGAACCATAGAAGTTACTTACACTGAGAACCCTGTATACGAAGACAGAACAGCTGTCATCTCCATTTCGATTGGTTCAGGTAACCCTGTACTGGTGAATGTTACTCAGCATGCTTCGGAAGTCGGTATACCGGAAAACGAACAGGATGGTTTGAGAATTTATCCAAATCCTGCAAAGAATGTGTTCGTGATTGAGGCAAACACAAGTATCCACCCTGTTATGGAGGTAAGACTTGCTGATCAGACCGGTGTAACCGTTCTTACACAAACCTGCAAAGGCAAGGATCGTTATACATTTGATATCAGTGATCTTGCAGCCGGTACTTATACTCTAAACATTAAATCAAATGAAAAGAGTATATCCAGAAAGGTTGTTGTAGTTAAATAAAACTGCATGCCCTGACAACAGCATCATTAATTGAATGTCTGTTTAACCAATATCATAAAAGAGGCTGTCTCAAAAGGACGGCCTCTTTTTTTATTGGCTTTACAGTTTATAATTATTTCTATCTCAACAAATGACGTTAAGATTTTTGCTAATGAATTGTAATCTTTACCTTTGCCACACGAAATAAAAACTTTAAACAAATATATGCCATGAAAAAAGACAGGCAGGTTTTCGACCTCATAAAGCAGGAAAAGGAACGACAGATGCATGGTATTGAGTTGATTGCATCAGAGAATTTTGTTAGTCAACAGGTACTTGATGCAATGGGCTCAGTATTAACCAATAAATATGCTGAAGGATATCCGGGCAAACGCTACTATGGCGGTTGTCAGATAGTTGACCAAACAGAACAACTTGCAATTGACAGAGCTAAAGCGCTTTTTGGAGCTGAGTGGGCAAATGTGCAACCTCATTCAGGAGCTCAGGCAAATATGGCTGTACTAATGTCGGTACTTAAACCAGGTGATACATTTATGGGCTTGAATCTTGCACATGGAGGTCACTTGTCGCACGGTTCACCTGTAAACTCTTCAGGTATTCTGTATAATGTTGTTGCATATGGAGTAGAAGAAGAGACCGGAACCATCAACTACGATAAGATGGAAACCGTTGCTCTGGAAACAAAACCTAAACTTATCATCGCCGGTGCCAGTGCTTACTCACGCGACTGGGATTTCAAGAGAATGCGTGAAATTGCCGATAAAATTGGTGCAATCCTCATGGCCGACATAGCTCATCCTGCCGGTCTTATTGCACGCGGTTTGCTTAACGATCCGATTCCTTATTGCCATATAGTTACAACTACAACTCATAAGACTCTAAGAGGACCACGTGGAGGATTAATTCTTATTGGAAAGGATTTTGAAAATCCATGGGGTATTAAGACGCCAAAAGGTGAGACTAAGATGATGTCGGCTATCATTGATTCGGCTGTGTTCCCCGGAGTACAGGGTGGACCACTTGAACATGTAATTGCTGCAAAGGCTGTTGCATTTGGTGAGGCTCTCTCCGACGAGTTTATGGAGTATATTATCCAGGTTAAGAAGAATGCCCAAGTGATGTCAAAAGCATTTGTTGATAAGGGTTACCATGTTATTTCTGGAGGTACTGATAACCATCTGATGCTTATAGATCTTCGCTCTAAGTTCCCGGATTTAACCGGTAAAGTTGCTGAAAACACTCTGGTTAAAGCTGATATAACAATCAATAAGAATATGGTTCCTTTCGATAGCCGCTCTCCATTCACAACATCCGGTATCCGCGTTGGTACTCCTGCTGTGACTACAAGAGGATTGAAAGAAACCCACATGGAATACATCGTGAATCTGATTGACGAGGTTCTCAGTAACATTGACAATGAATCAGTTATCGATTCTGTGAAAGAGAGAGTCAATGATATGATGGCAGGATTCCCGCTATTTGCATGGTAAATTAACTTATAGCTTAAAAGTCATAGGCAAAAAGAGCTGTGGAAAGCAGCTCTTTTTTTTATTTCTTAATCATTGCAATTAATCCCTATTTTGTATTCTAATACCTGCCACTGATTATGTTCTTATTCGTATCTGCTAAAAACCACAATTGATACAAGACCTTTTGTCCAATCTGCTCCCGATTGCCGGTAGTGGCGGTAACATTCAAGACTTGTGATAATCAGATCGTATTGAGTGTAATCATATTCAAGAACTCCGTTTGTTCCAAGGCATTCAAGGTCAGTCTGTATATGTTCATTGAAGCGAGAGGCAACGGTATACATGTACTCTCTTGATGGCTCATCCATACATATTATCAGCACTTTTTTGATAGTGCCGAAACCATTATCAATAACGAGAGCAACATCGCAATTTACGTTTTCAAAGAAATATCTTGCCTTGCCACCTGTTTTATCTGAACTAAGCAGTGGACGGGAACTTCCAACAACCATAAGGTTAAACTTACCACGGTTGGCTGTTCGGGTGACTTCCTGAGATACAGCCTGCGTTGTTCGGTACTCAGTTTTAACATCAAGATTATTTTCAGCAGCAATTTGATGGATACGTGCAAAAGCTTCTTCCTCGAACTGCAAAGCACTTTCCTTCGAAATTTCAGTATTGGGTGTCAGGTGCAATGCCGTAATAGCAAGATGTTCCTTTTCTCTTGAAAATAATTGATTTACCAATGTTAATAGTCGTGCACCGGATGACGGAGGGCCAAATGAGATGAGTACTTTGAAGAGTTTTGTAACAGTAGCCAATGATTCGCGTGAGCGGTATAGATAGTTTACTAATGACATTGCAGGCCCTGTCATGAATGTTGTGACCAGAGCCATTAACACAAGAATAGTAAAGATCTCGGGAGAAAGAATACCTATATCATATCCAATATTTAGTGCCACTAGTTCAATCAACCCTCTGGTATTCATTAGAGCCCCGACTGTCAGGCTGTTTTTCCATGATTGTCCGGTTAACCGTGCAGCAATTGCACTCCCGAAGAATTTACCCACTACAGCTACCAGTATTACAGCTATAGAAGCATTCCATAAACTCTTGTCGTTCAATAAACCAATCTCGGTGCGAAGACCTGTATATACAAAGAAAAGTGGTAGAAGCAGAACCAGACTAACATCTTCCATCTTTTCAGTCATGATTGATTTAAACCTCACATTATGAGGCATTATCACTCCAGCCATAAAGGCACCGAATAAAGCATGAATTCCGATGCTTTCAGTGATGTATGCCGAAAAGAGTATCAAGCAGAAAACTGATGCAACTACTGTTTTCGATACTGTCTCCTGTACTGAATAATTTGCTGCAATTCTCTCCAATAAGGGTTTTACACCCAACAGCATAAAAGCAATGAAAAGCAGTGACAGGAGAATTGTGATGATTGCGCTCATTATTGCAGTTGCATTTGCTATAGCAACCACAACAGCCAGAATTCCCCATGCAGTTATATCATTAATGGCAGCACTGGTTAATGCAATAGAGCCAGCCTGGGTACGTGTAATACCTCTTTCCTGAACAATTCTTGCCAAAACAGGAAAGGCAGTTATGCTCATGGCGATTCCCATAAATAAAGCAAAGCTTATAAAGTCAGCTCCATTTGGTGCGAATTTATCATAAAGAAAATATGCTAAAATCAACCCCATGAGGTATGGCATAATTATACTGGTATTACTAATAAAGAGTGCCGCCTTAGCTCTTTGTTTTATAATACCCATGTCGAGTTCCATGCCTATAATAAACATGAAAAGGATAAGACCTATCTGACTCAGAAACTGAAGGTTTGTCAGGGATTCAACAGGAAAGATAAATGCAGAAATTTCAGGAAAAAACATCCCAAGTAACGATGGCCCTAACATAATACCTGCTACAATTTCACCAATAACAGTAGGTTGGCCGATAAACGACATAAGACGGCCAAGTATTCTCGAAAAGATAACTATGACAAGTATTTGTAAGATTAGTACGGAAAGAGGATGATGCACATTAATAGTTTGCAGAAGATTGAATGTTTGTCCATTATTAATATGCGGCACCTTAGTAATCCCACGTGCATCCTCGAGTACTTGACCTGCAGTGAATGTAAAATAAAGAATAGCACCGATCACCAGAACCATCAGAAGATTCACCAGCAATCCTATGTACTTATTCTTAAACACTTTAATAGTATAGGTTAGTTTTCTTTATCAAAATTCCTTAGGATATTATTAACATCCTGCTCGGTGGTGGTAAGTTTATTTCGGCAAAACTGAAGAAGCATTGATGCTCTCTTCACCTTATCGGTTAATTCATCAACACCAATAGACGCATCCTCCATTTCTGTAATTATCTGTTCAAGCTCATTAACAGCATCAGTGTAGGTTAGTTCTTCTTCACTTGTTTCCATTTTACCTCCTCAGTTAACTTTTCAAGTAATATAATTATCCCGGCAATCAGCGTTTTCTGACTTCTTCCACTTTGCCTGTAATGGAATGATGTGCAGTTGTGATTTGCAGATTTGCACCTTCGTTAATTTCATCCGATTCACCGGCAATCTTACCGGCAATCTTCACAATTGCATATCCACGTTTAAGAACATTCTCGGGATCAAGACTCTTTAATAGATTTCTCTTCTCGAGCAACGTTTGTTTATGCGAATTTAATGAAAATTGGGCATTTAACATCAAAGCCCGGATATTGTTGTGTAATAATTCCTTTTCCTTATTGATAATTCTTCCCGGATAAAATTCCAATGCGCTCTCATATTTACTGAAAGCGAGCCTGTTATTAAACAGTAAAGCATTGGCCCCTGATGTGAAAGAAACCGCCTTTTCTTTCAATTCTTCCCTTTGTCGGGTAATAAAATCTTTAATCACTCCGCTGAATGTCTCAATAACCCCACTTAGTTCATCCTTTTCCTTCTTTAGAAGATCATTTACCAATATCATCAGGTTATTGGCTCTTTCTCTAAGCAATGAATCTTGCTCAATAAAACCGGATATAATATAATGAGCTACATCGGTTGGAGTAATCTTATTAACGCAAGCCACCATCTCGGTTACGGTTTCATTGGTTGAGTGCCCTATACCGGTGATTACAGGTATTGGGAACAATGCCACTTCTCTTGCCAGTGTCAAATGATCATAACACGAAAGACCAACATCATCACCCCCACCTCTGATAATTGCCACAGCATCATATTGTCGATAAAGTGCCCTGATAATTTTCAACTGACCTGTAATTGACTCTACTGCTCCTTTTCCCTGAAGAATAGCCGGATAGAGTCGTGTAATTACATAATAACCCTGCTTGTTATTTCTGAGGGTTACCATCAGGTCGTTATATCCTTTACTTGATTCTACTGAGATGACAGCCAAGCGCTTTATCAAAGGAGGTACCGGTAAAATACGGTTATTGTTAAAGATGCCCTGACTCTTAAGCTCATTGATAGCATTCATCTTATCGAGTGCCATCTCACCAAGTGTGTAGAGAGGTTCTATATCGAATATTTGAAGTGATAATCCATATACAGAAGAAAACCGGATGTAAGCAAGGAACATGATATTCAGTCCTTCTCTGAACTTTTCCTTAGTTGCTTGCTCAAATTTATTTGAAATGTAGAAAAGATCATCCCTCCAAATAGTTGCCTTAATCTGCGCCTTTACTTTTCCATCGCTTTTCTCAACCATAAGGGGAAAGCAATGACCACTAACAGGATACAGATTTAAAGCAGAAATCTCAGCCTTAATCCAATACGGATTCTCGTAGAATTTCTCAAACATCCGTTCAATGCTTCCAGTTATCTCTGACAGAGCATAAACACGGCGTTCGGATTGCTGAGAGGATGACATATCTGTAAAGATTTAAATCCAAAGTTAAGCATTTTAACTATGAGCCATTATGGGCACCATATTCTTAACCTGACTAAAGGAAGCTGAAACAATGCATCACTAAGTTGCAATTGCACTTAATAATTCGGTATTTAGTCCAAGAAGAAGATCCGACTAAATAAATTTCTTCAGCAATAAAACCAAATCTGCTAATCGGTTAGCATAGCCCGATTCATTATCGTACCATGCCACAATTTTCACCAGATTATTTTTATCACCTAGTACTGATGTAAGTCCTGCATCAAATATTGCAGAATAGGGATTACCGATTATGTCAATTGACACAATAGGATCAGTTGTATATTGCAGGATACCTTTCATTTTACCCTGCGCAGCTTCTTTGAAAGCCTGGTTTATTTCTTCAATTGATGTTGGTTTCCTCACTGTACAGGTTAAATCTGTCAGTGAGCCATTTGGTACAGGTACTCTTATACCGGCACCTCCAAGATTACCTTTCAAGTGCGGGAATATACGAGTTGCTGCTTTTGCTGCACCTGTAGTTGTGGGAATAATACTATAAGCTGCAGCTCTTGCCCTTCGCAGATCAGTGTGGGGGGCATCAATCAGATTCTGGTCACGGGTGTATGAATGAACGGTAGTAATAAATCCCTCTTCAATCCCCCAAAGATCATCAATCACTTTAATCATTGGAGCCACACAATTGGTAGTGCATGACGAATTTGATACAATGTTATCATCCTTAGTGAGTAGATGGTCATTTATTCCCAGTACCAGGTATTTTACATCCTGTTGCTGGTCTTTCGCAGGGGCTGATATGATCACTTTCTTTGCACCTGCTTTGAGATGTTTTTCGGCTGAGACTTTATCAACAAACTTACCTGTTGATTCAATTACTATATCAATATCCAGTGCAGCCCAGTTAATATTGCCGGGTTCAGGCTCACTAAATACAGTTATTTTTTTACCATCTACAGCAATATAATCAACACCTGCTTCAACCTCACCGTCGAATGGTCCGTGAACAGAATCATATTTGAATAAATGAGCCAGTGTAGATGGGTCGGTAATATCATTTATGGCAACAACATTGATTTCCGGTTTCTTGAGTAAGGCTCTGAAAGTAATTCTTCCAATCCTTCCAAAACCATTAATGGCAACTCTGATCATAACTTCAGTTTAGTGTGGCAAAATTAGGAATTTTGCGTTGATCAGATAGCCGATTTAACAAACGAAAGTAAACGAAATCCTCAGGTCTTGTGAATACTCTTTGGCTGGATAAAGAAATTAAAAACAGGAGGTGATGCATAAAGATTAATCCAACGCTCCATCTCGAACGAAAGGGATAAGATTCCGGCAGTTGGCATTGTCTCACCGGGGTGTACCAGACTCATAGCAAATTGTGTGATACCCGGATTATGACTTATCAGTAACACATGATCCCAATCATCAGGCAAACTGAAAATACTGTCTTCAAAAGCCGGGATATCAGGTTTGTACAATTCATCGTACGTCAAAATCCCATCTTTCCCTATCCCAAACTCTCTTGCCATAATTTCGGCAGTGGCTATAGCTCTTTTGGCAGGACTACTCACAATGTGCCTTATTTTTATTTTCTCTGATTTGAGATAATCAGCCATCGTGTGAGTATTATCTACTCCCTCGTGCATCAGAGGCCGGTCGATGTCAGCTATATTATTCAGATCCTGCACCGACTTAGCATGCCTCATCAAATATAATGTCTTCATCCTGCCGGGTATTAAATGTTAATCCTCTATTAAATATATGTCGTAACCACAATATTACGAAGATTCAACAATATAAAGATGAATGTTGTTGCAGGCTAACAAAAATTCACGTCATTTGAGAATAACAAAACTTCCGCTTTGCTCACTGACTTCATCATTATCATCCATAAAAAATGTATGATACATATAGACTCCTGAAACAGGGGGCTGCCCATTTATTTTACCATCCCAACTCGAGTAGATATCATTTGATTCCCAAATCAGCCTTCCCCACTTGTCGTAGATGGTTATCCTGTATTGCTTTACTCCATTTCCTCTTACAGTGAAATTGTCATTTAAACCATCCCCGTTAGGTGTAAATGCACTTGGAATTTTCAACATATATCTTGGAGTAACAAACACAGTGGTTAAGGCTGTATTACTACAACCATATTTATTATTTGTAGTTAGCTGTACCTGATAAATTCCTGAATCAGCATATGTATGCGTAAATCCTGCTACATCGTATGTATTCCCATCCCCTGTCAACCACTCATAAGTCAGCTCATCCCCTATTGAAGTGCTGTTAAAAGTGATCACCGGATTCTTCATACTGACCTTTATTGGATTTGCATCAATCCCTGCAGCAGGGACCGGCCAGGCATCTATTAATGAAGGTACGGTCATTGTATTACTACAACCAAGATTGGTAACGGTTAAGGAAACAGTATGCAAACCCGGTTCATTAAATACCTGGATGGGTGATTGTTCATTTGAGGTATTTCCTGTACCGAAATCCCATTTATAAGTAACTCCGGGTATTGTATTAGTTGAAGCATCAGTAAAATCAACTTCCAATGGAACGCATCCTTCGGTAATTCCATGAGTAAAATCGGCTATTGGCATCGGACTCACTTCAATTGTATGAGTAACAGGCTCACTCACACATGAATTACCTGTCACTGTCAGGCTGATGTTTTTTGTACCAGCCGTACTCCAATGAACCTGATAAGGTCCTTGACCACTTCCACTTGCCATTCCGCCATCAAAATTCCAGTCATAAATTCCTAATGCCGAGGCGTTACCGGTATATGTAATAGTTAAATCTTCACCCTCACACACTCCGGAATCCGAAAGGTTAAACGTAGCATACATCCTGTCCTTTACATAAATTGTAATATTATCAGTGTTCACACAACTGTTGCCATCTGTGCCGGTTAATGTGTAAGTTGAGGTTACTGTAGGGGCCACGGTTGGTGATAGTGAGTATTCCTGTCCAACCAAACTTGGATCAGTTGAAGTCCATTGATACGATATAGCACCTGAAGCTGTCAGAGTAACGCTTTCATCAGGACAAATTGAAGTAACAGGTGCCGAGGCTAACACATTGGGCAACTGATTAACTGTAACAGTAACCGGAGGCCCATCCTTTATACAGCCATCATCTACAGTCACAGTGTATACAGTTGTAACATCAGGTTTAACTTCAATCGTCTGTCCGGGATAACTATTTACACCGTCACTCCAGATAAATGTTCCACCACCTAATGAAGATGAGGCTGTTAGAATCGCTTTATCCCCTGCACAAATTGTTGCATCTGATGATACAGTCACCGTCATATTTGTTACAAACACTGTAACTTCATCTGAGTCTGAAAGTGTAGTACAGGCTGCATCGCTGATGGTAACCGTATACGTCATGTCGGAAAGTGGCGAAACATTAACTGTCTGACCATATCCAACAATAACATTACTGGCATCTCTCCAAACGTAATTAAGATTACCCGAAGGCTGAGCTGTTAGAGTAGCCGTTTGTCCGTCACAAATAGTTACATCATCACCTGCATTTGCATGAAGTTCACCAACAAAAACAGTAACTTCATCAGTGTCTTCATTGCCACAATTATCATAAACAGTAACTGTGTATGTTGTTGTTACAGCAGGTTTAACTACTGGATTTTGAACTGAAGGATCTATTAGACTATTATCATATGGATCAGATTCCCAGTGCCAACTTGTACCACCCTGGACGCTCAATGTTGTTTCATTGCCATTACATAAGGATACATCATCGCATGCTTTGGCTTCCGGCCCAATGACTTCTATATTAATATCGTGAACTTCTGTTTGCCCGCAGATATCCGAAACACTTACTGTAAATTGCACGCTATTAGGAGGGCTGACTGTAAGAGTATCATTGGTTTCACCGGTATTCCATGAATAGTAGTATGGTTCCTGACCTCCATTAGCATAAGCAACCAAGTCAATCGTATCTTCACAGTTTATTGTCATATCTGAAGATGCCGAACTTGAAAATGGTCGCAAATCCTTGATGTACACTATTACACTGTCGTAGATTGCTGAAGATGGACATAACGAAGCATTGTACTTTAATTTGACAGTTTCGGTATCCTCTAACTCAAGGTCTTCAATTGGATTGATTGTTAACACAGTAGAAGTACTTCCAGCAGGAATAATAACCTGTGAAGGTATAGTTTCATAGTCAACTCCATTTTGTGCCGTACCTGATATCTCAAGTTCAATGACATAATCTACAGGAGTTACATCAAACATGATGAATTCAATGTTGGCATTATTACATGCTTCAACAGCAGTGTCAACTTCAGCATGTGTAAAAGCTACTTCTGAACCTAAACCAACACTTGAAAAACTATTAGCTTCTAGAAAGACACCTGAGTCGTACTGGGCATCACCTATGTCGCTTATTGACAATTTAATATGATAAGTCTGACATGGAATGACATCAGCTTTTGCGGTTAAGACTGTAGTAAAACCATCGTATTGAATATATGGATTGTCCTGAGGGGTAGTTCCTGTTCCATTATTTACATAATAGTTACAATTTACACAAGGACCATTATTCTGAGTTCCATTGTTAATACTTTGTATTGCAACGTACGTCTGTTGCAGAACATTCGGTAGCGTCGCAATATTAATTGCTCCTCCGGGAAATCCCGGAGGACTTGGGAACTCCCCTACGATACCAGGACCGCTGATAAAAAAACCAAAAACATCATTAAAATTTGAAGTCGGACTAGAGAATTCAGGATATTCTTCTGAAGCGAAAACATATCTAAACTCAACCTTATTTGATTGCGGAATAAAATCAAATTCAAGTATACTGGCATCACGAGATGGTTGACCATTCCCGGCAAGTTGCTGTAACACCGGATCGCCGGGAGTATTAAATTGAGTTTCTTTGCTTCCTGTATCATTTGGCCCTTCAGAATTTTTAACATGCCCTGATGCCAATATAACACCTGAATATATTCCTATATTGGATGTACCAATGAATTTTCCTCTTGAATTTACATTGCCGCTGCTTGTTATATTTGAAGTTTCAATCCCCTGTCCAATTAATATCTGTTTGACTAGTACTGAATCAGGAATTCCCGAGGTGGCACGGTAACTAATTGGTATTTGTGCACTTAAATTAAAATGCATAAAAAACACTAATAATGTAAAAATAGCAACAGCCAATTTTCTGCAGGATATTAATGTAAATATCTCCATGATAACTCTGGTTTATAAAATAAATCCAAGTTGCAAATGATTGATAATCAATTTAATGCAATAACTAGATGCCTTATTTCCTTCCCGGCATTCGTAACAAATATATATAAAAATTTAACAAAAGCAGTTAACCGGAAAATCTTTCTTATATACTCATTCATTCATCCATTCTCAGCTTTCATTCATATTTCCTGAAACGGCCAATGATGTCAATGTTTTTCCTAATTTTAACCCTTTAATAAATTATACGAAATGGAAAATACCATAAATTATCTCAACAGCAACACAGATCGTTTCCTTGACGAACTTTTCGGACTCATACGGATACCTTCAATCAGCTCATTAAGTGAGCATAAACCTGATATGCTCAAAGCAGCAGAGTATTGGAAACAAACGCTTCTAAATGCAGGGGCTGACAAAGCTGAAATTATACCAACAGCAGGCAATCCTGTAGTTTACGGTGAAAAGATCATTGATCCATCAAAAAAGACCGTTCTGGTATATGCTCATTATGATGTGATGCCGGTTGACCCGATTGATTTGTGGAAATCTCCTCCTTTCGAACCCGAAGTGCGTGATGGCAGAATCTGGGCTCGCGGCGCTGATGATGACAAAGGCCAAAGTTTCATGCATGCCAAAGCCTTCGAGGCAATGGTAAAAACCGGTAACCTTCCCTGTAACGTGAAATTCATGATTGAAGGCGAAGAGGAAGTTGGATCACCAAATCTCGAGAAATTCTGCCAGGACTATAAAGACATGCTCAAAGCTGATATTATCCTTGTATCCGATACAGGCATGATTGCTCAGGATATTCCAAGTATCACAGTTGGTCTCCGCGGTCTCGCCTATCTTGAAGTTGAAGTCACAGGTCCAAATCGCGACCTCCACTCCGGTCTTTTCGGCGGTGCTGTGGCCAATCCAATAAACATCCTCGCAAAGATGATTGCACCGTTGATTGATGAAAACAATCATATAACCATACCGGGTTTCTACGATAAAGTACTTGTATATTCACCCGAAGAACGTGCCGAGATGGCAAAACAGCCATTCAGTCTTGACGAATACAAGAAAGCTATTGATATTGAAGATGTTCATGGCGAAGAAGGTTTCACAACCATTGAACGCACCGGCATTCGTCCAACACTGGATGTTTGCGGAATATGGGGTGGATACACAGGCGAAGGTGCAAAAACAGTACTCCCCTCAAAAGCTTACGCCAAAATCTCAATGCGTCTTGTTCCTAATCAGGATTATGAGGAAATAACCGAACTCTTCACAAAGCACTTCGAAAGCATTGCTCCAAAATCAGTTAAAGTTAAGGTAACCAATTTACATGGCGGACAAGGTTATGTATCTCCCACAGGTGATAAGGCGTACATTGCAGCCAGCAAAGCATACGAAAAAACGTTCGGCAAAAAGCCAATCCCCTTCCGCAGTGGTGGCAGCATACCAATCATCTCAACATTTGAGAAGGTGCTCGGAATCAAATCCATTCTAATGGGTTTCGGCCTCGAATCAGATGCCATCCATTCCCCAAATGAGAATTATTATTTGTTTAATTTTTATAAGGGAATGGAAACGATACCATGGTTTTATAGGTATTATTCGGAATGATGGGTCCCACCCCATACCCCCACATATACGGCCCCACGCATACGCACCCATGCATACGCACCCATGCATACGCACCCACGCATACGCACCCACGCATACCCCTACACGTATACCCCCATAGCTCACGATTTAAATCGTGAGTTATGGGGGTGATGGATTCACGAATCATGGGGGTGATGGGTTCATGAATCATGTGGGTGATGCATGATGGAATTCATATCATGATATCCGGAGGAATGTTTGGGATATTTTGAACGACATTTGAATTATGGAGTTTGAGTAATTCCTCATATTCATCGATATACCGGTATTTTTGATGATGTCGTTTTTGATTCGCGATATAACGGTAAACATTATCGATTCCCATATCACTCACGGAAAAGATTCCATACCCTACCTGCCAGGAAAATCTCTCGTGGAGGAATTTATTTTCATTAATATAATGCGAACTACTCCCTTTTATTTGCTTCATGACCTCCGCAATAGTTTTATTAGGATTTTGCAGAAACAAACAATGAATGTGTTCAGGCATTCCATTGATGATATAGACAGGACATTTCAGATCTTGTAATTGATTCTTTAAAAACGAATAAACTTTTGGTTCAATATCTGGGAATATAACAGGTTTGCGGTTTTTTGTTGCCCAAACAGCATGAATCCAGACACGATAGTATGAGTGAGACATTTAAGATAGGGATTGAGAAAATCATTACATTTTTTGTACTTTTTCGAGCATAGAAGAGAAAGTTTATCTCATTAGCTATTGTCTTAGAATAAAATCTTGAGAAGCTCGAAACCTGGCCTACATGTTTCCAAAATCAAATGACTTGAGTCTTGCTTCGGCCAACTCCTCGTATTTGGTTCCTTTTTTACCATAATTACACCATGGGTCGATGCTGATTCCTCCTCGTGGTGAAAATTTTCCAAAGACTTCTATGTAACGGGGTTGCATAGCTTCAATCAAGTCGTTCATGATGATGTTGATAACATCTTCGTGAAATGCGCCATGGTTGCGGAAGCTGAAGAGGTAAAGTTTCAGGCTCTTACTCTCAACCATTCTCTCATCAGGAATATAAGTAATGTATATCGTTGCAAAGTCGGGTTGACCGGTTATTGGGCATAAGGCTGTGAACTCAGGACAGTTGAATTTCACACGGTACTCACGATGCGGGTGCGGATTCTTAAATGTCTCAAGTACCGATCTATCGTAACTGAAATTGTATTGCGATTCTTTTCCTAAATTTTTTAATTCTTCCATGACACTGATATTTTTACATGACAATCCTGACGGACCGATATCGATGATTATAGATCTTTAACTTTAAACGGATTATAAGAAACCGAAGTATCAAATACATCAACACCCTCAATTTTCTTAAACCAACGCACAACATTGCTGGTGATGGGCAGTGCAATGATCTCATAGATAGTTTTCAAAAGTACCTGAGTACCAATCATTAGTAGTAAGTCACTCGTCTGAAATATTCCAATAAATGCAACGGTAATAAAGATAAATGAGTCGGCTGTTTCACCGGCAATGGTTGACAATACAGCTCTGATACCAAAGTACTTGCCTTTATGGAGAACCTTCATACGACTCATCACAAAAGCGTTAAGAAATGATCCCGTGAGATAAGCAGCAAAGCTGGCCAAGACGAGCCGGGGCGTTGAACCAAGTATCCTAGCGTATGATTCCTGATCTGTCCAGAAGGATGCAGCAGGCAGCACTATTGAAAGCCAGAAGAAAAGTGCCATAAGAGCATTCATTGCAAGACCTGACCAGATGATCAGCCTGGCTTTTTTAAATCCCCATACTTCTGCAATGACATCGTTAAGGATGTAAGTCACGGGAAAGATCAGTATAGATGCAGGTAATGCCAATGAGCCTACCTCAACTATTTTTACAGCTATGATGTTTGCGATAATAAGACAGGCGGTGAATAAAATGCCTGTCAACATGAAGGTTACAGTAACACTGTTTTTCATAATCTAGTTTTTAACGTGGTTTTCTAGGACACGGTCCGTTTGAAGGCGCAAAGATAGGCTTTTTTTAAGTATAATTTGTCGTAAATTTGAGAAGATAATTATCCCAATAATGTCAATGTTCCCAGAAAATAAGTGCCGATTTTCTTTATGAAAAAACGCCAATGCCAGAGAATAATAGTTAGAAACTTGTATATAAGAAATTATGCGGATAGCAACATACAATGTAAATGGTATAAATGGTCGACTGCCAGTATTGGTCAGATGGCTTATTGAAACGATGCCAGATATAGTTTGCCTTCAGGAATTGAAAGCTCCTCAGGAAAAATTTCCTCTCTTCAGCATTCAGGAATTGGGTTACAAGGCAATATGGCACGGACAGAAAAGCTGGAATGGGGTTGCTATATTATCGAGGAACTCTGAACCAGTCGAGGTCAGAAATACACTGCCGGGTGATCCTGAAGACTATCAGAGTCGATATATTGAAGCCGAAATAGGCGGGATCACAATTTGCTGTCTTTATCTTCCGAATGGAAATCCGGTTCATACACCTAAATTTGAATACAAACTCAAATGGTTCGACAGGCTTATTACACATGCTAATGAGCTGATAAATAGCGGTAAACCTGTAATTATTACCGGAGATTATAATGTTATGCCAACCGAATTGGATGTATACAAACCCGAGCGATGGACTAATGATGCTCTTTTTCGTATCGAAGTGCGTGAGGCATTTAAAAGACTAATGGATCAGGGATGGACTGATGCGCTCAGAAAATTACATCCTAATGAAACCATCTATACATTCTGGGATTATTTTAGAAATTCATTTGAAAGAAATGCAGGTTTAAGGATAGATCATTTCCTGCTTAGTCCGGCAGTTGCACCATTATTGGCAAATGCAGGTGTTGATACTTTAATACGTAGTTGGGAAAAAACAAGCGATCACGCACCTGTGTGGATTGAAATTAAACAAATGATTTAGCCACAAAAAAAATGTGGGAGACATTATACTTAACGTCTCCCACTTTTTTATTTTCAATTAAGCATTCTGTTTTTCCAGTGCGTAATCAACCATCCAATTAATGCCATATTTATCGATTAGCATTCCGAAAAGAGATCCCCAGAATGTTTTCTCCTGTGGCATTGTAACCTGTCCGCCTTCAGCAAGTGCTTTAAATATCCGTCGTGCATCCTCTTCTGTTTCAGGTGTAACAGTCAGAGTAATGTTTGTACCAACAGAATAAGAATTTTCCATATCCTTTGGGAAGTCACTGCCCATCAGCATTGTTCCACCACCAAGTGGAAGCGACATGTGCATAATTTTCTCACCATCCTCAGGTGCATGACGATGCTCAGCAGGCATATCCTTGAATTTGCCTACATAATTAAACTCTCCACCAAAAATGGATTTGTAGAAGTTAAAGGCCTCTTCACAATTGCCTTTGAAATTGATGTAAGGATGTACTTGAACCATTGAGTAATTTATTTAAGGGTTATAATTTTTACTCAACCAACAATTAGCAATATGATTCGGTTCATAGCATTCAGATATTGACTTGCTATTTTGTTCTTGATTTAAATTGCTCTAATGCAGAATCCAAAAAAGAAATAAAATTCTCTACATCCAGGTCGTAGGCTTTAGGTTTAACAAGCAGTTCTCCATTAGTATCAAGCAGAACATAGTAGGGTTGAGCGTTTACATTAAAACGACTTATCTGGAAATCGGCGTATTTCTTACCAATTGTCTTCTTTACTTTGCCATCGTATTTTGATGTAATCCATTCACTTTCGGGTAATTGGGTTTTATCATCTACATACAATGCAATCAATACAAATTCATCCTTCAGTTTTTTCAGTACTCGCGGATCAGACCAAACGCGAGCCTCCATTTCGCGGCAGTTAACACAGCCGTGACCTGTAAAGTCAATAAATACAGGCTTATTGAGTTGCTTAGCACAGGCAAGTCCCTGTTCATAGTCGAAATATCCTTTCAGTCCATGGGGCAGATGAAGGATATCACTATACTTAGGGACATCGCACAGGCCGGTTGGAGCATTTGCAATTTCTGATTTACCGGTATTGCTTGTGCCTGCTGAGAATACTTCAACATTCTCACGGATAATCTCATTCAGATCGAAATCGTGAGTGGTTTGCGGAGGCAGATATCCTGACAGTGCTTTTAGTGGTGCACCAAACATTCCGGGAATCAGATATAGAACAAAAGTAAACGTAATGATTGCCAACATCAATCTAGGAACACTAATATATTTAAGATCGCTGTCGTGAGCAAATTTCAGTTTTCCCAGCAAGTAGAATCCCATCAGAGTGAAGATAATGATCCAGAAAGCAAGATATATCTCACGGTCAAGAATTCCCCAGTGATAAGTTTGGTCGGCCATGCTTAAGAATTTCAATCCCAGTGCAAGCTCCAGAAAACCAAGTACTACTTTAACAGCATTAAGCCATCCACCCGATTTCATGCTGTTTAACCAGCGTGGAATGAAGGCAAAGATTGTAAATGGCAATGCAAAAGCTAATCCAAAACCAAGCATACCAATAATTGGCATCAATATTTCACCTCCTGCCGAGGCAACCAGAATACTGCCTACAATTGGTCCGGTACATGAAAATGATACAAGAACTAGGGTAAAGGCCATGAAGAATGAGCCAAGTATTCCGCCTCTGTCGGCTTGTGAATCAGCCTTGTTGATCATCCAGCTGGGTAATGTAATTTCGAACATACCAAGGAATGAAGCAGCAAAGAAGAGAAATATCAGGAAGAATAAAATATTTGGGAGCCAGTGTGTACTGATGAAGTTGGCAAAATTTGCACCAAATATCATTGCTACCACCGTACCGATTAGTGTATAGATTAGAATGATTGATAAACCATAGATGATTGCCTGAGCCTTAGCTTTCTTTTTATTTTTCTCTTTCAGGAAAAATGTCACTGTCATCGGGATCATCGGGAAGACGCATGGAGTAAGAATTGCCAATAGTCCAAAACCAAACGATGCTAAGAAAAACAAAAGCAGTGAATCTTCCTTTTGCTCTCCTTTTTTGATTTCTTCGACAGTTTGAGCATCAGGAGTGGTGTCAGGAACACTCCCTATTCCTGTAAGGGTTGTACTGTCACCTGTATTGTTAATAATTCCGGTTCTTGCGGTGTCAGTAGTAACAGAGGTTGATTCAGGATTTCCTTTGATAGCAAATACAAAATCCACTTCATTTGGCGGGAGACATTGTTTGTCATCGCAACACATGAATTCAAGAAATCCCTTGATTTTGAAATCCTTATTTGAAATGACCTTTATCTTCTGAGTAAAGATTGCTTCGTTTGCGAAATACTTGAGTATGGTATCAAAATTAGGATCGTATTCCTGAATTGCCTTAGGTTCTGTAACTTTACCAATCAGCTGATAATCTTTGCTTTTCTCGAAATTGAAACTTGTTGGCACAGGGCCATCGGGTATAACCTCCTGTGAATAGAGGTGCCAGGTTTTATCAATAGTAGCTTTAAATATCAATTGTACTTCCGACGGGTTTAGCTGTTTAGTGCTGAAACTCCATTTAACAGGTTCAAGTATTTGAGCCAATGATGCATAGTTAATGCTTAAAAGTAAGATGCCTGTAAGGAAAATACTTAATGCTGATTTTCTTTTCATTCCTGATTAGTTGGTTTAGTCACAAATTCATGCTTAATCAAGCAGTTCAATTTTTAGGATTTCAGATGTATCATTCGAAATGCGGAAAGGGTTAGCAATCCGGTGGCCAATAAGCCAAGCAATTGAGTTACCGGAAATGAGTAACCATGCATTTTCCTTCTCAACTATTGAGAACTTATTATCAATAAAGAAATCACTTAATTTCTTTGAGTTGTTCATTCCGTAAGGAATAAAAGAGTCACCTTCCTTCCATTTCCTCAGTTTAAGTGGGAATTTAAGCTTTGAAACATCCAACAGTGCAATGCTGCCTGTTTTTGGAACCCTCAAATCAGGTGAGTTCCCAATTCGTGTTACACGAAGATGAACAGGTTTTGTGATTTCTTCAGTCGACTCATCAATAAATGTCTCAGCAATTGAATCAGGATCATCCTGACCTGTTTCAGTAATGATCAATGTTTCCCTGTCCTTTAATAAACGATGCGTTGGTGAGAAGAATTGTTTGCCCGAGATATCATTCAGTGAATCAGCTATTTCCTCGCAAACCGACCGATTAAAGTTGTATGGCTGAAGCAGCTCATACAAGTAAAGATCAACTGGTTCATATTGTTTTAACAGGCTGATATTTAGTTTTACTACATCATCATTTTCGGTAATTATTTCCGAAGATATCTTATCAATAGAATTACGTAGTATAAGCTCGGCATCTCTAATGCGCTCAATTGTAGATGTAAGCGTTTTTCTGAAATCAGGATTTATCTCGGCAAGTATTGGAATCAGGTCGTGCCTTATCTTATTGCGAACATATTTTGTAGTGCGGTTTGAGCTATCCTCACGAAATGAGATTGCTTCATCAGATGCAAAGTCTTCAATCTGCCTTCTGAAAGCAAACATCATTGGATGCACGATATTAATTCGAGTTGGTAAGATACCGTGCAGTCCGCTTATACCTGTTCCACGCAATGCATTGATAAAGAAAGTCTCAATCTGATCGTCAAGGTGATGAGCAGTGGCTAGAGCGCTGAATCCTTCACTTTCGAGTAATTCTTCAAACCACTCATACCTTAGAGTGCGGGCAGCCATCTGAACTGAAATCTTATTAAAACCAGCATATTCACGAGTCTTAAAGTGCTTAACATAAAACTTCACACCGAATGACTCAGCTAAAGATGCTACAAAGGCTTCATCCTGGTTTGATTCGCTACCTCGTAATCCAAAATTGCAATGTGCAATGGCAAACTTATACCCTGACCGATGGAATAATTCGGCCATTACCATCGAATCAATACCACCGCTTACTGCAAGTAGTATTGTATCTTCAGCAGAAAACAAATTGTGCTGTTCAATATATTCCCTAAATCGCTCGAGCATGCAGCAAAGGTAATAAATTGTTTATATGCACTAATAAGATTATATCGATGAGTGCTGCCTGTTTTTTGACTTTTTCAACAATATTGAAATTGCAGCGTTAATCAATATTCAATCCTTATTGTGCATTAAATATGGAAATTAGAAAGAAAGAAAGCGGCCGAACGGGGAAATTCATAGTCTACGAAGATGATGAGGAAGTTGCCGACATCAGTTGGCTGGTTAATGATGAAGGTAATTATGTGATCGACCATACTACTGTCAGCGAGAAGATGGCAGGTAAAGGACTTGGTGTTACACTGTTTAATTCAGTGATCGATATGGCTCGCGATGAAAACAAAAAGATTATTGCCGGTTGCCCTTTCGTAAGAAAGATGTTTGAACGAAATAAAGAGAAATACAGTGATGTTTGGGAAATCCGCGATTAATCCGGTAGAGACGCTGCATACCACGTCTTAGCCGCGGTCGTTAAGTGCCTTGTTCCCCGATATCCCAAAGGTTACGTGCCATGTCTTAAAAAAATAAAAAAAGGTGGGTGTAGAGACCTAATGCACCGCGTCTCTACACCCACCTTCTTATAACTGGATTATTTAATTTCCCATGTATCGCCGCTGTTCAACAGATCGTCTACACATTTGATTTTTGATGTTTCCTTAGCGTAGGAAAGTTGCTCTTCAACCATATCATCGTAAGTAGGATAATTAGCTGAACGAATAACTCCCAATGCAACGGGGAAGTGCGGGTATGCCATTTTAGCAAGCATCAGATGAATTCCGGGATCCCTTTCGTACATATCATGAACCAGCAAATCATCTTCTGTTATACCATTCTCGCCAAGTGTAACCACTTCAAGGCGGGTACCGTTCAACCGGATACCTTTATCCTTATTCTTACCAAAGATCATCGGCTCACCATTTCTCAGAATGATAGTGCGGTCGTCACGATAATCCTTATTAGTGATTGAATCATGAGTCTTATCGGCAAATATTACACAGTTCTGAAGTATTTCAATGATTGAAGTTCCGTCATGTTTTGCAGCTTCAAACATAATCTCAGTCATGAGCTTAATATTACCATCAGTACTGCGAGCAAAGAAAGTACCCTGAGCACCCATTACCAGTTCGCCTGGATTGAAAGGATGTTCAATAGTTCCCTGGGGAGATGTTTTAGTAACACTTCCCATTGGAGTGGTTGGCGAATATTGTCCCTTTGTCAGACCGTAAATCTGATTATTGAAGAGAATGATATTGATATCGATGTTCCTGCGGATAATGTGGATAAAGTGATTACCACCGATAGCCAATGAATCACCATCACCGGTTGTCATCCAAACACTAAGGTGAGGATTGGCAATCTTGACTCCCGATGAAATAGCAGCCGCACGACCATGAATACCATGAATACCATAAGTATTTACATAGTACGGAAAGCGGGATGAACATCCGATACCTGAAACCATCATGATGTTTTCTTTACGGTATCCGAGCTTTGGAAATACATTTGCTACTGAAGCGAGGATTGCATGTGCACCGCATCCTGGGCACCATTTTACCATTTGATCGCTGACAAAATCCTCTTTGGTCAACTCAACGGATGAGCGCTCTATAGTGAAGTTCTGTATATTTTGCATTTTATTAATCCTCCATCGTTTTATTAATAGCCTGTGTAAGCTCGTTTACAGTAAAGGGCAGTCCCTGTACCTTATTATATTGCATGTAATTATGGCCAGGATGAGTCATCTTAAGATAATTGACAAACTGACCATTATTAAGTTCACATACAAGTATCTTCCTGAAACCACTCAGTACTTCACCGGAATTCTTAGGCAAAGGCATAATGTAATTAAAATGTGCATGGCTGACTTTCTTACCGCTTTCGCGAACCAGATCAACAGCTTCCTGTGCAGCACCTAAAGTACCACCCCATGTAACGACAAGCACGTCACCTGAAGCATCACCGGTTACTTCCTGCAATGGAATATAATCAGCTACTTTCTGCACTTTTGCTTCCCTGTAATCAACCATCTTCTGATGATTCAACGGATCGGTTGATACATTTCCTGAAATATCTTCCTTTTCCAACCCGCCAATTCTGTGGCGTAAACCTTCAGTTCCGGGAATAGCCCATTTACGAACAAGAGTTTCAGCATTACGGCGATATGGTTTATAGTCAGGATCGTTAGGCTCAGCTATTGGAGGAACAATTGACGGCATTTCAGCAACTTTGGGAATACGGAAAAGTTGCGAGCCATTACCAAGATATCCGTCAGTAAGAAGAATAACCGGTGTCATGTGTTCCATTGCAATCTTTGCAGCCATATATGCATAAAAGAAGCAATTAGCCGATGTAGATGCAGCGAGGACAACCACAGGGCACTCACCATTGCGGCCAAACAGTGCCTGGTAAAGATCGCTCTGCTCCGATTTGGTAGGTAATCCCGTACTTGGACCACCACGCTGTACATCAACAATTACCAATGGCAGTTCGGTCATTACGGCTAATCCTATTGCTTCACTCTTAAGTGACAATCCGGGACCTGAAGTAGTGGTAAGAGCAAGTGCTCCCGTATAACTGGCACCGATAGCCGAGCATATACCTGCAATTTCATCTTCAGCCTGGAAAACGCGTGCACCCAATGATTTGTGCTTAGCCAGTTCAATAAGAATATCGGTAGCAGGAGTTATAGGATATGAACCAAGGAATAACGGCCTTCCCGAGCGTTCCGAAGCTGCTAAGAAGCCCCATGCAGTTGCAATGTTTCCGGTAATATTTCTGTAACGTCCCGGAGGAAGAGCTGCCTTACTAACCTGATAAACCGATGCAAGGGTTTCAACTGTATCAGCATAGCTGTATCCGGCTTCAAGTACTGTTTTATTTGCCTCAATTACTTGAGGTTTATTCTTAAATTTCTTGTTAAAGAACTCATAAGTAGAGTCAAAGCCCCATCCAAACAGATGGTACATAATACCGAGGGCAAACATGTTTTTGCTCTTATCGGCAGTTTTCTGATCAATTCCTTTATCTTTCAGAACACCTCTGGTGAATGAAGTAATTGGTGCCTTTACAAGATTATATTTATCAAGCGAATTATCTTCCAACGGGTTAACTGAGTAACCTGCTTTCTTGTAGGCGGCTTCATCAAATGCATCTGCATCGACAATTAGAGTTGCACCTGGTTTTGCCCATTTAAGATTTGCTTTGAGAGATGCAGGATTCATTGCAACAAGAACATCACAAAGATCGCCTGTAGTTTCAATTTTTCGAGCACCAACATGAACCTGAAAACCTGACACTCCGGCAATTGTATTGTGAGGAGCCCTGATTTCGGCCGGGTAATCGGGGAAAGTTGCCAGGTCAAGACCTGCTAAAGCAGCTGTATCAGAAAAGAGAGTACCGGTCAATTGCATACCATCGCCTGAGTCTCCGACGAACTTAACAACTACTGTTTCCCTTGAAATAACATTACTTTTAGTGTTTACCATGATATTTTGGAAATTGATTTTATGACCGGCAAAGTTAAACCTTTTTATTCATTCAAAATCATTGATTCAATTCTATTTAGTGCTGATTACTTCACTATTTAGATACATTAAAAATTTGCTCTTTAGTGTTTTGCAAAATAAATAACACCTATCTTTGCAACAGTTAACTAAAAAACAACCAAAAATTATAAAGCCATGGCTTACTTAATTTCAGACGACTGCACAGCATGCGGCACTTGCATTGATGAATGTCCCGTTGAAGCAATCTCCGAAGGTGATATCTATAAAATTGATGCTGATATTTGCACAGATTGCGGATCTTGTGCCGATGTTTGTCCCGTAGAAGCAATTCATCCTGCATAAGGATCAATTTCCTACTTAGAGTATTCATTAAGAGGCTGTCTTAAAAGGACGGCCTCTTTTTTTTGTCGTAATTGCAAATTTAACATTGTACATGAATTGTACATTACTTAATCATTATCTGTACTAAAATGTGGACTTTTGTGGAGTTCATGTGGAGTTCATGTGGACTTAATGTGTAGTTAATAACTTAACAGTTCATACATCTTCAATCAAAACTTCATCATTCCAACCTCTGCTAAAGAAGATTTGAGACAGCCTCTTTTTTTCATGTGTATAGGGTGGTTTCCTTCAACAAGGCTTCATGCTTTGTTTGTTGTCTTTCTTTTTCTCCTTGGGGTCTGTCGTCCTTTCTTAACTCTCCTATAGAACAGTGCTTTACCTGCATTATTCAATTAGCCTGGGCACCTTTGGGTGTTTCAAATCCTACAAATGGTTCGATGTGGTTAAGGGTTTCGGAGTAAATGATTATATTCGATATGGTGAAGGGTTCGGGGTAAAAGGTTTAACGGGGATAAGGTGATTAACGGAGTAAAGGGTTCTGAAGTAAAGGGTTTTAGGCAGTAAGGGAAACTTTATCCCCCCATTTTTGTTTTAAGGGGACGATGAAATTGGCCTGTTTATTGATATATTTGTAGTTAAGCGCTTTTACATGAATATTCTGACTTTTTTATGATGGATAAATTTTCATTTTTCTCGAACGCAGATACCGCATACATTGAAAATCTATATAAGCAATACCTTGCTGATCCTGAATCAATTGATGAGAGTTGGCAACGATTCTTCCAAGGATTTGAATTCAGCAGAATGTCGTATGGTGATACTAAATCTAAAAGTATTACAACACCCGACGAGTTTAAGGTAATCAATCTTATAGATGACTATCGTAAGAGAGGGCATCTGTTTACAAAGACAAACCCTGTACGTACCCGCAGAACTTATACTCCAACTCTTGATATTGAAAACTATGGCCTCACAAAAGAGGATCTGAATAAGAACTTTGAGGCAGGAACCGAAATTGGTATAGGTAATGCTCCTCTGCATAAGATAATTGAGCATCTTGAGGCAACATACTGTCAATCGATTGGTGTTGAGTACAATTATATACGTAACGTGGCAATTGAAGAATGGCTGCGTAAGCGGATGGAGTCGACAAGGAACACTCCGAAGTACTCTGCTGCCTATAGAAAGATGATACTGAGGAAGCTTGGACAGGCTGTGTTTATGGAGAAATTCCTTCATAAAAGATTTCCGGGACAAAAAAGATTTTCGCTCGAGGGGGTTGAAGCACTGATTCCAGCGCTTCATGCTGTGATTGAAAAGGGTGCGGCATTAGGTGCCAGTGAGTTTGAAATCGGCATGGCTCATCGCGGAAGGTTAAATGTTCTGGCAAATATTATGGGAAAGCCCATGGTTGATATCTTCAATGAGTTCTCGAACAAGCAGTATGAAGATGAAACTCTTATGGGTGATGTGAAATACCATCTGGGATATAATACAAAAAGAACTACCCTTAGCGGAAAAGAAATTGAGATTACATTAGCCGCTAATCCTTCGCATCTTGAAGCAGTTGGTTCAATTGTTCAGGGCATGAGCCGGGCTGAAATTGATCTTCATTATAATGGTGATACCGATAAAATTGTACCCATCATAATTCATGGTGATGCCTCAGTTGCAGGACAGGGTATTGTTTACGAACTGGTTCAAATGTCAGAACTCAGAGGCTACCGTGTTGGCGGGACCATACATCTGGTAACAAACAATCAGGTTGGTTTTACAACAAATTACCTTGATGCACGAAGCAGCACTTATTGTACTGATATTGCCAAAATCATACAGTCGCCAATATTCCATGTGAATGCCGACGACATTGAGGCAGTAGTATATACAATTGAGCTGGCAATGGAATTTCGCGAGAAGTTCGATAAAGATGTTTTCATCGATTTGCTTGGTTACAGGAAATATGGACATAATGAAGGCGACGAACCCCGTTTTACCCAGCCTGTTTTATACAAAATCATTGAAACTCATCCTGATCCCTGGACTATCTACTCGAAGAAGCTGGAAGAGAAAGGTGTAGTTACTGCCGAAGAATCAGCAAAGATCCGTGATGAGATTAATCAAGCCCTTGAAGATCAGTTGAAAGAATCGGAGAAGCTTGATAAGGCTCATTATAAGACTTTCTTAAGCGAGAAGTGGAAGAATATCAGATATGCCACCGAGAATGATTTCATACAGTCACCCGAGACAGGTGTTCCCTATAATTTATTGCATGAAATAGGAGAGAAAATAACTCACCTGCCTGATGATAAACCATTCAACAAGAAGCTTATAAAACTAATGCAGGATCGCAATAAGATGATCCAGCCAAACGGGCATATTGACTGGGCAATGGGTGAATTACTTGCATATGGAACATTGGTCAATGAGGGTTATGCTGTTAGGGTTTCAGGCCAGGATTCGGAAAGGGGCACATTCTCACACAGGCATGCTGTGCTAACAATTGAGGATTCGGAAGAGAAATATGTGCCGTTACACACGCTGAATTCGGATAAGGCTAAATTCAGTATTTACAATTCACTACTGTCAGAATATGCAGTACTTGGATTTGAATATGGGTACTCGTTGGTAAACCCCGATACGTTGACAATTTGGGAAGCTCAATTTGGTGATTTCTTCAACGGGGCACAAATTATCATCGACCAGTACCTGACGGCTGCAGAGGACAAGTGGCGTGTGATGAGTAATCTGGTACTTTACCTTCCTCACGGGTATGAGGGTCAGGGCCCTGAACACTCAAGCGGGCGTATGGAGCGATTCTTAGTACTGGCTGCAGATAATAACATACAAGTGGTTAACTGTACTACACCGGGAAATCTTTTCCATCTGTTGAGAAGGCAGATACACAGACCATTCCGTAAACCTTTGGTATTATTTACACCTAAAAGTTTGCTAAGGCACCCTGCCTGCATTTCACCTATTGAGGATTTAACAAAAGGCGGGTTCAGAGAAGTTATTGATGATGATCAAGCTGTATCGTCGAAGGTATCCCGCGTTGTTTTCACTAGCGGAAAAGTGTATTACGATCTTATTGAGGAAAGGGAAAAGATAAAAGCCGATAATGTTGCTATAATAAGAATTGAGCAAATCTATCCATGGCCTGCTGAGCAGATTAGTGCCATAGTTGAAAAATATTCAGCAGCAGCTCGTTTCCTTTGGGTTCAGGAAGAACCTGCAAACATGGGCGCCTGGCCATTTATCCTGAGGCATTATAAAGAAAATAATCTACTGTTGGTTGCCCGTCCTGAGAGCGGGAGTCCTGCAACGGGTTCACCTCAGTTACATAAGTTGCGTCAACGGAAGATAATAGAGAAAGCTTTTGGTGAATGCACCTGTGTGGATTCCGACAGGGTATGTAAGATGCTTTGTGCACCAAAAGAGTGGGTTTATGTACCTGAAACAGAGAAAAGTGATATAACTGAGGCTAATTGAATTAATAATCTGAGGAAGCTGATAAATTAATTTAAGATAATCTGATTGTAATTATTAGACTGAAAATCAGATTTGTAATAGAACACTATTAAGAATTAGTAATGATAATTGAAGTTAAAGTACCCAGTCCGGGTGAATCCATCACAGAAGTGCAATTGGCCTCATGGCTGGTAAAGGATGGCGATATAGTTGAACGCGATGCTGAAATTGCAGAAGTTGATTCAGATAAAGCAACACTAACTCTCAATGCACCGGAATCGGGCAAAATCAGCATAAAAGTTGCCGAAGGCGATACAATTAATGTCGGCACCGTGGTCGCATCAATTGATACAGAGGCAAACGGTGGCACAGTCTCAGAAACAGCTGACAAGCAACCTGTAGCTGATAAAAATGCAGTTGAGACCCCTGTAAAAGAATCCGATAAAAAGAGTGAAAAGAAATCAGCTGAACCCATAACTGTTGAAAGTAAGACAACATCAGGTAAGGCTCATATAACACCTCTGGCCAAAAAGATGATGGAAGCCAACAACCTTACAAGCGAAGAAGTGCTTCAGCAGGTTGGAAACAAGCGCGTAGGCAAAGCCGATATTGAATCAGTAACAGCAGGCAAACAGGAAACTGCTGTGTCAGTAGAGAATAAGCAAACTGATGAAAGTATTGCTGAAGAAAAAGCGCAATCACTTGATAAAGCAGGAACAGACAATGTAAGAGAAGTAACCAGGACAACAGAGCGTAAGAAACTTAGTACGTTAAGACAAAAGCTTGCCCAACGATTGGTTTCGGTAAAGAATGATACTGCAATGCTAACCACATTTAATGAGGTTAATATGTCGGGTATCATGGAAATGCGTAAGAAATACAACGACAAATTCAAAGAGAAATATGGCATTTCGCTTGGATTCATGTCGATTTTCACAAAGGCGGTAACAATTGCCCTGGAGCAATCACCTCAGGTGAACTCAATCATTGACGGGGATGAAATGATTTACCACAACTATGTTGATGTCGGCATAGCAGTAAGTTCACCTAAAGGATTGGTTGTACCGGTAGTAAGAAATACCGAATCGATGACTATTCCTGAGATTGAGCTTAAAATAAAGGAGTTGGCCGATAAGGCTAGGAATAACAAACTATCGCTCGAAGAGATGACCGGAGGTACATTTACTATATCAAATGGCGGTGTATTTGGTTCATTATTATCAACCCCAATCCTTAATCCTCCACAAAGTGCCATACTTGGCATGCATAATATTGTTGAAAGGCCAATAGCTCAAAACGGACAGGTAGTGATTGCACCAATGATGTATGTTGCTTTATCTTATGATCACAGAGTAATTGATGGCAGAGAATCGGTTACATTCCTCGTAAAAGTTAAAGAGTTACTTGAGAATCCAATGCTTATGTATTTTGAGGGAAAAGATCCGGTAAAAGGGATTTTGGGATTGTAAATTTCTGGAGAGAAACAACCACCTATTTATATAACAACCAAATTAAGAAAAGACATTCTTGATTTAGTTCTAAAATTATCTTGAATACTAATGCCTGTTTATTTCGGGGATTTCATTCTTATGTGAGTATCCGATGCATCAAGTAATGTGTTTTAATGAGTAATTTTGCTGAGATTTTAAAAAAAAGAAATGCGCAAAAAGGTTGATTTCCTAGTAATCGGAACAGGAATAGCCGGTTTAAGCTTTGCACTTAAAGTAGCCGACTCCGGAAAAGTATGTATTGTCACCAAAAGAGAGGCAGAGGAAAGTGCCACTCATTATGCACAGGGTGGCATAGCGGCTGTAATGTATACTCCCGACACTTATGAAAAGCATATAAGGGATACTATGATTGCCGGTGATGATCTTAGTGATCCTGAAATTGTAAGAATAACCATCACTGAGTCTACCGAAAGGGTACGTGAACTTATTAACTGGGGAGTTGAATTCGATAAGAATGTTAGCGGGAAATACGATCTGGCAAAAGAAGGCGGACACTCAGAGTTCAGAGTACTTCATCATAAAGACCAAACAGGTGCTGAAATTGAGGCCACACTACTAAACCGTGTTAAGGAACATCCAAACATTGAGATTCTTGAAAACCACTTTGCAGTTGATCTGATTACACAGCATCACCTTGGAACTGAAGCTGAACAAAATGCTAAAGAAATTGAATGCTATGGTGCTTATGTACTCAATAAGGCAAATCATCAGATAATTACCGTTCTCTCGAAGATTACAATGGTATGCACGGGAGGCTCAGGAAATGTTTATGCCACAACAACCAACCCACCCGTTGCAACCGGCGATGGAATTGCAATGGTTCAAAGGGCAAAAGGTGAAATTGACAGGATGGAGTTTATCCAATTTCATCCGACTTCTCTTTATAATCCTCAGGAGAAACCATCATTCCTGATCACTGAAGCTCTGCGAGGTTCAGGTGCTGTATTAAAGACCAGAGAAGGAAAAGAGTTCATGCAAAAGTATGACCCTCGACTATCCCTTGCACCTCGCGACATAGTAGCACGTGCTATTGACAACGAATTGAAAATAAGTGGTGATGATTATGTTTGTCTCGATGCAAGACACCTATCGATGGATGTGATACTTAATCATTTCCCGACAATTTACGCTAAGTGCCTGAGTATTGGAATCGATATGACTAAAATGATGATTCCTGTAGTCCCGGCAGCTCATTATACATGTGGGGGAATTAAAGTCGATGCCTGGGCAAGGACAACAATCAAGAATTGCTTCGCCTCAGGAGAATGCTCATCTACAGGTTTACATGGAGCCAATCGATTAGCATCCAATTCTCTGCTTGAGTCACTTGTTTTCTCACATCGTGCTTCAGTGGTGGCTAAAGAGGAGTTTAGGAAAATCAATTTTAATGAAACCATTCCTGACTGGGATGATAAAGGAACAGTTTTCAATGAAGAGATGATTCTTATCACCCAGTCAACCAAAGAACTCCAATCGCTGATGACCAATTATGTAGGAATTGTTCGTTCTAATCTCAGATTAAAAAGAGCACTCGACAGGTTACAAATATTGGAAAAGGAAACAGAAGAACTGTATGAAAAGTCAGTTCTTACCGAAAAGATATGTGAGTTAAGGAATATGATATCGGTCGCTTCTTCTATTATTGTAATGGCTACTAACCGCAAAGAAAGCAGAGGACTGCATCATTCAATTGATTATCCTAGAAGAACAGAGGTGACTTTGCCGACTGTTGAGGAAGGAGATTCTCTCTGATTCAGTTTATTCTACTAGCTTTCAAATTATAAACTTGTAAAACAGCACTCAATTTAATCAATAAATATGGCACTTATAAGACCCGTTAAAGATAAGCATCCCAAATTCGGGAAAAATTGTTTCTTCGCTGAAAATGCAACAGTGGTAGGAGAAGTTGAATTGGGAGATAACTGCAGTGTATGGTTCAATGCAGTGATAAGAGGTGACGTACATTATATCAAAATCGGTAATAATGTCAATATACAGGATGGAGTTATAGTACATTGCACTTACCAAAAGTCACCGGTAAATATTGGGAACAATGTCTCAATTGCCCATAATGCCATAGTTCATGGATGCACAATTCATGATAATGTTTTAATTGGTATGGGGTCAATAATCATGGACGATGCTGTAATTGAAAGCAATTCAATAATAGCTGCAGGTGCTGTGGTATCGCAAGGTACTCATGTTGAATCAGGTTCAGTATGGGCAGGCATCCCGGCAAAAAAGATCAAAGACATTGACACTTCGCTTCTGGAGGGACAAGTCAACAGGATCTCGAAAAGTTATACAATGTATGCCAGCTGGCACGATGATAATGTAAAACCTATATAAATTTAACTGTCACATTGTCGTATTAATTACGTATGGCAGACTTTTTGCTCTAATCAAAACATACAAACACTAAGAAGAAACGATGAGTTACTTATTGATATTTTTTGTCTTTATGATCGCCAGTTGGGCAGTTGGCGCACGATTAAAGTCTAAATTCCGTGAATACAGCGAGATTCCGGTCAATTATGGTTTGAGTGGAAGGGAAGTCGCCGAGAAGATGTTATATGAGAATGGAATTACTGATATTCAGGTACTTTCAGTTGATGGACAACTTACCGACCACTATAATCCGCAAAAAAGGACTGTAAACTTAAGTCACGAAGTATATAATGGCAGGAGTATAGCCGCAGCAGCCATTGCAGCCCACGAATGTGGTCACGCAGTTCAGCATGCCGAAGCATATTCATGGTTGCAGATGCGAACAGCACTGGTACCGGTGGTAAGCTTCTCATCAAAATGGGTACAATGGATTCTGCTGGGTGGTATCTTATTGATTAATTCATTCCCTCAGTTATTGTTAGCCGGTATTGTTCTGTTTGCATTAACAACATTGTTCAGCTTTATAACCTTACCGGTTGAAATAGATGCCAGTCGTCGTGCTACCGCATGGCTTGATGGCAGTGGCGTTGCTACCACGGCTACTTTACCAAAAGCAAAAGAAGCTCTGCGTTTGGCAGCTTATACTTATGTTATAGCTGCGCTTGCATCCTTAGCAACACTGATGTACTACATAATGATTTATCTTGGAAGAAGAGATTAATATTTCATGATTGAATTTAAGGTTGAAGAGCATAGATTTTCTTTTTGATTGTTTAGTGAATGAATAGATTACCAGACACCGGGACACTCCGGTGTCTGTTTTTTTTGCTACTTTTGCGCACTCAATTGCAACAGATATTTACTAAAGCAACAACCAATGAAGTGGTTACGCCAATTGTACGACTGGGTACTCGGATGGGCTGAAAGTGCCTATGGAACTCTTGCTCTTTTTATTCTCTCTTTTATAGAGTCTGTATTTTTCCCTGTACCACCCGATGTATTACTAATTGCTTTAGCCTTAGGGAAACCGAATAAAGCATTTTACTTTGCCGCTGTTTGCTCTGTTGGTTCAGTATTTGGTGCATTAGTAGGCTATTCTTTAGGATATTACGCTTGGATAGCATCCGATGGCAGCTTCACTCCATTTGCCCACTTCTTCTTCAATAATATCCCCGGATTCACTGAGACACTCTATTACGATATTAAGGAACTATTTGACAAATGGGACTTCTGGGTAATATTCACTGCCGGTTTCACTCCTATCCCTTACAAAGTATTTACTATCACTTCAGGAGTATTCCAGATGAATTTGTTTATGTTCATCATCGCATCAGTAATTAGCAGAAGTGCCAGGTTTTTCCTTGTTTCAGGACTTATATGGAAATACGGTCCAAGTATAAAAGGATTTATTGATAAATACTTTAATGCATTGGCATTAGCATTTACAGCTCTCATTATACTAGGTTTTGTGGTGATCAAGTATGCATTCTGATTAAACAGCATTTCTGGCAGCATTTATATTGCCGAATAGCGATCGCATTACCAGCTTTTCATACGTCTCCTTTAATTCAGTGGTGTCTCTTTCTATCATTATTAAGGCATATTGCTGAATGACAAGTAGTGGTAGGACTATATTCTCGCGAAGCGTAATACTCTTTCTGCTTCTGGGATTATCTTCCAGCAAAACCACCATTCTTGCAACTTTTAATAACATTTGCCTTGTAAGCTCGAACTCATCATGTATAATCTTCCAGAACTCGCCATACTTTGGATCATCAGCCATATATTTTGTAATCTTAAAATTTGATTTGCTGATACTTTGCATACTATTTGAAACCAAAGCCTTAAAGAAGTTAGAGCTCTGATAAAGCTTTACCAACTGCTGCAGATTTCCTTTATCCTCTTGTTCTTTTAATGCAGTACCGAATCCAAAGTAACCCGGCACATTTTGCTTTAGTTGACTCCATGCTCCTACAAACGGAATTGCCCGAAGATCATCTAGCTTGAGTGGTCCTTTACTTTTTCTACTTGTAGGTCTGCTACTTATGTTAGCCATTCCATAATATTTCAATGTACTCTTCTCTTCAAGGTATTGAATAAAAAGTGGGTGATTCTTGAATTCATCATACTTCCTGAACCCTGATTCTGATAGCTCTTTTATTAATTCTCTTTCCTCTTCAGTCAAATCCTTCTCTGCCTGATTATATGTATTGTTCGATAGACCTGCTGTAATCAGATATCCAAGGTTATGCATAGCCGATTGGATAATTCCATAATGTGAGCTGATTGTTTGTCCTTGTAGTGTTAATTGAATTTGTCGACTCTCAATCCTGCTTCCCAATGCTGAATAGAAAAGATGTGCATTACCCCCTCCCCTGGCTGGAGGGCCACCTCTGCCATCAAAAAACGTAACTTCGATTCCTGCATCTCTTGAGACTTTCGTAATGCTCTCTTTAGCAGTAAAAATCGACCAGTTGGCAGTCATATATCCACCATCCTTTGTTCCATCTGAAAATCCAAGCATTACTGTTTGTTTATCCTGACGCTGATTCAGATACCTTTTGTACGAAGAATTCCAATACAGCTCAAGCATAGAATCACCTGCACCTCTTAAATCATCGATAGTCTCAAAAAGTGGCACTATATCAACCCTTGGCTCATTCCAACCGGTTAGCTTTAATAAACCAAGAATACGTGCTACATCTATTGCACCACGACAATTGCTGATGATATACCTGTTACACCCAAACTCTCCATTGCGTTGTTGAATTTGCCTAATTGCTTTAAATGATCCTAAAGTGTCCTTAACTATCTCATCATTAAAATCATCAACATTTATTCTTCCTTCCATATTAATGATTGCTGTGATCTGATCATCTAAATGCATTTGGTCAAACCCTGCAGGAAGTAAATTTTTGTTTGATGCAATAACTGATGCAAAAGCTGACGCAATAACCCTGCTATCCTGCCTGATATCAAAACTAGCGAAATGCCATCTGAACATAAATACCTTCCTCCTAAAATTCTGGAAGTTTGAAAGAAATAAGCTATGATGCTTCTCAATCAGATTTCTTTCAATTTCCATTAAACTGTTAAAGAAGAAATCAAAGTCCTTCTCCAATTCATTCTTTGGAGCAGATTCAGTTTGATTGGAGCTTGTATTACCATCCTTCTTTGAGGGCAACTTATCTGTTAGAAACTGCTCCAGTTTCTCAAGCTTATCTATAATTCCAATGAAAGTGAGCCTGCGTTTTATTTTATTGATGTCATCCAGATAGCAAGAGATCAGTGATGTACGGATCAGCTCTGCCACTTTTAATGTTGTTTCCACATTCACAAAAGGATTACCATCACGATCACCACCCGGCCAGAAACCAAAGCTGATGAGTTGAGAGTTAGAGTCAGTTTCATCGGGAAAGAACTCAGCGATTTTATCAATTAGATTGCCTGCTGATGGATAGAATACATTCACCAGATACCACACAAGGCGTTGAGCTTCATTATAAGGGGTTGGTTTGTTCTTCCTGAAAAACGGCGTTTTACTCAATTGATGCATATAATCACGAACACTTGAGATTCGCTTTTCAGCAATGGCATTTGATAGATCCTTACTTATGGCAAGTACAGTTCCCGGATAAAATTGTGTTGGGTGTGCTGTTAAAACTACTCTTACCCCAAAGTTTTTCAGAAAGAGTTTTAGTTTCCACTCTAAATTATCACTCTTCACTCTCAACAGAAATTGCGCTAAAGACTGAGGCCCGTCAACTCTGTGAATCTTGTCAAATGCAGCATCCTCAAGTGAATCGACCAGTAATATCTGTCGCTCAACATACTGAATTACATGAAAAAGTATATCAATCTTATGCTGCTCCGTTAATCCCGGACGGTTTTTTGCCAAAAACTCATCAATTATCCTTACAGGATCCTTTCCCTCATCAAGTCCCTTTTCACATTCTTCCCTTAAAATAGGAATAAGCAATCCCGTTTTCACTGCATCATCCATCGGAATAGTCAAAAACAGATTGCTGTATAGATTGAAGTTGAGTTCTACAAGTTCTTCAAAGTTCTTTACTATCAAGTCACTCATAAATACACTTTAAAGTATAACACATAATGATGGCCATCGCTATTTAGTCACATTAATAAATAACATCACCAAGATGAGCTTGCCTACACAACCTTTGACAAATTAATGATAGATGGAGAATTAATTAAAAATTAAAGATTAGACATATTCTGATCATGAACGGTACAAAATCTATACAAAAAAATTCTTTTTGTGTAGTTAAGTGGGACCTTCATGTGTAGTTAATGTGTACTCTTTGTAAAGTAAGTATATGTATGTGTATTTGGAGTTCTTAATTTCGGATTCAGAATTGAATTGGAGGGAAATTAATAGCTCAAACTCAATGATCATACTTAGTACCTATCTCATTTTAAAAGGAAACAAGATACGACTCCCAACTACATCTCATTCAAAAGATTTAACTCAGTGACCGACTGCGATTAATATCTCGTTCGAAAGGAACGAGAATATGCTCAATGACTGTAATTCGACTTTATCAAGTCAAAAAGGAATGAGACTGCGCTCCTTCTCATACTTAATAATTGAGACAAAAAAAAAGAGACCGCCTTATCTTGGCAGCCTCTTTTATATGTTTAGATAGCAAAAACTTACTTTAATCCGAGTTTTCTTTTTACTAATGCCATGATATCATCTGCTGGCTCAGTGTATAATACCAGACCTTCAGTTGAATTGAAAATGAAAGAATAACCATTTTCCTTTGCTACATCTCTAACGGCATTACGTGCTTTCTCAATGATAGGAGCAGTTAGTTCATTCTCTTTTGCCTGAAGCTCTTCCTGAGCTGTTTGCTGAAACTCTTGTATTCTGCGTTGTAGGTCAATAATTTCCTTCTCTTTAGTCTGCTTAATAATGTTTGACATTGTTGCCTGATTGGCTTGGTAGTCTGAGAGCTTATTTTCATACTCTGTTTGCATAGCCTGGAATTGTGACTGAAGCTGTTCCTGGAAAGCAGTAAATTCTTTCCTTATACTGTCCTGACCAGGCATTTGTTCGTAAAGCTGAGCAAAATTAATATGGCCTAACTTCTGTGGTTTCTGGGCACCGGCCTGTAATGCAACACCTGCAATGATTACTACCAGAAATACTCTAATTATTTGTTTCATTTTCGCTTTTAAGGATTTAATGTAAAGTTTGCAAATTTAAGAATTAAAGTGAATTATAAAAATCTACTTTACAGGTGCTGTTTCAAAGTTACTACCAGCTATTTGTAATGGTACACTTTAGTAAAAATCCTTACTTAAAGATAAATTACTATTGTAATATCATTTATTCCCCTGAGAAGCGCGGGCAAATGTTCCACATTCCCGTCGATAGTCTTTACTGCCTTGTTTTATAGGAGTACCCCATCTTATCAAGAACATCTTCACTTATATCGTATCTTGGATTTGTATACATCATTGATACACTCCCTGCCTTATCAAATATCACAGCATAATTTTCGGTTGAAGCTAATGATTCGAGTGCTGCCGCTATCTTTTCCTGAATAGGCTTGATAAGCTCTTCTCTTCTCTTAAACAGATCTCCGTCTGTTCCAAAGCGTTGCTTCTGCAAATCCTTAGCAGCCTTTTCCTTTTGTATAATCTCCTGCTCTCTCTTTGCTTTAATATCATCCGGTAAAAGGACAGCCTCGGCGGTGAATTTCTTATATAATTGGTCGATTTCTGCAAATTTGGCCTCGATATCCTTCTGCCACTGCATTGATAATTCGTCTACTTCTTTCTTGGCATCAGCATATTCAGGAATATTCTCCAGAATAAATTCACTGTCAATGTATGCAAATTTTTGTGCCTTACCTGCAGTTGCTGCCATAACAACCACAGCAATGATCATAAGAAAACGTTTCATTGTTCCTCCGCTTTTACGGTGTGTATTATTAGGTTATATATGTTAATCACTGTTATCAAAAAACCTGCCACAATCAACCGACCCGGGATAATTTTTTAATCGATACTCTGGTTAATTGAGAAATGGAACTGACCCTTGTTAGCCGATGGCAGACCCGGTATATCATCAAATCCGTAACCCCAGTCAAGACCTAACAGGCCAAACATTGGAAGATAAACTCTGACCCCAACACCGGCTGACCTCTTTAATGAAAATGGATTAAACTCTTTAAATTCTCTCCATGAATTACCGGCTTCAACAAAAGTAAGGGCATAAATTGTTGCACTTGGATTGAGCGATAACGGATACCTTAACTCCAGGGTACTCTTATTATATATTGTTCCTCCAATATTACGATTCTTGTAATAGTCAGGAGTCAGACTCTCATTGGCATATCCACGCATTCCTATAACTTCTCTTCCATCAAGATTTGTTGTACCTGATAATCCGTCTCCTCCCAAATAGAAACGGTCGAATGGTGTGATGCCTATATCAGTATTATACAATCCCAGGAAGCCATATTTTACTCTTGCTGTTACTACAAGTTTATCAACAAGTTGACGGTATACGGTAGCATTAAACTTCCATTTATGGTATTCAATCCACTCATATTTTTCTTCATCCGGAAGTTTCTTGTAATCCTTATCACTGAATAAGGAATATGGAGGTGTAAAGTCAACAGCCAGTGCCACTTCTGATCCTGACCTTGGGAAGATCGGGCTGTCAATTGAGTTTCGACCAAATGTAATACCGTAACTGTAATTCCTGTAAGTACCGTTTCCTGATCCGAAAGCAAAGATGTTTCCGTAATTATTCAAATTGTAATTCCTGAATGAGATGTTTTGGAACAGAGTAAAGAAGTCGTCGGGCCACTCAAGACGTTTTCCTAAGGAGAATGTTAATCCATCAATTTTAAAAGCATAGTATCTAGCATCATCCCTATCAATTCCATTCGAATAAAGCGAGTGGAAATAACTAATGCTAAATGAGTTTGGTTTTCGCCCACCAAGCCATGGCTCTGTAAATGATGCACTGTAACTTATATAACCTCTACCGTATGATGAGAAACGCAGACTAAGTTTTTGCCCATCACCTGTCGGAATTGGTCGCCATGCTTCAGGTTTAAAGAGATTACGGGTTGAGAAGTTATTAAATGACAACCCGAGGGTACCAACTACACGTCCGTAGCCCCAGCCTCCGGAAAGCTCAACCTGGTCGGATGAAGTCTCTTCAACTTTATACTCAATATCTACTGTACCATCAGCAGCATTGGGAATAGGTGTTGGAACAATCTTTTCAGGATCAAAATAACGTAACTGGGCTAACTCACGTGTGGTACGGATTATATCAGAGCGACTGAATAACTGCCCCGGTCGGGTACGTAACTCACGCATAACAACATGGTCATTTGTACGTGTATTGCCCTTTACAGTCACCTTATTAATAGTAGCCTGTTCGCCTTCCCTGATCCGCATTTCCAGATCGATAGTATCATTTTGGATGTTTACTTCAACGGGGTCAATTGTAAAGAATAAATACCCATCATCAAGATATAGTGTGCTAACATCTATACCATTAGGATTATAATTCAGATTAGCCTGTAGCTCACTTTGGTTATATACATCACCTTTCTTGATTTTTAATACCTCACTTAACTGTTCTGCAGTATACTTTGTATTTCCTACCCAAGTAATATTTCCAAAGTAGTAGCGGTTTCCCTCATCAACATAGATATCGAGGTTTATATTCTTTTTATCTCCTGCAGGATAAATGGTGTCATTAATAACAACTGCATCTCTAAAACCTTCATCGTTTAATCTCAGCACCAGCTTGTCAAGATCTTCTTTGTATTTTTCTCTTATAAACTTCGACGATTTGAAGATTCTAAACTTCATGTGGTCATTGACTGTAGTAGAGACAAAATTTACTATAGTATCGGAGTTGAATTTCAATAACTTACCTGGGAGCTGAAAAACCAGTTTATCCAAAATCCTGAAAGGTTCAACTACCCCTTTCTCTTTTGTCTCCTTCATTGCCTTCTTCAGTTTACTGTCTGAAACCAAAGAATTTCCGATAATATTTATGCGATTGATGCGTACCTTATTTCCCTTATCAATATTAATAACGAGGCTAACCTGGTTTGCATTCACACTGTCTTTAGATTGATCAATGATAACCTTAGTATTAAGGAAGCCCTTATCGGTATAATGTTTCTTGATGATATTATTAGTTCTGATAAGTACATTTTCAGTCACAACATCATTACGCACAAGCTTTATTTTTTCTCGAAGATCATCTGCTTCGGATTTCTTAATACCCTTAAAAGAGAACTTTAGCAGTCTTGGGCGTTCCTGTAGGTCGATGTTTAGAAAGATAAGATCGCCAGAAATCTTAGTTGCAGTAATCTTGATATCTTCAAACAATCCCTGCTTCCAGAGTTTATCAATTGCTTTTCTAATCCTTTCGCCCGGAACTTCAATACGGTCAGCAACCTGAAGCCCCGAGAGCATCACTATTACATTGTGATCAATAAATTGGACTCCTGATACTGTAATACCGCCAATGATATATTCCTTAGGATCTGTGTAATCGAAGGTATTCAGATCATCGCCCAGTCGAATTTGTGCAATAGTACTTAATGAAATAAGGGTCAGCAATAAGGTAAGGAGGCGATGTTTTAATTTCATTTATGGGTCGCTTGGTTAATTTGTTCACTAATCATACCAAAACGTCGTTCACGTTTCTGGTAATCTATAATGGCTTCATAGAGATCATTTTCCCTGAAATCGGGCCAGAATATATTGGTAAAGTATAATTCTGCGTAAGCAATCTGCCAAAGAAGAAAATTACTTATTCGGTTTTCTCCTCCTGTTCGGATTAATAATTCCGGATCGGGCATTCCTTTTGTACTCAGAAATTGGTTAAATGAATCGGCATTTATCTGGTCAACACTTAGACGGCCTGCCGCTATTTCAGTTGATACCTTTTTTACTGCTTCTATTAACTCCCATCGGCCACTGTAATTAAGGGCAAGGATGAGGTCCATTTTATTGTTATTTGCAGTCTGTTCCATAGTCTGGTTCAACTGTTTAGAACAACTTGCAGTCAAACCTGATACATCTCCTATTGCTTTCAGACGAATGTTATTCTTCATCAGGGTGTCAAGTTCTTCACTCAAGGTATGAACCAGAATATCCATCAGTGCATCAACCTCATACTGTGGTCTCTTCCAATTTTCAGTAGAAAATGCATAGAGTGTAAGATATTTCACACCCAATTCAGCAGATGCAGTAGCTATCTTCCTCACTGATTCAACTCCATGATTATGACCGCTGACTCTGGCTTCTCCTCTCTGCTTTGCCCAACGACCATTGCCATCCATAATAATGGCAATATGCTGGGGAATGCGTGTAATATCTATATTGCTCTTAAAATCCATCGTTTCAGATTCAGGAAATAAAATTAGGTAGTTAATCTAAGTCCCTGTGTTCTTTGCTGTTAATAATTGTTAATCCCTTTACAAAAATCTGTTAAGACACTTTTTATTCGAGCCATAGTTGATCATCACAGAAACACTAATTCCTGCAGTTGAGTACCAATCGTTGTTTTGCGAATTTCCTCGTTGCATACCTGCATTATGCTTCAATGTAGGATCGGAAAGATGTCCTTCAGTTCCAACATCTGAAGGATTACTATTAGCAAGGTCGAGATAATATGTAGTGCTTACATCATCCAGGTAATCAGTATATAACTTATGCATACTCCAGTGTAATGAAAGCCCGATGTATTCATTAAGGCTGTACTTTACACCAATTCCAAATGGGATCTGAAAGGCAATTCTTTTATAAGGATCTCTGTCAGGATAGACATCACTGGTTTGTCCTTCAGTGCCTATTGGTTGTAGCTCATACCACTCACCATTATATAAACCTTTTGGATTGAATAAAGTCATTCCGGCACCTCCAAACATATAAGGTGTGAAGTAGTATCGCAAGCTTCCGATAAAATACTCAAAGAAATTGATCTCGAATGTTGCTGAGATATCAGTAAAAGTACTTCTGAAGTTCAGATTTCTGTCGGGATTATACCCTGAAACTGCGTCGTCGCCCTCAACGCTTCCAAAGGTACCAGATAATTTAATAGCAAGTCTTTCATTGAAGTTATGTCTCATGAAACCTCCAAAGGCAGGTCTTGGGAGTAAAAAATGTTTATCGGGATTAAGGTCACCAACATAATAGGCACCACCACCAAATAAACCGATTTCACCATAACTCTGTGAATATCCTGCAATAGAAATCAAGGTAAGGAATGGGATCAAAAATAATTTAATAGCTGATGTTGAAAAATGATTCATATTGAGCGATTTGACGTTCATTCTTATATAATAATCTATCAGCCTGTTAAATGTTTATTTAAGGCTGCAAAAATAACAAAAAAAACGTCCGGTGTTACATTAACGGATTACTGCAACCTACTATATGCGAATATCATGACCCCATAATAGCTTCTGCCGGATAGTGGTAAAGAAATTGTCATTTAGCCTTTGTACCAGATTGATGTGAAATTTTTCCTTTCTAATCGTCATTTCAGTTGTAGCATCAATGGTTTCATATCTGCTATCCAAACCTACCAAATACTGCGACATGCGACCTTCGACCTTTACCTTTAATTCACAACTGTCAGGGATAACGACAGGTCGAACTGTTAAATTGTGTGTTGCAATGGGTGTGATTACAAAATTCTCACTATCAGGTGCAAGTATCGGTCCATTACAGCTTAAAGAGTATGCTGTTGACCCTGTTGGAGTTGCAATAATTATCCCATCACCCCAATAAGCATTTAAAAGTGTGTTGTTAACATAAACATACACAAGGATCATTGACCCTGTATCCTTTTTATTTACTGTTAGCTCATTGAGTGCATAATTTATCTCACCAAACAAACCTTCATTAGTCTCCAGTCGCAATAATGATCGTTTCTCAATTTTTATCTGGCCATTGACCAATGCACTTATTGATTCATCAATGAGTTCTTTATTAATGCTTGACAAAAACCCCATTCTTCCCAGGTTTATACCCATAACAGGGATACCCGAATCGCCAATATAAGTGATAGCGTCAAGCATTGTTCCATCCCCTCCTACAGATAGCATATAATCAACCTCACCCACTAAATCAGCCTGCTTATTGAATGTAGTAACATCGTCACCAATTGTAATTCTGGGCTTTATGCAGTCGAAGAATTTTTCCCATACCGTCAGGGCAACACCTTCGTTCCGCAGCTTATTTATCAATAACTGAAGGTAATTATATCGATCATCGGCACAAACGCGTCCAAAAAGAGCAACTTTCATATCTCTGATATTTATTTGCTAAGTTAAGGAGTTCATCAATACAAGAACTCAATGATGTTTTTGTTTCAAAACTTTTAAGAAATTTGCATGTTTCTTCTGGCTGATGAATTACACTTCTTTATAGTCACCATAAGAGTTTTATATGCTACAATTAAACGTCTTTAAGCTTAATAATGATGTAAGGATACCTGTTATCGGACTGGGTGTCTATCAAATGTCCGATAGCGAAAATACACGTAAAGTAATTGAATTTGCCCTTAACAATGGTTACCGCCATATTGATACCGCAATGATTTATGGGAATGAAAGATCGGTGGGCAAAGCCGTCATGTCATCTTCAATTCCTCGTGATCAGATTTTTATTACAACTAAAGTGTGGAATTCTGATCATGGATATGATAATACAATAAGAGCCTTTCATGCCAGTCTCAATAGATTGCAGTTGGCTTACGTTGACCTATATCTTATTCACTGGCCTGTGATGGGTAAGAGAAAAGAAACCTGGAAAGCTCTCGAAACATTATATAATGAAGGTAAAATAAGAGCAATAGGTGTTAGCAATTACATGGTGCAACATCTTACGGAATTGCTTGGTCATTGTAATGTTATCCCTGCTGTAAACCAGCTTGAGCTTCATCCATTCATATATGGCAGTCGGGTTGATGTCATCAACATGTGTTTTCAAAACAATATTCTTCCTATTGCTTATAGTCCTTTAACTAAAGGTGAGAAACTCCGTGATCCTCTTCTACTGAAACTGGGATCAAAGTATAAAAAGAGTGCAGCTCAGATTTTACTCAGATGGGGTTTACAGCATGGATTTGCCTTAATCCCCAAATCGTCAGTGACTTCAAGGATTGCAGAAAATAAGCAGATATTTGATTTTGAGATTCATCAGGATGATATGGTAGCACTTGATAACCTGAATGAGAATTTAGCCACCGGATGGGATCCCGGTGATATATTATAGTTCGCTTATGATCAGCAAGAAGCATCATTCATTAATCTACTTCCAAAATGGCCAATGTAACATTCACACCACAATCAATAAAGGCAAGTATAGATAAATATTTAGCCCTGCCTTCAAAAGTATTCACCAACGACAAGGCAATGATGCGCTTTGCCTTAAGTATCCTTGATCTAACAACTCTTGAAGGAAACGATAATCAACTAACTATTAAGGCTTTGTGCGACAAGGCAAAGGGATTTTCAGCAAATAATCTTCCGAATGTTGCTGCTGTTTGCATGTATCCGGTATTTGTAAAGCAAGCCAAAGAACTTCTGTTTGATACTGGTATTAAGGTTGCAAGTGTAGCCGGGGCTTTCCCTTCAGGGCAATCACCGATAGATATTAAGGTAAGTGAAGTGAAATATGCAGTTTCACGTGGAGCTGACGAAATTGACATGGTTATTTCAAGGGGTAAGTTTCTCGAAGGAAATTATGATGAGGTAAGTGATGAAATTAAAGCTATTAAAGAAGCTTGTGGTAAAGCACATCTAAAAGTTATTCTTGAGACGGGTGAGTTGGTACTGCCTGAATTGATTTACAAAGCTTCGATGCTTGCCATGGATGCAGGAGCTGATTTTATTAAAACTTCAACAGGTAAAATCCCTGTTTCTGCAACCCTCGAGGCAGCGTTTGTTATGCTAACCGCTATAAGTGATTATTATAACAAGACAGGTAAAAGAATTGGCTTCAAACCCGCTGGTGGTATTGCTACCTTTGCTCAGGCAGCTGATTATATAAGACTAATTGAAGGGATTAATGGTAAAGAATGGCTGTCGCCTGATATGGTTCGTATTGGTGCCAGCCGATTGGCAAGTAATCTGGTTACTCTATTGACAGAAAAGTGAAAATGGTAACCATTAACATATGGAAGTGGTACACTTTTTGCTTTTTCAACTAATCATAAACTCAATACAATGAAATCACTAAAAAAATTACTTCCGTTATTTGCATTGACACTCTTTTTAGCATCATGTACACTTGATGAAGATCTAGGTCCTATTACAGGAGATGATCGTGATAAGTTTACCGGTACATGGATGTTTTCTGAATCACCTGCTGCACGAAGCATTAGTTACTCAGTGACTATCAGCAATGATCCTTCTAATTCATCGCAGGTATTGCTCAAGAATTTTGGAAATATGGGTCATTCATACAGTGCTTATGGAATTGTTACATCCAAGGCTATTTACATTCCATCACAGGAAATGTCGGATGGCCTGTTTGTTGAAGGTAATGGAACTCTGATTTCAACTGATAATATGTCGTGGACATATAACATTGAAGGTGGTGGAGATAGTGAAGATTACGAAGCTACGGCTGTAAGGTAATTACTTCCGTTTTATTTCCAACTCCCGCTTTTCAATCTTTTTTATCCCCTCTTCCTTATCTACAGTTTCTTTATTACTTGTTCCACTTTCAGTATTTTGGATAGTGTCGGCAGCAATTGTTGCAGTATCGCCTTCGTGTTTAATACTATCAGCTTTTTGAGTTAAAAGAGTAAGCAACTCCTCATTCATCTGGAGGTAATTTTCAAGATCCTGTTGGTAATATTTCAAACTGTTATGAAATGCTTGTGGAGTGGTTTTATAAAAGGCATACAATGAGTCGTAAGCTCTTTCAGAAATAATATTCAATGTATCACGTTTCAATGAACTTTGCTTTTGGCGTAATGCAGTTTCTGTAACCTGAATATCGGCCATTATCCTAACCATAGTCTCCTGATCTATGATATTGTCATAGTCAATTCCACTTTGCTGTCGGCTACATGCAATTGATAAACAAAGACTTATAACCGACAGGAAAAACGTGACTCTCATGGTCAAATTCACTTCTGCTTAAATTCTGTATTAAGCAACTCAAGTACTTCGTTGGTGATATCCAATGAATCATTACCTATGAGTATGCTACCGCCTTTATTATATGCGAAGATATAATCGAAGTTCATCTTCTTATTGTACCTGGCGAGGAAATTATCAAGACTATCGAGAAACAATTGATTCATCTTGTATTCCTGTTCAGCGAGTGAAGTGGAGTATCTTTCCCTTAATTCGTAAAGTTTCTGTTGTTCCTGCATAAGACTTCCGTATATTTCCTGAGCAGAAGCTTCGGAAATTGCTTTCTTGTTAACCTGCTCCTGGAAGTAAGCAGCATCCTTTTCAAATGATGCCTGTTTGGTCTTAAGCTCCCGGTCGTATTTGTCTGTGCTTGCTAATAATTCATCTCTCATCTGTTTTACCAGATTGTAATGTGCAAGAATAGTATCAGTGTTAACATAAGCAATTGCAGGACCACCTGATGATGCCTTTTGTATAGCTTTAACCGGTATACGATCACCTGGCTTCAATACAATAAAATACAATGCTACCAACCCCAGTAATAAAACAAGGTTAATTATAGTCAGGATAAGATTGGTATTCCTTTTTGGATTTTCAGTATTAACGTTAATTATTGGGGTTTCCTCCATAGTTCATTAATTTTATTAAAATAATTATTTATTCAGGCCTTGCAAATTTATATTAATTTCCAAGATCCGACATGAATTTAATACGCATAAGCCTTATCTCCTCTTCCGAGAATTCATCCTCCCCTAACTCAACTAAAGCATCTTGTATTGAGTCACTTTCAGCTTCCCGGAAATAGTCATATATTTCTTCCTGATGATAAGGATCAACATATTCGTTCACATAGTATGAAAGGTCAAGTTTTGTTCCCGATGAAACAATACGCTCAATTTCAGACAATAGCTCACCAATAGTCATGTTCTTTGCAAGAGCAATATCTTCGAGAGATATCTTCCTGTCAATGTTTTGAATTATATAGACCTTAAGTCCCGATTTATTAACGACAGACTTAACAACCATGTCCATGGGTCTTATGATCTCATTTTCTTCCACGTATGTTTTGATTAGTTTCAGGAATGGCTCACCATATTTTTGTGCCTTACCTGAACCGACACCGGTGATTTGTTTTAATTCATCGAAAGTAATCGGATATTGTATTGCCATATCCTCAAGTGAAGGATCCTGGAAGATAACGAACGGTGGAAGATTTTCTTTCCTGGAGATCTCTTTCCTGAGATCTTTCAGCATACTGAAGAGCACCTTATCACTACTGGTTTTTGCACCACCGCCACCAAAGAAATCCTCCTCTTCAGCGTTCTCGTAATCATGATCACGTGTAAGCATGATTGAACGAGGAGACTCAAGAAAATCCTTTCCTTCCTGGGTTATTTTCAAGATACCGTAGTTCTCAATATCCTTAACAAGGAGCCGTTCAATTAACGTTTGTCTGATTACTGCATTCCAATATTTTTCATCCTGCTCACTCCCCTTACCGAATACTTCGAGCTGATTATGCTTAAATTGTTTGTTATTAGCCGACTGCTTTCCAATAAGAACATCAATAATGTGTTTTGCCTTAAACTGCTGCTTTGTGGCAATAACAGCATCCAAAACCAACTCTACCGATTCTTTTCCTTCAAACTTAGTCTTTGGATGCAGACAATTATCACAACTGCCACAATTGTCTTCATTATAAACTTCACCAAAATAATGCAGTAACTGCTTACGGCGACAAACTGATGATTCAGCATATGCAACCGTTTCAAGCAACAATTGTCCCGCAATTTCCTGCTCGGCAACCAATTTATTCTTATTGAATTTCTCTAGTTTCTGAATGTCATCATAGCTATAAAAAGCAATACAGTTGCCCTCACCGTCATCACGACCTGACCTGCCGGTTTCCTGATAATAGCCTTCAAGGCTTTTCGGCATATCATGGTGTATAACATAACGCACATCAGGTTTATCAATACCCATTCCAAATGCTATGGTAGCAACAATAACATCAATCTCTTCCATCAGGAATTTATCCTGATTGATCATCCTGGTTTGTGAATCTAAGCCTGCATGGTATGGAAGTGCTTTTATACCGTTCACCTGAAGGGTTTCAGCAAGTTCTTCAACTTTCTTACGGCTAAGACAGTAAACGATACCTGATTTCCCCGGTTGTGATTTGATATACTTGATGATATCTTTAATTACATCCTCACCTTTCGGACGGACTTCATAATAAAGATTAGCCCTGTTGAATGATGAAATAAACAACTTGGCATCCATCATATTCAGGTTCTTAATGATATCCTGCTGCACTTTTGGAGTGGCAGTTGCTGTGAGGGCTATGATGGGTACTTTCTTGCCAATTGATTCAATAATAGGGCGTAAACGTCTGTATTCAGGTCTGAAATCATGTCCCCATTCTGAAATACAATGAGCTTCATCTATTGCGAAGAATGAAATATTGATGTCCTTAAAGAATTCAACATTTTCATCTTTTGTTAGTGATTCAGGTGCAACATATAGCAGCTTGGTTTTGCCGCTTAAAAGATCTTTTCGTACTTCGGCAATTTCATTTTTACCCAGTGAAGAATTTAATACGTGTGCTATTCCTTTCTCAGCTCCAAAGTTGCGAATAGCATCTACCTGGTTTTTCATTAGGGCTATCAACGGCGAAATGATAATGGCTGTGCCTTCACTTATCAGAGCCGGCAATTGATAACACATTGACTTTCCTCCTCCGGTTGGCATGATAACAAATGTATCATGCCCATCCAGAAGGCTTTGTATGATGGCTTCCTGGTTTCCTTTGAAAGAATCGAAACCAAAGATCTTTTTTAACAGTCCGTTTAATGATGTGTATTCTACTTTTTTGTTCATGATAGTCTTCCTATAAAAAGCTTATTTGGCTTTACCGTATAGAAAAGGATATTTTAGTGTTAGTAACTGTTCTTAAACAAATTTAACTTATTCTCAGCGATAATCAAATCTTTTTTTAGATTAAAGTTAATACCAAAAACCGGTACATGTCAACTTTTAATGTGATATAAACCAATTTTTTTATTCACAATATCTGTTCTTACCCTTAAGCAGGGTAAATAAAGAATGAGAAAATCGCTAAAGCCCTTACCAGAAGTAATTTCTAACTTATTCTTATCCCGTTTCCCGGACACATGCAGATTACCTCAATATGGCAAAAGGAATGCAAAATTGGTATTTTTTTGAGTAATACGCAATTAATATTCAAATAGTTTGCTAAAAAATCTTAACTTTTTTACACACTATAAGGTATTGTTATGCTCTAAGCCCTTATTAAAAACCACTTCGCGAATTCACCCTCAAACGGCAGTTGAATATTGAACTATTATTTAGTGGTATATTTGCACAATTTTAATTCTCAATTGTGAAGACAGCAGAAGAAATTAGGGCTATTGCATTACGCACTATTAAAGAAGAAGCCACAGCAATAAGCCAGTTGAGCAATTACCTGACCGATGATTTTGAGAAATGCGTTGAACTGATTCTTCATTCAAAAGGAAGAATTATTGTAACCGGAATTGGTAAAAGTGCCAACATTGCCTCAAAACTTGTCAGTACACTTAACAGTACCGGAACTCCTTCAATATTCATGCATGCTGCCGATGCCATCCATGGTGACCTTGGCATGGTTAGACCGGAAGACATTGTTATTTGTCTATCGAAGAGTGGCGATACACCCGAAATAAAAGTGTTGGTCCCATTAATCAAAACAATGGGAAACACTCTCATAGCCATTGCCGGAAATACTGAATCATTTCTGGCGAAAAATGCTGATATGCTGCTTAATACAACCGTTGTTCGTGAAGCTTGTCCAAATAATCTTGCTCCCACTGCCAGCACCACCGCACAATTGGTAATGGGTGATGCTCTTGCAGTTGCATTGCTCGAATGCAGAGGTTTTAGCAGAGAAGATTTTGCACGTTATCATCCAGGTGGAGCATTAGGAAAACGATTATACCTAAGGGTATCAGAAATTTACAAGAACAACGAGAAACCCGAAGTACAGGCCGGCGATGATATGAAATCTGTCATACTGGAAATTTCTTCAAAACGCCTTGGTGCAACAGCTGTTCTTGAAGGTCATAAACTGGTTGGGATAATTACTGATGGTGATATTCGCAGGATGCTTCATAGAGATGTACCCTTCCAAAGCCTCAAAGCTGCTGAAATCATGACAAAAGATCCCCTTACCGTAAATTGTGATTTGCTGGTAGCTGACGCTCTCGATATTATGCGTAAAAATAATATCACACAGATGCTCGTTATGGATAACGGTAATTATATGGGTGTAATCCATTTGCATGATATCTTAAAAGAAGGAATCATTTAAGTCAATGAGCACTAACCCTGTGAAATAGTAATAATGGGCAAAAAGAAAGAAGAATTTGATGAGTATCGCAGCAAGATGAACAAACGTCTGCTTTCTGCATCTAACAATAAGATACTGAAGAGGATATATAGTATTGATACTCTGACTTATGAAGATGGTGCCCTTGATTCAAAAACTAAAGAGATGCTTGGATTGGTATCTTCAATGGTGCTTCGTTGCGATGACTGCATAAAATACCATCTTATCCGTTGCCATGAACTTGGTGTAACTGAAGAGGAGCTAATGGAAATAATTGGTGTGGCAAATCTTGTCGGCGGTACTATTGTAATTCCACATACACGTCGTGCAATTGAATTCTGGGATGATCTGAAATAATGGTTAACTACTGGATATATGATATTAAGAACTGAAAACCTGGTTAAAAAGTACCGTCAGCGAACTGTTGTCAACAATGTTTCTGTACAGGTTGAACAGGGTGAAATAGTCGGTTTACTTGGTCCTAACGGTGCTGGGAAGACTACTTCGTTCTATATGATCGTTGGTTTAATTAAGCCATTATCAGGTCATGTCTACCTTGAAAATACGGAAATCACCACGATGCCAATGTACAAGCGTGCTCAGCTTGGAATAGGCTATCTGGCTCAGGAAGCATCTGTTTTCAGACAATTGAGCGTTGAAGATAATATTCTGTCAGTTCTTGAATTTACCAAATTATCCAAGAAAGAGCAACGAGAAAGGCTTGAGAGTTTGATTGAAGAATTTGGACTATCCCATGTAAGAAAGAGTAAAGGTATTCAGCTCTCAGGAGGTGAACGAAGAAGAACAGAGATAGCCCGAGCTTTGGCAGTAAATCCGAAATTCATTCTGCTTGATGAACCCTTTGCTGGTGTTGACCCTATTGCCGTTGAAGATATTCAGAATATTGTGTCAAAACTAAAAAACAAAAACATCGGTATCCTGATAACTGACCACAATGTACACGAAACACTGAGTATTACTGATCGTGCATATCTTCTCTTTGAGGGTTCAGTCATGAAATCAGGCTCAGCTGAAGAACTAGCCGCTGATGAAAAAGTAAGAGACGTTTATCTCGGCAAAAACTTTGAACTCAGAAGGTAAATAAAAAAAAGTCCCCGACCACACATTCGGGGACTAACAAAAGATGAAAACAGTTGTACGAGTAAATATTAGCTTCTGAGTTCCTTTTCTAATTGATCAACCAGATCATTTAATCGTTTTACTACTGCCAAAGTAGGTTCTGTTGATGTCATATCAACTCCCGCCAATTTAAGTTGTTCAACAGGATAATTGTTACCACCTGACTTTAACAGATTGAGATATTTCTGCAGAGCTTCTTCACGTTGCTGCTTAGTACCGGTTGTAATCAACTGATGTATTCTTGAAGCGGCAGCATAGCTGGTTGCATAGTTATAGACATAGTAAGGTAATTGATAAAAATGCATTACCTGTGCCCATGTTAAATCACGATATGGATGCTGAATTACAGTATTTCCATAGTACTTGTCGTTAAGATCGTGCATTATCTTGCTCAAAACGGTTGCATTAACAGGCTCGCCATTCTCTGCTAATTTGTGGACCTGAAGTTCAAAATCAGCAAATTGACTTTGTCTGTAGAAACTACCGATGAGGTTAGTTATAGCCTGATCTAATAGTGCAATTCGCTCAGCTTTATCATTAGTTTTTTTGAGCATGTAGTCGAGAAGTAATTCTTCATTGAAGTTTGAAGCTACTTCAGCAACAAATGATGAGTATTGATATGTTCTATATGGTTGATTAGCTGCCGAGAACATTGAATGCATAGTATGTCCCAATTCATGAGCCATTGTTGACACTGCATTAGTTGTTTGGTCATAATTGAGCAATATGTAAGGATGCACACCGTAAACCCCCATTGAATAAGCACCAGTCTCTTTAGCTTCACCTTCATAAACATCTATCCATCCGCCATTCAGGGCTTGCTGTATTCCTGTTGAATATTCATTACCCAGAGGTTTCAGTGCCTCAACAATCATGGCTTTAGCCTCATCATACGAATATGTTCTATTGAAAGTTCCTAACGGAATATTTCCATCCCATGGTGCATAGTCTTCAATTTTCAGAATTTCTTTCCGCAACTTCATGTAACGTTGCAGCGGTTCAGGATTCTCACCGGCTACCTTTATGAGGCTTTCATATACACTCACCGGTATGTTTGGACTGTTTAAAGATGCTTCAAGTGTGCTGTTGAATTTATAAGCCTGAGCATAAGCAACATTTGATTTTGCAACACTATGAAGAATAGCAGCCATGGTGTTTTCGCGTGCCTTATAGTTTTCGGTAAAAGCTTCATAAGCACGCTGTCTTTCATTACGATCAGTGCTAAAATTCAGAATATTTGAAAGCATCGGACGGGTTAGTGTAACTGTCTCACCATTTGATCGTACAAATTGAGGGTACTTGTTATCTGAAATAGCCACTTCGGTGTAAATTGAAGATGGAACTTCAGCCAACCCCGAGAAATATGATACCAGTTGTTCCTGGTCACCCGGCAGTACATGATCTTGTAATCTGTACAAGTTCTCCATGCTAAACCTGTATGGTTTAAAGGCCTTATTATTATCGGCCCATTTCATAGCAGTTTCTTTGGGTATTGTGACAAGTTCAGGTGTTGTCCAGGCAAGTTCCTGTGAAGTTCTCAGACCAAAAGCCTGCATACGCTGGAAATTCTCACTGACCTGAGGGTCGCGTGAATCCAGAGATCTTTGCAGATATACCATGCAATAAAGTTTTGTGGTAATCTTTCCAAATTCATCTCCAAGAGTATAATAGCGAAGAAGATTTTCAGGAGCTTTGCCTAATGTGCCTTTTAAAGAAGACATTTCTTTCAGCAAGGATTCGGCTTTTTCAAGATCTGAAGCCCAGGCTTTCATATCGGGATAAATATCCGTAAGTCTCCACTTGGTACTCTCTGGTGCGTTTTCTCGGGTGATAACGGGATTGTCACCACCCTGCCCGGCAAAGGCTGATGCAAATATCAGTTGCATAAATAAGAGGGTAAAAATTACTTTTTTCATAGAATAATAGTTGTGTGAGTGATAAACCACTACCAAAAAATGTTCCGATTTGTTATGGCTTGATTAGCAACAATTTAGTATTAAAGGGCTGATTTTACTTGTTCGGATATGAACAGGAGATTCACAAAATAGGACACTTGTTCAAACACTTACCATGGTATGACAAAGCTTTTTAAATTCTTCAGCTTTATCCCCTTTACCAATTTTCTCAAGATATTCAATTGCTTTCATCAGTTTACGGATATCAGGTCTAACCATAGGGTTGGTTTCCTGAATTTCATAATAGTAGTCATACGCTGCCTGATACCCTTCATTAATAAGGAGTTTAGATATCTGAGTAGTGACCTCAACCGAGGTCTCATTATTAAGAGTAGCTTCTATTAACCTTACCAATTCGTGATTTAACGATGTGCTGGTATTATTAAGAATAATAATTGTATTTCTTTTATCAATGAAGCGATGGAAATTTGTGCGTGCACCCTCCCATATCCCATTGTGGTACACAACTTTACATCCATCACATTCACGGAGTCTGAATCCACATCCATAAGGGATTTCTTTTCCTGAAGTAGTTACAGCAGGTGAGAATGCCAGTTCTTTCAACTCATCATCAAAGAGTGTATTTTCATAAAGAGCATTATCCCATTTAAGGAGGTCGGCAGTAGTTGAGCATACTCCTTTGTCACCTACTATACCGTCATGATGAGTGTCCCTAATCCTGACGAATCCTCTCTTTGTTGCCCGGAATCCGTCAATTTGTGCTCTTTGGACTGTGGTATCAGATGAACTGTACACGAAAGTGTTCTTCATTCCCAGAGGTTGAAAAACTCTTTTCTGCAGAAAATCATTCAGTGAAAAACCTGATATTCTTTGAACAATAGTGGCCAATATTACATAACCTGTATTGGAATAGTCGTATCTGCTTCCGGGCCTGAAGAAAGGAGGGACTTTACACCTTGCCATTAAATGAATCACATCTTCATTATCAGGAGGTGTAACATCATTCCAATACTTATCGATCAAATACATATAATTTGGCACTCCTGAAGTGTGATGCAGCAAATGACTGATCAGTACTCCTTTATAAGGCAATTCAGGAATGTATTTTGACAGTGAATCATTGATATTCAATTTACCATCGGATTGAAGAAGCATTATTGCTGCAGCAGTGAATTGCTTACTCACAGAGGCCAATTGATAGATTGTTTCAGGTTTGGCAGGTTCTTTCTTTAAAGGATCAGAATAACCTACTGATTTATGGAATATCTCGCTTCCATCATAGGCCACCATGATATTGCCATTGAAACGGTGATTTGTGGCAAACCGTGTAACAAGTGAATCAACTTTCGAAATAACATCATCAGCAATAAGGCGGGTAAGTTCATGAAGCTCATTGTTTGTCAGAATTTCACTTTCAGTGTAGGTTGCGCTGGTGATACGCGATTCAAGTGATGAGAATCCGAAAAAGAATAGTGAAAGAAGAACAAAACGGATAAGCAGTTTCATTAATTTAACAAATGAGATGTTTTAAGTTAATACCCGGATTAGCAATGTGTAATGCGCAAAAATAAAATTATTTCAAGAAGTACTTCAAAAATTCACAAAAAAATTACTTGTTTCTCGTGATAAATGAGCTTAGTAGATAAACCACCATTGAAATTGCTATACCTGTCCATTGAAAAAATATAGTTGCTATAACTGTGAACAGCATGAATGTATATCGTAGTTTATTATTGCTGAATTTGTATCCCTTTGAAAATTTCAGTGCAAACATAGGAATCTCAGAAACAAGTAGATAGCATGAAATTGGGATTATTGCTAACTGAAACCAGATATTAGATACTAAGCTTGAAATAATCGGTATATTATTTTCCCCGGTTAGTGTTATCATGCTCAGAGATATGATGAGAACCGCATTTGCCGGAGTAGGTAGGCCAAGAAAAGAGACAGTCTGCCGGGTATCAACGTTGAATTTTGCTAACCTCAATGCTGAAAACGCACCAATTAACAACGAAAAGTATGGTAAAACAAAGTAATTATCATCCATCAGCAATGTATTCCTGCTCATGACAACATAAAGAAAAAGTGCCGGCACCAAACCAAAGGAGACAACATCAGCCAGAGAATCAAGTTCCTTACCGATTAGTGACTTTGCGTTGAGCAATTTGGCTGAGAAACCATCAAGAAAATCAAAAACTGATGCGACAAGAATTAATACTGCTGCCTCAGTATATGCACCTTTAAACAAAAGAAGTAATGATAGTGACCCGGCAAGTAAGTTAAGGATAGTGAATGTGTTTGGAATGTGAACCCGAAAATCCATGCTTAATAATGTTTTATCAAAGATAACTGTTAATTATTGAGCTTCATAAAAATATCGTATTTTTAATCAACCTGTTCGTGTTGATAAAACACATAATTTCATCAGTTTCTGTTTAACATTTAGCACCTTATCTTGTTAAAGTTATCTCAAATTGTGTACATCAAATTTTTAACACCATGGAAAATCCGAAAACAATTGAGTCACTGGGTTTCGTTGTCAAAAAAGAAACATTAAGTCTGCTTGCCTCTGAGTACAAGTTTCAGGAGTTGATACTTGAAGATCTGGATCCCTATCCCGGTTTTTATGATCAGTTTTTTATCCCCGTCAACGAGAATGAAAAGAAGCCAAGGTCGATTTTTGCCATCACTAAAGAATTGCGTTTCGAGCAATTAAATGACTTCATCAGGATGACCAGAGAAATCAAGAAGACCTTCACCTATCGGTTTGATGCTGTACTTGCCAGACTCACTTTTCAGAATGAAATGGTTTCAGCAATCAGGATTTATATGGATGATTATAGTGCATTGCCTAAACTAATCGAAATGTACAAGAGCAAGGGAACAGCTTTTCAGGTTTCGAAGACAGTTAAACCCTACAGCAGTCTCATCCAGATCTGGAAATATATGGCACTTGAAGAGGTAATTCCAAACATCTACAGAGATAACGAACTTGCAGATACGTACTATTTTAAGGTGAAGAATTATGTTAACTGGAATAAATTTGAATCACTCACTTTTGCTATTCGCAATAATAACAATCATAAGGTTTATGATGCTGCTCAGGCCGGTTATTACAGTCCGGAAGGTATAATAGAACTGGTGAGAATCTATGATCAGAAGGCAACCCTAAAGAACTTAGAGTTTCTAAAAGAAAAATATGAAGTTGAAATTGAGCGTTCACTATTTCAGCTTGAAAACAGTTAATAAATTTAAGGTATTATAAGCTGAATAAATACCTTGAGAAATACACTAATAAGCTTAACAAATGACACCTCAGGAATTTGCTGAACTTCCTATAAAGAAGAAAGTCAATTTAGTACTGTCAGAAGGAGAAGAAATCCTTGACCGAATTTATATGTATTATGTAGTGAAGCTTTTCACTTTTAAAGGATTATTTATCGAAATCTGGTACCAACAAATCACCAACCGAATCGACAGAATCCAAATTCTTGAACCTGATGATGTAATCCAACTCTACGAAAATAAAATTGACATCAACGATTTGTTTAAAGGCTAAAAGCCTCATTGGTCAATTATTGATAGTCAAAATTATTTGGTTAAACTCACCTGCCGGTGAAGTTCAAATGTTTCTCATTCCCAGTATTAATACATTGATTCAATTGATTTAATCAATAACATCCCATTTGACTAGAATACTGCAATTTAGGTTAAGTGATTGCCAACAGGCATGCCTAAAGCAATAAAATCAAATCATTAATCAAATCATTACTTTTGTACCTTATTTATTACGTATGATAAGGAACATATCCATTTCCGACTACAACTATGATTTACCTGAGTTTCGTATAGCTAAGTTTCCTTTGGCAAAGAGGGATGAAACCAAATTGCTGGTATATAAGGATAATAATATAACCGACAGTCACTTTCATTCACTTGATTCCTTTATTCCTGAAGGCTCTTTGTTGATATTTAATGACACCAAAGTAATAAAGGCTCGTTTGGTATTCCACAAACCAGGGGGAGCCAGGATTGAGGTGTTCTGTTTAAATGAAATTGAATCAGGTGAAGGATTTGCCCGTTGGAAATGCTATGTTGGTAACGCAAAACGTTGGAAGAAAGACGACCTGACAATTCAGATTGATGGTTCTCCTGAATTGACCGCAAAGAAGGAAATGACAACTGACGATTCGTTTATCATACACTTCTCATGGCATGATAAATCTAAAATATTTGAGGATTTACTTGATGTGTATGGTAAAGTACCCTTGCCACCATATTTGAACAGAGAGCCGGAAGAAGAAGACAAAGGACGCTATCAAACAATTTATGCTCGTAACGAGGGTTCTGTGGCTGCACCAACTGCCGGACTCCATTTCACCAATCACCTCTTTGATAAACTCGAAAGTAAAAACTGCCTTACAGAATATGTTACACTTCATGTTGGTGCAGGAACATTCAAACCTGTCACAACCAACAATGTGGCTGAGCATCAGATGCATGAAGAAAGAATCATCATCAAAAGGTCCACTCTGCTCAGACTGATAGGAAATCTTGATAAGTGTATTATTCCGGTAGGTACAACTTCAATGCGCACACTCGAAAGTTTATATTGGCTTGGGTGTCAAATTATTTCTGGAAGAACTGATATCCTCAGAGCAGGAACTTTCTATATAGAGCAGTGGGAACCATATAATTCAAATGACAGAATTCATACTGCCGATGCTCTTACTGCCATTCATGATTATATGAAGAAACATCATCTGCAGGAAATTTCAGGAGATACCAGGATAATGATAGTTCCCGGATATCAATTTAAAGTCTGTAAAGCATTGGTTACCAATTTTCATCAACCCCAAAGCACTTTACTATTATTGGTGGCTGCTTTTATCGGTGACAACTGGAAGAAAGTGTATAATCATGCACTCGAAAATAATTATCGCTTTCTCAGTTATGGTGATGGGTGTTTGTTTTTCCCAAAAAGCAGTTAACCGTATTTGCAGTGGTGTAATTAATATCGATAATGGAAGATTGTACGGGTATCATATTAGCAGGAGGGAAAAGTAGCAGGATGGGAATACCTAAAGGGCTCATCTCATATAAAGGCAAGCCGATGATCTCCTTCAGTATTAACCTTTTGTCAAAATACTGCAATCGAATACTTCTGAGTGCTTCTTTTGATACGTACGATCATTTTGGATTGGAAAGAGTACCTGATATAAAGAAAAATGCAGGCCCAATGGCAGGTTTGCTTTCATGCTTAAAGCAAAGCAATTCTGACATTAACCTTTGTCTTCCAATCGATGTTCCTGAAATTCCTACAGCTGTAATCGACCATCTACTCAAGTCAGCTAAAGAAAACCCCGGTAAGTGCATTGTACCGCTTACCCCACAAGCTGAGCCGTTGATAGCCATTTATCCAAAAAGTGTGATTCCTGTTCTTGAAAAGCTAATAGCAGCTAATAATTATAGGATGACAGATATATTCAGTCATTTTCCGGTTAAATACATTCCATATGAAGAATTCCGGTTAAATGACAATCAGGACATCTTCATAAATATCAATACCAGAAATGATCTTCAATGATTCAACATTAAGAATTGAATTATAGTTATTTTTGCTCCAATCTTGAATACCAAAGGCTTATTAGCTTTTTGAACTTTAATTTACTGCATGAATCAAAATGAGCTTACAACTATTATTAAGACAATAAGCATCTTAAATGGCTGAAATAATAACCGGCAAGGCAAATAAAAATCAAAAGCAGGATTCTGCTGAGATGTCGTTCTGGGAACACCTGGACGCATTGCGAGGTCATCTTTTCCGTTCAGCCATCGCTTTGCTTGTCTTCTTTGTAGTAGCCTTTCTCAACAGAAAACTGATTTTTGATCAGATCATTCTTGCCCCAAAAGAATCAACTTTCTTCACCAACCAATTATTTTGCAAATTAGGGAATTGGCTAAACCTTGAAGGCATGTGTCCCGGGAGCCTTAACCTTGAGATTGTAAATCTAAACTTATCAGGGCAATTCACTACCCATATGGCTATCAGCTTTTTTGCTGCACTTGTACTAACTGTTCCGTATATCATATGGGAGTTCTGGAGATTTCTCAAACCGGCATTATATGAGAAAGAACTACAATATTCAAAACATGCTGTTTTAGTAATGTCACTGCTCTTCATTTTCGGGGTTCTCTTCAGCTATTTCCTTATAGTGCCTCTTACCATCAACTTCTTCGGAAACTACCACGTGAGTGATACAGTGGAAAATCAAATTTCACTGGCTTCGTATATCAGTACATTTCTTTCGGTCACTTTATGGATGGGTATAATATTCGAATTGCCTGTGTTAATATACTTCCTCGCAAAAATTGGCATAGTAACGCCTGCCTTCCTTAGAAAGATAAGGAAATACATGTTTGTGGTTATTTTGACAATTGCTGCTATAATAACACCCCCGGATGTAATCAGTCAGGTGCTGGTCAGTGTACCGTTATTCGGTTTATATGAGTTAAGCATCTGGATAGCCGGCAGAACGTACAAAGAACAGCCTGAATAAATAGAGTTTATCTCCTTCAGCATTTATCGACTTCTCCTTAATTTCAAATCACAATTAAAGGTTTGTAACCAATTAGTCACTTCTGCGTCAAACGAAGTGAATAAACAATTTCGTTATGAAAGAAAACAGATTATACCGTATTGTAAACGGAAAAGTTATCGGGGGAGTAGCCGGAGGACTGGCTGAGTTTTTTGGAATTGACCCAACCATAATTCGAATAATCTTTATACTCCTGACCATCATGGGTGGTGGTGGATTATTAATCTATATCATTTTATGGATAGTTGTTCCTGAACGATATAATGTTTATAATCCATATGCGAATCCCGGCCGCCCGGCACCTCCAACAGGAAAAGATACCGGTATCGGGGAAACTTATGAAGGTTACAGTGCAGGCATTCCTCCTGTAATTAAACCTGATGAAGTCAATCCAACCGTTGAAAGAGGCAGAAAATTAGACGGTGGTCTTATTGCAGGATTGGTACTAATTCTAATTGGAGGCTTCTTCCTGTTTGAACGGTTCTTCCCACAGATTAACTTTCGAGACTTTTGGCCACTATTACTTGTACTTATTGGAGCTGTTATGATCATTCGTGGATTCCCTGTGACTAAAAAGTCCGACGAACCTGATGTAATACAGGATGATATCACACGTAACCAAAAAGATAATTCAACCAACAACGATTTAAACCTATAAGCTATGAGCTACAAGAAACTTTTCTGGGGAATACTGCTGGTCATTATCGGCGTCCTCTTCATCCTTAAAAATATGGGATTAATATATTTCGACTGGTGGACCGTATTCCGTCTATGGCCTTTAATTCTGATACTTTGGGGAATCTCACTCATTCCAATTCAAGGTTATATAAAACTGATACTCTCATTTGTTGCTATTGCTGTCACATTTCTGCTGGTCTCAAAATATGACCGTAACGACAGGCCATTTTGGAGATGGCACAATGACAGGCACAGCAAATGGGAATATCGTTGGGAGCATAGTGATGATGATTCTGACACATCTTCATGGTCGAATGATATCCAGGAACTCTTCCAGAATTATGACTCAACCATGAAAGAGGCTACCCTTTCATTTGATGCCGCTGCCGGTGATTTCAAGCTTTCCGATTCATTGCTTACCGATAAGCTGATCTTATTCAAAAAGAGGGGAAATATTGGCGATTATAGCATGACATCGTCAGATGAAAATGGACGGAGAATTGTAAATCTGAGTATTGAAGAATCAAATATTAAGCTCAACAATAAGAGTAACATGGTACAATTGTATCTGAACCCTCAGCCCCTATGGGACTTTAAATTTGAAGTTGGTGCCGCTAATATTAACTTCGACCTCAGTAAATTCAATATTGCTTCGCTTGATCTGGATGGTGGTGCTTCTTCAATGAAATTAAAGCTTGGTGACAGGAATCCATTGTCGAAGGTGGATATTGAGGCAGGTGCAGCTTCTATTGATATTGAAGTACCAGCCTCAGCCGGTGTTGAAATCAATACTGAAACTGTACTCACAAGCAGAAATTTCCCCGGATTCAAAAAGATATCAAAAGGCCAGTTCAGGACTGATAATTTTAACACTGCAACATCAAAAATTATAATAGATGTTGATGCAGGAGTATCAAGCCTGAATGTTCAAAGGTATTGAAATGACTAAAATTGAAGTTACCCAAAGAGGCTGTCCCGAAAGGGGCGGCCTTTTTTTATAATATTCCTCTCCTAACCGTCATGTATTTGATCAGCAGCCTATAAATGAGTCATAAAATTGCAAAAAGCAGTCAAGGTCTCTTCAGGTTTATCTGCATGAACCCAATGCCCTGAACCCTCAACTGTAATTATTTCGGCAACAGTAAAAATCTTTTTTATAAGAGTAATGTGACTATCAAGTATGTAATCGGATGCAGAGCCACGTATAAATAATGAAGGTTTATTGAAGACTTTAGATGTATCAATACCGGCAACCATCCTGGGGAGGTTTTCACTTATAGCATTAAGGTTGATTCTCCATTCAAACTGGTGGGCAGCTTTCCTGTGAAGGTTTTTCATGATAAATAAACGAGTGGCCTCATCCGGGATATTTAGCTTAAGCATCTCTGACACCTCCTCCCTGTTGTGCACTGCATTCATGTTTATCGACATCATGGCAGAAACTATATCATAATGATAGTCGTGATTTTCATAGGCTACCGGACTAATATCGACAACAATAAGACCTTTTACTTTATCGGGATGATTTAATGTAAAAAGCATTGCAACTTTGCCTCCCATTGAATGACCGGCTATGACTGGGTTCTCTATCTGATGATCTTCAATAAATTCTAGCAGATCATCGGCCATCGCCTTATAGCTAAACTCCATACTATGAGGTGACTGCCCATGGTTTCTGAGATCAGGAAGGTAAATAGTATAGTCACCGGATAGCTTCTTGCCAAGCGTTACCCAATTATCCGACATCCCTAACAGCCCATGCAAAATGATGAGTGGCTGCCCTGTACCAAATTTCCTGAAAAAAAGTTTCATCAGAGATGATATTGTTTATCATTAAGAGCTTTAACCTGATTAATACTTCAGAGTTTAATCAAATACCTGATTAAAGTAATTTAATCTGATCTATCTCTGCCAGATAAAGCTGTATTGTTTTCTCAAGCCCGAAATACAGTGCATCAGAAATCAATGCATGACCTATTGAAACTTCTAACAATCCTTCAATGTTTTCATTGAAAAAACGCAGATTGTCGAGGTTAAGGTCATGACCGGCATTTATTCCAAGCTCCACCTGGCGGGCTGTCTTAGCAGCCTCCATATAAGGCTTAATGGCAAGGTCCCTGTTTTTATGATATCCTGAAGCATACATCTCAGTGTAAAGTTCAATCCTGTCAGTGCCTGTTTTAGCGGCTCCTTCAATGATCTTCGAATCAGGATCAGTAAAGATGGAGGTACGTATATTATGTTTGTGCAGTTCACTAATAATATCAGAGAGGAAATTCTGATAATTTAAGGTATCCCACCCTTTATTGGATGTAAGGGCATCATCTGCATCAGGCACCAGTGTTACCTGTGCAGGTTTAATTTCAGTAACAAGTTCCATGAACTTTTGGTTAGGATTGCCTTCAATGTTAAACTCAACTGTAAGCACAGGTTTTAACTGATAGACATCCTGATAGCGAATATGCCGTTCATCCGGTCTGGGATGTACTGTAATACCCTGAGCACCGAATTTAACGCAATCAATGGCAGCTTTTACAACATCAGGTAGATTCCCTCCGCGTGCATTCCTAAGAGTGGCAATTTTATTGATGTTTACGCTTAGTTTAGTCATATTGTGAGATTTAATTAAGCAAAATTACAAAAACCCCACGTAGTGAGATTCTCAAACAAAAAAGAGAACTTCGAAGATTAAATATCAAGGAATCGCATTAAACTATCATACCTGTCGTGGAGTGTCTCATCATAATCACTCCTGAAAAATGATTCTTTGATGTTGTAATTGAATCTGTTAAAAGTTGAAATCAGAGGGGAAATGTCCATGCGGTTTACCTTAATTGTAACCTGCAGTTTGGTTGAATCAGGCAAATTCATAACATAAAGACTCAGGATCAATGCATCGTTTGATTCAACAATACGGGCTATTTCACTTAATACAAAATCATGAACTCCCATCTCAAGAACAATAATACCACCAGGATTATCGACAGCCGCTAATCGTGCAAAATACTTTGTAAGGCACTTCAATGTTATTGAACCAATATATTGGTTCTTGTCATTTACCACGGGTATAAGTGTAAGCTGTAGTTCATGCACATTCCTGATGATATCATAAACATGCTGATTTTCGTTTACACTGGGATTTTGCAACGATAATGCATGATTGCCCAACGGTTCATCATAACTGTTACGCTCATATATATCCTGCTCGGATATTAAACCAAGGAAATCATTGTTGTTAACGATTGGAAGATGTGAGACCTTAAACTCCTCCATCCAGTTCAACGCAGTCATTCCTGTATCTGATGTCTGTAACGGCATTATGGTATCACTGATCAGATCTTTTGCAATCATAAGTCTTTACTTAACTACTTCTTTAACAAAAGTAACTCAAATATGGTTAAAGATAGCCACAACAGATACTCAGAAATAGAAAATTGCATTTAGAAAATCAACTGTTTGCCACCAGCTGTTTCAAGGTAACGGTTACCTCAACATTTCCCTTTATCATCGCCCAGACCGGACAATAAGTATCCTCCGACAATTTCAGTACTCTATAGAAGTCAGCTTCACTTATATCGGGTGAATCGAGTTCTACTATGAGCTCTATATTCTTAAAACATGTAGGATGTTCCTCTCTCCTGCATCCGAGGGCCTGAATCTTGAAAGCATTGATTTGCTTATTCATTCTTCTGAGAAAAGTGAGTACAGAACTACCAACACATGTCGAGAAGCTAATCAGGAACAACTCAAGTGACGTGTAACCCAGGTTATCACCCAGAGGTGGAGTGTAATCAATCGAAACCGGTTCTTTGCCTTCAACCATTCCATTAAAATGAAGTCGGTTGTTTACTAATTCAATTACAGTCGAAAGTTGATTAGAATTACTCATGATTAATAGATTTAATAAGGCAAAGTTATTAATTTGTCTCTCTGCAGATGGAATATTAAGTAAAGAAAAAGCTCCTTCAGATTATAAAGATGTAACTTTTAAAAAAACAATGTTTCCATAAGGTTGTAATTATCGTTTTTCAAAGTTAACAAAAACTTCATATCTTTATTGACACAATTTTGAGCAATGGGAAGTATGATTCGTCCGACTTGCGCCAAGTGTAGTGCAGATTTCGAAGTTCTGTACCTTGGTGGTGGTCCTGAAGACAGAGGAAAAGAATGTGCCGTACCCGTTATTTGTGAGCACTGCGGCATTATTGAAACAGATAATATCCTTAAACCGGTTAATACCTGCAGCAGATGTGGTAAGTCTTTGGTTTATGCGGGACAAGTTACTCAAAAAGAGATAAGAACCTGTGTATTTACATGGAGGCTCTCAATTGAAGATCCACGCTTCTATGTTCTAAAGAGTAATTTCTATCGTTGCCCGAAATGCCATACTAAAAATCTGAGTTTCGAAACTGCAGGCTGTTGGGATTAACATTAACCGGTTAAAGTTTGACGAATTTCACTACGCTGTGTTAAAGCAATTATATAAGCTCCTGCGTATAGACAGAAAAACTAAAGTTGTTTAGATAATCAAATATTCGGAATTGAAACTTACTTGTTGAACTATTACTGCTGTATTGGGATTATTTATAGCAACTCTTGACTTTGTTAATCAGAAAGTGTTGAAAGAATAGATAATAACTCAAAATCAACAGATAATGCAATTCTTTACATTAGGTGTATTTAATTCATCCAAAGAGACTTTTTTCAGTAAATTAACGGATAATAAAATTGATCTCTTCTGTGATATCCGCCAACGCAGAGGTGTGAGGGGTTCTGAATATATGTTCGTAAACAGTAATCGTTTACAGGAGAAATTGAAAGAGCTGGGTATAGCCTATTTGCATATTACCGGATTAACTCCAACGGATGAAATCCGTGAAAAGCAGTTGAAAGAAGATAAGCTTCATCACCATGGAATCCGGTCGCGTGAGACTGTTGGAGAGGCCTTCCGGCAAGAGTATACCGAACAGATACTTAATAAGTTCGACATGGATCAGTTTATTGAAGAAATCAAAAAGTCAGGTTCTAAAAGCATTGTCCTCTTTTGTGTTGAAGAACACCCGGAAGCTTGTCACCGTTCACTGGTTGCTGAACGACTTAAGGAAAAAGGCTTCAAGATTACACATCTGTAAAACAAGTTAAATCGCTTATCCTATCTGTGATCTTTAAGAAGCATCCACCGTCTATAACCAAAAGTCATTACCAACATTACTTAACTAAACCATCAATTATGAAGACCAAAATCATTATTTTAACAATCCTACTTCTGAGAATCCATTCCATTTCCTATGCTCAGACAACCTGGGCACCTGTAGGTGCAGTATGGCATTATGAGTTCCGTTCAGGTTGGGGACAATATGTCAGCTATGTAACGATTGAATCAACTAAGGATACCATTATTCAGGGTATCGAATGCAGAAAACTTGAACAAAAGGGACCGGGTACTCAACCCGATCATTGGACCAGTGAGACCTTTTTCACTTATGAAAGCAATGATACCGTTTATCTTTTTGATGGTACATCTTTCAGAGTACTCTATAATTTCGGAGCAGAAACCAATGAAAGTTGGGAAGCTTATGGCCCGATATCAAAATTGTCAGTGTGCGATGATTCACTTACCACTGTTTTGGTCGACAGTACCGGATTTCAGACCATCAATGGTCAGGAACTGAAATACCTCAGAGTGAATACACCTGAAGAATCCTGGGGATTTAGTTTCTGCAATTTACTTGATGAGACTCATGACATACTTCAAAAGATCGGTTCACTTGAATACCTGGTACCACAAAAGGTCTGTGGCATTGATCTTCCGACCATCTGTTACCTGAGATGCTATGAGGATTCTGAAATAGGGTTCTATTCAACGGGAATAGCTAACACTTGTGACTATGAGACAGGTGTGGGAATAACTGAGGTTGGATTTGATGACCAGGTGAAAGTATATCCAAATCCAATGATGAGTGATTTGAACATTGAATTAACCGATATCAATAGATTAGGAGAATACACATTACAAATTCGAAATGTCCAGGGCTCGGTTGTAAAACTTGTAAAACTGAATAGGAATAAGGAAAACATCAACATTGAGGACTTAAATCATGGTGTTTATATTGTCATGATAACGGTTGATAATACTACAACAAAAAGAAAGATTGTGAAACTATAAAAGAAAGGACGGAACCATCAATTCCGTCCAATCACCCTGTAAAAATTAACTAACACGAAGCGGAACACCCCTCTCAAGCCTTCGCAGCCTTTAAGACGGGGTTCGCATCTTCTGCAGTTATTTAATTAGCAATTTAGCTGAATATGCCCCTCTTGCACTTGTAATTCTTGCAATATAGATTCCTGATTCTACTGAAAGATTAAGTACATTGTTTCCTGATAGCTCGAGATTGTTGATGGCAACCCCCTGAGTATTGATAAGTGAGAAATTATAAGTTCCTTCAACCAGTGTTTCAATGCTTATAGTCTTGCCAAAACTCCAAATTCTTGTATCGGCAAGTTCGATTTTATTCACTGCTGTTGAGGTTAAGTCTATAACAAGTACTTCTGATACACCTCCGGAAGGATTACGTGTATCGGTAATTCCCCATATACCGCCCGGCTTTGAGAAAGTGTTGAGTTTCTCAAATCCTTGGTTTGCATATGTAGTTATTAGTTGAACTCCGTTTGAATTGATATTTGGTACAATTCCTCCAAATGAGCCTACGGTTCCCTGAACTATATCACCATAGAATGGTGCATATAATCCTGTGAGAGCAAAATCAATTTCAGTGGTTTCAATGCTTGTACCAAAGAGTGGTCTTCCCTCATCTGTAACATCGCTATACATGAAGATGAAGTTACCTGCTGACTCTTCCGAAATACCTCTTATAGCGGTACCTTGAGTAGGATCGTATGATGTTTCGAATGCTAATACTGTTGCAAAGTCGGTGGTTGTGAAATAGTGTGCTATCTCAGTACCCTCATTTCCATCATTCAGCATGAAGCGGAAGTAAATTTCATTACCAGATGCAAACCTTACATTTCCTGTTGATTCTAACATAAACCAACCTGTGTATTTGCCGGTTGCATCAGTTGTAAACTCACCATACTGACCAACAGTTCCTAAAGAATTTCCTGTTGTTCGGTTAAATGTACCATCGCTGTTGACAAAGATTGAATTGCCTACACCTGTATATTGTGAATCATCGGCACTTACAACTGCTTTATGGAAATATCTGTAAGTAGCATTGGGCAATAAGTACTGGAATGAAGCCTTGAAAGCATAAGGCACCCTGGTGTTGTTATTTCCTTCCATGCCCTGAATATAAAGTGGCATTACAACTTCTGCCAGCCCTGTAACAGCTATAGGTTCAACTACGCCTTCAAGACTAACAAATGCATCATCAGCACCTCCACCCATATGGATGATTGTTTCATTATAAGTGTCCGGGTCTAATCCTTCAATCAATCTTACATACACTGTAACAGGCTGACCGGTAATTATTCCTGCTTCATAAGCCAAATCCAGTGTGTCAGTGAATATCTCATCATCTAATGATATTTCAAAATGTTCCGATGCCCCGATTGTGATAAATCCTGAACCCTCAAGATCACTGGCTGAAATGACATAGGATTGTGATTCTGATGGTCCATTTCCTTCGAGATAAGTAAATCCGATTAGTTCAGTCGGAGTGACAATAATAGTCGGTACAGGTGGCGGAAGAAGTTCTATCACCAGTTCATCCTGATCTGATCCTGTCGGGTTAACAGTATTCGTAGTTCCCCACTCTCCTGTTTCGGATGTCCAGTTGTAAACGAGTGAGCCATCTGTCAAACTTCTTTCTTCAATTCTGCGGATACCCGAAGATAACAGGTTAGGTATAATTCCTGCCCATGATCCATCAATTCCTGCAACATCATCCAGGAAGAATCCAACATAATCTAAGGTTGAAAAATCAACTCCTGTAGTTTCAATACTTGCTGCATAAAGTGGTCGTCCGGTTCCTTCTTCATTATCGAAAAGATAAATGAAATTACCCGGGGGACATTGCGATATACCTCTTACCCCTGTTCCTGATTCAGGATCACCTTCAGTGCCAAAGTTGATTACTGTAGCATAGTCTTCTGAAGTTATTCTATGGGCAACTGCATTACCTCCCATACCATCGTTAACCATAATCCGCATATGCAGATCATTTCCGGGAGTAAACCTAATGTCACCTGTAGGTTCGGTGATGAACCAGCCACTGTATGTACCTGCCTCATCAGCTGTAAATGTACCGTATCCCTCAGTCATTGAAGGACTTTCAGCACGTACAAAGGTACCTTCACTATTAACGAAGATTGCGTTTCCGGCACCATCCTCAGTTATTGGATCAGTGCTTAATACTACTTTGTTATAATACCTGTATTCAGAACCTGGTATAAGCTGGTTAATAGTCAAATAATAAGCATAAGGAACTCTCTGTTCATTGACATTATTTATCCCCTGAATAAACTGTGGAACCATTTCTGCTGCAAGTTCAGGGCCGGTTGTTGTAACAACACCCGAGCAGATCAAATTGGCCGTTGGAGAATCACCACCTGTATGAGTGATCTTCTTATTTAGATAATTACCTGCCGGCAGATCGGCAACCATTCTTACATACACTGTAACAGGCTGTCCGGTTATTTCTCCGTCAGCAAACGGAATCTCAAGTGAACTTTGCCAGTCAGCATCATCAAATGAAATCTCAAACTGAGCAGGTGAAGTAATTATAATATTACCACTGCCTGAAAGTTCAGAGCCACTTACTGTATATGATTGCGAATCTGATGGTCCGTTTCCATACAGATATGTGAAACCTGTCAGAGTATTAGGAGTTAAAGTAATCAGTGAATTAGGCACAAGGTTAATAACGAGAATATCATCCAGACCACCTGCAGGGTTAACTGTATTGGTGGATCCCCATGTACCATCAATTGATGTATATGTGCTAACTATTGCGCCATTTTCTAAACTTCTTTCCTGAATACAACGTACTCCATTTGCATTAATATTTGGAACAATGCCACCCCATGAACCATCTTCACCGGCCACATTATTTTTGAAAAATGCAGCATACGACAAACTTGTGAAATCGATGCCTGTACTTTCAACTGAAGTAGCAAATAAAGGGCGTCCTGATGCTGATTCATTATCATAGATGAGTGCAAAATTCCCTGCACCTGCAAGTGACATGGCACGAATTCCGGTACCATCATTTGCAGTATTTCCGGTAGCGAATGAAAGTACTTTTGCACTCTCCACCGAAGTCAGATAGTGAACTGGTGTAGTTCCATTATTACCATCGTTAAGAATAATTCTCATGAATAAATCATTGCCCGGAGTAAACCTTGTATTTGTTGAAGGTTCCAGAATAAACCATCCTGAATAACTACCATTAATATCGGTTGTAAAAGTGCCATATTCGCCTGCTGCCGATAATGACCCTACCGGCGTTCTCGTAAATGAACCATCTTCATTTACGTAAATTATTGCACCAGATCCCACAGAAGTCGGACCATCTGAATCAACAACTGCTGCATTAATATATCTGTAAGTGGTTGATGGTTCAAGATTATTTATCGTAGCACGAAAAGCAAACGGCAGACGATTATTGGCAGGTGTATTGCCACTTATAAATTGAGGTATGATTACCGAAGATAATGAAGGAGGTAACACTTGTGGAGTTCCTGAAACGATCACATTCTCGAATCGTATTGTACCATCAACAGCATAATCAGTAATGGTTCCGCCATAAACCATTCCGTCAACAAAATCAGTAACAAGTCTGAATGCAAAGTCAGGATTCTGTTCAGCACCACTTATTGCACCAAAATCAGCACTTCTGAAGAACCAATCTGCCGCAGTTGTGGTGTATCTTCCTGCATCAAAAGCAACCGAACTACCATCGTTAAAGTTAGTTGCATTGGCCTCATTTGCATTAAAATCAATCCAATCAGTACCGTTTAAAGTATACTGCAAACGGAGACGGTTGGCTGCATTATTACTATTACGATTTTCCCAGTTGATAATAATATCGCTATATCCTATTGTTGAGACATTAAACTGCACACCGGCAGTACATGAATTTGTTCCCTGATCCGGGTAATTCGATGTATTTAAAGCATAAAGTATGGGATTACCGGTTGCATACGAAGCGGTAGCTCCACCAATAACATTAGCCGTACCCGCACCGGCTGAAGGTGTAAGGTTTTGCTGGTCAAAATTCCATGCGGTAATGACTTCCTGTGCAGTTAGTTTAGTAGGTGTAATTAGCGAAGTCAATACAAATGATACCGTTAACAGTGTGATAGTTAAGTAGTTTTTTATCATGGCGTTTATTTTAAATTGCAATACTTGATCTCAATCAGAATTAATGAATATCTCACTCCCAGAGTCAGATTTCAGGATGATTTACTTGATTAAGCATATGTTTATCGCCAAAAAGTAAAAAGGTAATAACTCAAAAGGCAATTCAATCAGGAAGTACTCATTGAGCAAGCTTAAAACAAGGGTGAGAATCCATCATTCCTCAATATTTCAAATGATTACCAATAATTATCCAGTTTGTTATTGTGCAGAAATAATTAATGAATTAAGCTGATTAGTTACTTTCTCCTTCATCGAAGCGTTATCTAAGCGTTATCTAAGCGTTTCCGAAGCGTTTTTATAGAACGCTTAGATAACGCCTATATATTGTTTAAACATTGTTTGAGATAACGAGATGGTAGTTATAAAACCATAGCCATTAATATATAATTATTGACTACCGAATGTTCAAAATATTAAAATTACTTTCCCTTTTCTCATTCATAATTGTTTAATACTTAAGTACTTAACACTTCGTCTCAATATGAAAAAGATACCTCTACTCACATTTTTATTTGCTGTTTGCTTTACTGTTTATTCGCAAACCGGAAATCAAGGATGGCTAAAAGATAAGATCAGGCCTTGTGACCATTCAGATAATGAGGGGATTTTACCATCGCCAAACGACAGTATTCAAAAGTATTCTGCCAGGGTATGGCCAAACCCGTCAATTGAAAGTTTTAATTTAAAAGTAGAATCCCCCTCCTCGCAAAGGCTCATTGTATTGATTTCAGATCTGATGGGAAAGAAAGTCGAGGAATTCGGCATTAAAAACAATACCTCACTGGCTTTTGGAAAGATGTTCCCTCCAGGACTCTATATTATCAGGGTCAAACAAGGTTCAGAGGTTATGAGCACATTTAAGCTGATAAAACAATGAAGGCTAACAGGAAATCAATTTTCCCATATTTCCTACAGGTGACAATTATTTCATCGGCTTTTACTTAGTGAAAAATTCAGAACTCGTACCCGAATCGTTTCAATTGATTAGGATCATCACGCCAATCCTTGCTTACCTTGACACGCAATTCAAGATAGACTTTCGATTCAATAAATTCTTCAATTTGCTTTCTTGCTGATATGCCAAGTCCTTTGATTGACCTGCCCTGAGCGCCTAAAATAATTCCCTTCTGAGATTCGCGGGCAACATAGATTGTTGCAGTAATATGAGTGATATTCTCCTTCTCTTTGTACTCATCGATAGCAACTTCAGTAGAATAAGGAATTTCCTGTTTGTAATACAATAAGATTTTCTCACGAATAATCTCTGAAACGAAGAAACGCATTGAGCGGTCAGTCAGTTCATCCTTAGGATAATAAGCAGGTGAAGGAGGTAATTTATCCAGTAAGGTTTCGAATACTCTGTCGAGATTAAAACGATGAAGTGCAGATACGGGTATTACGGTAGCTTCGGGCATTTTATTTTCCCACATTTTCACCTGTTGCATAGCCTCCTCCTGGGTTGTGAGATCAACCTTATTTACTATAACGATAATTGGTTTACCTGATTGGTTAAGCTTTTGAAGGTAGTCATCCTGAAGCTGATCTTCAGATTTTTCGGTAACCAAAAGGAAAATATCTGCATCCTCAATCGCAGAATTAACAAACTTCATCATTGATTCGTGCAATTTATAATGAGGCTTAACCAATCCGGGAGTATCGGAATAGACTATCTGAAAATCCTCTCCATTCACAATACCCATAATTCTGTGTCGGGTAGTTTGAGCTTTCGAGGTTATAATAGATAGATTTTCACCCACCAGAGCATTCATTAGTGTTGATTTTCCGGCATTTGGCAACCCTATTATGTTCACAAATCCTGATTTATGTTCCATTTTATAAAAAAATCTTAAAATTTAGTTCAACAAAGAAACAAAATAATTACCTTTGCAGTCTCAAATTAAGAATCATAAAATAAAAACATACTGCGGGGTGGAGCAGAGGTAGCTCGTTGGGCTCATAACCCAAAGGTCATAGGTTCGAATCCTGTCCCCGCTACAAAGAAATCCCTGATGCGTAAAGCACAGGGATTTTTGCATTACAGAAAGGGCCAAATTATTTCAATTTGAGCCCTTTCTGTAATGCAAAAAGACCAGGCGATGATAATCGCCATTTGGGATTTCCTTTGTTAAGCCCCCCTATAATGGATCACCGCTTAGGTAATCCTGTGCCCTCATTTGAATTCTTAAAACTCACATATAAATAATCCCCACTAAATTATTTCAATTTGAGCCCTTTCTATAATGCAAAAAGACCAGGCGATAATAATCGCATTAGGGATTTCCTTTGTTAAGCCCCCCTATAACGGATCACCGCTTAGGTAATCCTGTTCCATCACATTGAATTTATAAAACTCACATATTAATTCATCCCCGCCAAATTATTTCAATTTGAGCCCTTTCTGTAATGCAAAAAGACCAGGCGATGATAATCGCCATTGAACTACCTTGAACTATCTTGAACGCGAAGCTTTAACAACTTTTCTTACCTTTGCACCATGTCAAACATCATCGCCATCGTAGGCCGTCCAAATGTCGGCAAGTCAACACTGTTTAATCGCCTCACCGGGGCAAGGAATGCTATTGTAGACCCAACCAGTGGCGTAACTCGCGACAGGCATTATGGGTTATCAGATTGGAATGGTACTGAGTTTTCGGTCATCGATACGGGTGGACTGGTTGTAGGAAGTGATGATGTATTTGAAGAAGCAATCCATCGTCAGGCTGAGTTGGCTATTGAGGAGGCTGATATTATCCTCTTCATGGTGGATGCCAAAGAAGGCCTCTCCCCTCTCGATGAAGAAGTCGCTAACCTCATACGCCGCTCCCCAAGAAAGGTGTTTTTAGTGGCCAATAAAGTTGACAATGCATCCCGATCGGCTGAGATTGGTGAGTTTTACGCATTGGGTTACGATCATGTTTATGAGGTTTCGGCAATTAATGGAAGCGGCACAGGTGAACTTCTGGATGATGTTGTTAAGGAATTTGCCAATAAAAAGATAGAAGAGCTTCCTGAACTACCTAAACTCGCATTTGTTGGAAGGCCTAATGTGGGTAAATCATCAATGATCAATGCCTTGCTTGGAGATGAAAGAAATATAGTTACACCGATCCCCGGTACAACAAGAGATTCAATCTATACACGTTACAAGAGCTTCGGTTTTGATTTCTTCCTGGTAGACACTGCAGGCCTTCGCAAGAAAGGCAAGGTTACTGACAATATTGAGTTCTACTCAGTAATGCGCAGTGTGAGAGCTATTGAAAACAGTGATGTCTGTGTCCTTATGCTTGATGCTACTCAAGGTATTGAGAGTCAGGATCTCAATATCTTTAGTCTCGCACAGAAGAACCACAAAGGAGTTGTTATCGTAGTCAACAAATGGGATCTTGTTGAGAAGCACTCAAATACCCACAAAGAGTTTGAGGAGCTTATAAGGAGCCGCCTTGCCCCTTTCACTGATGTACCCATTATTTTCACCTCAGTCATCAACAAGCAGCGTATCCATAAAACACTCGAAACAGCAGCTAAAGTTTATGAAAACAGGCAACGTACCATCACCACTCATAAGCTTATGGATCTGATGCTGCCTATTATTAATGACAATCCTCCTCCGGCAGTTAAAGGTAAGTTCATCAAAATAAAGTATATCACACAACTCAAGCTTGCTTACCCTGCATTCGTATTTTTCTGCAATCTTCCCCAGTATGTAACCGACTCATACAAGCGATTCCTCGAGAATAGATTAAGGGAGAACTTCGATTTCTCAGGTGTTCCAATATTAATGTACTTCCGACAAAAATAACTTACCCTTGTTTTTATTACAGGGGATTATCGTCATGCATGGTTTGAGAAGCTCAAGAAGGAACAGATCATTTTCCGCAGATGCTATAAGTAAATTATGGATGAAGTAAGAATCGACAAATGGCTCTGGTCAGCCAGGTTTTACAAGACACGTAATATTGCCATTGATGCATGTCGGGCAGGAAAAGTAAAAATTGATGGTACATCAGTGAAACCTTCCAGAACAATAAAAGAGGGTGACATCATTGCACTGTCGCTTGGCCCTCTGAATAAGACTATTCGTGTAAAACAACTGCTTCATAATCGTATCTCCGCAAAGCTTGTCGCTGAATATGTTGAAGACCTCACTCCTCCTGAAGAATATGAACGCATAGAGTTTATGAAAGAATTCAATGCCGAACACCGTGACCGGGGATTAGGAAGACCAACAAAGAAAGACAGAAGGCATATCGATAAATTGAAAAGGGGAAGTAATGAAGATTAGGAAGGTAATGAAGATTAGATTATCATTGATACTATGAAGAGTAATGGAAAATTACCTTCGCAGTGATAGCCTGAATGATATCTCTTCTCACCAGGATTGTTCCAGTCAGAAAACCTTTGTTATTGATACAAGGTAGTTTGCTGATGCAGTAAAGCTTCAATCAATTAAAAGAACCAATCCTTTCAGGTATTCCCCCTCAGGATGGAAAATTGAGACAGGGTGATCGGGCGAATGGGTCAAATGGTGCAATATTCGTGCATTACGACCAGTATCGAGTGCTGCCGACATAATTGCCGAAGTAAATAATTCAGTGCTAATTGCCTGTGAACAGCTGAAAGTAAAAAGCAGACCTCCACTCTTTATATTCTTTATTGCTGTCTGATTAATAAACAGGTAGCCTTGTAAAGCTTTGTGCCTGTCGGCTTGTCGCTTGGCAAATGCAGGAGGGTCAAGCACAATAATATCAAAATCCTTATCCATCTCCGGAAGCCAGATTTTAGCATCGGCTGTAACACTACTATGTGAGCCATCAAATTGATTGAGCAGAAGATTCTTCTCTAAAAGCACCATAGCCTTTGCAGAGCTGTCGAGTGAAGTCACATGACCTGCACCGGTTGTCAGGGCATAAATACTGAACCCTCCTGAATAACTGAATGCATTGAGTATTTTCTTCCCCGGTGCGTAATGTGCCAGTAGAGCACGATTTTCACGCTGATCAAGAAAGAAGCCTGTCTTTTGTCCTTCTATAAAATCAATATGGAATCTCCTCCCGTTTTCGGTGACAATATGATCATTGTCAAAAACCATTTCCCCACCTTCCTGTGATTTCTTTTTATAAAGAAATTCATCCTTTACCCCACCAATTCCTGATCTTGACAGAGTTTCGCTACTCTTACTATAAACAGCCAATAACTTATTGCCATAAAGTTTGATGAGTGCATCAGTAATCTCACTTCTGATAAGATGCATTCCCATACTATGCAACTGTATAACCGCGACACCATTATAAAAATCAATTATAAGTCCCGGTAATCCATCGGCCTCACTGAATACCAGACGGTAAGTATTGTTGAAATTATTGTCAAAAGAGGAACTTAAGCTACTATTATCAGTGGAATATTTAGTATTGTCATTTGTGGGTGTCTGTGGAACATGATGTGTTACAGCATTAGTGTGTTCTCCTGAATCAGGCTTTGCAAGAGAGCCAGGGCGCTCTACTGAGAACGTTTGGATTGGTAAATGGGTGTGAGATTTAGCATAGCCTATCACTTCCCTTAACTTTAATGCTCTAAGCAATTTTGTATACCAAATATCATCCGGAGGCAAAGATGGTCCAAACCAGAATAATTTAACTGCTATTGAACCTGTAGCAGCATGACCAGTACCAATGTAGTTGCCTCTGTTATCAAGAACATCAACAGGATCGCCTTCCTCAATTTTCCCCGATACTTTGTCGATTGCTCCTGAAAATATCCAGGGATGAAACCGTCGTGCGGATTCATCCCTGCCTTTCTTTAATATAATATGTGATCTATGCTGCATTCAGCAAAAATACTCTATTCCTTTGCTAAAATTACTATAGGTTAAAATCATTTGTGATCCAATGTGCTTTGATATTTATGTGAAATGGCACAAGTTCTGATTGATTACTTTCCCATGCGCTTATTATTTACTTCTTCACAAACTTCTTACTATATGAAACACCATTTTCACCTGTAATTCTGCACATATAGATACCTCTTTGCAGTCTGCCAATATTAACTGTCTTCTGAGATCCCGAAGCCATGACTAATTGACCTTTAAGATCAAAAATCTCAACCTGGCTATAGTTATCCTTTGAGTTTATAAACAGAAGATTACCGGCAGGAATGGGGTATAAAGTAAGGGATGATTCCACCTGAATATCAGGAACGCCGATAATATACTGTGTTAAAAATTGAAGATAAGTATCGGTTCCTTCTATAGAAAGGTTAGCTACTTCGCCTACATTATTGGCCAACCAACGGTAATTTTCAATCTCGTAAGTTTCGGTACGATCAAATTGCCAGCCGGTAGGCTCAGTCCAGGTATATGATGAATCAACATTGGTTGAAGTCTCGTGAATTCGTAAAACTTCATAAGAATCGGCAGGTGTAATAATAGTGCCACTTCCATCAACAGTAGATGTGGCAGTTAAATGACTTATTACCATTGAAGAATCCGCCAGAAATCCAAATACTCTGGTAGATGAATATCGCGTACCGGTGAAAGTAACTGTATTTTCATTTCCATAATTGAGCGGAAGAGAAAACACAGCTGGATTTGGATCATAGCTCTCAACCGAATAGAAATTATAACCCTCACCACTGAATTGCAGAGTCCACCCTACTACCTGATACTGGCTTGGGGAACTATTCCAGAATAAGTAATTGGCAAGAGTACCTTCCGGTTCAGTAATAATCCTGCCTTCAGCAAGATTTGCATCCGGGAATGCAGAGCCACCCGGTACTGCGGAGGGATTTGAGAAGACAACCGTATCGAATGCAACACCAACAGCGGAACTGAAATCCCATGTTTGGTTGGTGCCGGCACTTCCCGGTGCAAAGTTTGATGTTGAATCAATGGCATGAATCAATGTCCATCCCGGTCTCGGCATATCATTCTGACTGATGGTGATTTGAGCCGATGAGATAAATGCACACAGCATGATGAAAAGAACAAGATACCATTGAACTGACTTTGAAATTGTAAATGTTTTTTCCATAGACATAAATTTGTTGGATGAATATTTATGAAGTAACAATTAGTACCCAATTAAGTTAATCTCTAATTTTACACTATTAAACATTTCAATAATGAAACTTCTGCGTGTAATTACAAATACCTTATTCCTACTTTTATTTTCTACCGTAATCACTAACGGACAGTCATCTGAAAGACACTATGAGGGATTTAAAGACATGGGTAACGTTGTGGAAATTTACGTTACTGACGGCACCTATCTGGTAAAGCCATTGTCCGATAAGATCTTTCAGATAACATTTTACCCTAAGAATCTGCTAATTAAAAATCTCTCCTTTGCTATCAGCATGGAACAGCAAAAGGTTGATCCTGTTGTAACAGATTCTCCCGATATTCTGCTTATTGATACTAAAGGCATTGATTTAACTGTACAGAAAAATCCTTTCAAAGTGTCCTATACTTATAATGGAGTACCATTAATGGAAGAAAAGGAGGGTTTCGCTAAAGCTGACAGCAGTTGGATGCTTAATTTTTCTATTTCTCCCGAAGAAGTACTCTTTGGTGGTGGAGCAAGAGCACTGGGAATGAACCGCAGGGGGAATAAGCTTACTTTATATAACAGGGCTCACTATGGCTATGAAACACGTTCAGAGTTAATGAATTATTCACTCCCGTTAGTAATTTCTTCAAAATGCTATGCCCTGCTATTTGATAATGCAGGATTAGGATATCTTGATTTAGACAGTAATCATAACAATACAATATCATACGAGACTTACCATGGGACACCCAATTATTGTGTTATTGCAGGTGATGATTGGTTTGACCTCACGGGACAATACACCTTGCTGACAGGGCGACAACCATTACCCCCCAGATGGGCTCTCGGTAATTTCAGTAGTCGCTTCGGTTATCATACCCAAAAGCAAACTGAGGAAACTGTTGATGCATTCTTTAAACAAGGCATTCCACTTGATGCTGTTGTAATTGACATTTATTGGTTTGGTAAGGATATAAAAGGTGAAATGGGTAACCTGAGCTGGTACCGCGACAGCTTCCCTGAACCTGATAAGATGATTAAGAAATTTGAGAAGAAAGGCGTAAAAACTATACTGGTTACCGAGCCATTTATCTTAACTACTTCAAACAGATGGGATGAAGCTGTAAGTAATGAGATATTGGCAAAAGACAAAGATGGTAAGCCATATACTTACGATTTTTATTTTGGCAATACAGGCCTCATTGATATCTTTAAACCTGAAGCACGCGACTGGTTCTGGAACATCTACAGCAATCTTATCAGGCAAGGGATTGCAGGTCAATGGGGGGATTTGGGCGAACCGGAAGTACATCCTAAGGACATCATCCATGTAAAAGGCACCGGTAATGAACTTCATAATGCCTATGGACACGAGTGGGCCAAAATGATATTTGAAGGATATAAGAAGGATTTTCCTGAAACCAGACCGTTTATCCTAATGCGTTCAGGTTATGCCGGATCGCAACGATATGGAATGATTCCATGGTCAGGAGATGTTAATCGAAGTTGGGGTGGATTGCAATCACAACCTGAAATCGCTCTTCAGATGGGTATGCAGGGATTAGCCTACATGCATTCTGATCTGGGTGGATTTGCCGGTGGTGAGGTCATCGACGATGAACTTTACGTGAGATGGCTGCAATATGGTGTGTTCCAACCAATATTCCGACCACACGCTCAGGAACATATTCCGGCTGAGCCGGTCTTTCAACAAGCTCGTACCAAGTTCTTCGCAAAACAAGCTATTGAATTAAGGTACAAGCTTCTACCATATAACTACTCGCTTGCCTTCAGAAACTCAACTGAAGGTCGACCTCTAATGACACCACTCTTCTTTTATGATAATGATCCACAATTACTAACTTATGATTCAGCATACATGTGGGGCGATGCCTTCCTGGTAGCTCCTGTTATGCACTCAGAACAAATCTATCAGGATATCTATCTTCCTGAAAATTACACCTGGACTGACTTCTATACTAATCAGGTTTATAAAGGCGGATTTATTTTGAAATATAATCCTACGTACGGGAATATTCCTGTATTTATCAGAGGAGGTTCATTTATTCCAATGAAAAATGAAGCTGTGAGTACAGCTAATTATTCAATCAACGAGTTTGAAATGCTTTATTATACTGATCCGAACGTCCGTACTTCATCATATTCACTTTACAATGATGATGGACTGACAGCGGGTGCTTATGAGAAAGGTAAATATGAACTGATTGATTTTACTGCTTCTGATAACGACGACAGACTGGTTTTAACTGTACAGAAGAAAACACCTGATGACACCTACAAGGCTATCAACAATAAAATTAAGATGTGTATATATAACCTGCCCATTAAACCTCAATCGGTAAGCATCAATGGCAGCAAGTTAAGCAGTAAAGCCATCAGTTGGAACCCTGTTACCAACAAACTTATGTTTGACATTGAATGTACTATAAGTAATACTGAGATAGTTATTACAAAATGATTGAACTTTGCAACTCAAAATAATAACCAATTTGATATAAATTATGAAAAAGGTCTTTTACCTTCTATTGATCCTTCCTCTATTTGTTGGATGCGACAATAAGAAAAAAGAATTAGAAACTCTTCAGGCACGATACGACAGTTTACTGAGTATCGGATTCACAAAGGATACAGCTCTGTATTCGTATATTGAGTCATTCAATAAGATTCAGGCTAATCTCGATTCAATTAAACAGGCTGAGATGCTCATTTCGCAAAATACTGCCTCGAATGGCGAAATTGAGGCCGACCAAAAGGAGCAGATAAATCGTGATATCAACATGATTTATGATATGCTTCGTAAAAATAAGGAGACAATCGCCGATTTGCGTTCACGTCTTAAACAATCGGGCGGGAAAGTAACCGAACTGGAAAAGATGATCGACAGAATGGCACAACAAATTGAGGAGAAAGATGCTCAGGTAGCTCAATTAACTACTCGTCTGGAAGACATGAACATTCAGATTGAAGTCCTTACTTCGGATATTGACCGCCTGACTGCTGAAGGTGAATCTAAATCACAGACTATAAGTGAACAAACCATTGCTCTTAATACAGCATGGTTTGTTGTAGGTACAAAACGTGAACTTCTTGATCATAATGTGATATCACGCGAAGGTGGTTTCATTGGCCTCGGTGCTGATAAGAAACTAAAGAAAGATTTTGATAAGGGATACTTTACCACTATTGACATTACTACCTTTAACAGTATTCCTCTATCAAAGAAAAAAGTGACATTCATCACTTCACACCCTTCAAAATCATATAAGCTTTACGGAACTGAAAAGGCAAGCGACAGCCTTGTAATTACCGACCCGGGGGAGTTTTGGTCAATATCAAAATATCTGGTTATTATGGTTGATTAAAAGCTGCTTGTAAGCTAAAAAGAAACAAACCTTTTGGGAGATTTGAATTCACCCAAAAGGTTTGTTTTTATAAATTCTAATCTTTTAAGGATTTGGTGTCTTTGAATAATCTACTTCATTAATCTGATTACCTGCATCATCATAGAACTTCCATACACCTGTTCTTTCACCATCCTTGAAATTACCTTCATAATGTTTCTTACCTGTTCTATGATAAACAATCCATTTCCCTTCGCTTAGTCCGTTATTGAAATCTCCTTCACTCCAGAGCTGACCATTATCGTACCACGAAACCCAATGACCATGTCGCTTATTGTCCTTGTAAGCTCCTTCCATGTATTTTTCACCATTAGGATGATAATGTAGTTCTTTTACAAGCACCTTTTCACCGTCAACTTCCGAATACACTTTCTCTGACTTGATTTTACCATCATCATACTTCTCTTTTTCGGTTGTAGTATTAGTGCAACCTCCTGTAAACAATAGCAATAGCAGTAAAAACAATATCCTATGCATTTGATATAGATTTGTTAGTAATGATCTGTTTTGGTGCTGAATAGCGGACAGCTAATATTAAATAATAGTCACCTGCCAACTTAGGGGAATTTCAATAACTGAATTGGAGGCGCTTACCCCTGAATTCTTCATTGAATTGCCCGTTATTGTACACCAGAATTCCGTTGACAAAGGTATGAGTAACTTTTGAATTGAAGGTCACTCCTTCAAAGGGCGACCACCCACATTTATATAGGATATTGCTTTTATGTACCTGCCAGGGTGAATTACGCTTAATCAGCACAAGATCAGCAAAATACCCTTCACGGATATATCCTCTATTTTCTATATGGAATAATTTAGCCGGGGCATGACACATCTTCTCAACTACAGTATGTATATTCAGCTCTCCCTCATTCACCTTTTCGAGCATGGCAAGTAGTGAATGCTGAACCAAAGGACCACCTGAAGGGCAACTCATATATGGATTCCTCTTCTCCTGGTCAGTATGAGGAGCATGGTCAGTTGCGATAATATCAATCTTATTATCCTTAATCGCCCTGATGAGAGCCATACGATCAGACTCTTCTTTTATAGCAGGGTTCCATTTGATTCTGTTTCCTAAGTTTTCGTAATCCACATCATTAAACCAAAGATGGTGGACGCAAGCCTCTGCCGTTATACGCTTTTCTTCACTTAACGGTTCAGGGCTTAAAAGCTCTAATTCATCTGCTGTGGAGAGATGCAGAATATGAAGACGGGTATTATACCTTTTAGCTAAATTCACTGCAAATGTCGAAGACCGCAGGCACGCTTCACGATTACGAATCAAAGGATGTGCAGTAGGTGGTATATCATCACCATATTGCTGCCGGTAATATGCAAGATTCTCTTTTATGGTTGATTCATCCTCGCAATGAGCTGCAATTAGGCAATCTGATTCTTTGAAAATAGTTTCAAGTGTTTCAATATTATTAACAAGCATATTACCTGTTGAAGCACCTAAAAATATCTTTACCCCGCAAACCTTTGATCGATCAGTTTTAAGGACTTCCCCAACATTATCATTTGAAACACCCATATAGAATGAGTAATTGGCGAGTGATTTCTCAGATGCAGTGCGATACTTCTCTTCCAATAAATCCTGCGTAAGTGTATTAGGGATGGTGTTGGGCATATCCATGAATGAAGTCACTCCTCCTGCAACGGCTGCTTTACTTTCAGTATAAATATCACCCTTCTGGGTAAGGCCGGGATCTCGGAAATGAACCTGATCATCAATTACACCGGGCAGCAGATAACCTTCTTTGCCGTCAATTACCTCAAAATCATCAGGCACCTCAATATTGTTAGTACTGACACCAACAATAATTGAATTATCAATCATAACATTACCACGAGTGATAGTGCCTTCGTTTACGATATTTACATTTGAAATTAAGTATCTGCCCATAACATAAGATTATGTAAAAGTACTTCTCAATCAGAGAAATCTAATGAACAATGGATAATAACAGGCAGACAGGGGGAAGTGCTTATTTTCGGGGCCTGATTTTTTTAAACCTGAGCTGAATAACCCCAAGAATAGCTTCACGAAAGATGCCTCTGCTCATTTTTGACTCACCTTCTGTTCTGTCTGTAAAAATTATCGGCACTTCAATTATCTTGTAACCAAGCTTCCAGGCAGTGTATTTCATCTCGATCTGGAAAGCATAGCCTGTGAATTTGATTTTATCAAAGTCAATAGCTTCAAGCAGTGAGCGTCGATAGCATTTAAACCCGGCAGTAGTATCCATGATTTTCATCCGGGTAATTGCTCTGACATAAGCTGAGGCAAAATAACTCATCAGCACCCTGCCCATCGGCCAGTTTACAACATTTACACCCTTTATATAACGTGAGCCGATAGCAATATCAGCACCCTGCTCATCACATGCTTTATGTAAACGGATCAGATCATCCGGATTATGTGAGAAATCGGCATCCATCTCAAAGATATAACGGTACTCGCGTTGCAATGCCCATTTAAACCCATGTATATATGCTGTACCTAAGCCGAGTTTGCCTTTGCGCTCTTCAATAAACAGCCTGTCAGGAAACTGAGTAATCAATCTCTTAACAATTGCTGCTGTGCCGTCGGGTGAGTTGTCTTCTACTATCAGAATGTCAAATTCTGTAGGGAGTGAGAATACTTTTCGTATTATTCGCTCAATATTCTCTTTCTCGTTAAATGTGGGGATTACGACTAAATTTTCCTTCACGTGGTTTAGGTGTTGAAGGAGCGAAGTTATAAAAAAAACTCTTATTAAGTTTCACAATAAATTAATTATGCATATTATGAGCATATAATACAATCCTTATAGAGTATGCTAATTGAATACTATTCAGTAAGATGTAAATGAAAAAACTTCGGCAAAAACATTACGGATGATTGCTATGGCTTGATTATTACCTTGTATCCTTTTTGTGCAAGCGACTCAATTTCGCCATCTAATGGTAATCTGTCGTAGAAAATATAATCAGTATAGAACATCCCTTCAATTGCATGCTCATAATTCATAAAGACAGTCTTCTCGTCAAACTTACCCCTCATATTTATAAGTTCAGTTCGCCAGACAGGTTCTTTTACTGAATTTTTAAATGGCTTTACCCTTTCAATGCTATACCTTACGGGAAGTAATATTAATAATGCAATCAGCACTCTTATAGTGATTCTTTTTCTTTGATGATTTTCGATTATCTTAAAAATAAAATTTGATTCAAGTAGAAATAATGCCGGGGCACACATCAGCAAATAAGTATGTCTTTTTGTCGCTGCGAAAGAAAAAATTACAAAAGGAATTATCCACCAACAGTTTAAGAAAATTAATTTCCAATCAAATTTTGACTTATAAATAGTCCAGATTATTGGTATCCATATTAATTCACCATAAACCATTCCTAAATTTTGAAAATAATGGTAAAAAGGGCCTGTATGCTGTTCAACGGTTTGGTTATAAGCGAACAGGAATTTTTTAAATACATAATGAGCTTCTTCAGGAAAGTGCTCATTTATATATATAAGCCATGGTGTAATAATCAAAGCAAATCCAAATATTCCCAAACTCAGGTCGTAAAATATTCTGGCTTTTGTCTTGTTTGAATTAAAATACTCACCAATCATCCATAATGGAAAAATTACTACCGACGGAGTCCATTTGCATAAAAAAGCTATGCCTGTGACCATTCCAATTAACAGTGATAAGAAAGTGACTTTTCGATTCTTTATTGTGAGAATAACCAGAAATGCAGCTAATTGAATAAAGAAAATAAAGAATGTCTCAATATGATCTGAAGATATCCTGCCACCGGCAACTTCAATCAATAATCCATTTATTGAATGGAAAAAGGCAGCTAAAAGTCCTGTCTTTTCATCAAATAAATTCTTACCCATTAAAAACGTTAACCATACCGCTAATACTGAGATAATTAAGGATGGAATACGAATGGCATATTCATTTTCTCCAAATAACTTTATTGAACATGCCATACTCCATAAAGGAACTGGACCCTTTTCGAGCCAGACATGATTTGCTACCCAATTTTCCATTGAATAAGGCAATAAGGGTGTTTTATACAGAGTTGGCTCTAAGGGTTCAGATACCATATTCTTAGCCACCAGTGCATGATATCTTTCATCCCAGGTATGCAGATAATGGTCTGATGCAACGAAAATCCGTAATCCTATTGCGCTAAAAATAATAAGTGATAAAGCAAAAATCTTATATGTCTGTCCTATGTTTACTAAAAACACAATTTTAGTCTTTGAAATTAAATGGTATTAATGAAAATAAAATTTGCTACTCTTTGCTAATCTTGATAGGATTGACGACCGGCAATCAGTAATAAATACCAAATTTAAAGAAAATTATACCATAGACTTTTTATTTTACCATATCTTCTAATGGTATCAAAGCCTGTATGGCGTCAGAGACTGACGTTACATTTTTGAAATTGAGGCTTAGCTTCTCGTTTGCCTCTTTCATCCTGACCGTATGCTGGTATTCCTGTATGAACTTAAGCACTGCATTGAAAATCGGACTTTGATAATACGACGATTCTTTATTTGTAATGAAAGTAGCCGTCATATTGGTATTCTTCAGCGTAATCTTTTCGAATCCAAGTTTACGCGCCATTCTCCTTAATCTGATTGTATTGATCAATTCCTGCGTTTGCTGTGGCACAGGGCCAAACCGGTCAATCAATCTCTCTTGGAATGCCAACAAGTCAGCTTCAGCTTCAAGACTATCCAATTCTTTATAAAGACTAAGTCGTTCGGTGATATTGGTAACATAGCGATCGGGCAGCATTATCTCAAGATCAGTTTCAATAAGGCACTCCTTAACATAATCTTTCTGCGCAGGCTCATCATAAAGATCCCTGAATTCGGTTTCTTTAAGTTCCATGATTGCCTCATCAAGGATTTTCTGGTACATCTCGAATCCTATTTCGGAAATAAAGCCGCTTTGTTCGGCTCCCAGAATATTTCCTGCACCTCTGATATCAAGATCGCGCATGGCAATATTGAAACCACTACCCAGTTCTGAAAACTCTTCAATTGCCTTTAGTCGCTTACGTGCTTCATCGGTTAACACAGAAACCGGAGGTGCCAACAGATAACAGAATGCCTTTTTGTTGGTGCGCCCTACCCTGCCTCGCAACTGGTGTAAATCACTCAATCCGTAGTTGTGTGCATCATTTATGATGATAGTATTAACATTTGGAATATCCAGCCCCGATTCAATTATGGTAGTTGCAACCAGTACATCATAATTGCCTTCCACAAAATCCATCATCACCTTTTCAAGTTTTTGCCCATCCATCTGTCCATGACCAATTGCAATTTTAGCATCCGGCACCAGTCGCTGGATCATACCGGCAACTTCAGTAATATTCTTTACTCTGTTATTAACGACGAACACCTGCCCGCCTCTTGATAATTCATAATGAACAGCATCTCTGATCACTTCTTCATTAAATGGGTGTAATTCGGTTTGCACCGGATAGCGGTTAGCAGGAGGAGTATTCAGGATACTCAAATCACGTGCTCCCATCAATGAAAACTGCAAAGTCCTTGGTATAGGTGTAGCGGTAAGGGTAAGAGTATCAACATTAACCTTCATTTGTTTCAACTTCTCTTTAGTAGCTACACCAAACTTCTGCTCCTCATCAACTATCATTAATCCGAGGTCTCTGAATTTGACATCTTTGCTTACCAACCTGTGGGTTCCAATAAGGATATCTATTTTTCCCTCCTCTAACTCCTGAAGTGTTTTCTTTTGCTCCTTAGCAGATTTGAATCTATTGATATAATCAACTTTACAAGGGAATTCCTTTAGACGTTCGCTAAACGTTTGGTAATGCTGAAGAGCAAGAATGGTAGTGGGAACAAGCACAGCAACTTGTTTGCTGTCGGTAACTGCTTTAAAAGCTGCTCTGACTGCAATTTCAGTCTTGCCGAAACCTACATCTCCGCAAACCAATCTGTCCATTGGATATGATTTCTCGAGATCCCTTTTTACATCTGCAGTTGCTTTTATCTGGTCGGGTGTATCTTCATAAATAAAAGAAGCTTCCAGTTCATGTTGCATATAACTATCGGGTGAGAAGCTAAACCCTTCAGAAGCTTTTCGTTCAGCATATAATTTGATAAGGTCTTTAGCTATATCTTTAACACGTTGTTTGGTTTTGCTCTTGAGTTTATTCCATGCATTCGAACCCAGGCGGTTTAATGAAGGTACGGTTCCTTCCTTACCTATATATTTGGTTATTCGGTGAAGCGAGTGGATGCTTACATATAAAATATCGCCATTTTGATAAATAAGCCTGATAGCTTCCTGTTGCTTACCATTATTTTCAATCTTTTCCAGCCCGTCGAACCGACCTATACCATGATCGATGTGTGTAACATAATCACCCGGTTGAAGATCATATATTTCCTTAAGAGTAAATGCTTCTTTACCTGCAAAACCATCTCGTATATGAAATTTATGGTATCGCTCAAATATCTGATGGTCAGTGTAGCATGCCAGCTTCGATTGTTTGTCTATAAAGCCCTCATGCAATGAGAGGTTAATAATTTCGTAATTGAATGCAGAGGTTGAAATTCCTCTGTTTCCTTTAAGATCACTGATAATAGTATGAATACGTTCAGTTTGCTTTGGATTATCCGACAGAATAACATTCCTTAAGCCGTTTGAGCTGTTCTCTTCGAGGTTTTTAAGCAGCAAATCAAAATTCTTATTGAAGGATGGCTGAGGTTGCATACCCAGATTGAATGTAACACTATCCTTGATAAGTGATTGATTGCCGAACTCAATCAGTTTATGTTCAATGATCTGTCTTTTAAAATTCTCACCCCGGGTAAAAAGCTCATCAGGACTAAGATGTAGTGTCTCATCGCGAAGCTCAGAAAATGCCTTTTCTGCCTTATTAAATTCCTTATCAATCCTGTCAATTGCATAGGAAAGATCACGAACCCAAATGATAGTCTTTGGATCAATAAACTCAATGAATGATTGCCTGTTCTCATGCAGAGTTCTGTCCTGCACATTAGGTGTTATGGTAATGTGATTTAATTTATCAATAGACAGTTGATTTGCGGGATTAAAAGTTCGAATAGATTCAACTACATCACCAAAGAACTCTATGCGATAAGGATGATCGTTTGTATACGAGAAAACATCAACAATGCCTCCACGAAGTGAAAATTGACCGGGTTCAACAACAAAATCAACTCTTTCAAAATTGTACTCCATTAAAAGATCAATCACAAAATCGATTGATAAGTTATCTTTTAAGGCAAGGCGGAGAGTATTTTTCTTGAGGAATGTTTTGCTAACGACTTTTTCGGCCAGAGCCTCGGGATAAGTAACCACTATTGTACCACCTTCACGTGTTCCCAGTCTTTTAAGCACTTCAGTACGTGAGAGGATATTGTTATTATCAGTTTTTTCAAATTCATAAGGTCGCCTGTAAGAGGTTGGATAGAAGAGTATCCTTTTTTTATGGAATGGTGTATCACGTTCAAGTAACAGGTTCTCAAGGTCATTAAACATATAAGCGGCTTCCTCCTTATCCTGAAGAATAACCAGGAATAAGGGATCTTTACCATCAGAGAAGATAGTAGCAGCGACAATTGAGGCTGCCGATCCGGCTAGTCCTTTAAGGTGAACAGGTGCTTTATCACTGGAAAGTACTGATGCACAAAAATCCGCAATAATTTCCTTATTGCGGTAATCATTGATAAGAGGAGAAGTTTTCACTTAGTCCTTTGGGTTAATAAGATGGAACGCAAAATTACTATTTTTTGTTGAACCTGGCTGAAACACCACTCTTGCCGGCCGTTCACGAGGTCAGTCGATTAGGTCTCCGAGCTTCGTCGAGGGTGATCCCCGAGAGTGGTCTCCTAGTCTTTGTCAAGGAATCGGGCGGTGTCATAGCAATACTATCTCTTATATCTAAGCGTTATCTAAGCGTTTTTAAGAACGCTTAGATAACGTCTCGAAATCGTTAAGATAATGTTTCAGTATGAGACCTATAATAGTCTCGGGGATTAACGGAGGCCATGGGTATGGTGCACCATGTTAAAGAGAATAATGACAGTGATAAGGTTATGGTTTATGTGTGAAATCATTTACTACTTTTGCCACTATAAATATCAGATTGGCAAATAAATGGATAAAAAGAAAAGGACAGGTTTCAAGTCATTTCCCGGTAATTTCTGGACAGTTATCTTAATGGAGTTCTTTGAACGGGGCTCCTATTATGGAGTAATGTCAGTATTATCTGTATATCTGATTCTCTCACCGGGAGAAGGCGGGCTGGGATTTTCAAAAGAAGGTGTGGGAGTTATTAAGAGCACCATCACTCCATTGCTTTATTTGCTGCCTATTCTTGCAGGAGCAATTGCTGACAGGTTTGGATATAGGAAGGTATTAATGTTTGCATTTACCTTTATGAGTGCAGGCTACTTCTTTACAAGTATATCATCATCTTATTCAATTGTTTTTCTTAGTCTGTTAGTGATGGCTGTAGGGGCAGGATTTTTTAAACCAATAATATCAGGAACAATTGCCAGGGTTACTGATGAAAGTAACTCATCACTTGGTTTTGGTATTTATTACTGGTCAATAAATCTTGGGGCTTTTCTTTTTCCATTAATCCTGATTCCTTTTCTAAAAGAAATTTCATGGAATTATATTTTTATAATGGCAGCAATTGGAACAGGATCAATGCTGCTACTCAATATTTTCATCTTTCGTGAGCCTCCTAAACCTGAGGTTGCAAAGCCTTTATCACAGGTGTTTAAGGATATTGCTCTCGTACTGAAGGACTACCGTTTTATACTGATGATAGTAATATATTCAGGATTCTGGATTCTATATTTTCAGATGTACGATTCAGTCCTTTGGTACTTAAAGGATTATGTTGACATGACCCCGGTAAGTAATGCGGTAAATAAGTTTCTTTCATTGTTTGTAGCAAATCCCGGCTGGAAATTTGATGTTGAGCATGTTACAGTTATTAATGCCGGTGTTATTATCGCACTTCAACTGGTTGTTTCTTCGTTGTTGAAGAAGACTAAAGCTCTGCCGACGATGATTGCCGGTATAACTCTGGGAACTATTGGAATGGGCATTTTAGCTATTTCTACTGCACCATGGATATTTATTATCGGTATTATGATTTTTACCCTTGGAGAAATGACTGCCCATCCAAAATTCATCTCATATATAGGATTGATTGCTCCAGCTGATAAAAAGGCTCTTTATCTTGGCTATTCATTCCTGTATGGAGTAATTGGAAGCGGCATAGGTGGTATCCTTGGCGCCACTATGTATGTCCATTTTGTCGATAAACTTCAGAACCCGGGTATGTTATGGTTTCTATTCAGCATGATAGGGGTAATGACGATCATAGGGTTGCTGCTCTATAATAAGTTTTTAGCGAAGAAAAGCTAAAGTGCTAGCATCAGATTCGTATTCAGTATAATCAATGCAGCAACTATTCAACGACTAGCTGGACTGTTGTTCTGCTTTTTTGTTCGAGTAGTACTTTCCTTGATCCTACAATTTTATCAATAGTATGTTGGTCATAATAACGTATAGTAATTAGTTCAAGACCACTATTGTATTTAATACGGTAGTCCTCTTTTATATTATTGAGAAGGTTTTCGATCTTATCGCTGATATTATCCATTACAATTGAAAAACTTATAGCCGATAACTGCATCATGTTAATATGGATTCCAAACTGTGACAACGATCCGAATATCCCATGCAGATTACCCTCAGCAATAAACGAAAAGTCGCGGGGCGAAATTGACATCAAAACCTGATTATGTTTCACAATAAAGCTGGGGATCTGGTCACCATGATCGCTCTCATCAAGATTGCCAATAAGTGTGCCCGGCAATTCAGGTTCAAAGAATGATCTTACCTGTAGTGGAATTTCACTATTTTGCAATGGCTGGATTGTTTTAGGGTGAATGACTGAAGCACCATAATAGGCTAATTCAATAGCATCGCGGTATGACATCCTGTCAAGTTTTATAGTTTCATTAAAATACCTGGGATCAGCATTCAGCACTCCCGGGACATCCTTCCAAATGATCATTTCAGTTGCACTCAATGCCCATGCAAAGATTGCAGCACTAAAATCAGAGCCCTCGCGGCCCAGGGTAACAGGTTTTCCACTAACTGTACTTCCAATAAAACCCTGACTTATGATTATCATCGGCTCAGATGTCTGTTGAATAAGATCATCATTCACAGAACCGGCACGGTCATATGCTTTTTTCTGAAAACGAAAGGCATTCACTGATTTAGTAATGTTCCTTCTTGTTAATTCCCAGTTTAGAGAACCATTTCGGTGTGTTTCATCAGTAATTATTACTTCGCGGGCATCTATAGCATTAACGTTTTTTAGATATGACCCAATTATATCAGTAGAAAAAAGTTCTCCAAACGAAACAATCAAATCGTAAGCTTCATCATAAAATTGAGGTGGCTCAGTTTGGAGGATATTTTCAAGATCCCTCATTCTGTTTTCGAGAAGATTCTTATTGATGTTTAATTCAGTAGCTATTTTAAGATGATAACCGGACAAATCATTAAAAAGCGAATTAATGGGATGACGGTTTTTCCATGCATATACAATCTGTTCAAGAGCATTTGTAGTTTTACCCATCGCTGAAAAGACGATCAGCAGATCATCGTCAGGATAACCTGCTATAATTTTCTGAACATTCCTGACTGCATCGGCATCTTTTACAGAGGCACCACCAAATTTAAAAACTTTCATCATGAAAGGGTGTTTGTACAAATCAATATAACTTCAATAACAACTAATAACACACCTGTAAAGCCAATATTGCATAACAAAAATACAATAATTGTCAGGTTCAATTCTGTAATTGTGGTGATTGTTTAATTATAGGGTTGAATCGGATACTTATTTTCAACAAATTCAGTTTTAACAGCCGATTCTTTATAATTTTGTGGGTGATTTTTACGACTAATAAAAGATAAGATGAAAGGTTCAATAGCTATCCTGGCCGGTGGAGGTCCTGCTCCCGGAATTAATTCGGTTATTTCTTCAGTTTCAAAAATATTTCTAAAAGACGGATACAGGGTAATAGGCTTACATGAAGGTTATAAGACACTTTTCACTGATAAGCCTAATATGATTGAAATTGATTTCATTCTGGCTGATAAGATACATAACCAGGGTGGCTCAATATTGAATATGAGTCGCTATAAACCTTCAGACAAGGAATTCAATACAAAGTTTTTTGTTGAAAACGATGTAAAGCTTCTAGTTACAATAGGCGGAGATGATACTGCCTCAACTGCCAACAGGATTGCTAAATATATGGCATCGCAGAATATACTGCTAAAGAACATCCACGTTCCAAAAACAATTGACAACGATCTTCCTTTGCCTGACGGAATACCCACATTTGGTTACCAGAGTGCTAAACAGGAAGGAGTAAGATTAGCAACAACTGTTTACGAAGATGCACGCACAAGCGGCAATTGGTTTGTAGTCTCGGCAATGGGTCGCGAAGCCGGACACCTTGCATTTGGCATTGGTGCTGCATGTCACTATCCGATGATCATAATACCCGAAATGTTTGATAAGGTCGAAGTTACATTCGACCGAATACTTCGCCTGATAGTTTCATCAATTGTAAAGCGTAAAATTCTTGGTATAAATTACGGTGTCGTAATAATAAGTGAAGGTGTTTTTCACTTTATGACAGATGAAGAGATCATTAAGTCGGGTATTAGCTTTACCTACGATGACCACGGTCATCCTGAGTTAGGCAATGTTAGCAAGGCACACATCTTCAATTTACTCCTGCAAACAAAATTAAAAGATCTGAAGTTAAATATCAAAAGCAGGCCTGTTGAGTTGGGTTATGAATTGCGGTGTGTGCAGCCGATAGCATTCGATATGCTTTATTGCGCATTACTGGGAATGGGTGTAAAAGTATTATTTGATCAGGGGCTTACAGGTTGTATGGTATGCAGCGGTCCTAATGGTGACATATTCCCGATTTTCCTTAAAGATGTTGAAGATGAGCACGGTAAAGTACAACCTCGCCTGGTTAATATGCAAGGACAAAAATCACGGATGGTCTACCAGGATGGCGTACAGTACCTGTGTGAAGAGGATTATGAAGAAGCCCGCAAGCACATTCCGAATCCTGAACACTATGATATGAAACTTATCCTAAACTGGTAGAAAGGCATGATGAATGATGAATGATGAATAGTGAATATTCACTACTTAGTAGTTGGGAACTTTCTACAGAATATTTCTGAATTGTTCATCATGAATATTAACATTTTACGAACTTCTGAGTAACTTGTAATAAGTGCTTTAAAGCATTCTTCATCGAGATACTTGCAATCGAGAGCATAACTTAACCAAACTTCTGTCTCGTATTCTTCAAAAACATCAGACAGTTTGCTAATAAAGTGCTTCTCATAAATCTTCTTAGCCCAAGCTTCTGAGATATTGGCATTGATTGATCTGGAAGATCTTCTGATTTGATCAATCAGTGAATATCGTTCCTCTGTTGGAAACCGGCAGCTCAATTCAAAAATTTGCATTGACAGATTATATGCTTTGGAATAAACAGGGAGTTCATTAAAGCTTTTTATAGTAGCCATAAGTTGAAATAATAGTTACAGCAGTTTATAAATTCATCATTCATCATTTATTCATCATTCATCATTCAACATTTGAGCTCTCGGATTTTGGAGACAAGTGCTTCGGCCAGTTTCCGATTGGATTCAACCGTCCAGCCGGCAATATGTGGGGAGAGGATTATTTTGTTGGATTTGAAGAGGGATTTTATCGAATCAGGGAGATTGGCAGTATTAAGATTCTCAAAGGAGAGGTTTTCAAATTCAAGGACATCAAGGGCAGCACCAAGAATCTTGCCGTTATCTATAGCAGTCATCAGATCGGTAGTGCTCACGCACTGACCTCGGGAGGTGTTTATCAGATAAAAGGGCTTACTGAATTGATTTATCCATTGAGTGTTTACTAGTTGGTTGGTTTCAGGAGTATAGGGTATATGTAAACTGACGATATCAGCCTTCTCAAAGATCTCTTCCATTTGGACTTCCCGAACGTATTCGGTACCAAAGCCTGATTTATATTTATCATAGGCTATAATCTTGGCACTAAATCCCGATAGTCGTTTTGCAAATTCACTGCCGGTATTTCCGAAGCCTATTATTCCTACTGTTTTGCCTTTTATTTCTGTACCACGGTTTGATTCACGCATCCAGATACCATTACGTACTTCTATATTGACTTTACAGAGATGATTAAATAACGAAAGAATCATTCCCATTGCATGTTCAGCAACTGCATCGCGATTACCTTCGGGTGCATTAAGACAGACTATTTGTTTTGATTCAGCATACTGTTGGTCAATGTTTTCCATTCCGGCCCCTACCCTGCCAATGAACTTCAATTCGGTAGCCTTGTCCAATGCTTCTTTATCCAGTTTAATCTTACTGCGAATAATGATGCCCACATACCGGTGTATTTGATTAAGAATTTCATCACGACTAACACCGTTGTAATGGATGCATTCATAGCCCATTTTACTTAATTCTTCACTCAGGTATGGGTGAGCGGTATCAATAAAAAGTACTCTTCCTTTTGTCATAATTATAATTTATTGCAAAATTATGGAATGATTAATGGGGTTTTACAATTATTAATGAGCTAATTGACAATTATCACCGAACGCTTCTTGAATTAAAAATTGTAACTTCGCCAACTTAATGAAGTTACCTGTTTTTTGAATTGATTATGTGGAATTTTCTTGTTAGATTGATGTTGCGGAACAGACCGGCAATTCTTATAATTATCAGTCTGCTTACAATAATTATGGGTTGGCAGGGATTGAGTGTTAAACTATCGTACGAAAATACTACTATGCTTCCTGCCTCCGACTCAAGTGTTGTTACCTATAAAGCTTTTAAAGACAAGTTTGGTGAGGATGGTAGTGTTCTGGTTATCGGCATCACCAATAAAGATATGTTCAGGCTTGATCAGATCAATTCATGGTTAGATTTAACTGATACCGTTAGTAAAATTAATGGCGTACAGAGTGTTACTTCAATTACCCGCGCTGCCGATATGGTTAAAAACGACAGTCTGCATGAATTCGTTTTTGTCCCTCTGGTTACCGAACGCCTGCAAACACAAGCTCAGGCTGATTCACTCAGGAATTTGGTATTCTCATTGCCTTTTTATGAAGGTTTGTTATTTAATCCTGAGACTGATACTTATTTAATGGCGGTTACGCTTGAAAAAGATAAGCTTAATGATAAAAGTAGGTTGATTGTCACTGATAATATAGTCACGGCAGTAAAAAAGTATGAGAAGAAAACTGGCAATGAGATACATCTGTCGGGGATGCCCTACATTAGGTCGATAATGACTAAGAAGACCAAATCAGAACTGTTCTTATTTATCTTTCTTTCAATTTTTATAGCAGCAATGATATTATATCTCTTTTTCAGGTCGAAAAGAGTAGTATTCAGTTCATTGATTGTAGTCGCCATCAGCATCCTGTTTACATTAGGAGTAATACACTTACTTGGTTTTAAAATCAGCATTCTCACAGGGGTCATACCATCACTGATGGTGGTTATTGCTATTGAAAACTGCATCTACATATTGAATAAATATCATTGGGAATATCGGTTTCATGGCAATAAGATAAGGGCATTGACCAGGGTTATTCAGCGTATAGGACCTGCATCGTTAATGGTCAATACAGCCACTGCGGCAGGGTTTGCAGCATTTATTCTGGTGTCAAATCAGTTGTTGAGAGAATTTGGTATAGTTGCGGCAATAAGTATTTTCATTGAGTATTTACTTTGTATTTTCCTGTTGCCCATCATTTTCAGTTATATGGCTCCTCCCACAGAGCGTCACTTATCACACCTCAACAGTAAGTTTTTTGGTAAAACTCTTGAGAAGATCATTTATCTCATACAATATAAAAGACCTGCTATTTTTATTTCAGCCGGCATTTTGATTGTCATCGGCGTAATAGGAATGTTACAACTAAAGACCTCAGGTAAAGTAGTTGATGACATAAGCAGTAAAAGTCAGTTAGCAATTGATCTCAAATACTTTGAAACCAACTTTGGCGGCGTCATGCCTTTTGAGGTATGGATTGATAGTAAGAAACCTAAAGCAGCATTAAAGCTCAGTACAATTGAGAAAATTGATGAAATGCAAAAAGAGGTTTTAAAGCATAAAGAGTTCTCGAAGCCTTTATCAGTGACTGAATTGTCGAAATTTGCCCGTCAGGCATATTTCAATGGCGACCCGAACATGTATGAAGTGCCCAATAGTCATGAGAGGAATTTTGTTTTTTCATATTTCCCAAGGAAAGCAGATAGTAAGCAAACATTGCTTAATTCATTTATCGACAGCACACAACAGCACACCAGGGTCAGCTTCCAGATGGCTGATGTTGGAACCAAAGAGATGAGCCGGTTGCTTGACAGCATACAACCAAAAGTTGCTGAAATTTTCCCTGCCGACAAATATGATGTTAAAATAACGGGAAACAGTGTAGTTTATACAAAAGGTACAGAATTCTTAATAAATCACTTGCTTCAGAGTGTGCTTATAGCAATTGGATTTATTTCGCTACTCATGGTACTTATGTTTTCGAGCGTACGAATGATTATTATTTCGATGTTGCCTAACATTATACCTCTTATCATAACGGCTGCAATCATGGGATTTGCAGGTGTACCTGTAAAACCATCAACAATCATCATTTTCGGCATTGCCTTGGGTATCTCCGTTGATAATGCAATACAATATCTTTCAAGATACAGACACGAATTAAAACTTACAGGAAACAATATTCGCTTATCGACAATAAACGCACTGAGAGAGGCAGGTTTCAGTATGATTTATACATCAATAGTACTTGTGTTAGGATTCAGCGTGTTTATTGTTTCAAGTTTTGGAGGAACTCAGGCATTAGGTTTATTGGTATCAACTACATTGTTTATTGCAATGTTCTTCAACATTATGGTTTTACCCTCAATGCTTCTTGTGCTCGATAAATTTGCAGTCACTAAAGCATTTTCCTCAGAGCCATTGATTGAGGTTTACGATGGTGAAGATCAGGAAGACCATGAAGAAGATAATCATGAATCAGAACATAATAACAATCAGATAAAATCATGAAAGGAATAATACTTGCCGGTGGCTCAGGTACTCGCCTGCATCCCTTAACACTTGCAGTAAGTAAACAATTGATGCCTATTTATGATAAACCGATGATTTACTATCCTTTGTCGGTTTTAATGATGGCCGGTATAAGGGATATATTAATTATATCCACTCCACACGATTTGCCACATTTTGAGAAATTATTGGGTGATGGAAACCGTCTTGGATGTAATTTCAGCTACGCCGCCCAACAGGTTCCCAACGGGCTTGCTCAGGCTTTTGTAATTGGTGCACCTTTTATAGGAAATGATGATGCAGCGCTGATTTTGGGTGACAATATTTTCTACAGTACCGGTTTGTTAAAGATTTTATCTGAATGTAAGCATCCTGACGGGGGTATTGTTTTTGCGTATCATGTGTCTGATCCGGAACGATATGGAGTGGTTGAGTTTGACAAGAACAATAAGGTAATTTCGATTGAGGAAAAGCCAAAACAGCCAAGATCAAACTATGCTGTTCCCGGCCTCTATTTTTATGATAATTCAGTAATTGATGTTGCCAGAAACATTAAACCCAGTGCCAGGGGAGAATACGAAATAACTGATGTTAACAAGCACTATCTTAATGAAGGGAAACTCTCGGTTAAAGTTATGAGCCGTGGTACAGCATGGCTTGATACCGGTACGTTTTCTTCATTATTACAAGCATCACAATTCGTTGAAGTAATTGAAAATCGTCAGGGACTCAAAATCGGCTGTATCGAAGAAGTTGCATACAGGATGGAGTTTATTACTAAAGATCAATTGCTTGAGCTGGCACAACCTTTACTGAAAAGTGGATATGGCGACTATTTGTTGAGGGTTGCCGAAACACAGTATGTTTAAGATTTCATGGAGTGATAAGGAGAGGATAAAATTAGTTATGTATTCAATTGATGAATTGCAGCAAAAATTGGCTCTCAAGCTTAAAGAGCTTCCAATTTATAGGGAACCTGCAGGTCTGTATGAACCTATAAGTTATACTCTTGAGCAGGGAGGAAAGAAAATAAGACCATTATTAGTTCTTCTCTCCAATCAGATGTTCGGAGGAAAAGTTGACGAGGCTTTACCCGCAGCAATAGCCATAGAGATATTTCACAATTTTACTTTGCTGCATGACGATGTGATCGATCAGGCTCCGTTGCGAAGAGGACTTGAAACCGTATATAAAAAATGGAACACCAATGTTGCCATACTTTCAGGCGACACTATGTTTGCGATTGCTTATGGTGAATTATCAAAAAGCAATCCCGCAATACTTCACGAATTAATGAAGGTTTTTACTACCACAGCAATTGAAGTATGTGAAGGCCAGCAGTATGACGTTGAATTCGAGCAAAATGATCATGTAAGTCTTGATAAGTATATCAAAATGATCACTCTTAAGACAGCCGTTTTATTAGCAGCAAGTTTGAAAATTGGAGCCATAATTGCTAAAGCACCTGTTGAAGAAACCGAAAAGGTCTACAATTTCGGTATAAATCTGGGAATAGCTTTTCAGCTACAGGATGATTTATTAGATACATTCGGTGATCAGAATGTATTTGGTAAGCAGACAGGCGGGGATATATCTGCAAATAAGAAAACTGTCCTATACCTCAAGGCAATAGAGGAATCGGACCCGGCAACGCAAGAGAAATTAAAGAATTATTATTCAAAGAATAGTCTGAGTAATGATACGAAAGTAAGAGAAGTCACGACAATATTTGAAAACCTCAATGTTAAGTCAGAGACTGAAAAGCTTATTGAATCATATTTCAGAAAAGCCCATGATATATTCGAGTCGATAAATGTTCCTGCCGGGCATAAAGAGTTATTGCACGAGATTTTTCTCTCAATGTTAAAAAGGAATAAGTAGATAATGTACAGAATCGGTGAAGAGATAGAGATAACATTTAACCGATAGCACACAGAAGGGATTATTCTGCTGACATCTTAAAATTATCGGCTTCCTCATGCAGTTGTTCCCATTGAGTCATAAGAATTGTAAGCTTATTCTTAAGCTCGTTATAATGGGTGTAAAGGGATGAGTCGTTAAGCACAGTTTTATATTGATCAGGGTCAGCAAGCATCTTATCTATTTCAGAGATTTCAGATTCGAGGGCGTTAATTTCAGCTTCAATTTTCTCAATACGGGAATTTATTTTTCTGAGTTCCTTTTCAAAAGCTTTTCTTTTTTCGTATTGAGCCTTATTATCTGAACCAACATCCTGAGTTTTCCCGGTACTTTTCGATTGTTGCTTTAATGATAGCTCATCAAAGTTCCTGATTTTTAGTTTTTCAAGAAAAGCATATACATCACCGAGATGCTGTTTAACTGTTCCGTCTCTGAATTCGAATACTTTTTGTGTTAATCCCTGCAGGAAGTCACGGTCATGCGATACAACAATCAGGGTACCATCAAACATAAGAAGAGCGTTCTTGAGGATATCCTTTGAAACCATATCGAGATGATTCGTAGGCTCATCGAGTACCAGGAGATTAACCGGAGTCAAAAGCAAGCGGGCTAATGCCAGTCTTGATTTTTCACCACCACTTAGCACTTTTACTTTCTTATCTATATCTTCGCCGGTAAATAAGAAACTACCAAGAATATTCCTCACTTTAGGTCGAATATCCCCTACTGCAATGTCATCAATTGTTTGAAAGACTGTTTTTTCAGGGTCGAGCAAATCAGCTTGATTTTGTGCGTAGTAACCAATCTTTACATTATACCCGATGTTACACTCACCTGTGTGCTGAAGATTTTCAACTATGATTTTTGCCATAGTTGTCTTGCCTTCACCATTTTTCCCGACAAATGCAATGAAATCATTACGTTCAATTGCAAAATCTACATTTTCGAAAATCTTCTTGTGACCATAATACTTCGTTAAATTCTTAGCCTCAACCACCACCCTGCCAGAAGGAGGTGCGGGTGGAAATTTAAAATGAATAGAGCTCTTATCGAAATTCTCTACTTCTATTCTATCAACTTTGGCAAGCATCTTTATTTTTGATTGCACCTGCCTTGATTTAGTTGCTTTATATCTAAAGCGTTCAATGAATCGCTCTATGTCGGCAATTTGCTTTTGCTGATTTTCATAAGCAGCTATTTGTTGATCAAAGAGTTCGGTTCTCTGATTAACGTACTCAGAGTACGAACATTTAAAATCGTATATCTTGCCAAGTGTTATTTCAATAGTACGGGAGGTTACGTTATCGAGGAAAGCCCTATCGTGTGATACAAGAATCACGGCTCCATTGAATGTCTGCAGATAATCTTCAAGCCATTGAATTGATTCAATATCCAGGTGATTTGTAGGTTCATCAAGCAGGAGGAGGTTAGGCCTTTTAAGGAGGAGCTTAGCCAATTCAACCCTCATTTTCCATCCTCCACTGAATTCAGTAATCTTTCTGGAGAAATCTGAAGTTTTAAAGCCCAAACCCTGCAAGACCTTTTCAGTATCTCCTTCGAGGCTGTTACCACCCAGCATTTCGAATTGGTCATTACAGTCATGAAGCCGTTGGATTAAGGCCATGTATGAAGACGAATTATAATCAGTTCTGTTGGTAATCTGGTTGGTTATATCCTCAGCTTCAGCCTTGAGTTGAAGAGCTTTCTCAAAAGCCTTAAGGGTTTCATTGAAAACAGTTCCTGATCCTTCAATAATCATCTCCTGAGGCAGGTAACCTACAGTAATATCCGATTTCTTTGAAATTGTACCTGTTTCAGGCGTTTGCTCGCCATTAATAATTCTGAGTAAAGTAGTTTTACCGGCACCATTCTTACCAACAAGCCCTATCCTGTCGCGCTCATTGACCAGAAATGTTACATTATCAAATAAGTATTTACCTGTGAAGTAAACTGAGAGATTATTAACTGAAAGCATTTAGTATCAACAAATAAGTGTGCAAAAATACAAAAAGATGCCAAGCCGGGGGATTGGAGGTTATATCAAATTGAATGTTCATTAGATATGGACAAAAAAATAAGAGGCTGAACTCACAAATTGAGACAGCCTCTTGCGCGAAAACCATAATCAATCTATGGTCGGGGGGATCGCTTTATTTTTTATGACTTAGAATGGAGTACATTCAAGTTCATGTTTTGACCTGTTGCTTTTAGGTGAAAATCCAAAGCCTATATCTCTCGAACCTAATAAACTGAATTTATCTAGTTCAAAAGCGATTGTGATCTCATGTGAAGCACCTGTTCCGGGGCGTATTTCAGTGAGCACAAAATCGTAGGAATAATTTAGTTTAAACCTTGTATTTTCGGATATGACAGCATTAATACCCATGAGGAAGATAAGATCATTTGATTTGATCAGATCAGTGGTTCGGTTTCTAAACCATACTCCGGTGTAAATTGCTGACTTTAGGACATTAACACCAACAGAGTACGTTCGGAAATCAGCTTGAGCTTCATAGATAAAACCCGGATTAAACTTGAGGTTCTTTGATTTATCATTTCGCTGGAAATATGGCCCGCCAGAATGAGCATCAACCTCAATAATAAGATCTCCCGTAACAGTTAGTTTACGTGGGAGTGGTGAAGTTAGCCCAAGGAATGATTCATTTGGGCGGAAAAGATGATGCATTGCAACACCAAATGTTCCCATTACAGAAGCAAGAGTAGTTGTAGTTTCGGTAAATCTGAATACACCACCTGCTGAAAAATCAGGATAAATCACCTTATCCTCATCCGGTGGAAGGAAAGTTGATTCATATACATTACCATAAATAGGATCAAGCTGGTCAGTAAAGACAAGGTTGTCCCAATCAATAGTCTTTTGTACAAATGAAGTCATGATCCCAACCTGAGTGACCATGTTTTCCTGCAGATCAATTCGGGCTGCAGTCGATAAGCCGACTGTAGAAGTTTTAAGGTACCCTGTGCCGGCATTATCAGTCATTACCAAAAGCCCTATACCACCACTACCGGGTATATTTCTCTCAGCAAAATCCATACTAAAATTAACATTCCTCAGATCACCAGGGAGTTTAGACCATTGGTCCCTTACAGCAAGCCGTGCCCTAAGACCAGGATTTAAACCTGCTAAGGATGGATTATAATAATTAGGAACATTATAGAATTGGGAAAATAATGGATCCTGTGCCTGTATTTTCTGCAATGAGATCAGGGTGGATAAAATGGCTATTATCGTGTAGATCTTTTTCATGACCTTGTTATTTACTTAATTATTACTCTCTTGACTTTCCGGCTTTATCTAATCAGGTAAACTGTTCCATAGGAATACTGAGGAATGTTTTCAGTATTTCCAACACTCTTACCTTCCCAGATTGTACCATCAATGAAAACTCCGGTTGCTTTCCACAGATAAGTATCTTGTGGCAATAACTTATTGTTATAAAAACCATTCCAACCTTCAGCAGGAGACCCATTTTCATCTAATGTGCTTGAGGTCCATAGAACGTTACCCCAGGTATCATAAACTTCAATCATGTAAGATTTAAGATTTACTCCTATTGGCTTAAATAATCGAACCTGCTCATTAGGATTATTAGGTGAAAATGCATTTGGAATCCATAGGCCTTTGTACATTAACTTATACTTCTTAGTCATTGTATCGGGACAATTGAATTCGTTATATGCGATAAGTGTGATATCATATTCTCCATCCCCCGGGAAATCAACTACAGGGTTTATCTTGAATTCAGGTATACCTGAGTCAAAATCCCATTCATATTCTTTACCTCCAACTGAAGTATTGGTAAATAATACTCTACCCTGGGTATTCTCATAATTTTCAGTGATTTCAAATGATGCGACAGGTGTTGGATTAACTATCACATTACTACTTGAAGTATCAGTACATCCATTTCCATCCATTACAATCAATTCAACATTGTATACACCGGTATCTTTGAATGTGAAATACGCATCCTGTACTCCGGCTAAGCCAAGTATATTGACTGAATCTCTGAATCTCCACCACCAGTGATTTATTGTTGTATCCGGACTATAACTCATGTCAGTAAAGTAAGTTCTATAGTTCTGACAAGCTAAACCAAGTTCAAAGCTGGATACCGGAGGTTTATGAGCTGTCAGGAGTTTGGATATAGTATCAGAACATCCAAATTCGTTTGTAACAATAAGGGTCGTTGTATAATCACCCGGCAACACATACTTAAATACCGGATTTTGGGATGTATCAGTATCCGATACAGCCTGAGCATCGCCAAAGTCCCAATTGTATTTTCTCTCTCCGGAGTTGCCCCATTGAGTTTGATCAATAAACTGGGTCTGCGCGTTGACACAAATATTACTATTTGTGAAATTAGCATCAGGAGCCGTAACTACGACGATTGATTGTGTTATTGTATCCCGTGTAGTAATCCCGGCTACAGTAGTCGATACCACTAGTGAGACCTGATAGCTTCCATCATTCTCATAATAGTGGGATATTGTTGGTTGATAAGCAGTATATTCAGTTGAAGACCCATCGCCAAAATACCATACCCAATTATCTATAGGATTACCACACTGTGATTGATCAGCAAATGTCGCACTGCTTCTTTCACATACAGTGCCTCCAATTTTGGTAAAGCCGGCTATCAAACATGGGGTCTTTTCAATAGTCGTAGAATAACTGTTTGAACAACCTGACCCTGTTATAGTAGTAAGTGTAACTGTAAATATTCCGGTTTTTGCATAGTAGTGAGACGGGTTAACTGAAACATCATTAATAGTATCAATGCTTCCATCACCATAATCCCAAATCCATTTCACGATTCCATTTCCATTAGCGAGCGACAGATCGGTAAAATAAATCGTGCTATCACAATTTCCAACCGAATAGCTGAAGTTCGGTAAAGGCAATGCTTCAACAAGAATATTAGAGTATACGGTTATCAGGCAATTGTTGATATCAGTTGCAGTTAAAGTCACAAGGTAATTACCTGTTTTTTCATAATAGTGTGAAGGATTTGCCAGAGTGGATGTATTATTAACACCTGACTGAATATCATCAAAATTCCATAGATAAGATTTAAGACTTCCACCTACTGGAGAGATGAGTACTGGGGTAAAATAGGTGATTTCGCCCTTACATGTTGGAGTATGCTCAATTGCCACATCAAGACCTGCCGGAACACATACTTGCTGAACGGTAGTATCAATACAACCAAGCATATCAGTAACTATCAACTGAACATTGAAACAAGTATCAGAAGCAGAAAAGGTGTGCTGTGGATTTTGTAGATTTGAATAATATGAAGGTTCAAACTGCCATCTCCAATTAGTAAGCCCGCCAAGATTAGAAGTTGATTGATCCTGGAATGTGACACTTCCATCTACGCAAGCATTAGCTATATAAGAGAATGCTGCAACAGGTGCCGGCAGTACCTCAATTGGTATCTGTGTTGCCGAGATACAACCTGAAGTACTTGTGACAGTAAGTGATACATTATAATGGCCGGGGTTATTATAGGTATGAGTCGGGTTTTGCATAGTAGAAGTATTACTACTTCCTGAGCCCGGATCGCCAAATATCCAATTCCATGCAACTATAGGCTCTCCCGTGGGGCTGTATGAATGATCAATAAATTGAGTTTCGGTTCCTATACATGTGCTGGCAGCAGTAAAAGTTGCCACTGGAATAGCTGCAACATAAACAGATTGTGAGCCGACACCAATACAACCATCAACAGTAGTTACCGTAAGAGTCACCATATAATTGCCATGAGATGAGAATGAATGGGAAGGTGACATTGCACCAGAAACACCTGTTCCATCACCAAAATCCCAGAGCCATGAGGCTATGTTTCCACTACTTATTAAATTAGGATCAGGGTTAAACGTTACTGGTGATCCGGCACATCCCATTGAATAAGTAAATGTCACTATGGGAGGTGCAGAAATAGTCACTTGCTGTATTATGCTATCCTGGCAACCTGCTGTACTTGTTGATACGAGTAATACAGAGTATGTCCCTGAGCCGGTAAATGGATGTAATGGATTCTGGAGATTAGAAGTATTGGATGCTCCTGATGCAGGATCACCAAAATTCCAGTACCATTGTATAATTGGAGATCCTCCATTGGTTGTAGTATTGTCAGTAAATTGAACCGGAGCACCCATACATCCTGCCGCATAACTGAAGTTAGCAACCGGTTTAGGTAAAATATTCACATAATTTGTGGTTGAACCTTCACAACCCGTTAGATTTGTAACGGTAAGTGTCACTGTATAAATACCTGAAGTAGCATAAACATGTGTAACATTTGGACTGGATGGCAAAGTAACTGTTTGTGATGTTCCATCTCCAAAGTCCCAATGCCAGGTTGTTAAATTACTTCCAACAGCGGCTGACATATCTGTAAACAGAACCTCACTTCCGGAACATGAAGGTGCAGAGTAAGTGAACATTGCAACGGGTCCGGCAATTACTTCTGTTGGATGCGAAATTGTATTTGTACATCCTGATTTATCTGTTATAGTTAATGTTACATTGTAAGTACCTGCAACAGCATATACATGAATAGGATCTATATCAGTAGATGTTGAGCCATCACCGAAATTCCATAACCATCCCATAGTATTTGGAATATTCACGAAATTCGAACTTGTAAATGAGACGGTATCGGAGGCACAACCTAATGTTGAAGTAAAATCGACAAATGGCAGAGGACTGACAACCAGCACTTTGCTTACTTCATTCATACAACCATTAGTTGTAGTGATGATTAATTGAACAGTATAAGTGCCTGCCTGTGAATAAATATGGGTTGGATTTTGCAATGACGATGTATTTGAAGTCCCTGAAGCGGGATCACCAAAATTCCATGACCAGTTAGTAATTTGATCTGCTCCATTTCCTTGAGAAAGATCATTAAATATAACCGGATCACTCAGACAAGATGTACTATAAGAGAAGTTTGCAACCGGGTCAGGTAGTATAGTTATAGTTCTAATTACAGAATGTTCGCAACCTGCTGTTGTGGTTACAGTTAATGCAACATTGAAAGTAGCGGGGCCAGGAAAAACATGGCTTACATTTGGACTAGCAGGGTACTGGACTGTTGTAGTCTGACCATCACCAAATTCCCATAACCATTCTGAAATGTAACCCGAAGGACTTGAGGATAAATCAGTAAATAAAACTTCTTCGAGATTACACGTTGGTTCAGAATAGCTAAAGTAGGCCAGAGGACCATCTGACACTGTAATTAGATTAGATACAGTATTCATGCATCCTGCTGTATCAGTAATTGTAAGCATTACAGTATATTGACCTGTCTCAGTATATAAGTGTTGAGGATCCTGCAATGTAGATTGTCCGCCATCGCCAAAATCCCATAAGAAATTAGTTATGGTATTTATATTTACAATAGTAGGATCAATAAAGAAGTTAGTGAGAGCATTTGCACATGAAGCTTCCCAGGTAAATGCTACCGGAGGTGCTTCACCGGTAATTACTTGTTTCACAATTGTATCACTACAGTTATTTACATTAACAACAATTAGCTCAACATTGTAAACACCCGGATTTGCATAAATATGCTGAGGGTTGGCCATTGTGCTAGTGTTGAATGTTCCGGAACCCGGGTCACCAAAATTCCAATTCCAACTTACAATACTACCTGGTGCATTTGGATTAGATGCATCCGAAAAATTCACAACCATGTCTTCGCATGATGCTGAAAATTGGAAATTTGCAATCGGAGCAGGTGTTACAGAAACTTGTGTTTTGTATGTATTTTCACATCCAAATGAATTGATTACCTTAAGTGTGACATCATATGTACCCTGTGCAGCATAGTAATGAGTAAGATTAGGATTGTCGGGGAAATTCACTGTTTGAGCAGGTGAGCCGTCACCAAAGTCCCAAACCCATGTTGTAAGGTATCCATTTTCAGTGGATGAATAATCAAGAAACTGGGTTGTGTGTCCCTGGCAATTTGGTGTTTCAATGCCAAAAAATGCATTTGGAGTGCTTTGTATCTCAATAAGGTGAGTTATGCTGAATACACTACCGGCTGTGTCAGTTACAGTAAGTTTTACGTAATATTGACCGACAGTAGGGAAAGTATGCGAAGGATTCATGACATTTGAGTAGAATCCATCACCAAAATCCCAATTCCAAATTGCAATTGAAGTTATTGGTACCATGGTTTCGAGTACACTGAAATTGGTTTGGCTAAGTTCACAGATACCATCCCATGTATAGTCAATCATAATGCCCTGATTGATAAAGATGGTCATTTGATCACTGATACTTCCACACCCGTTGAAGCTTTCGGCAGTTAATATCAAGGTAACTGAGCCATTGGTAATATCTTGTACACTTGGCTGATAAGTGGGTGTTAATGTATTGGCGCCGGTTAAAGTACCTGTACCTGTAGTCGTCCATACATAATTCATTGAGTTTGTTACATAAGCACCCGAAACGGTATAAGAGCATGTTTCACAAATTGTGGCATCCGGGCCGGCTTCAGCTGTAGCTGGTGGAGTTATTGTGAGTGTTTGTGAATCCATGATATCTCCACATGGACTATTAGATGCCACCAGACTGAGAATTACACTTCCTGCACTTAAGTCAAAAGCACCGGGTACATACGTTGGATTCAAAGTTGTCCCATTGATAAAATATCCCGATCCTGAAGTAATCCATGTCAACGTATTGTAATTCATTGCTGTAGCATCAGTAATCACATATTGTTGACCTTGACATATTGTTCCATCACTTCCTGCATTAACCATGGGTTGCTTTTTAATTACAAGTGTCATGGCATCAGAATCTGTTCCTGTACATGGGGATAAAGCAGTACCTGTTAAGCTTAGTTGAACTAAACCTGTTGCTATATCTGCAGGCGAAGGTGTATAAATTGGGTTTAAGATAGTTGGATCATTGAATGTTCCAGTTCCTGAGGTTGTCCATAAAAGTGTGTTATAGGAAGTTGCAGTCGCACCAACAATTTGATAGAGAGCTCCATCACAGGTTATTCCATCCGCTCCTGCATAAACAGATATACTCTCAACAATACTAAGTATCATATCGTCGGAAACAGAACAATTCTGGTTATTCGCAGTTAATGTCAATGTAACAGTTCCGTTATTGATATCAGAAACTGAAGGTATGTAAGTGGGATTTAATGTATTGGCATTCAACCATGATCCGGTACCTGAACTACTCCATTGTAAAGAAGTATAACCAGATGCACTAGCTGATGCCATTATATAATTTGAACCAGCACAGACTGCATCATCCAAGCCGGCTGAAATTGTTGGAGATGGTATCTGTTTTACAGTTATAATATTTGACGGGTAAGAGCTACATCCATTGAAATCAGTCACTACAACATAATGATCACCAGGAGTAGATACGTTAATATTTTGCGTGGTAGCACCATTCGACCATGTATAGGTCGCATAACCTGATGGAGCCATCAATGTTACAGAGCTACCGGGGCAAATGTCAGTCGGACCATTTGCGGTAATTTCAGGAGCCGGTATACCACTACCAACAGTTACAGTTATTGTGTTTGAAGGTGCACTTAAGCATCCGGAATCGTCAGTTACAATTACAAAATAATCACCATTTGTTGTAACCTCAATACTTTGAGTTGTTTCTCCGGTTGACCATAAATAACTCTGGAAACCTGAAGGTGCTGATAATGTAACACTTTGTCCATAACAGAAATCAACCGGGCCACTTGCAATAATTGTAATATTTCCCGGTGAACTAACTGAAATGGGATAATTACCTGTAGGTCCATTACCACAGTTGCTGATAGGAGTGCAGAAAATACTACCAGAAAAACTATTAAATCCAAAGTCAACAATTATAGATGATGTGCCGCTGCCTGAAACAATAGTTGCTCCCGAAGGTAATATCCAATCATAACCGGTGGCATATTGAATGGGATTAACAATTGAATATTGCACCCCTGTTTCACCGGCACAAAGTGACTGTGGTCCGGTAATAATAGGTAAATCAGTGGGTGCTGCATCAATAGTTAACAGCATAATATCACTTGATGTATTTAAGCATGGTGAAGCACTTCCAACAGTTAATGTGAGTGTTACTGTTCCTGCAATTTTATCAGCTGCTGAAGGATAATATGTTGGGCTTAGAGTATTAGTATTAATAAATGTGCCACTTCCTGAAGTTGTCCAGTTTATGGAAACTGCACCTGCAGCACTAGCACCTGAAACAGTATAACCTGAACCGAAACAAACGATATCGTCCGGTCCTGCATTCGCTACGACCGGTTTCATGAATGTTAAGAGCATATCATCGGTTACACTGTTAGAGCAAGGACTTTGAGAAACGGCCGTCAATGTCAGGACAACGCTTCCATTCAAATAGTCATTTGCACTTGGTTGGTAAGTAGGGGTTAAAGTATTATTTCCAATAAAGCTTCCACTACCGGAAGATGTCCAGTTAAGGGCAGCATAATTCGTAGCAGATGCACCACTAACTGTAAAGTTTGTTCCTTCGCATATTTGAGTATCAGGGCCGGCATAAGCGGTTGCTCCGGAAGAGAAGGTTAACAACATATCATCCTGTGCATTGGTATAACAAGGTGCTGCCCCCTGTATCTGCATAGTCAATAAAACAGATCCGGATGCAACATCTGCAGCACTTGGCGTGTAAGTTGGATTGATGGTATTCTGGTTAACGAAAGTTCCTGTACCCGAGGAAGTCCATAAAATTGTACTTCCAGGGGTAGCAGTTGCAGTACTGACAGTGTATGGTGTTGCCCCACACGTGGAAGCATCATTACCGGCATTAGCAACTACAGTAGGCGGAATCGTTAATATCATATTATCAGATGCCTGGATGCTACAAGGAGGATTGCCCTGGACTGTTAAAGTCAATGTTACAGACCCTGAAAGAATATCGTTATTACTTGGAGTATAGACTGTATTAAGAACATTAGGATCAGTGAAAGTTCCGGTTCCGGAAGTCGTCCAAACAAGTGATTCATAATTCTGAGCATTTACTTGGGTAAGTTGATATGTAGGCCCGCAAAATACACCATCAGGACCAGCATCAACTGTGGGTCCATGACTTATGGTCAACACCATAAAATCAGATTCTTTGATATTGCAAGGAGCAGATCCAGTTGCTGTGAGTGTCAGATTTACCGAACCTGATGCAATATCTTCAGCACTTGGGAAATAAATCGGATTTATTGCTGCGCTATTACTGAAAGTTCCTGAACCACTTGTTGTCCATAAAATAGATACATAATTACTTGCTGTTGCGGCATTTAATGTGACATTTGCTGTGGTACAAATTTCAATGTCACCTCCGGCTGATACTGTCGGGCCTGATTGCAAATTAATAATCATTACATCAGTTACTTCATTTGTACACGGAAGTAATGGCATAGCATGTAATGTTAAAGTAACCTGACCGGCGATAACATCTGATTGAGAGGGTATGTAGACCGGCATTAGACCGGTAGCATTTTGCAATAGTCCACTACCGTTGTGTGTCCAATTAATCGTAGTATAATTTGTTGCAGTAGCACCGGTTATTTGAACCGGATCGGTATCGCAAGAGCTAATATCAGGACCGGCATTTATGATTGGTTGAGTATTAAAGGATAATACCATTTGATCTGTTGCAGTCAAATTACAGATATTATATCCTGTGACTGATAAAGTTAAAGTAACGTAACCTGCAACATAATCAGCAGCACTAGGGAAGTAAGTTGGGTTTATATCCGATGGGTTAGAGAAGGTTCCTGTACCGGAGGTCGTCCAATTAATTCCAGAATAATTTGTAACAGTAGCATCAACTAAAGTATAACTATTGCTTCCACAGGTTGAACCATCAGGTCCGGCATAAGCAGTTGGTACCGGAGTAAAAGTAAGTACCATCTGATCACTGACAGTTGAGGAGCATGGGAATAATCCTGTTGCAGTTAATGTTAATGTTACACTCCCCGCGGCAAGATCGGTTGGACTTGCTAAATAAGTTGCATTAGCTGAATTCCCATTAATAAACACTCCGGTTCCTGAAGTTGTCCAACTAAGAGTAGCATAATCAGTGGCTGCAGCATTTACCAGAGTATAAAAATTCCCACATATCAATTGATCACTACCGGCGTCAACCATTGGTTCAGTTCCAATAGTAATAATCATGTCATCATTAGCCGAGACGGTACATGGGCTTAAAGCATAAGCAGTTAAAGTTATCGTTACACTTCCATTGGCTATATCACCTGATCCTGGGAAGTATGTTGGTGTGAGTGTTGAATTATTTGCAAAAGTTCCATCCCCTGAAGTATTCCATATGAAAGTCAGACTATTGTTTGCTGAACCTGTTATTTGTGCAGATCCATTCTCACAAATATTCAAATCAGGTCCCGCATATGCAATTGGATTTTTAGCAATAGTCAGGAGCATCTGGTCTGATACTGTATTGCTACATGGAGCAGGAGCAGTTGCAATCATTGTTAGCGTTACTGAACCGTTAGCTATATCTGGAATACTTGGTGTATAAACCGGAGTTAATGTATTTTGACCTGAAAATGTTCCACTTCCTGAAGTGGTCCAGTATATGCTTCCATAATTTGAAGCTGTGGCTGTAGTGACCTGATAAACTGAACCTTCACAAATACTTGCGTCTATTCCTGCATTGGCTGTTGGAACTCCGGGTAAAGTAAGTACCATGAAATCAGTCACCTGCATATTACAAGGTGCTTGACCTTGTACTGTTAGAATAAGGTTAACTGACCCGTTGATTATATCCTGTGCTGATGCAGTATATGAAGAAGTTAAGGTATTTGGATTTAATAAAACCCCGGTTCCGTTTGTTGACCATGAAACCGAACTATAATTCGATGCTGTAGCCGCAGTAATTAGAAATGTTCCAGTACAACTAATATAATCAGGACCTGCATTTGCTACCGGTAAAGCTGTAAGATTTAACGTAAGATTATCGGAAACTGATGTTGCACAAGGAGATAAAGGAGCAGCTGTCAAGGTCAGAATGACAGAACCATCAGCAACATCTGCGGCACTTGGTATATAAGTTGTAGCAAGGCTTGTAGGATTTGTAAAAGTTCCTGATCCTGAGGTACTCCAAAATACTGTAGTATAATTTTGAGCAAATGCAGCACTAATGGAAACAGGATCAGTTCCACAAACTGATAAATCATTACCTGCGTTGACTGTTGGTAGAGGTGTTACGGTGAGTACCATAGCATCAGATACCGTACCGACGCATGGTCCATTGCCTTTTGCGGTGATTGTAAGAGTTACACTACCAACCAAAGCATCACTATGTGATGGAATATATGAAGGATTTAAAGAATTTGCATTTGATAAAACCCCAGTTCCATTAGTTGTCCATGTAATTGTAGAATAATTGCTGGCTGAGGCATTCATAACAGTGAAGATTGTACCCTCACAAGTATTTCCATTGATTCCTGCATTGACAACCGGAGATTTTACAATTGTTAATGTAAGTTGATCAGATGCTGATAAATTACAAGCCGGATCACCGTAAGCAGTCAATGTTAAAATAACCGATCCTGCAATGACATCACTATTGCTTGGTACGTAATTCGTATTTATCGAAGTTGGACTAGAAAAAGTTCCTGTACCACTTGATGACCAAATGACTGAGCTAAAATTATTTGCATGCGCATCAGTTATTGAATATGGTGAATCATTGCATACAGTACCATCAGCACCGGCATAGACGTCAGGGATAGGAGAAAACGTTAGTATCTTAGTTGAAGTCGCCGGTGAAGAACATGGTGCCAAAGGATAAGCTGTCAAAGTCAATTGAACTGATCCTGCTGCTATATCAGCAGCACTAGGGGTATATGTAGGAGACAGGGTTCCATTATTAGCAAATGAACCTGTGCCTGAAGTAGTCCAATTCACAGTACTGAAGGAAGTAGCAGATGCATCATTAATTTGCAGGGAAGACCCTTCACAAACTAATGCCGGACTGCCGGCATTGGCAGTAGGTTCTTTTGTTAAATAAATTACCATCTCATCAGTAACTGCCTGACTTGCACATTCATCTAGACCATAAGCAGCAACGGTGAGAGTAACTGAACCATTAGAAAGATCAGCAGCACTCGGAAAATATGTAGGTGTGAGACTGGTTGGATTCATAAATACTCCGGTTCCACTCGTGGTCCATTCAATAGCTGAATATTTGGTTGCTGAAGCTCCGGTTATCTGATAAGAAGCTGTACCGCAAGTCACTGCATCAGGACCCGCAGATACAGTGGCTGATGCACCTAATGTAATCGTCAATTCGCTTGTAACATTTCCTGTACATGGGTATTGCGCATATACTGTTAAAGTCAGTACCGCACTTCCTGAACTGATATTGCTTTGGCCCGGATAATAAATCGTATTCAAAGAATTTGGATCTAGAAATGTTCCATTTCCTGTAGCAGTCCATACAACGGAGGAGTAATTTTCTGCAAAACCATTGAGTTGTACAGGGCCATATCCACAACTAAAAATATTAGGGCCTGCTACTGCAACTGGTCTTTGGGTAATATTCACTGTCAAATTATCGGTAGCAGTAAAACCACAAGAACCAACTCCAGTAGCATGTAAAGTCAATACAACACTTCCATTATCAATATCTGAAGGCCCTAAGATATAATTGGTATTTAAAGCCATCGGATTGGTAAATACTCCACTCCCTGAAGTAGTCCAGTAAATTGAGCTATAATTGACAGCTGTTGCATTCAATGACACTTGTGAATTCTCACATACATTTTTATCTGGCCCTGCATTTGCAATTGGCTGATCTACAATCTCTAGAAACATTGAACTTATAGATGGACCACAAGGAATAATACCAATTGCATTTAGCGTAAGAGTAGCCCCACCATTAAGCTGGTCATATGCACCCGGTGTATAAATAGGATGAAGTGTGTTTGGATTATCAAAAGTTCCATCACCTGAGGTTGCCCACAGTAAACTACTATAGTTCGTCGCGGAGGATTGGGTTAGCATGTATGAACTTCCCGGACAAACAATTGCATTATTTCCTGCGAAAGATGTAGGAGGAGAATTAACATCCACAGTCACTGCACTTCCGGTCACTGATCCAGCACAATTATCAAAATCATAAATCGATATGCCGGTATATTGACCTGCAGTTCCCGTAGTCAGTACAAATGGACTGACCATTATATTTGTAACTTCGGGCTGAGGAACCCCATTGATGGAGTAGGTTAACCTCCAGGGACGAACTCCACCTGTAATGTTAAAATATATATTGGTCACCTGTCCCTGACAAATAGTGGCATCACCAGAAAGACTCATCACTGGTGGATTACTACAGGGCTGTGAATATATTTGGGAAAATAATGATAAGGTGACACCAAGGAGGATCCACCTTATTAATTTCCCCCCGAAAATTGTATAAAAGGTCTTCATACCGCGCATTTTAATTCCAAAATCAAAAGAACTTTCAAATCATCCTGTTTCGTCAGGGATGTACTTGTTAATAATTTTTTTTGAAAATGGTAATACTAGTTTTGAAAAGATTTTTTCTTTTGGCGGTTAAAATTATTTACATACATCTCTAATAAGCTACATTTGAGCACATAACAAATCGTTTTTATGTGATAAAATAGCGTAATAATTCATCTAAACTGATGTGGATTTACATTACAGCCGATCGAAAGTTGAATTATCGCCATGGTAAATAGAAGTACACAATAATAACCTTTTTCGGATTATCCCATTTTTTAGTATATATATACCTGAGAAGAAGATGTGCTGGATTAATATTCTGAGTACTCTAAGTAGGAGGTCCTAACTTCGTCATACCAAATAAAATCTATTAAAAGAGATTAAATTTTACCGTATTCAAGATAGTAATTCACTCCGAATTGAACCAACTGCACCTTTTAAACGGCTTGAAATAATTGAACTAATGGATTGATTCTATGGATGTAAATCAAATTTCTCAAATTTCTCTTGACAAACTAAGTTTTTAGTTGTAACTTTGGCAAACATTTAAACTAAAGTTTTAGTTACAACATCATAAGACAACATGAAGGAATTAACAAAAGCTGAAGAACAAGTAATGCAAATTCTCTGGAAAATAAAAAAGGGATATGTTACAGAATTTCTTGATCACTTTCCGGAACCTAAACCAGCTTATAACACTGTTTCCACGATCATAAGGATACTTGAAAAGAAAGGTTTCATTGATCATAAACCGGCAGGTAAATCTTACATCTATTTTCCTATTGTGAGTAAACAAGATTATACACGTCATTCACTCAGCCAATTGGTGAAAGGATACTTTAGTAACTCATACAAACAGATGGTTTCTTTTTTTGCAAATGAGGAGAAACTTTCTATAGCTGATCTTGAAGAAATGAAGCGACTTATTGATAAGCAAATCCAAATTAAGCAGCAGAGAGATGAATGAAATATTTATATTCTTGATAAAGGCAGCCATAATAAACGGCATAATACTGGCATTTTTTTACTTTACACTCAGGAAATCAAATAAATTCCAGTTAATGAGAGTCACATTGTTAACTGCAATGATACTTCCTCTAATTCTTCCTTTAATCCCCTACCCTCTTGATGTTCAACAAAATTCATCCACCCTGCCGGTTATCACCTTAACACTACCTGAAACCTCACTGACAACAACCCAAACAGATTCAGGTATTCTTAATATAATTGAGTTACCTGTTATTTTCTATTATGGAGTATCTTTTGTTCTGTTTATTGGAATGTTTATTTCTATATTCTCCATATTTCAAAAGAAATTAAGATCTCACAAACATTTTACCTCCTTCGGGAAGGTAGAACTTGAGCATACGGTTAAGAGTCCGTTTTCTTTTTTCTCCTGGGTATTCCTTTCACCTGAAGATCTTTCACATCCTCAACTTGATATGATACTTAAGCATGAGTTTAGCCATGTAAAAGAGAAACATAGCATTGACAGAATAATCTCCGGAATTTTCAGATCAATACTGTGGTTTAGTCCGTTTGCCCATATTACCTCACGTTTACTCTCGGAAATTCATGAATACCAAGCTGATTCAAAGGTTATAGGTGTTTATGACAAAAGCGAATACAGCGACTTGATACTCTCATTTTATCTTAGTCCTTATCCATCTACGATATCAAACAATTTTAGTTTACACACCAAAAAAAGAATTTCCATGATCAACAACCTTAACATCAAAAGACTCAGGATTGGAAGAATCCTGTTAGGTCTAAGCTTGTCAATCTCAATGGTATTATTGACTTCAATGGTAACAACTTCTGATCAGAAAACAGATAATTCAATTAATATAATGAAAATCTCTGATCAGATTTCTGACACTATTCCTCCGTATCCGGACATAACCCCATGGATATTAGATAAAAATAAAACTGATTTTACTGGACAGCATGGAAAAGTAATAGTTGGATTAGTAATAGAACCTGATGGAACTGCAAAAGATATAAAAATTGTAAAAAGCGCCGGAGAGCTTATAGATGTATGGGCGCTAAATAAAATAAAGCAAGTTAAAAAATGGTATCCGGCAATGGTTAATGGAAAGGCTATAAGGTACCAATTGTATTACCCTATTGAAATTACCAGGGATGAAACATTACAACTTAAAGGTAGTCTTGCTTTTAATCCTGACACAATCAAGAAGTCACAACAAGATTTGGATTTCAGAGGTAAGATGCCCGATTCTCCTCCAGAATTCCCGGGTGGGGATTTAGCAAGGTACAAATACATGTCTGAAAAGATTATTTACCCTGCTGATGCAATTAAAGAAGGCATAGAAGGAAAGGTTTATATTAAATTCATTATAGATGAGAGAGGGAAGGTCATTAATCCAAAAGTAATAAAAGGAGTACATCCTTCATTAGACAAAGTAGCATTGGATGTTGTTTCATCTATGCCAGATTGGAAACCGGGTATGAAATCAGGTAAACCAATTGATTCTGAAATGACATTACCAATTTCCTTTAATCTTGAAGTTTATAACCACTTTAAAGATACCGCTAAGAAATCGCAGGGTGTCCAGGTATATTCAAAGTCAACACCTATTGCACCTCAAAAGAAAGAAGGAAGTCGGGTATATACAATCGTTGAGGAAACACCGGAGTTCCCAGGTGGAGATAAGGCCAGATCTGCATATTTTAGAGGAATGATTGAATATTCTGAAGAAGCAAAGAAACAGGGTATTGAAGGTACAGTTTATGTTACGTTTGTAATCGAGGCTGACGGATCTATTACTGAAGCAAAAGTGTTAAGGGGTATCGGTGGAGGTTTAGATGAAGTAGCTCTTAAAGCAGTCGAAAACATGCCGAAATGGAATCCTGGGAAAGTAAAAGGCGATCCTGTGCCTGTTCAATTTAATATGCCTATCAAGTTTACATTACAGGAAGATAAAAAGTCTGAGTAAGCAAGTTATGTTGTAATACTTTCTTACAAAATAATTTGAGCGAGAGGCTACCCAAAAGGATGGCCTCTTTTTTCATCTTAATTGCAAATTAAAAATTGTACATTGCTTAAATATTTATTAATCATTTCCAGTACGAAAATGTGTACTTATGTAGCGTAACAACCATCGGTTTGACATAGCTCACAACTATAAGATCATTAAAGATTTGTAATACTAACATACTATTTTTTATTCGTTGTCATTATTTAACTATCCTGTAATGATAATGAAATATTCACAACCTCGACACAACCATAGAACATCGTCAAAACAACATTATGTAACACTTGAGGTTGTTTCAAGGCTGTGTCGATGAAATATTAAGACTGTGTCGAGGTTGTTACCACTTTAAAATCATTATGTACTCACTCCAATATTTTTTAGGTTTCAGTGAATCAATTCGTTCCAGCTAACTAATACCAAGTGGATTGATTAAAAAAATCCAATCGAGTAGGAGGAAAATAAAATAGTTTTCCTCCTATTTTATTTTCCGACCTCTCACACCACCGTACGTACGGTTCACGTATACGGCGGTTCCTTAATAAACAAATCTAACCTTTAAGTAACAGT
>JAEZNO010000006.1 GCA_023441805.1 Bacteroidota bacterium
TAAAAAAAGCTGTTGAAAATGAGGATAACTCTGCGAGTTATCTCCCATTTCCAACAGCATCATCATTAATGAAAAAAAAGTAATAATTTTAGTAAAAAATCGGTCAACGTTATTTAGGCATTGACCTTTAGGCATTGACCACTAATCACTAATCACTAATCACTAATCACTAATCACTGGCTCGTCCTAAATTTTGTTTACAGTTTTTGGGTTAGTACTGTATTTAATTGACATTTCATTTTAATGATAATGGGCAATGTTGAGGAGTGAGGGTGAGGTTACGCTGAACTCTGAACCCGGAACGCTGAACGCGTTATATCCTTGCCGCTATAACCTTTTTATCAAGCTCAAACACCATCCCCTGCCCGATCTCATCTAATCGTACCAAGACTTTGTGACTACCTTTATATTGAATTAGCTCGCCTTTTATACCCATCAGGTGGCCGGCAATGATCTCTATCTTCTCGCCTACCTCAATCTTATCATGAACTACATCGATTTCTTCGCATACAAAGGTGATTTTCCGGATTGCATCAATCTGATGATCAGGTATGCATACTGCTTTGCCTTCAAAGGTTATGAACCCGACCAGCTGTCCCTCAATGCGAACCTTGTTCTGCAAGTGCTCTTCGATATGGACAAAAATATAGGATGTAAATAAGGGAACCGTTACCGTCTTTAGCCTGTCCGACCACTTACGGCGTTCCTTACGCAATGGAAGATATGCTTCAAAACCTGCTGATTCAAGTCTCTGTAAACTTATCTTTTCAGCTCTTGGCTTAGTGTAACAGGCATACCAGTGCTTCTTTCTGACGTCCATACGCAATCATTACCGTGTTCCATACTCAAGCATCTCTTCATAAACTGATGTCCACCCTTTCCATCTTCTCCATTCTGAAAGTGACTCGTTATGGAACAAGCTTATGAAAGTGCCGCCAAACTCTCTTACAGTGTCAATCAAAGGACGGATAATCTGCATCGAGCCTTCTGCTTCTATTTTCATATAATCACGCAGGGTTCCGTCCATTACCATAAACGGATGTATAGTCAAATCGGTTGAGCGTTCCATTTCAAGATCATACCACCTGAAAGGCATACAGATACCTGCCCTGAAACCGGGTTCGGATGCATAGCCCATTGTGTAATCATCACTTATATCCTGCGAAATCAGGCTTCTGTAAGTGTCGGGCATATGGAGCTTCAGGAAGTGCTGCCTTGAACTTGTAACCTCACGATGCAATACACGCGAGAGCCCGATAATCTCACTTTGCAGTATCTGATCATTTCTATATGATGCGTATGACGGGTGAATGCCAACATCTCCCTCATCGCCCAGCGACTTGATGAGCTCCTGGAAAGGAATGTTATTAACGGGTGTGTTCTTATCGAATTCACCATATCCGGCAAAAAGTATGAAGAAATGTGGCCTGAGGCCGTACTTCTTATGCAGTGAATGCATGAACTCAAATGTATCGAAAGGATCATTCTCAAGCTTCAGCAGTGACCGGTACCTGCGTTTTATACTATCAAAATCCATAACCCTTAAGTCTTTCAGAAAGCCGCCCAGACTCCTGTAAAGTCCTTTGTGCCTGAATGCCCATGCGGCATCTATGTCAATTGTAGGGACAAAGTTGAAGATGTGCTCCTTAAGTTTGAGATTAGGGTATATGCCTGTCAACAGCTTGCCAAATTCCCTTACCCACACGTTTACCACAGGCACCTGATGAAACCCTTTTTGCTTTGCAAGTGAATGTGACGATGAAAAGCGGCCATGCTCATCTCTTATAAACGGCAGGTACTCTTCGTACCGAGTAACCATGTAAAATACAGCCGAGAAGATATCGAATGGCAGACAGGTTTCGCGTGTATAAATGGGGAAAAGGGCCTTGGTTCCCTGAAAATCAATTGCATTAACCTGATGGTTATTGATCCCCCGCTCGCTCATCAACCCGGCAGGCACTACATGGCATTCCTTTCCTGAAACAGGCCTGCTGTTGTAACAAATCCTTGCCATGGGGGCATTGATAAATTCATCAATATCAGCAGTTATCTGATATTTCAATCCCAGGATTTGCTCAAGTATAAGAGTGCAGGTGTACTTTAAACGGGGTGTTATGCCTGTTGCATAAACAAGCATTTCAGGCTTCTTAACATTAACCCTGACCTTCTGATTGCTTACTTCGGTTTGCCCGTTATCATTCATATCTTAATGATTCTACAGGATCAAGAGCTGCCGCTTTAATGGCAGGGACTATTCCTGAAACTATTGCCACCAGGAAACAGAGTGAAACCCCCAAAAGTATCCATATCCACGGAATGATAAAACCTGCCTTGATAATCATCGAGAGTACATTGCCTATTGCTATGCCCAGTATAATTCCTGCAATCCCACCGATCTGACCAATAACAATAGCCTCAATGAGAAACTGATTTCGGATGATTCTTTTGTTGGCTCCCATTGCTTTGCGTATTCCTATCTCACGTGTGCGCTCTGTGACTGATACCAGCATTATATTCATCAAACCGATTGCGGCACCAAACAGTGTAATCACTCCGATTACCGTGGCTGCCAGTCGCAGATACTTTAAGTTATCAAACAGCATGGTGGAGAGCTGGTCACTTTTGGTGATTTCAAAAGGATCTTCATCAGTGGTGCGGGCATTTCTGATAACTCTCATCAGACCGTAAGCCTCACCTATTGCCGCCTCCATCCGGATGGGATCAGCAGGCATGACATTTATTGAGAATGATGCATTTGGCGATGAATATACCTGGCGCACATTTGTTACCGGCAGCAAACACAGGTTATCCTGTCCCGTTAAACTTGCCCCTTTTGATTTAAGCACTCCAATAACCTTATACTTCGCAGGACCTACGCTTATTACTTTATCAATGGGATCACTTATATTTGGAAAAATCTTATTTGAAACTTCCGAACTTATAATAACTACATGACTGCCGTAGAATATCTCATTGAATGTGAAATTGCGCCCGCGCTCCAGCTCATAACCTGATGTGGCCATGTAATTCTCATCGGTGCCTATTACCGGGACGTTTGGATGTGTTTTATTCGATCCGTACTTAATGGTTGCATTGTGAGTGGCAAACATATAAACCGACACCTCTGCGGGGAATTTATAATCCTGCCTGAATTCCATTGCCTCCTGCCATGAAATCACCCTGTTGTTCTTAGCCAGCGATTTCTTTGATGCCCCTTCCATCCTGATCTGCCGGTTGCGAATCGTGAAAGTGTTGGCACCCATCATGGTGAAGTTCTTATTCAGATAAAAGCGGATTGCCTCAATTGATGTAAGTATCCCAACCAGTGCCATTATGCCAAAAGCAATAATGAGTATGGTTAACACACTCCTGGTCATGTGCGAGCGAATTGAATCGAGCGATATCTTTATGTTTTCACTGACCAGTATTTTCATCTATACTGTGATTAAGGTATTTCAACAGAAGAAAGCAAGCTGAGCAAGGCTATAATTTAGCACCAAAAGCAAGATCACCGGCATCTCCCAATCCGGGTACAATGTAAGCCTGTGCGGTAAGCTCATCATCAATTGCACCCACCCACAGTGTCACTTCATCCTGCGGCAAGTTCTTACGCATATATTCAACTCCCTCCATACTTGCAATGAGTGCAACTATATGAGTGTGCCTCGGACGGCCCTTTCGCAGTAACGCATTGTAACTCAACACCAGCGACATACCGGTGGCAAGCATCGGATCGCAGAGGATAACCATCCTGTCGGTCAACTGAGGTCCTGAAACATACTCTACCTGTACATCAAAACTCCCATCTTTTCTGTGTCTGCGATATGCTGATACAAAGGCATTGTCCGATTTATCGTAAACCTTCAGCATACCCAGGTGCATTGGCAGTCCAGCACGAAGTATTGAAGCTATTACAGGATATTCCTTCAATACAGGCATCTCTACCACACCCAGCGGTGTAGATATCTCGGTTGTACGATATTCTAACTCTTTGCTGATTTCATATCCAACTATAGATGCTATCCGATCCATATTAGTCCGAAACCTGAGACTGTCGACCTGGATGACAGAGTCGCGCATTTCCGACAGGTATTGATTAAAGATGGAGGTCTGCGCACCAATGTTTTTTACCATGGAGTTGATTTTTGTTAGTGAACAAATATATGAAATATTTCATCACCTAAGGATAGTGTGTTGTTTTCCACTCTAACAACTATCTTTTCACTAATCTGTTCAATCAACTCGCTCCTAAAAATCATCGTACCGGTTAAACACGGCCGACCTGAAGCTAAATACGATGAATGTTGATGATGTTTCGCTGAGTGCCGATTTCTCGCTTCGCAGTGTGAGCGTGGCACTGAACGACAGGTTTGTTGCAGGATTGATAAGCCATCCGGCCGTTAAATCATGCTGCAGCAAAGTGGTTTTCAGCCCCTGCCCTATCTTGTTGTCAAATTCAGATACATAATCGTAGTATGATCTGAATAAATCGTGCCCGAAATTCAAACCTGCCGTGTCGGCACCATACTGCGCGTAAACCATTTTGTAGTCGAAGCGCCACCTTGTTATTCTCTTATCGGCAATCAGAACCACCTCTCTGAAGTTGGCTCCCTGCGGGTGTGCCAGCGGCTGGTTGTAATGCGCATAGTTCTGAAGATGTGTGTTGTGGGCATAAGTATATGGCCTTACATGATTGTACTCCGCCTGAAGATACAGGTTCGGCACATTAAAGGGATCAAAACTCTTAACACCAACCTGCAATCCGTGCTTGTTTGCCCACCAGCCGTCGCCTTTAATTACATGCTCAAGCTTAAACTCATCAAGCATAAGCTGTCCGTACAGTATGTTCTTCCTTAATACGGTTACTCTTACCGATCCTCCCAGTAATGCATTATCGGGCGAACCAAGCGAGAATTCTACGGGACGGTAAAATATTACAGGATTGAGATATTGCAGTTCGAACCCTCGCTGACCGGTTGAATCGGATGCCTGCCATATTATCGATTCAAATAACCCTATGTTGAGCCAGGGAAACACATTCCAGCTCAGGTAATGGGTGGTTGAGTATTTCTTTGCCCACGGATGCCATTTACCCTTGGGTGCCATGATGTCCTGATGCTGACTGAATAAATTGAGATATTGCAGATGCCATACTTTGGTGTTTATGGCAAGATAAGGATAGTTGAAGGCAACATCCGACAACAAAACCGACCTGTAACCGTCACCAATAAAGTTCTTCCCGTGACCTAACCTGAAGTTGAAGTACTTTGAGGGCGAATACGAAATATGCCCCTCGGCAAATGCATAATCAAATCCGTTGTTCCTGAATAGCTTATACATTGCCTGCCCGGGAACAACATGCAGTTCCCTTGTCTTGCTGTCCATCCATGTTTGCAGTACTGCCTGGGTTTCATAAAATGCAGAGTAAAAGGCAAATTGCTTCCCAATTGCCCCTTCGGCCCTGATTCCCCTTGTGTTTGTCCATGTGCCTTTCTGCTTCCACTTGTTATTCCCATCCTCAGCGCTGCCCCCGTTAAATGTACTGCCGTCAAAAATCAGCATATCAGTGCTTTCCCTACCCGCTTCAAAACAAAACATCGGGTCAATCCGTAGTTTAAACCCCATGGTGTCAACCCGTATCAGCGACTCATAAAAAAGCTTGCTCTTAATCCGCCCTTTTATTGTCTTACCTGTTTTGAAGTGATATTTCGACAGTATTTCATCAAAAAATACTTCAGTGCTGTCGGTTTCAACAACCATCGGATATATGGGATGATACTGTTTGCCCTGATTTATGAAATGACGCTCATGCTCAATGCGCAATTGCTTGTCAAACGGAAGTACCGACTGTGCGTAAGTGCCGGTGGCGAATGTTGCTGCAAGCAGAAGCAACCATATTCTAACTCTCACTGTTAACTGCATTGTTTAGGGTATATGCGGCTGTATTCAGCACAGCAGCGGCCGGCTCACTCTTTACATCCAGCTTCTGGTAAATTGAATTGTTGCTCTTAAATTCAGGCACCATAACCTTTAATGCCGCAACCAGCTGCATCTTGTTGCCGGTTTGTGTTGCATCGCCTAATTTAGATAAATATTCCAGAACCGAAATGTAACGGTTGTAGCGCACTTTGGCTATTGATATCTTGGGATGATGTGTAGCCTGACATAATTCCTTATCGTACAGCAACTCTTCGTAGAGTTTCTCGCCTGGACGCAACCCTGTGTAGGCTATCTTAATATCCTTATCGGGTTCAAGCCCGCTCAGGCGAATCATATTATATGCCAGATCGGATATCCTCACGGGCTTACCCATATCAAACATAAATATCTCACCCCCGTTGCCCATTGTGCCGGCCTCAAGCACAAGCTGACATGCCTCGGGTATTGTCATGAAATAACGGGTTATCTCAGGATGGGTAACGGTAACCGGTCCTCCTGCTGCTATCTGTTTCTCAAACAACGGTATCACCGAACCGTTGCTGCCAAGCACATTGCCAAAACGAGTGGTGATGAACTTCGTGTAATTCGTTTTCTCGTGATTCAGGCTCTGTATGTAGATCTCGGCTGCACGCTTTGTGGCTCCCATAACATTGGTGGGATTCACCGCCTTGTCGGTCGATATCATCACAAACCGCTCGACCCCGAACTTCGATGCCAGGTCGGCCACATTCTTTGTTCCGAATATGTTTACCCTCACTGCCTCAAACGGATTCAGCTCCATCAGCGGCACATGCTTATATGCGGCTGCATGGTAAATTATCTCGGGATGATAAGTCTCAAATATTCCCGGCAACAGGTTCTTATCGCCAACATTGGTGAGGAAAAACACACACCTGTCGGCCATATGAGGGAAGCGTTCACGCAGCTCATTCTCCAGCTCATACATCGGAGTCTCGGCCTGATCAATCATTATCAGAGTGCCAACCCTCAACTGGCACAGCTGCCTTACTATCTCGCTGCCGATGCTGCCGGCTGCTCCCGTTACCATCACTCGCTTGTCCTCAAGATGTTCAAACAGATGCTGGCTGTCGAGCCTTATCTCGCTTCGCTGCAGCAAATCGGTAATCTTTACCCTGCTTATCTGCTTAGCCGACAGCTTTCCGTTTATCCAGGTACTAACAGGAGGTATCTCTTTAACTTCAAGATGTGTTTGCAGCAACAGCCCTTCAATAATCTCGCGCTTACGCTCCAATTCAATATTCTGTATGGCAAAGATTATTTCATGTATGTTGTTGTGATCAAGAAACTTCTTATTGAGAATGCCAGTTGAAAATACGGGTACTCCCTCAATTGATTTGCCGACTTTGCCCGAATGATTGTCAACAAAGCCCACAACCCTTATCCGGTTATCGTGATCATTTATAAGTACATTTTTGGTAATTATGCCTGCCTGACCTGCCCCGTAAATTAATACATTGTTTGCATAACCGTGACTCTTAAGCCAGTAATATACAAGCCTTATTGAGAACCTTGTGAATATAAACAGCACAATGCTAACCAGGAAGAATATTATAATAATGGCGTAGGGTACATGTGTAAGCAGATAATGATGATAAAAGTTATCGAGTATATTTATAATTAGCAACAGGCCCACCACGCACGATATTGCCTTTACCACCTGTATTGCATCCCTGGCACCGGTATACCTTATAATGCTTTTATACAAGCCGGTTATGTAAAATGCAGGTAATGCAGTTAGCACAACAAACACTATCTGATGAAACATGGTTGCCCTTATTTCATCGGTAAGCTGAAAGTTGTATCGAAGGGTGTAAGCAAAGGTAAACGAAAATACAATAATGGTAAGGTCTTTGATAAGCACCAGCCATTGTGGTAGAAAACGCTCTTTTTGTAATAGAAGCAGATTACGTATGTAATTCTTGTAATTCAAAAGCACCCGTTTTAGAAATTCGGAGAGGACAAATTTAGTATAAAAAATCTTTGCGTTTTATTTTTCTATAAAATTTTACATCAAGGGCATTGATTTTGAATGTGTTGAACCCTTTCAACCCACAACACCCATATAATAAAGATGCTGCCGTAAAACAGTGCTTTTAAAAGGTAATCGTGAAAGAAATGAAAGTATCCGGACGAGTGAGACAGCACTATTGCAAGGATTGTGATCCTTAATACGTTGACAAAATGGAGAACGACTACCCCAGCAGGAATATACCAGAGTTTATGCTTCAAAGGCCCGGGAAATAAAATCATCAGGAAAATCCAGTGCAACCACTGCTTTAAACAAGTACAGCCGGGACTTACCTCAAGAAAGGGATTCCCGAATGAGCTAACCTCTTGTTTATCAATTATCTTCGGAAAGTAAAATGTGTTATCAATCTCAGTATGTGATATTCCTAATAAATGTACAAGTTTGTCACTTTGATTAAATAATATTTTACCTGTATTTATAAAAAGTATGTCCACTTCATTTTTGAATGGCTTAAATTGGTTATTTGACCACCATACATAAATATAATGGAATGATACAATCGCTACAGCGAAGTATGCAAGGTTCTTAATATATATGTATCTATGCATTGTATTAAATAGTTTCATTTATAGAAATCAGCTTTGTGTTTACTCTATTTAATATTTAATGATCTCGGTAAGAAGGAAAGAAATCATTTCTCATTTTTGGTAAACTCTCATAAATATTGGGAGAGTGAATAAACCGTAGACTATAATAATCATAAGGTATCCCCCTCCTGTTAAAGCCTTTTTTAAATCTATATAGCCCGGTGTTATTTGAAGACTTAAAACCTCCTCCTAAATTTAAATAAGCGGCACCGGCGTGCCTTCCTATTTCAATGGCTGAATCAATCACCATCTTTGATGGGCTCATTTTCCGAAACTGCTCAGCCGTAGAACCATAATGATACTGCATTACCTGGCCATATAAAGAAAAGATACCTGCACCGGCATATTCACCATTAGGAGATACAACTGTTATCAAAATGTTCTTACCCCCCGGCATTAAGAGTAATTTATGAAAGTACTCAGGACTGAAGAAGTAAAATCTATCAGTCTTATAAGACTTCATTAGTTGATGGTACGATTTTATAAAATCAGGTAAGGTATCCGGTTTATTGATGATACTGGTGAAACCTGAATTTTTTAATCTTCTGATATCTCGTTTATGATTCTCACATAAAGCCGGTGGCTCTCCATCTTTTAGTGAAAGCACGACAATTTTGCCCTGATAGCATTGACTTATTTCAGCTGTTTCCTGAATATTCCACTTGTTTATAAAAGGATTTAACCGTATGTAGCTACTGATGAATCCATTTTCATTGGCCTCTTTCTGGTACTTTTTTAGTAACTCATTAATTTCAATCGAAGAAAGTGTCCCATCGCATAAGAGACCTGAATACCCGTAAGGACTTTGCAAATCAAACAGATCAGGACAGCCGGATTGTGACTTTTTAATATCACAAATCTTTCGTTTCACAAGAGGTATTATGACTTCTTTTCCGTTTACGCTTGAATACCATGCAATTGCCTGACCCTTTGTATGTTCAGCCTGAAGTTCAGTATATTCAGGAAGATGGTAGATATCATATTCAGTATGAGCTAAAAGATTATCCCAGAGAGCATTATTAGTAATAATAAAGGGCATTCGAGTAGTTATAATCAGACGATAAAATTATCTGATTTTCCTCGATAAATAAAAAATAAGTTTTGATAAATTTGTCATCTCTAAAAATGCTTTTATATCTACCTCATCTCATTTAAGTTCGATAGAATGCTTAAGTCCCGCTTTTTTATAGTACTTATTTCATTTATTTTCTGCACATTAAGTTTTGTAATTGTTCGTTTTGCCGATAATTTCTTGCTCTCCATATTTCTGGATGCTAATAATATTTTCCATGATTATTACTACTTCTATATTGAATATAAAAATGGCAGGTCGGAGAACTGGTCCGAAGGCAAGCTGATATTCATCAATACCGTTCCTTATCTGGCATCACTTTTAACCGGGATATATTTGCCACATTTTACGAGAAACCTCAGAAGTGAAATTTTCCAACTATTCATCGTTTGGTTTTCATTTCACCTTGTTCTGCTATTTGTTGGTAGTCTGATAAGTGGTTTATTTCAATATCAGGGATTGGGTATCGCATTAGTGTGGTTTTTACAATCTAAAGCCCTGCAAATAATTACAGTGATGATAATATTATTTGCCCTCACCTGGTCAGCCAGAAGATTTACCTGGTATTTTTTGAGATGCTCATCAAAGTGTGAAGAAGTATTTGACGATTCCATCAAATGGCGATACTTGAAGATAATAGCACTATTTCCTTTTTTACTCAGTTGCATTTTAATTTTATCCTTTAATAAATTTGAGACAATACTGAATCATTCCATTTCAATGGCGAGTGGATTATTAATTATGGCCATAATTTTCCACACGGTTTCGGAAGTTTTTATACCAAAAAGGGGTGTTACGAATAAATATTAGTGTTTAACCTTTGTCCAACTATGCTCTTACTCCGGTTCAACAATACACTTTCTATCCACCCGGGCATACTTGATACGGAGTTAGTACGGAGTTAATACGGAGATAATAGGGAATTAAAAATTGAGTTTAATATTTTTTTTGTTTAACCGGTCTCCGCTATCCAATTCAAAAAGATTAAACAAAATGGAATTGTTTTAATTAATGCTTGTAGTACCAAAAATACACTTGCACTCCATACTCTTTGGCGGATTTAACCCAACCAACTCTTAATCTGTATTTGATAGTCTTCATAAGAGCAGATGTCAAATATACGAACCCCCTTTGTACTATCTTGAACTACTTTGAATGCTGCACGCTGAACAAAACGCTGAACGCTGAACGCTGAACGATTTCGAGTTCGAGTTCGAGTTTCCGGCATAAAATTGTTGTCCTTACACCCATACTTTGTATATCCGCCTGCAAATTTCTTTCAAATGCATTGTTTCATTTATCAAACGTTATGCGATTTCCTGAAGGGTTGTTCTATATTTATTTCCTGTAAAACAGGGTTGTCAGATGATTTTGCAGGGGGGCAATTCTGAATTAGTTCAATATTCTGTTTTATATGGAAGATAAATTGCAATTTTACTTTGATCAGGTTAAACATCTGACTGATGATTGTGAACGGGCAAAAGAACTTTTGAGAATCCTGAATTCTGATACCCGATTAAACGAAAGTACCGGCCACAGACCGGTACTTTCGCTGGACGACGCTCTCAATAACTTTTATATCAAAAAAGAATGCACTTTCATTCGTCATATGCTTGAACATTTCATCAATTTTGGTAACTTTGATCTCTCAGATGAACTTATCGAAACTGTTTATAAATTCGACAGGTTTCAAAATATCCGTATGGCTCTCATTGAATTTCTTGGCGACAGTGTAATGGTAAATAACTCTAAACGATGAGTATTAAGTCACGTTTATTGAAATCGGCCGAAAACCTTAAATCATATCTTATACAACGCTCGGATTACTTTATACCCAGTCAGGTAATTCTCATATTTGAACTCATAATTGTACTCTTTGCATTTACGGCTTCGTACACATTGCGATACAACTTTCAGGTGCCTGAAATAGTGGTGCATCGTATGTATGCCCAGATCATTCCGCTGGCTGTATTCTCAGCTTTGGTGTTCCTCTTTACCGGCGTGCATAAAAGCGTTATCCGGTATACGGGTATTAAAGATGTGATAAGGGTTGTTAAGGCGATGTTCATCATAACCGTTTGGATGCTGCTCATGTATATCATAAATACTTACAAGCCAAATAATGAAGTTCTTCACACACCCAGGGCTGTCATTATCATCTTCTTTATCCTCTCAACCACTATTATCATTTTTACCCGAAGCGCCATCCGCCTGTTCTATTACTGGCTTATGGCAGGCAACGAAGTAACACGTGTGCTCATTTACGGTGCCGGCTCGGCAGGCATCATTACCAAAAATGCCCTCATTGCTGATCATGCACGACCAACCAAGGTGGCAGGTTTTATCGATAATAATCCTAAAAAAATAGGCAAGACCATCGAGGGCGTTTATGTTTATTCAGATGGGGTTCTGAACCCTGCGTTCATTCGGAATAATCGTATTGACGAAATAATCTTCTCAATCCAGAACATCGATAAGGATCGTAAACGATATCTTATTGAAACCCTGCTTGCCCAAACAAATCTGCAGGTGAAAGAGATTCCGCCACTCGATATGTGGATTAACGGACAGCTTTCAACCAAACAGATTAACCCGGTGAAGATTACCGATCTTTTGCAACGAAGCGAGATTCACCTTAATACCGATCACGTGCGAACCCAGGTTCAGGACAAACACGTTATGGTAACAGGGGCTGCAGGAAGCATCGGTAGTGAGATTGTACGACAGCTGCTGAAGTTTAATCCCACAAAACTCATCCTGGTTGATCAGGCCGAAACCCCTATGTTCAATCTGGAAAATGAGCTCAAAAAATTACTGCCTCGTGACATTGACACTGAGTTTATTATTGGCGATATTACCGACTGTCGGCTGATGGAGAATGTGTTTGCCGATCACCGGCCTCATATAGTCTATCATGCTGCAGCATATAAACACGTGCCTCTAATGGAAAATAACCCGTTTGAGGCTGTTAGGGTTAATATTTTCGGTACTAAGAACATTGCCGACCTGGCAGTGAAATTCAAAGTTGCACGCTTTGTCATGATCTCAACCGATAAGGCCGTAAATCCTACCAACGTAATGGGTGCCACTAAACGAGCTGCTGAAATCTATATCCAAAGTCTCAATAATAAAAATGAGCTGTCGGGTAATAATAGTGATTTCCGAACCCGGTTTATCACAACCCGTTTCGGCAATGTGCTTGGAAGCAACGGATCGGTAATTCCTCTCTTCGAAAAGCAAATTGCTGCAGGTGGTCCGGTTACAGTGACTCATCCAGAGATTACAAGGCATTTTATGACTATCCCCGAAGCCTGCCGGTTGGTTCTTGAGGCAGGAGCTTTTGGCAAGGGAGGCGAAATCCTTATGTTTGATATGGGTAAACCCGTTAAGATTGCCGATCTTGCCTATAATATGATCCGCTTAAGCGGGATGGAACCGGGTAGGGATATTAAGATTGTCTTTACCGGACTGCGCCCGGGTGAAAAGCTCTATGAGGAGCTGCTTTACGATAGTGAAAAAGGATTCTCAACCCATCATCCCAAAATATTTGTCGGCAAGCAGAAGGCATACAGTTACGCTGAGGTTATAGATTACCTCAATATGCTAAGCAACATTATCAATGCGCGTGGTCTTTCAAAAAGCAACATTAATGGCTACGACATATTCATGAGTGCCAATATGCAGCTAATAAGCATACTCAAAAAGTTTATTCCGGAATATATCAGCAACAATTCAGTTTACAAGGAGTTGGACAAGCAGGCGTGAAACGCGGTCAACGTTCTGCGTTCGTAAGCCTACGGTAAAATGGCTAGATTAGTTCACCTGGCAAGAGAGATTTTAACTGATCGTCCTTTGTATCAGGAATGATAGACAGGGCCTGTTTCAACCAACTTTCAGGTTCAATACCTCTTATTTTACATGTTCCGAGTAGTGAGTACATAATGGCTATATGTCCTGCTGATTCATGAGACCCAGCAAATAGATAGTTTTTCCTACCCAATGCGATTGGCCTGATGCTGTTTTCAATGAGATTATTGTCAATCTCCAACCGTCCATCTTCAATGTACCTAATAAGTCTTGGCCAAAGATTTAATGTATATGCGATCGCAAGACCAATTGAACTTCTTGGTGCAACAACCATAAGATTGTCATCCATCCACTGCTTGAACTCCAGTAGTACAGGTAATGCCTTATCCTGTCTGATTTGCTTTCTGGTATCAAAGTCTGATTCATTATCTCTTAAATACCGCTCAATATCATACAACTTTCTGATTAAGCCAAGTGCATGTGATGCTAACTCTTTGTTGTTTTCAAGAGCATACTCAAATTTGCGCCTTGCATGTGCCATACAGGCAAGCTGTATTATTCCATTATTCAGACCGTTATATCCTGTATAGCCATCTGTTTGCAGATAACCATCATATTCTTTTAAAACTTCTTCGGGTCCAGTTCTTGAGCGAGATTTTCTGTAATCAAAGAAAACCAACTTGTTTATCGGATCATAATACGCCCACAGATATCCTTTATGAGATGAGCCCGGCTTATCTTTTGATAACACTGGTATTGGTGTCTCATCAGCCATTAAATAACTGCCCGTCAGCACTGTATTCTTGATTTGTGCGTATAATCTGCTTAAATGAACAGGTATTACATTGCTTATCCATCCATTCATTGTTGATTCGGCAATAGTAACACCCTGTCTCTTAAACATCTTAATCTGCCTGTGAAGTGGGAGGTGATCAACGAACTTGCTTACAAGTACATGCGAGATAAGGCATGAATCTGCATTCCCTTTTGGTATTGGTAGCGTTGGCAGTGGAGCAATTAAAAATGTTGTCTTCTCATCTGTTTGCTCTATAATATACTTGTAACGTATAATTTGACGGACACTAATACGACTTGGTTCATACTTTAGAACTTCTGTTATTAAAGTATCTATCCTTTTGGCCCCAACAGGAAGGTTTTCAGGTTCTATTACTTCAGTAACGCGTGGCAGATGAGCGGGCAGTTCTGTACGAATAGGTTGTTTCTTACCTTTCTGACCCCGCTGATATGTGATTTCCTGTGTAACTGGTTCTACTGCTTCTTGTTGTGGAAGTTCAAAAAGAGTTGGTTGATTAATGTCAGAAGGTACATGTCTTTCGCTTTTGGTGCCAAATATTAACCTTTTTAGTTCAGCAAGCTGTTGTTCAAGGTAGGATACTTTTACTTCAAGCTCACCTTTTGCCAATATAAGCGACTCGTATTCGTTCTTGCTGAGTGTTACTATTTGTTCACCTGTCATGAGTCAAATTTACTCATAAGAGGTGTACACAAAAGCCTTATTTATTGATACTTATCAACGAATTATTGTTGAGAAGAAGGCAATCTTTTTCTTGTTTTTCTCTGACCTTTACCAGTAATTATTTTTTCAAGTGTAGCGTGTGAAATTGATAAGTGTGTATCTTCAATACCTAAGGCTGGGTTCTCAAAAGTACCCTCTTCAAGTCGCTTATAGAGCATCACAAAACCTTCGGTTTCCCAGGTGAGTATTTTCATCTTCGTACGACGATTATTAAAGAAGACAAAAACATCTCCACTCATTGGATTTTGTTTAAGATTGTTGGTAATTAAACCGGTTAATCCATCAAAACTCAGTAGCATTGTAACCGGGTGCTTGTAGATGAATAGCTTTCTATCTTTTAAACAGAACATCAGATCTTTTTCAGCAAAGATCACTATCAAAATTTCCCTTTACAAGATGCTATTTACCGTAGGCTTACGAACGCTGAACGCGAATTCCGTTTATTTGTATTTTTGTCATTAAAACATCTCTCTATGCTTTGCATCATACGTCATGAAACTGACCCTTATTTCAACCTCGCGGCTGAGGAGTACGTACTGAAAAACTTCTCCGACGATTGCTTTATGCTTTGGCGAAATGAGCCTTGCATCATCGTCGGAAAGCACCAGAATACACTTGCCGAAATAAACCTTGGTTACGTTAAGAAGAACAATATAAAAGTGGTACGGCGACTCTCGGGAGGTGGCGCCGTATTCCATGACCTCGGAAATTTGAACTTTACTTTCATCAAGACCGTAGAGCCGGGTGGTGATCTGGTCGATTTTCGCAAATTTACGATCCCAATTCTTGATGCATTGCGTAAACTCGATATCAATGCCGAGTTTGCCGGTAGAAACGACCTGGTGATTGATGGTAAGAAATTCTCGGGCAATGCCGAGCATGTCTTCAAAAACAGGGTTCTCCACCATGGAACGCTCCTGTTTTCGGCTACCATGTCCGATCTGATTAATGCTCTTAATGTCGATCCCTCAAAGTTTTCCGACAAGGCCATCAAGTCGGTCAGGAGCAGGGTTACCAACATCAGTGAGCATCTCACCCGCAAGCTTGATGTGCTCGAATTTCGCGATCTCATCATGAAGGATATTTTTGAATCCACTCCTGATGCCGTTGAGTACAGTTTCACAGATGCAGATAAGGATGCTATTGCGAAGCTTCGTGAAGAGAAATATTCAAAATACGAGTGGAATTATGGCTACTCACCCGTCTACACGTTTACTAAGAAGGTGAAAACTGCCGGTGGACAGATTGAATCGGCACTGGTGGTTGAGAATGGCGTCATAAAACAGGCAAAACTCTATGGTGATTATTTCCATATACTTGATCCTGCGGCAATTGAGAATGCCCTTGTGGGTTCGAACCATGAGGAAGAAGAGATGCGAAAACGGATTGAGGTGTTCAATTTGAAAGATTATCTTGTGAATGTTACTGAAAATGAACTTATTTCAGCTCTGATATGATGCGAATTGGTCATGGCATGGATGTTCATCAACTGGCTGAAGGTCATCCGTTTGTGCTAGGGGGTGTGAAGATTCCGTTTCATAAAGGGGCCGTAGGTCATTCGGATGCCGATGTGCTGATTCATGCAGTTTGTGATGCCCTGCTTGGTGCGGCTGCACTCAGAGACATAGGGTTCCATTTTCCTGATTCGAGCGATGAGTTTTTGAATATCGACAGTCGCCTCTTGCTTCAGAGCGTGGTTGAATTACTCGCGAAACACCACTATCGCATTGGAAATGTTGATTGTACGATAGCTTTGCAGGAACCCAAAATAAGCAAATATATCCCCGAGATGCAGGAAACGCTGGCTTCGCTTATGCATATCGATCTTAATTGCATGAGTATAAAGGCAACTACCACTGAACACCTTGGTTTTACAGGCCGCGGAGAAGGAATTGCCGTTTGGGCTGTTGCATTGTTATATGATGATCATCAGGTTGAAGTATAAATAAGGAAACTCAAAACGGTTACATAAGAACGCTGTTGATTATGACAGCTTTACGGTTATATGAAGATCAGATACGTTACAAACGAGTACATAAATAAATCGATGTGGGATGAATGCATACGCAATGCCGTCAACGGACGAGTTTATGCATTTTCGTGGTATCTGGACATCATGGCCGAGAACTGGGATGCACTGATTGCCGGGGAGGGCAATTATGAATCAGTATTCCCCCTCACCTACCGTACGAAGTTCGGCGTCAACTACCTGTATCAGCCTTTCTTCACCCAGCAGTTGGGACTTTTCTCGTGTAAGAAACTCACCCCGGAGCTCGTCGACATGTTTCTGGAAGCGATCCCTAAGAAGTTCCTGGTCGCCGAAATCAATCTGAATACTCTCAATAAGCCTGATCCCACAAAGTGGAATGTTTTCGATAACATTAATTACGAGTTGGATCTTATAGAACCGTTCGAGAGCATCTACAAGAGATTTTCAAGCAATACCCGCCGCAATGTTGGTCGCGCAGAGCAGAAGGAGATTAAGGTATCGGATACGGTTAATCCCGATGAGATCATCAAGCTTTTCAGGCAAAACAGGGGTGCCTCACTGATGAAACTTAAGGATACTGATTACCGCAAGCTGCTTCAGTTGATTTATCATGGCATCCACAAGCAGATTGCATTTAGTTACGGTGCGTATACTTCAACCAACACCCTGTGTGCCGGAATGATTATTTTCATCAGTCATCACAAGGCCACGTTTCTATTCTCGGCCACCAATGCCGAGGCCCGCGAGAGTGGTGCTATGTCGATGCTCATCTCACAGTTCATCTATTCGGCAGCAGGCAACCATCTCACCCTTGATTTCGAAGGCTCAAATGATCCCCAGTTGGGTCGTTTCTACAAAAGCTTTGGTGCACAAAAAATCACTTACCCTTCCATCACCATCAACCGTCTCCCCTTCCCCTTGCGTCATGCCTTCAAGGTGTACAAGAAATTCCGTCTTGCCGGTGAATCGAAGGAGTCGAAATGAGTAAGGCAAAAGTCTAAATGTCCTTGCCTAAAATAGTTGACCTTTTTTGAGTTTAAAAATGAACCAAAAATGGCAACAAGAGAAGCATTTAAACAAATCGAACTCAAACAAAGAAGAAATCGCTACTTTAGTGAAGAATTCAA
>JAEZNO010000011.1 GCA_023441805.1 Bacteroidota bacterium
GCTGTTGAAAATGAGGATAACTCTGCGAGTTATCTCCCATTTCCAACAGCATCATCATTAATGAAAAAAAAGTAATAATTTTAGTAAAAAATCGGTCAACGTTATTTAGGCATTGACCATTGACCACCCAGAACTAATAACTAATAACTAATTACTAATCACTAATCAATTTTCTGTTACCATCACATTCATCGAAACAATGTCTTAACAATTCCTAAGCGTTTCCTAAGCGTTTATATAAAACGCTTAGGAAACGCTTAGAAAACGCTTAGATAACGCTTCGATGAATTAGATGGCAGTGACTGAATAGTGAATGATGAATAGTGAATCTACTGTGTAAAATCCTGTCCCAGATGTTCACAGGCTAATGGGCAGTATCATGTGTTTCATCCTTATCCTTCAGATTTTGGAACAACCTTAAGAAGAGCTTCAGGAAATCAACCTGAAGGCCCTCAAAGCTATTGCCTGTCATGTAGAGGAAATAATCCACCTCGAAATGGTACTTTATGCTCAAGCTTAGTGACCAACTGAATTGAAAGCATGTCTGTATAGGTATAACTGGGCACTATTAGTTATTGGTGCCTTCCCGATTGGCAATAATTTTCTACATTCGCTAATCGAATTATTTTAAATGATAAGGTTGAAATTAGTCCGAAGATTTGATCCTCTATCCTACTTTAAGGACCTCCAAATAATAGTAGATGGCTGTTTGTTCGATTGTAAGGACAGTAGTAATGAGATTAACCTGCCCGATGGCACATATTTAATTCAAGCGAAGTTATCACCTGGCTACCTGAGTAATACAATAATAGTAACGGAGCGTGATGATGGCAAAACTATTCTAATATACACAGGGATCAGACAGTGGATGTTGTTAACAATAGCATTCATCTTATGGATCATCACCCTCGTCTTTAAAGTCCTTACCAACTTGAATATCTTTGAACTGCCACTGCTAATCTTGTCAGCTATTCTCCTTGTGAGTTTTTTCTTTCTCTCAAAGAACAGGCAAATTGGAATTAAGATCAGTACTTTGCCCCTATAAACTCAGAACTCAGATACTCAGAACTAAGAACTTATAACAACTCCAATGCCACGTCCCCAGCAACTAAAGGGTTTCTAACAACTTTGAACAACTTTTGAACTTCTTACAACCTTTCATCTTCTGTTATTTTAATTTTTAAAACGACATATTTTGACGCAGGGGATTAATATATTTGCGTAAAAGAGAATTTAAATATCAAGGTAGTTTGGATTTGGAAAATAAAAATATATTGAGTAGGTTTGTGGGTATAATACAATTATTTTCAATCAATACGAAATTAGAATAAGTACACGCATGAGATTTAACATTACGTTCACCCGAACCGGCAAACACAGGATGCTTCCTTTTGACTATCAATATTATCTAAGTGCCTGGATATATAAAGTAATTGGAAAAGCCGATAGTGAATTCTCACATTTCCTTCATTCAGAAGGCTTTCAGAATAATGATTACCGTAAGTTTAAGTTGTTCAACTACTCACCCCTCTACATTGGCAAACCGGTTATCTGGAAGGAGAAAAGTCTGTACGAGGTTAGAAACGAGCAGGTTAACCTCAAAGTGTCGTTCAATGTAAATGAGTCGGCTGAGAAATTTATCATGGGGCTATTCACCGATCAGAAAGCTTACATCGGCGATCAGTTCAATGGATTGGAGCTAACGGTTAGTCAGATTGAGCGATTGCCATATGCTCCAATATCACATACGCTTAATTATAAAGCCGTATCGCCAATTGTGATCAGTCAGAAGAAAGAGACTGACCGTTATGCCCAATATTTAGGGCCTGAAGATAACGGATATGCTGATCTATTTATCAAACATCTTCTTGCAAAGCACTCCACAGTCCCTCACGTCGCAACATTGCCGGAGGAGTATACGTGTACATTTAATTGCACCAATGAGCCGCGCTACAGGACAAAAACCATCAAGCCATACACAAAGCAGCAAAGTAAGGTCAAAGGCTATCTATATGATTTTGAACTAACCGCCCCCGAGCCACTTCACCGGCTAATATTAGCCAGCGGAGCAGGAGAGAAGAACTCAGTAGGATTTGGTTGGTGTGAGGTGAAAGGATAAAAAAGTAGAAAAAGGATGATTAAATCATCCGGATTATAAAAAATGAGATTCACAAGGAAAAGAAATTTAATATGAGCTTAGAAACCGTAATTAAGATTGGAAAGTCTTATCGTCAAGTTGAAGCTGCGTGGAAATATCATGATCAAATAAATCATGTAATGAAAGACGTAAAAGCATTAGAGAAAAGTAAAAACAAGGACGGTAAAGCAATCATAACCACATTTTATGAAATCCCGGTAGTTGATATTGATAGTGAGTTTTATTTTGATATTGACAACAAAACTGAGATTTTAGATGAGGATAAAAGGGGATATCTATATTATCTGAACTTCAAAACTTCAAAGAAAGATGCATCGAAACGCTACTTAGTAGGAGATATAGTTTATACCTGTTACATAAATAAAAAAGGATCCTTAGTTGAGAGTGGCAATTATAGGATGAATGGAGTATGGAGCAATACAGTAAAGAATGGAAAAATAGAATTGAAATCCTCTTTTTTTGTGTGTGAGGATGTGGCTAAGGATATGGATAATGAATTTATCCAGAAATTTCGAACTGAATTTCGAAAAAGATCAGATGAAATTGAAACATTACTTAAATCACAAGATTCGATGGTGTTACACTTTAGCTTTAATGGAAAACGATGGTTAGATATTGAGGGTATAATTGAAAGTATAGATAAAATACTTACTCAGAACTTGGTTGACAATTTTTCAGATGGAGATAAAGTTGTCTTAAATAAATATTTGTATAAAACACTAGGAGGAGTTACTCCTGAATTTATTAGCACTTCTGGATATAAAAACAAACTTTTCACAAGAGATGAAATCGTTAGCTTAATGTATGCCGGTAATGCAACTGAAAAACCTATCGTGCGATTTGGTAATATTGGAATACTTGCCTTGCCTCATTCAGAAAGGCTTTCATCAGAATCAGTTGTTGCTTTTTTTGAGAGAAATAATAATGAAATCGATGAGGAGATTGAAAAGGAAGATGATATTAGTGAAACAGTTGAGTATGATGATTCAGATATGTTTTTTACCGATTTTGTAAATAATGACTTTGAGGACACTGTAAAGTTTGATATTATATTTACAAGTATACCTGGGTCTCCTTCAGGAGTGTTTGCCGACTTGATTGAAATATCCGATATTGAAAAAAGTCTTCTTAAGAATATAAATCTGAAGATAAGGAATGAAGCTAAAAGCATAGAAATTATTGCAAATAGTGAATTTCCAAATTCAAAAAGGCCGTTTTACTTTGACATTAGAAGTAGCTATTTTAGAATATTTGGAGATGTCACAAAAGAAAAGAAGAAACTTCATTCACACTTATTGAAAGTCCTACCTCAGATATATTCTGATAACTATTATTCAGATCCTATCTTACTACCCGTTTTTTTAGAAAAAGTTGAATATAATATCAGGAATGGAAATCAAAGTTTTAATACCCTAAAATACGATTTGTACTTTTTAATGAATATACAAAAAAATAGACCGCTTATGAACATTACACAATCAAACAGCTATGCCTTAGGTAAGAATTTAGGTATTATGGCAAGACAATTTGCTGCCTGGCGAGAGGACTGTCCAATCAAATCCTTCGAAAAATCTTATGTGGGTAATCTCTCACGAAGAACCTCTTCGATAGAGGAATTAGTAAAATTTGCTGCATTTATAAATGAGAAGTTGGTGATGCATGAAAGGTTATACCCTGATGTAAAAATCGCTTATCAACAGTTGATTGACACTATCAATAATTTTGGCAATGAAAAATACAGCAGGTACTATTGTTCCCTTGGATTTTTTACAAGCTATTACGAAACAAAATTAACCACAGTAATTAACAGAGAAAATAACAATTAAAACATTGCATATGGAAACTTTTATCGAAAAATCAGAAATCCTCTTTTTATACGAGGGCAAATTTACAATCCCTAACGGCGACCCATTTACTGGAGAACAACGCTATGATGAAGAAACTAAGCATATTTTAGTGAGCGATGTCAGAATTAAACGGTTCATTAGAGATTACTTTATTGAACAAAATCAGATTGTCCCCAACAAATATGAGGTTTTTGTCTTTAATGACAAATCACAGATTGCTGAAGGTAGTAAAGAATCAGGGGCTTCTGCAAGAATGCAATCTCTATGGGCAAAATATTATCCAACAAATAAACCGGATAAGAAACAATTGCCTAAAATAGCGATTGAATTAATGCAGAAATGCATTGATGTAAGATTATTTGGTGGAATTTCAACAGAAAAAGATGCTGCTGTGAATATAACTGGTCCTGTTCAATTTGCATTGTTGAATCCTTCTCTCAATAAATCGGATTTGAGAATTCACCAAAACACGTCACTTTTTTCGTCGAGTGCTGACAAATCGAGAGGAGCTATTGGTACTACGAGTGTTGTTCCATACTCATTGAATCAAATTCATGGATGGATAAATCCATACTCAGCGAAAGAAAGCAATCTAAATCAGGAAGACATAGATGAAATGTTCTCTGCCCTGTGGAATAGTATTAATAACTCAAATACCAGAAGCAAATCAAACCAAAATTCTCTGTTATTAGTCCAGATTATATACAATAATGCAAATGATAAACTGTATGGTATAGACAGATTAATTGCTATAAAAACTGATAAAGAAGAAGAGCAAATCCGCGAAATGAGTGATTACAAGTTTGATTTTAGTGAATTGGCAGTTGCGGCTAGTTCAGTTAAAGTAAAGGAAATCAGATACTTCACGGAAATTCCTGAAATATCAAATGCGATATCAGCCCTAAAACATGATAGAATTAAACCGATGAAAAAGTTGCATCATGAAAGGATTGAAACTACATATTAAAGGCAACTGGGCTCAATTTCGCCGCGCAGAGACTAATAATAATCCTCTTTCTCACGATTTTATAACCAAAACTGCATTAATTGGGATGATTGGAGCAGTTTTAGGTAAGGAAAGAAAGGAAATGAAACAACTATTCCCTTTGTTGAGTAAAGATTTAAAATACTGCGTCCAGATTGTCAATGAAGTAAGGAAACAATCTTGGGGATTTACATTCAGAAGTGTATCAAATGCATGGGAAAAATCACCTAAACAAATGGAAATTATCAGAAATCCAGATTATTTCATATTGATTTGCCTTTTAGATCAGGCATGTGAGAAAAGTAAGAAAGTTTTTGATGAATTTGTTGAAAGTTGTCGAGAAGGTAAATCATGTTATGAACCGGTTTTGGGATTACATAACTGCCCTGCAGAAATAGAATTTATTGAAACTGGTGATTTTGAATTTGTTTCTAATGATAAGTTCACAACTCATGGCTTCGTCACAAAAAATCATAAACCTGAGGACATTGAGACTTCCAATTTTAGAATTGGATTTGACAAAGTTCCGACATATCAAAATGATGACTTCTGGAATTTGCCGGAAGAGTATGTCGAAGTTATTTATCCTTCGAATAATAGAGAAATTACTGTAAAAGGTGAACATTATATTTTTAATAAGAATTCAAGATGGTGCATGGTTTGAAATTTCTATCGCATCCTCCATCAAAATCTTTAGAAGATCATCTAGAAAGGGTGAAGTGTTTAGCAGGTAGATATTGCTCAAATCCTATTGTCGACATTGCTGCACTGTTTCATGATATCGGAAAAATGAATCCGAACTTTCAAGCTAAGCTTAAAGGAGCTGTTACATATGGATATTCTCGACATTCCTATCTCTCAGTTTTAGCATTTATTTACTGTTTTAAAGCAAATCAAAAGGAATTTTGCGAAATATTAGGGACAGAAAATAGAGATGAGCTTACTATAAAAATTTTGCAAATTGTTGCTTTGATTGCTTATCATCATGGTAATATTCCAAATTTCGAAAACATGCCGAATGCTGAAGAAATATCTTTAGCTGCTGACTTTCTTAATAATAACCCTATGCCTTTAGCCGATTTCTTGAAATACAATCTAAATTTAAGATGGCTAAATGAATTCGCGGTGAACTATTGTGAAAAGGAATTTCGAAAGGTTGGGCACTACAATCACATGATTCATCAAAAGCTTTGGATGAAATCAGCATTAGATAACTTTACTACCACTCAGTATGTTTTTGCAAGTTTAATTAATGCTGATAAACGTGAAGCAGGAAATAATATTTTTTATCTGTTTGATAATACTCTGAAGCAATCAATTAAGGAGATTGATAACTCTCTAGTCGCCATTATAAAAAAGTTTAATAATGAGACTAAGATTTCAACTTTAAGTCGACTAAGAACTAACATCCGTAGAGAAGCAGAACGAAAAGTCAAAAAATTATTACAACAAAATAAACGTATTTTTACTCTTACTGCCCCTACTGGAGCCGGCAAAACGATTACATTACTGTCAATTGCAAGACAGATACAAAAATATAACAATAATTTAGGTGTAATCTATGCTTTGCCATTTTTGTCCATTACAGAGCAAGTTCAAATTATATTGGATAAAGATTTAATGATTGATTGCTTATCAGTAAATTCTAAAGATACAAATCGTGCGATTGAAAAAGCAAAGGATGCATATGAAAGCAATCCAACAAATGCAAATCTTGAGCAAGTGCTTCAACTAGATTTTGCTGAGGAAACATTTGATCATCCGTTTATCATTACAACATTCGTTCAATTATTTGAAACATTAATTTCAAATAAAAATAGTACCCTACTAAAATTGCCAAATTTTGCTAAACGTATTTTTTTAATTGATGAAGTTCAAGCATTACCTCCAAGGTTGTGCATTTTTTTTGTTGCATGGTTGGATGATTTTTGCAAAAAGTATGACTCTTATGCAATATTTTCAACAGCAACAATGCCTAAATTGGATTTCCCGATAAAAGAATACTTACCTGTGGAGAAGAAACCGGAATTACTATTCAGGAATTATACTCCACCTGAGGAATTACTTAATACAGATAAGTATTTTGGGCAAGATGTCTTTAACCGATATAAAATTAACTTGATAGAAGATAAGTCATTTTTGATAAATGATTTAGTCAATCATATTGTAATGCAAAAGCAGTCATGCCTTGTGGTATTAAATACAATTGCTGATACATTAACATTATATAGGGAATTAAGCGAAATCTTACCAAAAGTAATCCTATTAAATACTCATTTTATACCTGTAGACAGAAGCAAGAAGATTGAACAAGTAAAAGAACTACTTAAAAAGGGAGATCATGTAGTTTTAATATCAACACAATTAATCGAAGCTGGAGTAGATATTGATTTTCCAATCGTATATCGTGACCTATGCCCATTACCAAGTCTTATTCAAAGTGCTGGGCGATGTAACCGTAATAAGAAGTTTGATTTAGGGCAAGTTTATTTTTTTCAACTTCAAAAAGAAACAGGACGACCGAGTTCTGAAGTAATTTATAATAAAGATGCTTCTAATTTCTTAGAATTCTGCAAAAAAGAAATTCATGACGGAGTTGAGGAAAAAGAATTATTCAATCTTCAGTCCAGGTATTTTGAATTTATCCGCGATAATTTAACTGTCGGGGAGTTTGAATATGGTTATGAACAACAGGCAAATATGATAGAATGTGTTAATAAGGCTCAATTTGAGCTCATGGGAAAGTTTAATCTCATTAATCAGAATACATTCGGTGAGCAATATAGATATTATATTCCTGAAAACGAAAATGATAAGTTTTATTATGAAGCAGTTGATTTATTGTCTGAGTTTGAACAAGTAAAAAACTACAGGGAATTGAAAATACTAAAAGTCCGTTTAAATTACATGTTAAAAGTCTTAGAGAGGAGAATTGTTAATATACGAATTAGTAATAAAGAAACATTACCTCAATTCTCAAATAACGATGAAAAGTTAGGAATTAGAGTCTTATCAGATCTGAATAAGTACTCTTATGAAATGGGATTAGAATTGGGAACTGAAAATCAATTTCTATAATGAGGCAAATTACAGGAACATGGATTGCTTATTATTCCTATTGTAAAAGGAGAATGTGGCTATTTGCAAATGGAATCAATATGGAATCGAATTCTGATCTGGTTTATGAAGGAAAACTGATTCATGAAAATTCGTACACTCGCCGTTCTGAAAGATACCAGGAGATTGAGCTTGATGGTATAAAAATAGATTATTTCGATCCGAAGACCAAAACTATTCATGAAATTAAAAAGTCGGACAAATTTGAGCAGGCACACGAATGGCAACTGAAATATTACATGTTTGTGTTTGAAAAGAATGGTATAAATGATATAAAAGGAATACTCGAATATCCCATATTGCATTCAACAAAAGAAATTACTCTGAGCAATGACGACAGAATAAGGATAAATGATTTTATCGCTGAAATAACAAGTATTGTGCAAAATGAAGTTTGTCCGGCAATTAATGTAAAAAGTCGCTGCAAAAACTGCAGTTATTTTGATTTCTGCTGGAGTACTGAAATGGAAACATGAAAAAGACCTATTATTTGTTTAATCCCGGGCGTATACAGCGACAGGATAATACATTGAAATTCATTCCTTTTGATGAAGACGGAAAAGAGTGTGCAGCGCGTTTTCTTCCTGTTGAAAATATATCTGAGTTATACTGTTTCGGCAATCTTGATGCTAATTCATCTTTCTACAATTTCTTAGGTCAGCAGCAGATACCAATCCACTTCTTTGACTTTTATGAGAACTACACAGGTTCGTTCATGCCAAAGAAGGAACTCATTTCAGGTAAGATGTTGGTTAAACAGGTTAAATGTCAGCAGAATAAGAAACGAAGAATTGATCTGGCTCAACGCATTCTTGAAGGTGCAGCATTTAACATGATCAAAAATCTAAAGTACTATAATACAAGAGGTAAAGATCTTGAAACAATTATCTGCCAAATCGAATGCCATATAGCTAACATTCCTTCAACAAATGCAATAGATGAGCTCATGGGGTTGGAGGGTAATATCAGGAAATGCTATTATCAGGCATTTGAATTGATTCTGAATGAATTCTCAATGGGAGGACGCAGCTATCGACCTCCATTAAATGAAGTAAATTCTCTGATATCATTTGGAAATATGATGTGTTATAGTCAGTGTTTGAGAGCAATACATATGAGTCAATTGGATCCTGCTATCAGTTTTTTACATGAACCCGGGGAACGTAGATTCTCATTATCGTTAGACATAGCTGAGATATTTAAACCTCTGTTGGTCGACAGGGTTATTTTTAAAGTAATGAATAAGAGAATGCTTAAACATGATGATTTTGAGCAGGGTTTGAATAGAGTAGTTTTGAAACCACAGGGAAAGAAGACTTTTGTCCAGGCTTTTGAGGATAGACTTCAGGAGACTATACAACACAGAACGCTAAATAGATCAGTAAGTTATAAGCATCTGATTAAGCTTGAATGTTACAAATTGCAAAAACATTTGCTTGAGATTGAAGAGTACAAACCCTTTAAAATGTGGTGGTGAGAAAATACAAATGTATGTGATAGCTGTATATGATATAGGGCAAAAGCGTGTTAATAAAATGCTTAAGTTGTTAAGAAAATATCTGAATTGGATACAGAATTCAGTGTTTGAAGGGGAGATTTCGGAAGTAAAATTACTTGAGTTAAAGTGCTTTGCTGAAAAGATCATGAAAGAAGAAACGGATAGTTTAATTATTTTTAAAGCTCGACAGGAAAAGTGGCTAGAAAAGGAAATAATAGGACATGAAAGGCAATCAGTAGACAATATGCTATAATATTGTGATTGTCGAAGTAGGAAAACAGGATAGCTTAATCGTGTCATAAGCGAATTAAAACTACTATAAAAGTTCTTTGACATCTTGATAATCAAAACAAAAGGTAAGCTTGTCGATACCCGTAAGAAATTGCATTTAAGGGTATCGACGATAAAATGGAAGAAAAAGATTAAATTTGCACAACATAACAATCTGAGAGTGAGTATTTTTTTTTGAAAAGAATAACGGCTTTCAGCTGCACCATACTGGAATTGAAACAGCATCCGTGATGTGAGTTTTATATTCATCTGGGTCTTTCAGCTGCACCATACTGGAATTGAAACTTCCACTTCCGGTCATCGGGTTGAATGCAAGCATGAAACTTTCAGCTGCACCATACTGGAATTGAAACCAAACGGACTTTATGAAAAGCGGTATAAAGCCTGGATCTTTCAGCTGCACCATACTGGAATTGAAACGAATTACTGGTAAATGATGATATTAACCGTCAAAGCCTTTCAGCTGCACCATACTGGAATTGAAACTAGAAGAAACTTCTTGGCCGTAAATCCACCTTTTCTCCCTTTCAGCTGCACCATACTGGAATTGAAACTACTTAACGTTAGACGAAATGGAGTTACTTGTTGCTTTCAGCTGCACCATACTGGAATTGAAACCAATATTTATAAATACATCATATTCAGAGTGATTGCTTTCAGCTGCACCATACTGGAATTGAAACATGGGATGGGCTTCGGGCTTCAACGGACGTGCTACCTTTCAGCTGCACCATACTGGAATTGAAACACGTGATATACCTAAATTAGACTTAACAGGCAAGGCTTTCAGCTGCACCATACTGGAATTGAAACTGTTCCATTTATAGTTCGGATAGTTCACTCCTTCCTTTCAGCTGCACCATACTGGAATTGAAACTAACAACAATGAAGAGTTCCTCCTCATCAGGTAATCTTTCAGCTGCACCATACTGGAATTGAAACTATAATAGGCTTTCTGCTCATGTTTCGGTATAAGCTTTCAGCTGCACCATACTGGAATTGAAACATGTTGATCGATACAACATATTTCGTTGGAGAGATCTTTCAGCTGCACCATACTGGAATTGAAACTGAAGAAAGACTTAATGAATTGACAAGAGTAGTAACTTTCAGCTGCACCATACTGGAATTGAAACTTCGTAGTTGCCGACCTGCCGGTTGAAGACTCCCATCTTTCAGCTGCACCATACTGGAATTGAAACAGTTGAGGCTAAGTCGGCAATAGGACGGACAAGTCCTTTCAGCTGCACCATACTGGAATTGAAACTGCTACATTACCTGTTCAATCACAAATGAAAGGTCTTTCAGCTGCACCATACTGGAATTGAAACCGAGGAATTGTAATCGTATATCCCTCAACTGGTGCTTTCAGCTGCACCATACTGGAATTGAAACCAATTCAGGAAGAAAAATCTCCTGATTGTAATATCTTTCAGCTGCACCATACTGGAATTGAAACTGTACGGGTTAAATGGTACCCGTCTGTTGTCCATGCCACTTTCAGCTGCACCATACTGGAATTGAAACGACGTACAA
>JAEZNO010000034.1 GCA_023441805.1 Bacteroidota bacterium
GACTTTATTTCTTTTAAATTCTTCACTGAATGAGCGGTTATGCCGCTCCCTTTGTTCATAATCAAAATAGTTTACTTTTGTCATTACGTTTACCATTTATGGTCAACGTATTTCAGGCATTGACAATATTCCAATGCTCCATTGTTCCCATGTTCCAGGGTTCCAGTGATAATACCCGAATGGGTCATATCAATTACCCATAGATACTTTTTCCTTTGAGTTTTTGCCTTTTGCCTTTTGCCTTCTAATTCACTATTCATCATTTATCACTCACGATTCGATTCATCATTTGGAATTTCATACTTATGGGCTGATGATCTGACTCCCGGTAGTCTGTTGGGATGGTTTCAATGGTTAGCACTTTGATGTTGGGGGAGACTACGAAGAAATCAATGATGGTTGATTCTGTTTGGCCGACCGTATATGGGGTGCTTACGTAGCGGTTTGTTGTATGGAGTGAATCATAAACGTAGTGCCAGCCTTCGGGGAGGTAATCTTTGGGGATGGCGGGGGTTATGACTGATGCATTATACTGATTTAGAACAGTTTCAGTAGTGTAAGCAGGCGGATTCTGATTCCAGTCGCCACCGATAATTACATAATTGCCTTTCCCGAATTCATCAATCATGATGGATTTCAACATAGCGAGTTCTTTCTCTCTCAAAACATCTGCATCTGCAAATGCTGAATTATGGGTGTTGATTAGTACCAGTTGTTTGCCTGTTGATGTATTAAAGCGCATTTCGAGGAAACATCTTTTTAACTGAAACAGACGCATAGGCCAAGCATATGATGAGCCAAACGACACCCTGCGGACAGATGCTGCTTCATTTCGTGTAAAACTTGCCATTCCTGCTTTAACTCTTCCCATTGGCTGTTGTACCGGTAAGGGTACCCACGCATCATAATTGGATGCATAGTAACTATGAAACCCGGGTAACACCTGCATCAATCTGTTAAACTGGTTGTCGTTGTATGATCTTCGTGAAAGAGTGTCAACTTCCTGCAGTAAGATGAAATCAGCTGTATTAAATGATTCTACCCGTTTTACCCCTTCGTCACTATATCTTAAATAAAGCTCTTTCGATGGCCGTACATCCTTACCACCCTCATAAAAGAAATCCATTTCAGCACCCAATCCAAAGTAACCGATATTCCAGCTCACTATGCATAGTGTATCCTCAAGATTGCCGGAATTATTGTTTATCGATATTACCTGCTCCTCAGATGGCTTGAATTCAGTAACAGTCTGCCATGCGAGGAATATGGCAACTACCATAACCAATAGGATTATCAGCCCGATGAATAATTTGATACCTTTCCTGACCATACTCAAATAATAATCTGCCCAAGAATACGGGCATAGTGATAATCAGAACAAATTTACCTGTTCCAGAATGCTTTTGTAAACAGGATCAGAACAGTAAACAACTCCAAACGACCCAACAACATGAGGAATGAAAATACCCACTTGGCAGCCTGAGGCGCTGATCCATAATTAAAAGCCGGACCAACGGATCCAAATCCGGGGCCAATGTTACCGAGACATGTTGCAGCGCCACCGATTGATGAATTAAAATCCATTCCCAACAACGATACCACTAATGCGCCGGCTGCAAACACTACTATATAAAGCAGGAAGAAAGCAAGTACATTGAAGATGATATTCTGCGGAACAGGTTTACCGTTTAATCTTACCGGGATGATGGCCTGCGGGTGTATGAGCCTCTTCATCTCCATCTTCCCGTTCCTAACAAGTAGCACTATCCTTATAACCTTAATCCCACCACCGGTTGAACCTGCACATCCTCCAACGAACATCAGCAACAAAATAATTATCCAGGCATGGTATGGCCATTGCAGATAATCAGAACTGATAAATCCTGTGCTTGTGATAATCGATACAACTGCAAAAAGTGATTCCCTGAAAGCATACTCAGCACTTATATTCTGCGAAAGAAATATACCTATCGAGATAATGATTGCTGCAGTAAGGATTATGTATGTATAGTTCTTAAGCTCTTCGTTTGTGAATACAAGTCTGAATCTCCGCTTGAAGGCAAAATAGTGAAGTGAGAAGTTAATTCCTGCCAAAAACATGAAAACAATCAGCACGTACTGCAGATATGGCGTGAAACTTGCCACTGAATTGTTTTTTGTGCCAAACCCTCCTGTTGATACTGCTGAAAAGGCATGACACATTGAATCATACAGGTCCAGTCCTCCCAGCATAAGGAATATAGTACATAAGAGAGTCAGAACAACATAAACAATCCAGAGGTTCTTAGCCGTTTGTGTAATTCTTGGAGCCAGTTTATCGGGTGTAACTCCCGGGACTTCTGCTATAAACAGCTGCATACCACCAATTCCCAATATAGGTAGAATTGCAAGTGAGAGTAATATGATACCCATCCCTCCAATCCAGTGTGTTAAGGCACGCCAGAACAGCAATCCTTTCGGGAAAGACTCAATATCAGTGAACACTGACGCCCCTGTAGTGGTAAACCCCGACATAGTCTCAAAAAATGCATCTGCCACAGTCGGTGCTATTCCTGTTAACATATATGGGATTGAACCTAACATCGAGATAAGTATCCATGCAGAAGTCACAATTATGTAACCCTCCCTGCGGCCAATACTGTTTGAATCTAGTTTTCGGGTTGAAAAATATAGAACCAAACCTAACCCTGAAGTAAATAACCCTGAGAGGAACAGGGGCAGAAAATCATGCGTGGGATCAAACAAGCGTAATCCTGAAATAAATTCCTTATCGTAATACATTGAAGGGATGAGGCTTGCCAGCATAAATATCCCTTCGATGATCAGTAGCACTCCAAGCACTTTCAGAATAGCATACCTGTTAATATCACGTATAGTGCTCATATCCGGAGCCGGTTATTAATTGAAAAGATCCTGTACTTTGCTAATTGTTTCCGGCAGAGCAAAAACAACTACATTATCCCCTTCTTTTATCTGAAAATCACCTACAGCTATAAAACTCTGGTCACCCCTTACAATCCCTCCGATGATGCTGCCGCGGGGACAATTTAAATTCTTTATGGGTTTACGGGTAGCACTGGCACCTGCCTTAACCTGAAACTCTACGACTTCAGCATCAACACCACTCAGAAACTTTGTCGATCTTACTTCAGCTGCCATTGTGAAACCTGCAATATACGATGCAGTAATCAGTTTCTTGTTAATTACCGTGTCAATACCTATGCTTTTCGAAATGCTTATATAATCCAGGTTCTCAACCAGTGGTATTACTCTTTTTACTCCAAAACGCTGTGCCAGCAGACAGGTTAAAATATTCGTCTCATAGTCGTTGGTAACAGCAATGAAGGCATCCATGTTCTTAATACCTTCGTCCTCAAGCAGATCTATGTCACGTGCATCAGAGTTGATTATGAGTGTTTTCTCAAGCTGGTCAATCAAACTCAATGCCCTGTCCTTATCAATTTCAATCAGCTTAACGTTCATCTCACGCTCAAGAAGCATGGCAGTGGTACGACCAATGCGACCACCGCCAACTATCATCACATTCCTTACGTCGAAAGATGCCTTGCCACCAAGCTTCATCAATGAATCTATTCCATTTGGCTTTGTTATCACGTAAGCCATATCATTAAGCTTGAACATGTCATCACCTTTCGGGATAATAGTCTTATTGTTCCTGTGTATGGCAACAGCCCTGAAATCAAGTCGCGGATTCTCTGAAGCAACCTGATTAAGGGTTTTATCGAGTACCGATGCATTTTCATCCAGTTTGATGAGCATCAGTGATAACTTCTCGTTTGTAAAATCGAATATCTCGGTAGCGGCAGGCTGCTTAATGAGGCGTACTATCTCTTTCGAGGCAATACGTTCAGGGCAAACCATCGAATCAATGCCGATTGATCGCATCAGCTCACGGTTTTCATTTGTCAGGTATTCAACATTGTTAATCCTGGCAATTGTACGCCTTGCACCCAGCTTCTTGCCGATGGCACAGGTGGTGATGTTGATCTTCTCGTCGTGAACCACCGATATCAGCAAATCGGCACGTTTAACGTTAGCCTGTTCAAGTATCTCTATCGAGGCCGAGTCACCGGTAATGGTCAGCAGGTCGGTATGTGTTTCAATGAGCTTAAGAAGTTCTTCATGAGGATCAACAACCGTAATATTATGATTCTCACCCGATAACATCTTAGCCAAATGAAACCCTACTTCACCGTCGCCTGCAATAATTATATTCATAATTCCTCTTAATGGAAATAGCCTGCAAAAGTAATACAATTTACTGCTAATTGTTTCATTGTCCCTCCCTTCATCCACTTAAACAAGTTCAACTCATATTAAAATAGTAACTTTGCGCCTTAATTACCTGACTATGCACGGTATTGGCCCTTTGCTTGCTACTATTAACAGTCCCGACGATCTGCGCCGTTTGCCTGAAGAGCAACTGCCACAACTCTGCACTGAAATACGACAATATATTATCGAAGTCCTTTCAACTAACCCCGGGCACCTCGGTGCAAGTCTGGGTGCAGTTGAACTGGCCGTCGCTATCCATTATGCCTACAACACCCCTGACGATAAACTCATCTGGGATGTGGGACATCAGGCTTATGCGCACAAAATCATAACCGGACGCAGGGATCTGTTCCAGACTATCCGTAAATGGAAAGGCATCAGTGGATTTCCGAAAATGAGCGAAAGTGAGTTCGATTCCTTTGGCACCGGCCATGCATCCACCTCAATCTCGGCAGCTCTGGGGATGGCTATTGCCGCTAAACTCGATAATAACCTTAACCGCCATCATATTGCAGTCATCGGCGATGGTGCAATGACAGGCGGCCTGGCAATGGAAGCTCTTAACAATGCAGGGGTTTCAGATACAAACCTGCTAGTGATACTTAACGATAACGGAATCTCGATCGATAAAAGCGTGGGCGCTTTGCGCGAGTATTTCATCAATATCGTCACTTCGCGCTTCTATAAGAAGTTTAAAGATAGAGTGTGGGTTCTTATGGGTGGTAAAACCCGATATGGAGCAAACTCACGCGAGGTGGTAAAGCAACTTACCCGCGTGGTTAAAAATACCCTTTTTAATAACTGCAACCTCTTTGAGGCTTTCAATTTCAGATATCTCGGACCGGTGGACGGCCATGATGTGGTTAAACTTACCAAATTGCTCCACGACCTGAAGGATGTCCCCGGACCTAAGCTGTTGCATGTCATCACAGTCAAAGGTAAAGGCTTTGCGAAAGCCGAAAAACAACAAATTCTGTTCCATGCCCCCGGTCGCTTTGACATGAAAACCGGTGAGATCATTGAAACAGGTATCGAAGGAAAACCTGTCCGGTACCAGGATGTGTTTGGTGGTACAATCATTGAGCTTGCACGCGAAAACAACAGGATAGTAGGTATCACTCCTGCAATGCTCTCGGGCTGTTCAATGAACGAAATGAAAAAGGTTATGCCACATCGTGTCTTCGACGTCGGTATTGCCGAAGAGCATGCAGTCACCTTTTCAGCCGGCATGGCAACGCAGGGCTTTATCCCTTTCTGCAATATCTACTCTTCATTCATGCAGCGTGCATACGATCAGGTAATCCACGATGTAGCACTCCAAAACCTGAGGGTGGTAATGTGCCTCGATAGGGCAGGGTTGGTTGGTGAAGACGGTCCTACCCACCATGGAGTATACGATCTCGCATACCTTAATGCCATACCCGGCTTAACCATTGCAGTCCCTATGAACGGTCATGAGCTTCGTAATATGATGTATTCGGCTCAGTTAACCGGTATAGGCCCAATCGTTATACGTTACCCTAAGGGGAGCTGTGCCTGCAACGACTGGCAGCGCCCGTTTGAAGAGATAAAGGAGGGCAGGGGCCGACAACTGTTAGAAGGTAATGATATTGCAATCCTCACATTGGGCCACCCCGGCAATTTCGCAATCGAGGCTGTTAAAACCCTCACAACGTCTGGCATCCGACCGGCGTTATACGATATGAGGTTTCTCAAACCCATTGACAAATCTATCCTTCATGAAGTATTCCTGAAATACAATAAGGTCATCACGGTTGAGGATGGCACCCTTAAGGGAGGATTTGCAAGCACTGTACTTGAGTTTATGAATGCAAACCAATACAATGCAACAGTCATCAGTCTGGGCGTTCCCGATAAGTTTATCCCCCATGGGAAGTTAGCGGAGCTGTATAAGTATTGCGGAATAGATGCAGACGGGATTGTGAGGGCGGTGAAGAGAATGATGAATCGAATCGTGAATGATGAATAATGATGAATTGCCAATACCACGTATTCACCTTATCCCCAACCTTCTCCTCAAGGAGAAAAGAGTCCGCATTGAATGATGAATTAGAAGGCAAAAGGCAAAAACTCAAAGGAAGAAGTATCTATCGGTAATTGGTATAACCCATTAGGTATTATCACTGTAACCCTGGAACATGGGAACAATGGAACAATGGAACATTGTCAATGCCTGAAATACGTTGACCATAAATGGTAAACGTAATGACAAAAGTAAACTATTTTGATTATGAACAAAGGGAGCGGCATAACCGCTCATTCAGTGAAGAATTTAAAAGAAATAAAGTC
>JAEZNO010000042.1 GCA_023441805.1 Bacteroidota bacterium
AAACAACCCCCGACGCTCAACCCCCCTCATCTAATCCAACCTCTCTAACCGGCCTGGACCTAAGTGATTTATTGAAAGGGAATAAACCAAAAGCTGCAAAAACAGCCTCTGAAGAAGAGGAAGAGGATCTCCCTGCTGAAGCCTATGGTTTTGAGCATGTTAGCATAAGCGATGTCATGCGTGTTTGGCCCTCAATGGCTGAAGAATTCTCCCAGGAGCACCCACTATTGCAGCATACACTGCTGGTTGGCTCACCTGAATTGCTCGACAACAATGTAATAAGCATCACTATAGAGAATTCTCTTCAGGAAGAGGAAATCTTCAGAAACAGACGAAAGATTACTATTTACCTCCGGAAGGCCTTAAAGAATGGCACCGTAAACATCAAAACCATTCTGAATGAAACTCCCCCTGAAGCCCGTAGACCATATACCGACACCGATAAATTCAAATACCTCGCTGAAAAAGCACCGGCTATAAAAAAATTAAAAGATCAGCTGGGACTGGATCTGGAGATGTAGAAAATTAGTTTCGGTTGTTCCGATAATTCCGATTGCTTTAGTTGTTTTCGATTGCCTCGATCGGTCACTGAGCGGAATCTCGTTTCTTCATGGTGACAGTGATCGCTTTATGAAAGTGGTCACTATACAACCCCGTAGAGGTGACATTACTATAGAAAAACAGAATAACCCGATAGATCCGGAACCCTGCAGGGGTGATATTATGCTGACATTCTACTTCTCTTCTTCAATACGAATTTTCAGACGCTCCGCCCACCAGATGAACGATTTTTCAATGTCGCCAAAAGTATTTGTAAATTTACTGCGAAGTGCCATGGTACCTGATCGTGTATCCAAAATGGCCGCTATGCGTTCATGGGTTTCACCATCCAGAAATTCAGCTTCAATGGTAACAGTCCCTACGCCTATTGCTGTTCCCTCCAGGGTCTGCTTTCCAAGACTGGCAAGCTTTATGGGTAGGTAAACTGCTGAGACCTCCCCCACAACAGGAGTTGATTTTCTGAATTCAGTAATTGCTGCATGGACGATCAGCACATCGTTACCGCCCTCTTCTACTATAGTATAATGCTCTGACAATGTGTTGAAAACGGCAGTGTGAAACAGGTCGATGAGCCTTTTCCGATTCTCGGGCGAGACTCTGTTAATGGGAGATTTTGGATCATCAGATTTCCAAAGTTCAACGGGCTGTATCCATATCTTCGTGTACCTTGACCAATCTGCTTCGGAGTTGAAATAAACCAAATTAGCCTGACCATCATCTCCTTTCTGCATCTGTGAGTAGTCGCCAAGAAACCCTGAAGGATGGTTATACCGGTCGTTGCTTACCTGTCGGGTTGTTTTACAATTGACTAAAAAGATCATTATACATATAGCCAAAACTGCTGTACCCAATCTATGCATTTTCGATTTTACCATTTGAGTAATTTTATAGATTTTCGACTTGTTCGTTGTTAAAAATTACCACAAAGTCGTTTTTCATGCTGATTTCCTTCCATCCATATTCTGAACACATCTTACTCATTTTCTCGGCTTCGTAACTGTACTCTCTTTTTAAATCATCATGATTTACAATCATTTGCAAGCTCATCGGTGCTTTCTTACTATATTCAAGCATGTGATAATCGCCGGTTGAATTTCCCACCGCAATCACGGGTATCTTTCCTATTCTGTTTAGAATATTTACCGGTTTGCCCGCCTCATCATTAATGGGTTCAACAAATCTGTGTTCACGCACAAAGCTCGATCCGTTGCTGCTTTCAACCCATGTAGTCAATACCGTTGTACCGATGACATTTAATTCAGGTATGCAGGCAGCAGATTCAGATATGGAGCGGATAAATTCAGTATCAGAACCTGAAACAATGTAAACTTCAAACTGATTTTTGTGCAGGTAATCAATAAGTTGAAGCATAGGAGCATAAAACAACTCATTATAATGCTTCTGAAAACGGTCATCAATAGCAGTTTTTAAATATGCATCCACAGCTTCCGAGTATTGATCATCAGTAAATCCGTCAAAAGCATAGAGCAGAATTCCATATAAGCCATCATCGCCTAAAAGGCTGAGTCTTTCAAAATAAGCCCAGTCTTTTTCATAAACTGCTTTGTAAGGTTGTTTTTGCGCTAAATCAGGTTTAAGTTCAATTTGTTGCATTAATCTTTTGATCACGAAATCAAGTAAAACGAAAGTAGGTTTCTCAAGCAAAAGTGTACCATCCATATCAAAGACTGCAACACGATTCTCAATTTCAAGGAAGCCAGGGTTGTGCCTGTTAGTTACGGCACCAACAAAATCCCGGATAGATGCTTTGGCAGTACCTTCATTCCAAAGTGATAGTGGGTCGTCTGCAGCATTTTGTTTTACTTGTGAGCGTGTATCAGAAATCAGCTCAATTTCCCCAGGGCGCCAGGTTTTATCAAACCATGGCTCTAGCGGGCCATAGAGCCTCAGCCCTACCCACCATGCTTTACCGGGAATTGTCTGTATCCAGTTGGGTTCTTTGCCTGCCGGAGCAGTAGGTCCGAACCAGATATCCACAGACTTGTCGGGATTAATGATAATATCCTTATTCTGACAATTCCTGCTGGGAAATTGCTGATCAGTCTGCAACAGTGACCTGGTTTGCGGATCGTAAACAATTATCGACCAGAAATCCTTTGCGGGTATTCCCGATGGCAGGTGTAGCTTATAGTTTTTCGATCCATCGAGATAATTGCCGTAAATATCATGCTCGGTCAGTGCATATTGAGAACCAATACCAACCATTTTCATTGCCATGGCGGGGGTTACTCCGGTAGCAAGATAATAGTAGAAAATCCTGGCATCAGGATTAAGGATACCATTAGGCGCAAACTGGGCGCTGCCACCTATGAAACCAGTCTTCCACCAACTGCCCGGGTATAAATAGGCGGAACTGTCGTGTGTATGAAATGCAATGGCACGTGCAGTGGCATTTGCAACTGCAGCAGCATCGGTGAGTATTGCCTTCATACGTGCATCAGGCGCAAATGGTTTGCCTTTCTGTATTCCAATTGAAGCTAGTAAACCGCGCACTTCAAGTTCAATTGATTCAAGTGGCTCTTCCTGAACAACACTGTTGAGAGCTTCATAAAATGAGAAGTCGTTTGAAGGGATACAGTTAAAATACTTTTCTGACATATTCTGGAACTGCATTTTCGGCGGATTCGCAGCTTCTGAGAGAGGATATATCTTAAAGTATTTCTTCATATTCTCGACGGTGCGTACGGTTTCACCATTGTAGATAAATCCCCTCAGCCAAATAAAAGAGCCGTAGGTTGGAGTTGGAACGACAAAATAACCATCAGGCACCTCGCCCTTATAACCAGGGGGAAGCAGCAGGTATTTTCCACCTTTGCCCTTATCCTGACCGGCTCTTCCCATATCGACAACAAAACGGCACCAGTTATCATTCACAAAACCAAGCACATCAGGGGGTACTTCAATAACCAGAGGACCTGGTTTTGTGTCAGCCCAAACAGTAAGGTAAATGGTCTCGGTATTAGCAACAAGATATAGTGATCGTGAATCTAAAAATGTTTCGGCTATAAGGATAGTCTTGTTGTCAGGACCAAATGAACGGTATCCTTCACGCGTTTGATACATTGATGCAACCGGAAAGCCTGTGAGAAAAGCCTGGATTCCACGTTGGAAATCGAGATTGTCGTACACTTTCTTTACGGTCTCTTCATCAGGGTAACCATCAAAAAATCTTAAAGTACCAAGAGACGTTTCAACTACATCAGGAGTGGTAACCGATGCAGGAATGTCAGTGGTCATTTTATACTGCTTCTGCTGGGCTGTTAATGTCCCCCATGTTGCCGAAAAGGTTAATAAAATAACCGCTGCAACTACCTTTAATAATGATTTGTATCTTTCCATTTGCCATTAATTTTGAATTTTTTCTTTTTGATTGTCGGAATTTATGAAACACATAAAATGCCATATAGCAAATTTCGGTATAGAAAGAAGTTAAAGGAAAATTCTGAGGGTTCACATTGCCCCGTTTTTAGAAAACTGTGCAAAAAAATAGTGAGATGCGAATGTATCAGTTAAACCTGGCTGCATAAGTGCCTGGCGACTCACCTACGAATTTTTTGAAGTCGGTGATAAAAGCATTGCGGGATGAGAATCCTGACAACAGTCCAATGGCTTCTAATGTCACTTCATTAGCTTTTCCTTCCTGAATCAGTGATTTAGCATGGTCAACACGCCATCTGTTTCGGAAATCATTGAAACGCTCCTTCTTGAATTCTCTAAAATAATATGCCAGATGATGAGGTGGGATATCAATAAGTTTTGAAAATGAGTAAAGGTTGCATTCAGAGTATCGATAGGGTTTATGCTCCTCCATATAAGAAATTACCTGATTTTCTATTTTCTTCAGGTATTCAACTTCATATGTACTGCTTACCTGACGGACTGTTGCCGGTTGCAACCTGGATTTTGTCCACCGGTTATTCTGATCCTGATCAGGGATGCGTATTAAGCCATAGAGAATGGAGGGAAAAAAGAAAGTCGATATGAGCAAACCTATAAAAGCAACTAAGGAAATGCCCTTAATTACTTTAAGTATCGGGTATAAATCACCGAATTGCAACTGAAAACTCTTAAGTACCATAGCGATCTGAGTCAGAAGTACTATCAGTAAAAAACCCAGCAAGCAGAAGAGATATTTTTTAACGAAAATCTGACCGGAGAATACGGTGGAAAGCTTATTATTTCGAATGTAGGTTATTAATAAGTAAACCGACCAAAGAGTATAGCCCATTACAAGGATTAAGCGAGTGACAAACAACCAGACATGAGGAAAAACTTTGACTAGAAAAGTTGTTTGGTGATGGCCAATAAATGAAGTATCAGCTGCTAATTTGGAGGCTAGTTCTACTTTTTCGTTCAATGGGAGAAATAATTCGGGAAGAGCTGAGATAAAAAAGATAACCATAGGCACAAAATGCCATATATCACTGCGCTTAAGTTTAAGATTATCGGTAAGAACGCTTCTTACATACCAAAAGAGCATTGGTCCTATCAAATACAGAGGCGCAACAGCCACAGGCATACTAATTAGAAAGATGCTAATTAAACTTGCCGATTTTGAATAGAGGAGAATATACTGATAAAGCACATAAAGGCTTGAAAATAAAAAGAATAAGCTTAGATAAACTGACGAATGATACCGCTTTGAGTTTAAAAAAAGCAAGAGAGAAAGGAAAATACCAAAAATGGATAAAAATACAAGCATATTTTTAACCTTAGGATTTAGAATGCTAATATAAAAAAAATCGGAACCCACGATAGATTCCTGAGTCAAATGGTGCAATTCCTGTTAGATAGGAAGTTATTCGACAACCATTGAATCCTGACCAACATTGAACTTATAGACTTCACTAAGGTATCTCAGGTAATTCTTAACATTCATGAGCACATACGAAACATTCTTATTCAGGTGGTCAGGCATAGGAATGGTTTCAGACTTATTTGCTTTCTCGGAGATATCATCAAGTCTGGCTCTGTAATTTCTAAGAAAATCAAGGTATATGGCAATTTGCTTTTCACTGCATTCAACACGATTCAGGTACAACTGCTCTCTTAGTGCTGCTACCTCATCTTTTTTAGAGGCATCATATTTCAGCGATTCAATTGATGCCTTGAGCTCATCATTTTTATTAGATAACTCATATTCGAGGTCTGAAAACAAGGCTACCAGATCATAGTATTTGCTTCGCTGAGTTGAATTAAGATCCAGAATGGAGTCTCTGATATCATAGTACTCCATGATCAATGCAGTATTGGACTCTGAATCGGATGTCCTTTTGTACTTTTCTTCGTATCCTTCCAATATTGCTGAAATTGAATCACAATAGTCGGTAAAGGCATTAACCTCCTCATCTGATGCAGTTGAAAGGTTTGACGGTATCTGAGGCAGCAACTTCAACAACTTGCTCTGATCATAAGATTGCGACATTGCGACCGGAGTGATTATAAACCAGCAAAATGCAATAATTATGGAGATTCTGTAATTCATGAGGATTGAATAAAGAGTGAAATATGACTCACAAATATAGGGTTATTAGATTTATCAACCTAATGAAATACTGTGATCATTTGCGGCGCCTCTTTTTAAGATAGACTGCCAACCAATATCTTTCGTAAGAGCAGCTGAGAGAATATCATACGCAGGAACGTAATCCCATCGTCCTTCAGCATTAGCTTCCCTGCCGGAGTAAAGGACTCAAATCAATTGCAATATAACTATTTTCCTGAGTGTCGTATAAGATATTTCCAATCAGAACGGCATTTGAGGTTGCATCAAGTTCGGCAACCTGCTTTCCGGTATTATCAACAACCAAAGTCTTCTTATCTTTAGCAAAAAACTTAAAATCCTTTGTTTTAATATAATAGACACTTAATTCATCAAATTCTATAGTTCTTGAGATATTCAATTCTTCATCAACGGCCAGGATTTTACTCTTACTTGTGTAAACAAATACTTTGGCAGAATCTGAATACAAACTCATCAACTCCCCATTTTGATCTGTAATATACACCTGATCACCGACAAAATAAAGCAGTTCTCCTACATGGTCTGTCAGGAAGATTCTCTCAGAAATCAGCATCCCGGTTTCCATTGAATACCTGGCAATTCTGTTCTTAAATACCAGGAGGAATTCCTTGTTTTTTACCTTATAATACAGGATAGGGTCGTCTTTTACATCTAATAAAGAAAAGAATTTCTGATTGCCCGATTGTCTGTCAAATGCAGCAATGAATGGTTTGCCAAAAGCCAATTGCCTGTTGCCCATGAAGGCCATTCCTTTATTAATCATATACAGCATACTGTCGATCATGAAAATTGAGGATTTACCGGCAGTGTTATCAGGGAACTGTGACTTCCAGACTATTTCACCAGATTGCTTGTCTACTCTGACAAGCTCATCTTTTGAAGCAAAATAAATATTTGCACTGTCTGTTAAAGTGTTCGACACCAATTCTCTAATCAGATCATGGCCGGTTGACAGGGCAAATGTACCGGTAAGCAAACCTAAACCAACTCCTGCCGCATTTGCAATAGCCGTTCCTGTGTAATCTTTTTTGCCGGTAACCGCATTATAATCCCAACCTTTGCCTGTTCGTATATTCACCGAATGTAATCCGGCAGCAACCACAATCAACGTTGAATCATTTGTATAAAACAAATTATTCCAACCATACTCTCTGTTTAATTCTCTTTTCCAGATTACATTTCCATTGGTTAAATCAATTCCTTCAAGTATATTCGAATATCCGGTTGAGCTTTTGAATTTATATCCGATGCCAATATAATCTACCGGGTCAACAAAGTATATGTTGTTTTTAACTTCCCAAATATCATTTCCTCTATAGATATCAAGACAATAGCTTTTATTACCAACGGTATAAATCATTGCTTTACTGAATTGCTGCAAATAGCTTGACTCGTAAAAAATCTTTTTATTCCATAGAACTCTGGAATTTTTGGTATCATATTGGACAATATCTCCTTTATTATCAAGCCATTTTTGTTTTCTTACCCCACGCAATTGAACAGTCAATAATCCGGTTGTTGTATCGATAAACGATTCATGGATTCTTTTGGGAAATACATATTCAACACCTGTAATCTCAGAATTATCAACAAGGTTTTTGCCTACCGTTTTCTCATTATTCAGTACAAAAACTTGCCTCTCCTGACTAAATCCGGCAATCGTGACCAAGAGTAATAGGCCAAATATTAATGTTCTCATGGGGTATAATTTGCTGTTGGTGACTCTTTTTAACTTTATTCTAACGGATAAAACTATTCGATGAAGCTTACGGCCTTATATTTTCCTGTCTCAGATCATTTTGTGGGGTCATAAATTTCAAGTGCTTTTACTTCATAGAGCTTGTTAACTGATTCATTTTAGTCTTATACATTAGCAAATATCCCCTTTTGTTGGCATCAGTTAAGAATGAATGGTTTACCAATGTTTCCACTAAAGGTTGCCTTTCCAAAAACGGCTTGAGTAGTTTCTCTATCCTGCTTTCTGCAACCCCAATTCTACTTGCAAACTCTATGAAATCTTCTTTCGAAGGATGTCCGCTTTTTTTATATTGTTCGCTTTTATAATCGTCTGCAAATAGTCCTTTATCCAATGCAAAATCTGAATCATCAACATGCAACTTTGTGTTTACCAAATCATAAGCAGGGCTCAGAAGATAATCACCTCTTGAAGACTCAAGCAGGGAAAAGTTCTTTAAATGGGCATCTCCGTTTGAAAACAGGAAATTGAAGACAACCAAAGAAAAGTACTTTTCTATCTCTATGCGCCAAGCCGCAACATATTTGCGTATCAATTGTGATGCTTCTTCATAGCTGTAATCATATTTGAAATTTGCGCCTGCATTGTCTTTTGTTTTTCCTGCAAGCGTCGCAAAGTCTTCTTTGCCCCATTTACTTCCGTTTTCTTTTACGTCAAATCGTTTAGTGATGTAGGCAGGTGTACCATCCCTGAAAAAGATCATAGCGTTTTCAGCCGTATTCAAGCCATATACCTGTTTGGCAATTTGCATAGTTAAATGCTCATTTGCAGGAACCTGGTCAACCTTTTTAAGATCTCTTGGAATTGGTTTGAGTATATATGTTCCTTGCTCCCCTTCGTTCGTTAATCGCAGTACATTTTTATCCAAAAGAAGACTCACTTTTTCCTGCACACCCGATATGGAAATCCGCTTGCGATTCTGCATGAATAGTTCTTCAACTACTTCACTATACCGGGGCTGTTCATAAGGCAAAATATGATCAACCTTTTTACCATTAAACAAGGTACGCAAGCACCCCGGACTGTATGTTGAAAAACCTTCGGCTAAAGTACCCGGACAATATATTAAACTATGTAAGTTCATTTTATCACAGCAGGTTTAACGGTAATTGCTCCAATTACATCATACTGTGCCGTTGCTGCCAGCAAACCGAAATCATCTTCTTCGTCAATACGCAATAGTGAGCTTTGCAATTTTCGGTTTACTCCTTCACTCAGCATATTGAAAAAGCATGGAAACAAGTATTCGCTTCTGTATTCTTTTTGTGATTTCGGCAGAGTTAAGCTCAGATCAGGCTTACTTGTGTCGTTAAAATAATTGTCATCATACCTGAAAACATAACTCCGGCGATTTTCTTCTATCAGTGTTCCTGCCAGAATCCCATTGCGGTATATTTCCAATGTTCTCATTTACTTACGGCTTCCTTTTCACATCAAGTGTCAGTTCCATACCCAACACATCAGCTAAGTTATTCAAAACTTCTAATGAAGGATTACCTTGTCCCCGTTCTAAATTATAGAGTGTGTTTATGCTAACATTCGCCAACTCAGCTAAATGAGGTTGTGTTATTTTCAACTCCTTTCGCCTGCTTTTTATGATTTCACCAAGAGTCTTGACTAACATTATAATGTGATTTTAGAACAAAGTTATGTTTTATTTTGCCAAAATGCAACATAAATCACATTATAGTGTGATTTTAGAATCTAATACTCCTTAAATGGAGTTATGAGTTATTAGTTCTTAGTTCTTAGTTCTGGGTGGTCAATGCCTAAATAACGTTGACCGATTTTTTACTAAAATTATTACTTTTTTTTCATTAATGATGATGCTGTTGGAAATGGGAGATAACTCGCAGAGTTATCCTCATTTTCAACAGCTTTTTT
>JAEZNO010000015.1 GCA_023441805.1 Bacteroidota bacterium
TTCTTTCAGATTCTGCCTCACGGCAGACACCCTTGCTCTTGGCTAATGGTTGGTGGCTAAAAACCCCCATAAAGGACTTTCACCTTCAAGTTATTAATCATGCACGGCACACAATAAAAAAAGCTGCTGTAGTAGCAGCTTTTTTTTATTTGCTGCTTTTACCATTTCCTTTATTTTTGTAAAATCTTATTCAATGTGAAGTGTTTAGCAGAATATTATACAATTTAGGTTGTTTATTTCAATTGTTCATTCTTTTATGGATTACCTCCTGTAGTCCCAGTAGAGACAAAACTGATCAGCAACAAGCTGCACTTCATCGGGAAGTTATCACTTCCGAAGCGAAAGGAGATTCATTATTTAAAAAGTCATTATATGACAGTGCAAGTTTCTTTTTTAACAAAGCTTTACAAGAAATTGCAAACAATAATGATTCAGCTCACCAAGCAACTCTATTATTAAAATTAGCTGAAACTCATCGTCTTATTGGAGATATTGATTCGTCAATGTCAATAATTTTACAGGCACAGAATTTACTTGATACAAGCCATTCACAAAATCACAGACTTTTAGCTGATATCCTACATAAAAAGGGTTTATTGCTTAATAATACAGGCTTTTTTGACAGTGCTATTAAAATAATAAATCAAAGTCTGAAATATAAGGTCAGGCTATATGGACAGAAAGATACTACCTTATCTGTGAATTATAACCAATTAGGCATAGCTTATTTTTATAAGGGTGATTACAATAATGCACAAAAATATTATCAATTAGCCTATGATCTTGCACTAAAAAGGGAAGTACCTGAAGATGCAGATCTTGCTTCCTATATTCAGAATATAGGTATTATCCATGCTCAACAGGGTGATTATGAAAAGGCTGAACAAGCGTTTACTACGTCATTGTCAATCAATGAAAAATTCAGGAAAGATGATGATCCGGAGCTGTCAATGATTAATTTGAATGTTGGCAGACTGAAAGCTTTGTTAAATAAGGACATAGAAGCGCTTACTTATTATAATAAGGCGGAAGACATTTTGTTAAAAAAGGCTCAATCAGATCATCCATATTTTATATACGTATATTCAAATAAAGGCCAGACCTATGTACATATGGCCGATTACGAGAAAGCACTGATTTATTTCAACAAAGCCCTTGCCCTTGCAAAATCTTCTTTAGAAGAAAGGCATCCCCAGATTCTATCCTTATTTATGAATATTGGGTATGTGTATGAAAGAAAGAAAGACTACAAAAGTGCTTTAAAGTATTATCTGGCAAGTATTCCTGACGATAAAACCAATCCTTCGCTGATTAAAACATATAGTAATCTGGCAAGCCTTTACAATTCAATGAATAATGAGCTAAGCGCTGAACAATACTATAAAAAAGCACTTGCATTGGCTGAGAAGACTATGGAGTCGGATCACCCAGAGTTGGGATTACTATATACCCGTTATGGTTATTTCCTTTTAAATGATCCGGGTAAACATGGAGAATTAGAGTATTTTAAGAAATCTCTTCAGATCAGCATAAAGCATTACGGAGAAAAAAGCAGGGAGGTTTCAAACAGCTATACTCATCTCGGTAATTATTATTACATGGTTAATGATTACACTAGAGCATTGGAATGCTATCAAAATGCCATAATTGCAATATCTAGAGATTTTTACGATGAAAGTTATTTAATTAATCCCACAAATGAACAATATGAAGCTGACTATTATCTGGTTAATGCACTTAATGGGAAAGCACGGGTCCTGGCTGATCGTTCAACATTGAAGGATTTGATAATTAGTCTTGACACTTATAAGCTTTCGGTCAAAGTTATAGATAAACTAAGATCAACTTACCAAGATGAAGAAAGCAAACTTCTTATTACTGATAGGGCTAAGACTACTTATCAAAAGACTGTTGAAACAGCAATTAAACTTTATAATTTAACAAAGGATAAACAGTATCTTACCGAGGCATTTTCTTTTTCAGATAAAAGTAAATCGGCTGTCCTTATCAATTCAATGCATGATATGCAGGCACAGCAATTTGGCAAAGTTCCTGCTGATATTCTAAAGCTTGAGAAAGATCTGAAATTGAATATCAGTACATTCAGGAGATTCATTTTCGAAGAGCAACAGAAAGCCGATCCTAATGAAACCCTAATCAGCAACTGGGAATCCCGGGTATTTGAATTTACCGTGAGATACGATAGTTTGGTTGCTATCCTTGAGAAAAACTATCCTGAATATTATGAGATCAAGTTTACCGAACCATCAATAAGTATTTCAGCTATTCAAAAATCACTTGATGACAACAGGGTATTGATTGAGTACATGCTCAGCGATACGTTGCTATATATTTTTGCCATTGATAAGAGTGAATTTGAAATCTTCACACAACAAATAGATTCTGGTTTTTACCGTCAAATTAATACTTTGGTGTCAGCCACTGCTAACAATTCAATGTTTAGTGCCACTGAATCAGACTACATAAATTATTCAAAAGCTGCGTTTGCTCTGTATGAGAAATTATTGAAACCATTAGAGGGCGGATTTGATAAGGAAAAGCTTGTGATTATTCCTGATGGTGAAATTGGATACATTTCATTCGATATGCTATTGACTTCCATGCCTGACACAGCAACCATGGATTACCGAAAGCTCCCATATCTCATAAAGGAAAAGACTGTCAGTTATAATACTTCAGCCATACTTGAATATTCAGGATTCAGGAAGAGAGAACCTAAAGCATCCAGAAACTTCCTTGTTATGGCACCTTCTTATGATAATTTAGTGAAATCAGGGAAAACAGCTTTCCCTGATGAAAATGGGAATCCTGTTTATTTGTTGCCAATTCCAGGTGTTGAAAAAGAACTCGAAGGCATCAAAAGTAACTTACTTGCTAAGAAGATCAGTGGAAAAGATGCAACTGAGGATAGATTCAAGAAAGAAGTAGGCAAATATAATGTCCTGCACCTTGCTATGCACACCCTCATAAACAATAAAGAGCCTATGCTCTCAAAACTAGTATTTTATCAGGATAACGACACTGTTGAGGATGGCTTGCTTAATACGTATGAGTTGTTCAATATGGATCTGAATGCAGGCCTTGCTGTTCTTAGTGCATGTAACACCGGTACAGGAAAATTAGTTAAAGGAGAGGGTATCATGAATCTTGCCCGTGGATTCATATTTGCCGGTGTGCCAAGTATCGTAATGACAATGTGGTCGGTCGATGATCAATCAGGAGCTGATATTGTAAGCAAATTCTATGATTATCTCGAAGACGGAATGCCTAAAGATGAAGCTTTAAGGCAAGCTAAACTTGATTTTCTCGCGAGTGGTGATCCTTTAAGATCTCATCCTTTCTATTGGGCTGCATACGTTAATATCGGTGACAATAGTAAAATGAAGTTCAAGAGTGCTGTTCTTACTTATTCTATCAATATAATTATATTGCTCATCCTGGCGGGAGTCGGTTATTTCTTTTATAAGAAACACAATAAGAAGTCATTAAAAAAGAAAATCGCCCACATGGCTTGATTTTTGCGCATCTTACAATAATTATTAATTATCAAGCGAGAATTCACCTATGATATATCCTGCAAATTTTGAGGTTAAATCGGGTTTTGCTTCTATTCGTCAAATTTTACACGATTACTGTCTGGTCGATTACTCTCATCAGTTGGTCGATGACATGCAGTTCAGTAATGATTTTAATACTGTTGTAAAGCAACTTAATCAAACTGAACAGATGAAGTATATACTTCAATTTGTGTCAGGTTTCCCTCAGCAGGATTATTATGATCTAACATCGGAGCTTATGAGGATCAGAACAAAAGGTACTTATCTTGAACCTGAAGTTCTATCTCCCCTGCGATTATCACTAGAAACCATAACACTGATCATCGATTTCATTATTGCTCTTGATTCAGATAATTTCAGTGATCTTAAGCAACTTATACCTGATACTAAACCTGACAGGGAGATCATAGACCGTATCTTAAAGATTATTGATGAAAAGGGTGAGATACGTGATCATGCCAGCGAGAAGCTAAGTATTATAAGGAAAGAAATCAGAAGCAGAGTATCATCAATCGACAGGAAAATTAATCAGATACTAAGTGCGGCAAGAAAAGACAATATAGTTGGAGATGATACTGAAATTACCATCAGAAATGGCAGACTCGTTATTCCTGTTCCTGCCGGAAATAAAAGAAGGTTAAAGGGATATGTTCATGATACTTCAGCGACCGGACAAACAGTATTTATTGAACCTGCTGAGGTTTTTGAAACTAATAATGATATTCAAAACTATAGAGTTGAAGAAAAGCAGGAAATAATCAATATACTTACAAATTTCACTGACTACACCAGAAGTCGGGCTGATGAGCTTATCAATTTTTATAGTTTTCTGGGTGAGATTGACTTTATCAGAAGTAAAGCAAAACTGGCAATAGAATTAAAAGCAGTTAAGCCTTTAATGAAGGATTTTCCTTTAATTAAATGGCGTGGAGTAATTCATCCTTTATTGCAAAAAACTCTTGACAGACAAGGTAAAAAGATCGTCTCACAGGAAATTGAATTGGATTCCGAAAATAGAATAATGGTAATCAGCGGCCCCAATGCAGGTGGAAAATCAGTAACATTAAAAAGCGTGGCTCTGTTACAATACATGCTGCAATGCGGATTACTCATTCCTGTGAATGATGACTCTCATTCAGGGATCTTCTCAAGAATATTTCTAGAGATTGGTGATGAGCAATCGCTTGAGAATGACCTTAGTACATACAGTTCTCACTTGATTCATATAAAACACTTCCTTGAGCATGCTGACAATAAAACCTTGTTTCTGATTGACGAGTTTGGTGCAGGAACTGAGCCTCAGCTTGGAGGAGCTATGGCTGAAGCCAGTCTTGAGAAACTCAACCAGACCGGCTGTTTTGGAATCGTAACAACGCATTACACAAATCTAAAACTGATGGCTGATAATTCGGCAGGTGTGTTTAATGCAGCCATGTTATATGATACAAAAGCAATGAGTCCGCTTTTCAAACTATCAACCGGTAAACCTGGTAGTTCATTTGCATTTGAGATTGCAAATAAAATAGGTTTCCCAAAAGAAGTTATTGAAAATGCTGAAGCTAAAGTTGGCCCCGGGCAACTGGATTTTGAGCGTCAACTTGCACAGTTAGAAGTAGACAAAAAGCAAATTGCACAAAAGACTGCTGGGCTAAAGGCTGCTGATGAAACACTGGCAGAGCTTGTCAGCCGATACTCAAAGCTGATTACTGACTTAGAACTTAAAAAGAGTATAGTTATTAAAGATGCCCGTCAAAGAGCACAACAATTGGTTGACAAATCAAACCGCTTAATTGAACAGACTATACGTGAAATAAAAGAGAATAAAGCAGAAAAGGAAATAACTAAGAAACTCAGAGAGGACTTTACAAAAGCATCTAAAGAACTGCTTGATGAAATTACAACTAGTGAGCAACCGTCTGATACAGTAATAGTTGAAAGGCCAGTTGAGATTAAGAAAGAAGCTACTACCTCATACCATCTACTCAAAGGAGCTTATGTAAGAATGGAGGGGCAGGAAAGTATAGGTATTGTGAATGAATTAAAAGGTGAAAGGGCTTTGGTTACTTTTGGCTCATTTAATATAAGGACTACTATTGATAAGTTAATATTGGCATCTCCGGCTGAAATCAAACTCTATGAGCAAAGTAAACAACTCACAGGTAAAGGATTTTCGGTAGTAAGAGACCTTAATGCCAAGATGGCTGAGTTTAAAATGTCAATCGACATTAGAGGTAAACGTCCTGATGAGGCAATGGAAGAACTAAAACGGTATATTGATCAGGCAACTCTTCTAAGAGTCAGCGAAGTAAGAATATTACACGGAAAAGGAAACGGAGTGTTAAGGAGTGTAGTTCATGAGTATCTAACTGACAGTCCGGATGTTATCCGAATTGAAGATGAAAGTCTTGAACGTGGCGGGCATGGTGTTACAATTGCTTATCTTGTGTGATATAGGAACTTTTGGGTACTGTCTTTGTTTATCAAACTCAACTAATACCATAGAAAGTGAATAATTTCTTAATTAAACTGCGATCACGGAATACAATCAAAAACATCATAGGCTTAATTATAGGTATAACAGGTGGATATCTTTATTATCGATTTATAGGTTGTGATGGTAGTTGCGCAATTACCTCAAATTACCGAATCACAATGCTTTGGGGAGGAATACTAGGTTATCTGATTTTTGATATGGTAAAATTAAAGGAGAAGCAAGATGACCTGTCAGCAAATGAGAAATCGAGTGATTGATCAGCGTTTTTTCTTCTGAACCAGTTCATACGATAGGTTTATCCAATCTATTAACACTTTATCGGAAACTGAGCCATCGATTACAACAGTATTCCAGTGTGTTTTATTCATGTGGTAACCAGGAGTAACACAAGAGTACCTTTCGCGTAACTCAGCAGCCAATTCCGGGGTACATTTTACATTCATTGCCAATTGGCCTTCAAGATCAGTCAATAAAAACATTTTACCATTTACCTTAAAGACCAGTGTGGTTTCATCAAAAGGAAAACCTTCAGTAACACCAGGCAGGTTAATACAATATTCACGGAGACTTTCAATATCCATATATGATGTTTAATGGGTCAAAATTAAAAAAAAATTAATGCAATAAGTTGTTACGCAGGACAACTCATTTTGAAGTACTTAAAATTACATTCAGGTAAAATTAACTACCAGGAAGATTTGATTTCCAAATAACTGAACTTAAGATTACCTTAAAATTTCGCAGACAACGAACAGCAAATTTATGTGGTTAACTCATATTATCAATTACTTGCAACACATTGCAATAAGTACATAAATGGCATTGGGTGAACATAGGGTTGCGGTTTTTGATTTTGTCGTACCTTTGTGTGCTTTTGCAAAACTGGAACAGGGAATAGAAAATAATCTAAAACTTCGCAAATGTCATTAACAAAAAAAACATCCGACCTCAAAAAGAGGATGCGTGACGCATTGATGGGGGGCGGACAAGTAGCTATTGAAAAGCAGAAGGCAACAGGTAAAATGACTGCCCGTGAGCGAATCATAGCATTACTTGATCCAAAGTCATTTCATGAGTATGATTTGTTTGTTGAACATGCCGGTAAGGATTTTAACATGGGTGATAAATACTTGCCGGGGGATGGAGTAATTACCGGTACAGGAACGATTAATGGTTATCCTGTTTGTATTTATGCTCAAGACTTTACCGTGGCAGGTGGTTCATTAGGATGGATGCATGCTAAGAAGATCACCAAGATCATGGATCATGCAATGAAATTGAAAGTTCCTATCATTGGTATCAATGATTCAGGAGGAGCAAGAATTCAGGAAGGTGTTAATTCACTTGCCGGATACGGTGAAATATTTTACCGTAACACACAGGCTTCAGGAGTAATTCCACAAATTAGTGTAATACTCGGGCCATGCGCCGGTGGTGCTGTTTATTCACCTGCCTTAACCGACTTCGTCTTTGTAGTTGATAAAATTTCAAAGATGTTTATCACTGGTCCTGAGGTTATTAAAACCGTTCTTGGAGAAGAAATTTCAATGGAAGAATTAGGCGGAGCTCGTGTTCAAAGTGAGATCACAGGTAATGCTCACTTCTTTGCCGAAAGCGAACAGGAATGCTTCGCTCAAATTAAGACTCTTTGCAGTTTTATTCCTTGGAATAACATCAAGAAAGCAGAAGCTTTCCCTAAAAAGCCACCAAGAACCAGAAATTACAATCTCGACTCAATTTTCCCAACCAACCCGAGACAGCCGTATGATGTTAAGGATGTTATCAGAGCTATTGTTGATGATTCTGAATTCTTTGAAATTCAATCAATGTTTGCTGCTAACATAGTTATCGGTTTCGCACGACTCAATGGTAATACAGTAGGTTTTGTTGCCAATCAACCATTGGTTCTGGCCGGTGTACTTGATGTGGATTCGTCTGATAAAGCTGCACGTTTTATCAGATATTGCGATGCCTTTAATATTCCTTTAGTCACTCTTGTTGATTTACCCGGTTACTTACCTGGCGTTGATCAGGAACATGCCGGTGTTATTCGTCATGGTGCAAAAGTTCTGTATGCATATTCAGAAGCTACTGTTCCAAAGATGACTGTAATACTTCGTAAAGCATATGGTGGAGGATATATAGCTATGTGTTCAAGCCATCTGCGTGCCGACTTTGTATTCGCATGGCCAACTGCCGAAATAGCAGTAATGGGTCCTGAAGGTGCTGCTAATATTATTTTCAGAAATGAAATTAAAAACGCAGAGAATCCTGAAGAAATGAGAAAGCTGAAAATCAAGGAATATAAAGATAAGTTTGCTAACCCATACGTTGCAGCTGCATATGGATATGTGGATGCAGTAATTGAGCCAAACGAAACAAGAAATATGCTTGTACATGCTCTTTCAATCTCAACAGAGAAAGTGCAGGAAACACCAAAGAAAAAACATGGAATTCCGCCATTCTAATAATTAAGAAGTATGTCAGATATACAAGAGCAAGATATCAAATCCATTATCATTGATAATGTAAAGTACAAAACACGTCTTACCAGAAAGTACAACGCCAGAAAGGCATATAATCCTGCATCGCCAGGTAATGTTTTATCGTTTATTCCGGGTACTATTCTGAAGGTGACTGTTAAAGATGGTCAAAAAGTTAAGAAAGGGGAAAAACTATTAGAGTTAGAAGCTATGAAGATGGCTAATAATATAATAGCCCCAATTGATGGTGTAGTTCATAAAGTGTATGTAAAACAGGGTGATCTGGTAACTAAGAATTTTCTACTTGTAGAGATCCACTGACAATTATTAGTATACCTGAACGATATCACCTCTACTTGCATACCAAATACTTTGGTGTATTTGTAGAACTACAGATCCACTGTTGATCATGTTAAACTTAAAATGATCAACATAGCAACCTGACTGACAATAATGTCAAGCATGAAATGTAAGTGAATCATTTTTACCAATAATAGAGGCTGTCTCAAAAGGACGGCCTCTTTTTTCGTCTTAATTGTAAATTAAAAATTGAACATTGATTGTACATTATTTAATCAATATCTGTACAAAAATGTGCACTATTGTGTAGTTCATGTGGACTTCATGTGGACTTTATGTGTAACCAATAATTTAACAGTACATAATTATCCAATGAAGACTTGTTCAATCCAACGTCTGCTGAAGATTGAGATAGCTTCCTCTTTAGTTATTCATACACCACTAATTAATCAAAAGTAGTGTAATAGCTTTTGTTTTCGTTTGTAATCCTCATCAGGATATCATCAGAACCCTTACCTGAAACCGAGGAAGTGATGTATACTTCAGGTAATTCTTCCCAATACTGAAGCAGGCTATTTCTGACAGCTGCTATATTTGAGTTTAATTGATTGGGAGTCAATTTATCACTTTTAGTAAAGACCAGTGAGAAAGGAAGTTCATTTTCACCAAACCAGTTAATCATTAACCTGTCTGAATCTTTTAGTTCAATTCTGCTATCAAGAAGAATGAATGTAATGACAAGATTTTTCCTTTTAGTGAGATAATCTTTTATCATTATCTCCCATTTTTGTCGCTCAGTTTTGGCTATTCTTGCATAACCATATCCGGGAAGGTCAGCAAGCAACCACTCATCATTTACAATAAAATGATTAATTAATCTGGTTTTACCGGGAGTAGCAGAAACTCTGGCCAGGTTTTTACGATTCAGCAATGTATTTATCAAAGACGATTTACCAACATTTGATCGTCCGATAAACGCATATTCAGGCTTATCAATTTTTGGACATTTTCTATAGTCAGCACAACTTGACAAAAATTCAGCTGAATGTATAATCATCTTTTACTGAGGAGACGATAAATGACGTTCAATCTTCATTCCATAGATATCCCCAATTGTTATAAGTATTCCTGATTCTTCCACCTGCCCGAATTCATCATTAATAGCAGTACCAAAAAATTTCATGGTGGAGGATAGGTTCATGTATGCATTTACCAAAGGAGGAATAGATTCACCCAGACCTCTGACTTTTTGAATCAGTACTTTATAATCTTTCTCGTAAACGTTATGATGAAAAGCTGCATCCAGTTTCTTTGGATCAGTTTCCAATTGGAGAGGTTCTTTTGGGGTTACCAGTCTTTCAGAATCGCCAAAGTACTTTTGCATAAAGCAGAGAATAAGATCTCTGGCTTCTCTGTTAAATTCCGGATACATAGTAATTTTGCCAAAATAGTACTTGGCTTCGGGATTTTGCTTTATAACTGCCCCTAATCCATCCCAAATATTATCCAATGAATACATTCCTTTACGGATATTATTTGTTGGTTGGTAATTCGGTTGAACGAAAGATCTTCCTAACTCAATAGTGTAGGGCAAGTAATCGCGAAGGAACTTATCGCTATAATTAAACAAATGGAACGTTGGTGTATGGTACTTTCCATCACTACCAATTTTCAGTTCTTTGCAAAAAAGGAAACGATAACCACCAATTATCTCTTTGTCAATAGGATTCCATACCAAAAGCTGTTGGAATGGATTTTCACCCATATCGAAATCATCGAGGTCAAAGCTTTTACCTGTACCACCGCCCGCGTCTCTGAAGGTAATTTCCCGAAGTCGGGCAATTTCCATAGTTACATTATAGGAATTGTTGTAATCTACCACATAGATATGGTTGTTTCCGGCATTAGTTTTCCGTAATAGTTTGTCAGGCGTTAGTTCCTTTTCCAGTAAATCTCGAGGTACCGGGGGAATAATTTTTTCCATATCAGGCAATAGTCATTGGTGTAAATTCAAGTTTAGGATCGTGTTCAAGCCTGTAAATATGCTTGCGAAGTATGCCGGCCCATTCTTTATCCTTTATTCCTTTATCAAAAGTATTAATCGGAATAGGTTTTCCAAATGTAATAACAATGTCTTTATTATCCTGTTTAAACATTTCATCTACAAGATAAAGCATTTCAATATTAGCTTTCACGTTCAATTTTTTACGCAAGCGAGCTAAATTATAAAAGAAATTTGAATTACGACCACTAATATGAACCGGCAATATGTCACGGTTAAATTTTCTGGCCATTGATAAGAATGTCTTTTTCCATTCAAGATCCATTATCTGTTTTCCAATTTTCCTTGAGCATAATCCTGCCGGGAAAAACAGAATGATATTATCTTCAGTAAATTTTTTATTGATCAAATCAATATTCTGAGCATTAGAGCCATGCTTATTGATTGGAATAAAGAGCATTTTCAGGTTGCTGATATGCATGAGGAAGTCATTTGCTGTCATATAAATGTTCGGATTCATTTTACCTATGACAAGCATTAGAGCCATACCATCCAATCCACCCAGAGGATGGTTTGCAACTACAACATAGTTCTTGTGTGCATCAAATTGTTCCCTTCCCTTTACTAAGATGTTAGCATTGAATTCAGTCAATACAGCATCAAGAAACTCAATGCCCTCCTTTTCCTTATGGCGGTTTATAATCTCATTTATCCGATCCTGATGCAGTATCCGTTTCAAATACTTGATAATAAAACCAGGTAACAACTTAAGCAACCGAGGATTTTTTCCGGCTATAACCTTTTCAACATCAATGAATTTAGGATCAGAATTTTGTGATTGCATCTTGAATTTTAAGCTATGATCAGCGATCTACTTACATGCAAAAATACGCTTTTCGTCTCTAAACTGCACATTTAATCATCGTTTGTGCAAGTTTTGAATATCAAAAAACAGATCTACTTTCTACTATAGTGCTGATTTACTGCATTTTATAAAATCTAAAAATCTAAAATATCAACATTACCAATAAAAGTTATTAACAAAAGTGGTAAAAAGTGGTAAAAAGTGGATTTATGTATTATATTTACACCATAAATCGAATGCTAGTAACATGCTGGAAATGATAGGTGTTTATGAGTGTAAAGTTGACAATAAGGGTAGGGTTATGTTACCCGGCGCCCTGAAAAGTCAGCTTGAGCCTGTTGTTTCCGATGGTTTCATCATAAAACGAAGCATTTTTCAACAATGTCTTGAGATTTTCCCAAAAGCTGAGTGGGATGAAGCTGTCAAAGGTATTAACAAGCTCAACAGGTACACTCAAAAAAACACAGACTTTATCAGAGTTTTTATGGCAGGAGTAAAAGAACTCATCCCTGATAGTACGGGAAGAATCCTTATTCCTAAAGATCTTACTCAATATGCCGGATTAACTAAAGATATAGTACTGGCATCGGCACTTAACATTATTGAAGTCTGGGATAAAGACAAATATGAAGCTAAGATTGCTGAAAGCCAGATTAATTTCTCGCAATTAGCAGAAGAAGTAATGGGGCAAATGGATTAGGGTATGTATCATAAACCGGTATTGCTACGGGAAACAATAGATTTACTGGCAATTAAGCCTGACGGGATCTATGTTGATGTCACTTTCGGAGGTGGAGGTCACTCGAGAGCGATACTGGAAAAAATCACCACAGGCAGACTACTAGCATTCGATCAAGACAAAGATGCTCTCAACAATGACCTTAACGATCCAAGATTTCAGCTAATTAATCAAAATTTTAAATTTCTTACCAACTTCCTCAGATTCTATAAAGCAATGCCAGTTGACGGAATACTCGCAGATCTTGGAATTTCTTCACACCAAATTGATGCCCCTGAAAGAGGCTTCTCTACCCGATTTGAGGGTAATCTTGATTTGCGGATGGACCAGGGAGCTACAAATTCAGCCACGAAAATTGTGAATTCATATAATGTAGATGAACTCAAAAGAGTATTCAGAGAGTATGGCGAATTGGATAATGCTTATCATATAGCTCAAAAGATTGTCAATGCAAGAGTTTCGGTAACTATATCTACTACTTCTCAATTAAAAGAAATCCTAAAAAGTTTAGCTGAAAGAGGAAAAGAAAGTAAATTCTACGCTCGGGTATTTCAGGCTTTACGAATAGAAGTAAACAATGAGATAGGAATATTAAAAGAGTTCCTCAATCAGGCAGTACAAACAATAAAACCAGGCGGTCGACTGGTCGTAATTTCTTACCATTCTCTTGAAGACAGATTGGTTAAGAATTTTATGAAATCAGGGAATTTTGAAGGTAACATTGAAAAAGACTTCTATGGAAATGTTATTGCTCCTTTTAAACCTGTAACAAGAAAACCTCTTACTCCTGAAGAAGCGGAACTTGAAGCAAATCCTCGTTCACGGAGTGCTAAATTGCGTGCTGCAGAAAGGACTACAGTATGATTAACCTTAACACTCCCAAGAGAAATAGTATTAAAGCTCCGGTAGAGCCTGCTCCGGTGAAGCCAACTAAACCGGAAAAGGAAAAAAAATATCGCTTGCATAAGTTGTCGATGAAAAACAGACATATATCTGTTGGTAAATCACTTGCCTCCGTTCTTGACGGTAGTTTTCTGACTAAAGAGAATCTACTAAGGCAAATACCCTTCATCGTATTCATTACTTTCCTTGGTTTATTCTATATAGCGAATTCCTACAATGCTGAAAAAACAATAATCGAAATCAACAGAACTAAAAAGCAGCTCGAAGAGCTCAGATATGAGTACATCACTACAAAAGCTGCTCTTATGTTCCAGAGTAAACAATCGGAAATTGCATATCGGCTGGCAAACTCACAAGTTAAAGAATCGACCGTTCCACCCATAAAACTGGTTAAAAAAACGGATGAGAAATGAGTAGCGAAAAGAATGAAATATTGAGGAATGTCTACATTGTATATTTCTTTGTAGTGCTACTTGGTTTGTCCATTATTGGAAGGGTTCTGTACATCCAATTTGTTGAAGGTGACAAGTGGCGTGAGCAAGGAAAAATTATGAATTTAAGAGTGGAGAAAATTGAGGCTAACAGAGGTAATATTCTGGCTAGCGATGGTAGTTTATTAGCTGCAAGTGTCCCGCTATTCAACCTCAGGGTAGATGCCGGCAATACACATTATGACGACAACTTCTTTTATAAGAATGTTGATTCTCTGGCATGGCATCTTTCAAATCTCTTTAGAGATCGTTCTAAACAAGAATATAAGCAGGTTCTGGTCAAAGGTAGGAAGACGAATAACAGGTATTTGCTTTTAAAAAGAGATATAACTTTCGACCAGCTCAAAAAAGTAAGAAAATTCCCAATTTTCAGATTGGGCAAATACAAGGGTGGCATCATTGCAGAGCCGAAAAGTAAAAGAGTCCTCCCCTATCAATGGCTGGCATTCAGAACAATTGGATGGGATAAGGAAGGCACCGAAAATGATGTAGGATTAGAAGGTGCCTATAGTGATATCCTCAGGGGTGAAAGCGGGAGCAGGTTAATGCAAAGAATTGGTACCGGAGCCTGGCGACCAACGAATGAAGAAAATGAAATTGATCCTTTAGACGGCCACGATATCATCACTTCTATTGACATTAATATCCAGGATGTTGCCGAAGATGCACTCATGAGACAACTCATCGCAAATGAAGCCGATCATGGGTGTGCCATACTTATGGAAGTAAAAACCGGTTTCATTGTTGCAATTGCTAACCTTGGCAAGAATGCTCAGGGCAAGTATGAAGAAAAGCTAAACTATGCAATCTCAGAAAATACCGAGCCGGGGTCAACATTTAAAATGGCATCTGTTTTGGCTGCTCTTGATGAGGGACTTATTGATCTTAACGATACTGTAGATACGGAAAATGGGACTACCCGATTTGCCAACCGGATCATGAGAGATTCGCATCATGGTGGTTACGGTAAAATAAGTATTGCCAGAGCATTTGAATTATCATCAAATGTTGGTATCTCAAAAGTTATAACAAGGGCATACAAAAATGAACCTCAGCGGCTGATTGATAAGTTCTATGATATGAGACTCAATCAGCCACTTGGAATTGATATACCTGGTGAAGGAGTTCCAAATATTAAAAGTACTGATCATAAATACTGGTCAAAAGTATCATTGCCTTGGATGTCTATCGGTTATGAGATTGGCATCACACCTCTACAGACACTAGCCTTCTACAATGCTATTGCAAACAATGGTACACTTGTAAAACCACAATTTATCAAGGAGTTTCGAACAGCCGGTCTGACTACTAAGAAATTTGAGCCTGTAATTCTGAAAGATAAAATTGTCAAAAATCAAAGCACAATTGACAAAGCAAAGAAGTTACTCGAGGGAGTAGTTCAAAAAGGAACTGCTACAAATATGCGCAATAACATCTACAAAATTGCCGGAAAGACGGGTACAGCGCAGATTGCACAGGGAAACAAGGGATATAATAAGTCGAACTATAAAGCTTCATTTGTTGGGTATTTTCCTGCAGATGATCCCAAATACTCATGTATTGTCGTCATAAATAATCCAACCAAAGGAGTTTATTATGGCGGGTCTATTGCCGGACCAGTATTCCGTGAGATAGCCGATAAAGTATATGCAACCCGATTAAGTCCTCAGGATTCTGTCACAACAAAACCTGTTAAGATTCCGGTGATTGAGAATGCAGCAGGTAATTATTATGATCTCGCATATCTGCTCAAATACTCAAATCTGAAATTTGATGAAGCATTAGGAAGTGATTTTGTAAAGGTCCAAGCCATAGATTCCGTCTCAACTGTAAAACCATTATTAGTTCCCGAAGCGAAAATGCCTGAAGTTATAGGTATGGGAGCTAGAGACGCAATTTGGTTGCTCGAATCTTCAGGTATTAAGGTAAAGGTAGTTGGCAAAGGAAAAGTTAAAAAACAATCCATTGTACCAGGAATGGCAATCAAACCGGGTGCATCCTGCATAATTGAACTGGGATAGAAAGAAATGAAGAAATTAAAGGATTTGTTATACAGATGTAGTATTCAACGAGTGGTAGGTAATTTAGATATCACTGTTGACCATATTACATTCGATTCACGCACCACCACTCCAGGTTCAGTTTTTGTAGCAGTTAAAGGAACGGTCACTGATGGTCATAATTATATTACTGATGTCATCAAAAAAGGGATTGCAGCTGTAGTTTGTGAATCTTTGCCGGCTGATTTCGAAAAGAGAGATGAAGTATGTTTTATTGTTGTTAAAAACTCCTCTGAAGCTTTAGGCTATTTAGCCTGCAATTATTATGACAATCCTTCCGAGAAATTAAAGTTGACGGGTATTACCGGGACCAATGGAAAAACAACCACCGTCACTCTATTATATGAGCTTTTTAAATTAGCAGGTTATAAAGTTGGGCTTATCTCAACAGTCAATAATCTGGTTATTGATAAAATCTATTCCAGTACCCATACAACCCCCGATCCAATTCAATTAAATTCGTTACTTGATGAGATGGTGAATGATGGCTGCGAATATTGCTTCATGGAAGTAAGTTCGCATGCCATTGTTCAGCACAGAGTAACCGGTTTGCAGTTCGCAGGAGGTATTTTCAGCAACCTCACCCATGATCATCTTGATTTCCACAAAACGTTCGATGCATACCTTCAGGCCAAAAAGATGTTTTTTGACAAGCTTCCTTCCGGAGCTTTTGCATTAGTAAACATCGATGATAGGAATGGACGGGTTATGGTACAAAATACTAAAGCCAGAGTTCACACTATGGCACTTAGAAAGTCAGCTGATTTTCATTGCAAAATACTGGAGAATCAGTTCGATGGCCTTCAACTAAACATCAATGGTAAAGAAGTTTGGAGCCACTTGGTAGGCAACTTCAATGCATACAATCTGCTGGCAATTTATAGTACTGCCAGGCTTTTAGGTATAGAAGAGCAGGAAGCGTTGATATTACTAAGTAAACTACATCCGGTTGCCGGGAGGTTTGAATACTTCCGCTCACCTGAAGGTGTAGTTGGCATTGTAGATTATGCTCATACACCCGATGCCTTGAAGAATGTAATCGATACTATCAATGAAATTCGTTCAGGAGCAGGTAAACTAATTACCGTTGTGGGTGCCGGAGGAGATAGAGATAAGGCTAAAAGGCCTGTAATGGCCAGAATAGCTATTGATTCAAGTAACACAGTGGTTCTTACTTCTGATAACCCCCGAAGCGAGGATCCTGTATCAATTTTGGACGATATGCTTGAAGGTATCCCAATTGAGAAAAAGAGAAATTGCTTAATAATACCCGACAGGTATCAGGCTATTATGACTGCTTGTAATATGGCTGTTGAAAATGATGTGATATTGATAGCCGGTAAAGGGCATGAAACATATCAGGAGATTAATGGCGTCAGAACTCATTTTGATGACAGGGAAGTATTGAAAGAATTTTTTAGTCAACAAGGATAAAATAAGGGTCATGTTCTATTATCTTTTTACATACCTTGATAAAGCATATAATGTCCCCGGTGCCGGTGTATTTCAATACATCTCATTTAGGGCGGCTTTAGCTGTTATTACTTCGCTTACAATCTCCCTGCTGTTCGGAAAATCGCTCATTAACCTGTTGAAACGTAAGCAAGTTGGTGAAACTGTCAGAGACCTAGGTCTTGAAGGTCAAAAAGAAAAACAGGGAACCCCAACTATGGGTGGGCTTATAATATTAGGGGCTATAGTTGTTCCCACCATACTCTTTGCAAAACTTAACAATATTTACATAATACTGATCCTTTTCACAACACTGTGGCTTGGATTTATCGGATTTCTGGATGATTACATCAAAGTATTCAGAAAAGACAAGAAAGGATTAGCCGCAAAGTTCAAGGTTTTTGGGCAAATCTTTATTGGACTAGTCGTAGCACTAACTCTTTATTTCCATGATGGAGTTGTCATACGCGAAAAGATTCATCAAACCAGTTCTAGTTCAGTCACATCAATAAGTGAATTTGAAAGTATCCCCGACCACAGTAATCGGTTTTCACCAAATGCAGTCAAATCAACTAAAACAACTATCCCTTTTGTAAAGAACAATGAATTTGATTACTCCATTTTGTTAAAGCCATTTGGTGAAGACGCAAGAAAACACGCCTGGATTGTTTTTATCCCGATAATTATACTCATTATCACAGCTATCTCTAATGGAGCTAATCTTACTGATGGAATAGACGGGCTTGCTACAGGAACTTCAGCTATTTCAGGTACAATACTTGGCATATTAGCTTGGGTATCAGGCAATATCGTATTTGCTGATTATTTGAATATAATGTATCTGCCTAACACAGGAGAGCTTACCATATTTGTAAGTGCATTTGTAGGTGCATGTACAGGATTTCTCTGGTACAATACTTATCCGGCTCAGGTTTTTATGGGTGACACTGGCTCACTTTCACTGGGAGGTATTATTGCCGTTTTAGCCATTATGCTCCGTAAAGAGCTACTGCTGCCTATCCTATGTGGCATTTTCATAGCTGAAAACCTTTCGGTTGTAATCCAGGTAGCATGGTTTAAGCATACAAAAAGTAAATATGGTGAGGGACGGAGAATCTTCCTGATGTCACCACTTCATCATCATTACCAGAAACTTGGTTATTCAGAACCAAAAATTGTAACAAGGTTCTTTATAGTTGGTATAATGCTGGCAGTTTTCACACTGATAACATTGAAAATAAGATAATAGTAGTCAATTAAGGAGAAGTTTAACAGAGAAGGTAACTAAAATAATAACTCATGAATCTTGAAGAATTAGTGACATCGGGTACTTTGAATACCCACAATACCATGGTAGCTTCCATCGGTGCTAAACTTATTGGTCTAAGAAAGGAATCTATCCGCGAATGCCTAAGTGACTTCCAAAATATTGAACACAGATTGGAGTTTGTTGCTGATATTCATGGTATCGAATTTATAAATGATTCAAAAGCAACAAACATAAATTCTGTATGGTACGCACTTGAAAGTGCTAATAAACCTATTATTTGGATTGCCGGGGGTATTGATAAGGGAAATGATTACTCAAAAATCTATGATTTAGTAAGGCATAAAGTCAAAGCAATTATATGCCTGGGCTTAGATAATTCACGCCTAATTAATGCTTTTAAAGATGTTATCCCCGTAATTATTGAAACTTTCTCAGCTGAAGAGGCTGTTAATAGTGCTTACAACCTCGGGACTAAAGGTGACATGGTTCTATTATCTCCTGCTTGTGCCAGCTTTGATCTCTTTGAAAATTATGAGGATAGGGGTAATCAATTCAAAAAAGCGGTTTTGGATCTTTAACAATTAGCATATATGGGCTCAATTTTGAAGAACATCAAGGGTGATAGAGTTATTTGGATAGTAGTGGCAATACTTTCCATTTTCTCTATTCTAGCTGTTTATAGCTCAACCGGAACCCTTGCATATAAGTATCAATCAGGTAATACTGAATATTATCTGATAAAGCATTTCGGCATTCTGATACTTGGACTTGTTCTCATGGTTCTGGCACATATGGTTCCATATAAATATTACGCCCGCATATCACAAGTGGCAATTTGGGTCAGCGTGCCATTACTCTTATATACTTTGTTATTCGGCACCAACCTCAACGAAGCCAGTCGTTGGTACACTCTTCCTCTTATAAACATTACTTTCCAACCATCCGATCTTGCCAAATTAGCACTAATAATCTATGTAGCCCGTTTGCTTTCTAAAAAACAGGAGGATATCAGGGACTTTAAGAAAGGATTCATGGCTATACTGATCCCTATTCTTGTTATCACCCTTCTAATTCTTCCATCAAACTTTTCGACTGCAGCAATGATTTTTGCTACATGTTTTGTCCTGATGTTCGTTGGCAGGGTCAGATTTAAATTTTTGTTATTATTCATGCTCACCGGTGCTGTGAGTTTTGCCCTACTAATACTGATCAATTTCAATTCTCCGAAATTAAGATTAGAAACCTGGATAAATCGTGTTGAGAATTTCACAAATGAAGATAGTGAAGCAAATTATCAAGTTGAGCAGGCTAAAATAGCTATCGCAAATGGTGGAATATTCGGTAAAATGCCCGGTAATTCGGTTCAAAAGAACTTTTTGCCCCACCCCTACTCCGATTTCATTTTTGCGATTATTATTGAAGAGTTCGGATTAATAGGTGGCACTACAGTTGTGCTGTTATACCTGATCCTGTTTTTCAGGGCTATTAAAATCGTAATTAAAAGTCCGCGCAATTTTGCTGCATTCCTGACTTTCGGAGTTGCCTTCAGCCTTGTTTTTCAGGCAATGACAAACATGATGGTTGCCGTTAATCTTTTACCGGTTACCGGCCAAACACTTCCTCTCATAAGTATGGGTGGAACTTCAATCTGGTTTACCAGTATTGCTATTGGCATTATTCTTAGTGTAAGCAGAGAGATTGAAGAATTGAATGCTAAAAAAGATGAACAACCAAATCCGGTAGAACATGTCGTTGCCTGAAATGAAAATAATAATCAGTGGCGGAGGAACCGGCGGACATATCTTTCCGGCGATTGCTATTGCAGATGCTATTAAGGAATTAGCTCCGGATGCCGACATTCTCTTTATCGGAGCACTCGGTAGAATGGAGATGGAAAAGGTACCGGCTGCAGGTTACAAGATTGAAGGATTATGGATCAGTGGATTGCAAAGAAAGCTCACTGTTAAAAACCTTTCATTCCCGTTCAAGGTAATCCATAGTACCTGGAAAGCCAAAAAGATAATTCAGGAATTTAAACCTAACGCAGCTGTGGGTGTTGGTGGTTATGCAAGTGGTCCAACATTACGAGCAGCAGCCTCTTTAAAGATTCCTACAATATTACAGGAACAGAATTCTTATCCGGGTATTACAAACAAGCTTCTCGCTCATAAAGCTGATTTCATTTGTGTTGCATATCCTGAAATGGATAAGTTTTTCCCAAAAGAGAAAATTATCCTTACCGGTAATCCTGTCAGGAAGGATATTATGACTTCAACTATCGATAAAAGAGAAGCTCTGAACTTCTTTGGACTATCGGCCGATAAACCGGTCATCTTATCTGTGGGTGGGAGTCTTGGTGCACTCACTTTAAATAAAAGTATGCATTCAGGACTAAGACAATTGACTGAAGCCGGAGTGCAGCTAATCTGGCAAACAGGTAAGTCATATGCTGACATTGCAGAAAATGCTGCCAATGAGCCAGGCATTAGCGGTATAAAAGCATTACCATTCATTAACCGAATGGATTTGGCATATGCAGCAGCTGATATAGTCATCTCCCGGGCAGGAGCAATTGCCATTTCTGAACTTTGTCTTAAAGGTAAACCCTCTATTCTTGTTCCTTCACCTAATGTTGCTGAAGATCATCAAACACATAACGCTATGTCGCTTGTTTCAAAAGAAGCAGGTATCATGGTTCGTGATTCTTTAGCCGGGGAAAACCTTGTAAATACAGCTATTAAACTTGCTCTTGATAAGGAAATGCAATTGAAATTATCAAGCAATATCAATAAACTTGGGCGCCCTGACGCTGCCCTCGAAATAGCCAGGATAATAATTAATTGTGCCAGTTCTAAAAGAGTAAACAGATAGTGAAACAAACACTAAATAAGGTATATTTTATTGGCATAGGCGGCATTGGCATGAGCGCTCTGGCAAGATATTTAAATACTTCAGGTATTCATGTTATTGGTTATGACAAGACTCCAACTACCCTGACTAAAGAGCTGGAGAACGAAGGAATGGTGGTGCATTACGACGATAGACCTGATTTGATTGACAATTCAATTGATCTGATAATATATACTCCTGCCATTCCTAAAGATTTAGCTGAGTATCAAAAAGCACTTAATTCAGGTATCAGAATATTGAAGCGCTCTGAATTCCTTGAAGAAATAACATTGAATCACGAAACGCTTGCTGTTGCAGGAACACATGGTAAGACGACTATCTCCACAATGCTTGCGCATATCTTATTTAATTCTTCAAAAGGATGCACAGCATTCCTTGGCGGAATAGCCAAAAATTATAACAGCAATCTGCTCTTGAATCACAATAGCAAGTTTATGGTGGCTGAGGCTGATGAATTCGACAGGTCGTTTCTGAAATTACACCCCGGTCTTGCTGTCATTACATCAACTGATGCTGATCATCTGGATATTTATAAGGATCATTCACATCTGTTATCATCTTTCAGTCAATTCGCAGGCAATGTAGTACCCGGAGGTAAAATCCTGATTAAAGAAGGTATTGATCTACCGCTTCCTGTTAGTGAAAATGTTAATACATACACTTATTCAATCAATGCTATAGCTGACTTCTATATCTCTGATCTTCAACTCGAAGATGGGAAATATTCGTTTACCCTCAACACTCCTGATAGGAAAATCAAAGGATTCAATCCTGCACTTCCGGGGTTGTTCAATGTAGAGAACAGTGTAGCAGCTGCTTCTGCAGCCTGGTTAGCCGGGGTTAGTGATAATGAAATAGTTGATGCTGTAAATAGCTTTTTAGGTGTTAAAAGGAGATTTGATCACAGGGTTGTAAAAGATGATATTCTCTATATTGATGATTATGCTCATCATCCTGAAGAATTGAAAGCATGTATCTCATCAGTTCGAAAGCTTTATCCGTTAAGAAAGATAACTGGTATCTTCCAGCCACATCTTTACACACGAACAAGGGATTTCGCTTCCGGATTTGCAGAAAGCCTGTCCCTGCTTGATAATTTAATCCTGTTGGATATATATCCTGCAAGAGAATTACCGATTGAGGGCGTCACTTCGCAGATGTTGCTCGAACTTACACCAATTGAAAACAAAATACTGCTAAAAAAAGAAGAAGTTGCTGATTATCTGACACATCATCGACCGGATATCCTGTTAACGCTCGGAGCCGGTGATATCGACCAATTGGTTCCGGTAATAGAACAGATTTTTAAATAACAACTTGACTAAGGCAAAACAATGAGAAGAATCATAAATATCAGCATAACATTAATCCTCGCCATCGGGATTGTGTATCTTTTTGTTTTTGCAAATCTCAAGCAAAGAGATGTAATCTGTAAAGAATTCATAATAAACATTGATTATGATGGTGCTCCTACTCTAATTAAAACATACAATATTCGTAATGAAATAACAGCAGCAGGTATCAGAATCAAAGGTCAACCCGTTGAATATCTGCAGGCAAGAAAACTTACCACCTTATTAAATAACAATCCCTATGTAAAGAAAGCCACCATATCTGTTTCGGTAAATGGTGTTGTAACGGCTAACGTCCTTCAACGAAATCCATTGATTAGAGTTGTTGATCAGGATTTTAATCAATGTATTATTGATCATGATGGTTATGTAATGCCCGTAAGTCACGAATTCCCCGTACGGTTAATAGTGGCAAATGGTAATATACCGGGACTGAAACAGTTTAAACTCCCGGTCTCCGGTAGTGAAGAATATGTGTCGACATCCAATGCGCTCAAAGTATTGAAGAAAAGACCCTTGCCAACCGAGTTGAGTAAGATATACAATTTAGCCCTTGAGCTTGAAAAAGATACAATTACATCAGCTCTGGTTGAACAGATATATATTAATGATAATAAAGAGCTTGAGCTTATTCCTAAACTTGGTAATCAGTCAATTATTTTTGGTGATACCACTTTTTTAAAAGAAAAAGTTGAAAAGCTGAAACTCTTTTATTCTGAAGGAATGAAAACCATGTGGTGGATGAATTATAAGACAATAAACCTCAAATATAAAAATCAAGTCGTTTGCTCTAAATAGTTAAGGAATATGGAATCTGAAATAATAGTTGGTCTCGATATAGGCACTACAAAGATTGCCGCAATTGTGGGACAAAAAAATGAAAATGGCAAAATAGAAATTCTTGGATTTGGTAAAACTGACTCTATAGGTGTAAAGCGTGGTGTTGTGGCCAACATTGAGGATACTGTTCAAAGTATTGTGGCTGCTGTAAAAGAAGCTGAAGCCCGGTCAAACTCAAATATTGTTACAGTAAACGTTGGCATTGCCGGTCAGCACATTAAGAGTATCCAATATCGTGGTTCCATAATCAGACCTAACAGTGAATTGGAAATCAGTCAGGAAGATATTGACGGATTGACTGAGAGCATGTATAAGCTCGCTATGAATCCCGGTGAGGAAATTATTGAAGCTATACCTCAGGAATATACGGTCGATGGAGAAACCGGTATAAAGCAACCAAAGGGTATGCTTGGTCATACGCTTGAAGCAAATTTCCATATTATTACAGGTCAGACTGTTGCTGCCAGGAATATTCTGAAATGCGTGAAGAAATCAAACCTCAACATTGATTCGCTTTTAATGGAACCTCTAGCATCAGCCGAGGCAGTGTTAAGTGAAGAAGAAAAAGAGGCAGGTGTTGCATTGGTTGATATCGGTGGTGGTACTACCGACATAGCTATTTTCCAAGATGGCATTATCCGCCATACTGCAGTCATACCATTTGGTGGTGATATCATTACTGAAGATATAAAGGAAGGGTGCACAATAATAAAGAAGCATGCTGAAGAGCTGAAAGTAAAGTTCGGTTCTGCTCTTGCCAGTGAAAACAGGGATGAAGAGATTGTAGCCATTCCCGGATTACGCGGAAGGCCTCCAAAGGAGATTACATTAAAAAATCTCGCCAGCATTATTCAGGCACGTATGGAGGAGATCATTGAGCATGTTCATTTCGAAATCAAAAACTCCGGATATGAGAAGAAACTAATTGCCGGAATCGTATTAACCGGAGGTGGCGCTTTATTAAAACATGTTACTCAGCTTACCGAATTTATAACAGGCATGGATACCCGCATAGGCTATCCAAATGAACACCTCGCACCCGGAGTACCCGAAGAGATGGCCAGCCCCATGTACTCAACAGGTATTGGGCTGGTAATCATTGGCTTGCAGAGATATGAGAAAGAGCTGATGAAGAATGAGAAGAATGAAAAAAATGATAAAGAAACACCTAAACTACCAAAGAAACAAAGCAGATCATTTCTTGATAAAATCAAGAAATTCTTTGAAGAAGATGGTGTATAACTAGCAGGATATTAACATTTCACCTGTTGATAAATAGTCGTATAAATAAACAGTAAAAGGATAATTAACAAGTAAATTTAGGAGATAAAAAAATGCCTGACATGCTAAAGTTCGAGATGCCGAAAAATCAGTCATCCATTATAAAAGTTATTGGTGTTGGGGGTGGTGGCAGTAATGCTGTTACCCATATGTTCAAACAGGGAATTCGTGGAGTTGATTTCATAATCTGCAACACTGATTGCCAGGCACTTGACACTAGTCCAGTACCCGTAAAGGTACAACTTGGTAAAAAGGGACTTGGTGCGGGTTCTATACCACAGGTTGGCCGTGATGCCGCCAACGAAAACATCGAGCAGATCAGAAAAATGCTCGAAAATAATGCCAAAATGGTATTTATTACTGCCGGTATGGGTGGCGGTACCGGTACAGGAGCTGCTCCTGTTATTGCAGCATTAGCCAAAGAATTAGGAATCCTTACTGTCGGCATTGTAACTATTCCTTTCTCTTTCGAGGGTCGTAAAAGAGCGCAGCAGGCACGTGCAGGTATTGATGAACTTCGTAAATCAGTTGATACTCTCCTGGTCATCTGTAATGACAAACTCAGGGAACTTGAAGGTGATCTCAAATTATCCGAAGCTTTCGGCAAAGCTGACAATATCCTTACAGTCGCAGCCAAGGGCATAGCCGAAATAATCACTGTAACAGGTTATATTAACGTCGACTTTGAGGATGTTAAGACTGTAATGAAGGATAGCGGGAAAGCTATCATGGGCTCAGGTATGGCTAGTGGCGAAAACAGAGCTCTTGAAGCTGTTCAGATGGCTATGACATCTCCTCTACTCGATGATGCCCATATCAGAGGCGCCAGCAATATTCTTCTCTATATCTCTTCCGGAACCGAAGAAATTACACTCGACGAAGTCATTGAAATTACTGACTATATCCAACACGAAGCAGGATCATCTGCTGACATCATTTGGGGTAATGGAACCGATGAATCGTTAGGTGATAAAATAAGCCTAACTCTTATCGCTACCGGCTTCGACTCGAAACAACAGGAAGATAATGAAAAGGTAGTTTATAACCTTCAGGATACAACAAATGCTCCTGCAGCACCTGCTGCTAAAAAGGAAGCTCCATCATTACCGGTAATTGAGGAAATCACTCTCCTGAATGAGCATAATGAAAAAGCTCCTGAACCAAAAACTATTATCCCTCTTTTTGAAGAAGAAGAGGCTAACCAGGAAAGGATGTTCACCTTTGAAATTTCATCTCAGGGTGCTCAGGCAAGCAGTAAACAGTTATCAGATTTCCAACCACAGCAGGATAACAATGTTCCTTCAAATACTCCAAATGTACAATCAGGAACCTCAGCTAATCCCTTACATATTCAGTCAAATACAACCCCCGGGGCTGCTGAACCGATTACATTTTCCGAAAAGAAAAAACCTGCAGGTTTTGAATTCCTGAAAGGCTTCAGAAATGATAAGAGAAGTCCTGAAACTGCTCAGGAAGAATTAGCTAAAGACCGCAATCAGAAGCTCCAGGAAATGAGTTTAAAGATCAAAACTCAGGAAGGTCTTGAAGAATTGGAAAAGCAACCCGCTTATATGAGGCGTAAAGTTGAGCTTACTGAACCTACTCATTCATATGAAACAGAAGTTTCACGTTTTTCATTGTTTAAGAATGAGAATGGTGTCGAAATGAAACAAAACAATTCATTCCTCCATGATAATGTAGATTGATATGAGTTTAGTAGATAAAATTAACGATGATCTGAAAAAAGCAATGCTTGCCAGAGAGAAAGAAAAACTTGAAGCTCTCCGTGCCATCAAATCAGCATTGCTTCTCGCTGTTACCAGTGAAGGTGCAGGTGGTAATGTGACCGAAGAAGCTGAAATAAAGATTCTTCAGAAATTGGTAAAGCAGCGTAAAGAAACCGCAGAAATATATAAACAACAGAATCGCAACGATCTTGCTGATACTGAAATGTTTCAAGCTGATATCATTTCTAATTATCTCCCACAGCAAATGGGTGAAAATGAACTGAAATCTTATATACAGAACCTTATAAAAGAACTCGGTGCAAGTGGAATGAAAGATATGGGAAAGGTTGTAAATACAGCTAATCAACAACTTGCCGGACGGGCTGAAAGTAAGACTATTGCAATGATCGTGAAGGAACTGTTACAATAAACCAAATTTTTAAGGTACAAAAAAAGCCACCTGTTTGGGTGGCCTTTTTTTTGTATAGTGCAATCATTATTAAGCACCAAGCATAAAGCGTTTAAAAGCTGTAACAGTCAATCCATTTTCAACCTTATTGAGGTAATCACGGACTGATAACTTGTTATCACGAACAAACTCCTGGTTAAGCAGAGTACTTTCTTTGTAGAATTTATTCAGCTTACCAATAGCGATTTTTTCAATCATATCTTCAGGTTTGCCTTCAAGACGAGCCTGCTCTTTACCGATTTCAATCTCGCGCTCAATGATGTCAGAAGGAACGTCATCCTTGTCAACAGCAACAGGTGCCATAGCAGCTATCTGCATAGCCACTTCGTGACCTGCCTGATCGATACCATCGACTTTTGCTTTATTCATACCAAGAAGAGTAGCAAGGCGGTTTCCGGGATGATTATATGCAAAAACTGCAGGAGCTGAAATCACTTCAAAGTGAGCAAGTTCCATCTTTTCACCAGTTTTTCCAACCATTTCAGTGATATTATCAGCCACGGTGCGACCATTAAGATCAAGTGCCTGGAATTCTTCAGAATTTGCAGGTTTCATTGCAATGGCTTTTGCCATTAATGCATTACAGAAATCAACAAATTCCTGATTCTTAGCTACAAAGTCGGTTTCACAATTCAGCATGAAGATGGCACCAAAATCACCAGCTTCATTTGTGCGAGCCAAAACGATACCTTCATTAGCATCCTTGTCAGCTCTTTTGGTAGCTAACTTCTGACCTTTCTTACGTAAGTAGTCGATAGCCTTTTCAAAATCACCATCATTTTCCTGCAATGCTTTTTTACAATCCATCATGCCGGCACCGGTCATCTGACGAAGTTTATTAACATCTGCAGCAGTTATATTTGCCATAAATAGTAAGTTTTTTAATTTTTACAATTATTTACGAGGCCCACCGGGTTTCTTTCCAAGAGGTTTACGTCCAATGGGTTTACGACCTCTGCCTTCTGATCCACCTTCTTCTGAAGCTACTGGTTTTATTCTTGAGCGTTCAGAGCGAGCACCTTCTTCGTCCTCCTCTTCGTCATCGATTTCGTATCTGCTACCAATCTTTGAACCCAGAGTATCTTCTCTTTCTTCATCACGTTTATCACGGTCGATCTTACGCTCCATTAAACCTTCTTCAATTGCCTGTACCATCTTGCTTACAATCAATGAAATTGATTTTGAAGCATCATCATTAGCAGGTATCGGGAAATCAACCTGATTTGGGTCAGAATTTGTATCAACGATAGCGAAAGTAGGTATATTCAGTTTGCGTGCTTCGGCAACTGCAATGTGTTCTTTAATAATATCAACAACGAACAATGCAGCAGGCAGACGACTAAGGTCAGCGATTGAACCGAGGTTCTTTTCCAGTTTAGCGCGTTCACGTGCAATTTGAAGGCGTTCACGTTTTGAAATGTTTTCATAACTTGGACTAGCCATCAAGCGGTCGATTGAGGCCATTTTTCTAACAGCCTTACGGATTGTAGCAAAGTTAGTGAGCATGCCACCGGGCCAACGCTCAGTAACATATGGCATACCGACTGATTTTACGTGCTCGGCGACGATTTCCTTGGCCTGTTTTTTAGTAGCAACAAAAAGCACCTTCTTACCTGATTTGGTAATTTGCTTCATTGCAGCAGCTGCCTCGTCAATCTTGGCGATTGTTTTATATAAGTCGATAATGTGAATACCATTACGCTCCATAAAAATATAGGGAGCCATGTTTGGATTCCATTTACGTTTCAGGTGCCCAAAGTGTGAACCGGCATCCAGGAGTTCATCAAAAGTTGTTCTTGCCATTTAATTTTGTTTTTTGTTTACATTCTTTAAAAATCAATCGATTGGTAGCTCCGTCAGGCAGCTGGACGACACCTTAGAGGTCCAATCGATTTAGATACTAAACACCAATTGGAATTAGCGCTTGCTGAACTGGAATTTCTTACGGGCTTTCTTCTGTCCGGGTTTCTTCCTTTCAACCATACGGGGATCTCTTCTGAGAAGTCCTTTAGCTTTTAGAGGAGGACGGTTTTCAGCATTGATCTCACATAACGCTTTTGAGATAGCCAAACGAAGAGCTTCAGCCTGACCTGTGATACCGCCACCATCGAGATTAACTTTGATGTCGTATTTGCCAACTGCATCAGCAACTTCCAATGACTGAGTCACTACATATTGTAAGGTTCCTGTCGGAAAGTATTCTTTATAGTCCCTGCCATTAACGGTGATAGCGCCATTACCTTCCTTGAGATAGATGCGCGCTACAGCAGTTTTTCTTCTGCCAAGTGTGTTGATCACTTCCATGTTATTTAATTGAATTTAGATTAATCAATTTAGGCTGCTGAGCTTGATGTGGATGCTCAGGACCTGTATAAACTTTAAGATTACGGTAAATGGCGTCTCCTAATTTATTGGAAGGAAGCATACCACGTATTGCATGTTCAAGAATGCGTTCAGGAAACTTCTGCAACAATTCCCGTGGGGTTGTAAAGCGTTGTCCGCCAGGATATCCTGTATGCCTAACATAAACCTTGTCAGTTAATTTCTTGCCCGTGAGCTTAATCTTCTCTGCATTGATGATGATTACATAGTCGCCACAGTCAAGATTAGGAGTGTAGTTAGTCTTATACTTACCCCTCAGTATATTGGCTACTTTGCTCGATAATCGTCCGAGCGTTTGTCCGTCGGCATCCACCAATACCCAGTCCTTCTGGATGTTGTCGGGGTTAGCTGACTTTGTTTTATAACTTAATGTATCCATTTTGTTGATATTAACACTATATAAAAACAGTTAATAACCGGGCGTATCTCACTATTCACGGGCATGAGAATAATCAGACATTCGGTCAGCCCCTTTCTCGAAGACCCTCATTACCAGTTAGGTTACGGCCCTCCTGATCATTACTTTTCTTCCAAAAAGGGGTGCAAAGGTAGATTTAAATTTTCTAATTAACAAATTAGTGAAAGGAAATATTTCCGATTCTTCCTCGCACAGTTAAAATACCTTTACGAGAGTCATCACCAAACATCCTTCACCATTATAATCCTTCAGAAAATTTATACCATTGAAAGGTCTTATCCTACCTTTTGCTCCCTCGCAAAATTGGAAATAAACAAACGAGCCTCAAAGGATGAAATATTACAAACAGATAAGCAAAACCTCTTTCTTTTTCTGTTTAATGTTACGGCCCTCCAATCACACTTTTTTTAAACATTCCCTTCTATTACAACCGGCAAGACTAAGTATAGGGTTGACCAAAAGAAAACCAAGACTTTTTAGTGTGTTGAATAAATACTGAGTGTTTAACGGCACTCTTACATCATACTTCTAAATGTTAAACAGAAACATGTTATAAGAGCAATTCACAAAATTCGGAATGCAAAGTTAAGCTATGTTTAAGAACTTTAAACAGCGTGAACACCTTTAAACTACTTTAAACTACTTTAAACAGCGTGAACTACTTTAAACAACGTTGAACTACGTTGGACTACTTTAATCAACGGTGAACCATATTGAACAACATCAAACATTTTAACTAATTTTGCTCATTATATCTATTATATGTCTATTGTAGTTTCAAATATCACTAAGCAGTACGGTACTCAATTAGCACTTGATAAAGTTTCTTTCAAGATAAAACCGGGTGAGATTGTCGGATTATTGGGTCCTAACGGAGCCGGTAAATCAACTCTGATGAAAATCATTACTTGTTTTATCCCCCCAACATCCGGAGATGTATCAGTCTACGGTCATGATATCAGAGAAGAATCACTCGAGATAAGAAAGAAGGTGGGCTACCTCCCTGAAAATAATCCTCTCTACACTGATACTTATATCCGCGAAAGTCTTGAGTTTATAGCCGATTTACATAATCTGGGTACTGACAAAAAGAAAAGGGTTGATCAGATAATGGAACTGACCGGATTAAATCCTGAACGAAAGAAAAAAATCGGTGCTCTATCCAAAGGTTATAAGCAACGTGTAGGTCTTGCTATGGCTCTTGTTCATGATCCCGAAGTGCTTATTCTGGATGAACCTACTTCAGGACTTGATCCTAATCAGCTGGCTGATATTCGAAATCTTATCGTTGAAATCGGAAAACAGAAGACTGTAGTGTTATCAACCCATATAATGCAGGAGGTTGAAGCAGTTTGTAACAGAGCGATCATCATCAATCATGGCAAGATTGTTGCCGATGATACACCAAAAAACCTCCTCTATAGTGCTCAATCAAGTAACAAAGTGATTGCAGGGTTCGATAAGGAAACCGACCTCAAACTCCTGTCTTCAATAAAGGGCGTTAAAAAAGTGACCCGGATCGACAAAGTGACCTGGCTGTTTGAATCGGATAGCGATAAGGATGTGCGACAGGATATCTTCAAATTTGCCGTTGATCATAACCTCACTGTCCTTTCGATGCAAAAAGAAGAAAGCTCACTTGAATCAGTCTTCCGTAATCTCACAAAAGAATAGGACTAATATCACATCCGGAAAGAACAACAGCCTTTGATCAAACGGTATTAAATTGACTTTTTTGGGAAAGTGGGGTAAGTGCCAATTGCTGTAATTAGATAATAATGGAAACGTTCAATCAGGTAGTCGTACAACTCATAGCAAGACCTTAATTGTTAAATTTTTGTATAATTAATTGAAAACAAAAGATTTTTCTGCAGGTAACTAATATTTAGTACTTTTGCAGCGGCAGTGAAACTGCGATGGAGAGATTTGATTGATTGCAACCATCTAAAAAATGCTAAAACAATGCCAGCCTTTGATCAAATCTCACCTCATTGATTTTTAACTAATCAAAACTTAAAAATAATGGCATATTTATTTACATCTGAATCGGTTTCAGAAGGACATCCTGATAAGGTAGCCGATCAGATTTCAGATGCATTACTCGATGAATTTCTCAAGCACGACCCAAACTCAAAAGTAGCATGCGAAACTCTTGTTACTACCGGTTTGGCATTCGTAAGTGGTGAAGTTAGAACGGAAAGTTATATTGACATTCAAAAGGTTGTTCGTAAGACTATTAAGAAGATAGGTTATACTAACAACGATTATCATTTTGAATCAGAGTCATGTGGTGTCATCTCTACCATCCATGAGCAATCAGATGATATTAACAGAGGGGTCGTGAAGGAAAACCCTGAAGATCAGGGAGCCGGCGACCAGGGTATGATGTTCGGATATGCAAATAACGACATGGCAAACTTCATGCCTATGCCTATTGAAGTTGCACACATCTTGCTGCAAAAGCTTGCCGCTATCCGCAAGGAAGGCAAATTGATGAAGTACCTTCGTCCTGATTCAAAATCACAGGTGACTATTGAATATGATGACAATAATAAGCCTGTCAGAATCGATACTATAGTCATTTCAACACAGCATGATGACTTTGCTGACTGTAGTTTGCCTGAAAAGGAACGCGAAGTGTACATGCAGGAAGTAATAACTAATGACATCAGGAATATTCTCCTGCCTCAGGTAATTGCTGATCTGCCCGATCATGTAAAGACTTTATTCAGAGATGATTTTAAATTATTGGTGAACCCGACCGGCAAGTTTGTTATTGGCGGACCTCATGGAGATACCGGTTTGACAGGAAGAAAAATCATCGTAGACACTTACGGTGGCAAAGGCGCACATGGTGGTGGTGCATTTTCAGGAAAGGATCCTTCAAAAGTCGACAGGTCAGCAGCTTATGCAGCACGCCATATTGCTAAGAATATGGTTGCTGCCGGTGTAGCCGACGAAGTGCTGGTTCAAATAGCATATGCTATCGGAATTGCCAAGCCTGTGGGATTATACATTAATACCTATAATACGGCTAAGGTTAAGGATAGCAACGGTAGCATAATGTCGGATGGCGAAATTGCCGCTGTTATCAATAATTTATTTGACCTTAGGCCTTATTCAATTATCAAACATTTTGGACTCCGCAATCCTATCTACCTGCCTACCGCAACCTATGGGCATTTTGGAAGGGATAACAGAACTGTTGAAGTTGAAGTGTTCTATAAAAATGGGGATACAGAAATGAGAATGGTTGATGGAAAGGAACACTATTATAAGAAAGTTGAGCTATTTGCCTGGGAAAAGCTCGATTATGTTGAGAAAATCAAGAATGCCTTTGCTATTACATCAGTAGAAGCCGCTGTATAGATTACATTTCTGGAGACGTGGCGGCACCACGTCAATACAACGCACGAGAAAAGAGAGATGCAGCGAATTGCATCTCTCTTTTTTTGTGCTGTTTAATCTGTTAATTCAATTAAAGACGCGACGTGCCACGTCTCTACAATACAGAAAAAAAAACCCCGGCGAGCCGGGGTTGCACATTAAGCTAAACAAGTAATCCAAGTTAAACAAGTACCTTATTAACGATTTACAACGAATTTTCGTGTAATTGTTGCTGAATTATTTATCATCAGCGAATAGAAGTAAACTCCATTCTTTAAATTGCTGACATTGAAACTAGCTTTTCCTTCGTAAGTAGTAAGATCAACTACTTCAATAGTATTACCAAGCAGATTGCTGATCTTTATTTTTGCATTGCTTACATTTGAAGGTAGTTTATAGTCGATGTAGATGTTACTTGTTGCAGGATTGGGATAAGCATTTGAAATCTTAGCTGCTTTCACCATGTTATCAGGTCTGCCAAGTGTACCAAGATTAAAGTTTAAGATTACATAACTTGAGTCTGTAGTATTATCGGCATCAAAAAATACATACTTAACAGAGTATAATCCTTTTAAACCTGCAGAGTATTCAATATCACCACTAAAATCAGTAATAACAGCATCAGGTCCTATTTCCATAGCATCGGGTGATTCCATGGTACCTGGTGCATAACAGCTTGTCCAGCAGAAGTATGATAGAACGCCTTCAAGCCTTTGAATTTCATAAACTCTTACCTTTACATTTATTGCTGTAGCACTAGTGTTCTGTACTTTAACATTATAAACTCCGATTAATGCATCGGGACTGAATAATGTATCAACAGTCTTTCCCGTAATGTCTTGATCATTGCTGTCCTTTAACAATAATGATTGGGCTGACAGGCTGGTAAAGTAAATCAAAGAGGCAATCAATAGTAGTGTTCTTTTCATAATCTCTTTCTTTTGCTTTACAAAGATACAACAAAAAGCGTGCTGCATTTATCACAAAAAATGTGAATTTTACAATTTATTTTACTTTTTGTTACGGCAAAGATAAATACTTAATAATCTGATGATAGAAAAGTGAGTAGTAAAAATTATTAACAGGCACGACAGTTTTTTGTATCCAATCTGCAACTTAGGTTATATCAAAATACAACCATCTGTCACTGAGTGTTTTACCTCATTTTTTATTGTTAATAACTTTAAAATCAGACATGAAATTTGTACTTCAGAAGGGTAATGATTACATCCAATTAAATCAGTTACTCAAATTACTTAATCTTGTTGAAAGTGGTGGTGAAGCTAATCAGGTTATTTCTGACGGGTTAGTTAAAGTAAATGCTTTGAAGGAAACCCGTAAGCGTAAAAAGCTGGTCGCAGGTGATGTTGTCCTGTTCAATGAAATAAAGATTTTCATCACTTCAGATGAGGATTAGCCTCTTATATTAGCCTTTACTTAAGAAGATTAACCTGTTATAAAGAGATTAGCCTTGATTAAAAGGATTAGCTTCTTTTAAACTGATTCTAGCTCAAAAAGTCTTTACTTCACTGAGACTACTAAGCATTGAAGTAACTGTCAATCAGCTTATCATCAGCATAGTTTGGCAGCGTCACTTTAAGCAAAGGCTCATTTTCCATCGCACGCTTTATAGCAAAAACAGCACCTTCATTGCGTGCCCATGATCTGCGTGAAATTCCGTTGTTAACATCCCAGTGCAGCATACTGTGAAGTCGTCTTTTGGCATCAGGTGTTCCATCAAGCAGCATTCCGAATCCACCATTAATTACCTCCCCCCAGCCTACACCACCTCCGTTATGGATTGAAACCCATGTAGCACCACGGAATGAATCACCAATAACATTTTGAATAGCCATATCAGCAGTAAAACTACTGCCATCATAAATATTTGATGTTTCTCTGTATGGTGAATCTGTCCCTGAAACATCATGATGATCCCTTCCCAATACAACAGGTCCGGTTAATTTTCCTTCAGCAATGGCTTTATTGAATGCTGCCGCTATCTTAGTCCTGCCTTCACAATCTGCATAAAGAATACGGGCCTGTGATCCGACTACAAGTTTGTTCTTTTTGGCTTCCCTTATCCATTTTATGTTATCCTTCATTTGCTGACTGATTTCAGAAGGAGCTGTTGATGCAATTGAGCTGAGAACATCCATTGCAATATGATCAGTAACATCAAGATCTTCAGGCTTTCCGGAAGTACAAACCCATCTGAATGGGCCAAACCCGTAGTCAAAGCACATTGGCCCCATAATGTCCTGAACGTAACTGGGATATTTAAATTTCTTGTTATCGGCAAAAATATCAGCCCCTGCCCTGCCGGCCTCAAGCAGAAAAGCATTACCATAATCAAAGAAGTACATTCCTTTATCAGCAAGCTTATTGATGGCAGCCACCTGTCGGCGAAGCGACTCCTGTACCTTTTGCCTGAAGAGCGCAGGCTCATGAGCCATCATATCATTGGCCTGCTCAAAAGTCAGTCCAACAGGATAATAGCCACCTGCCCACGGGTTATGCAATGAAGTCTGGTCTGAACCCAGGTCAACATGTATTTCACGTTCAGCGAGGCGCTCCCATAAAGTCACTATATTACCCAGATATGCAATTGAGTGAGCTTCTTTGGCTGCAACATAATATAGAGCTTTATTGATAGCTTCATCAACATCTGAGGTAATTTCATCAACCCATCCCTGATTAAAGCGTTTATTGGCAGCATGAGGGTTAATTTCGGCAGTGATACTTACCACTCCTGCAATATTAGCCGCTTTGGGCTGTGCCCCGCTCATGCCTCCCAATCCTGCTGTGACAAATAATCTGCCTTCAGCCTTTTCACCATGTGCTGATATTTTCCTTGTGGCATTCAGTACAGTAATTGCTGTTCCATGCACTATTCCCTGAGGGCCAATATACATATACGACCCTGCAGTCATCTGACCGTACTGTGACACTCCCAAAGCATTAAACCGTTCCCAGTCATCAGGCTTAGAGTAATTTGGAATAACCATTCCATTCGTCACAACCACTCTTGGAGCATCTTTATGTGAAGGGAAAAGCCCCATAGGATGCCCTGAATACATAACCAGAGTCTGTTCTTCGGTCATTTCCGAAAGGTATTTCATGGTCAGCAGATATTGTGCCCAATTCTGAAACACAGCTCCATTTCCTCCGTATGTTATAAGTTCATGAGGATGTTGGGCAACTGCCGGGTCAAGATTATTCTGAATCATCAGCATTATTGCAGCTGCCTGCTTACATTTTGCGGGATATTCTTCTATCGGCCTGGCGTACATCTCATATTCAGGCCTGAAACGATACATGTAAATGCGCCCGTATTGTGCTAATTCTTCGGCAAATTCAGCAGCCAGAACCGCATGATGTTCTTGATCAAAGTAGCGTAAAGCATTGCGTAAGGCTAGTCGTTTCTCAACAGGTGATAGAATATCTTTACGAACCGGGGCATGACTAACATTATTATCCACATTACGTGGCTGAGGCAGCTTTGATGGAATGCCTTGTTTTATTGCTTCTTTAAATTCTGTTACTTTCATTGCTTGAATATTTCGACTGATAATTCACCGCTTCTCAGCTATTAAATCAGGTGTATTACCATTGAGTTTTTTTAGAAAAAAATCCAATAAATCCTAACCAGATATTCATGATCATGAGGAATACTTCGAAGAAAGGAGTCCACATGAGGAAGTTCTTCTCATGGAGTCGATTCATGCATTTCTTGACAATGAATAACTGAGTTCCGAATCTGATTGCAAAAATAGCACCCAAAAGGATTGGTTCAACTTTGTAGACAGCAAGCAGAACCAAAATGGCAAAGAAGAGAAATTGAGTTAATGACCAGAAGCCCAGGACTACTTTATGACTAAACCTATAGAAACCTCCCGTTGTAAGGTGCCGTCTTTTCTGGCGATACCAGGCACCAAAAGTCTGTTTGGGCTTCGAGTAAGTAAATGCCTCTTGCTCAGGTTGCACGCGGGTATTTCCTTTTCGGGCTACCTGATTTATAAAGAGATCATCATCTCCTGATATCAGCTTATAATGCTTTATAAAGCCGCCCGAATTATAGAAAAGTGACTGATGATAAGCAAGGTTTCGGCCCACTCCCATGTATGGCATACCGGCAAGAGCAAATCCCATATACTGCATTGCCACATGCAAAGTATCAAACCTGATTATCTTATTTAATAAGGTAGGTTCATGATTGTAGGCACCATAACCCAGAACTATTTCTGTCTTATCAGTAAATGCGCTCATCATTGAACTGATCCAGTCAGCACTGGCAGGCACACAATCAGCATCAGTGAGTAGCAACTGCTCATACCTTGCTGATTTGATTCCTAATGACAAGGGGAACTTCTTGCCCTGAAAGAAGTTAAGATTCTCAGTGATAGTGACTACCTTTAAATGAGAATACTTGTCGCTCATCTCGCGAAGAAGATAGAAAGTATCATCGTCAGAGGCATCGTTTACAACAATAACTTCAAATTGCTGGTAATTCTGTTCTAATACTTTTGGTAAAAACCTTACCAGATTATGGTATTCATTTTTTGCGCAAATGATTACTGAAACCGGAGGCTTCTCGCCTGAAAAATTGCGTTTTGATGCATTATAAAATGCCAGTCGCCCAAAAATTGACCAGTAATAGAATAACTGGATCAGTAGAAGTACTACCAATGCTACTATTAAAGGAAACCATGGTGAATTGACTAGCGTATTTATCCAAACCATAGGTATAAATTTCAGTGCGCAAAATTAGGTAAACCGACATACTTTATGAATATAAGTTATCAACAATAGAGTTTATCTTATAAGTTATTAATCATGATGTTGGAGGCCGGACTTCAGCCAATGATTCAAGCTTAAAAATTTGTAATTTTGTTTAAACATTAGATACTTTTTCAGGGGAATAATTAAAAGCAGGCAGGTATGGTAAACTCGTGGGATCAGCGTTATGCTTCAGAAACTTACATCTATGGTATTGAGCCAAATGATTGGTTTGCCGAGAAATTGAACATCATGAAGACCGGCAGATTACTCTTGCCGGGTGAAGGTGAAGGCCGAAATGCAGTATGGGCTGCTTCAATTGGCTGGGATGTTACCGCTGTTGATCAAAGCCCTGAAGGGCAGCGTAAAGCCCTGCAATTAGCTACCGATAAAGATGTTACTATCAACTACCAGGTTAAAGATATTAGATGTTTCCGAAACCATGAAAACTCATTTGATGCCATAGGGCTTATTTATCTGCATATGCCTGCTGAATACAGGAGAAAAGTTCATCATGAACTTATTAATATGCTTAAACCCGGAGGGTGTCTGATATTGGAGGCTTTCTCAAAAGAGCAGTTTGAATTAAACAGTGGAGGACCCAAAGACTTAAATTTGCTATATGACCCTGATGAGATAAAGGAAGATTTTAAATCACTCCGGGTACTTGAATTTCACAACATCAGGATTCATCTTGAAGAAGGTGAGCTTCATCAGGGAATTGCTGATGTTATTCGACTTTTTGCCCGAAAGCCTGTTAGCTGATACATATGACCCGCCTGTTTGCATGCAGGATTGTTGATGATCCTGATTTCGAAATCCTTAAAGAAAAACTACTTGCAAAGGTTCCACCCGAAGCTGCCAGGAAAGCTTTGTCATATTTCCATTCAAATGATTGCCAGCGACACCTTATTGGTGAATTGCTTGCCAGATATGCGCTCAGGCAAGTTACCGGACTTGAGCACCCGTTACCTTTTACAATAGGCGATAAGGGGAAACCACACCCTCAGGAATTTAACGGTATTTATTTTAATGTTTCGCATTCAGGCCACTGGGTTGTAGTAGCTACTTCAATTGCCGATGTGGGTGTTGATGTTGAACGTATGCGAAAAGTGCCTGAAGGAGTGGCTTATCGTTACTTCTCTGAACCTGAAAAGCAAATGCTGGATTCAGCTGAAAATGAATTTCAAAAGGCACATATATTTTTTACACTATGGACTCTTAAAGAAAGCTTCCTTAAAGCAATTGGTAAAGGACTAACCAAAAGTCTCAGTTCTTTTACAATTCTCCGTTCATCCGAAGGAGGTTATGAACTCGCACAGGATGCCGAAACTAATGGATTTTACCTGAAAGCATATCCATTTGAAGATGGTTATAAGCTGGCAGCTTGCGCTAAAGAGAAAGATTTTGAGGATATTGTGCAAGTAGTGGATATAACTAATCTTTACAGTGATATTCAATAAAGCTTAAACCATATCAATCAATCCAATTGTAACATGCATCCGGTTAATTACTCCGGATAAAAATATTTAAGAATGTCAACAATAAATTCCCCTTCAGATTTTCGTGCAGAAGCACACAAGATGGCCGACAGGCTTGCTGATTATTATGAGGAGATTGAGAAATACCCTGTAAAATCACAAGTCAAGCCGGGTGAAATCATTAGCCGGTTACCTGATTCACCACCTGAACAGCCTGAATCAATGCACGATATCATGGCTGACTTTGAGAAAATCATAATGCCGGGCCTTACACATTGGCAACATCCCTCCTTCTTTGCTTACTTCCCGGCTAATACAAGCTATCCATCCATTTTAGCTGAAATGCTCACCTCAGCCCTTGCACAGCAATGCATGGTTTGGGAAACTTCTCCTGCTGCAGCTGAACTGGAAGAAAAGATGATGGAATGGTTGAAACAACTATGCGGACTGCCGTCTTCATTTACCGGTGTAATACAGGATACTGCCTCAGCATCCACTTTAGCCGCATTGCTTACTGCAAGGGAAAGAATCACTAACCATTCAATAAACATTGCAGGATTCCAATCAGGAAAACCACTGCGCATATATATAACATCAGAAACACATTCATCAGTTGAGAAAGCTGTCAGAATTGCAGGGTTCGGAAGTAATAACCTGGTCATCATTCCTACTGACGATCAGTTTGCCATGAACCCTGATGCCCTGGATGAAGCCATTCACAGTGACATTCTTCATGGATTCCTCCCATGTTGTGTTGTTGCCACAATTGGCACAACCGGATGTGCTGCAGTTGATCCGGTAAGAGCAATTGGGCAAATTTGTTCAAAATACAATGTATGGCTTCATGTAGATGCTGCATACGCAGGGACAGCGCTGGTGCTGCCCGAAATGCGATTTTATGCTGATGGGCTGGAATTAGCCGACAGCTATGTTTTTAATCCTCATAAGTGGATGTTTACCAATTTCGACTGTTCGGCCTACTTTGTTAAAGATACCGAATCACTTATAAGAACTTTTGAAATACTGCCTGAATATCTTAAAACCAAGTCGCGTGGAGCAGTAAACGACTATCGTGATTGGGGTGTGGCACTTGGAAGACGCTTCATGGCACTGAAGTTGTGGTTCGTTCTGAGAAACTACGGAATATCAGGCATAAAAGATACTGTAAGAAAACACATCGTTCTGGCAGCATGGCTGACTATGCAGATGGAACAAGAAGCAGGATTTGAAATTCTCACACCCACCAGATTCAGCCTGGTATGTTTTCGATATGTTCCTCATGGAATGACTGATGAGGATGATATAAACAACTTCAATGAAAAACTCGGGCAAAAACTAAATGCATCAGGAAAGGTATTTATTTCACATACTAAACTCAGAGGGAAATACACTTTACGATTGGCAATTGCACAAACTTACGTAGAAGAGAAACATGTACGTGATGCCTGGGATTTTATCCGCAAGGTTGTAGCTGAATTCAACTATTTTCAATAGTCATTTAATTTTGCTCATCTCTCATTGTGGGAATTGGGATTTCATTACTTTTGGTTCCAACATTATCAATCACTCATTAAATATCATCATTATGAGAAAGATCTCTACTCTTTTAGCATTAGCTTTGTGTTTTACTTTTAGCTTAAGTGCTCAGGTTCTGGTGTCAACAGAACCTACTCTCAAGAATGCAATTCTCGAAGAATTTACCGGTATCCATTGCGTATATTGTCCGCAGGGCCATGCAATCGCTAAATCAATTGTTGAAAATAATCCGGGAAGAGCTTTTACTATAGCTATTCATCAGGGGAGTTTTGCCACACCATCAGGCTCTGAACCAGATTACAGAACTCCATTTGGAAATGCCCTTGCCGGTCAAACCGGATTAACAGGTTATCCATCCGGAACTGTTAACCGACATGTTTTTTCCGGAACGAATACTATTCTTGATAGAGGTGCCTGGGCTGGCGCATGTGATCAGATTATGCAAGAAACATCTCCGGTGAATATTGGAATTCAATCTGATTATGAAGAGTCAACCCGTGAACTTACCATCCAAATTGAGCTTTATTACACCTCAGATGCTCCTACATCAAGCAATTTTATCAATATAGCCCTCACTCAGGATAGCATTTATGGCCCCCAAACAGGGGGTAATTCAGGTAATAACTATCTTCATATGCATATGCTCAGGCATCTTATTACAGGTCAGTGGGGTGATGAGGTAACAACCACATCAGCAGGTACTTTAGTAACACGAACTTACACTTACACTGTCCCTGAAGCGTATAATGATGTTCCTGCTATAGTTGAAAACATGAAGGTTGTTGCTTTCGTTACAAAAGATCATCAGGAAATATATACAGGTGATGAGGTTGATGCCATAGGCGGTACTAACTTATATATAGGAAAATTAGCATCTGAAGATAATTATATCAGAAAAGGATCAGCCGGAACACCCGTTGCTTTCAATGTTGATGCTGTAAGTAATATAGAGGGTACTGAACCATTTGAGTTCCGGATTGAATCAGTAAACGCACCTTCTGACTGGCAAGTGTCATTCTCAATTGATGGACAGGAATACTCTACTCCTACAGTCATTAATCTTAATAAAGGCATCGCAACCAATGTTACAGTAAATATCACTCCGGGTGAATCAGCAGGTTTCCCCGAATATATCCTCAAAATGAAGTCGGTTAATTTTCCGACTGCACCGGTTAAGTCATACAAAACAATGGCCATATCGGGTGTAACTGATTTACTCGTAAACGGGACAGGTGGCATTGAAGCAGAAAATTGTCAGGGAGTTTATCTCAATGCTTTTGATGCTGCAGGAATTACATCCGTAACCTCGGTTAATGCTAATATAATGCGCGATTTGATAAATGCTGATGCCTATGATGACGTCATCACAATGTGGCTTAACATTGCCTGGACATTTCCTGCATTGACTGACAGCCAGGCTGAAGCTGTTATGGAATTTATAGATGCCGGACACAATCTGTTTATTGCCGGTCAAGATATAGGATGGGACATAATGAGTGGTGATGCCGGATCAAATGGTACTCCGGTAACTAAAAACTTCTATACAAACTATCTCAAGGCAGGTTTTGTAAGCGACGGTACTTCTTCAAATAATAAACTCAATGCCGTAACAACTGATCCAATTTTTGGCGAAGTTGCCCAAAGTAATATTATTGATTACTATGGCAATAACATGTACCCTGATGAAATTAATGCCCTGGCCGGTGCTGATGTAATCTTTAATTATGTGACCTCAGCAAAACATGCTGCTATCAAGTATGAAAGTGAAGATTACCGCTCATTATATTTCGGTATTGGATTAGAAATGTTAAGTAATGTTGGTGTTCGCAATACCATTATTGATATCTCACGACAGTTTCTTACAGGATATCTTGTAGGTGTTGAATTTGTTGATGCAGTAAATGCTGTTATGACCGGTCAGAATTATCCTAACCCGGCAGGAAGCTATACTTTCATCCCGGTTTCTAAATCTGCTCAGGGTGGTTTAATTGAAATATACAATCTTAATGGCCAAAGAGTATTGACTCAACTGATTGGAAGTGAACTTCTACATCAAATCAATTTAAGTGAACTGCCTGCAGGTTATTATACTTACAGGGTAGTGAATGGAAGCAATATTTCTGAAACACATAAGCTGTGTGTGATAAAATAATATAAGCCCTCATACTGACCGCACACTCCGCGGAGTATCCAGAACCCCCTGGCCTACTTTTACAATAAGTGGGCGAGGGGGATTTTTTTGCGGCTCATTTCACCAAACTAACACTCTCCTTCATCAACCATATAGATTCTCTCAACTACCTTACCGGGAAATGCTGCCTCATTTGCATTAAAGTTAGTGCACCTTAGTATGTTACTATAGTAATAAAGTGAAGCTTTCATTTCGGTCAGGTCTGTAATATTGCCAATGCGGATACAATGTCGTTTAGTTAAGGAATTATCATAATCGCTTGTAATTAATTGAGTAACCTTTTTTACCACTCATAATTCGTCGAGGATTTCTCCTTTTTGGTCTGACAATTTCTCTTGTCTTTGATACAATT
>JAEZNO010000033.1 GCA_023441805.1 Bacteroidota bacterium
ACTGTTACTTAAAGGTTAGATTTGTTTATTAAGGAACCGCCGTATACGTGAACCGTACGTACGGTGGTGTGAGAGGTCGGAAAATAAAATAGGAGGAAAACTATTTTATTTTCCTCCTACTCGATTTTCAAAATACATAGACAAAAGCGCCAAATGTGCTGAAAGGTAAGACTTTAAAGTCACATGGTAATGATAATGAAATGGTCACAACCTCGAGACAACCACATCATAACTAAATGACTGCTTTAATACAAATGGGCATCACATTGAGACGGCCTAATTCAGTGTAATTGCCTATTTTTGCCGACAATTTATATAGGATATGTCAGAATTAATAAACAATACAAATCAATATCCTGAAGCTCTTTGCAGATTTGCGGAACGGTTGATTAATGGCGAAAATGGTAATTTACTTATTGAGGAGTATAAACAGGATCTGAATTCAGTTAATGCTGCTGAAGCCATGCAGGTCTTTGATTATCTGCTTGTCAATGGATATCCTTTCAGTAAGGTGAAGCAAAATGTAGGCAAGATTATTAATGTATTCTATAAGTCGCTGTCATCAAAAATATGGAATAAGCCTCCTGAGGGACATTTTTTGCATTATATGATGCTTGAAAACCGTGAAGTTGAAAAGCGTATGAATTCCATGCGACCACTAATTAAGGAATTGCTTATTGAAAAATCCGGAAATGAGAGGTTTGTTTACACAAAATTACTTTCCTTAATTAGTGAGTTACAGGAATACGAACTTCATTATATCAAGAAGGAGAATATACTGTTTTCATGGCTTGAAAAGACGTTTCCTGAATATCGGTGCATCAAGCTTATGTGGTCGTTTGATGATGATTTCAGAAAATCGGTAAAGCTAATTGAGTCCATTCTGAAAGATGAAGAACCGGATAAAAAAGTGCTTAATAAGGAGTTTGGGAAGCTGTTTTTTGTGGTATTCCCTTTAATTTTTCGTGAGGAGCAGATCATTTTTCCGGTTGCACTTAGGAGTATTCCTGATAAAGTGTGGGAAGAGATGATGATAGAAAGTTTTGCTACAGGATGGTGCTTCGGAGTGAAACCGGAGTACAAAGCTAATACCGGTACTTTATTCTCGAGTGTAACAGGTTTAGTGAACCTTGAAACAGGATTACTGAATGCCGAACAAATTATTCTGATGCTCGAGAACCTTCCTGTTGATATCACTTTTGTTGATGAGAATAATGAAGTCAGGTATTTCTCAGGGGCTAAACACAGGATATTTCATCGCTCTAAAGCTATCATTGGCAGAAAAGTTCAAAATTGCCATCCCCCTGAAAGTGTTCATATTGTTGATCGTATTATTGATGCTTTTAGGTCAGGAGAACAGGATAAGGCTGATTTCAGAATCCATATGAAAGGAAGGATTATTCATATCAACTATTACGCATTGCGCAATGAAAAGGGTGAATATAAGGGTACAATTGAAGTAAGTCAGGATGTTACAGAAATAAAAGCACTTGACGGTGAAAAGCGTTTATTGGACTGGGGTAAATGAGTTCGTTTAATCAGAAATACTCCATGTAAACCAAATTTTATTCAGGAATTCTCCTGAAATTTTATGCAAAACTGGAAGAAGACTTTTATGTTGATCTGGGCTGGTCAGTTAGTATCAATTCTGACTAGTTCAGTAGTAGGATATGCAATAGTATTCTGGTTGAGTGTTGAAACCCGTTCAGCCGAAATATTGGCTATTGCAGCTATGGCAGCATTACTTCCTCAGGCTGTTCTTGGTTTGTTTACCGGGGTATTGATTGATCGCTGGAACAGGAAACGCGTAATGATTATATCCGATTGTTTTATAGCCGCAGCTACATTGGGATTGGTGATTTTATTTTTTTTGGGTAAAGCGGAGATTTGGCACATATATGTTTTAGCTGCTTCACGCTCGGTAGGACAGGCCTTTCACCTACCTGCCATGCAGGCATCCATACCGCTGATAGCCCCTGAAAATCAACTAATGCGGATAGCTGGAATTAACCAAATGATCCAATCGACAAGCGGCATTGCAGGACCCGCTATTGGAGCTCTCCTTATTACATTATTTGATATGAAATGGGTTCTTGTACTCGATATATTGGGAGCCTTATTTGCAGTTGGGACACTCATGATGGTTGTAATACCTAATCCTGACAAACCGGCAGATACGCAAAAACCTCACATCTTCAGAGAAATGAAAGATGGATTGAATGAGATTTATCGTGAGAAAGGATTGTATTGGCTCTTCATTTTCTCAGTTATTGCAACATTCTTTATAATGCCAATTGCGGTGCTTTTTCCACTCATGACTCTTAACCACTTTAACGGTGGCGTGCTTCAAATGAGTATAGTGGAAATATTATGGGGATTAGGAATGCTTGCAGGCGGAACACTGGTAGGAATCAAGAACTTTAAAGGGAATAAAGCCCTGATAATTAATTACATGTATTTTGTCTTTGGTGCAACATTTCTTTTTTCCGGCTTATTGCCACCATCAGCCTTCTTCTGGTTTGCCGTATTTACCGGTATTGGGGGTATTAGTTCTGCAATATATAATGCCTCCTTCATGTCACTGATACAGATCAAAATAAATCCGGCAATGCTAGGCAGAGTATTCTCAACCTATACCAGCTTTACTTTGTTTCCTTCAATGATAGGACTATTGGGAACAGGATTTATTGCCGATAAGATTGGATTGATTAATGCTTTTATTATTTGTGGTGCTATTAACTTGATGATTGGCATTGTTTCATTTCTGATTCCTGCAATAAAAAGGACCGGAGAGGTTTCTTCATAAAAACAATGCTGTTTGTTTATATATTTGAGTAGCACTTATTACTGGTAGAAATTTAAATAACTAAATGCTAAAAAATCTCGATACTAAAATTGCAATATCATTTGGTGATAAACACATCACATATAGTGATTTAAGACGTTCTATCAGTAAATTCAGCGAAAGCTTTGAACTTGAACAGGGTGGACATGCCGTAATTTTCGCTGAAAACAGTCCTGAATGGATTTATGCTTTTTATGCTATCTGGTATAAAAAAGGTATAGCGATTCCTTTAGATAATCTTGCCACAGCTGAAGAAACTGCATATATTCTAAAAGATTGCCATCCTGAAATTATCTTTTCAACCTACACAAAACGTGGAATTATTGAAAGGGCTATAGCCATTTCAGGTTTACAAGTGCGTTTAATCTTTCTGGAAGAGATAAAGGGGTATGAAGATCCTGAAATTAGACCGGTTGTGTTTAGTGTAGCTGAACAAGAGCAAACTGCAGTTCTCATATACACTTCAGGCACAACAGGCAATCCCAAGGGGGTGATGCTGAGTTATAAAAACCTTTTAACCAATGTTAGGGCTGTTTCCGAACATATACCTATTTATAGGCCTGAATCAGTAGTACTGATGCTCCTACCGGCACATCATATTTTTCCATTAGCAGGTACTGTGGTCATCCCCCTTTATATTGGTGCTACAATAGCTATAAGCCCTTCAATGCAATCACCTGATATAATAACTACCCTTCAAAAGAGTGCTGTTACCATCATTATTGGAGTTCCCCGGTTATATGCAGCAATCAGAAAAGGCATCATGGATAAAATCAACAGTAGTATTATTGCCAGACTACTGTTTGGGCTGGCACGTAAAGTTGATAATAAAAATTTCTCAAAGAAGATCTTTGGGGCAGTACATAAGAAACTTGGAGGTGCTATTGAATCTTTGGTATCAGGTGGTGCTGCTCTCGATAAAGAAATTGGGAATGACTTCAAAACCCTCGGATTTGAGGTGCTTGAAGGTTATGGAATGACTGAAGCTGCACCAATGATTACCTTCACAAGGCCGGGTAGAGTTAAGATAGGGTCACCCGGGGAGATTATGAGCGAGACAAAAGTGGAAATAAGAGATGGTGAAATTACTGCATCAGGGCCTAATATCATGAAAGGGTATTACAATAAGCCTGAGGATACCAATGAAATTCTTAAGGATGGCTGGCTCTATACAGGTGACCTGGGGTATATTGATGATGAAGGTTTCCTTTTTATTACAGGACGTAAAAAGGAAATATTAGTGCTATCAAACGGTAAGAACGTTAATCCTTCTGAGCTTGAAGATAAACTGCTTGAATCACCTTTTGTGAAAGATTGCGGGGTGTTTTATCATGACGACCAGTTGCAGGCAATTATAGTACCTGAAATTAACAAAACAACTATTGCTGATACAAAGCAGTTGGATGAGATAATCAGAAAAGAAGTTATAGAACCATTCAATAAAACTGTATCGGCATACAAGAAAATAATGGGTTTTCACATCACTGAGGAGGAATTGCCCAGGACTCGTCTTGGAAAGCTACAACGCTTTAAACTTGTATCACTTGCCGCATTATCATACATCGATCATAAAGAAAATGAACCTCTAATTCAGGATACACTTACTCCTGAATTAAAGATGATAATCCATTATCTTGAAAATGAAAAATCAAGAAATGTGCTTCCACGATATCACATTGAAATGGATCTTGGAATGGACTCTCTTGACCTGGTAAGCTTCCAGACATGGCTCATGCAGACTTTTGGAGTGAATATGGAACCTTCCTTTATTTTGTCGTTTGAGAATATTGGTAAATTGGGAGATTTTATTGCAGAAAAAAAGACGAGAGTCGAAGAAAGCAAAGTTGACTGGACTGAGATCATTAAAGAAAAAGTAAATCTTAAGTTACCGGCGAACTGGTTTACAGGACGCTGGGTAATTTATGCCTTTAAGATATTCTCATTCTTTTATTTTAGGGTTAAACCGAAAGGTACTAATAGAATTCCTGAAGCTCCGGTGATTTTTGTGCCTAATCATCAGAGTTATTTCGACAGTTTCTTTATTGCTTCATTTTTACGACGTCGTCAATTAAAGAAAACATATTTTTATGCTAAGGAAAAGCACTTTAGGCAAGCCTGGCTTAGATTCTTTGCTAGTAGAAATAATATAATTGTTGTTGATGTTAATAAGGAACTAAAGCAATCAATCCAAAAGATGGCAGAAGTCCTTAAACAGAAAAAAAATCTAATTATCTTCCCTGAAGGCACAAGAAGCAAAACAGGTGGTTTGGGCGATTTCAAAAAGACATTTGCGATCCTTAGCCGTGAGCTTAATGTACCAGTTGTTCCGGTAATGATAAAAGGTGCTTATGAAGCACTTCCTACAGGAAGTAAATTTCCAAGACCATTAAAGAAAATACGAGTTGAATTCCTCGATCCGGTTTATCCGGGAATGCATACTTATGAGTCGTTAACCGATTATGTAAAGAACAACATCCAATCAAGCCTCTCATCCTACTGATTGCAGGTGGTTCCTAAGCATTACTGGTTTAAAAAAATAGTTTAGAACCATAAAGGTTTGTTGTACTATTTTATTCCCAGGCACTATTTCTGAGTACCTTTGCATTAAATTTTTATGCAATGGAAAATACTGTTGAACAACAACTACCACAACTGTCCGACATAATACATGCACAGTCTGTTCTAAAGGGCATTATTAAGAAAACTCCTCTTGAAAGGAGTAAATCATTCTCGACTATGTCGGGAGCTAATGTCTATCTTAAACTGGAGAATCTACAAACTACCGGTTCATTTAAAGTAAGAGGAGCATACTATAAAATTAGCAGATTATCAAAAGATCAGCTCTCAAAAGGAGTATTATGCGCATCGGCAGGAAACCATGCACAGGGTGTTGCTTATGCTGCTTCAAGTCTTGGAGTTAAGAGTACTATATTTATGCCTGTATTTGCTCCTCCATTAAAAGTAATTGCCACAAGGGCATATGGTGGAGAAGTGATGCTTACCGGAGATAATTTTGATGATGCCTTTAATGCTGCAATGGAGTATTGTGACAAGAGTGGTACAACTTTCATTCATCCTTTTAATGATAAAGACATTATAGCAGGTCAGGGTACCGTTGGATTAGAGATATTTGATCAATTAGAGGACATTAATGCTGTATTAGTTCCTATCGGTGGAGGAGGACTAATAGCCGGAATTGCAATAGCGCTTAAACAGCTTAAACCTGAAATCAGAATAATTGGAGTTGAACCCCAAGGTGCTGAATCGATGAACATGTCAATGAAAGCAGAAGAGTTGAGGACACTTACATCGGTAAACACAATTGCTGATGGTATTGCTGTTAAATGCCCTGGGAATCTTACTTTCGAAGCAACAAAGAATTATGTTGATGAACTTGTAACAGTTAATGATGCTGAAATTGCTCAAACTACATACATGTTACTACAAAGAGCTAAAATACTTGCTGAACCGGCAGGAGTAGCAGCCATGGCAGCTGTTCTTTTTAAGAAAACCGACCTTTCCGGACTGAATGTTGTACCCGTTATTAGTGGTGGTAACATTAACATGAGTATTCTTGAGCAAATTCTTGATAAGGGAGTAATGGATGTTGGACTTCGGGCACGACTCTCGGTAGTTGTACCTGATCAGGCAGGAATGCTCATGAGTATAATTTCAATTCTCGAAAGGGTGAAAGCAAGTATTCATGACATCTATCATGAGCGTACTACAACCACCGTCCCGGTAGGTTTTGTCCAAATCATTATTACATTCAACCTCCAGGATATGCTCCAGTTGCCAACAATACTAAATGAGTTGGATAAGAAAGGTATATCCTACCAAGTGTTGAAATAACAAAGAATTGAGCAAAACATTAAGTAATATCTATCGCATGTTTTTGAGGCCTGATGCCATAGAAATTTTGCAGAAAGGGTTTTAACGGTTTCTTTTGATGGTTAAGTTCGCATCGAACTCATAAGCACCAATGTCTGGGGCTTGATCCTCTATTCTGCTTTTCTGTCTGATATCTTTCGAAATATCAAACTTTGAGGAATTCACGACTTCAATAGATCCTGTGTTTATAACTGCTGATAGCGTACTGTCGGGCTCGAATTCATATAAGTCCGGATCATTGAAATAGGGTTCTGAATTTTTAATTGAATTAATGAAATGTGTGGGATCGGATATATCCATCCTGGTTTTGATAAGACAATGATCGAAAGTGTAGTTAAATGATCCGGTAGGGGCTTGATCGAGATTTAATTCATCGTTTTGGTATCCATAAATAATACAATTACCAAAATATGCTTTTTCAAGTGGGCGAACCTGAACATTCTTGTTAACATCGATATAGTAATTATTGAGAACTAATCCGGAGTAATCCTGAAAATTAGGCCAATAATTCGCAATAGTACAATGTCGGAAATCGTAAGAACCGCCGAGTATGAGTGCAAGGGCAAAAGAGCTACTGTTGGCAAATACGCAATTAGCGGCTTCAATAGTAGTGCCCTGTGCCAATAACCCGATATCACGCATATTATAAACTACTGAGTTGGTTATTTTGAGTGTTGGATTTGTAGAATTACCAATGGTATCAACCTGCAGACCGATACTTCCGTTTTTAATGATAGCATAGTCAATTTCATTATTGATACTACCTGCATAAAGCCAAATACGATCCCATTGACCTGTCATATCCTTATAAGCATCTTCCAACCGGTCGCCCTCAATTATCACCGGCGCATCGGCAGTACCTTTTATTTTAATTGAAGCTGAATTATAAACAAGAATAAATGCACCGGGATGAAGGTGAATTCTGGCACCGGCTTTTACCTCCAGGGTATTTAGCGAATCAACTATCAGATAATTATATATTACATGAGGTTTGTCAGCCTCAAAAATATAATCAGAAGAAATCAGTCCCCGATTATAGAAGTAAGCATCCTGTCCCCATGCCACCAGTTTGATATCCTGGATGTTATTATTTGTTTTAAAAATAAGGCTGTCCTGTTGTATCAGAGGTGAATTAGCATTATTAGGATCTATAGTAACTTTGACAAAGACAAATGCACTATCCTTGCCATCAATTTCAATATCATTTACCTGGATTGCGGCATTACCATCGATATTAAACCTGTATGGAGAGCTTTCACCTTTACCCAAACGAATAGAACTAATTATAATCTTTTTATCAGACGGGTTATAAACTTTAAAAGCTTGAGTAGCAGAGCCTACGGTTGTAAAAATAGTGTCGAAGAGGATAGTGTCCTGTGAGAATCCGAGAACTATTCCAGGGCTATTATCAAATTCCTCATCTTTGTTACAAGAAAGTATAAGAGCACTTAACAAGCATAAAAAGAGTGAAAGTAAGAGGAGCTTTTTCATCATCAACTATTTGTAAGAGCAAAGATATATAAGATTCAGAATTAAGTACTCCGATGTTTCATATTCTGATGTTATAGAATGCTAAACGGTTTCAGGATATTTTTATTTTACCTTACTTACTTCTTACTCATCTCCCAAAGGCTGATTTGGAGAATAGTTATATCTCTTTGAGAAATCTTCTCAGCACAAACTGCAAAATACCCCCATTCTGATAATATGCAACTTCAGTTGGGGAATCCAGGCGGGCAATGGTGTTAAAAGTGTCAGTAGAGCTATCGGGTCTGGTGACAGCGACTGTTATTACCTGATTTGGAGATATATTGCTGAGATTTGCTATATCAAATATTTCATTGCCTGATAAATTATGTGTATTACTATTTTCCCCGGGGATAAACTGAAGCGGGAGAACACCCATACCGACAAGGTTGCTCCGGTGTATTCGTTCGAAACTTTCTGCAATTACAGCTTTTACACCCAGTAACCTCACTCCCTTGGCAGCCCAATCACGCGAAGAACCGCTACCATATTCCTTACCTGCCAATATGATTAGAGGAATGTTCATTGATTGATATTTCATTCCGGCATCATAAATACTGATAGTTTCACTTGTTAGATGGTCAATTGTCCAAGCTCCTTCCTTGGCGACTAATTGATTCCGTAAACGGACATTGGCAAAAGTACCTCGTACCATAACCTCATGGTTCCCACGTCTTGATCCATATGAATTAAAATCACGCCGTTCGAGATTTAAAGATTTAAGATATATACCTGCCGGTGAATCTTCCTGGATTGTACCGGCGGGAGAGATATGGTCGGTAGTTACTGAATCGCCTAATTTGAGAAGGACTCTGGCTCCTTTAATGTTCGTAATTGATGATGGGTCAATTGAGATGTTTTTAAAGAAAGGGGCCTCTTTGACATAGGTTGAGTCTTTGTCCCACATAAAGACTTCACTATCAGATGCTTCGAGTTTATTCCACATCTCATCACCATTAAAGATGTTTGAATAATTATTGCGGTAATCTTCTGATTTAAGCACAATTGACATGACTTCATTTATTTCTTCAGATGAGGGCCAAATATCTTTAAGATATACAGGCTCGAGGTTTGGGTCGATGCCCAAAGGTTCATTGTACATGTCAATATCCACTCGTCCGGCAATAGCATAAGCAACAACTAGCATGGGAGAAGTGAGATAGTTCATTTTCACTAATGGATGTATGCGGGCTTCAAAATTCCTGTTACCAGAAAGAACAGCCGACACTACCAGGTCGTTTTCCATAACAGCTTTTGTGACATGAGCTGGTAATGGTCCACTATTACCGATACATGTTGTACATCCATAACCGACGACATGAAAACCAAGGGCTTCAAGGTAGGGCAGGAGGTTAGCTTTTTCGAGATATTCCGTTACAACTCTGGAACCGGGGGCTAAACTGGTTTTTACCCATGATTTGCTATCCAATCCACGTTCGACGGCTTTCTTAGCGATGAGACCTGCACCTATCATTACGCCGGGATTAGATGTATTGGTACAACTGGTAATAGCGGCTATTACCAAAGCCCCATCGCTGAGGAGGACACGTGTATTACCAACTTTTATCTTAACACTTTTCAGCCCTTCGTACTGACGTTTGGTGCCAACTTCAATACCTGCTTCCTGAACAGTTTTATCAGTTTCCTCTTTACCTTCATGCAACTCTTCCATGCTACCGCCTTCATTCAGCCAGCGACCTTCCTCGCGTTCATCTTCACGTATATATCTTCTGTAATAGCTATTCTTGAGGAGTTCAATAAAAGTACTCTTCATTGCTGATAAGTTAATCTTATCTTGTGGACGCTTGGGACCGGAGAGTGATGATTCAACATCATCAAGATTAAGTTCAATTACATCACTGTACTTGATTTTATCTTCATTAGTCCTCCATAACAAGTTAGTTTTCAGATAAGTTTCGACAGTTTGAATGTGTTCAATACTACGACCGGTATCAGCAAGATAATCGAGAGTTTTTTCATCAGGAGGGAAATATGTTATAGTGCAACCAAATTCAGGCGACATATTTGAAATTGTAGCCCTGTCCGGAACAGTTAAATTTATGAGGCCATTGCCGAATACTTCAACAAATCTGCCAACTACACCTTTATTGCGCAGCAATTGAGCAACAGTTAAAACCAGGTCTGTTGCAGTAACACCTTCCCGCAGATGGCCGTCAAATTTGAGGCCAATAACTTCCGGAAGCATAAAGTAAACCGGTTGACCGAGGATTACAGCTTCAGCTTCTATTCCACCAACACCCCAGCCTACAACACCTATACCATTAACCATGGGAGTGTGAGAATCGGTACCGACCAAAGTATCAGGAAAAATAACATCATTGCGCCATGTAACAACTTTAGCGAGGTATTCGAGATTCACCTGATGGCAAATGCCCATGCCTGGTGGAAGGACATTAAAATTGGCCATGGACCGATTAGCCCATTTTAGTAAAGAGTACCGCTCGAAATTGCGCTCATATTCAAGCTCAACATTACGCTGAAAAGAATAATTTGAACCATAATAATCAACCTGAACAGAATGGTCGATAACCAGATCAACAGGCACTTGTGGGTTAATTAGAGCTGCATTTTTATTCTTGCGGTTCACTTCTGATCTTATAGAAGCTAGATCAACTACCGCAGGGACACCGGTAAAGTCCTGCATAAGAACCCTGGCTGGCAGGAATGGGATATCAATATTTGAAGGTTGAGGATTCCAATTGAGTATATTTTTTATGTGTGCATCGGTAAAAGTTGTACCGTTATGATTTCTGATAACATTTTCGAGCAGAATTCTTATTGAGAATGGTAGTGTTGAAATATCATATCCCATGTCAACAAGTTTATTAAGGTCGATAAATGTTAAAGCCCCTGCCGGAGTCGAAAGGCTTCTTTTAAGTTTTTGAATATTTTCCATTGTTAAAGAGGATTTTACCGGGTTTCCCTAGCTAAACATTTATAGCCATTTCTTGTTTTACGAACCCACAGTAGAAGTAAATGGGAGAGTGAGTAAAATGAATAAAAATCAAGCAAAAAGATAGGAAGTTTATCAATATTTTTTTATATCTTTGTATAAGACGGTTGGCTTTATGTTGATCAGAAAGCACTAATTATGAGTTACATCACTTTTGAAAAGAGTCAGCTAATTAACCTTGAATACAGTCTGACAAAAGAACTAATCAGAACCAGCAGAGAAGGAGCCTATAGCAGCAGTACTATCATAAATTGCAATACCAGGAAATACCATGGATTGGTGGTAATGCCTCAACCTGCAATTGATGAAGGGAATCATGTGCTGTTGTCAAGTTTTGATGAAACTGTGATACAGCATAATGCTGAATTCAATCTTGCAATTCATAAGTACCAGGGTGAGGTCTTTTCGCCAAAAGGCCATAAATATCTCCATGACTTTACTACAGACCCAATCCCAAAACTAACATATCACGTAGGTGGAGTTGAACTAACAAAAGAGATGCTGTTTTCGCATAAAGATGGCAGGATGATAATAAAATATACACTGGTTGAAGCGCATTCCCCTACGAGACTGCGCTTTAAGCCATTCCTCGCCTTCAGAAACATTCACTCCCTTACAAGATCAAACTATGATGTTGATATAAGATACGAAGCGATAGATAATGGTATAAAGTTGAGGATGTACCGAGGATATTCGTATCTGCATCTTCAATTTTCAAAAGAGCCTGAGTATGTACATGTACCTGATTGGTATTATAACCTGGAATACATAAAAGAGAAAGAAAGAGGTTATGATTACCTCGAAGACCAGTATGTACCAGGGTATTTTGAATTGCCAATTGCCAAGGGTGAAAGTATTTATTTCTCGGCAGGTATTGAACCTGTTGTACCTAAAGCATTGGCACGATTATTCAAGACGGAATTATCAATTAGGATACCACGTGATAGTTTTGAGCACTGCTTGTTGAATGCGGCCCAGCAATTTATTGTGAAGAGAGGTAAGAAGATTGAGGTGATTTCAGGATATCCCTGGTTCGGTCGCTGGGGCAGAGATACTTTTGTAGCATTACCCGGTTTGACGTTGGTAACCGGCGATTTTAAGACTGCCAAGGCTATAATCGATAATATGGTTCAACAGTTAAGAGGGCCATTATTCCCAAATATGGGAATTGGAGATAAAGCTATTTACAATTCCGCTGATACACCTTTATGGTTCTTCTGGGCTTTACAACAATATGGTAATTTTACTAATAATACCGGCAAATTATGGAAAGAGTATGGCAAATACATGAAAGCCATACTTTATGGTTACAGGGATGGTACTTTGTATAATATAAAATTGCACCCTAACAATTTAATATTCAGTGGCGAACAAGGATACGCTGTTACATGGATGGATGCGATGGTTGAAGGTAAGCCGGTAACACCCCGTATTGGATATTGTGTCGAAATCAATGCTCTTTGGTATAATGCAGTTTTATTTGCATTACAACTGGCTTCAAAAGCAGAAGACAATGAGTTTGTATTAGATTGGAAGGATCATGCTGAAGCATTCCCAAAAGCTTTTATTGAAAACTTCTGGGATGAGAAAAGAGGCTATCTGGCTGATTATACAAATGGTGAATACAGAGATTATTCAGTAAGACCTAATCAGATACTGGCCACTTCACTTCCTTATACTCCCTTACAGGAAGAAATGCGAAACAGTGTATTAGAAAAGGTGAAATCAGAGCTTCTGACAAAGAGAGGATTAAGGTCCTTATCACCGAAAAATGTACTTTATAAAGGAGTTTATGAAGGCAACCAGACTGATCGTGACCATGCTTATCATCAAGGCTCAGTTCACCCCTGGTTATTGGGCCATTTTGTTGAAGGGTATCTTGCCATACACCAAAGATCAGCTTTGCAATTAGTTAAAGATATCTATACCGGATTTGAGGATGAGATGACCGAACATGGTGTTGGCACAATTTCGGAAGTGTATGATGGCGATCCTCCACATCAGGGAAGAGGAGCTATATCACAGGCATGGTGTGTTGCTGAATTATTAAGGATCAATCACATAATTAGTGAATTTGAAGGTAGAGATGCAGTTAAATCAGGAAAAGTAATTTCTCAAACTATAAACTAAAAGGGATGAGAGTATTGATGTTCGGATGGGAATTTCCACCTCATATTACAGGCGGACTTGGCACTGCCTGCTATGGAATGACCAAGGGCTTAATGAAAAATGATGTAGAGGTAATTTTTGTCGTGCCTAAAGCTTATGGTGATGAAAGCGAGGAAGCTGTGAGGATAGTAAATGCCAGTGATGTGACAATCGACATATGGAGGCGCGAACATCAGGAGTTTTGGAAGAATATCACATACCTTGAGGTAAACTCAAATTTGGTTCCCTATGTTGGACCAGAGGCATTCGAGAATCTGGTTGAGACAGTCAAAACAGAAACAGAGATTAGTGAAGATTCGATCTTCAAAGCAAATTACAAATTTTCAGGTAAGTACGGCAGTAATTTATTGGAAGAAGTCGCAAGATACGCTCTAGTTGGAGCACAGATTGCAACAGAATTGAAATTCGATATTATCCATGCACATGACTGGCTTACTTATGCTGCCGGTGTTGCTGCCAAAAAGGCAAGTGGTAAACCATTGGTGGTACATATGCATGCTACTGAATTTGATCGCTCGGGTGAAAATATAAATACCCAAGTGTATGAAATTGAACGCAGTGGTATGGAAGCTGCCGACAGGGTAATTGCAGTAAGTAATTTAACCAGAAATATTGTAATTGAGCGTTATGGAATTGATCCTTCGAAGGTTTATACTGTTCATAATGCAGTTGAGCCTACTGACAAGGATGAGTTTAAGATTTATGAGAAACATGTGCCAGAGAAGATAGTTACTTTTCTTGGAAGAGTAACTTTTCAAAAAGGTCCGGAATATTTTATTGAAGCTGCTCATAAAGTTTACCAGCGAGATAAGAACGTACGTTTTGTAATGGCCGGTACTGGAGACCTGCTTGAAAAAATGATACGACATGTTGCCAGGTTGAGGATGTCATCAAGATTTCATTTTACAGGATTTCTACGTGGTGAAAATGTAGATAAGATGTTTGCACTGAGCGATGTCTATGTGATGCCATCAGTATCAGAGCCTTTTGGCATTTCACCCCTTGAAGCTATGAGGTCGAATGTTCCGGTAGTAATCTCCAAACAATCAGGAGTAGCTGAAGTACTCAGGCATGCTCTTAAGGTTGATTTTTGGGACGTTAATGCTATGGCCGATGCTATATATGCCCTTCTTCACTATAAGAGTTTATCGAAAGCTTTCTCGATTTATGGAGCTACTGAAGTAGATAACCTTAAATGGGAAAATGCTGCACGTCATATTAAAACTATTTACCAACAGGTATATCCTCATTGAAAAATAAAACATTAAGATATTATGAGATTCGTTTGTCTATATTTCCAGATTCATCAACCATATAGATTAAGGACTTACCGTTTCTTTGATATAGGAAGCAGCCACTATTATTATGATGATTACCAAAACAGGACGATCATAAAGAGGATTGCTGAGAAGAGTTATCTTCCTATGAATCGATTACTTCTTGATTTGATAAATGAATATGGTTCAGCCTTTAAGGTAAGTTTCTCAATCTCCGGGGCAGCAATTGATCAGTTCAGGCAATATACTCCGGAAGTGATAGAGAGTTTTAAAGTATTGGCAAAAACAGGTAATGTTGAGTTTCTGGCTGAGACATACGCTCATTCTCTGGCATCACTGAAGGATCCTCTTGAATTCAAACAACAGGTGGAGAAACATTCACAAACAATTGAAGAACTTTTTGGAAAACGCCCTACGGCCTTTCGTAACACTGAAATGATATATTCTGATGAAATCGGTAACAGGGTACAGGAAATGGGATTCAAAGTGATGCTAACAGAAGGAGCCAAACATATTTTAGGTTGGAAAAGTCCGAATTTCATGTACGTTAATGCAATTAATCCTAAGCTTAAACTGTTGCTCAGAAATTTCCAGCTTAGCGATGATATTGGATTCAGATTCTCAAATCGCAGCTGGATAGAATGGCCATTGACTGCAGAGAAGTTTGCTAAATGGATTGACAGCTATAAGAATCAACATATAGTAAATATTTTCCTCGACTATGAGACTTTCGGAGAACATCAATGGGCTGAAACGGGAATTTTTGAATTTATGAGGGCTTTACCAAAACAATTGTTGGCAAAAACAAACTATAAGTTCAATACACCTTCAGAACTAACAGAGCTATTACAACCAGTATCGGCAGTTTCAGTACCTACACCTATATCATGGGCTGATGAAGAACGCGATCTGACTGCATGGCTTGGTAATGAAATGCAAGATGAAGCATTTGACCTGCTGTATAGTCTTAAAGATAAGGTAGCTACCTGTAAGAATGAAGATATTCAAAGAGACTGGTTGTATCTTCAAACATCTGATCATTTTTATTACATGTGTACAAAATGGTTCTCCGATGGGGCAGTACACAAATATTTCAATCCGTATAACACTCCGTATGAGGCATTCATTAACTATATGAATATTCTCAGTGACTTTATAACACGAATTGACGACGAGTGTGAGCAGAAAATTGCTGAATCCTATAAAACTGCCGATACAGGAGCTGGTACTATTGGATCTGGTATCATGACCGGTAACAGCAGTGCAGCGTTCTCAGGATCAACAGCGGCAGGAAGTGAATCGGAAATGCATATGCAAAGCTCAGGAGCTTCAATCTCTGGTAATTATCAAGAAGTCGATTTTGATATCATTTTTACTTTATCTAAACAGGACCTAAAGAAAGCTCTTGATAAAATAGATATTAAGGAACTTGCTTATTCACTGTATGATAAAGCTGAGGATAAATTGAATGATTTAAGAAAAAAACTCCCGGGCTCTGTAAGAAATGAACTTGATAAAGTAGTCGCCGGAATCAAGAAACCACGAAAAGCAACTATTGAAAATTATAGAAAAAAGGTGGCTGACAAGCTCCAATCGTATTTTCATTTATTTTAGCTGACCGGGAATAAATTGATCAATCAACTGTTTAGGAATTGTGTTTCAACTATTTGAATAATTCCAGGGTGATTAACTTATATTTAAGAGAGTCACCATTTTATAGTATTGTAATATAATATCATGAGTGAGACTAATATAAAACCTGACTATTTATTTGAGACGAGTTGGGAAATTTGCAATAAAGTTGGAGGGATATATACAGTAATTTCGACCAAAGCTTCAGGTATCCAAAAAGAGTTTGAGGATAATTATATCGTCATAGGTCCTGACGTTTGGAAAGAAACTAATAGTAACCCTGATTTTATTGAGGATAAATTCATTTACAGGTCATGGCGTGAGCATGCCGAAGCATCAGGATTGCGCTTCAGAGTTGGGCGATGGAATATAAAAGATGCGCCAATAGCAATTTTAGTTGACTTTACTCAGTATTTTCCTTTGAAAGATAAGATCTTTGCCAATTTCTGGGAAAAGTACCAGCTTGATTCTATCTCGGGACAATGGGATTACATTGAACCAGCCTTATTCGGATATGCTGCAGGTAGGATAATTGAGAACTTTTATGAGTTCAATTTAACATCAAAAGAAAGAATTGTAGCTCATTTCCATGAATGGATGACAGGTACCGGAGTACTGTATCTTAAGGAGCATGTGCCTCAGGTTGCTTGCGTATTTACAACCCATGCTACAACATTGGGCAGGGCAATTGCAGGAAATCATTTGCCATTGTATGGTGAGTTGACTTCGTATAATCCTGATGCGACATCTCGAAGATTTGATATTATTTCAAAATTCTCTTTAGAGAGAGCAGCGGCAGTAAATTCTGATTCATTCACAACTGTTAGTAATATAACGGCTGTTGAATGTTCGCACTTTCTTTCGAGGGATGTTGATGTTGTGACCCCTAATGGATTTGACGACAACTTTGTACCTGATAAAGCTGAATTTGGTGTTCGAAAAGAAATGGCTAGAACAAAGCTCCTTCAGGTCGCAAGTGCAATGTTTAACATTGAACTTCCTGATGATACTATGCTCATTATCAATAGCGGAAGATATGAGTTCAGAAATAAGGGAATAGACATATTTATTGATGCACTTGCAAAGTTGAATAAAGAGGGTAATCTCAAAAAACCGGTAGTGGCATTTATAACTGTTCCGGGTAATCACTCGGGTGCCAGTAAAAAGTTGATTGAACGCCTTAATAACTCTAACCACACAGAGCCTGTTGAAGGAAGATATTTGACGCACAGCCTCAGGGATGCTGAACATGACAGCATTCTGAACAGAGCAGTTATGGCCGGTTTGTCTAATAAAGTTTCAGATAAAGTAAAATTGATATTTGTACCATCATATCTGGATGGTCGGGATGGTATTTTCAATTTCAGCTACTATGAGTTACTGATAGGATTTGATATTTCGGTTTTTCCTTCATACTACGAGCCTTGGGGATATACACCACTTGAAAGCCTCGCTTTCCATATTCCTACTATCACAACTAGTCTTGCGGGATTCGGATTATGGATCAAAGAGAAAGAACCGACACCTGAGCCTGGTGCATGGGTTTTGGAGAGAACAGAAACGAATACAACACAATTAACTGAGGAAATCAGCAACATACTCGAGAAATTTAATAAATACTCAAGTGCAGAAATCGAGATTGCACGCAGGAAAGCATTCGAACTCTCAAGAACCGCCTTATGGCATGAGCTCTTGGATAAGTATAGAGAAGCCTACAATATTGGTTTGTTAAAAGCTGACAGCCGTGAAGAATTGTATCGTGACAAACGGACTCCCGACATATTGATGAGCTTTCCTGTAAAACGGTTTCAACAACCTGTATGGAACAAAGTGTTAATTAAACCTGGAATCCCAGACCGTTTTATCGGGTTAAAGAGATTATCAAGAAACCTATGGTGGACATGGCATCCTGAAGCACATGATCTGTTCAGAATGGTTAATCCTAAGCTTTGGGAAACATTACATCACAATCCAATGGCATTACTTGAAGCTCTTACTATCAATCAGATGAAAGAGCTGGCTCGAAATGAAGAATTCGTTGCAAGATTGGATGCTGTTTACGAGAAGTTTGAACGATACATGAAGCAGGCATCTTCAAAACCTAAACACCAAATAGCTTACTTCAGTATGGAATATGGACTCCATGATACTGTACAGATATTTTCAGGTGGTTTGGGAATTTTAGCAGGCGATTATCTTAAAGAAGCAAGTGACTCCAATATAAATCTCATTGGTGTTGGTTTATTGTATAGGTACGGGTACTTTAGACAGACTCTTTCTGCTCATGGTGATCAGGTAAATACATATTTACCACAGAAATTTACCCATATGCCACTAAAGCCAGTTAGGAATTCCAATGGCGATTGGCTTCAAATTAGTGTAGCATTACCGGGTAGAAATCTTTACGCTAAAGTGTGGAAACTTGATGTAGGTAGAATACCATTATACTTACTTGACTGCGATATTGAGGAAAATTCTGAAGCTGATCGTTTTGTAACCCATCAACTGTATGGTGGTGATTGGGATACAAGGTTTAAACAGGAATTGTTGTTAGGAGTAGGTGGTATTCGATTAATACGAGCCCTTGGATTATCTCCTGATATATATCATTGCAATGAAGGTCACGCTGCTTTTATTGGAATTGAGCGCTTAAGGTTATTGGTAAGTGAGCGAAGATTCACATTTGACCAGGCAATTGAAGTTGTCAGATCGACACAATTATTCACAACACATACTCCTGTTCCTGCAGGTCACGATGCTTTTAGTGAAGATGTTCTCAGAGCATACATTCCTCATTATGCAGAAAGGTTAAATATACCCTGGAATACCTTTATGAACCTCGGTAGGTTTATTGAAAACAAAGTAGATGAGAAGTTCTCTATGAGTGTTCTTGCTGCAAAACTGTCGCAGGAAATGAATGGAGTCAGCCTTATTCATGGAAGGGTAAGCAGAGAAATGTTTAATGGAATGTATGAGGGTTTTTTCCCGGAAGAACTCCATATTGGCTATGTGACAAATGGCGTTCATTTGCCTACTTGGGCTTCACCATCATGGCAGAAACTGTATAAGAGCACTTTTGGTGATGATTTCCTTGAAAAACAATTCGAAAAAGATAGATGGAAGAAAATATATGACATACCTGATGGTGAAATTTGGGCATTGAGAAATCAACATCGCCATGAACTGATCAATATGATAAGACAACGGTTAAGTGTTGATCTGAAAATGCGTCAGGAAAACCCTAAGAACATTATAAATACTCTAGATACTGTAAATGAGAATACTTTAACAATAGGTTTCGCTCGCCGATTTGCTACATATAAAAGAGCTCATCTGCTCTTTACTAATATGGAAAGACTTGAAAAATTGGTGAACAATCCGAATAAACCCGTACAATTCATCTTTGCAGGTAAAGCACATCCGGCTGACAAGGCAGGGCAGGATCTCATCAAGAAGATAGTTGAAGTCTCAAAGATGAAGCCATTTTTAGGCAAGGTGATTTTTGTTGAGAATTATGACATGAGTTTAGCCGGTAAATTAGTACAGGGTGTTGATGTTTGGTTAAATACTCCTACTCGTCCACTTGAAGCATCTGGTACCTCAGGTGAGAAAGCCGTAATGAATGGAGTAGTAAACTTCAGTGTTTTGGACGGATGGTGGGCAGAAGGGTATAAACCCGGTGCCGGATGGGCTCTTCCTGAAGAACGGTCGTATGATAATCAACAGTTCCAGGATGAATTGGATGCTGAGAATATTTATAATACTTTTGAAAATGAAATTGTACCTGCATTCTATAATCGCAAGGATGGCATACCCCACAAATGGGTAAGCTATATAAAGAAGACTATTGCAGAAATTGCTCCTGAATTCACAATGCGAAGGATGTTGGATGATTATTTCAGAAAATACTACAATGTACTTATTGAAAGATCTGATGTGCTGAAAGCTAACGATTACGAAAAAGTAAAGCAATTGGCTGCATGGAAGCGTAAAATATTACGAGGATGGGAAAGCATTGAAGTGGTATCAATGAGTATCCCTGACTCAACTAAAAAACCACTACGTTTAGGTGAAAACTTTGTTGCTGAAATTGTACTTAATGTCAATGAACTAGCACCAACAGACTTGGGAATGGAAGTATTATTCGGACAGAAAGAACAGGATGAAGTGAAAAAACTGACTTCAGTAGAAGAAATGACTGTAGCCGGGGTTAATGGAAATATTGTGACCTATTTTATAGAGATGCGTACAGAACAAGCAGGTGTGTACGATTTTGCGTTCAGATTATTCCCAAAACATCCGTTATTGCCACATCGTCAAGATTTTAATCTTGTTCGATGGATTTCGAAAGAACAATTATAATACAAAATAACTAACAATCAATTAAAATGAAATTATTAGAAGGCAAAGTAGCACTGATAACAGGCGGTGCCAGAGGAATAGGCAAAGCTATTGCATTAACTTTAGCTGCTGAAGGCGCAAATATTGCATTTTCTGATCTCAGGATTGATGAGCAGGCTCAGGAACTTGAAAGGGAATTGGCTTCGCAAAATGTGAAGGCAAAAGGTTATGCTTCGGATGCTAGTTCATTTGAAGATAGTGAGAAACTTATCAACGACGTTACTGCGGAATTTGGAAAGATTGATATATTGGTGAATAATGCCGGAATTACCCGAGATAACCTCCTCATGCGAATGTCGGAAGCAGATTGGGATCTTGTTATCAAAGTGAATCTAAAATCTATTTTTAACATGACTAAGGCTGTTCAAAAAGTCATGCTTAAACAAAGATACGGAACTATAATAAATATGAGCTCGGTTGTTGGATTAGACGGAAATGCAGGGCAATCAAATTATAGTGCTTCAAAGGCAGGATTAGTTGGATTTACAAAATCAATTGCAATGGAACTAGGATCTAGAAATATACGTTGTAATGCTATTGCTCCGGGTTTTATTGAAACTGATATGACGGCTAAACTGCCGGAAGAGGTTAGAAAAAGCTGGGCAGAACAGATACCTTTAAGAAGAGGAGGGAAGCCGGAAGATGTCGCCAACGTTGCTTTATTCTTAGCTTCTGATTTGTCATCTTATGTAACAGGCCAGGTTATCAGCGTTTGTGGTGGAATGCATACTTAATAGTTAATTTGAAATAGTGCGGGGGTAGGTTACATATTTAATATTCATAAACAAATAACTTTCAAATCCGTAATTATTAACCTTATTAACTACTTATCATGAAGAATATTAGTCTGCTTTTTTTGCTTTTAGTTGTAGCAGGTTATGGATTCTCACAAGATTGTGAGAGCTGGTTTCCTGCTCGAAAAGGTGCTTTCATCGAGATGAAAAATTACGATGATAAAGACAAGACAACCGGTATAATCAGGCAAACCGTAACGAATGTTTCTGATATCCCTAATGGAGTTGAGATAAAAGTACACAGCCAGATACTGGATGCAAAAGAAAAAGTACTGAACGAGCAGGATATGGAAATGCGTTGCCAGGGAGGTATTTTCTATATGGACATGAAGAATTTCTACAATCAACCAACGGGGAGTAATAATGATGTGGAGATGACTATTGATGCTACTGATCTGGAGTTCCCTTCTACTTTGAGCGTAGGACAGACTTTGCCAGATGGAAATATGACAATGACTTATCCTGCCGGTCCTATGACTATGACTATGGGTGTGAATATTACAAACAGACGTGTAGTTGACCGAGAGACCATAACTACTCCTGCAGGGACATTTGATTGCTATAAGATTACTTATGATATAGAGCTTAAAGTACCAATCAAAATGTCAAATTCTGCAATTCAGTGGTATGCTAAAGATGCCGGTGCTGTTAGAACAGAAACGTATAATAAGAAGGGAAAGTTGATCGGTTATACTTTGCTGACATCTATTAAGTAAATGAATTTCAAACTAATATCAGAGTACCCATGGTGGTTTTTCGTATTGTGTCTCCTTTTTGGAGGGATAATGACATGGGTACTCTATTTTTACAAAAACAATAACGACTTCAGCAAAAGAATAACAATTATTCTTTCAAGCCTTAGATTCCTGTCATTAACACTACTCTCATTTCTTCTTTTATCACCTATGATCAAAACAATAAAGAGATCTGTGGTGAAGCCTTCCATTATTATCGCTGTTGATAACTCTTCTTCTATGGTACTTAATAAAGATTCAGCATACTATAGGAATGAATTTATTGACTACTTAGAAGAATTGAAAAGTGATCTGGAAAAAGATTATGATGTAAACACATATCAATTTGGTGATAGGGTGGATATACGTGATGGATTTGGAGAGAATGACAAGCCATTGTTTAACGAACAAATGACTGATATTTCTGCTCTGTTCAGGGATATCAATACAAGATATTATAATAGAAATGTTGGTGCATTGATATTAGCAAGTGACGGTATTTACAATACAGGATCAGATCCTTTGTATGAAATGAGAAATTCAAAGTTCCCTGTATATACCATCCTTGCAGGCGATACTGTTTCACGAAAGGATATAAGGATTCAGAAGATAGCTCATAACAGAACTGCCTTTAAAGGTAATCGTTTTCCAATTGAAATAAGTTTGCATGCTATTGAGTCTTCAGGTGAGAGTTCTGTTGTAAAGATTCAGAAAGATGATAATACAGTCTTATTTACCCAAAGCATTTCAGTCAGTTCCTCAAATCAGGTGATTACTATTCCGGCATTACTCGATGCAAATGAAACCGGAATAATGAAGTTGAGGGTGACAGTAGATGTTATCGATGGAGAATTCAATAAAGACAATAATCAAAGAGATATATTTATTGAAGTCAGGGAAAGCAAATTAAAAGTTGCAATTGTATCTGATCTTCCCCATCCTGACATTGCTGCCCTCCAGAGAGTTATTGAAGGAAGTAATAATTTTGAAACTGATATTTTCATTGGAAATGAATTTAATTCCCAAAAGCCTGAGTTGTTTAATCTAATCATCCTGAATCAACTTCCCTCCAGAAGAAACCCTTTTACACAGAACTTGAAAGATATAATTGATTCAAAAACACCTTTACTATTCATTATAGGTTCAGAGAGTAATATCCAACTTATCAATTCATTAAATATTGGCTTAACATTAGCTAATTTCAAAGGTTCTTTCAATGAAGCATTACCGGTTTACAATCCTTCATTTTCATTGTTCATTGTTAATGAGCAGCAGAGACAATTCCTGCAAACTGTTCCACCGTTAAACGCCCCATTTGCGAATTATAATGTTGCTAATTCAGTGAAGATTCTCTCATATCAGCAAGTCGGCTCAACAAAGACTGATATGCCTTTAATATTGTTTAACGAAGTAAATGATAACAGAATAGGTGTTATTGTTGGTGAAGGAATGTGGAAATGGAGAATTTATGATTATATCCGTAATCAATCGCACACCATTTTTGACGATTTACTTAGTAAAACTTTTCAGTATTTGACAGCTCAGACAGATAAGAGCAGATTCAGAATTGATTGGAAGAACTTTTATGCAGAAAATGAAAATATTGAGTTCAGAGCAATGCTGTTCAATGAAACTTATCAGCCTATCACTCAACCTGTTGTTACTTTTGAGATAACTGATGAACGCAAAAGGAAATTTGATTTTGAATTTTCATCTAATGAAGAAAGTTATTTGTTGAAAGTGGGAACATTTGAGCCGGGTGTATATACGTTTGTAGCTAAAGCCGATGTTCCAGGTGAAAGTATGATAAAAACCGGAAGTTTCGTTGTTACCAGGATTGATCTTGAAAATACCAGCCTGACCGCTAATCATCGAATGTTAATATCAATTGCAACCGAATCAGGTGGGCAGTATTACTATCCTCAAGCTTTTCAAAACATTGGTGATGATTTGAGGAGTAGCGAAGAAATTAAATCAATAAGCTATACACGTAAAAATTTCAAAGGGTTGATTGACTATTATCCTTTAATGATTTTGTTGTTTCTACTATTAGGAACTGAATGGTTTTTGCGTAAGTATATGGGTAGTTATTAAGATGTTTTTCACTATTTCAAAGTTGTTTAGCTATATCCTACATCCTTTTTCATGGATTATTATCCTAGTGATTATTGCTCTGATATACAAAAATCCCAAAAAGAAAAAACGATACTTAATATCTGCTTTCTTGGTTCTTATTCTTTTTTCGAATCCTTATATAGGAGACGAGATGATTAGATTGTGGGAACAACCTAACACAGAATATCCTTTGAATGCTAAATATTCTGCAGGAATACTATTAGGCGGTGATATAGTGGATTATGAAAAAAAGACTGACAGGCTGATTTTTAGGAGTGGTGCTGACAGATTATTACAAACCATTGATTTATACAACAATGGAGTAATAAAGAAAATCATTATAAGCGGTGGTTCTGGCCATTTAATTTATAGAGACCGTACTGAAGCAGCTTTTATAAAACTCTATTTGACACGAATAGGAATTGACTCTGACAATATTCTATTTGAGAGTACATCAAAGAATACCTATGAAAATGCTGAGTTTACATCCCATCTTTTAAGAGATAATGAGATCAGAGGTGAACTGTTACTTATCACTTCTGCAATGCACATGAAGAGAGCTGCAGCCACTTTTAGGAAATCGGGTATAGAAGTGGATGAATATCCAACCTCAAAAATTACAGGTGATAGAATGAATGATATGGACCATATCGTGATACCTTCCCTGGCTACTTTACATAATTGGAATATACTAATTCACGAAATTACAGGTTATTTCATTTATAAGATTATGGGATATTGTTAAACGAGTATTTAAATGGTACAGACACTTTTTGGAGTTATCATCATTCTTGTTGTAATGAATTTTTTGTTGAGTGAATGGCTCAAATTTCTTAACAACAAATGGCGTGATAAAGCCATTCCACAGTTATTGAAGGAAGTTTACTCAGAGGAAAAATACCTGCAATACAGGAGTTACAAAAAAGAGCTTTATAGCCTATCTATTCTTGTTTCAACATTCTCCTTTCTTTTAACCCTGTTCATGCTGATTGACGGATTTGCGATTCTTGATTACGTTGTTAGAAAATTGACTTCACATGAAATATTGGTCAGCATTATTTATTTTGGTACTTTGGGGCTATTCTCAGACCTCCTTATGACTCCTTTTGATGTTTATGAGACATTTGTAATCGAAGAAAAGTATGGTTTTAACAGGTCAACGGTAAAGACTTATATTATGGATAAGTTAAAGTCATGGTTACTTTTTGCAATCATTGGATTCCCGCTTAGCTACTTAGTTATATGGCTTTATTTTCAATTCGGGCAAAATTTCTGGTGGATGGTTTGGATTGTGATTACTGTATTTTCAATTTTCATGACCTTCTTCTATTCAAATCTTATTGTTCCGTTATTTAATAAACAGACACCATTAGCAGAAGGTACTTTAAAGCATAAGATTCAGGAGTTATCGGAAAAAGTGAACTTTAAGATTGAAAATATCTTCATTATTGATGGATCAAAAAGGTCAACGAGAGCAAATGCATATTTTACCGGCTTCGGATCACGTAAACGAATAGTCCTGTATGATACTCTGATTAATACTCATTCAGAGGAAGAAATCGTTTCAGTATTAGCTCATGAAATTGGTCATTACAAGAAGAAACACATAATCAAAGGTATGACCACATCAATATTGACCACAGGATTACTATTGTTTGTATTCTCGTTCATCATAAGCAATCCAAATATTTACGAAGCGATTGGGACTCAACCAGGATTTCATATAGGTGTTATTGTTTTTGGCATTTTATTCACACCAATATCCTTCCTACTTTCCTTATATCAAAATGCGATTTCCCGAAAGCATGAATTTCAGGCTGATGAGTTTGCTTCTATGCATGCATCACCAGTTCATTTAAGCAGTGCTTTAAAGTCTCTTGCCGCTAACAATCTATCCGATCTTACTCCTCACCCTTGGTATGTAAAGGCATACTATTCTCACCCTCCACTATTACAGAGAATACAAAAGCTAATAAAAGCGAAACAAGAAGTAAAAGTTTAATGGATAGATGCTCTAAGCTACTTTAATTACCTTTTTTGGTAAATTTTAGAGGTAGGAACTACAATCACAATCTTCTGAATAAATTACCTGTGATAAAGGCAAGTGTCTCTACTGCATTTATTTGTCGGGCCAAATTATAATCCTTGGTAGCCGCAAGGTTGTTACCTGATTTCTGCTGACAGAGGGCTCGATACAGATATGCATCAAGATAATCCGGATTCAAATCAATACAAACAGTGAAATCAACAATTGCCCCCGGATAATCTTTCATCAGGAATTTATTATATCCTCTGTGAAAGTATGCCTCATTATATGTGCTATTAGCCGATAAAGCAAGGTCACAATAAGCAATTGCTTGTTTGTAGTTTTTCTGTTGTGTGGCGACTAAAGCAGCTTTTAAGTACTCAGATGCCTTTTGCCCTACAGCAAAACCTGATAGGGTAAATAACAGAAAGATGTAGAGCAGTACTTTCTTCATTATTTGAGCAAAATATTATAACTCAATTATTGTTGAAGCTCTTATTCAACAATCATTTATTTAATGGGTTTACACTGATGAACTATATATTGACGAATAAACCCGTTTAAAGTTACAACGAATTCCTCTTTGTTCATAAATTCAATGTAAATTGCTACTTTTTAATCTTAACAGATCATCAGCGCTAAGCGTTTATAAGTCAATACAATAGTGAGTAATTTAATTGTGAAACAAATTGGTTCGTCAATAAAATTGTTGTTGAAGAAGCTTGGATTATTGCTGAAATATTTATTCTCAGTACCTTTTTTCGCTAAGAAATGGTGGCAAAAGGTGTTAGTTCGTACAGTACAATTACTTTTGATACTATTACTTATTATTGTTGCAATCGATGTTAATTTCCTATGGCTCTTTGGCCAATCTCCTGATATTAGGGATCTTAAAGAACCGGATATTAATATTGCTTCTGAACTATATTCAGCCGACAGTATTTTGATTGGTAAATATTACATTGAGAATAGAATCCCGGTTGAATTCCATGAACTTTCACCACTTTTAATTAATACTCTTCTTGCCGCTGAAGATATCAGATTTTACAAGCACAATGGAATTGATATTAAAGCCACTATGGCAGCAATCTGGAGTACTGCAAAAGGTGACAAGCGTGGTGGAAGTACCATAACTCAACAACTTGTTAAGAACTTATACAAAACAAGACATAAGAATAAAAAAGGCCTCCTTGGCAAAATCAAAGGGGTTAATATTTTTGTAGATAAATCAAAAGAATGGATAAATGCATTAAAATTGGAATTTTTCTACTCTAAAGAAGAAATCCTTACAATGTATCTTAATACTGTTGATTTTGGTAGCCATTCCTTTGGGATAAAAGCTGCTTCAATAACATTTTTTAATAAGCGACCTGCAGAATTAACTGCAGAAGAAGCAGCATTGATTATTGGTTTGTTAAAAGCCCCAACTTATTATAGTCCTGTTTTGAATAAAGAAAATTCTCTCAGAAGAAGAAATAATATATTAGCTCAAATGGGCAAATACGGGTTTTTGAAAGAAAAGGAGACTGATTCACTACAAAATATACCAATTTGTCTTAAGTTCAGACAGCCTGTTCCTGATCAAACTGATGCAACATACTTCAAGGATGCTGTTGCAAGAAGTCTTCAAGCTTGGAGTAAAGAATCAGGATATAATATATACACTGATGGTCTAAAAATATACACTACTATCGATTCAAAACTTCAGGCACATGCTGAATCAGCAGTTAAAAAACACATGACTCGTCTGCAGAAAAAGTTTTTTGAACATTGGCAAGGTAAAAATCCCTGGGTCGATAGTAAAGGCAATGAAATTAAAGGGTTTATTGAAGATTTGGTTAAAGAAACCAAGGTTTATAAGAATTTGAAGGAAAAATATGGCAATAACGAAGATTCAATCAATTATTACCTGAATCTTCCTCACGAAATGAAGATTTTCAAGTGGAATGGAATACCCGATACTGTATTAAGTTCAATTGATTCAATTAAATACTACCGCCACTTATTGAACACCGGATTTGTGAGCATTGATCCGTCAAATAGCTTCATTAAAGCTTGGGTTGGTGGTATCGATTATAAATTCTTCCAATACGACCACATTAATCAGTCGAAACGTCAGCCGGGGTCATTGTTCAAGGCGTTTGTATATGCAGCTGCTTTTGAATCAGGATTAGGTCCGTGTGAAATGCGCTCCGATCAACCAGTGACTATAAATTATATTGAAAATAGTAAAGATAAGTCGTGGTCACCACATAATGCAAACTGGGAATTTACATATCATAATGTGACTTTGAAAAATGCATTTGCCAGATCTATAAATACCGTGGCAGTTCAATTAACTAAAGAATTAGGGTGGAATAAAGTGATTGAAATGGCACACAGGATGGGAATTACATCAGAGCTTCGGAATGTTCCGTCAGTATGTCTTGGTTCAAGTGATGTAAGCCTGCTTGAAATGGTGAATGCTTACTGTGTGTTCTTAAACAAAGGGTTGTTAAATGATCCTGTCTTTGTGACAAAAATCACTGATCGTGAAGGGAGAGTATTATACCAATATCAGCCGGAAGCAAAGAGGATACTGGATGAGGAAACTGCTTATCTTATGACATTTATGTTAAGGGCGGGATTAACAGAAAGAGGTGGTACAACACAGGGTTTATGGGAATACGACCTGTTCAAGTACGATACTGATTTTGGTGGTAAAACCGGAACTTCATCCAATTTCTCCGACGGGTGGTTCATAGGCATTTCACCCAGGTTGGTATCTGGTGTTTGGGTAGGAGGAGAGCACAGAAACATAAGGTTCAGGACCTCACAATTGGGTGAAGGATTAAGGACTGCATTACCCACTTTTGGGTATTTTATGGAAAATGTGCTTCACGATGAATCATTGAAAAAATACAGAGGAAAATTCGATAAGCCAAATATAAACATCAGAAAAGAATACAATTGCATCTCACCGGTGTATGAGAATGATACCATTAACACAGATGATGTGGAACCTGTTGACAGTCTGATCATTGAGCCTATCCCAATATAAGGTAGGCAATAATTGTCTTTTTGAAGAGTTATCCGCTTTTCGGTTCAATAATTAAAAGTGCATAATCCTAAGATCAGACGTTGAAATTTAATAATTTTATTAGTGAGGATTTCAACAATCGAAGGAAATGCCTGTTGTTTAATAATAATTTAAATTTACATCAATGACTATTTCAGAAAACAAAGTAGTGTCACTGACCTACGAGCTACGGGTTGACGATAACATGGACGAAACAATTGATTCGGCAGATGCATCATCACCATTAATGTTCATCTTTGGAACCGGTAGTATGTTACCCAAGTTTGAATCAAATCTCAAGAATTTAAAACTGAATGACAGCTTTGCATTCACTCTTGAACCTGAGGATGCTTATGGACAATTAATTGATGAAGCAATTGTTGATCTGCCAATTGAAATTTTTAAAATAGATGGAAAATTGGATCATAATATGCTCACTGTTGGTAACCTGGTGCCAATGCAAGACAATGAAGGCCACCCTTTGGAAGGAAAAATAGTTGAAGTTAGCAGTGATCATGTTAAAATGGACTTTAATCATCCTCTTGCAGGTAAAAAACTGCATTTTACAGGCCAAATTATTGACCTTAGGGATGCTACTGAAGAGGAATTAAATCATGGTCATGTACATGGACCTCATGGTCATCACCACTAATAACTATAAATGATAATTCTCTAAAAAGGCTGTCAAGGGATGGCCTTTTTTTACATGATCAAATATACAGTCGGGTTCTTGCTGGGATCATGATTTTGGCGTTTCCATTCTTTTATAGTCCTTGTTGCGATAGCCTCTGTTGGAAGTGAAATGTTCGTTGCTATACATAACAACATATCGTCATGGCATACTTCAAGGATTGACTCTATCATTTGCTTGTTTCTGTAAGGTGCCTCAATGAAAATATGGGTATGTTGTTGCCTGTTGGATTGTTTAGTTAAATCCCTGAGTTTTTGTTTTCTCTCATTTGGTTTTACCGGTAGGTAGCCATGAAAGGTAAACGCTTGCCCGTTTAAACCCGAAGCCATAAGTGCCATTATTATTGATGAAGGACCAATCAAGGGTACAACTCGGATATTCTTTTGATGAGCTATTCTGACAATTGAACTACCAGGATCGGCTACTGCGGGTACCCCGGCTTCAGATAATAATCCAATTGACATACCCTTTTCAGCTTCTTCGAGAAATCCGGAGTATTCTTCAGGAAGAGTATGCTCATTTAATACGTAGAAAATGACTTCCTCAAAGTTCCTCTTGTAACCATAACTTCTTAAAAACCTGCGGGCAGTTCTAAGCTCTTCTACAATAAAAACATTCAAATTATTGATAATAGTGAAATTGCTATTTGGCAATACTAACTCTGGAGAAGTATCTCCCAAAGGTGTTGGTAGCAAATAAAGCACTCCTTTTTGTGGTCGCATTTAGTTATTAGCATTAGATGATTTTAGAAAGGAAGATTATCAAGATCTACATTCCCTCCTGATATTATGATTCCAACTCTTTTTCCTGAAAAAACATCTTTATTGTTAAGTACAACAGCTAATGGGACAGCAGACGAAGGTTCAATAATCATCTTCATACGTTCCCAAACAAGTCGCATTGCAGCGATAATTTCAGTGTCGGAAACAGTCATTATTGAATGAACATGATCTAAAATGATCTGAAAAGTAATTGACCCTAATGAGGTCAATAATCCATCTGCCAATGTCGATGGTGCAATTGAAGGTATGAGTGTCTTCGATTGGAATGACCTGAAGGCATCATCTGCACCAGAGGGTTCGGCAGCTATTACTTTAAGATTGTCATTGCCAAAATAATGTGCTGAAAGGGCAGTACCGCTCAATAATCCACCGCCACCCACAGGCGACATTATTATCTGTAGATTTTCAACCTGGTTTAACAGTTCCATAGCTACAGTTGCTTGTCCGGCTATAATTCTGACATCATTATACGGATGTATTTCATGTGCACCGGTTTCACCTATAACCTCTTCCAATGATTCTTCTCTATCTTGGAGTGTAGGTTTGCAAAATCGTATAATACCACCGTAATTTTCAACTGCTTTTATTTTGATTTTATTGGCATTTTCAGGCATTACTATATAAGCCTTAGTATTTCTTAAGTCGGCGGCCATAGCTAATGCAGCAGCATGATTACCTGAGGAGTGGGTTGCGACCCCATAATTAAGCTCTTCTGTATCAAGGCTAAATATAGCATTAGTAGCCCCACGTGACTTAAAAACACCAGCCTTTTGGAAATTCTCACATTTAAAAAAGATAGAACATCCGGCAATTTTATTTATAGCAGTACTGGAGAGGACAGGTGTGATATGTAGCCAAGGCTTAATACGGTTGGCAGCCTGTTCTATTTGAGCAGAACCTGGAATGTCATCAATTTTTCTGGACATCCTTTATCAAATCAACTATTTTATCGGTTGCTTTATCAAGCAAATTAAAAGTTTCAACGAAATGTTCATGTTTGCCATAATATGGATCAGGAACAGATTCATTGCTTCCCGGTTTTAATACATTCATTATGAATTCAACTTTCTCAAGATCTTTGCTGCATCGTGCATGAGATGCTACCATCTTGTAATTGCTATTATCCATGACATAAATCTTGTCGAAATGGTCAAAATAGGAAGGGTGAAAGAGCCTTGCTTTCTGATAAGTGATATCTATGTCATGTTTAGATGCGACCTCGATAGCTCTGTAATCAGGTTGACAACCCAAATGTTCATACTCGAACCCACAAGAGTCGACGGTAGCCTGCAAATTATGTCTTTTGATCTTAGTCTTGAGTAATCCTTCAGCAATAGGCGACCTACAGATATTTCCCAGACATACCATAAGAATATTCATGATGTGCAATTTTAAAATTCTCAGTTGTTAATTGCCCCACTAAAAATTACTTCCCGATTTACAAATCAGGCAATCAAAAAAATAGGCAATAACAAAATAGCATTGCTATTTTGTTAATTGCCCCTCTAAATTATTGATTGCTAAGATAGAAAATTTTCTACTTCCTAAATTTTTATTTTTTTCTCAATTTCTTCAGCACAATTTCTAAACTCTTTGTCAGTCTCTATCAGGTTTGAGACTGTCCGACAAGCATGTAGAACAGTTGCATGATCTTTTTGTCCACATTGCATTCCGATAGTAGCAAGTGAAGATTTAGTATGTTTCTTTGAGAAGAACATTGCTAACTGTCTTGCCTGCACAATTTCACGCTTTCTGGTTTTTGAGTTAAGACTCTCTAACTGGATGTTGAAATAGTCACAAATGATCTTTTGTATATAGTCTATTGATACCTCGCGCATTGAGTTCTTGACATACTTATCAATCATTTGGCGGGCAAGCTCAATAGTGATAGCTTTTTTATTCAGTGATGACTGCGCCATCAAGGAAGTCAATGCTCCTTCTAATTCTCTGACGTTTGTAGTTATATTGTATGCTACGTATTCAATTACTTCCTTAGGCATTTCTATGCCATCTTTATACAGGCGTTTATTAAGGATAGCGATACGAGTGTTCAAATCAGGTACTTGCAGATCAGCTGCCAATCCCCATTTGAATCTTGATAACAGCCGAGGTTCCATACCTTTTAACTCAACCGGTGGCTTATCACAAGTAATTACCAATTGATTTCCATTTTGGTGCAAATGGTTGAAGATATGGAAAAAGACGTCTTGTGTTTTCTCTTTTGTGGAAAGGAACTGAATATCATCTATCAGCAGAACATCAATCATCTGATAGAAATGAACAAAGTCGTTTTGATTCTTATTGATGTTTGCCTGTACAAATTGTTGAATAAACTGCTCAGCTGTTACATAAAGCACAGTTTTGTCCGGAAAATTTGATTTAACATGTATCCCAATAGCATGTGCAAGGTGAGTTTTACCCAGTCCGTTTGCGCTATACAGGAATAATGGATTAAAAGCAGTCTTACCGGGATTTGTTGCTACGGCATAGCCTGCGGAACGAGCTAAGCGGTTGCAATCACCTTCAATAAAGTTCTCAAAAGAATATGCCTCATTTAATTGAGAATGAACCTGAATTTTCCTAAGACCAGGAATTACAAAAGGATTAGGAATCTCCTTTGCTGACCCCTTATTAATGTCAATCGGCATTTGTACAGAAGGGTTAGTAAGTGAATTCCTGTTACTAGTCGGCACTTTAATTGTGAATGGTCCTTCAGCGTCAACAGCATTTTCCATTATGATGCTGTATTCCAAGCGTCCTGTTGGACCCAGTTCATGTTTGATAGTCTTTTTTAGTAGTACAATGTAGTGCTCTTCGAGCCATTCATAGAAAAAATGACTAGGTACCTGAATTGTAAGAACGTTGTCTTGAAGTTTGACCGGTTTAATAGGTGAAAACCATGTTTTATAACTTTGGTAGTTTATATTGTCTTTAATAATCTTAAGACAATTCTCCCAAACTTCTTGATGAACTTCTCTCATTCTATATGCAAATAATAATTACGGTTCGTAATATTTTAAACCTATGGTCGCCTAAAAAAATAATTAACAATTAATTGTCAATAGCCTAAAGAATTTCTCCCCTTAGAATTTCTTTTCAACAAAAGTCTTTATAAAAAAGTGAAAAAAAAAGTGTTTTAGCTATTGCGTTTTCGAAAAAAAAGATGTATTGCTAAAGAGCGAGTTTTTCAGGTATGATTTGATAATCAGAAACTATTCTATGCTCATATATATCAAGCGAAATTGATATAACGTGTCACATTTCGACTTTAACTTTATGGCATTATTTCGCCTTATCTTGAAGATGATGAACGACTGTGTTTCATATCCGGTTTCAATAATCTGCCCTTCATTGTCTTTGAGGAGTTTCATTGCATCATTTATCATTTCATATGGATACTCAAGTCGATATATCTCATTAATGGTTTTCTCAATAATCGTCGAATTTTCAATTGCGTCTCTTGCAGCTGCCTTATAGGCATTAATCAGACCGCTGACTCCTAATTTTATCCCACCAAAATATCTTACTACCACCAATAAGCAATTTGTGAGATCAAATGATTGTAGTTGACCATAAATTGGCTTTCCTGCTGTACCAGAGGGCTCACCGTCATCGTTCATGCGCCAGCCCGATTTGTCATATCCTATTATATAGGCGTAACAATGGTGCCTTGCATCAAAGTACTCCTTCTTTATTTCTTCTAATCGCTGTTTTACTTCGCTTTCTGTCCTTACAGGATAGCATCGGGCAATGAATTTACTTCCTTTTTCTTTATAGATTCCCTCTGAAATTTCTGTAACAGTTCTGTATGTGTCTTCAAAAAGCATATGATATGCTATAGATCAATAGTTTAGTCTTGACTCTGCTTTATCTTCAGCTTTCAAACTTAGACAATTTTTCAATACTGGTATAAATGGCTTTCCTGCAAAATTTACTTCAACATTGCGTTTCATAAGTGCTTAAGATACTATGATTTATATACTGATCATAATATTTACTGATACAACACAGGGGTTCAAATTTTCCTAATTTTGCAACCTTAAATTATCTACATGTTCCATAACTATACAGGAGAACTGGCAGCGTTAAGCACTGCATTTTTCTGGACTATTACAGCTTTAGCTTTCGAATCAGCCGGGAAAAAGGTAGGCTCACTTTCTGTTAACATTATCCGTCTTTGCCTGGCATTTATCTACCTTGGAATTTTTAGTTTATTTACACGTGGTGAATTCCTTCCGGCAGGTGCCAGTATGCATAATTGGATATGGTTATCAGTGTCGGGATTAATAGGCTTTGTACTTGGTGATCTGTTTCTATTTCAGGCTTATGTAGTAATAGGAGCACGAATTTCAATGCTCATCATGTCACTTGCTCCACCTATTGCTGCAATTGCCGGATGGATGATTATGGGCGAAACAATGAATGAGCTTGGTATACTTGGCATGATACTAACATTTATCGGGATATCAATTACTATACTTGCCAAGAAGGAACCTTCAGATGATGAAAGTAGTAAGCGTATTAAATTTAGATTTAAATACCCTGTTAAAGGCATTTTATTAGCAATCGGTGGAGCAACAGGTCAGGGGCTTGGATTAGTACTAAGTAGCTATGGTATTGAAGATTACAATCCATTTGCTGCTACTCAAATAAGAGTCATAACAGGAATAATTGGCTTCATCATTGCAGTTACCTATATGGGTTTCTGGCCCAGGGTTAATAGTGCAATTCATAATTTTTCAGCTATGAAGCGGCTGGGGGTGGGGGCTTTCTTCGGTCCATTCTTAGGAGTATCTTTCAGCTTATTGGCTGTTAAATATACTACTTCAGGAATTGCTTCAACAATCATGTCAATTGTACCAGTACTTATTATTGCGCCATCTGTGATTATAATGAAAGAGAAAATTACCTGGATTGAAGTAGTAGGGGCAATAATTGCAGTAATAGGTGTTTCAATGTTCTTTATTTAAAGATACCCTCAATGATGTGTGATACTTAATCTTCTAAGTGGTTATATTTGATCCATGCCTCTTTCAATTTCTTCGATATTTTAGTTAGTTCTGAATTCTTGAGGATCCTATCCGAATCAAGGCTTGTATATTCTTCCTTCATAATTCTATGATACCATTCTTCACCTAGTTCGAGATCCATGGGCTTCCTTGGAATGAGATGAAGATGAATGTGTTCAACACTTTGCCCGGCATTTCTTCCTTGTTGTAGTGACATGTCAAACTCTGCAGTCTTGAAATATTCGTTGAGAAATTTCATTACTCGCTTTCCAAAAAGACACATCTCAATATACTCATCATCTGACAGCTCCATCATATCAGTAGAATGTTTCAACGGAATTATCAAACTGTGACCCGGCACAATGGGAGCATGATTATAGATTGCTATAAATCCTGACGATGTAGCAAATGCAGTATCCTGAACTTCCTTTCTGCAAAAGGGACAATTCTCTTGTTTCATAGTGCAAAGTTAAATTATGTTGACTGTTGATGGCATTATTTCAGTTGTTTTAATCTCCAATTGAGATGTTCTAATTTAAAGTGACGTATTTTTGTGTGAACAGTAAAATTCAGTAAACAATGACCAATGGTCAGCTTGCCTATAAGATAATTGAAGAATTGCAACCACTTTATGGTGAACGTGAGGCTCGTGCACTTCAACGCTATTTATTCACTTCACTCGGCAATAAAAGCTTGCTGGATTGGCTCATGATTGAAAATGAGAGTGTTAATGAGGTATTTAAAACTCAAATTTTACAGGCACTTGATGATCTCAAGAACTTTAAACCTGTTCAATATATAAGTGGTGAAGTCGAGTTTTGTAATCTAAAGTTTGATGTAACACCAGATGTATTAATCCCGAGGCCTGAAACTGAGGAACTGATTAATATTATTGTCAATCGTAGTGATCCAAATGCTGGCTACAATATTCTTGATATTGGAACAGGAAGTGGAATTATAGCAATTTCACTTGCTGTCAAGTTAGCTAATTCAGTAGTTCATGCTCTTGATATCTCTAAAGAAGCTCTCTCGGTTGCCTCAGGCAATTCTATTAAGAATAATGTAAATGTTGAATTTATTAACTTTGATATACTAAATTATTATAACTACCGGCCGGATTCACAAAATGTTCATCACTCGGAGGGAAAGTACCTGGATTCTAATTTATTATATGATATAATCGTTAGCAATCCTCCCTACGTTAAAGAATCTGAGAAATCGATAATGTCGCAAAATGTTCTCAGATATGAACCACCGATAGCACTTTTTGTTCCTGATAATGAGCCACTTCTATTCTATTCTGCAATAATTAATTTCGCAAAAAAGCATTTAACCAGTTACGGAATGCTATATTTTGAAATTAATGAAAAAGAAGACGGGAATTTTAAATCTTTGCTTGAGTATAGAGGTTTTGGTGATGTAGAAATTTATACAGATTTCAATGACAAGCCAAGGTTTATTTCTGCAAAGAAACTTATGTAAAGCAGAAAACGAATCCTAAGCAATGATGAATCCGGGTTGAAGCTATTCTATCAATAGAATAACTTGATTTCTATTCTCATCGTATTTGAATTACGAGAAACAATGACTTATAATTCGTGGAATTGATTGTTGTAGTGGTTTTTTGTATTTTTACAAACTTATAAAGATGCGTTATTGTTTAGAATTCAAATCATTAAACTAATAGATGAAGAAATATCTAACTCTCATTTTGTTTGTTGTATTTTCGGTTGCTTCGTTTGGACAAACCGAATCAAATACGTACATTATTAAATTTAAAGACAAAAGCAATTCAAAGTTCAGTATTGCCGAGCCAAGAATGTATCTATCTGACCGCTCGATAGAGAGGCGACTGCTCCAGCAAATTCCGCTCAATGAAACGGATTTGCCTGTTAATCCTGACTATCTAAACGAGGTGAAGCAGAGCGGTGGTGACATTTTTTATACTTCAAAATGGTTAAACCTGACTATCGCAAGAGTTGACAAACCTGAAGTAGTTACGAGGATACGAAACTTGCCCTTTGTAAAGGAGATTACATCGGCAGAACTTATTAAACAAAAGAAGAATACTCCTTTTCTTAAGAATTTCTTCCAATCAGAGAAATTTCAGAAAATTGATGCTCCCAAAACCATGGTTGTTAAGTCAGGAACGTCAGGCTTTGATTATGGTGTGGCAGCTAATCAGGTACAAATGCTGAAGGTTGACCAACTTCATAGCCAAGGATATACAGGTAAAGGTATGATCATTGGTGTTATGGATGCAGGATATTGCAATGCTAACAACTTGAATGTGTTTGATAGTCTATTCCTCAATAACAGAATATTAGGTACCAGAGATTTCGTTCAACCCGGTAATAATGTTTACAACCCAAATTTAAGTACTCACGGGACTATGGTATTATCAACAATGGGAGCAAACTTACCGGGACAGATGGTTGGAACAGCCCCACATGCATCATATTATCTTTTCAGAACAGAAGATGCAGATGATGAGTACCTGATGGAAGAATATTATTGGGTTGCAGCTGCTGAATACGCTGACTCACTGGGAGTTGATGTTTTTAATACTTCATTGGGATATACAACATTTCCTAACTATCCTTCTGATAATCACACTTATAGTGATATGGACGGCAACACTACTCCTATAACGATAGGAGCCGACCTTGCAGCAAGTAAAGGGATTTTAGTTGTTAACAGTGCCGGGAATTCCGGAGGTAGTCCTTGGCTTTATATTTCTGCTCCGGCAGATGGTGACAGTGTCTTAGCTGTTGGAGCTGTTGATCCTAATGGTATTTATGCCGGATTTAGTTCCATTGGTCCAACTTCAGATGGACGAACTAAACCTGATGTTATGGCTCAAGGTGGACCAGCTGCTGTTGTTTATCCGTTCTCAGGTGATCTTGTATATTTTAATGGTACTTCATTCTCTTCACCAATATTATGTGGTGCTGCCACTTGCTTATGGCAGGCAAATCCTGATTTTAATAATATGCAGATCATCCAGGCAATAAAACAAAGTGCAAGCATCTCTGCCGGCCCAAATAACTATTATGGTTGGGGTATTCCTGATATGATGATGGCCCATTCAATTCTTGTTGGAAATAACGATCATGTTCCATTCAATTCGATTATTAAATGCTACCCAAACCCATTTACTGATTTTATAGTGGCTGAGTTTTATATTCCTACTATTGACCAGGTTGAGTTGGTACTTTTTAACTCACAGGGTACAGTTCTTAAGAAATATACCGGTAAGACTCTCAACACTGGTGAGAACCATATTAAATTAGAAAACCTTAGTTTATTGCCAAGGGGAATATATTTTCTTCAAATCTCGACTCCCTGGGAGAAAATTACCCATAAAATCATCAAGTAATTTTTCTGAAGGCTTTATAGTTAATCACATTATCGCTTACAACTAACTGGTCTGTAAAATATTACGACCAGTTTTTTGCTTTTTTACCTTTCAGGAATTGGATATTTGCTATTGTGAAGGAAAGTGGTAAGCAATATTCAAAATAGAGCAGGGTAGTGCTTTAGAAAAAATGCCAAGCTCTGAATAAGGTTATGGGTTCAGAAAAAATCCATAGTTCATACTTCGCATTTACGCTCTACCAATTTCAACTTCCCTTATTTAAGATTTTATCATTTCAGTTTCTACACTTTGCTTGACTCATAAATCTCAGTGAATATTTATTTAGATAAGTGAAAAGAGTATCTACCATACTTTTAATAGGGAGGTACTGGTTAGCATTTGTAAAATATTTATTATAAGTGTATCCAGTAAGGTGAGTAATCATGAATAACCTATTGATTACATTTGTAACCGCCTCCTTTTAGCAAGTAGTAGTGCAGTGTTGTGTATTACCTTAAATGCTTGTTAGTAAAATAGATAAAGACGATTACATCCCACCGCACTTAAAGTAAAAAATCATGTACATTAACACTGGTTTAACTAATTAACCTATAACAGTAGAAATTACAAATGTAAAGTTAAAATAAATTACACCTGTAAATTCTATTGGTTAATTATGTAATGTTACAATTGTATTACATAAAACAAATGTAAACAGATGACCAAAAGTAATTAACTAACACAAATAAAATTTTAAAGTGCTAATAACCAGTATAATATAACATTTATCTATAATAGACAATGAGAAATATCCGATGTGTTACATTTGTATCATAGCATTAAATGGAAATTTTATAAAATATTGAAAAAGAGGCTTGTAAAGCTATTCATCTGTAATTATTAGTAAAAAATTAAGAAATTTCTTTTCGCAAACAATTGTATCATTTAACTATTGTCTATATTTGAATTGTAAAGTTACGCATGTATACACTAATCCTTTACCATTATGAATAACAGAATATCATTAGTACTCAAGACAAAGAATATGTCATCAGCTCAGCTGGCTGATGAATTAGGTGTACAGCGATCCGGGATATCACATATCCTCAATGGTAGAAATAAACCCAGTCTTGATTTTATACTCAGAATTATTAAGAAGTATCCGGATATTAGTGTTAACTGGTTATTATTTGGTGAAGGTCAAATGATGAATCCTTACCCTAATGTTTCAGGTGCTGAAATGACTCCTACAACAATTCGACAAAAGTCAATGCTTGAGTTATTTGCCGACACAGATACTTCTAACGAGAATTATGAGAGTCATACAGGCTCAAACATACCGCACAATGCACCTGTTCGATCTGAAATTCAGTTCAATACACCTCATTTCAAGATGGATGAACAGGAAGGACAGAAAAATCAAATTTCAGATGATTATCCCAAAGGGCATGTGGAAGAAGTAAAAACTAAAAATGAAGAACAAAATGATTATCCTCATTTAGAGCAATCCCATAAAAAACTAACGGAAACAAAATTCGATAAAGACATCCAATCCGGAAACGAGACCGGGAAATTTGCCAAAAAGATTGACAGAATTATTGTCTTCTATACTGATAAGAGCTTTAGAGAGTATTATCCTGAATAGAACGGCAAATCTATTGTTAAACCCTCTCAAACTCAGAGAAAAAGAAGTTTGATTCAATAATTGCATTCTCATCGCAATCTGAACCATGCACTGCATTACTCTGAATTGATTTACCGAATAATTTTCGAATTGTCCCTTCGGCGGCATTCTCAGGGTTAGTCGCTCCAATAAATTCCCTATAAGCCTCAACGGCATTCTCCTTCTCCAGAATTGCAGCTATAACCGGGCCTGACGACATAAATTCAACAAGATCATTATAAAAGGGACGTTCACGATGCACTTCATAAAATTTTGATGCTTTCTCTTTGGTTAACCATACCATTTTCAGTGCTCGCAATTTAAACCCTGAAGTTATAATTATATCCAGTATCTTACCGGACTCCAGATTCCTCACACTCTCCGGTTTTATCATTGTGAATGTAAAATTTCCTGCCATCTACTTTCTTTTTAAGATTATATTTATGTCAATCAACTTTGTTTGACGGGCCAAATAACAATATTAAGTATTTTTGTGTTCAATAAACAACTTTCTTTTTACATAAATAGTCAATAATTTGAGTAAGTTTCCACCGGAGGTTTTTCAAAAAATCAAAGAAATTCTCTCACAGAAAACCAGATTTTTAATAACTACACATTACAACCCCGATGGTGATGCTATCGGTTCATCTTTAGCACTTTATCTTTATTTTAAGAGTAAAGGAATTAAGGCTGATGTGTTGATTCCCAATGATATCCCTGAGTTTTTACATTGGATACCGGGATTAGATGAAGCGGTTATATATTATCATCACAAGACGATAGGTAACCAATTATTGAAAGAAGCTGAGGTTATCTTTTGTTTAGATTATAATTCTATCTCAAGGGTTAATCTATTTCAGGAAGAGCTAACCAAAGCTAACGGTATAAAGATTCTTATTGACCATCACCCTGAACCAACTAATGAATTTGACTACTCTTTGTCGGTCATTAATGTATCATCAACAGCTGAATTGATTTATGATTTTATAAAAGCATTAGGTGAGCCAAATGCGATAAGTACTGAGATAGGGATGAATCTTTATGTAGGTATGATGACTGATACAGGATCATTCAGTTATGCAAGTAATTATCCTCATACATTGGAAGCTGTTGCTGATTTAATAAAGATAGGAGTTGACACTGAGAAGGTTCACCGACTGGTTTATGATACCTATTCCGAAAATAGGATGAGATTATTGGGATATTGTCTGAGTGAGAAGTTAGTGGTGCTTAACGAATATTGCACTGCTTACATTTGGCTTACTAAGAGGGATTTGGAGAAATTCTCCTTCCAGCCTGGTGATACTGAAGGGGTTGTGAATTATGCCTTGTCCATAAAGAATATCAGCTTTGCAGCATTATTCACTGAAAAGAAGAACTGTATCAGGATATCATTTAGATCAAAAGCTGATTTCTCAGTTAATGATTTTGCCAGAAAGCACTACGAAGGAGGTGGTCATCTTAATGCTGCCGGAGGTGATTCATATAAGAGTATGGAGGATACACTCAGGCATTTTACTGAATTATTGCCACAGTATAAAGATCAGTTAATCAGTGCTGCCAGGAAAAGTACTACTCTATGATTAGGTTCGTTGTCTATATTGTTTTTCTAAGTTTAATAGTGATTTCGTGCCATGAACAAGTAAAGGAAGAGCCGAAATCTACCGGAAAGGATATCTTTCAGGAACCACTTATTAAAGCGAATAAAAAAGCTGTGACTACTGAAGATGAACAGATAGAAAACTATATTCGCAGGCACAACTGGAAGATGAACACTACAGGTTCCGGATTGCGATATGCTATTTATAAGCAAGGCTCAGGTGCTAAAGCCGAGCAAGGTAAGATAGCTGTAATCAACTATTCAGTTCAGCTAATTTCAGGTGAAGAGATTTATTCTTCAAAGGAGAGTGGTGCCAAGGAATTCCTTATTGGCAAAGGTGGAGTGGAGAGTGGTCTGGAAGAGGGAATTTTATTACTTAGAACAGGTGACAGGGCAAAATTTATCATACCTTCGCACCTTGGATTCGGATTAATAGGTGATCAGAACAAAGTACCTCCAAAGTCAACGCTTATTTACGATCTTGAACTTATTCAATTGAAATAGAAACCTAATAAATGTCCATAATGAAGTACAAAAACCTCACATTCCTATTGCTTATAGCAATAATTACTTTTGGTGTCTTTGGTTGCTCCGATCACCGGGGATTTAAGAAGACTGATGACGGATTATTTTATAAGATCCATGTTAAAGGTGATGATACCACAACCATAAAAATAGGTGATATCATTACTTTGGATCTAAAATACTTCATCAATGATTCAATGATTTTTGACTCTAAAAATCAGCCGGGCGAATACATGGTTCAGCAAATGCAACCAACCTACAAAGGAGACATATTTTCCGGTTTTGCTTTGTTACATCCGGGTGATAGTGCCACTTTTATCAGCTCTGTCGACTCTTTCTTCCTAAAGACTGTAAGAACACCGTTTTTACCTGACTCCACATGGAAAGGGAAAGAAGTAACATTCAATGTTAAGATTGTTTCTGTAAAGTCGGAAGCACAAATGCGAGAAGAATACAGAGTAAAGATGGAAGCTGCTAAAGCAGAAGAGCCAATTACCATCGATACTTTCCTCAAAAACAATAATATCACTGTTACCCCGCAACCGTCAGGACTTTATTTTTTGGAAACAAAGAAAGGATCAGGGCAGAAGCCAAAAGTTGGAGATTACGGTAAAGTTCACCTGATTGTAAAGAACCTGGCAGGAGATATCCTTCACTCTAGTTACGACAGAGGTGAGCCTTTATTATGGGAAATGGGTAAAGACTTTGATACCAAAGGAGTTACTGAAGCCTTAACATTAATGTCAAAAGGTTCAAAAGCAACCATTGTAGTACCTTCAGCATTAGCTTTTGGTGAACAGGGTAGGGGTTCATTGGTGCCCCCATATACTCCATTAACTTATGAGCTTGAAATGACTGATGTTGTTACTAAAGCTCAATACGAGCAAGAATTAGAAGCGAAAAGAAAAGCTGCTGCTGCTGAAAAAGAAGCTGCTAAAATAGCTGAACCTTCGAAAATTCAAAATTATCTTAAAGCTAATAAGATTACCACAGCTCCTACTGCTTCAGGGCTTTATTATGTAGAGATTAAAAAGGGTACAGGTGAACAAGCAGCAACGGGTAAAAAAGTGAAAGTACATTATACCGGAACTCTTATAGACGGTACTAAATTCGATTCTTCACTCGACAGAAATGAGCCACTTGAATTTACGTTAGGTGAAGGTCGCGTAATTGAAGGATGGGAAGAAGGTATCGCTCTTATGAAAGAAGGTGGTAAAGCCAAACTTATTATCCCATCTAAGTTGGGTTATGGCGAAAATGGCAGTAGTCCTGTTATTCCTCCTTCAGCACCACTCATTTTTGAAGTTGAACTTATTGATGTTCAGTAAGAATTGAAATATTATATTCTTTTAAAAAAAAGGCTGTCCCTTGTGGGGCGGCCTTTTTTGTTACTACTAAGTATCATGTTACGAGTAGGTTGAAAGTCTTTTGAAAGTCTACTTACTCAAGCGAAAAGAAGAGGATTCATGGGGGTTGAAGTCGTATCTGTAATCAGCAACTTTGTTTCATCAAATTTTCGCAAAAGTAAATCACCAGTTTGCGGATAAAAAAAAGTCTTCAAATTTAAGGTTGCTAACATCTTAAAATATGAAGACTTTAAACCGCCGAGAACGGACAGTTATGTGGCACAAAGTTAATGAATTAAACAGCAAAAAGCTAAGTAAAAGTCAAA
>JAEZNO010000026.1 GCA_023441805.1 Bacteroidota bacterium
ATTACAGCAGGAAAAGCAGAGGGTTTGTTTTGAAACGTAAGCTCTCCAAGCTTTTCAAAGAAGCAGTTTAGAATTACTGCTGTGTGTGTCTGACGGTGGACATCTACACCTACATAGACATGCATCATTTTAGGGTGCATTGTCAGCATAAAAAATCATCCTTTCGTATATATAATTTTCAAAGGTCGAAACCTTTTAAAGCATCCCTAATGTTCAGCGTTAAGGCTCAAACTGCAAGCCTCCGCATTAACTTTTAAGCTCTACAAGGTATTAAAGCATATACAACAATCACCAATAATACTTGGTGACACTTGTAAAAGCTTTAATTAAAGACTTCAATTAAATCATTTCGGCTCTGACAGGCAACATACTCTCCAGAGCGTTAACCTTTGAAGCTTCAAAAGTCCGCAGGAACTTCGACAGTTAGACCATCAAAGCCGAAAAGAAAATTTTTAATCATGTTGTTACTTAAAAACCACTACTGGAACACCGCTTCTTCTAGCTCTTGCAACCATATCCTTAGTTCCTTTACTGCTGTCAATATCTTCATGGAACGCAGCCACAATATCAGGGCTTTCCATATCCAACATGGTCTGATTGCGTATAGGTCCAGCTTTTTTGCCATACTTCTCCCAATTTGCAGGATACTCACGAAATGTAAAGCCACAAGCTTTAGCAGCCTTGACAGCAAGGGTATCTGCACCCCTTGCACCACCAGCTATAATAACGGCATCTTCCAAGCCTCTAATATACTGTAAAATACCGTTGTAATTGGTATAAAATCTACTACCACAAATAAGTACCTTCATACTATGAAGCCCCCTTTATGTAAGATACAAACTCATGTATAGCCTGTATAAACCTAAGACCATACTTTTCAAGCTTAGCCTGTCCAACTCCCTGTACCGCCCTAAGTTCCTCAAGGCTTGAAGGAAGAAGTCTACACATATCCTTTAAAGTGCTGTCATGGAAAATGATATAGGGCGGTAAATTGGCTTCTATTGCTATCTGCTTTCGCAAGAAAACAAGGTGTGCAAATAACTGTTCTGTAAGCTCTGTAGAACCAAGACTATGAATATCAACATCTACTAATTCATTTGACACAGTCTGTGAAGAAGAAGCCTGTTCAGCTTCAATAACTGGTAAATCCGGCTGTAAAACCTCAATATTGTCAACTGCTACAGCTTGCGTAGCTAATACTGTATCTAGCTCAATATATCTGACTGAAACTCTGCCGTCTGAATCAGATATTGAAATACTGCCAGAATCCATGCATGAAACGTCCAAATGATAACCAAGGATATCCAGTTCCAAAGGTCTGTCAGTACCCTGTGCTGTAATGGTAAATATCATAATATGTAAACCTCCTTCAAATCGAAAAGCCCGTATAACGCTGTATCACGAGCCTCGCATAATCTTGCGGAAAGGCTACCGTCGTCCTTGATATTTGTCAAGAGGAATTTGTGCTTTTGGGTATGTTTTTTTCTTTCTATATTAATAAATGTGACACATGTATGGTCTGTACAGAAAACAGCTGCATATGAGCTAATACAGTCTCTTTAAATTTGTAATATCTGATAATTTGTTTTTTAGTCAGAGCATTATGCATAGGATTTAATACAGCGTTTCATAAAAAAGCAGGCATGTTTAGACCTGATATTAAAGCTTTTTATCTTGTTATTACCTCTAAACCATAGCTATACCTAAGTCAAAATTCTTTAGTGATATTTGTTTTATGATGTATTTTCCGAAACAGGAATATTATATCTTTGAAAAATGTTGGATTAGTTTTTACAGCTTGTAGTAATACTGGTTGCAGAGGAATCACTGTAGAGACCCTGTTTATGTATAAGGCAAAAAATGTAAAGTCAGTCCTTCGGAAGCTAGCCGATAGACAATAAACCCGTCTATTCGGCTATAGCACCCTTCGGACTGCCTTTATATTTTAAGATGTTTTTTAATAACTGGGGCTTTACAGTGTCCAATCTGCAAACAGTATTGCTGCAAGCTAATAAATACTGTTTTTATGTATCTTCAAAAATATAATATTCTGCGGAAAATACACCTAAAAACAAATATCACTTTAAGCAAATACAATGGGTAATGGGTATAGCTAAACAGCAATAATTAAAACGGATAGCAAGCTTTATATCTCTAAAACATGCGGTTTTTTACGAAACTGCTGTATTAAATCCTGCCATGCTCTGACTAAAAACAAATTATATTTACAATTAAAGAGAATGTATCAGCTCATATGCAGCTCACTGCTGTACAGACCATACATGTGTCACATTTTTTTGGAAAGAAAAAAACATACCCAAAAGCAAAAATTCCTCTTGACAAATATCCGAAGGACGACGGTATACCTGTCCGTAAGATTATGCGAGGTTCGTGATACAGCGGTATACGGGCTTAGATTTTGAAGGAGGTTTATATATGATATTTAACATTACAGCACAGGGTACTGACAGACCTTTGGAGATTGATATCCTTGGTTATCATCTTGAGGTTTCATGCATGGATTCCGGAAGTATTTCAATATCTGATTTGGACGGCAGAGTTTGTGTCAGATATATTGAGCTACAGCCTGTACTAGCTACGCAAGCTGTAGCAGTTGACAATATTGAGGGTTTACAGTCTGATTTGCCTGTTATTGAAGCTGAACAGGCTTCTTCTTCACA
>JAEZNO010000007.1 GCA_023441805.1 Bacteroidota bacterium
CCCCCCTTATATACCCGCTAATTTAACACTCTTTTTTCACATTACAATGATTTCAAAGAACTATTTTATCAACAATATCAATACTTTCAGCGCATTTTTTCTTCCTTAACTAAACGACATTGATTCAGAATTCATCATAAAATAACTGCCTTCTAATGCATCGAAGCGTTATCTAAGCGTTTTCTAAGCGTTTCCGAAGCGTTTTTATAGAACGCTTAGGAAACGCCTCGATATTGCTAAGATATTGTTTCGATGAATGAGATGACAGTTTCACCTCCATGACCAACCAACAACATTTCATCGTCGAATGGACCACCAACAATCAAACAATCAGCGGAAACGCGTTTTGCGTTCTGCGTTCTGCGTTCAGGGTTCAGCGTTAGTTCGGCGTTTTGCGTTAGGCGTCAGTTTAGCGTTCGGCGTTTTATTTTGCGTTTCAGCATTAATAACCGAATGGGACATTTCATTGTCCTGTTCGAGTCCTTTTTACTTTTATCTTTTGCCTTTCGCCTTTTGCCTTTACATTGTGGCTTGGACAAAAAGTAGAAAAGAAAGCAGGGATTTTCGATGCTTTTAAAAGCATATACCGTCAGTATGGCAATGCGTTGAATAATTATCGTGGAATAGGAAGATATTAATACCCGCCAGGGTCAATATAATTACCTGTTTGAGTTCTTTTTACTTTTATCTTTTGCCTTTTGCCTTTTGCCTTCTCATACCCGAATGGGTCTATTTTAATCGTTGGACAGGCAATTCACTATTCAGCATTCAGAATTCAGAATTCAGAATTCGATTCATTCATCATTACCAGCCCGTCGCCTTCGGCGTCAACCCGTATCCCCCTCTCCTTCGTTATCTCGCCCGACAAGATCTTCTTCGAAAGTTCATTCAGCACCATGCGCTGGATTACTCTTTTTACGGGACGAGCGCCATAGTGCGGGTCGAAACCCAGGCGGCCTATCAGATTGATGGCGGCATCGGTGGCCACAAATCTAATGTCGTTTTTGGCTAACAGGTCTTCAAGCTGCTTTAACTGCAATGCTACTATCCGGTTGATTTCGGTTACCGACAGGGGTTTGAACATTATCAGCTCATCAATCCTGTTAAGGAACTCGGGACGGATGGTTTTTCGCAGCATCGCCATCACCTGGTTCTTCATCTCCTCATATATCCTGTCGCGATTGGAATCGGTAAGTTCTTCCATCTTTTCGTTGATGTATTCCGAGCCAAGGTTTGAGGTCATGATGATTATGGTGTTTTTGAAATCAGCGGTACGGCCCTTGTTGTCGGTCAAACGGCCTTCATCAAGCACCTGAAGCAGGATATTGAATACATCTGGGTGTGCTTTCTCAATCTCATCGAGCAGCACTACCGAGTAGGGTTTGCGCCTGATTTTTTCGGTGAGTTGACCGCCTTCATCATAACCGATATATCCCGGAGGTGCACCAATAAGTCGCGATACGGTGTGGCGTTCCTGATATTCCGACATATCGATACGCACCATTGAGCTTTCGTCGTTGAAGAGGAATTCGGCCAGAGCCTTGGCGAGTTCGGTTTTACCGACACCGGTTGTACCGAGGAAGATGAATGATCCTATGGGGCGTCTGGCATCCTGCAGTCCGGCCCTGCTGCGGCGGATTGCATCGGAGACGGCTTCAATTGCTTCATCCTGACCGATTACGCGTTTATGCAGTTCTTCTTCAAGATGCAGCAATTTGTCTCTTTCGCTCTGAAGCATACGGCTAACGGGGATACCTGTCCAGCGTGAGACAATTTCGGCAATCTCTTCAGCACCGACTTCCTCCTTAATGAGGGCACCGTTTACCTGCATCTCATTGAGTTTCTGCTTAAGCGATTCGAGTTTTTGTTCCGATTCCCTGATTCTGCCGTAGCGTAATTCAGCAACCCGGCCATAATCGCCTTCGCGTTCAGCCCTGTCGGCCTCATACTTAAGGTCTTCAATTTCCTGTTTTGTCTGCTGAAGGCCTTCAACCACATCCTTTTCGGCATGCCATTTTGCCGAGATTACGTTACGTTCTTCGATGAGGTCAACCAGTTCAGCATTGAGCGATTTCAATCTGAGTTCATCGCCTTCGCGGGCAATGCCGGCTTTTTCAATTTCGAGCTGTTTAATTCGTCTTTCAACCTGATCGAGTTCTTCAGGCACTGAATTGATTTCAAGCCTCAGCTTTGCGGCTGCCTCATCAATCAGGTCGATAGCCTTATCAGGCAGAGAGCGTTCACTTATATATCGTTGCGAAAGCTCGACTGATGCAATTATGGCCTCATCCTTAATCCTGACTTTATGGTGAGTTTCGTAACGTTCTTTAAGACCCCTCAAAATGGAGATGGCGCTCATTGCATCGGGTTCATCGACCATTACAATCTGGAATCTGCGTTCGAGGGCTTTATCTTTTTCGAAATATTTCTGATACTCTTTAAGAGTGGTAGCACCAATTGTCCTTAATTCACCACGTGCGAGGGCAGGTTTGAGGATGTTGGCAGCATCCATGGCACCCTCACCCCCGCCGGCACCGACAAGAGTATGAATTTCATCTATGAAAAGTATTATTTCGCCATTTGATTCGATAACTTCGTGAATCACAGCCTTTAGTCGCTCTTCAAATTCGCCCTTGTATTTAGCGCCGGCTATAAGGGCACCCATGTCCAGTGAGAAGAGTGATTTCGATTTCAGAGTTTCGGGCACATCGCCGTTGATGATTCTGTGCGCAATACCTTCGGCAATTGCGGTTTTACCCACACCGGGTTCGCCGATAAGAATGGGGTTATTCTTTGTTCTCCGGCTTAAGATTTGCAAAACCCTTCTGATTTCTTCGTCACGTCCAATTACGGGATCGAGTTTTCCGGCTCTTGCCAGATCATTCAGGTTGCGGGCATATTTATTCAGTGCATTCCAGTTTTCATCGGCCGAGGCAGTGTTAGCGGCAGCACCCTTACGCAATTCCTTAATTGCATTCATGAGGTCCTTTTCGTTAGTGCCAAATCCTTTCAGATATGAGGAAACATCGTCATTTGCAGCTAAGATTCCCAGCAACAGGTGTTCAACCGAGACGAATGAATCGTTCATCTTTTTAGCCCTGATTGAGGCTTCGCGGATTGCCTTGTCGGCTTTATTGCTAAGATATTGCTCACCTGCCCCGCTAACCTTTGGGAATGAGGTAATCATACGGTCGAGCACTTTTACGACAGCATTTACATCCATATCAAACTTTCCAAGCAGAAATGGAGTTACATTATCATCGGTTTCGAGCAGGCCTTTAAGCAGATGGGCTGTTTCGATCGACTGATTATTGTTGGCTGCAGCAATTTCTTGTGCTTTTTGGATTGCTTTTTGCGATTTGATAGTCAGATTGTCCATATATCACGAATTTTCGGTATTGTTGATATCAAATATTTTGCCAATAGCCTGATAATCGGTAATATAGGTCAAATTGACATCAGGAGTACGGAACCACCATGCCACGATGGCATAAATAAATTACCAAGAGTGAAACAAAATAAAGCCGGGCATGTTAACTTTGCTTTTTTAAACCAAAAACGATAAATATGGCAAACAGGTTGATGGATCCAATAGGGCGACTGATGGGATTACGATATAAATCGCATCCATGGCATGGTGTAGAAATAGGCAGGGAGGCCCCGAATGTGCTTACCTGTTTTGTTGAGATGGTTACTACCGATACAGTGAAATATGAGGTGGATAAGGTTTCGGGGTACCTGCGAATCGACAGGCCACAGAAGTACTCGAATGTTCTGCCCGCATTGTATGGTTTTATTCCTCAAACCCTTTGTGCCGAGAAGGTTTCAGATTATGCAAATAAGAAAACCGGTCGAACCGATATTGTCGGAGATGGTGACCCGCTTGATATCTGCATACTTTCGGAAAAGAACATCTCACACGGTGATCTTTTGGTTCAGGCTATCCCGATAGGCGGCTTCAGGATGATCGACGGTAATCAGGCTGATGATAAGATCATTGCTGTCCTGAAAAACGATGCAGTTTACGGAGATTATACTGATGTAACCCAACTGTCAGCTCCCATAATCGACCGTTTAAAGCACTATTTCCTTACATACAAAGATCTCCCCGGCGAGCCCCGCGATTGTGAAATCACACACACATACGGAGCCGATGAGGCAAAAGAGGTAATTGAATTCTCAATTGAAGATTACAGGCGGAAGTTTGAGAATCTAGACATAATGCTGTCGGAGGTGTAAAAAACTAAAGGTGAAAGGCAAAAGGCAAAAATTCAAAGTATAAAGTACTCGAACAAGTTAATGATTTGACCCTTCGGGTATTAACGCCAAACGTGTTAATAGTGAATGATGAATGATGAATAGTGAATTGACTGTCCAACGATCAAAATAGACCCATTCGGGTATGAGAAGGCAAAAGGCGAAAGGCAAAAATTCAAAGTATAAAGTACTCGAACAAGTTAATGATTTGACCCTTCGGGTATTAACGCTGAAACGCTAAACTGAACGCTGAACGCAAAACGCCTAACTGAACGCTGAACGCAAAACGCCGAACTAACGCTGAACGCTGAGCACTGAACGCTGGACGGCTGAACGAGTCTAAATTATGAAGAACAACGATAAACTGACATTGGTTTTGGGGGCAAGTTTGAAAACATCACGATTTTCAAATATTTGCATTAATTCATTGGTTGAAGAAAATGTGCCCACGCTGGCAGTAGGGCTGCTCGAGGGTGAAGTTGCAGGGGTAAAGATACATACAGGACAGCCGCATTTTGAGGGGGTTCATACGATAACGCTGTATATTGGTCCTAAGAACCAGCCGGGGTATTATGATTATATAATCAGTCTTGCGCCCAAACGCATAATATTCAATCCCGGCACATGGAATCCCGATCTGGTGAAATTAGCTAAGGAAAACAACATCGAGATCGTAAATAATTGTACGTTAATGATGTTGTCGGGGAATTATTATTAGAAATTTGAATACTTATACACCAAAAACTATCCTTCCCCGTTCTTGTGGTAATCAAAAAGAATTAATTTAGCCAATTAATTCAGGTTGTAATAACATTCACGGATAGTAACACTATGGTAAACAGGTTGCTGAGTCAGTTTTTATTCTTCTTATTTGTATCCACATTTCTTTGCATAAGTGCTGCGAAAGCACAAAATACAGTTTCAATACCTGACCCCGATACTACTTTTTGTCCCGATATTAATATTGCCATGCCTGTTATGTCGGGTGATTTGCAGAACATTGATTCCATTTCACTGGTGTTTAACTATCCGGCAAACACACTCACCTATCTTAGTTTCAGAGATGTAAATAATGTCCTAAGAAATAACGGTATATACAGTACAACTCCTATTAATGCCACAACAGTAAGATTCACCTGGAAGGCTACAACCGGGAGTTCTGCAACACTCAGTGCTGGTAAGCTGTTCGAATTGCAATTTAGCACCGGCACTCAAAATGGTGATATAACAATTGATTCAGAAGCATCACTATTCAGGGATAACACCGGTTCCTCAGTTGCAACTGTGTATTCAGGAGCATCCATTGTGCTGTTCTCTTCAATGTCAATTATTGTAGAGGAAATCGACCCGACTTGTCCGGGGGCATGTGAGGCTAATATTGCTGCATTTGTGACAGGTGGTGTAAGGCCTTATGATTTTAAGTGGAATAATCAAAGCTCGGTATTCGACAGTGTACTGGCTCGTGCATGTGGCGGGCCTCTGATCATCGAAGTAACCGATGCAAACGGCTGTATCATAGATACTTTAATACAGGTTACTGAGCTTGATGCAGCAGAAATAAAGATGGAAACCGATCCTGATACTGTTTATGTTCAGAACCCTATTGTACGGTTTTCATTTCCTGACGATCAGAGTATTGTCGACTGGTGGTGGGATTTTGGCGATGGTTCGCCTATCAGTCGTGAAAAGAATCCTATTCACTTATACAACAGTGCAGCCAATCAGGGGATAGAAAAGTACACAGCAGTATTGAATTTCATTAATGATGACGGATGTAACGACAGCACATCCATAATAATTCCGGTTGCTGAGGCTAAGATATTTATACCCAATGTATTCACACCGGGCGGTTCGGATATGATCAACCAGTATTTTAAGATCACCAAAATAAACGATTCAGATCAGAAAATACCAATTACCGATGAATACATCAGAATGAAGCTTGTAATCCTCGACCGTTGGGGACGGAAGGTTTATGATAATAACAATTATAAAAATGACTGGGATGGCGGCAACCTCCCCGAGGGGACCTATTATTACCGCCTGAATATTTATGGCTACTTTAAGGATGACAGCTATAAAGGAGCCGTAGTAATCCTGAGATAATCAGAAATACAGGTCTCTCTTCCCGAATTTAATAAGATCCAGTCTGTTCCGGAGTTCCTGAATGTTACGTGCATCACTTTGTCCTTCAAGTTCCAGGATGTTGTTTTCAATTACCTCCCACCCTTTTACTTTGGTTGATTCGGGAGCATAATCTTCGAGGTACTCGGCCAATGTCAGCATTGCATTTGGTGAGCAGAAACGCTTGATGAAACCGGGCACTGAGAATTCCATGAAATGCTCACCTGTACGCTTATTACGGTAACATGCAGTACAGAATGAAGGAAGATAGTTCTTCTGCAACAGCTCATCAATTATCTCGTTGAGTGAACGGTTATCGTTTATCTGAAACTGCTCACGGTTAAGGTCTTGCTGCTCATTAAGCGAATGTTCCATATAGGAACCGATTTCAAGCTTAGTGCCGCCGTCAATTTGCGATACACCGTATTGAATGACCTCTTCTCTTAATGCTGCCGGCTCGCGGGCTGTGAGTATCATGCCTGTGTAAGGTACGGCAAGACGAAGGATAGCAACTAATTTGGCAAAATCTTCATCACTCACATTATACTTCTGATTGAGATTAAGTGAGGATGCCTCTTTAATTCGCGGGAAGGAGATGGTATGAGGACCAACATTGTAACATGCTTCAAGGTGATTAGTATGACGAACAAGCCCCATTACCTCAAACCGCCAATCGTACAATCCAAACAATGCCCCGATGCCTACATCATCAATACCGGCCTCCATGGCACGGTCGAGTGATGTGAGACGATATTCGTAATTCTTCTTGACACCGCCTAAGTGGTAAAGCTTATAAGCTTCAGGATGATAGGTTTCCTGGAATATCTGATAGGTACCGATACCGGCTGCCTTCACAATCTTAAAACCTTCGATGTCAAGTGGAGCGGCATTAATGTTCACCCTTCTGATTTCACCGGGACCACTCTTAACACCGTAAACAGTCCTCACAGTATGAGCAATGTACTCGGGTGAATATTCAGGGTGTTCACCATAAACGAGGATCAGACGCTTCTGGCCATTGTCCTCGAGGGCTTCTACTTCCTGTATCAACTCTTCATCAGAGAGTGTTTTACGGATGGCATCCTTATTTGATGACCTGAACCCACAGTACTGGCAATTGTTACGGCACTTATTTCCAACATAGAGAGGTGCAAAGAGGACTATACGGTTACCATAAATCTTCTTCTTAAGTTCACGGGCCCCTTCCTTTATTTCTTCAATCAGGTCAGTGTCGGTTGCATTGATAAGAAGAGCAGTTTCAGCTAGGGTGAGACGATTTTTATCGAGTGATTTTTGAATTATATCTTTAATTCTGGCTCTGTCGGGTTTTTCGTTATTCAAATAGCCCCAAATTTCATCGGGATCGATGAAAGGTTTCATTTTTTCATCAGGTAAACTACACCTTTCCGGGTTGAAAATCATGATATTAAGTTTTAAAATGCAGTACTCAAATTAGTATTGCAAAGATACGAAATATTAGCGGGAGCGTGTTCCGGAAAAGGGAATTATTTGCCTGTCAATACATTAGTTTTTCAAGTGATTCTCAGAAGATTTCTTCAGGCTGTTAAATCAGTTTCGGCTTATGCAAAAGTCCGGTAAAAGGTAAATCACAATAAGTCAACTGGTGATAAAGAAAATCTCCCGGTGATAAGGTAAATCGCCTAAAATGATGAGTATGTAGGATAGAAATGTGGCAATTGTGGGGTTAATTTGCTGATAATGAAGGCTGAAGGGGAAACCCTTATACAGTAACTACCAGATTATCATAAGCAAGATGCACATTCTCAGGAAGTTTCTTTTCTACCTCATCGTGCAGGCCGAGGAAGTGACTGATATGAGTGAGGTAAGCTCTTTCGGGTTTAACCTCCTCAATCAGGGCAAGAGCTTCGGGTAATGAGAAATGCGAGATGTGCTTTGAGTTCCTGAGAGCATTAATTACCAATACTTTTGAACCTTTTATTTTCTTCTTTTCCTTAGGTTCAATAAAACTGGCATCGGTAATGTAAGTCAGGTCATTGAAGCGATAACCCAGCACAGGTAGCTTGTCGTGCATTATTTTGATAGGAAGGATTTCAATATTATCGATTTTAAAATGGCGGGTATTAATTTCATTAATCGTTAATTGAGGGGCACCAAAGTATCGGCTTTCAGAGAAAATGTATGGAAATTCAATCCTGATGGCTTCGAGGACCTGTTTGGTGCCATAAATCGGGATGGTTTTGTTTAGTACGTAATTGAATGCCCTGATATCATCCAGTCCGGCAATGTGATCTCTGTGTTCATGGGTAAAAAGTACTGCGTTGATGTCCTCAACATTTTGCTTCAGCATCTGAAATCTAAAATCAGGACCACAGTCAATGACGATGTTCAACCCATTGATTGTCACCATGGCCGATGTTCTAAAGCGCTTATCCTTTGCGTTGGGTGACTTGCACACCGGGCAGTTACAGGCAATTACCGGCACTCCGATAGAGGTACCCGTTCCCAGGAAGGTTAGTTTTATTTTATCATCTTCTGCCATACATCTGCTTTTATCAATCAGTCTGCCAATAACCTGTTAGTCTTTTGGTCTTACATAAATCTATTTAGTCCTCCCGGCTGCCTGAACCCATCAGTCTGAAATAAATCCATTTGTTTCTATTCAGCAAGTACTAATAAATTAGCTCTTCAACCTCTTCAATATCTTTCTTCAGTCGGATTCGCATTTCTTCGCTGGTATTGAATTCAAGCTCATCTCTGATTCTCTTGGCAAAAAAAACAGTTGCCTCCTTGTTCAAGAGACTCTTAAATGCTTTGGTTCCATTATTTTCGAAAAGATACAAATCGATGATGATATCTTTGATATCCCTGACTTCAGGTGGAAGCGAGTTTTTAATATTCAGAATCCCTTTGAAATAAATGCCTTCAACTAATGCACTTATAGCATAAACTCCATCAGGAGGGACGAGCTTTGAATCTTCGGTTATTTCAATTCTAAACGTGTTGAAATCGAGTGTCCGGCACAATGAGCTTCCCTCACTTAAATTGCCCATTATTATATAATGGTGATCAAGATAGGCATTGGCACGCTGTATTTTGCCTTCAAGCAAAGCCTTGCGGATCAGCGTTGAGCTTACGGTTTCAGTATGAATATCCTGTTCGGGTATCTCCTCAACGCCAAATTTGTAGAACTGCCCCAACTCGTATAAATAATTGAAATTACCTTCACGATTATGCCCGAAGTGGTGATTAAAGCCAATGACTACTTTCTTAGCATGAAGCTTTGACACCAGGATATTTCTGATGAATTCAATACTTGAGATTCTTGAGAATTCAGGAGTAAACTCGATGATAATCAGATGATTCAATCCTGTCTTTGAGAGAAGTTCAATCTTCTCTCTCTGTGAATTGATTAATAGGAGATTTTTGCCTGCGGTATCAGGAAAGAGTACTTTTCGGGGATGGGGATGAAAGGTAATGAGAACAGACTCACCGTCTGTAGTGGATGCAATTTCATTTATTCTGTTGAGAATTGCTTTATGACCAATATGGACTCCATCGAACGACCCGGTAGTTATCACCGGGTTTTTGATTTTACCTGCAGTATCGAATGAGTAATGAATTTTCATTACATCAGGTAATTAAGCCTTCTTAACGAAATAAGCGATTTTCTCAAGCATCGTGATAACATCAAACTCCTGTAAATAGACGTGTGACGGAACATTTAGCGGTTTAGGCGAAAAGTTAAATATTCCCTTGATTCCGGCTATCACGAGTATTTCGGCAATCTTAACAGCTTCCTCGCCGGGGACTGAAATGACAGCAATTGAGATGCCTTCATTCCTTATCACTTCAACCATTTTGTCGACGTGATAACACGGGACACCTGCATAAATACGATCAACTTTCTCGGGATTACTGTCGAAAGCTGCCACAATCGACAGTTTTGTACGTTTCCCGCTAAAGTAGCCCATGATTGAGCGTCCGAGATTACCGATACCAACAACGGCAATCTTTTGACCCTCTTTAGTATCAATGATCTTACCGATAATATCAATTAGTTCTTTAACATCGTAACCCTGCCTTAAGGTACCTGTATACCCAATGAGCATTATATCACGCCTCACCTGTACAGGGGTGATATGTAGTAAGTTAGCGATTTCGTGAGAAAAGATGTGGTGCTTGCCGCCGGCAAGATAGTTAAGCAATGCTCTTCTGTACATACTTAACCGTTCAACAGTTTTATCGGGCAGTTTTTTAGTCGCCATATAATATTCGGGTTATTAATTCAAGGGAAAAATGATGGTAAATGTACTACCTTTATCAGGAACACTCTGAACTTCAATCTCGCCATGATACATATCAACTATTTTCTTCATAATTGAAAGTCCCAGTCCTGATCCGGTTATATTTTTAGTCTTCTGATTCTTTATTCTAACGAATTCCTGGAATAGTCTTGATTTTTCTTCTTCGGTCATCCCGATGCCTGAGTCGCTGACTTTAACAACTATATTATCTTTTTCCTCTTTGATGAAGACATCTACTCTGCCGCCATTTTTATTATACTTAACAGCATTTGAAATCAGATTATTAAAGATAATTTCAATTTCCTTGGGATCGGCATCCATCAGCACTTGTTCTTTTGTATTGAGATAAAGGTCAACATCCTTCTGGATTGCATAAGGCCGCATGGTATCCATCGAGATTTGAGCAATCTTGGTAAGGTCAACCGGCTGAAGGTGTTGTACAGGAGTGCCTGATTCTATCTTAGTAAGATCAAGAAGATCCATTATGAGACTTCTCATCCCGGTTATGCGCTCAAGTGAGCGGTCGATCATCTCATTGTAAGAGTTCAGATCTTCACCAAACTGCTTATCTTTCATCAACTTAAGGTACCCTTCGATGGCATTGATCGGTGCTTTTAGCTCATGCGAGAGAACAGAAAGGAACTGGAACCTGATTTGCTTACCCTCCTTGTTCATCTTTTGAGTCATTCGCTTGAGGAAGAGCTGCTTGGTAATGTTTTCAATTGATGATCTCAGCTCCTGAGGAGTAAAAGGTTTCGGGATGAAGTCGTATGCACCGTCGCGTGTTGCTTTAACGGCAAGTTCGAGCGAAGCATACGATGTAATCATCACAACCACAATGTCGTAGAGCTTCTTTTTAACATACTCGAGTACTTCAACGCCCTGGATTCCCGGCAATTTGTTGTCCAATAGAATAATGTCGGGCTTTTCGGATTCAATTATATCGATGCCCTCTTCGCCGGTAGCAGCTTCGAGAACCTTAAATTCGATATGCTCATCCATGAAGGGGTAATCCACTTTAAAGTTCTGCAGGATACGATGGGTGCCCATTCTGATACCCGGTTCATCATCAACAACCAAAATCTTGTATTCTGACATCACTTATATTTTAAGTAGTTTGTTAATCTCCCTGTTTAATTGATCGGCTCGTATGCCTTTATCAAGGAAAAGGTCGGCTTTTATCCATTGCTTGCTTTCATCAAGATTCATGTCGAATGTCATCCCGGTCTCGGCTGTTACGGCAGTGGCTATAATTATAGGCACATCTGGGTATTTTCTCTTAATCTTATATGCAAGGATGAAACCACTGTCATCTGTTTCCATCATCAAATCTAATATCGCCAAATCGGGCTTGACAGTCTCAATGATCTTCTCGGCCTCTTTTTGACTATCTGCAGTGATTGATTCGAAACCAAACTGCTCTATTTTAAGTTTCATCTGGAAAAGATAATCAACATCATCGTCCACTATCAATATTGTCTTTTTCATCTTCTGAGGTTATTTCATTATTCTATTCGATATCAGACCTTATGCAAAATTCCTACTCATCATTGATATTACTAATTCACTTACCTTTCTCTTAATTCGTTCTTCTTTATATCTGCGATGCCTTGATTCTCTGAATGTAAATTGTTTTAGTCAGGTAGCTTTATATTATTAGGTATTTGAAGAACGAGGTAATGTTAACGTGAAAGTGGTACCCGTAGGTCCCTTTGCCGGATCAGCATTTGATTTCACCGTAACATTCCCCTTGTGCATTTTGACTATTCCATAAATAATCGGCAATCCTAATCCTGTACCCTTACCCACAGTCTTGGTGGTAAAGAAAGGTGTAAATAGCTTATTCATATTTTCTTCAGGGATTCCGATACCTGTATCTGAAATATTGATTGTAACCTCTTCGGGAGTATCGGTTATGAGAACATTAATAAGCCCTCCATCTTCGGGCATGGCTTCAACTGCATTCTTAAGCAAATTGGTGAGCACCTGCCCCATCTGATCGTAATCAAGATTTATCTCCGGTTGTACACATCTTGATTCGAGAGAAATTTTCACATTCTTAGGAACTATCACTGAACTAATTGAACGCTCAAGGAGTTGGTTAATGTTAATTTCTTCAAGAGTAACCTGATTTTTCCTTGCAAAATTAAGTAATCCGCCTACTATTTTCTTACATCTCTCAGCTTGTTCGGCAATCAGATCAAGGTCTTTTCTGATAGGGTCATCAGGAGCAGCCTCATCCTTCAGGATATTACTGTACATTGTGATGATACCCAATGGGTTATTTAATTCATGTGCAATACCGGCCGATAGTTGTCCCATGCCTGCCAGCTTCTCTGACTGCTTCAAAGCCTCCTGGGTATTAGCAAGTTTCTCGTTTGAGATATTTAATTCACGGATGTAATTATGCAGTTTTTCGATAGTATATGGCAAACACATCTCGTGTTCGGCTAATCCCCTTATGATTGCAATTGCGTGATCTTCACATGAGTCATAGCCACAGGCCCCACAGTCCAAATGGTCCTGAGGCTCATATTTGCCCATTCTGTTCAGAACTTCGGTAACGGTCTCTTCAGCAGGCCGGTGTAGGCGCTTATCGCGATTGGTAAAAGTTCTGAAGATGCTGACTTCACTGAATTCCTTTATGTCATTTTCCCATTGCTGATGATCGAGTGAGTCCAGCTTATCCATCACATAGTCGCTCACAATGGCTCTTTTCATGAATCGCTTGCCACTTGATGAAAAGGCAGGATATGGTGACATGCCGGGGCCCATAATACAGCCATCGCAGCACAACAATTCAAGATGCTCATGTGCGATATGCCCATTCTCAAATTCCTTAATTGCGTCCTGGTAGTCACTCTTTCCTTCAGCTATGATGATGTTTCTGTCGAAGATATCCTCTTTCAGATCAACTGTATTCAGCAAGCCACGACTAACAGGGTATATTGATCCCTTCCCACCTACAGGTGGGTCAAAATCGGTTGGCTTAATACCGGTAGGGGATAGATTTCTGTCGAAAAAGATCTCGCGAAGCTCCCTGAAAGTCAATGCGGCATCTATTTCATCCGATTCATCTTTCTTTGCAATACAGGGGCCTATGAAGACAATCTTAAGATCCTCACCGTATTTCTTTCGCATAACGCGAGCCATTGCCACCATAGGTGACACTATCTTGGCGAGGGAATCAATCAAATCAGGGTGGTAATGTTCAATATAACTAACAATGGCGGGACAATCGGATGATATTACGGGAGGAATACTCTTATCACTAAAGAGTCGTTTGTACTCAACTGAAATCAGATCGGCACCGAAGGCCACTTCTGATACGTACTTAAAACCAATGAGGCGAATTAATGAGACTAACAGCCTGTGGTTTAATATTTCCTGAAATTCGGCAGGAAAGCTGGGGGCAACTATGGCAGCAACATTCTTATAATCTCTCAGTAATTGCTCAACTTTATCAATCTCCCTTCTGAAGACTTTGGCATTCTGACTGCACACTTTTATGCAGTTTCCACACCCTATGCACCTGTCGGATATCACTTCAGCCTGTCCGTTGCTGATCTTGATGGCTTTTGCAGGACATTCTCTGACACAGGTGTAGCAAACTCTGCATCTCTCCCTGACGGTGCTGACCAGTGGTCTTCTGTCTTGTATTTCTATCGAAGCTGCCATTCGAAGTTTATAAACTCAGGTTTTTATAATGATACTTCACGCTTTTTATAAGTAGTATGAAGCAGTTTCTTTGATAAATCACTGCCGGGCTCACCAAGGAATTCTCTGTATAAATCAAGGATTGACGGGTTTTTATGCGGAAAACGTATCGGATCCTTTTCGTCATTCTCGTAAATCACCTTGATACGCGATTTGATAGTATTCAAATCGCGAGATAAAGGTTGGCCTCCGCCATTTACGCATCCATACGGGCAAGCCATCACTTCAATGAAATGAATATCGTCTCTTCCTGCTTTTATTTCGTCGATTAGCTTCGCGGCATTTTTAACCGTATTGACAATTGCAAATCCCAGCTTGTACTCTCCTATCTTAATGAAATACTCCTTGTATTCCTTTACATTCCTGATTTCATTAATACGTGGCTGCGTGAGTTCCTTATGGTTTATACGATAATAGAGTGTACGAATTAATGCTTCTGTTAGCCCTCCGGAAACGCCCATCAGCTTACCTGCAGAACTTTGCACATGGAATGGAAAATCAGCCAATTCAGGCTCTAATTGCTGTGTTTCTATGCCATTTAACCTTATGAACTGAATAAGCTCGCGGGTGGTAAGAACAGCATCTACATCACTAATTCCCTTGTGAGTCATCTGTTCACGTTTCGACTCAAATTTACGTGCAGTGCAGGGCATTGATGATGCTGTATATAAATCCTCAGTCTTCACATGAAACATCTTGGTGTAGTAATTATTGATTACTGCACCAAACATCTGCTGAGGCGACTTACATGCACTCATGTTAGGTATCAGATCAGGGTATTTCTGTTCAACATGCTTTACCCATGAGGGGCAATCACTGCTGAGCACCGGAAGCACTCCTTTATTTGTTAAACGGTCTTCCATTTCAGCAGCCAGTTCCATAACGTACAAGTCAGCAGCAAACGAAGCATCAAACACTTTGTCAAATCCTATCTTACGGAGTGCCGCATTGATAATGCCGTAATGCTCTTTCCCTGATTTGATTCCAAAGTCGTCAGCTACACTAATTGAAATTGTCGGGGAATACTGAATAACAACATGTTTCTCAGCACTATGGAGTGCATTTTGCAAGTCACCTGCGTGCCGCTTTTCATGAAGTGCCCCTGTTGGACAGCTCATTATGCATTGTCCGCAAGCCAGGCAACTCGACAGGTTGAGCTGTTTATTGAATGAGGGGCCTATTATGCACTTATTGCCTCTTCCTATATATCCAAGCGTTGCTGCCCCTATTATTTCATCGCATGTCCTAACACAGCGACCGCATAAGATACATTTTGCAGGATCTCTTACAATGCTTGCTCCTGAAGGGTCGGTTTTGTATTTATTCTTCCTGGCACTGAACCTTCTTTCTCTGACTCCCAAATCCTCAGCAAACTTCTGCAGTTCGCAGTTACCATTACGCTCACAATAAAGACAATCATCAGGATGATTGCTGAGTAACAGTTCAATGTTGGTTTTCCTGGCATTTGTAACTCTTGGTGAATGAGTCTTGATTTTCATCCACTCTTCTACAGGATGGGAGCATGCTGTGATAAGATTACTTTTCCCTTCAACTTCCACTACGCACATCCTGCATGAGCCTGTCGGATTCAATTCCGACATGTGACAAAGGGTTGGCACCTTAATGCCATTCCTTGTCAATGCTTCAAGGATTGTTTCACCTTTACGGGCAACGATTACTTTATTGTTTACTTCAATGGGAAAGTTCATAGTTGCGGTGATTTAAAATTATTTTACCGTAATAGCACCAAACTTGCAAACTTCATAGCATATCCCACAACCGGTACACTTTTCTTCAATAATGAAATGTGGCACTCTTGGTGATCCAATTATGGCATCGAACGGACATTTACGAATACAAACCGTGCATCCGGGGCATTTATCAACATCAATATAATATACTTTCAGATCACGACACACCCCTGCCCTACAATGACGATCAAAGATATGTTCCTCAAATTCAGACCTGAAGTGCTTCATTGCACTAATGAGCGGATTGGGTGCTGTTTGCCCTAACCCACATAAAGAAGTATCTCTGATTACTTCAGCCAGATTCTCGAGTTGCATAACTCCTTTGAATCTTTCAAGAGTCTCGTGGCTTTCTTCATTGACCGGTCGGCGTGTTATGTTTTTTAGAATCTCATGCATTCGACTGGAGCCTTCACGACATGGAATGCACTTGCCGCAGCTCTCTCTTTGAAGGAAATCGGCGAAGAACTTAGCTATATCAACCATGCAGGTGTCTTCATCCATTACAACTATGCCACCCGAGCCCATCATAGCACCTGCCGCCTGAAGTGATTCATAGTCGATTATCTCATCGAGGCTTTCCTCAGGAAAACAACTTCCGGTAGGACCACCAATCTGAACAGACTTAATCTTCTTATGATCTTTGATACCACCGGCTATGCTGTAGATGATCTCGCGAAAGCTGGTACCCATATCCACTTCAATAAGTCCGGTATGAGCAACTTTTCCTGAAACAGCAAAAACCTTTGTACCCTTGCTTCCTGCAGTTCCTAATGAGGCAAACCATGATGGCCCCCGGTCGATGATTTCGGGAATATTGGCTAGAGTTTCAACATTGTTTATTACGGTTGGCTTGCCGAAGAGGCCTTTTGCAGCAGGATATGGAGGTTTGGGTCTCGGGGTACCACGTTTGCCCTCAATGCTCGATATAAGAGCAGTTTCTTCTCCACAGACAAAGGCTCCGGCACCTTCTCTTATGTGGATATTAAGGTTAAATCCGCTTCCAAGAATATCCTGCCCGAGGTAACCGGCCTCAACTGCCTGTTTTATTGCGTTCTTCAACCTTTCGATTGCCAGTTTGTACGAAGCTCTCAGATAAATATAAGCCCTCTTGGCCCTCATGGCGTAAGATGCAATTATTACTCCTTCAATAAGCTTATGAGGGTCACCCTCAATAATTGCCCTGTCCATAAAAGCACCGGGATCACTTTCATCGCCATTACAGATAAGAAATCGTTCATCATCTATGGTATTGAGAGCCATTCGCCATTTACGACCTGTCGGAAATCCTCCGCCTCCCCTGCCCCTGAGGCCACTGTCTTCTATAATCTCACATACTTTCTCACTCGAGTACTTCCGTAAAACTCTGGTAAGTGAATTATACCCGCCCCTGGCTTTGTATTCATTGATGGAATCAGGATCGATTATACCGCAGTTTTTAAGCACTACCCTGTTCTGGAAGCGAAAGAATGGTATCTCATTAATATTCACTACCCCTTCCCACGGTTGATGACTCTCATGGGGATACTGTCCGATTATGTTGTCTTCCGGTAATGAATAGTTTAGAACATGGTCAAGAATATACTCTGCATTCTGCTCTGTGACTTTCGAGAAGGAAATTCGTTGCTTACCCGGAAGTTGAACATCCATTATGGGTTCATTGATGCACATGCCGATACAGCCGGTTTCAACTATTTCAGCATTAATGCTCTTCTCGGTTAAGTAATTCCTTATGGTTTGCAATGTCCTCTGAGCACCTGCTATTATGCCACAAGTACCGGTTCCAATGAAGATTACAGGCTTAGTGACAAGATCGCGACGGTACTTTGCATTCAGATCTTCCTCGACTAACACCTTATCTTGTAAGCTGATATCCTGGCTCTTCGTGTTCTTCTTGCTATTGATCTTCATAAGACAGGAGTTTTTGAAATGCAGGCATCAATCAGTTCTTTAATTTTCTTAGGATCAACTACCGGATAGTAATTGCCGTTAATGCTTATCACTGGCGAGATAGCACATGCTCCCATACAATCCACTATCTCAAAGCTAAACATACCATCGCGTGTTGTCTGACCCGCATTAATCTTTAGAACCCTTTCAATCTCTCTGATGATATTCATTGAAGAGTTGACATGGCAAGCAGTTCCATGACATACCTGGATGTGGAATTTGCCTTTAGGCTCAAATCTGAATTGATCGTAAAAAGTTGCCACTCCATAGATCTTGCTCGTCGGAAGCCCTGTTATTTCACCAATCCGGTTGATTGATTCTTCCGACAAGTATCCCAATTCATTTTGGATTTCCTGTAAAAGCGGTAGCAGGCTGTCGCGTTGCAGGTTCATGTACCGCTTAATTATGTCATCAAGGATTTCTGCCATATCATTGAGCTTTAACCTTAAACAGAGCATAAAGATACTGTTATTTTGTTAACATTGTTATTTTTGTAACAGAAATTTTGACTGTTTTTTTAATATTTTTGCATTATGGCAGAATGCCAATAAAATTGTAACTTTACACTGAGTATCAAAGGAATGGAAGGTAAAACTGATCTTCAAATCTGCCTTGGGAGTTCATGCTTCTCCAGGGGAAATAAGAAATTGGTTAAGGTAGTTGAAGAGTATATAAAGGCCAACAACTTAGAACATCGCGTATATTTTCATGGTGGTCATTGCTTTTCTAAATGTGAACACGGGCCTACCATCCTTGCAAATGGCAAGTTCTACCACAACCTTACCGAGGAGTCAGTTAAAGAACTACTTTTTAACCTCTTCGGTAAATAAGACAAAACGATGAACGGACAGTTAATCAATATAGATAACAATATTTGCCAGTCCTGCTATGCATGCGTCAGAGTGTGTCCTGTAAATGCACTTCAGGTCAGAGTGGATCAGGAACCACCGGTTGTTGTGCATTCAAGATGTATAGGTTGTGGCAGTTGCCTCAAAGTCTGCGCTCCTGAAGCTATCTACTATCGTGACTCCATTGAGGAAACTAAAAAGCTCCTCTCATCTGGAAAGAAAGTGGCTGCTATTGTTGCTCCAAGCATTTCGGGCGAATTCGACGATATCACCGATTACAGGAAATTTGTTAAGATGATCAGAGAACTTGGCTTTGATTATGTAAATGAAGTTTCCTTTGGTGTTGATCTGGTAGCCGTAAAGTACAAGGAGCTGTTCGAGAGTTTCATGGGTAAATACTATGTTACTGCAAACTGCCCTCCTGTAGTATCGATGATCGAAAAATACTATCCGGGGCTGATTGAGAATCTCGCCCCCCTGGTTTCCCCAATGATCGCTTCTGCTCAATTAGCCAGGCAATTATATGGTGATGATATAATAGTAGTTTATATCGGCCCATGCATCGGTGCCAAAGAAGAGGCATTGCGATACGAGGGTACTTCAAAAGTTGATTCTGTGCTCACATTCGTTGAATTGCGGAAACTGTTTAATGAATTCCATATAAAGGAGAGTAATGTGGAATATTCTGATTTCGATCCCCCACTGGGCTACAAGGGTTCATTGTACCCGGTGAGCAATGGAATTCTGCAGGCAGCAGGTTTGGATGAGGACCTAATGACCGGAAATGTCATTACATCAGAAGGAAAAGATAATGTTCTTGAGGCATTAAAAGAGTTCGATAATTCAATTGACTTCATCAGAAAGCACTTTAACCTCTTTTTCTGCGAGGGATGCCTGATGGGCCCAGGAACTTCAATGGGCGGGAAAAAGTATCTTCGAAAGACTCTTGTCACCGATTATGCTAACAAGAAGCTCAAAGATTTTAATGTAGATATCTGGAAACAAGCTTGCTCAAAACATATATCGCTCACCGACTTCAAGGCTGAGTTTGTAAATGATGATCAAAGGATTGATGAACCGTCTCAGGAAAAAATAGATGAGGTAATGCGAATACTCGGCAAACAGGATACTTCCGAAAAAACAGGCTGCTCTGCCTGCGGTTATACTTCATGCAGAGATTTCGCCGATGCCGTTGCCAAAGGTCTGACTAAGACTGACATGTGCATTTCCTACTCGATGAAAAGCAAGCATGATTTCATCAAGACTCTCAAGCTTACCAATGAGAAATTGGCCAAGACTCAGGAGGCATTGGTTGAATCTGAACGAAAAGCACGTCAGGAGCAGCAAATGGCACAGGAAGCTCTTGAACGGACCTCCTCGATGTTGCAGAAACTTCCCAGCGCAATCGTAATAGTTGATGAGAACCTCAAAGTAATTGAATCAAACCAAAGCTTCATCCATACTCTGGGTGAGGAGGCGGCTGAAATAAACGAAGTAATCCCCGGATTGGTTGGTGCAGATCTGAAAACACTGTTGCCATTCCAGGTTTATAAACTCTTCTCGGCAGTCCTCAGCAATAATGAAAACCTCGTAAACAGAGATGTACATCTCGGTGAGCGTCTGTTGAACATCTCAGTTTTTTCAATCAAGAAAGGGAAAATAGCAGGAGCGGTGTTACGTGATATGTACCTGCCTGAAGTGCGGAAAGAAGAGGTAATTCACCGTGTAACTGAGGTTATTGATGAAAACCTCGATCTTGTACAGAAGATAGCATTCCTGTTGGGCGAAGGAGCCGCTAAAACTGAACGAATGCTTAATTCAATCATCGAATCACATAAGGCCGGGAAGAAATAATGCTGTTGTTCAGTATCAAATCTCTCAAAGGCATTCATCGCCAACAGGAAAATCAACCTCAGTAACAAGCGATTATCATGGATAAATTCTACATAGAAGTCAATGCAGAGTTAAAACATCACCACGAAGCCCGCATTTGTGGCGATGTCTTCTTTTCGCGAAGGCTTAATGAAGAAAATCGCATAATAGCTGTTCTAAGCGACGGTATGGGGCATGGAGTTAAAGCCAATATGCTCGCCACCCTTACTGCTACCATGGCTCTGAATTTCACTGTAGAGCACAAAGAGCTGAACCGCATTGCGGAAATCATCATGAATACCCTACCCGTTTGCAGTGAACGCAAAATGAGCTATTCAACGTTTACCATAGTGGATATTGAATTCGACGGGAATGTCAGGATTTTGGAATATGATAATCCTCAAACTGTAATCATGCGTGGTAAAAAGATTTTTGAACCACAATGGACATGCATGATTCTTGATGGTGAAAAGAATGCCGGTAAAGAACTGAAAACTTGTGAATTCACACCTGAAAAAGAAGACAGGATCATTTTCTTCAGCGATGGTGTTGCCCAGGCAGGACTGGGTGGTGGTAAATATCCATTCGGCTGGGGACGTGATAATGTGGTTACCTATATCAGTGAGCTCATCAATCATGAGCCGGATATCGCAGCTCCCGATCTTGCACACAAGGTTGTGAATATGGCACATGTCAACGACGGCTATCTTTCGAAAGATGATACCAGTTGTGCAGTGATCTACTTCAGGGAGCCTCGCAAATTGCTAATCTGCTCAGGCCCTCCGTTTGAAGATGACAAAGACAGTCTCTTCGCGAGGGAGGTCAGCTCCTTCGAAGGCAAGAAGATAGTCTGTGGTGCTACAACTGCCGATATACTTGCCCGTGAGTTAAATAAGCAAATAGTTGATACATTCGATTTTGAAGATCCAGATCTTCCTCCAATCTCAATGATGGACGGAGTTGATCTTGTAACCGAAGGTATCCTAACCCTAGGAAAAGTAACCGAAATACTTAAAAAATATAACAGCAGCACCCGCCTGACAAAAGGTCCTGCCGACCGTATAGTTAAAATGCTCCTCGAGAGTGATGAGATCAATTTCATCGTCGGCACCCGAATCAACATCGCTCATCAGGATCCAAGTTTGCCGGTAGAGCTTGAAATTCGCCGTACAGTTATAAAACGAATTGCCAACTTGCTCCAGGAGAAATTTCTTAAGGAAGTGAATGTTACGTACATGTAAACTTCCAACGAAACCCATACCTCCAACAAGTCCATTAGCCACAAAGTCCTTTTCCCCTACCAAAACCTACCAGCGAAACAAGAGTACACTCAGTGACCGTACTTTTACAATCGAAACTAGCGAAACTAGCGCCTATATTCTGTTTAACGTTTATAAATATACTCCCTCGCTTTCGTTAAACATTCCAGTCTCTTGCCGGAGGCAAGACTTAGCATAGAGATAACCAAGAGATACCTAAGACTTTTTAGTGTGTTGAACAAATGCAACCTGTTTAACGTGGCTCCTACATCACATGTTGAAATGCTAAACAGTAGCATGTCAGGAGAGGATAAGCGTGTTGCTTTTTTGCTTATCTTCGCCAAAAACAATGAATCATGAATATTTATTTTGAGGGAAACAAGAAGGTTATTGCTGATTACAAAGGGTATAAAATTGTGACTGATCAACCGGTCAGGGCCGGTGGAGATGGCTCTGCTCCGTCACCATTCGATTTGTTCCTTGCATCGTTGGGCACCTGCGCCGGCATTTACGTTAAAGGCTTCTGCGATCAAAGAGGAATACCTACTGATGGTATCCGGTTAACCCAGGAGGTTATAGTTGATCCCGAAACACATATGGTTAGTGATTTAAAGATATTGATTCACCTCCCATCCTCATTTCCTGAGAGATATAAAGATGCAGTAATCAATTCAGCTAACCTTTGTGCTGTTAAACGACACATGCACAATCCGCCACGCATGTTAGTTGATGCTGTTGTTGAAGCAACTGTATAATCAGTAAGTTAACTGTTTAAGCAGAGTAATTTTCAGAAATCTGAAATTAACACTGTGAATTATTTTGGGGAGGAAGCTCATACTGTTTCCAGGATATCAATTTACTCAACAGAAAGAGGCTGACATCATCGAATGATACAGCCTCTCCATGAAACAGTGATATGGTAAAATGTCTTAATTCAGTTTAGCGGGCTCATTCCTGCAGGAACCATCCCCTGCACCACCACACGAACAGCCAAGACGCTGACCTGTGTTGGGATCAACACTGCTGCATTGTTTCTTAAATTCCCCACCTTTAATAATAAACATTTTAATTGCAATCCCTGCTAAAGCAATTGCAACAAGCACTATAGTGATTAAAAGAAGTTTCAGTATCATTTCTTCAGAATTTACTGCAAAATTAATTGTTTCAAGGTTTATGTAAACAATTATTGGTGGTAAAAGTTGCAAAGAATCCTCCAATAGACTTTCACTCCTACCCTGTCTTTATTTCAAGACGATATAATTTGAAGAAGAGACTAATTAAATGAGGGTTAGATAATTAAAGGTTCAATATTTCATTACACTCAAACGGGGAACTGTTTTCTAAACTCGTAACATACAATTGCGGTGGCAATTGAGGCATTGAGTGATTCTGAGCCTGAAGTATTGGCGGCAGGTATTGTTATCTTTCTGGTAATAAATGGTATAGTCGCGGCAGATATTCCATGTGATTCATTGCCTATTATGATAATTCCTGTAGGTGTCAGTTGTACACTATTCAGATCATCACCTTCAAGTAGGGTTCCATATACCGGCAGACTTCTGTTCTGCTTAAGGAAGTCTTTGATATTAACTGAATTAAGTTTCATCCGAAACACTGAGCCCATACTTGCCTGAACTACTTTAGGATTCCAGACATCCACCGAATCTTCAGATGCAACTACTCTGTTGATACCAAACCACTCAGCTGTCCTGATAATAGTTCCCATATTCCCGGGATCGTTAATCTGTTCAAGCAAGAGAATTAGCTCATCTTTTATCTCCTCCATAGTCTCCTGAGCAGGGATTTTTGCTACTGCGAGCACCTTATTTGGAGTGGTTAAACTGCTGATTCTCTCCAATTCCCACTCTTCAATTGCATCAATATGCAGTTTTCTTTTACTCTGAGGAACTGTCCAGTCGGTGGTTGCATAAATATTCACTATCTCGAATTTGGAGTTGACTAATTCCTCAACCATCTTTACACCTTCAACTACAAATAACCCTTCACGGCTCCTGTCGCGAGCATTTTTCAATGATTGGATAAGTTTTATTTGTGCCTTTGTGATCATAAAATTTACATGTAGGGCGGTGAGGGCTCCTGTTAAGTGTAAGTGAAAATTGAGTATCCGGCAACAGTCATACCGAATCTTCATGGATTGTAAAAATAAGGAATCCGGAAGCACAGACCAAAAAAAAGAACCCCGGAGGGTTCTTTTTTCAACCATAATCGAAAATGCGTATATTATTCAGCAACTACTTCGAAGTTCACATTAACAGTAACTCCTTTGTGTAGCATAACTTTAGCTTTATATTCGCCAACTTCCTTAATCTTATCACCTTCGATGTGGATTTTCTTACGATCAACATCATAGTTGAACTGTTCTTTAAGAGCGTCAGCAATTTGGAGAGTATTAACGGCACCGAAAATCTTTCCGGTAGAAGCAACTTTAGCGCCAATTCTAACCTTGATATTTTCAAGAAGTTTAGCCATTGCTTCGGCTTCTTTACGGATTTTTTCTTCCTTAAATGCTTTCTGTTTTAAAGTTTCGGCATTCATCTTCTTATTCGATTCGGTAGCCATGATAGCCAATCCCTGAGGGATCAGATAATTGCGAGCATAACCATCACGAACTTTAATGATATCGGTTGCGAAGCCCAGATTTGGGATATCTTTTTTAAGAATAACTTCCATTTTCTACCCTCCTTATTTTAAAAGATCAGCCACGTAAGGCATCAGGGCAAGATGACGGGCCCTTTTAACCGCCTGGGCAACTTTACGTTGAAATTTGGTTGAAGTACCAGTAATGCGACGGGGAAGAATCTTACCCTGCTCATTAACGAATTTCATAAGAAAGTCAGCATCCTTATAATCAATATACTTTATACCGCTCTTTTTGAAACGGCAGTATTTTTTCTTCTTAACATCAACCGCAATGGGAGTTAAGTATTTTATTTCTGAATTTGCTTGATTTGCCATGTTCGCTTAAGATTAAGAGTTAATAGCATCAGTTTCGGTAGTAGTAGCTTCAGCGGTGGCAGGTGCAGTTGCTGCTGCATTTGCTTTATTGGTACGCTTTTTCTCATTATAGATAACAGCGTGTTTGTCCAAAGCCACAGTGAGGAAACGAATAATACGCTCATCGCGTTTGAATGCCACTTCCAAATCGTTGATCAGGCTGCCCTCTGCTTTAAATTCAATCAGATGGTAAAAACCCGAAGTCTTCTTTTGGATGGGATAGGCCAGCTTACGCAGACCCCATTGATCTTCGTGAATGATTTCAGCCCCCTTATCTTTCAGTAATTTCTGAAATTTACTAACCGTTTCCTTCATCTGATCATCAGACAAAACGGGAGTCATAATGAAAACGGTCTCATAGTTTTTCAACATTGTCTCTTAAGTTTAATTGCTATTCAAATAGGTTTTTGAAATGGACTGCAAAAGTAAGAATATTTTTGAAAGTTTCGCATTTCAACCGAAAATCTTTATTATTAATCACTTGACTCTTCTCTGCTTACTAATCTGATGGTCATCTGCTATAATGCCCGGATTAAGTTTCTCAGGTAATCAGTCATAAACAAAGGTATATTAACAAAACCTCCCTCCTCAAGTTTTAAATTTTTAAGCGAAACCCTCACACTAATCGCAGGCTTATACTTATCCCTGTATACTGCCAACGATTTACTACGCACATTCTCATCCGATTTTACTTCAATTGGTATAATTGAATTTTTAAATTGTACTATGAAATCAACTTCAGCTTCATTACTTGATTTCCAATAGAATGGTATTGCTTCAAATTGAGTAAGTAATGAATTTAGTACGAAATTCTCAGTCAAAGCTCCTTTGAACTCAGTAAATAACCGGTTGCCTTCAGTAATTGCAACCGGATCAAGCATCGAAAGTTTCCTGAGTATGGCAGTATCCGACAAATATATCTTAAATGAAGTGAGCTCCTCATATGCTTTCAATGGCAACCCAGGTTTTGAAATCTTGTGAATCTTATAAACCAATCCTGCATTTACCAACCATGTGAGTGCATCTTCATACTCTCTGGCACGGGATCCCGGCCTGACTGCACGATAAAGGAATTTCTTGTTTTCCCTTGCCAACTGTGATGGCAATGATGACCAGATGTAATTTACCCGAACAACATCTTTGTTATCAATGTGCTTTGAAAAATCGAGTGTGTACGCATTAATGATACTTTGCAATACATTCTGGCATTTTTCAGTATTCCGATCTTCCAGTAATGCTGAAACCGCTTCAGGCATTCCTCCTGAAATAAAATACTGCTTAAGTTTGTCGATTAACTTACTGAAGAAAATCTCCGGAATTGGTTCAAAACTTTGAATCTTACTAAGGTACTCATGCATAGATTGGTCTGCATGTGCGAGAAATTCCTTGAAGGTCAATGGATACATTTTAAGGAAATCAACATTACCAACAGGAAATGACGCACCGCGAGTTAAAGCAACACCCAACAAAGAACCGGCACCTGCAATAACATATTCGGAATGCGTTTCACGAAAGTACTTTAGTGAATTCAGAGCATCATTACATTCCTGTATCTCATCAAAGATAACCAGGGTCTTTTGTGGCAATATAGGGCTTCCATTGACTATCGAAAGAAACTCGATGATTCTTTCGGGTTCCTTAGTCTTTTGAAAAAAGTCCTTTAATTCAGTCTGCAAATCGAAGTTGAAGTAGGCAGTATTCTCAAAATACCTGGCACCAAAGTGCTTCAAGATCCAGGTCTTACCAACTTGTCTTGCCCCCTGAAGAATGAGTGGCTTTCGTCCTGCACTCTCTCTCCATCTGACTAAATCTTGTAGAATTTCTCTTGAAATTTCCATTTTTCACACTTTATGTGACAATTTTGTGAGATAAATCACATTTTTGTCACTAATTGTGTGACAAATATAAGTAATTAGAATGTAAAAAGGTTAAGACAAGATGAAAAAGTACAGTTGATGTTGACAGTAAAAAGGCTAATTGACAGTATCGATACTTTCCTCTCTGAAAAGGTATGACTCCTTGGGATATGTATTCTGTATGCGTCTAAGCTTATCGCTGCTTCGAATGCTCAAGAATCTTCTCACAGATAAAATCAGCTGCTTTACCATCACCGAAAACCGGTTTGTAGTCTATTGCAGGTTCTGAAAGGTAATAACTGATTGCCTTTTCAATTCTATCACCATTTGCATCAGAAATGATACCTGCCCCGGTATCAACAATTTCAACCCATTCAGTTTCAGTACGGGTAATAACGCAGGGTTTCCTGAAAAAGTAAGCTTCTTTCTGTACACCACCTGAGTCGGTGATTACCATCTTACAATGCTTCTCAAGTCTGGTCATGTCGAGAAATGACACGGGCTGCGTAATCTTCAAGAGAGGATTTGACATTATTGAAGCATGGATGTCTTCCGGAAGATTCCTTCTCAAAAGTCCTGCTGTTCTTGGGTGAAGCGGCAGAACGACAATAATATTATGCTTTCGGGTTACTTGATCAAGTGCTTTGAAGATTTCTGTTAATCTGGATGAATCATCAGTATTCTCTGCCCTGTGGATTGTAGCCAATAAATAATCTTTACCCGACAAATCAAGTTCTTCAATAATCTTTGATTTTCCTTCAGCTATGTCGGCAAAATGGAGAGTATTGTCATACATTACGTCGCCACAGTGATAAATAGCAGGGTTATCAATATTTATACGGCCGGCTGTGTGTTCACTAAAACCTTCCCTGTATAAGTTTTTCAATCCGGTAGTGGTAGGAGTGAAGAGCAAGGTTGACACATGATCACAAACGATACGGTTGATTTCTTCGGGCATGCTTTTATTGAACGAGCGAAGTCCTGCTTCAACATGCACCACCGGGATATGGATTTTAGCAGCTGCAACACCTGCTGCAAGTGTCGAATTAGTATCACCATAAACCAGCATGTAATCAGGTTGTATCTGCAACAGCAATCTCTCGCTTCCCTCTGTCATTAATGCTGTTTGCTTTCCATGAGAAGCACTGCCTACATTAAGATTAAAATCGGGAAGAGGTATTTCTAACTCATCAAAGAACACCTGCGACATGTTGTCATCGTAGTGCTGACCTGTATGAACTATATATTCCTTTATCAGACCGGCAAACTTATGCCTCACCGACCGGCTGATTGCTGCTGCTTTAATTATCTGAGGCCTGGCGCCTATAACGGTTAGAATCTTTATCATTAATCTTCACTTAAACTCTATTTCAGAGCTTTCCTTCATCAGCAAAGCTATAATAATTTTCATCGCCAACTATCAAATGATCCAGCACTTTGATATCAAGAAACTCGCCCGATCGTTTAATCTTTTCAGTAAGTTTAATATCATTATCGCTTGGGCGAAGTGAACCTGACGGGTGATTGTGACATAGAATTATTCCGGCTGCATTTTCCTCAAGAGCAATTTTATACACCCTTTTGGGATCAACAACAGTGCTATCAAGGCCTCCCTCACTTATGCAACGTAATGATAGTTTGCGATTAGCTTTGTTCAGGAACAGAACCCAGAACTGTTCATAGGGGCAATCGGCAACCTGCGGATAGATGATTTCGAAAGCATCAGCACTGCTCTTAATGTCCTTCTCGGCAGGCATCGATTGGGCACGGCGTCGCATACCGAGTTCAAGAGCAGCGATAATTGTAAGGGCTTTAGCTTCACCGACACCGGGTATTTTCATGAGATCGGCAATTGTCATCTTTGAGAGATTCACAAGGTTGTTACCAGCTTCATTCAGAAGCAGTCTGGCAACGTCGACAGCTGTTCTTGAGGGAGTTCCTGATCTGAGAAGTATGGCAAGCAATTCAACATCACTTAGCGCAGCTTTTCCTTTTGTCATTAGTTTCTCACGTGGACGATCTTCATCGGCCCAACCCTTAATACCTTTTTCCATTGCCTTCAAGGGGGTATTCATATGTATGGATTTCAGTGACCAAAGGTATTAAAAAGCTTATTATTAAAAGGAAAGAAACACAATAAAAAAAGCCCTGAAGGGACAGGGCTTTTCAATCGTATATATAAATTTAATCAAGTTCTATGCCAGGCGGTTAACGTACTTTGTAAGTTTTGATTTCAGATTACCGGCTTTATTTTTATGAATGATAGACTTTTTAGCAAGTTTATCGATCATAGAAACCAACTTAGGCAGTTTTTCAGATGCTTCGGTTTTATTTTCCAGTGTGCGGAATTTACGAACTGCATTACGCATGGTTTTGCTATAATACCTGTTCCGAAGAAGTCTGGTTTCGCTTGATCTGATTCTCTTTAATGAGGACTTATGGTTTGCCATTTTTCTAATCTTTATTTTGTAGTCCGTAGGGGAATCGAACCCCTATTACCAGGATGAAAACCTGGCGTCCTAACCGTTAGACGAACGGACCGTTAGTCATTTTTGTTTAGGGACTGCAAATGTACAACTATTTTTGAATCATCCAAATGTTGAATTACTTTTTTTTGCAATTTTCTTAAAAAAGTCGGGGAAAGCTACGGGGAGAATAGATTCAGGATAGTTCAAAATAGTTGCAAATTCCATTCTACAAAAGACAATTACCTTTAACCTTCCTTTACCTCAACGTGGTCTCCTTGGAACCTGAAGCCCAAACGTTTACCTGTAACTAATCTTACAACTGAAGTGGCTTGCATATCATCAACCCGTACCACTTTCACTTCATCGAACGGGGGTGTTAAAAGATCGAAATTGACTGTATATAAAATTGCTGAACGGATTATACTTCTAATGGCATCTTCATCAAGCACCGAAGTAGCAAAATTGTTGTACAATTGCCCGACCTCGCGCTTACCTTCAATGAAAAAGTGCTGATCTTTATTTACGAATACCCTGCCAATCATGTAACCAAGGTCATTCAACCGGTTGTAGCGGAATGAATCGGCCAGGAAGTTGTATATATTTATCACTCCACAATAGCTTCTTTCAGGATCATCATTGATATATTGAGTTTTCATTACTTCATGCAGCCTGGGAAACTGAAAGATATTAGTGTGCAGCATAAAAATCAGAACGTCACTTCCAAAAGTAAGCTCCATTCTGTAGTCTTCACTTTCATTAAGCACAAATTCTACTTTCCTCTGACCGTGGAAGGTTTTATTGTATTTCTGAACCTGCTCGCGTAATATCTTCCTGAATAATTCAAATGAAGTGCGGGTCCTGGTATAAACATCAGACTTCAATATATATTTCGAGCGTAAAGCTTCAAAGACGTGGTTTTCCATGATTGGTTATTTGAGAATGTCCGACAAATTTAGAAAAATTATTACACTACTTTGCCTTAATAATCTTTGAAGCTAAAATCGAAAACCTGTGAACTGATTTGTAAAAGGTGCTTGCTGAAAACTTTCAAAGGTCTTGCTGAAAACTTAAATAATTCCTGATGAAAACTTAAAAGGTTCTTTCTGAAACTTATTTGATGGCATTTGCGACTACAACCCCATCAATTGCACTCGAAACAATTCCTCCTGCATAACCTGCTCCTTCGCCACATGGGTATAATCCCTGAATCTGAGGATGCATAAAAGTGATTTCATCACGTGGAATTCTGATTGGTGAGGATGTTCTTGATTCTACTGCTGTTATGACTGCCTCATTAGTGAGATACCCCTTCATTTTACGATCAAAATCAACAAAGGCTTTCTGAAGACGTGATGCAATAAACTCAGGCAGGATTTCATTCATATCACAACTGATAAGACCCGGGTTGTAGGAGCACTCAGGAAGTGACACCGAATGCCGGTTTTCAACAAAATCAACCAGTCGCTGTGCGGGTACTTTGAAGCTTTTACCTGATGCTTCCCATGCTTTCTGCTCAACAGCACCCTGAAAAGCCAGTGCAGCAAATTCTCCATGACTGTTGTATGCCTGCCAGTCTTCAGGCTCAACCGCAACGGCTATTCCCGAATTAGCGAATGGAGAATTCCTTCGTGAATTCGACATTCCGTTTACAACCGTTTCGCCATTTCCGGTTATTGCAGGCACTATTGTACCTCCCGGACACATACAGAAGCTGAATACTCCCCTTCCGGCAACCTGAGTTACAAGATTATACGAAGCAGCCGGAAGATATGGTCCCCGATCAGGATGGTGATATTGTATTGAATCAATTAGCTGTTGAGGATGCTCGATTCTAACACCAAGTGCAAATGGCTTAGGTTGCATCAGAACTCCTTGCGAACGGAGCATTGAGTATACATCTCTTGCCGAGTGGCCTGTGGCCAAGATCACTGAGGATGAAATATATTCATTACCTGCTTCATCATTAACTCCCCGAATCTTGCTATCCTTGAGGATCAGCTGCGTAACCCTTTTATTGAAGAGTATTTCACCACCTGCCTCAATGATAGTTCTGCGCATGGCAGCAATGATATTTGGAAGTTTGTCAGTACCTATATGAGGATGAGCATCAAAGAGTATGTCAGGAGTTGCACCGTGTACCACGAAAGTTTCAAGAATTTCCTGCACGTTGCCTCTTTTCGTTGAACGGGTATATAGTTTGCCATCCGAAAAAGTACCTGCACCTCCTTCCCCAAAACAGTAGTTTGAATCGGCATTTAGCGAAATCCCCCTGTTAAGATTTGAAATGTCGTACTTACGGGCCTTAACATCTTTACCTCTCTCAAGAATAATGGGTTTCAACCCTCGCGAAATGAGTGTAAGTGCAGCAAACAAACCTGCAGGGCCTGCTCCAACTATGATAACCGGCCTTTTACCTGCAACAGAGCGATACACAGGTGGCTTAATCTTTTCTGCTTCCGGAAGGTGCTCTCCAATGAATACTTCAAGCTTCAGGCGATAAACAACCTTACCTCTTGCATCAACTGACCGTTTAAGTGGTTTTAAGTGAAAAATCCGCCCGATTGGAATACTCAAGACTTGTGATACAACATATTTCCACCGTGCAGGATCAAAAGCTTCGGAAGGATTAAGTTTTATTTCTACCTGTTTACGCATTACTTCAAGCCAAAATTACGTCTATCCCCCCCACACCTGTAATATTCTCTAATAAACACTCTACTAATCAATTATACCTCTGGAAATCTTTAACAATCTTTGAATAATTAAATCATCTACATTGAACAAGATTGAACTACTTTGAACAACAATTTTGAACAAAGTTGAACAACCTCAACATTGAACTATTCTCTTATTCAAAAGTAAACGACAACAAGAACATCTTCGAGTTGAGTCGTTCAATACCTGAAGTGTAAATATTGCCCTCACGGCGAAGAAGGTCGTTGAAACCATACGCCATCTTGATCTCTATTCCGAATTTAAAGAATGTAGTATAGAAATCAAGCCCGCCACCTACTTCGGCATAAAGGTCATTTCGTTCAATGGCCACGTTTATGTTATTGTTGCCTTCCTTCTTTTTTGAGTCACTGGCAAGGTCGAGAGAATATCTTACACCGGCAACCCAATATGGGCGCATATTATTGTAGCGACTGCCTTTAAATTTTAGGTTAAAAGGAAATTCAACATAGGTGGATTGCAGTTTTTTATCGATGTTAAGAACATTAGTGTCACCGGCAAAACTGGTATTGATTATATAATTAATATCACGCTCTCCAAATGAAAGTGATGGCACAAAACGGAGATCAAAATTATCTGATATACGAAGGTTAGAAACGATGCCTATAGTAAATCCGAACGACGGTGTGTGTTGTATGCTCAATATCCTTGCAGAATCAGAATTGAAGTCAGGGGTCTCAAGTGCACTGTATGATATGTGCTGAAAATCAGGGTAAGTCTTTAATGTAAAAAGCATCTCGTTCATTCCGAGAATAAAACCAAAGTGGTAGGGTGCATCATCATATCCGGGAAGGTTCCTTACTTTCCTATGCTGAGCATTTATCTGATTGATTGAAAGGATAAGAACAAAAAATACGAGTATGGTCTTTATTGTTGATCGCACTTGAATCATGTTTTACGTGGACAATTTAACGCTTTATTTTCAATTTTATTTTGAAACCCTGATGCTCTTATTTTACCGAATTGCGTTTTGCATTCTTATCAGAGGATAAGAGTGACTTTGCTTCCATCAATAACATTTTACCACTAACAGGAACAACGCCAACATGTTCACAGACCAGCCCTCCGGCAATATTTGCGAGTGCTGCAGTAAGCTCAGTATCAACCCTTAAGGCTCTGCATAATGATGCAACACTAATCACTGTATCGCCTGCCCCTGATACATCAGCAATATTTCGCACATGTGCAGGAATATGAAACTCCTTAGTAGCACCATTCACCTCTTCACGCATATATACACCTCTTTCTGAGAGTGTTACCATGAGTGATGTTATTTCCTGTTTACGCTGCCATTCAATGCAAGCCTCATTTATTTTCGATAAATCCGAAGCTTTAAATTCCATCTTCAGCCCTTCAGCCAATTCTTTCAGGTTAGGTTTCAGCAAGTCGACCCGGCGATACAGGCTAAAATTCTTCTTTTTCGGATCAACAACAACCGGAATGCCTTTTTCTTTCCCTAAAGCAATAATATGTGCAATCACGTCAGCGGTTAAGACACCTTTGTTATAGTCCTGAAGAATAATCACATCGATCTTTTGGTCGGCAAGTATCTCGACGAGTTTATCTTTAAGTGTCTTTAGCTCTAGCTCATCCAAATCAGAGTCAGTCTCTTCATCTACGCGTAGTAGTTGGGTTTTATTGCCAATTATTCTGAATTTGGTAGTTGTGATACGTCCAGTGCTCTGAATGATACCCTTTGTTGAAATATCATCATTCTCAAGCAGTTCAATAAAATCGTTGCCTCTGAGATCATTGCCAATCACCGAACACAATATGGGTTCAGCACCAAGTGATTTGATGTTGAGTGCAACGTTTGCGGCCCCACCAAGCATATTTGAGCGTCTGTTGACCAATACTACCGGTACCGGTGCTTCAGGTGAAATGCGGTCAACCTTACCCCAGATGTAAGAATCAACCATCACATCGCCTAATATTAGAACCTTCAGTTTTGCAAATTCTTTAAACAGATGCTCAAGCTGAACTTGGGATACATTCATAACATTTTGTTTCAAAGTGCAAAAATAGGCATATTCCAAGCAATTGTTCTCAACCTTGCCCGAATCATTTTTAAAGTTTCAAAAACGGCTCCTTCTTCGGGCAATTCTCCATATAACATTTGGACAATGCAGTTCCCCCTTTAAAAACGGTTTCTTTGCCAATTTCATTATGGAAAATAGTAACCAAGGCATAAGTAACCCAATAGTCCCGGCTTTTGTTTCTGGTGGATATTTTAAAGCTAAACGAACCAGGGTATTTATATCTTTATCTGAAAAGTTTTTGATGATAGCTAAAAAACCGCTTACATGAATTCCGGCAGATGTTGACCTCCGTTGTTCTTAGATGTCTATTTGAAAAATATCGGATTGAAATTAACAAGGTAAAGCTCCTTAGTTGCTCTTGTGACTGCAGTATAAAGCCATCTGACAAATGATGGGTCAATCATCTCCTCTTTCAGATATCCAACATCAACAAACACTGCATCCCATTGACCACCCTGCGTTTTGTGACAAGTTAGCGCATAGGCAAATTTCGCCTGCAGGGCATTATAGTAGGCATCATTCCTGATTTTCTCATTCTTGGCTGAACGACTTGTGATATCAGTATAATCAAGCATTATCTCATCGCGCAACCTTAACATGTCCTCCGATGGCATTGAAGGTTTATCAACATTGATTGATTCGAGCAACATTCTGATTTCAATAACATCCATTTCAGGATAATCAACTAACTGTACAATCAGGTCGGCGAAATGAAAGCCGTACATTTCCCACTTCCTGATAATTCTTCTGATTTCAATTATATCGCCGTTTGCAATAAAACCTGCCTTCGATGAGATTGGTATCCAAAAATAATTGTTCTTAGTAACCATCATGATATCACCTGCCGATATCTCTGTTTCGCGGAAAAGGACCCTGTGCCGCACTTCGTTATTGAAGAGATTTGCTCTTTTGTTTGACCGGGTGATAATTACGGTGTTATCAAAACCAAACCTGTCGTAGCACGAATTAAGGGCATCTTCAAATTCAGTTCCATCAATTGAACGGATGTCGGTAAATCCCTTAAGGTCGAAGAATGGTGTTTCAGGAGTTTTGTCACCCACCTTCATCCTCAAAAGAGTAGCGTTGGATAAGATTCCGCTAAAAAGGGCCTGACGAACAACTTCATTTAATTCAAAGGTAGCGACAACCAGGTGGTATTTATTTTGAAGGATTTCAGGTTCAAGTGCCGGACTTTCGTCAGTGCCTACGGGCGGCAACTGAGCCTTATCACCAATAAGCAGAAGCTTGCATCCTTCATTCTTATAAACATAGTCGATGAGATCATCCAGCAGGTCTCTGTGCGAATAAATACCGGCTTCCACCGTACCATTAGGGCCCTGGATCATTGAGGCTTCGTCGACTATGAACAATGTGTGTTTATGAGGATTAGGTGCCGGCATCATAACCAGCCGGCCGTCATCACCCGTGACCGCTCTATAGATTTTTCGATGAATGGTATTGGCCTGCTTTTGTGAATAAGCAGCAAGTACTTTAGCCGCCCTTCCTGTAGGTGCAAGCAACACAGACTGCAATCCTACAACCGGCAGCACTTTAACCAGGGCACTTATGAGAGTAGTCTTTCCTGTACCTGCATAACCCTTTAATAAAAAAGCAGGTCTCTGGTTATTAGAGCTTTCCAAAGTAATGAACTCCGACAGCATGTTAATAACCGTAGCCTGCCCATGCGTAGGCTCATATCCAAGTTCTGCCAGTATCTTTTCCGACAATTGTCGTGTATCTGTCTGTATCATTCGTTCAGCGTTCTGCGTTCTTCGTTCAGTTCATTTTGGCGTTTTGCGTTAGCCGTCAGTTTAGCGTTCGGCGTTTTGTTTAGCGTTTCAGCGTTAATACCCGAATGAGTCAATTCATTGTCCTGTTCGAGTCCTTTTTACATTGAATTTTTGCCTTTTGCCTTTTCATCCCGAAGGGTCGATCTTGTGCGTTGGATTGGCAATTCATCATTCATCATTAGATTTGAATTTTTGCCTTTCACCTTTTGCCTTTTAAAACGGGTATCCAATTCCGAAGTTCCAATTGATATCATTCAGTTGGAATTTCGTGGGCATGAAAAATCTGTCATCTGATGCCTTGCCTGGATCGTAAATAGGGAGGCCTCCATCTATTCTGAAAATGAACAGACTAAAGTCGAACCTTATCCCGAAACCGGCATCGAAAGCCAGTGTTTTCAATGCGTTCTTCCACTCAAATTTACCACCGGGGAAATCAATATTCTCTTCCAATAGCCAGATGTTACCGGCATCGGCAAAAAAAGCACCATTCAGGAAACTATATATTGGAAAGCGGTACTCTACATTGGCTTCAAGCCAAAGATCACCTACTTTCTCCAATGTTCTTGCATTTTCCGATGAATACTCACCCGGACCCAATGATCGTACCGGCCATCCACGCATCCCGTTGGCCCCTCCTGCAAAAAATCCTTTCTCGAATGGCAGCGCAATTGAATTTCCATAAGGAATACCGATTCCTAAAGCGAGGCGGTAAACTGCACGCTGATGTTGCGTAACAGCTTTATAATATCTGAAATCCCAGTCGGTTCTAAAATACTGTGCGTACCGTAATCCAAACAGCGTAAATTTGTCATCCTCATCCCGTGGTGCTGCTGTAACATTACTAACCAAGTTAAACAGGTTGCCTGCCGGTTCAAGGTTTATCCTGAAATAGGTGAAATTCTTCCTGTCGGTAAGATTTTGATTATTAAAGATATAAGAGTATTTCATCGCCAGAATCAAGTGGTTCGAGTACTGACTCAGATAGCGTGGATCGTCCATCGCTAGTAGTCGAGCTGTAAATGCACTATCACGCACAATGCTAATACTGCTCAAATCGACAGGAGTAAAGATGTGCCGAGATACCGGCGAGGCATTCCACTCGTAGCTAAGAGAGAGTTTTGCCAGGTAGCGCTCAAACTGGCTTCGCAATTCATAATTGAAACCCAGTCCGATTGATGTTCTAGGTCGTGAATTCTGATCCAATCCATTGATAACGAATGGACTTAACAATCGGGGGAAATCAAGACCTGTTTCGAGACCTGTCTCCAGTGAATTGAAGATGCCAAAGTGTGTGCGATCCTCCCCGCCTGATATTGACGGGGCAATTTCAAACCCTCCATAGGCTTTAACCCTGAAGTTCTCGGCACCTCTGAAGATATTACTGTTCCTGAAGTTCAAACTACCTCCGATTCCTAACAACCCACCCGCGTTAGTACCTTCTGATTCAATCGAAAAGCCATTCACTTCAGCGCGCACCATACGTACTTCGAAATCAAGCAATTCAAAGTCTTCCTGAACCTCAACTGCCGTATCCACCGGTGGTCTGACATTAATTGAAACATAATTGCTTAAGCCAAGATTTCGGATCCTGTTATAAGTGAGATTTACGTTTTTCTGACTGTAAAATTCGCCCGGCTTCACAAAAACTGCCTTGCTGAGGGCATCCGGCCGCAACCTGACTCTATTTCTGTAAAGCTCATAAAACAGTGGTGGCTGTATACTATCGTTTGCAGTGGGCACCTTACCGTACCATGCAAGAGTATCAGATGCTTTGACAGTATCAGTGGCTTTAGGGAAATCAGAATGAATAAAGATGTTATTGATGATATATCTGCGATGTGCCAACGTTTCCTCAGGAGTATCTCCGGAAGCTATTTTATCTTCCGACCTGTTTTCCCTGTTGCTGATTATCACAGAGAGGTGAGCAATTTTATTAGTTCCTATAGTATCGACCTCGAAGAAGACGTAATCGCTTGTAAAAGCATAGTATCCTGAATTTTTGAGCAATTGTGTGATGCGGTCGCGCTCATCCGATAATTTATAAGCATCGTATTGATTGCCTTCTTTGATCAGAGAATTGCTGTGATCACTAAGAACAAGCTTTTTAATAGTATCATCCTTAATATCGTAAGTGATCGATCCGAATTTAAAAGGCAAAGGTGTTGAAGTGGTAAAGTAGACCCTTGCTTTACTTCTCTTAATCAGGGCTTTATATGTAACATCTGAACCGAAGTAGCCTTTGTTGGCAAGATACTGCCGCATGGGTGCAAGAGAGTTGTATGCCATGACAGTATCGAGGATAACGGGTGGTTCGCCGAAATTCCTTACCATCCACTTGTTGAATCGTGAATTCCCGTCGCTGAAAGCATCCCAGATGGCAATTCGTGTACGGAACAGACCGAGGAACTTCCTGTTAGGCTTAGGCTGAGCAAAATTAAGCAGATCAGATTGTGATATCCCCTGCCGGTCGGTTTTCACGGTATTTCTGGTAAGCAGATACCCGCTTCTTCGCTCAACGCGTTTAGAGACGCTGCATGCAGTTAAACTAACCACAAAGGCAAGGAATAGAAGTGCTTTGACTAGTCTCAATTTCTGACAGGAATAACCCTGCAAATTTAATGAAAAAAGCAGGAAAAAGAGGTAGGAAATGGGATAATGGCGATATTTACTAAGACCACTCTCCGATTCCGATTACCCTGCACCTAAATCCATTTTCACCGATTTCCCCCCAGACAATTATTCCTGTTTTTAGCAATACAATGCCCCATAAATACCTTTTTCCAACATAAGTTCTGTTTAACCTTTGACAAACTATGCTCCTACTCTGGTTCAACAATGCACTTGCTATCCAAATCAGCAGACTTGGTACGGAGTTAGTACGGTCTTAGTACGGAGAAAATAGTGAGCTGAAAATTGCACAGAATATTTTTTTTTGTTTAACCGACCTCCGCTATTCAATTCAAAAAGATTAAACAAAAGGAATTATACAAATATGGAAAGAAATGAATGCTGAAGATCGGGATCCCGCAGCTTTTCAATTATGAGGGATCCCTTTTTTGGAAAAATTAGCATCATCTAATGTCACCGCTAAAAAATGGCCATTATATAGTGTTTTATCTATTGATTAATTACTCATAAGGGTATATGACGCCTAAAGAGCGATAAATGATAATCCGATAGCACCAAATTAAGTTTTTGAGTAATGCTTAAAGTACAAATGAGGCTTATCTATAATTAAAATAGCCGCTAAATGCGGTTAATGTCGTGGGTGAATATTTCTTTATAAAAAGAATTGCATTTTTTTTAAATAACTTTTGGAGATGTCAAATAAGGTTGTAAATTTGCAGCCTCATTAAGGGAGCATAGCTCAGCTGGTTCAGAGCATCTGCCTTACAAGCAGAGGGTCACAGGTTCGAATCCTGTTGCTCCCACACTCAAAAACAGCCACTTACATAATATATAATGTTAGTGGCTGTTTTCATTTGCACACTGCCAAGATAATTCTCTTTTATACTTTATCAAGTCCTCCTTCCCCAAACGTCTCCTTTTGTTGCTACCCAATTTTAATTTTAACCAGCTCTTTGGGCGACTTAAAGCCTCTGATTTTTGTATGTCTGTTGTACCTTTCTCCAACTATCTTCTCAATCTGTTAAACAATCTTCTCATCTTACAAAAAGCAAGAGTTGGTATAGGGATGACCAAGACCAAAGTAAGAGAAAGTAGTATGTTGGTTATAAGAAACTTGTTTAACGTGGCTCTTACCCGGGTCGCTGAAATGTTAAACAACAACACCAACTTGGAACTACCATGAAGCTACTTCATCGTCTTCCTCGGTATCTTCGAAAGCTCACTGTCGATTGGCTCCCACAGTTCTATCTTGTTACCATCGAGGTCCATCACGTGGACAAATTTGCCATAGTCGTAAGTCTCGATGGTGTCAAGAACGGTAATACCATTTTTGAGCATCTCACGGATCATTCCTTCAAGATTCTGAACCCTGTAGTTGATCATGAATTCCTTCTTTGAGGGTTCCAGATATGAATTGTTTCTTCTGAAAATAGCCCAGCTCAGGTAATTGACTTCATCTGGCCGGTTGGCATTTCTGAATTCAAACACTGAACCGTACCTGTCGATTTCAAAACCCAAATTAGTGCTGTACCATGCATTTGTCTCTTTGGGGTTGTCCGAAACTATGAAAACACCTCCAATGCCAGTTACGCGAGGCACAGTGTCGGATGCAGCATTGGTAGTAACCTCCCTGGTCATCTTCACTTTCGAATACACCGTGAAGTCCTTCCCCGGAGCAGCAAGCTCGAATGTTTCAAAGAACTCATTGTCGCTGAGCACTTCATAGGTCTCCCTGGCTTTCCATCCTGAAGGGATATTCTCGATACTTTCGGTAATGAAGATCATCTTCCTGCCGTCAGCCGAGATGCTTTCGGGCACATATTGGTTTATGAACCCTTCGCTATGGAATTGTCGCAGTACAAAAGTTGCACTGTTCTTCGCGCCTGAGGGGTTCGATTTGACAGTTCGGCTGATATAGCCGATATCTTCATGAACCTCTCCTGCAGGCTTTTTCTCAGAAGCAGGGAATGTGGCTTTGCTTTTCACCTCGATGAATTTCCCATCGAACATATACCTGTAAGTGCGTTCATAGGTGCCATTATTACCATCTGACACCGAAACACCTGTCCATTTGCCGATAAAGAAATTAAAAGGATACCACAAACTGTCGCCTGTACTGCTCTGCGCAAATGCCATTGCCGGCAGGAGGAATAATGTGGTTATAATGCGTAAATTCATTTTGAATGATAGATGTTGAATGATGAATCTTGAATATTGAATATTGAATATTGAATATTGGAAAATGAATGACGAATAATGAATTGCCTGTCCTTCGTTCGCAAACTTAAGCAAAATCATAAAGAAGGCAAAAGCAAAAGGCAAAAGATAAAAGTAAAAAGGACTCGAACAGGACAATGAATTGACCCATCCGGGTATGAGAAGGCAAAGGGCGAAAGGCAAAAATTCAAAGTAAAAAGGACTCGAACAAGTTAATGATTTGACTCTGACGAGAATATGTAAAATAGAACATTTGAACTCAGAACCTGTCAATGCCTGAAATACGTTGACCATAAATGGTAAACGTAATGACAAAAGTAAACTATTTTGATTATGAACAAAGGGAGCGGCATAACCGCTCATTCAGTGAAGAATTTAAAAGAAATAA
>JAEZNO010000020.1 GCA_023441805.1 Bacteroidota bacterium
ACTGTTACTTAAAGGTTAGATTTGTTTATTAAGGAACCGCCGTATACGTGAACCGTACGTACGGTGGTGTGAGAGGTCGGAAAATAAAATAGGAGGAAAACTATTTTATTTTCCTCCTACTCGATTGCACTTATCCTCCTGTATAATTAAAATGAAAAATCATCAACCTATCTGACTAAGGAACTAGTCATTGCAAAACAAAACTCACCTGATTTTAGCTAACTTTTATTAAATCTGTAACATAATTATATCTCATATTGTTAATGCTTAGAACTGATCCTGTCTATATGGAATGATAATTGCGTAATTTTGTATCGGGAAAACAAGATTAAGTTTTGATTATTAGCAGTTTAGGGAATTAACATGTATAACAACAAAAAAAGAACAATATATCTGCCCATTGCCTTTGCCATTGTTATGGTCATTGGTTTTTTATTTGGAGTCTCTACAGTCAGAGTTTCAAGCTTAAACAAAAATATTTCACTCATTGAAAATCTCCAATCTAAACGATACGATCCGGTAAATGACGTACTTGGTTATATCATGCACGATTATGTTGATTCAGTAGATGCCGGTAAATTAAAGCAATATGCTGTTGAGGGCATTCTTAAGAATCTTGATCCGCATTCACAGTTTATTCCGGCCGAAGATTTTAATGAGGTGAATGAATCGCTGATGGGCAACTTTGATGGTATCGGTGTGCAATTCAGAATTGAAAAAGATAGCGTATATATCGTTAATACTATTGCCGGAGGTCCTTCTGAAAAGGTTGGTATTAAAGCAGGTGACAGAATTGTAAAGGTCGATAACAAATTAGTTGCAGGAGTTCATATTGACAACCGTGAGGTTATGAAACTACTCAAAGGAAAACGTGGCACTAAAGTCAAGGTAAGTGTTTTCAGGAGAGGATCAGATAGGTTGCTCAACTTCAACATCACAAGAGATGTAATTCCAACTTACAGTGTTGACGTAGCATTTATGCCCGAACCAGGCACAGGTTACATTAAACTGTCGAAGTTTTCAACTACAACATCAGATGAACTTAATGATGCACTTCTATCTTTGAAATCGAAGGGAATGAAGCAACTTGTACTTGATCTGCGAGGTAATAGCGGAGGATTCTTACAATCGGCTATTGAGGTAGCTGACCAGTTTCTTCCGGAAAAGGATCTGATAGTATATACCGAAGGTTATAACCGTCCTAAAGAGGTTGCTTATGCTACAAGGAAAGGCTTGTTTGAAGAGGGTAAAATGGTTGTCTTGATTGACGAAGGATCAGCTTCATCAAGTGAGATTGTGGCGGGTGCATTACAAGATAATGACAGGGCTATTATTGTTGGACGAAGATCATTTGGAAAGGGTTTGGTGCAGGAACAACTTTCATTACCCGATGGCTCTGCAATCAGACTGACAGTTGCCAGGTATTATACACCAAGTGGCCGAAGCATTCAAAAACCATATACTAACGGGCGTGGTGACGAATATGAGAGTGAATTAATGGACCGTATGGTTCATGGTGAGTTTGAAAGTCAGGATAGTATTAAGTTCAATGATTCGCTTAAATATAAAACTAAAAGTGGAAAGCTGGTATATGGTGGAGGTGGTATTATGCCCGATATATTTATTCCGATAGAAAAAAATGAAAACTATAAATATTATAATTCATTACTTAATCGCGGATTAATCCACCAGTTTAGCTTTGAATATACTGACCGGAATCGGCCCGCTCTTTCACGATTTAAGAGTTTTGAAGACTTCAACAAACAATTTATAATCGGTGATGCCATCTTAAACGAGTTTGTTGCTTATGCCGAAAAAGAAGGAGTGACACGCGATCCGGCCGGACTTGCATTCACAAGGAGTGAGCTCTCAAATCTTTTGAAGGCCCTTATATCTCGCAATATTTTTGATGATAAAGGGTTCTATCCAATCTTCCTGAAGAGTGATAAAACCTTTAGTAAGGCACTTGAGGCATTCAAGTCATAAATGAAAATCGTTACAGGAGTTAATTCCCCTTTTTCAGGGCAATAGGTAATGTGAGAAATCATAATTTTTATCAATTTTCTCCATCAAAAAGCGGGAGCAGATCTATTTAAGAACTCTACTGCTTTGTTTAATCTTTTTTAGCTTGACAGCATAGGCTACTTAAACAAAAAAAATATCCTTCACGATTTTTGGTTAGCTATTATCTCTGCTCTAACTCCGTACCAACTCCGTACCAACTCCGCTGAATTGGTTCGGAAGTGCATTGTTGAAGCATTGCATGAGCATTGTTAAACATAACAGATAGCTATTCAGACAAGAAAATAAGAGAGTTCAGAGCTATATTTCGGTCGAATTTATTCAACCGTGACACTTTTAGCAAGATTTCTTGGTTGATCCACATTACAACCCCTCATAACAGCAATATGATAAGCTAAGAGTTGCAGTGGGATAGTAGCGATGAGAGGAACAAGCATTTCCTCAGTTTCAGGAACTTCAATATAATGGTCAGCTAATTCCTTGACGGTTTCATCACCTTCTGTGATGATGGCTATGATCTTACCCTTTCGGGCTTTAACTTCCTGAATATTTGAGATGACTTTCTTGTAGGTACCTTTATTTGTTGCTATTATCACTACAGGCATTTCTTCATCAATAAGGGCAATGGGTCCGTGTTTCATTTCAGCGGCAGGATATCCTTCAGCATGGATATAAGATATCTCTTTCAACTTGAGTGCACCTTCCATTGCGACAGGATAGTTGTATCCCCTGCCTAAATATAGAGCATTGCGTGAGTCTTTGAAGATTTCAGCAAGTTCAATGACCTTATCGTTAACCTTCAATGTTTGTTCAACCTTCGAGGGAATACTTTCAAGTTCAGTCAGTAATTGATGGAACCTTGATTTTGAGATGGTGCCTTTGCTTTCAGCAATCATGAGAGCCATCAAAGTTAGGATGGTAACCTGTGAAGTGAAAGCTTTTGTTGATGCTACACCAATTTCAGGTCCGGCGTGAGTATATGAACCTGCATGAGTAGCACGAGGAATTGATGAACCCACTACATTGCATATACCGATAATTGTTGCTCCTTTTGATTTAGCAAGCTCAATAGCAGCAAGTGTATCAGCTGTTTCACCCGATTGGGATATGGCAATAACGATGTCGTCCTCATAAATAACCGGATTACGGTATCGGAATTCAGACGCATACTCTATTTCAACAGGTATTCTGGCCAACTCTTCAATCAAATATTCACCTACAATGCCGGCATGCCATGAAGTACCACAGGCTACTATGATTATACGCTTGGCATTAACCATTTTTTGCTTGTATTCGCTAATGCCGCCCAATGATACAACACCTGTTTTAGCATTTAGCCTTCCGCGCATACTATCACGAATTGAACGCGGTTGTTCATAAATCTCTTTGAGCATAAAGTGCTCAAAGCCCTCTTTCTCAAGGGCGCTTAGATTGATTTCGAGGGTTTGAATGTAGGGGGTCTTTTCGATGTTCGAAATGGTTTTAATTTTTAGATCACCATCTCTGGTAACAACCACAATCTCTTCATCGTTGAGATAAACAACATCGCGAGTGTATTCAACAATTGGGGTAGCATCCGAAGCAACAAAGAATTCGTTTTCGCCAATGCCGACAACCAGCGGGCTTCCTTTGCGGGCTGCAACTAGTTTATCAGGATTATTCTTATCTATGATCACTATGGCATAAGCACCTACAACCTGATTCAGTGCAATTTGGAGGGCTTCTTCAAGCTTAACTGATTCGTTGAGTTCAATGTCTTCAATAAGGTGGATGAGCACCTCGGTATCAGTTTCGCTCACGAAAGTATACCCTCGTTTAATGAGTTCCTGTTTGAGGGGAGCATAATTTTCAATGATACCGTTATGAATGATTGCCAGGTTTTTAGAATATGAATAATGGGGGTGAGCATTCACATCATTGGGTTCACCGTGAGTGGCCCAGCGGGTATGGGCAATACCTATGGTACCTGAAAGATCTTTTCCTTTAACCACTTCCTCCAGGTCAGAGACTTTGCCTCGGGTTTTAAATAACTTGAGTTCAGAATTGACTAATGCTACTCCGGCACTGTCATATCCTCTGTATTCCAGACGGTGTAATCCTTTTATCAGAATTGGATAGGCTTCTCTGGGCCCAATGTAAGCTACAATACCACACATTTTCTTAATAGTTTATTAATCAAACAAACGCGGAGGCGAAAATACGCAACAAACGTAAAGAAATAAACCTTTTTAGTTTAAATATAAAATTCTTACCTCTAATTGAATGGAGTCAGGTATAATACAAGTTTAATTCTGCCTGTGCCGGCATTAATACCTTTGATCACGGTTGAATTTGAAGTTGTATTTGCACTCGAAATATAAACTGCAAGTGGATAAACCGGTTCCTCAGGGTGTATTAGCCTATTTTGTACATAACGGGTAATCCTGAATTTATATTTATTCTTGTTTAAATTACCCAGATAATGAGTTGGGCCTTCATCTTCATCAGGCAGTGGTCTGTATATAAAGTATGAAGCATCTTCACCTGCTGTTGTATCAACAACTGACCTTGGAACCATTTCTTTAACACTGAGCACTGCAGGGGCTTCGTTAAAATCATCTTCTTCTGGCTCAAAGATCAGTTCTGCTTCGTGAATTGCAAGATTTTTACCAGCTAATTGATCAAGGTGGGGAAATTCAAGCAGTAATTTTGTGCCTGCCATTGATTGCAGGAACAATTTATCACCTGATGATACAGTACTGCCTGCCAATTGTTCAAGAAGTACCGGGTCGGCTCCAACATAATCAAAATGTTCGAAATGATTAAATCGAGCAGCGGTGGTACCGAAAGAATAAGTGAATTTGGTAGTATCCTGTGTATTTGATTCGGTAGTATATCTATAATAGAGATGAATTTTCGAAAATTCGCTAGTCATATTCAAGTACATTATTGATCCTGATCCTGGTCCATTTGCGTCTTCGGTTACCAGAAATAATCCCTTATAGGTTTTTACAAAATTCCTATTATTTGTATAAATACTATCTGCAGCCGGGTGCATCAACCGATTTGCAAAATCCAATGATAAAGGAATCCGCATTAGCGGTACAGTCTTCTCACCGTCAATATACACCGAGTCGGTCGTATTGGGTACAAAAGTTGATTCACCTATCAATTCAGCACCTACAGGTAAAGTGCTGTATTGGAAATAATTAACATTATGGCTGAGGGTATCAGTAACTTCATAAATCTTCACAGTCTGATAAGCATCCAGCTTACCGTATATACCTTTATATGGAAGCGTAAGAAATATGGAGTCTGCAACAGGATTTGTACCAAATTTATGATTGGCTACTGCAATCAGGTATTGAGTGTAAATAGAAGCTGAAGTTTTACCAAAGACAGGATCATCAATTGAACCTAACAAGCTGGTGGCGGTATTTTTTGTTAATAAAGTATCATTTTCGGTACGGGCAATAATTGTAATTGTATCAATTACATCATGGTTAAGCAATTCATTTTCAGGGATGAGATCAAGACCCAGGAGGTCAGGTTCTTTTTTACATGACCAGATTAATGAAATGAAAGCTATGAAAACGATTGATTTTACTATGAGAGATCGGTACACGTTCACTATAAGTTAAGTTGTTTAAAAAGTAAAGCAAGTTAGATTCTTATTCTATTGTTGCAAGAGGTGAGGCAAGAATTAAATCATAAAAATTGTTATAAGCATCGAGGTATTTATCTCCCTGATATGGTAACACAGGTTTACCGTTTGCTTTGGCATACTCAATGAGTTCAGGATTGGCATTAGCACTACCAACAATTACTCCTTCAGAGAAATCAATTGCAGACATCATTAGAGCCTTATAATCGGCTTTTTTGAAGTGCTTCAACTCTTTATTTGTAATGCCGTCGATCTTGATTTTATTTGCTGTGTCTTTATTGAGGACTTCTTCAAAATCGTCATCGTAAATTGAAGTAACGATTCGGGTTTCGCTAAAGAGTGGGTTATCCCTGAAAGCCCTTTTAATGTAAAGTGGAACAAGACTGGTCATCCACCCGTGACAATGGACTACATCGGGTGACCATCCAAGTTTTTTTACAGTTTCAATGACACCACGCGAGAAAAAGATAGCTCTTTCGTCATTATCCTTATAGAACTTGTTGTTCTTATCACGGAACATAAATTTTCGTTGGAAGTAATCTTCATTGTCAATGAAATAAATTTGCATCCTGGCCGATTGGATGGAAGCAACCTTAATAATCAGAGGATGATCAGTGTCGTCGATAATGAGATTCATTCCCGAGAGGCGAATAACTTCATGAAGCTGGTTTCTGCGTTCATTGATGTGTCCGAACCGGGGCATGAAAGTTCTGATCTCACGACCTTTTTCCTGAATACCCTGTGGAAGATAACGACCTATAGTTCCCATTTGACTTTCCTTTAGATAAGGAACTATTTCCTGAGATACGAAGAGTATCCTCGTTTTTTCCATGTTTATCCCTTCTTTTCTTTCCAGATGCAAAAATAACAAATATTTAGCAAACTTTTACTTGATATATTCATTGGGTTGTGAATCAGTACTAAACATTTTTATTTTTTGGCGATTCAACCGAACAAATAATTATAAATTTGCCACTTCTAACACAACTGCGATAACATTAATGTACTGTATAAAATAGCTTTAAAATGTACAAGATCAGTTCACATCCAATCCTCGATATTGTTGCTTCTGAAGAGGTAACATTCACATACAATGGCAATCCTGTTAAAGGCGAAAAGGGATTTACCATTGCTGCAGCTTTACATCAGGCAGGGTACCCAATCCATAGCCACAGTCTTCAAAACAGGGAACGCTCACTTGAATGTGGAATAGGGAAATGCGGGGCCTGCGAAATGCTTGTAGATGGTCAGATAAAACGTATCTGTATCACTAAAGTTGATGGAGTTAAAAATGTAGAAGAGATACCACATGATTTTTCTCCAACAGCAGTCTCCTTTGATAAATCTGATTCGGTAAAAGTATATCGCACTGAGGTGGCAATTATTGGTGCCGGCCCGGCTGGATTGGCTTGTCGTGAAGAGTTGAATAAACAGGGAATTGACAACATTGTAATTGATAACAATGAACACATAGGTGGTCAGTTCCTTATGCAGACACACCAATTCTTCTTCTTCGAAAAGGAAAAGAAGTTTGGCGGAATGAGAGGATTTGATATCGCTAAGACTCTTGCAGGAGATGATCATTCGAGTATTTTTCTAAATAGCACTGTATGGGATGTTCTGGAAGGTAAGAGGATTGCTGTCAAGAACATTAAGACAAACGAGATCTTCTATGTTGAATCGCAGTTTATGGTAGTTGCAACAGGTGCGGTTCCATTTATGCCGGCATTCGAGAATGATGACCTGCCCGGGGTATATACAGCAGCTGTGGTTCAGAAAATGATGAATACCGAATTTACCTTACTTGGTAAAAATATACTAACTGTTGGGGCAGGTAATATTGGCTATCTCACTTCTTATCAACTTATGCAGGCCGGAGCAACAGTAAAGGCCATTATTGAAGCTCAGCCATGCGAGGGAGGCTTCCCAGTGCAGGCTAACAGGGTCAGACGATTAGGAATACCTATAATGTTATCGCATATTCTGTTAAAAGCTATTCCAAATAAAACTCATGATGGTATTATTGGAGCAGTTATAGCTAAATGCGAGAATTTTAAGCCTATACCCGGTACTGAAGTATTGATTGAAGGAATTGATGCAATCAATATCTGTACAGGTTTGGTACCTGACGACCAGCTACTGATAAAGGGTAATGAGATATTTGGCAGACATTGTTTGGGAGCCGGCGATGCAATCAGAATAGGAGAAGGTACAAGTGCTGTACTCAGAGGCCGACAGGCTGCTTATGAGATACTTCAGGAAATGGGAAAAAGGTTCAACTACGACGATTTTCTTAAGGTCTCCAAAGAATATATTGACTCACAACAGCATCCTGAAAGAGTAATTGAGAAACCTTTCTTACCTAATTCAGAAAGAATGATGGCTAAGCCTTTCGTTCAGATAGATTGCTTATATGGTTTTGCATGTAATCCTTGCGAATTCTCATGTACGCATGGAGCAATAACGAAAACTTCAACCAGCACAGTACCTCATATAGATTTTAATAAATGTATCGGCTGTATGGATTGTGTTTATCAATGCCCGGGATTGGCGATATTTGGTTATCAGTTGAAGAAGGATTGGCTTTTCCTCCCTATCGAATACCAAGCTGAGGAGCAAAGTGAAGTATATCTTGTAGATAATAATGGAAAGATCCTTGGTAATGGAATCATCGAGAAAATTCTGAAAAAGCCCAATAAAACAAATGTTGCCAGGGTAAAATCACTGGATATCCATGATGAAGCACTAACCAATGTCAGGGGATTCATTCTAAAAAGCAGATACCCCGAACCTTTGCGTATCTCGAAGAAAGATTACACCCCTCAGGAAAAGATGTATGTTTGTCACTGTGATGATGTTACTCTCGACGAAATATTAGAAACCATAGGCGACAGGAAATTTATCTCTGTTGATGAAGTAAAACACACTACCCGACTTGGTATGGGGGCCTGCCGCGGAAAGAGATGTATCAGGCGACTCAAGCAAACACTCACAGGTTATGGTATTACTATAGTTGGTGAAGCTACACCACGTGGTCCTTTGTCAAATCAATTAACTATGGGTGAGTTATATCCTCATCAAAAGCATGAGAAGATATACATCAACTCAAAAGCTTATGAACCTAAGAGAATTGAAGTCCAGTCACTTGTATGTGGAGGCGGAATTGCAGGATCGGCATTATTCAGATATCTTTCTGAAGCAGGTTTGAAACCCGTATTAGTTAATGCCGACAGAGGGTCATCATGGAGAAATATTGCAGGAGGACGTCCAGCATTCAGTGTTCCTGAGATAGCTGAAATAGCAAAATCGAATCGTGAGATATTCATGGAATTACAACAGAAATCGAATATCAATTACAGGCCGATTCGCTATGTTAGCTTTGCTCACGACGAACAAGTTCTGAATGCTCTCGATAAATCAAGAGCTTGGTCGGATGCTTACATGATTGAACCTAAAGAGTTTACCAAGCATATTTCATCTTATTTTAACCCTGGTCTTAATACATACCTTGGTGCCTTGATAACCAACGACTGCTGGCAGGCTACACCTGGTTTGGCTCTTGATCTTATCAGGCGAATTGGAATTGACAATGGTGGAACTATTAAAGAGGACTGCCGGGCAATTGATGTCAGGAAAGAGGGGAAGAAGTACTTTGTCCTGGTGCAGGATCATGATAAACAGTATATTGAATACGAGACAGAGATCTTTGTCAATGCATTAGGCAATGATTCAGGTAAGTTTGCATCTAAGCTGGGATTAGAAACCGGACTATATCCTGTTAAACACCAGGCATTTATTACCCGTCGTCTTCCAATGATGGGTCATAATGGCAATCCACTTGATATGATAATAGATCGTAGAAAGTACAAAGGATTTGTTGCAGTATACGGACAACAGTTAGCTGAGACAGGACAGATTATAGGTTGCGCCTCACCGGCAGTTGATCCTATGGAAACCGATAAGAACTTAAAGATAAACTCTAAGCAATTCCTTGAAATAGTATCAGAAGTATTTGTTGACTGGTTCCCGAATCTTTCATCAGTCGGGTTCCAGGCAGTTTGGGCCGGATATTATATTGAGCCACGAATGATAGTAGATACAGAAAACGGATTATTGGTTGGCTTACGTGGACATGGATTTATGCTAGGACAGTATCTGGCTAAGTTGTATGTAGATAAGTTAACGGGAAAGCAGGTACCTGATTATATGGAAAGGTTAAAACTTTCAGGTGACGGTTTACCTGAGAAAGCATTTAAATAGTACTCAATTTCTATACGGGACCAGAAATCAGGAAGGGAAAATTAACGGAATATTAAAGTGATCAGGTGTGTTAAATAGCTGAATTTAGGAATTTTAACCCTCCCGAACTATTTAATATTTTGTTAGTTGAATATTATTAGCTACTTTTGCACCCCTAAAACTAAACCATAAGGCTGTGGATTACTTGAAAGAATTTGTAATTCCATTTATTGGGTTAAGTAACGGAGAACATCATTTTGATTTCTTCATAGAAGATAAGTTCTTTGCAAGTTATGAGTATTCAGAGATAGAACAGGCTAAAGTAAAGGTTGATGTTAAACTGGAAAAGTCTGAGCGAATGCTGGTGCTCACTTTTTCAATAAAGGGTGTGGTGAATGTTACCTGTAGCAGGTGCTTAGACCAGTTTGACCTTCCAATTGAAGGAGAGGAGATTCTGTACGTTAAGTTCGGTGATGAATATCGCGAGGAAGATGATAACGTGATTATTATTCCCGAATCAGAAACACAGATTAATCTGGCACCCTTTATTTATGACTATATTAGCTTAATGGTGCCCATAAGAGTAGTACATCCGGAAAATGAAAATGGAGAAACTGATTGTGACCCGGATGTCATCAGGCGAATTGAAGCAAATAGTCAGTTAAAGGAAATTGACCCAAGGTGGGATAAATTAAAAGATCTAAATTTAGAGTAATATAAATAAGTAAAAGTAAGTAGAAATGCCAAATCCAAAACATAGGTTTTCTAAAACCAGGACAGCAAAAAGAAGGACACATTACAAGGCTGTAGCACCAACAATTTCGATTTGTTCAAACTGCGGAGCATCGGTTCTATATCACAGAGTTTGCCCTGAATGCGGCTATTATAAAGGTAAACTGGCAATAGAAAAAGCCACCACAGCTTAATTATTCTTGAGGTTTCTTAACTCAAATATAGTCAGATGAGAATCGGGCTTGATGTTATGGGTGGCGATTTCGCCCCTGTTTCTACTATTTCAGGTGCCATACTTGCACATGATAAACTGGCCCCAAGTGACCAGATTGTCCTGATAGGGGATAGGGAAGTTATATTAGCAGAACTGGATAAGCATAATATTAGTCCTGATAATTTTGCAATACAACACGCTCATGATGTGATAGAAATGGGTGAGCACCCTACTAAAGCCATTCTCAAAAAGCCTCAATCGAGCATAAGTGTAGGTTTTGAGCTTCTTAAGCACCACGAGATTGATGCATTTACCAGTGCCGGCAGTAGTGGTGCTATGCTAGTTGGTTCTATCTATAGTGTAAATAATATCCAGGGTGTAATAAGACCCTGCACTTCTGCCATGTTACCCCAGGAAGGCGGAGGTTTAAGCTTGTTACTCGATGTAGGAACAAACCCAGACGCTAAACCTGACGTGATGTACCAGTTTGGATTGCTTGGTGCTTTCATGGCAGAACATGTCTATAAAATTGATTCTCCAAGAGTCGCTCTTCTCAATATAGGTCACGAAGAAGAAAAAGGAAATATAGCTTCTCAAGCCGCTTATCACCTGATGAAGAACTCAAAAGACTATAACTTTATAGGCAATATTGAGGGTAGAGATATTCTGAGGAATAGGGCTGATGTAATTGTATGTGATGGATTTACCGGTAACATCCTATTAAAGAATATTGAAGGGATGTACAGGTTGATGATGAAACATGGTCTTACTGATGAGTATTTCGACAGGTTTAATTATGAAAATTATGGAGGTACTCCAATTCTTGGTATAAACTCAACTGTAATTGTAGGGCATGGAATATCAAATGATATCGCAATAAAAAACATGTTATTGTTAGCCCGCGATGTACATACTGCAAAATTATCGCAAAAAATCAGGAAAGCATTAGCCAAGGTACCCGAAGAATATATATAACAACTTTCTTAGAATTAATTAAGAAATGACTAAACTTAGAGCTGCTATTACCGGTGTAGGTGGATATGTTCCTGAATATATCCTTACCAATGACGAATTAAGTCGATTAGTAGATACCTCTGATGAATGGATAATGACCAGAATTGGTATCAAAGAACGCCATATTCTTAAAGAAGCCGGTAAAGCTACATCGGACATGGGGGCTGAGGCTGTTAAGCAGTTACTGCTGAAAACAAATACCAAGCCTGAAGAAATTGACATGCTTATCTGTGCTGTTGTTACTCCGGATATGCTATTTCCTGCCACAGCAAATATAATTGCGGATAAAGTCAATATTAAAAATGCTTTCGGTTATGACATCAATGCCGGGTGTTCAAGTTTCCTTTATGCTTTAACAACAGCATCTAAGTTTGTAGAATCAGGATCACATAAGAAGGTCATTGTTGTAGGTGCTGATAAGATGTCGTCAATTGTTGATTACAACGACAGAGCTACATGTCCAATTTTTGGTGATGGTGCAGCTGCAGTTATGCTCGAACCCACAACTGAAGAAGTGGGAATTATTGATTCAATGCTCCAAAGTGATGGAGTTGGAAGAATTCACCTTCACCAAAAAGCAGGCGGATCACTTAAACCTCCTACTCATGAAACTATCGATGCCAGAGAGCATTATATATACCAGGAAGGACAGCCAGTCTTTAAGTGGGCAGTAAGTAAAATGGCCGATATCTCTGCTGAAATGATGGAGAAACACCATCTAACTGCAGAATCACTGAGTTGGCTTGTACCTCATCAGGCTAATTTACGCATAATTGAAGCCACAGCAAACAGGATGGGTCTAAGTAAGGAAAAAGTGATGATTAATATTCATCGTTATGGCAATACAACTTCAGCAACATTACCTCTTTGCTTGTGGGAATGGGAAAATCAACTTAAAAAGGGTGATAACCTTATTCTTGCAGCCTTCGGTGCCGGATTCACCTGGGGAGCACTTTATTTAAAATGGGCTTACGATGGTGGTAAAGTAAATGGCAGAGGTTAAAATTCAAACTCTACCCATTTATTTTTCCTGAATATATAGGACGAACGATAGCCTGCATTTCTCAAGCTTTCGACTGCTTTATCAAAACAAAGACTTATCTCTGAAGGGTGATGTGCATCACTACTTATCACTATACCAATTCCTTTAGAGTGTAAACGCTTAATAATATAATCTCCCGGGAAAAGGGTAGTACTCCTCTTTTTATATAATCCTCTGGTATTGATTTCAACAAGAATCCCCTTTCCGGCAATCAGATCAATTGTCTCATTAACTAAGGACACATACCAGCTATCCTCCTCACTAAACCACCTTCCCTTATTATGCATTTTAATCTTATCCAAGTGACCTATAACATCAAATTGCTCAGTAGTGAGCATCTGATTTATCTGATGCCAGTAATGAGTAACAGCCTTTCTTGCGTTCCCTCCAAAAATTCCATTAATACCATCATCATAAGTTTGGGCCAATGGTCCATCAATAAACCATAGATCCTCTGATGTTGCAGTTTCCCTTACAAGGTGTACACTACCAATCAGATAATCAAGCGAAAGCCTCTCTTTTAATGAAGCCATTTTCTCGGACATTCCGGGTATATAATCAGCTTCAAGTGCAGTGTACAATTCTATTTGATCCTTATACTTCTCCTTGAGCCTTTTTATTTCATTACAATACTCACTTTCAGTTTCAGCTTTGAGAGCAAACGAATTGGTAAAAGGAAGAACCGAATGCTCAGAAAACCCTAAGCCGGTGAATTTTTGATTAATAGCTACAATAACATAATCTTCAGGCATACAGGCACCATCAGAAAATTTACTGTGCAAGTGGAAGTTATATGGAATCATTTAGTGAATAGATAAAACTAAATTAGCAATAAACATCCTTATTTATTGAGATACTAGACTGCCTGCGATTGAAACAAAGGATGTCCTTTTTTAACCACGAGGTACATCTTATCACCCCGCCTTACGGTTTCAGTAACCGGAATGGAGCAGTTTTCACCTTTCACAGCAGTGTCAACCGGCAATAAGTCAACTCTTATCTCATTTACTACTCCTTCGTACGCTCCGGTGGTCGGCCCGATGATGAGGATGTCATCATTTAGATTGACAGAGTGACTTTCGATCTTAACTTCTGCTACCTTTAGGTTATTGAAAAAGTTGACTACTTTTCCTACATATACCTTCCTGGAAGTAGCTTGTGATCCATACTTTTCTGACCACTCGCCAGTTTTCTCACCAAGATAATAACCTCCCCAAAAGCCTCTGTTATAGACTGCTCTTAACTGTTCAGTCCATTTCTCAATATTTTCAGGTGTAAAATGTCCATTTCTCCAACCTTCAACAGCTTCATGATAGGTTCTGGTGACAGTTTTAACATACTCAGCTGATCGTCCTCTCCCTTCAATTTTTAATACCGTAACACCCGCATCAAGTAACCTTTTAAGAATTGGTATAGTCATGAGATCTTTGGGCGACATGATATACTTGTTCTCAATTTCCAATTCAATCTGACTGTCAGCGTCTTTCACCTGATAAGCTCTTCTGCAAGGTTGCAGACAAGTACCCCTGTTAGCCGACTGGTTGAAATTGTCCAAACTAATATAACACTTTCCCGAAACTGCCATACACAGGGCTCCATGAACGAAGACCTCAACTCTTAACAGATTTCCTGATGGACCAACTATATTCTCATCTTTAATAGCCTTTGTTATAGATGCTATTTGTTCAATTGAGAGTTCTCTGGCTAAAACAACAACATCAGCGTAGCGGGCGTAAAACTTAACCGCCTGGATATTAGTAATGTTGCACTGTGTTGATATATGGACTTCAACATCTTGTTGCCTGGCATATTCCAGCACTGAAATGTCCGAAGCGATAATGGCTGTTACGCCTGCTTGTTTAGCAACATCTACCATTTGCATCATCTCAACCAGCTCGTTATCATAGATGATTGTATTGAGGGTGAGATATGATTTTACTCCATGCTCGTTACATATTCCAACAATCTGCCTTATTTCGTCAGGTGAGAAGTTGCTGGATGACCGTGAACGCATATTTAATTGTCCTGCCCCGAAGTATACCGATCCTGCACCACCCTGTATGGCAGCCATCAGGGAATCAAATGATCCTGCAGGAGACATGATCTCTATATCTTGAAATTTCATATATTCTAATTAATGTAGTAAAGCACAAAAAATCTTAAAGCAATTACGCATATGAGTGCACCAGCCACAATTCCGGTAATTCTTAAAAAGACTCTTAGCCCGTATTTCTTGCCCAGGAAATATGCAATCATTGAAAACAACAAAGTTCCTATCAAAGTAAAGATCATTGGATTCAAAATAGATGACCCAATCAGACCAAGACTTAAACCAATAAAAAATGTATTGAAACTACCGGCAATACTTAGTAAGAGTATGGTTTTATTGTTGTCTATCAAAATGATTCTTTCCTCAGGTAAAAATCTCATGGTTTCGACTATCATTTTTAGCCCGATAATAAACATCAACACATAGGCCATGGTAAGATAGAACCACGGTATTACTATTGAACCCTTCAGTCCGATAAATATCCCTAGAACAAGTGCAAGTGATTTGACAATGGTTAATATTACAGGCAACATAAATGTAAGCTTTTCATTAACCTTGGCATTAATAGCCGAGCTATACCAGGTTGTGACGAAGCTTTCAGTTATAAGTGCAAGTAGAACCAGAATTAATATAAATGGCACAGTATTAATTTTTTAAGATTGCAAAGTTACGTTTTTCCGGCCTTTAAATGTTAACTTTGTTTCTACATCATACATACCGCGTATGCGCAAAACAAAGATTGTTGCAACAATTGGTCCCGCTTCATCATCTGAGGAAAGTCTCAGGAAGTTGATGATCGCAGGTGTTAATGTATTCAGGCTCAATTTCTCGCATGGAACACATGAATCGCATGGTAAAGCATCTTCTCTGATAAATAAGTTGAATAATGAATTAGGTCTCACTACGGCAATATTGGCAGACCTCTCCGGCCCAAAGATCAGAACCGGAATAGTTGAAGGAAGGTCACTTCTGTTAACGAAAGGTGATACAATAATCATTACTAATATGAATGTTGCTTGCAAACCCGGTATTATTAGTGTCAATTATGAGCATTTTGCTGAAGATATTAAAGCAGGCGAACAGATACTCCTGGATGATGGTAAAATACTACTACAGGCAATAGAAACGGATAATATGGAGCAGGTTAAGGCTCATGTTATACAGGGGGGAACACTAACTTCGGGGAAAGGAGTCAATTTACCTGAAACCCAACTTAAGCTTCCTAGTTTAAGTGAAAAGGATCTTGATGATCTTGATTTTATCATGGGGATGGATGTTCATTGGATAGCTCTTTCTTTCGTCAGAAGTGCGAATGATATCTTGATCTTACGTAAACGAATACAGAACTATAATAAGTCCAATCCACCGAGAATAATTGCCAAGATTGAAAAACCGGAAGCTGTAAAGAATGCTGTGGAAATAATAAATGCAGCAGATGCCATTATGGTAGCCAGAGGAGACCTGGGTGTTGAGATACCTATTGAAAAGTTGCCTGTTATTCAAAAGCAACTAATTCATCTTTCAGGTGCGGCATCTAAGCCTGTAATTGTTGCTACCCAGATGATGGAAGGTATGATAGAAAATCTTCGACCTACACGTGCCGAAGTTACTGATGTGGCTAATTCAGTCATCGACGGGGCTGATGCTGTTATGCTTAGTGGTGAAACTTCTATTGGTAAGTATCCTGTAGAAACTGTCGAAACAATGAACCGCATTCTGATAGATGTTGAAACATATGAGGCACTATACTACCGAACCGGCCATAATCCGCCGGCAACCGAAAGAACAATCTCTGATTCAATAATCATTTCAGCCACTGACCTTGCTCAAAAGGTGGATGCTAAAGCCATTTTAGCAATGACCCATACGGGCTACTCTGCTTTTAAATTATCAAGTCATCGGCCTAAAGCCGGTATCTTCATTTTTACCTCTAACCACTATTTGTTAAATGCTCTGAGTTTAGTCTGGGGCGTAAGGACTATCTTCTATCAAGATTTCAGCAACACAGACCTTGCAATGGAAAAGATGCAAGAATTATTATTTGAAATGAAGTTCCTCCACAAAGGTGACTACCTGATAAATATTTCGAGTATTCCAATGGGGCAACCCGGTAAAACCAATATGCTTAAACTCTCCATGGTAGAGAAATGATTAGTGTAATGCACAAGCCATTGAGCAAATACTAATCTTTACGCCTGAAATCTGACTTAGTACCTGACCTGCAGATTCAATTGTTGAGCCTGTTGTAATCACATCATCTACTATAAGGATATGCCTTCCCTCTAATCCGGTTGTATCACCAATTGCAAAAATCTCCTTTACATTTTCCCATCTTCTATACCGACCTTTGCTGGTTTGAGTCTCTGATACTATCACTCTTTTTAAGGCTTTTGTATTTACAGGAACAGAAAGTGAGTCTGATAATCCGTTTGCAAACCACTCGGCCTGATTGTAACCTCGTGCTTTTTCTCTCTTCGGATGAAGAGGTATAGGAATAATGAAATCAAGATCTCTGAATAATGGTGAATCTTTCAACTTCATTCCATATGATTTTCCGATATAAAATCCAATCTCCTTGTATCCCTTGTACTTAAACTGGTGAATCAAGTGTTGAACTTTTCCACCTTTTGTGAAATAATAACATGATGTTGCCGCATTGATTCCTAGTTTTCCAAAGAACTGGTTGGCTACAGGATTGTTTTCAACCAAATGAAAATCAGTCATCGGAAGATTCACCTCACACTCTGTGCATAGGTATTCTTCATTTTTTATTAATGGTTTACCGCATGCAAAACAACACCTTGGATAGAAGAGTGTGAGAAGATCCTTAAAATAATTTCTAAGATATTTAGTAAAGGTAGTCATGATGAGGGAGGTAGGGCCTGCACTATGATAATCAGATCCACAATGTCGTTTTCACGGTTAACATCCTTATAATTTCAAAGTATATAAACGAAAACATTGATAAAATTAGTCAAAAAAAAGAGGCTGTCTCAAAAGACGGCCTCTTTTTAGGGTGATACTTCTTCAATCCTCCCTCGGCTGAAAATTTTAAAGAGCCAATCGAGAAAATTGAAGATGTACTTAAAAGTTATGATGGTGAACTTAATTTGTTCAGCAAAGCATCACGGGAAAGAACCTTACAATTATGTAATAGATAGCCAATCGATAATGGTGTTGACACCGTCCTTTTAGTGGGAGAAACAAACAATAAAGAAAAAGAGGCCGCCTCTTTTGAGACAGCCTCTTTTATATGGCATTAATTCGATTCAGTTAATTGCAATCGAATTTTAGTAGAAAAACAATCTATGATCTTCTATCTCAGCTCTTTTCTTCAATGCTTCGCCAATCTCTCTCTGACTTCTGGTAATAAATGCATTTGATAACATTTTTTTCTCAGGAGTATAATCATCTTTAGGAGTTGCTTTTATCAATTTGTCAACTACAACAATGAAAACTCCCTGATTGCCTTTGATTGGTTTTGACATAGAACCTTCATTCAGGGTGAAGATGGTTCCAATAACTTCATCTTCTTTACCAAATCCCGGGATTGCATTAGCACCCATTGTAATGTCGGTTGTGTCAACATTCATGGCAAGAGCCGGATAATTCCTTTCAAGGTCAGATAATGATTTAATTTCACCATTGATTTGTTCTATAAGCTTTTCAGCTTTCTTTTCACGTTTAACTAGTGGCTCAATGAAAGTTTTCAATTGATCAAGTGTCGGAGTACCTTTTTCACGAACTTGTTTTAGGATAGCTACAATGTAGCGTCCTTCAAGGTCAAATACATTTGATACATCACCAACCTCACGTTTTTCATCAAATGCCCAACGAACAATCTCTCTGGCATTTTGAAGTCCTGGTAATGAGTTCTGTTCAACTGAGATGCGTTCTGCAAGTCGTTTTGCCAGATTCTTTTGCTTAACGAGGGTATCGAAAGTCTCCTCATCCTTAACTTGTGACGAGAACTGAGAGGCTTCACTGTAGATAGCCTGCATTGTTCTGGAGCTAGCTTCCATTCCACGCTTAACAAAAGCAACTCTAACTTTCTTAACCGGAGTAGTCTTACCGGTAATTTTAATTACATGAAATCCAAATTGGGTTTCAACTACTTTAAATTCACCTACTTTACCATCGAGAACTGCCTGATTAAACGGACCAACCATTGCTCCATCAGCAAACCAGTTGAGGTCACCTGATGTTTTTGCAGATGTCTTATCATCATTAAGTGCACTTGCAGCTATTTCTTCAAATTTCGAAGGTGTTGATTTCACTACTGCCAATATGCTATCAGCTTTAGCCTTAGCTTGTTCTTTTGTTAGCTGAGTTTGTGGATTTACATTAAGTCCGCGATAAGAAATAAGAATATGACTGGCTTTGAGTGAATCAGGACGGGTTGAGATATCAACCAATCTTGCCATTTGGTACATATTATTTTCTATATATGGAGGGAATGTTGTACCAATAGGAGAGTTGAACATCAAAGAGTCTAATTGATAAGGAAGTGAGCCTTTCTTGTACCAGGTACTGTCGTAACGCTCATCAGAAGTAGCATTTACAAAATCCTTTACATTTTCAACAGATTGGAATTCAGCGTAAAGGGCGTTGAAGTCTTTATTTAATCTATCACGGTCATCACTTGATGGCACAATTTCAAAGCTTACATACTCAATATCCCTTGAAGGTTCCTGTTGGTAGCGGTATTTATTTTCTTTATAGAATTTTTCGTAATCTGAATCTTCGAGTTTAATTAGAGAGTCAGCAACTGCCGTGTAAGGAAGGCTGAAAACTCTGACTGTTGCTTTTGTATTACGGTTGTTATAATCTCTTTCAGCGAATGCTTTTGGAATATAATAAGCCTTAGCAATAAGATTCCTGTATTTGGTATTAAGCCTGTCTTCTTTAATTGCTTTTTCGATTGCAAGGTAACGCTGTTTCATTTGCGGATCTACCCTGTCGAAATTCTTAAGGAAATTCAGAACTGAAGCCGGGTCAAATTGTCCTGTTTCAGGATCACTAAAACTCTGTCTGATATATTGATGTGGGTTCTTTCCACGAATAAGATCATCAAGTTCCTCAGTTGTCACAGTCACACCGGTTTCCTCTACCTCTTGTCCTAAAAGGGTTTCAGATATATACTGTTCCCAGGTTTGTTGCCTTATCTGGAATTGCTCTTCTTGTGTAAGAGATTCTCTTCCCGAGTTAATCTTTTGATTTTCGATATTTTCGTCTACTCTGTTATTAAAATCAGTAGCCAGGATCTTATCGCCATTAATTATACCAATCAGATTAGCACCCCGTCCTCTTCCAGGGTTACGGTTTGAGAGGAAGTCTCCCAATACAAACGCAGCAAGTGCAATACCTATAATTACGACAAGTAGTCCAGAATGTTTTCTTATTCGTCCGATTAATGCCATTTGTTCAATTTTTTAATAGGGTGCAAATTTACAATAAAAGTGATTGTATTTAAACAAAATCACCTTAAAGGCTATAATTTTGTAAATAAAGATGATACAGCAATGAACAACCCTTGATTAATTGCCCCGGATAGTGGTTTGTTCATTTATCCAGCATCCTACCGTATAAGGTTTTCCAACCTCTAAATCCCTGAAAAACAAGTCTTGTTTTGGTGGATAGTAACGTGAATACTGTGATATCTTCTCATTGGCTTCTTGTTCAGTAGTGCTGTCAACTGACTTTGCTTTGATATACTTATCAATTGCAGCCCAGAACACAGTTTTACCACCCATATCATCAGTTTCACACATGCCTGCACTCATTGCATACATGTCGCCAATCAATATGTAAGCTTTGCCTTCATTGGGATTTAATTGGATGATCTTATAAGCAGTACTACGTGCTATAGAGAAATTTCGGTTGGTCATGTAGATTCCAACAAGAGCATACAGAGCTTTGATTTTATCTCCATTGTCGGTAAATAGTTTTGCTGCTTCTTCCATATATTCTGAAGCTTTAGCAATGTGATTATTTTGAATTGCCAATCTTCCCATCATGTACGCACTTTGGGCACTGGGTTTCAGTTTATGTAAATTTCCTGCAGCTCTGTAAAAGAGGTCACCCTCCTGGGTACAGTTTCTCTTATCGAGAATGTTAGTCATATTGATTAATAGTAAAGTATCGTTAGGAAATTCCTTAAACTTCTTTTCATAGATAGCCACAAGATCAGTACACGATGCCATCGGCTCAATTATCATTTCAATATTGCTCTTGATATTATTCCAGTTAGCAAATTCTTTCTCGTTTCCGGTGGATTGCGAAATATTATACTCAGCAATTGATAACACCTTATCATAGATTGCGAAGAGATCACTTTTCTCAACAATGCTTTCTTTTACCAATTGTGCGGCCGTATTCAGATAATAAACCAAAACGGCACCATCTGATTGATTGCCCTGTAATTCTACTGAACGCTTAAACCATTCAATGCTTTGCTCCCCTTTTTCAGGTCTGTATGTAACTGCGTCAATCGCTTTTCTTCCCAGAACATAACCTTCACGTCCGAAATATTGTATCCGTTGGTCATGTACCATCAAGAGGGTGTCAATCATTTTTTCCTTTAATTCGGCATTTTTTATAGTATCAATCTGAGAGGAAAGAATTTTGATACCATCAATATAAATATTTTGCGAGCCTGTGGGACAATTGAGAAACATCCATCTCCAGTGGGGGAAGGCAAGACCATATAACTTTATCTTGTAGTATTCACGATATAGTGAAAGCTGCTCTTTGCACATTAGTGAATCGACTTTTACAATTGGTTTCTCTGGGGAAGCGTCGGTGACCGACTGTGAAAAAGCTCCGGTTATTGCTGTCAATAAAATGGAGCAAGCAAGAACTATGGTTTTCATACTTGTAATATGTTATTCATGAAAGGTGGTCCAAAATTACTATAATTTATTTAAAATGAGCCAATATGAAATTGCTTTAGCTGATTAACCCTGATTATTGCGTATAAGAATCTGATCAATCCTCGATTCACTGGCTTTCTTAATTAAAAATGTATATGGGCCTTCGGTTATCTCTTCATTCTCTGCAGGAATATTTTCATGGATGTAGATTACATATCCTGCTATTGTTTGATATTCATCTGACTCGGGAAGGCTTAAATTGAACTTTTCATTTAGATCATCAATATTACTTCTTCCTGAAACAAGATACTCATTTTCACTTATTTGGCTTTCTTCTATCTCATCAGTATCATACTCATCTTCAATGTCCCCAAAAATTTCTTCCAGAATATCCTCAATGGTAAGCATTCCATCGGTCCCGCCAAATTCATCAACCACCAGGGCAACACTTTTTCTTTCTACAATAAATGTACTCAACAACTTATCGGCCGTCATTGAACCTGGAACTATAATCACAGGTTTGATGATCTCCTTTATGGTAGCCGGTTTAGCAAAGATGTCATATGCATGAGCATACCCTATAACATTATCAATGGACTCATCAAAGACCAGAATCTTCGAATGACCCGAATCAATAATTAAATTCCCAAGGGTTTCAAGAGATTCACTTGTATTTATGGCAACAATCTCATTTCTGGGTACCATAAACTCACGCAACTTTATATTACTTAGATCCCTTGCGTTATGAAACATTCTGATCTCCTGCATCTCATTGCTATCCTTTGCCGGCTCTATGTTTGTAGTGTCTAACAAAGTATCCAGATTTGCAGTATTAAGGAGATAAGATTGCTTCTCAATATTTTCTCCCAGCAAATATTTGATGATGAACTCTGATACTGATACAAACGCCTTTATTAATGGGAAAAACAGCATATAAACAATCAATGCGGGTATAGCAAGTACTTTAAGGACTCCATTTGAGTTGAATCGAAATAGTATACCCGGAATTAATTGAGCAATTAAAAAGTAAACTATCGAAATACATATCACTTCAGTTAAGGCAAGAGCAGCATATTCAAGATCTTGAAGCGGTAACGACTGAACGATATAAATCTCAAATAATTCAGTTGAAGTGATTGTAAACGCAATTAGTGTGATAATCTTTGCAAACCATATAGAACTCGTGAATAAAGCCTGATTGTTTACAAACTTTGAAAGAATCTTAGCTGAGAATATATCCCTGCTCTTATCTACCTCAATCTTAAGCTTGTTAGATGCTGAAAAAGCAGTTTCAATTCCGGAAAACAAAGCCGATAATAACAATAAGCTTAATACTGGAAGGAATGGCTCCATTTTGGAAAGGATTACCTTACAAAACTAAAGATTAATCTGATTACTGATTTTCATTAACATACATTTCTCCCCTGGGCTTTTTTATTCGCCAATGATTGAAAGCTTCATCCGACTGCATTCCATCACCATATAGTATCTTATCAGGAGTCGTTATCTTAACAAATACATTTGAAAAGACTTTTTTGGTATTTTGATCCCAAATCAAGTGCTCAGTATTTAGTTGTTCACCCTTGAGTTTATTTATAACAACGACATCAGATTTGGCCTCCATTATTTTCTCTGATTCTTTATTCACGCCATATTTAGCTGATATTTCAGTCCTTACTTTGTCAGGATTTAATGAATCGTAAAAAACAACCATGAAGCCTTCCGGGAATTTAATTGTAACCCCTTTTTTGGTTTCATATCTGTAAAGAACCGGTGCCGTCAGATGGTACTTAATATGACCATTTTCACTTTCAGCAATTGAAACATCTCTGGCATACATGACCGGTATCGAATCCTCTGATGCCAGTCGGTTTACATCCTCGATATCATTCTTGCAACCCTGACTAAGGATAATGGAAAATAAAAGTAAAAAAGGTGCAGGAATTATACTTAATATATTCTTGCACCTTTTATTTAATTCAGTCATTTCAATTTCAGAACTAATAAAGTTCAGTATTTCATCAGATTAATAACCTTTATGAAAAAGAACGATGATATTCTTAGCTATTTTATTTCAGGCTCCTTATGGTTGTTGTTTCATTAATCCAGCAACCTACTGTGAATGACTGTCCTTCATGCATATCGCGGAAGAAGAGATCGTCTTTTGCCGGATAATACCTTGAATACTGACCAATTTTGTTATTTACCTCTTCTGCTGTTGACGGATCAACACTTTTTGCTTTCTGATACATGTCGACTGCTGCCCAGAAAACTGTTTTGCCAGACAAGTCGTCGTCGGTACACATTGAAGAACTGGCTGCATAGAGGTCACCAATGAAGATATATGCTTTACCGTATGAAGGGTTGAGTTGCAATATCTTCATTGCATTTGCCCTTGCTTGTGGGTAATTATGCAGTTGATAATTAACGGCAGCCAATAAATTAAGAGCCTTTATTTTATCTTCATTATTATCAGCAAGATTGACAGCTTCATTTAAATACTCTGAGGCTTTTGAATATTGCTTTTTCTCAAAAGAGAGGCTTCCCATTAAGTAAGCTGATTTAGCACCCGGTTGAAGTTTATGTAGTTTTTCGGTTGCTGCAAAGAATATCTCGCTGCCGGTACATCCTTTTCTATCCAGCATTGAAGTCATCTTGATCAGCATATCAACGTCTTCTGAATTTTCGCTAAACTTTTTCTCATACAGTGGGATTAAATCATCACATGATGCAAAGGGTTCAAATGCTGTTTCAATATTGGCTTTTACACCACCCCAGGTTGCAACTTTTTTTTCATCACCCTGAGCCTTTGTGAGATTATTATCAATAATGTTACTTAGCTGATCATATCCGTCAATAACAGCTGTTTTATCTAACTTTTGGGCTTGTACCATTCCCAATATTGTTTGAAAGTAATAAGCTACTGTAGCTGCCTCAGTTTCGTCACCACCCAATTCAACAGACCTCTTCAGAGTGTTGTAGTTGTCTTCAATATTTTCGGGCTTATAGGTAACCATATCTATACCTTTACGGCCTAATACATAAGCTTCACGGTCAAAAGCAGAGATTCGCTGATCGTACACCATAAGCAAAGTATCGTAGTATTTATCTTTTAATGCTTTATCAGTAGCCTTTTCCATAAAATCGGAAATCAATTTAACACCATCGATATATAAATTCTGTGATGACAATGGGCAATTGAAGAATACCCAACGCCAGTGAGGCATAGCATCATTATAATTCTTCTGTTTGTAAAACTCCCGGTATAGTGATAAATGTACTACGCATGTGGCTGAATCAGCACCATATTTTGCTCCTTTTAGTTTGCCTACTCCAGGTTCTTCACCATTCTGACCATAAGTAAGGCCTGAAGAGAGAAAGACTGCGGCCAGCATTATCAGAACTACTTTTCCAACTGTTTTCATTGTTTTATTTGGTTTGCTTGTATGTACGTTAATTTATTCGTATTTCTTAATTATGAACCACCTTTCAAAGAGCGAGAGTCCTAATGTAAACTTAACATAATTCTCGTTAATTAAGTTTTCCTTCTTTGAACCCCTTGAGCCAACCTCAAAACCAAAATTTATTGTTGAGCTGGTTCTTGGTAACGGTAAACCAACACCAAAGCTTATGCCAAAGTCATCAATGCGCTGTCCCCTAAGTTCAAGAAAACCACTTGAATATCGTAAACCTGCTCTGTAAGTAATCCTTTGAAGATATCCCGAAACTGTAGAATTTGAAGGATTAAAGTAACCACCGAGTGAAAATTGCATACTATTCTTAAGTGCATCGTCTGATCCGGTGAACTGGAACTTTTCCCACTGCCTGTAACTGAAATCACTTCCAATCAACCATTTATTTGTCTTTCCAAACGAAACTCCAAACGAAACACCCATAGGCAATACTATTTTATCCTTTACACTTTCAGCATCCTCAATCGTGTCTCTCGGTATTTCAATCCCTGATATCGAACGGTAAGTATAAACCAGTTTATCACTCGTATTATTAATATTAGTTTGAGTATTAAAACTAGCTCCTAAAGTATATTGATAATCATTTTTCAGTTTCTTATGGTACATTATACCATAATTAATAAGGAAGTCATGTACACGGTTTGAATACGCTACCTTTGAATTTAACCGATGCAATGTATCAGGAAACTCAACTGCTGAGCTTCTGACCATAGTGCCAAATAAATAAGCCGCATTTACACCTATCGACAAGTTGCGTGTAATGTCAAAGCTGCTTCCAATGAAAAATTGATTGATACCACCATCTCCTTCGTAAAGATTAGTTAAGCTGGTGAACAAACTATCAGTTCTTGTATCAGCTGTTTTATAACCGGTTGCGCTATAAGGCAGAAGCCCAAAACTTGCTTTCCACCAACCTGTCACCGGAAATCCAAATAACAGATTACCAATTGATGCATAATTGGTCGATTGCGATATTGAAGTTGTCGATAATTGTGTAAATCGTGAATGAAGGCTCACGTCAAATACAAATGAAATCGAATCAAAAGCTGTATATGAGGCAGGATTTGAAGGATTAACAAATAATGGATTATAAATGGCCTGGGTTATACCACCCATCGCCATGTTATTTACATGATTGTTCTGTAGCAGTTCGCCCAACCCATACCTTGAATAGGGTGAACTGATCCTGTCTTGTGCCTGGCCGGTTTCTAAACAAACGAGTATTATTGCGACCGCTAAATAGAATATTTTATTTTTCAAGTTTATATTGAAGTATTAGTTTTAAACCGTAAGGTACCAGATTCTGGACTACAAAGATGTTACTTTTCAAGTTTTTATCAAAATAAATAGCATCACCTCCTGTAACAACAACATTCAGATCAGGATAGATTTCCTTGTATTTATTAATAAATCCGCTAATTTCAAAAATTGCTCCGTTAATCACTCCTGATAAAATTGACTCACGAGTATCCCTGCCTGCAATTAGTTGTTCGGAAGTTGAATTTCCATTCACTGTAATATCTGACTCATTTATTTCAACTAACGGCAGACGACCTGTAAATGTATTTAATGCTTTGAATCGCATAGTAATTCCCGGTGAAATGCTTCCGCCAACATATACCTTATCTTTAGTGATAAAATCACATGTAATAGCTGTACCGGCATCAATTACAAGAGTATCTTTTCCGGGAAATAAATCACTAGCCGCAATTACTCCTGCTAATCTGTCTTTACCAAGAGTCTGCGGAGTATTGTAATTGTTAGTGATTGGAATAGGCGTTTCATGGTCAAGTATGATCCATTGAATATTCTCAAAATAGTCAATTACTTTTTCGGGATCAAAAGATACAGAACTTATTATGCCATACTTAACATTGACAAGTTCAGGTACAAGTATATTAATTTCTGTAGGAGTAAAATCTTTATAGACCTTAAACCATTGAATCTCATTGCCATAAAATAAGACAACTTTTGTCAGGGTATTACCCTGATCAATTACAATGAAGTGTTGCTTTTCTGACAGAGATTTACTCATTTAGCCAATGAAGTATATCGGGCTTAATATGTAGATATTTTGTTCCGTGCAAAATTACCTGATTTTAAACACTCTCGAGATTTTTTTTTAAAATATTTGTTAAATCCGATTTCTTGATTACCTTTGCACCCGCTTATGAGGTATCGTAGCTCAGTAGGTAGAGCAACGGACTGAAAATCCGTGTGTCGCTGGTTCGATCCCGGCCGATACCACAAAAAAAGAGGCTGTCCCAAAAGGATGGCCTTTTTCATTGTGATTCAACATACGGTTCGACTGCCCAGTCAACTGTGACTTGACATGGTATGCCAAGATCCCCAATCGTTTGATCGATAAAGTAATCCCGGATAGACAGGCTCACCAATATTGGATTGACTAGCTAACCTGCCCATGGTTCGGCTAAGCTCACCAACTGATAAATCTCACCAAACATTACTAAGCAAAATCCACTAGCATCATTCCAAAACCGTTATTCAACTATCTCAAAGTCGTATAAAAGTAGTTTCAACCTCGACTCAACCTTAAATCACCCTCAATTCAACCATAAATAAGACATGATGTTATGTCGAAGGAGAGATGAATATAAATTGAAGTTGAGTCGAGGTTGAAAATATTTTAGTATAATTCCAAACTCACTATAATATTATGTACGATCCATTGAATCAATACATTTTCGCTTACTCTTATACCTTTAATATAAAAAAACACCTGACAAAAAAAGGCCGCCCCTTACGGGACAGCCTCTTTTTAGTTTTTTTCCTAACTATATAATGGTCAGTGTAATAATCATCTGAAAATCACAACTGCAATAATTCAAGCTCCGGCAATGATGATTCAATGGTTGCAGCAGGCTTAGTCAGCCAATATAAGGATCACATTATCTTCAACCTGCACAGTTCCACCATTAATTTCAATAAAAGAAACCTTGTTATCAATGTCTTTTACTTTGATTGACCCTTTCTTAAGTGATGCAACCAAAGGAGCATGGTTATTTAATATTTCGAACGAACCACTACTTCCGGGCAATTGTACCAAAGAGACCTTGCCACTGAAAATAGTTTTTTCAGGTGTGATAACTTCCAGTGTCATACTGTTGCTTTATTTGGCAGATAGTAGTTTCTTTCCTTTTTCCATTGCTTCTTCAATGGTTCCAACCAGGTTGAAAGCTGCTTCAGGATATTCATCCATTTCACCATCTAAGATCATTCTAAATCCTTTGATGGTATCTTCAATTGGTACAAATACTCCTTTAACACCTGTAAAATGTTCAGCCATATGGAATGGTTGCGACATGAAACGCTGAATTCGGCGAGCTCTGTGTACAACCTGTTTGTCGTTGTCTGAAAGTTCATCCATACCAAGGATGGCGATAATATCAAGCAGCTCTTTGTAACGCTGAAGAATTTCCTTTACTCGTTGAGCCGTTCGGTAATGCTCTTCACCAACAACATCAGGTATCAAAATCCTTGAAGTTGAGTCAAGAGGATCAACAGCAGGATAAATTCCTAATTCAAATATTTTACGGCTAAGAACGGTTGTTGCATCAAGGTGAGCAAAAGTTGTTGCAGGAGCCGGGTCAGTAAGGTCATCAGCAGGTACGTAGACTGCTTGTACTGATGTAATTGAACCTCGCTTGGTTGAAGTAATTCGTTCCTGCATTATACCCATCTCAGTTGCCAGAGTGGGCTGGTAACCTACAGCTGAAGGCATACGGCCTAAAAGAGCTGATACTTCTGATCCTGCCTGAGTAAAGCGGAATACATTATCAACGAAGTACAATATATCCCTTCCTCCTGATTTCTCATCTCCATCTCTAAAGTACTCTGCCATAGTTAAACCTGACAGGGCAACTCGTGCACGTGCTCCGGGAGGCTCATTCATTTGACCGAAAACCAGTGTGGCTTGAGAGTTGGCTAACTCTTTTTTATCAACCTTTGACAGGTCCCATCCACCTTTTTCCATATCTTCTTTGAAGAGATCTCCATAACGGATAACTCCTGATTCAATCATTTCCCTCAGCAAATCATTTCCTTCACGTGTACGCTCACCCACACCGCTAAATACTGATAATCCGGAATATCTCTTGGCTATATTATTGATAAGCTCCATGATGATAACCGTTTTACCAACACCGGCTCCGCCAAATAGCCCTGTTTTACCACCTTTTGCGTAAGGCTCAATAAGGTCAATTACTTTAATACCGGTATAGAGTACTTCCTTCGAAGTAGATAATGTTTCAAATGTAGGAGGTTCACGATGGATTGCGTAAGTCTTTCCGGTTTTTATATCTCCCAGCCCATCAATTGGTTGACCGATAACGTTAAAGAGTCTTCCTTTTACATCATCACCAACAGGCATTGAAATTGGAGCACCAAGTGATGTAACTTCCATCCCTCTGTGCAGACCGTCGGTTGAGTCCATTGCAAGAGTACGGATGGTATTTTCACCTATATCCTGCTGGCATTCCAGGATGATTTTGTTGCCATCATCGGTTATAAGTTCAAGTGCATCATAAATATTAGGAAGTTTATCCTCTTTCTCAAAAGTCACGTCGATTACAGGTCCGATGATCTGGGCAATCTTACCTTTTACTTTTTCAGTCATAGTGAAATAAAATACAATTATGGAAAGCAAATGTAGGAAACAATCAAATGCATCCAATGTTTAGCGTAGAAAAATATCTTGCTTTCCTGAATAAGTAATTACAATACGTTTTTTAAAGTAGTTCTTTTTCGTAATTTGGCTGCGTTAAACAATATTTAGTCACTGAATCGTTAAATTAACTGACTGATACATAAATAAAAACCTATTAATATGCGAAATCTGAAAATTATCGCCCTTTCACTGGCGTTGATCCTCATGAGTGGAGTAAATTCCATTGCATGCACTAACTTCCTTATAACCAAAGGAGCCACTACAGATGGATCAACCATGATCACTTATTCGGCTGATTCACATGTCCTTTATGGTGAGTTGTACCATCGTCCTGCAGCTGATTATCCTGAGGGCACAATGGTTGATGTTTACGAATGGGATACCGGAAAACATCTTGGTAAAATTAAACAGGCAACTCATACTTACCTGGTTGTCGGGAATATGAATGAACACCAGGTTGCAATCGGAGAGACTACTTTCGGCGGCAAAGAAGAACTGATCGACACAACCGGTATTATTGATTATGGCAGTTTAATTTATCTCACACTTCAAAGAGCTAAAACTGCCCGTGAGGCCATCCGTATAATGGGTGAATTGGTTGCTACTTATGGCTACTATAGCTCAGGCGAATCATTTTCAATAGCCGATCCCAATGAAGTTTGGATTCTTGAGATGATTGGAAAAGGATCTCCGCAAATCAAGAAGGATAAACGCGGAAAGGAACGTACAGAGTATAATAAAGGAGCTGTCTGGGTAGCATTGCGTATTCCTGACGGATATATTTCAGGACACGCAAATCAGGCCCGTATCACTACTTTCCCATTGAACGATCCTGAAAACTGTATCTATTCTCCTGATGTAATCAGCTTTGCAAGACAAAAAGGCTATTATAATGGTGAGGATAAAGACTTTAGCTTCTCTGATACATATGCACCGGTTGATTTTGGTGCAGCACGTTTCTGTGAGGCAAGAGTTTGGGCAGGATTCAACAGGGTTAGCTCAGGAATGGACAAATATACCGAGTATGCAAAAGGATACGATCTGAAAAACAGAATGCCTCTTTGGGTAAAACCTGACAAGAAACTGAGTGTTGCTGATGTAATGGGAATTATGCGTGATTACTACCAGGGAACTGAACTTGATATGACCAAAGATATAGGTGCAGGACCATACAAATCAATCGTTCGTTGGAGACCAATGACATGGAAAGTTGATGGTGTTGATTATTTCCATGAAAGAGCAATTTCAACCCAGCAAACCGGTTTCTCGTTTGTTGCACAATCACGTGGTTGGTTACCCGATCCAATAGGAGGTATCTTGTGGTTTGGTGTGGATGATACTTACACTACTGTTTATGTTCCAATGTATTGCAGTATTACTGAAACGCCACATGCTTTCGCAGTTGGTAATGGTAAAATGATGACATTTAGTGCTGACGCTGCTTTCTGGGTATTCAATCAGGTATCAAATCTTGCATATACCAGATACAGTGATATGATTCCTGATATTCAGAGTGTTCAATCGGCACTTGAGAAAAAATTCATCTCATATACCGAGGTTGTCGATAAAGCAGCTCTTGATCTTTACAAAAAGGATCCGAAACAGGCAGTGCAATTTCTTACTGAATACTCAAAAAATCAAGGTAATAGCACAGTTGAGCGTTGGAAGGAACTTTATGCCCACTTGTTTACCAAATTCCTTGATGGTAATATTAAGGTAAAGGATGGTGACAACCAGAATCCTATAGTAAAACAACCCGGTTATGATCCCGATTATTATAAAATGATCATTGAGCACACCGGTGATAAGTTTAAGGCACCCGCAGGAGCAGCTCATTAAAAGAATAGGTCATTAAATAATGACTGGTGGAATCGAATTGAATTCCATTCAAGGTGTAGAGATAGGGCATACCCTGTCTCTACACCTTTTTTTAACTTAAAATTTCGCAACAATTAACCCCGCTTTTACAGGAATTCTTTGTGCGGATAATTTTTTTCAAACGAGGTAATAAATCATGTAATTTTGCGTATCATTTTTGAGCATGCATATCTAATTATAAATTAAAGTAATACACCTGACAAACACATGGAAACCATTTCAGAGAACAGGCAGTCCAATAAAAGAAATCCCTGGGTCATAGTGGCGGTTGTACTCATTGCACTTCTGGCACTTTTAGCATGGCTGTTTCTTTCAACAAGATCAAAGCTCAGCAACCTGATTCAGGAAAAAGAGAGTCAAAAAATGGAACTTCAGTATGAGCTGGATTCCCTTGTTGCTGTGCATAATGAGTTAAAGGAGGAGTATGGACCACTTGCCGATTCTCTTGCTTCACAGGATAGTATCATTCAAGCCAATGCTGTTGAGATCAGGAAGCTGCTTGATACTCAGTATGAGTTCTTTAAGGTAAAGAAGAAACTCGACAGATTGCGTTCAATCTCTCAGGGTTATCTGAGACAGATTGACTCACTTTACAATCTGAATCGTGAACTACGGGCTGAAAATGAGCAGATAAGGTCGAGCTTTATTCAGGAACAGGAACGCAGCAGTACTCTGCTACGTGATAAAGAAGTGTTAACTGAAAGGGTAAATGAGGCAGCTGTACTCAGGGCTTATAAAATAACTGCTACCCCTATGAAAGGAAGTGGTGACAATGAAAAACCGGTTGATAAGGCTCGAAGGGTGGAAAAAATAAAAGTATGTTACACTCTCGGTGAAAATCCTTTGTTGAGTGCCGGTCGAAAAGATATTTATATCCGAATAGCAGCACCCGATAAACAAATCCTGGCACGAGGTATCGGTGATGAATATTCGTTCTCATACAGAGGTGAGATTATGCAATATTCAATAAAGCAAACAGTAAACTATGATAACAAAGCCAAGGATCTCTGCGATTATTGGATTAACAGATCAATGAAAGATGAATTGCAGGTAGGTACTTATGTGGTTACCGTCTTCTCGGGTGATAATGAAATTGGTCAAACATCCTTCGAATTAAAATAGAGCCAATAGTCTAAATTTCACACTGTTAACAATGTATATTAAGAGGCCTGAAGTTCAGGTCTCTTTTTTTGTGTTAACAAATTGTTAAATTTCAAGGAAACAGTTTGTGGATATATTGTTTCCTATACTATCTTTGCCCGCCTAAAATATGAAGATGGATAATAGATTACAGACGATATTACAGGGAACAATAAAGTTATTCAGAAAATACGGACTACGCAGCATCTCTATGGATGTAGTTGCCAGTTCAATGGGTATATCAAAGAAGACATTATATCAATACGTTAACAGTAAGGAAGATTTAATTCAGAAGGTTTGTGAATATGTGATGGAAAAAAATCCTATCAAAGAAGTTCAGAAGAACACAAACCTCAACGCAATTGAAGTGTTACTTGAAATAAGCAGGCTGACCAGGGCTGACACAGTTGAACTGAATCCTGCTGTAGTATATGATCTTAAGAAATTTTATCCGGCTATTTATCACAATATCTATTTAAAGAAACGTGATATGGTATGTAGTGATATAAACCTGAACATCGAAAGAGGCATTAAGGAAGGCCTTTACAGAGAAGGGATTGAAATTGAGCTTCTCTCTAAGCTTTTTGTGAAGAACTTAATGGAAATCGAGGAGCCTGAATTTCTGGAGGCATCTCAGGAAATGATCTTCTTTATAATGATGGATACACTAATCAGGGCTATAGTTAATGAAAAAGGGCTGGAATATTATGAACGCAATATTAACCTCAGGCAATTTAGCTAACCAATGAAATTCTATTTTCCTTCATCCTTACTAGTTATACTTCTGGCATGTTTCTGTAGTGGAATTAAAGCACAAGAATCAAATGCATTCTCTTTGAAAGAAGCACAAGAGTATGCATTGCTCAATTCTACTTCCATAAAAAACTCGGATATTGATCTCCAGTTGGCTAAGAAGAAAATCTGGGAAACTACCGCCATCGGTTTGCCGCAAATAAATGCGCAGGGCAATTACCAGCATTTATTTGAAATACCGGCTATCAGTTTCCCCATTAATTTCATCAACACTGACCTTACCGAAGAGACCCCTGTTACAGCCGCCGATATCATTGACGGCAGGGTATTTTTGGATACATTGGCCGGATTACCTATCCCACTCGGTTTAAAGGATAATACAACACTCGATTTTACTGTAACACAACTGATATTTAGTGGTGAATATCTTGTTGGCTTAAGAGCTTCGAGAGTATTCTATTTAATGTCCGATCAGGCGAAACAGAAAACGGTTACTGATACCCGTGAAGCCGTTGCCGGTACATACAATCTTATCCTTATGCTTCAGGATAATTATGAAGTACTGACCAGATCACTCGAGAATCTCAATAAAACCCTCAATGAGATGAAAGAGATGAACAAGCAGGGCTTTATTGAAATTACCGATGTGGATCAAATTGAACTTACCACACTCACTCTGAGTAATGGAGTAAATTCAATGGACAGGCAGATAAAAGCTGCTAAGGATCTATTGAAGTTTCAGATTGGTTACCCGATGGATAAGGATATAATCCTGACTGATGATCTTGAGACAATGGTAAATGACCTGAATGCTGAAGCTCTGATTTCTACAGGTTTTAAAGTTGGTAACAACATTAACTATCAGATTATGGACACACAGGTGAAGCTGAATAAGCTCAATCTGCAAAGAGAAAAAACCACTTATCTTCCTAATCTGACTGCAGTTTACCGACATCAGGAAAAATTCAAGAAGATAGATTTTGATTTCCAGCCGGTTGATGTTTTCTTATTAACACTGAATATTCCACTGTTTTCAAGCGGACAGCGTTGGGTTAAGGTTCAGCAACGGAGTCTTGAATATCAGAAAGCTGTCAACAACCGTGAAAATACAGCAAACGGACTCAGGCTAGAGTACATTAATGCCAGAAATGAAATGATAAATGCATTTGACACTTATAATAACGTCAAGAAAAACCTTGAGTTGACTCAGCGCATTTATGATAAGACGCTAATAAAGTTCAGAGAAGGACTGTCAACCAGCATGGATCTCACTCAGGCTCAAAATCAGATGCTTTCAGCTCAAAGTGAATACATTAACAATCTGAATACTCTGTTAAATGCTAAAAATAAAATCACCAAATTAACCAGCAATCAGTAATCCCAATATACATGAAATCGATAAGCACACTGACGGTCGTCATATCAATACTACTATTGGCAGTTTCATGCGGACCAACAGATAAAAATAAAGAGCTTGAGAAGTTAAAGAAAAAACATTCGGAGATCGGCACAAAAATAAAGCAACTGGAAGCAGAGCTTAATACTGGTGATGAATCAGTTTTAAGGACAGTGGCAGTTGAAATAAGTGAAGTAAAACAGGTGTCCTTCAGCCATTTCCTTGAAGTACAGGGACGAGTTGACGGAGAGGATAACATTGGTGTTTCAGCCCAAATGCCCGGTGTCATTACAGCCATTTATGTGGATGAAGGTGACTATGTAAAAAAAGGACAAGTGCTGGCACAGTTAGAGAGCAGTGCTCTTCAGCAACAATACGAAAGTGCACAAACCCAATTGGAATTTGCAACCAATGTTTATAATAAGCAAAAGGCACTGTGGGATCAGCAGATTGGAAGTGAAATACAATTTCTGACTGCCAAAAATAACAAGGAAACAGCTGAAAAAGGTGTTGCAGCACTTAGGGAGCAGTTAGACATGACAAAGATTAAATCACCTATTAACGGTTCAGTCGAAGAGGTGAATTTGAAACTGGGACAAATGGCTCAGCCGGGTATGCCTGCATTCAGAGTGGTAAACTTCTCAACCGTAAAAGTTGTGGCTGACATTGCAGAGAGTTATGCCGGTTTAGTTAAACCCGGTGCCAAAACCATAGTCACAATTCCTGATCTCAGAAAAGATATTCACGCTAAAGTTGATTTTACCAGTAAATACATAAACCCTGTCAACCGTACATTCACTACTGAAATCCGACTAAAACCGGGTGAAGCTGAATACAGGGCTAATATGGTGGCCAGAGTGAAAATCAATGATTACACCAATCCCGAAGCAATTGTAGTGCCTGTTTCATTAATCCGTGAGGCCGGTGAAGGTAAGTATGTCTATGTGGCTAAAAACGTAGGTGATAAAATGGTTGCCCAAAGGAAAAGTGTCGAAGTTGGCCAGTCGTATAATGGGCAATCTGAAATAACAAAGGGGTTGAAGCCTGGCGATAAAATTATTACCAAGGGTTATAATAACCTCGTTGACGGACAACCACTAAAGATCTCCTAAGCATTCCTCAACAGAGCTGACAAGATGGAAAAGAAAAAATTTAAAGAGTTTTTTGCAACAAGCTGGGCAATTGACAACAAAACCAGTGTTTATGTGCTTACACTCTTCATTACACTCTTAGGTATTTACAGCTATAACACCATACCTAAAGAACAATTTCCCGAAATAGTCATTCCTACTATTTTGGTTAATACTGTCTATCTGGGAACTTCACCCGAAGACATAGAGAATCTCGTGACCAGGCCAATAGAAAAGCAGCTCAAGGGAATTTCGGGTGTTAAAAAGATAACCAGTAATTCACTTCAGGATTTTTCTTCTATAGCTATTGAATTTAACACTGATGTGCCTGTATCTGAAGCCAAACAGAGAGTTAAGGATGCAGTTGATAAGAGCATGAGCGATTTGCCAAACAACCTGCTTGATGATCCTCAGGTAATGGATATTGATTTCTCTGAAATTCCGATTATGTATATCCAGCTGTCCGGAGATTACGACCTGGTTCAGCTCAAGAAATTTGCCGAAGTAGCTCAGGACAGGATAGAATCGCTGAATGAAATTACAAGAGTTGATATTGTTGGAGCTCTTGAGAGGGAGATTCAAATCAATGTTGATTTGTATAAGGCACAGGCAGCCCGTGTTACAATGGGTGATATTGAACGATCGGTTGCTTCAGAGAATCTTACTGTTTCAGCAGGTAATCTTACTACAACAGGCTCAAAACGAAGTATACGTATTCAGGGTCAGTTCAGTGATATTGAAACCATCCGGAATATTGTAGTTACTTCATCCAGCGGTGCTTTGGTTTACCTGAAGGATGTGGCTGAAGTAAAGGATTCATTTAAAGAGCAGGAGAGTTTCTCAAGACTCTATGGTCAAAATGTAGTTACTCTGAATGTTATTAAAAAGAGTGGAAAGAACCTTCTGGAAGCCTCCGATAAGATTCATCAAATACTCGACAATGAGCTTATAAACAAGAGTTTCCCAACTGACCTGAATGTAACCATATCGGGTGAAATGTCACGTTTTACTCGCAATACCCTTAACGAGCTAAACAACACTATTCTGTTTGGTTTTATTCTGGTTACAATTGTTCTGATGTTCTTTATGGGGTTGACTAATGCATTCTTTGTAGCATTAGCAGTACCATTGTCGATGTTCCTGGCATTTATGGTGATGCCGGCTTTAGGTTTTACCATGAATATGATTGTAATGTTTGCATTCATCTTTGCCCTGGGAATTGTAGTTGATGATGCAATAGTAGTAATTGAGAACATCCATAGATTGCATCGAAATGAACCAAACATTGTCCTTGCGGCAAAGAAAGCCGCCGGTGAAGTGTTCCTGCCTATACTTTCGGGGACGATGACTACGTTGGCACCTTTCTTCCCACTTGCCTTCTGGCCGGGGATTGTAGGTGAGTTTATGTACTATATACCCGTTACGCTGATCCTTACCTTATTTGCATCCCTCTTCGTGGCATATATTATTAACCCTGTATTCGCAATTTCATTCATGAAGCATGAATACGAAAGTCATGATATTCGTAAGGATAAGAGGAAAGCAATGTTCTGGGTGGTCATTCTTATAGGATTGGCAATTGCTTGTTATCTGATGTACTTTGCATCAAAGAACACCGGTGCCTTTGGATTCGCCAACTTCTTTGTCTTTTTTGCTGCATTGATTCTGCTTTTCCACCTTGTTATCAATCCATACATCAAATGGTGGCAAAACAAAGGGTGGCCTTATCTGATGAGATTGTATGAGAAACAACTACGATATTTCCTGGTCGGCAGGCGACCAAGGTGGTTACTTGTGGGAGTAGTCGGATTATTGTTCTTTACATTCTTTTTATCGGGGGCAGCGGGAATAAAAGTATTGTTCTTCCCTGATAACATGCCTAACAATGTTTTTGTGATGATACAGATGCCGGTTGGTACTGACCAAAAAGTAACCGACTCAGTGACCCGGGTTGTTGAGCAAAAGGTGATGGCAATTTTGGGTGAGAACAATCCTGCAGTTGAGTCAGTGGTTGCGAATGTTGCCCTTGGAGCAGGTGATGAAATGGATTTCTCACGAAACCTTGCTCCCGAAAAAGGTAAGGTTGCAGTCAACTTTGTTGAATACAAGTATCGCCATGGAATTAATACAAATGACTATCTCGATCGAATAAGAAAAGAGATTCGTGACATACCGGGCGCTGAGATATTTACCACTAAGGAAAACAACGGGCCTCCTACCGGCAAGCCTATAAATATTGAAGTCACCGGTGAAGACTTACCTTCATTGATCCATGATGCCACTGCATTCAAGAATTACCTTGATTCACTTCAGATACCCGGTGTTGAAGAGCTAAAGAGTGATTTCCTGGAAAATAAACCAGAGATTATTATTGACATCGACAGGGAAAGGGCAAATTTTGAAGGCATCAGTACCGGACAGATCGCCATGGAGCTAAGAACTGCCGTTCTTGGTAAGGAAATTTCAAAGTACAAAGATGAAGAAGATGAGTATCCTATTCAATTACGGTACTCAGAGGAAACGAGGAACAATATCAATAACCTGATCAATATTCCAATCACCTACAGGGATATGAACACAGGTATTTTACGTTCCATTCCGCTGTCATCGGTTGCCAATATTGAATACGGATCATCATACGGAGGGATAAAGAGGCAAAATCTGAAGAGGATCATTACTATCTCTAGTGAAGTAACTACAGGTTATTCACCAAATGATATAGTACCACAGATTGAAGCTCTCGCGCGAGAATTCCCTTTAAGTGAAGGTGTCCAAATCAAACTTACAGGAGAACAGGAAGATCAAGCCGAATCAGCTAGTTTCCTTGGGCTGTCTATGATGATTTCCATTGGCTTGATATTCTTTATTCTGATATCACAATTTAATTCACTCGCAAAAGCTATTATAATTCTAAGTGAAGTAATATTTAGCATAATTGGTGTTTTGCTAGGCATTGTGATCTTTAACATGGATGTTTCAATCATTATGACCGGACTGGGAATTGTAGCTCTGGGTGGTATTGTTGTAAGAAACGGAATTTTGATTGTTGAATTTACTGATGTACTACGAGCCAGAGGACTTAAAACCAAAGAGGCAATTGTAAGAGCAGGACTCACTCGTATAACTCCTGTAATTCTCACTGCAACGGCAACTATGCTTGGACTGGTTCCGCTTGCAATCGGGTTTAATCTTAATTTTCTGACTTTGTTTACTAATCTGGACCCGCAAATCCATATGGGTGGTGATAATATGATGTTTTGGGGACCACTGGCATGGTCAATTATTTTCGGATTAAGTTTTGCCACCTTCCTCACCCTGGTATTTGTTCCGGCTATGTATTTAATGTCGCATGAGGCAGGAATTAAAATGAAGAGATGGAAATCAAACAGAGCTTACAGAAAGCAGCTCGTATCAAGATAAATAAGATGCGTTTGGGGTAACAATTACCCGGAAGTTGCCTTGAATTGCATCTTATTTCCCCGATAGTGTTATTATTAACGCTACCGGGGATTTTTTTTACATTTGATATAAATTTCAATCCTTGTATGTATGAAGAAGCTTGGGGCATCATTCTTAATTTCAATTATCCTCTGTATTTCACTTGTTGTTGTCAGGGTAATTGAAAAGCCTGTCAATGTATTAACCTGGGATGTATTTGGATACTACCTTTATCTTCCGGCCACCTTCATATACGATGATCCGGGTTTAAGGAATAAGCAATGGGTTGACGAAATAATGGAAAAATATGAGCCTTCTCCCACGCTCTATCAATTGGTCAATGTAGCAGATGGTAAGCGTATCATCAAATACTCATCGGGACTGGCACTCTTATACTCACCATTTTTCTTTACGGCACATTGGCTGGCTCCGCTTTTTGGCTATCCTGCTGACGGATTCTCGTTACCATATCAACTGATGCTTGCCCTTGGTGGTATGTTATGGGGAATTGCAAGTGTATTCATTTTCAGGAAGATGTTACTGAAATTCTTTAGTGATCGAATAACGTCATTGTTATTGATACTAATTATTGCCGGTACTAACTACTTTCATCTTATATCAATTGATGGGACTCTGTTGACTCATAATTACTTATTTACCCTGTATGCGGCATTAGTGGTTCTGAGCGTTTCATGGCACGAAACCCCCGGTATTGCGAAAGCTTTGGGTTTAGGAGTAGTCTGTGGTTTAATTTCACTAATCCGACCTTCGGAAGCTGTTTGCTTCCTTATTCCGATATTTTGGATAACAGGTACAAAATCGGGGTGGAGTAAGAAAATCAGCTTACTTATCAGGTATCCCCACCACGTGATCATTGCCGGTGTAGTTGCTGTTGCATTTGGCTTTTTACAGTTCTATTACTGGAAGACAATGGTTGGCGAGTGGATTTATTACTCATACAGCAACAATCCCGGCGAAGGTTTCAGATTCTTCCCGCCTTATATTATGGAATTTCTTTTCAGCTTTCGCAAGGGATGGCTAGTTTACACGCCTCTGATGATCTTTGCAATTGTCGGCTTATTCTTAATGATGAAAAAGTACAGGGAAAACCTTCCGGCTTTACTACTATTTATCATTCTGGATATATGGATTATCTCGGCATGGACTGCCTGGTGGTATGGAGGAGGAAGTTTCAGTTCTCGATCAATTGTACCTGCTTATACAATACTTTCAATCCCATTAGGATATTTATTGATAGAACTAAAGGGTAGGGCAATGAAGGTATCTGCTGTAATAATTGGCTCGCTAATCATTGTACTTAATCTTTTTCAATCCTGGCAGTTTGAGAAGAGAATCATTGATAAAGAGAGAATGACAAAGGATTATTACATGGCAGTATTTGGAAGGGTTAATGTGGATAAGGAAAAACTTGATCACCTGTTACTCGTAGACAGAAGCACTGAAACTAATGAAGAACCAAAGCATCCGGAAAGATACAAAGGGAGAGAGATTTTCAATACAGGCTATTTATCCACTTTTGATACTGTGGGTTCTATTAGATTGGATGAGAAAAGGATTTATTCAGAAGGACTTAGTATCCCGTATAATGAGCTTACTGCTAAAGATCATGCATGGATAAGATCCTCCATGGAAATTTGGTTACCGGAAAGCTACAATGGTAAGTTGCCTCTGCTTGTTAATTCATTTCATTATAAAGGAGGTGCTTATAAGTACAGGGGAGTAACCTATTCGGGTAATGATACAATTAAGGAAAAATGGCTGCCTGTCAGCTATTGGTACCTTACTCCTGAAGTCAGGACTCCGCAGGATATCTTTAAAATCTATGTCTGGAATATTGCAGCCACTGAGGTTTATATTCGGAATCTAAAAGTTGAAGTATTTGAACTGGCAAATGAATAACTTTGTTTTTTATGCATGATATAGAATCATGAACTGAGAAGGGAAAACAATTGTTGATTTTTTAAGAATTTGGATCATTATGTTCAATACCCGTAGAATGAGGACCTTCGATTGGTATCTTGCCTGGTCGATGGTGATTATACAATTTTCAATGTTGGGGCTGTTATTATTTACCGGGCCTGTCTTCCCTGATAAATGGTGGGCTATTGCCCTGTTTGTTTTAGGTGTATTCCTTGGGCTATGGGCAATTTACACCATTCGACTGGGTAATCTTAGTATCCTGCCCTATGTAAAAGAGGGTGGCAAAATGGTAGCAAAAGGGCCATACAGTTTTATCAGACATCCAATGTATACAGGATTAATACTTGTTGGCTGGGCTTTGGTTGGTGGTCATTTTACGCCATTACGATTTACGTTTGCATTAATCCTTAGTATTGCTCTGATAATTAAACTGCATCTTGAGGAAGCATACCTTAAGAAATCTTTCCAACCCTACCACGAATACAGCAAAAAGACTAAAAAGCTGATACCTTTCCTTTATTGAATCAGATAAAAGAAAGAGGTAAAGACAATGATCACATGTGTAGTTTCCATATGTTTAGTCAGTGTAATTGAAATTGCAATAACTGAGTGTTTATTGTAGCAAGCAAGAGCTTTTTTATAAAACAGAAGCAACTACCATCTCTTGGATTGCTCTTGGTTAACTCTATACCAACTCTTGCCCTCTGTAGAGGGATTCAAAAATTTGACCAATAGGAAGCCAAACAGCAGGATTTGCATCAAGAAATCTGCAATGAAATTCTGATTTGTGGTAAGTACTTTTTGCTTATTACAATACTGACTTAAACTGTTTAAGGAATCTGACATCGTTCTCTGAGAAGAGTCTGAGGTCTTTTACATTGAAGACAAGATTAGTGATACGCTCAACACCAATTCCGAAAGCAAAACCGGAATATTCTTCGGGATCAATTCCACAGTTCTTTAACACAGCGGGATTCACCATACCGCAACCGAGAATCTCTACCCATCCGGTGTACTTGCAGAAATTGCACCCTTTCCCGCCACATAAATTACATGAGATATCCATTTCGGCTGATGGTTCAGTGAAGGGGAAATATGATGGCCTTAATCTGATGCGGGTATCAGGAGTAAACATTTCTTTTGCGAAATACATCATAGTCTGTCGCAGGTCGGCGAAGCTTACATTTTTGTCAATGTAAAGTCCTTCAACCTGGTGGAAGAAGCAATGTGCCCTTGCAGAGATAGCCTCATTGCGATAAACCCTTCCCGGGAATATCATCCTGATGGGCGGCTTGGTTGTTTCCATCATCCTGACCTGAACACTTGAAGTATGGGTACGCAATAAAATATCAGGATTGGATTCAACGAAGAAGGTATCTTGCATGTCCCTTGCCGGATGCTCAGGAGCGAAATTAAGAGCAGAGAAATTATGCCAGTCATCTTCAATTTCAGGACCTTCAGCAATTGTATATCCAATATGCGAAAAGATATCAATCATTCTTCTTCTGATAATGGCAAGCGGATGCCGTGATCCGGTAAATTCATCAACGGGAGGAAGGGTAAGATCGAGTTTCTTATCTGTATGTTTTTCCTTTGTACCTACACCTGCTTTAAGAGTATCATGCTTTAACTGAATAGCTTCTTTTAGTCCGTTCAGTAACTGACCTATCTCTTTACGATCCTCAGGAGCCACAGTTTTAAACATCGCAAACAGATCATTGAGAATGCCCTTTTTGCCTGAATATTTTATTCTGAATTGCTCTAGTTCGTCAGCGTTAGTAGTTGTAAAAGCATTGACTTCTTCCTGATACTTCTTAATCTCGTTTCTCATACCTATTGTTCTGTCATCGACAGATATTATAATAAAATCTAAAAACTGGTGGTTAACTTAATTTATAACAGTGATCTTCATTTTTATATCCTGAACGGGCCTGTCGCCTTGAGCTGTTTGAACTGCAGCAATCTTATCAATGACCTCCAGTCCCTTAATCACTTCACCAAAAACAGTGTATTCATCATCAAGATGAGGTGTTCCGCCTACTGTTGAATATGCTTTACGGCGTTCAGGTGATACTTTCTTGCCGGTCTGTTTTTCATAGATGTCCAGTTGCTGATCGCTTAAAACCATACCCTGAACAATGTAAAATTGTGAGCCTGAAGATGCTTTTTTAGGATTTACCTGATCAGCTTTTCTGGCAGCGGCTAATGCTCCTTTTTTATGGAAATGTGCAGGTACAAACTCAGCCGGAATAGTGTAACCCGGGTCATTCATTTGAGTGCCTTGTCCACCACCCTGAATCATAAACCTGTTGATAACACGATGGAAAATTGAACCATTATACCAACCCTGCTTAATAAGCTTCAGGAAATTATCCCTGTGAAGTGGTGTATCATTATATAATACGGCTGTCATGTTACCATAATCGGTTTGGATTAAAATGGTAATCTGTTTCTGCTTAGCCGGAGCTTGTCCAAAGGCTGTGGTAAAAAGTAGTAGCACTAATGTGGATAATAATAATCTTTTCATTCTCTATTGTATTTAAGGTTTAGATAATGGTTGATAGCTTATTCACGCTGCTTTGTGATTATTCAGATTTATTGATTACAGTCATTTTCATTGGAATATCAGTCAATGGACGATCATTTTCATCACGCTTTACTACTGCAATCTTGTCAACAACTTCCATTCCGCTTATAACCTCACCGAAAATTGTATAACTGCCATCAAGATGAGGTGCACCACCAATTGACTTATAAACTTCTCTTCTGTCGGGCGATATAGTAAAAGGTACCCTCTTTGCATATTCAGCATCCAAAAGACCATTTATCGTATCAAGCAGAAATTGAAACCTGTTTGTATCGGCATCTCTGTCAGCAGATAAAAACTCATTTCGTAATGCAAGGTTTTCAGGTTTATTGAGCAACTCGGCAAATATCTTTTGCTTAGTCAGTGAATATTGTTTTTTCTCAACTTCATTTAGGGTGGCATCAGTGAATTTTTTGCCCTGCACTATATAAAATTGAGACCCTGAAGATAGTCTTTCAGGATTTACATCATCGCTTTCACGAGCGGCTGCAAGAACACCCCGTTTATGAAAATGATCAGGTAATATTTCAGCAGGAAGATCATAGCCGGGACCTCCGTTACCTAACTGAACTCCGGGTTTTGCATTCTTTGAATCAGGATCACCACCCTGAATCATAAATCCGTCTATAACCCTGTGAAATAAAACACTATCAAAAAATCCTGATGATGCAAGTTTAATGAAGTTCCGGCTGTGCAGTGGTGTATCACTATATAGCTTGAGTGCTATATCGCCATAAGGTGTAATAATCACTATTGTCTCATCCATAAATTTATCTGATGATACTTCCGATTTGATATCCTGAGAGAAAATCTCCTGTATAGAAATACTATGGATGAGTGTTGCAACAATAATTAACAGGACATAGAAACGCTTCATAATCAGAAATAAAATTCTTTTGCAAAACTAATGAATTATCAGAAACAGATTATGAGGCTACCGGGTAGTCCATCAAGCTCCGTCAACACATAATGAAATAGTCCGTTGTAGTTTAGATATGGTTAGTATTTCAGAATGCAATAAAGTTCCTGACGATACTCCTATAAAAACTAATCTTTAGCTCTCTGAAACTCAAAACAATTACGGCAAAGAGGCTCATAACTACCGGTCTCACCCAGCACAACCAATTTCTGATCCTGTGTTTTCCGATACGAATATTGTGCCAGATTACCACAACGAATGCAGATAGCATGAACTTTAGTAACGTACTCAGCTGTTGCCATAAGAGCAGGTACAGGTCCGAAAGGTTTCCCCGTAAAATCCATATCTAACCCTGCAACAATTACTCTGATTCCCTGAGCTGCAAGTTTATTGCAAACATCAACTATCTCATCATCAAAAAACTGAACCTCATCAATGCCTACAACATCTACATCGTTTACCAAAAGTAATATTTGAGTTGCAGAATCGACCGGAGTAGATAAAATTGAATTCTCATTGTGCGAAACTACACTCGTTTCATCATAGCGGGTATCAATCTTTGGCTTAAAGATTTCAACACGCTGACGAGCTATTCGTGCACGATTCAGTCGACGGATAAGCTCTTCGGTCTTACCTGAAAACATCGAACCGCAGATTACTTCTATCCACCCTCTTCGAATGGTTGAATTATTGGAACTTTCGAGAAACATTATTTTAACTACGCCGGATTTCTTTTTACTTTTATAGCTGGTATCTTTACACCTAAACAGACTGATAAGTAACAGTGTGTCAGATATTAGACATGTTTATTTATCAGGCTGCAATGTACAAAAAATCATAATATTGCGTTAGTGTAGTGAACTTAACTTTAGGCAGATGAAAGCAAAATTGAATGAAATAAAATCACTGGTTGAAAATCTGAACAAAAAAATTATCGATACTAACCTCTCAGGCAGGATTGAGCTTATTGAGGCTGATATTATACAGGATATTCTAAAGCGTGTTTACGTATTGGTTGATGAATTGAAAAATGATATTAAGTCCGCGACCGAAAACACAATTGCTCCATCTCATAATCAACTCCACGAGGATAAACCGGGATCAAAATTTATTGAGGAAGTCCCTGTTATGACTTTCCCTAAAGTAGAGATAGCTGATGATTTACCTGTTAATCAGCCTAACGGCGAACACTCTAAGCGGGGAGTACATTATCAACCGGTACCTGATGAAGTTAGAACACAACCCATTCATGAACAGCCTCATGATAATGTAGTCACTTCCAAAACCGTTGAGCCGGTTCAAACTGCACCGGTTGAAGTCCCCACTCAGAGTGAAGTACCTGTTCAGCCTGCATACACTCAAGAGGAGACTTTTGCCAATGTAAAAACCATGCCTTCTGTCATGAATGATTTTCAGGAAGAAGTAAAAATCGAGGATAACAAGCATCAACCTTCACCTGCACCGCCCGCAAGCATCTTTTCTAAACCGGCAACTAAAAAACAACCAGCTTCAAACGATTTGTTTGGAGGACAAACTATTGCAGATAAGCTTAAAAGTGAGGCCCCTTCACTCAATGAACGAATCGTACAGGGTAAGTCCGATCAATCACTTGCCCATAAACTGCAACTCAAGCCAATAAGTGATCTCAAGACTGCAATTGGAATCAATGAGAAATTCCAGTTTGTCAATGATCTGTTCGATGGAAGAGTTGAGGTTTATAATGACGCAATCAGTAAACTGAATAACTGCAACTCAGGGAACATAGCTGAAAGTATCCTTGAGGAATATCGAATCAGACACAATTGGAAAGAATCGGAAGCTTATGATAAGCTTAAAACTTTCGTAACCAGACGATACATCTAATGGGATGCAATTATTCTCAGTCAGTAAATAACATTTTCCAACGCATGATTCTATCACAGAGAAATGCTCTGATACTACTGATTAGCTTTTCATTAGTAAATACCCTTCTCGGACAAGACTTACAGAAAGTCACAAGAATAGTTGACACACTGGCTTCACCTGCAATGTACGGAAGAGGTTACGTTAATAATGGAAGCAACATTGCAGCAGAATTTATTGCTGTTGAAATGAAAGCCATTGGTTTAATTCCGCTGAGCAGGGATTATAAGCAACCATTCTATGCAGATGTAAAAACTTACCCGAACACCGTTGATTTGAAGATTGATAATAAGGTGCTCAAGGCGGGAATTGACTTTGCACTAATTACCGGATCCCCATCGGTTTGTGGTACCTTCCAAATCCAACTTATCGACTCTGACCTGCTGAAAAGCAAAAGAAAAATTCAAAGAATTCTAAAGAGGGATCTGAGCAATACCTTCATAATGTATAATCCTTCGGAAGTTAAAGGAAAAGCGGTTGATTCTTTAATGAAGCTTAATTATTCAGGATTCTCGGGTTTTATTCGTATAATTGAAAAAGGGCCAATAAGCTGGAGTGTAGCATCATCCAAAGATGCATTAGTTTATCCCGTCTTAACTGTATTAAAGAGTTCTTTACCACCTAAGCCTAAAAATGCCGAGATCTGTATAGAGTTAAAAGAGTTTAAGAATTTCGAGCTAAACAATGTAGCAGGGTACATTCCGGGTACAGCGGTACCTGACTCATTTGTTGTGGTTACTTCTCATCATGACCATCTTGGGATGCTTGGAAAGAGTACTTACTTTCCCGGGGCCAATGACAATGCCAGTGGTACTGCAATGATGCTTGATATGGCATCTCATTACAGTCAACCTCAAAATAGAATGCCATTCAGCATGGTTTTTATATCTTTTGCAGGAGAAGAATTAGGACTCAAAGGCTCAACTTACTGTAGTGAGTCTTCGCTGCTCGACTTAAAAAGGATCAGATTCCTCATTAATCTTGATATGGTTGGAACAGGCAGTGAGGGTATTACAGTTGTGAACGCAGTACAATTACCTGAATATTATAACAGACTCGTTAGTATCAATGAAGATAAAGGATACTTATCAAAAGTCACAAAGAGAGGCGAAAGCTGCAATAGTGACCACTGCCCGTTCTATCAAAAAGGAGTTCCGGCTTTCTTCATTTATTCAAACGGGAAGGAGCATCTTGAATATCATAACATAAATGACCGGGCTAAGCTGGTTCCGTTTACTGAATATGAAGACATATTCAGGCTGGTTCGCGATTTCATCAACACTCTCTAATTAATAGACGATGGCAAAGCTGTATATAGTTCCAACTCCTGTGGGAAATCTTGAGGATATGACCCTTAGGTCCATCAGAATACTTAAAGAAGTAAACCTCGTATTAGCCGAAGATACCAGAAAGACTGGCCAGCTTTTGAAGCACTATGAGATTTCAGCCCGCATGCAGTCGCACCATCAGCATAATGAGCATCAAACCGCTGAAATTATATCAAAGCGTATAAATAATGGCGAGAGCATTGCTTTGGTGACTGATGCCGGAACACCCGGTATTTCAGATCCCGGATTTCTTCTAATCAGAACTTGTGTTGAAGCAGGAATTGAAGTTGAGTGTTTACCCGGAGCAACTGCATTTGTTCCTGCACTGGTTGCATCAGGACTACCCTGCGACAGATTCTACTTTGAAGGATTTCTACCTCATAAGAAGGGAAGAAATACCCGATTGGCCTATCTGGCTCGATTAGATCAAACGATCGTACTGTATGAGTCGCCTTTCAGACTTGCAAAAACACTAGCTCAATTATCCGAAACCCTCGGAGGAAACAGGAAAGCTTGTGTTTCAAGAGAAATCTCAAAGATGTTTGAGGAACACAATCGTGGCACATTACAAGAACTGGCTGAATTCTATTCCAAAAACGAACCTAAGGGTGAAATCGTTATTACTGTTGAGGGAATGAAATGAAGCTATCGAACTCCTAAACCTTACTATCATGTCATATACCTACGAATATCCTCGCCCGGCTGTTACCGTTGATGCTATAGTTTTCAGGAAAACAGAAATTGGAACCGAAGTACTCTTAATTAAGCGATTGCATCAGCCTTTTGAGGGGATGTGGGCAATACCCGGTGGTTTTATTAACCTCGATGAAACACTTGAAAATGCAGCACTCAGAGAACTGTGTGAAGAAACCGGTATAAAGAACATCACTTTGGTTCGAACCGGTGTTTATGATGAAATTAACCGTGATCCAAGGCAAAGGACCATAGCTGTTGCTTTTGCAGGTTTCCTGGAAGATACAAGTCAAATACCATCAGCCGCTGATGATGCTGCTGAATGCAAGTGGTTCAGTATAAACTCAATTCCTGAATTAGCATTTGATCATAATAAGATTCTTAATGAAGCAATCAGCCACTGCATTAATTAAGATCATTAATAATCTTACCAATCAAATTACTTGTGCCCTTTTCAATATCAACAATATCAGCATCAAGCATATAACATGGAGTGGTATAAATCAATCTTTGAGTATCAACTACTACCTCACCATGGTTTGTATTTTTATGATTAGCACCCATTCGTTTTATATCAGAGATTGTGGATTCATCATCTCCCACGGTTACTTCTACATTGCCAAGTATCTTTGATAAAAGGACAGGAGAGATGCACATTGCTCCAATAGGTTTTTGTAATGAAACCATGTCCTTCACTGCCTTCTCCACATCCGGATTAATAACACAATCACAACCATCGAAAGCATAGGTGCACAAGTTCTTGGCTACACCAAAACCACCCGGGAAAACCAGGGCATCAAACGACCGCGCCTGGAACTTACTAAGTGGCTTTATCCTTCCCCTTGCAATGCGGGCAGCTTCGCTCAATACATTACGCTTTTCATTGACTTCGTTTCCAGTATAATGGTCAATTACATGATGTTGCATAATATCGGGTGCAAATATTTCATATTCTGCACCATGCTTTTTAATTGCAAGTAATGTGAGCACTGCTTCATGAATTTCTGCCCCATCTTTAACTCCACATCCGGCTATAACTACAGCAAACTTTTTCATAGTAAATGATTTGACGATTTTTCAAAAATATAAAAAATCGAGCAGGAATCCTTAATTCTGCTCTTAAAATGTGTTATTTTTACATAAGGAATAGATACATTTCACGTTATAGAATATAATTTTACCTCAACGATTTATGTGTGGGCGATTCTCACTGACAACTGATGAGCACCAACTGAATATGTTCTTTGAACTTAGCGGTGGAAGTGCACCTTATGTTCCAAGGTACAATGGTGCACCTACTCAGCAATTGTCAGTAATCACAAACCGTAGTCCAAAGACACTTCAGTTTTTCAGGTGGGGGCTTGTGCCTTCCTGGTGTAAGGAAATCCCAAAAGTGCCCCTCATAAATGCCCGTCGGGAGACTCTGCAAGAAAAACCTTCCTTTAGACATAGCTTCCGTGAAAGACGGTGTCTGGTGCCTGCTGATGGATTCTATGAGTGGGTTCACACAGGTAAAAGATTGCCATACAGATTTACATTAAACGACGGTTCTCTGTTTGCCTTTGCCGGTATCTGGGATTCATGGAAACAGCCTGACGGCAATGAGATTAATTCATTTGCCATCATCACCACTGAAGCAAATCAAGTTGTTGAGCCTGTTCATGATCGAATGCCTGTGATACTTGAGAAAGAGCATTTTAACGCATGGCTTAATAATAACGATGTTAGTCAACTTAAGGAATTGCTTGAGCCTATTAAAGCTGAAAAAATAAAAAAGTACAGAGTGCCTGATCTTGTCAATAAAGCAACTGCCGAAGGTCCTGAGTTGATAGTCGCCTGTGAGCCACTGGATTTTTATGATGGAGAATTATTTTAACCCTTCAGGCATGAATTTTGTTTATCTAAAGAATATCAAATATCTAATGAAACGTTTAATACCAATTTTATTTCTTTCAATTCTTATTGCCGGATCATGCAAGAAGTATGAAGACTTCCCATCAGAGCCGGTAATTGAATACATGGATTTCACTCTCCTGAGAGATGAAATGGGTATAGACCAACGTGGAATCCTGAAATTCAGCTACACAGACGGTGATGGTAACATCGGTCTACACGATACCGATACAATGGCACCCTATGATTACAATCTGTTTATCAGATACTTTGAGCAGCAAAATGGTGTTTTTAAGGAGATATTCCTGATTACACCAACATATCCAAATGACACGACCGTAATATATGATACCGCTACCTTCAACGGTCGTATTCCCATCTTAACTCCGGCAGGCAAAAACAAAGCCATCAGAGGTGAAATTGAAGATACCCTTTTTGTGAATAATGTTCTGTCACTATACGATACAATCAAATTCGAAGCTTACATTGTTGACCGTGATCTGAACAAAAGTAATACAATTACAACTCCTCCTATTATCATTAAAAAAAGGTAATATTTTTTTGAAGTTACCGATTTCCTGAAGAGGTTATAGTATTCAAATGGTATACATTTGCTTCGTAAAGCAATTATCATGAAGAATTTCTACATACCTGTATTAATCTCTGTGAACATTTTATTGAGTTGCTGTTCCGGTGAAAAGCACTTCATAAATGATTCAAATTACCGAGAATTAGTCAATAAGCAATTCCAACACCGTCATTCACTTGTCCATAATCGTGAAACACAATTATTTAGTGTTTTCAATAAAAATCTAAGTCTCGAGCAAAAGGAAGCTTTGCAATTCCTTTATGCATTTATGCCTCTTAGTGACTTAGCTGACTATGATGGAGAATATTTTCTTGATCAGGTGAATTTATCATTACAGACCAGAGATACATTTAGCTGGGGTGCAGAGATTCCTGAGAAAATCTTCAGACATTTTGTACTCCCAATTCGAGTTAACAATGAAAACCTCGATACATCAAGAGTTGTATTTTTCAGAGAACTGAAAGACAGAGTGAAAGGGTTATCAATTGAAGAGGCAGCCCTTGAAGTCAATCATTGGTGTCATGAAAAAGTAAATTATCGCCCAAGCGATGCACGCACATCCTCACCGCTTGCAACAATGAGGACTTCTTTTGGCAGGTGTGGTGAAGAATCAACTTTTACTGTTGCTGCCATGCGGGCAGTCGGTATTCCGGCAAGACAGGTTTATACTCCCCGGTGGGCGCACTCGGATGACAACCATGCATGGGTAGAAGTTTACATTGACGGTAACTGGAAATACCTCGGGGCTTGTGAACCGGAGGCTGTTCTTAACAAGGGATGGTTTGATGCACCCGTAAAGAGAGCTATGATGGTTCACACTAATGTTATGGGAGTTTATGATGATGAGAATATCATTGACCAAACCTCCCTTTATACCAAAATAAACAGCCTCCCGGCATACACTATCACAAAAAAACTGGTTGTACAGATTAATGATAAGAACAGCAAGCCTGTCGAAGGTGCCAGGATCAGGTTTGGCCTATACAATTACTCTGAATTCTATCCGATTGTTATCAAAAACAGTGATAATAATGGTTATACCGAAATTCTGACAGGTCTGGGTGATCTGCAGATCTGGGCATCAAAAGATAGTCTTTATGGCTATTCAATGGTATCAGTCGGATTAACCGATACAGCTATCATCAAACTTGAAAATACTCAGGGCAGGGAATACCTTGAAATAGTAGAGAATATTCCTCCGGTTGAGAAAGTTGTTGATCCTATTTCCTCCGACAAAGAGGAATTAAATAAAAAGAGACTCTTACATGAAGATTCTTTACGCAATGCATATATGGCAACCTTTATATCACCCGGAAAAGCTAAAGCCCTTGCATTGGCCAACAATCTCGACACCTCAAATATTAAAAGTATAATCGCCCGGAGTTATGGTAACTGGCAGGATATCAGTGATTACATAAATCAAAATGCTGCCAGGCCATATGCTATTGAATTGTTAGAGTCAATTTCAGATAAGGACCTTCGTGATATCACGAAAGAAACCTTAGAGGATCATCTTCTGAATACAAGTATACAACAAAACGAAGCTGTTGATAAGGACATTTTCACAAGTTCTATTCTTTCACCAAGAATTAGTACTGAAATGATCAGACCATGGAGAAGTTACCTGATTAAAGCCTTTGGTCCAACTCTTTCCGGGATAGATATTCCCTCACTTATTGTGAAGTGGATCAATGACAGTATTGAAATAACCGATAATGAAAACTATGTCAATTGCCCGATTACACCGATAGGAGTATATGAACTAAGGGTAGCCGATAAACACTCCCGTAATATCTTTTTTGTCGCTTTGTGTAGAAGTTTTTCTGTACCGGCAAGAATAGATCAGGCAACTTCCCTTCCTCAGATCTATACCAATGGCGACTGGCAAAATGTATCATTTGAAGTTGATAAGAAAATTGAGCGATCTGCTCAGCTTACTTTGTTAAATGGAGATAATCCGATCAAACCCGAATACTATTTGCATTATACACTTCAGAAATTTACTGATGGTGCATTCCGGACACTTGATTACGAAGGCGACAGTCAGGTAGGCGATTTCCCTTTTACACTTAAACTTGAACCCGGATATTACCGATTGATGACAGGCCACCGGAAAGAAGATGGCAGTGTAGTTATACGATCAGATTACTTCAATATCCGCAAAGGTGAGAGCATTGAAAAAACAGTCATTCTTGAACCTTTTACCGAAGAGAAGAAAGTTCTTGGAGTCGTTGACCTGAATCTTAACATTAACGATAAGGACCAACGGACGCTAAAATCATTAGTTGGTGAAAAGGGCCTGGTTGTTGGTATAATCGATCCTGGAGCAGAGCCTTCACGACATCTGCTTAATGACCTTACCCCTCTGACAGTTGACCTGAATAATTGGGGAGGACATTTCCTTTTTGCCGTTGAATCAGCTTCTTCGCTAAATACAGTAAACAAGAGTGATTTACCGGCAAATCACACTCTCTTAGCTGATTCTGAACAACGGTTGCTTGAGACTATTGCTTCCTCAATTGGAAGGAAAAAGGATATACCTCTTCCTTTGGTTGTTTTCATCAATGCCAATGGCGAAATCACTTTTGCTACAAACGGATATCACATTGGCACCGGTGAAAATCTTCTAAGGGCTACCCGCTTTTTATGACAACATTAGTGCCGATGAAGAAAAAGGATGCTAATGATAATGCTTTAGCAGTGATTTTTGACAGTCACTGCCATGCGCACTGACAAATGATTATCAATAGCAAAAATTATTGTACAAAGATAATTGGGGAATGACAAAAGGACTTGTCCTTAAATGCCATTACGAAACATATATTTTGTTTAACGTTGCTCCTACAATGCTCTAACAATGTTTAAACAATGCTCTTTCTATCCAATTCAGCAGACTTGGTACGGAGTTGGTACGGAGTTAGAGCGGAGATATTAGTGTGTGAAAAATAGTAAAGAGTATTTTTTTTGTTTAAACAACGTACGCTACCCTTTGAAAAAAGATTAAACAAAATAGAATAATTGCTAAAAAGGAAAAATTGAGACAACAGTCAGTACAAAATTAAAAAAATGACGACGTCCTGAAATGCGATTACACATTTTATCACCTATAAAGTGCAAACAAAACTTCAGGACGAATCAGAAGTAGATTTTTATTAATCGAAATCAATACATCAATTGTACGATTTCTTTGTAGTCGTCGTGGTCGAGTTTATGGACGAAAGTTGCTGCTTTGTTTAAAATCATAACATTCACAATCTCATCGGTATTCGGATTCTCAACCATCTCAGTTAGTCTCACCGGACAATCAATTAGTTTAAAGAAACTTTCCAGTCTTTCGATGGTAAGGTCAACATCGGTGGTATTAAATATATTTTCACCAAGGAATGAGATGCGGTCAGCTAATTTACTTTTCATGAGTTTCAGCCAGGCAGGATAAACTATTGTAAGTGAGGCGCCATGTGGTACATCGTACAGTAGTGAGAGAATATGTCCAATACTGTGAACGCCCCATTCACCTGAGGCTCTACCTTGCATTGTTAACCCGTTTAAAGCCATTGTGGCGGCAAACATTATTCGAGCTCTCAAATCATAATTATTTAACTCCTTTAAGAGTGCAGGCCCGTTATCAAGTGCCTCTTTGATGATAGCAAACACAAACCTGTCGGCTAAAGTAGCTTCTCCCTTTCCAAAGTATGCTTCCAGACAGTGTGCAATGAGATCGGCAATGCCATAAGCAGTATAATTGTATGGAACACTGCATGTAACCTGAGGATCAAGAAAAGAGTGCTTTGGAAACATCAGCGGACTGGTATAACTACCTTTGACTTTGGCTGAATGGTTTGAAACAACGGCAAAAGGGTTCATTTCTGAGCCTGTAGCCGCCAAAGTAAGGATTGCAATTACAGGTATTGCACTCACGGGTTTTGCCTTCTTTATAAAGAAATCCCAGGCATTCCCTTCATGAGGAATTGTAATGGCAATCAATTTAGCTGAGTCGATTACACTTCCTCCGCCAACTGCCAATATTACATCTACACGATTCTTCCTTCCAACTTCTGCAGCTGCATCAACATCCTCAATGATTGGATTTGATTTTATTCCTTTGTATTCAAATATGGTACAACCGTTACTCTTAAGGTTTTCGGTAACCATGTTATACAGCCCGTTCTGTTTTATGGATTGACGCCCGTAAACAAGCAATACACGTTTACCATATTCAGCAACTGTTTTCCCTATGTCCTTAAGTACATTCTTTCCAAAATGTAGTGATGTTGGATTATATGCTATGAAACTTTCCATTTGTATATTTATTTTCTTTTGCTTCTTCCCTTCTTATGGTCTGATCTTTTTTTACTCTCTTTACGATGACCTTTATCCTGCTTTTTCGTAATGGTCTTAGGAGTAGAGACGAATTCGGTGGCAAATATATTGCCCTCATCAAGAATAAAATCCATCTGTTTCTTCTGAAGATCAACTTTCTTGACTTTGATATCGACAGGGTCCCCCAAACGGAATTCTCTTCCTCTGTGCTGACCTATAACTCTGTAGCTATCTTCGTCGAGATAGTAGAAGTCATCATCAAGATCACGTATTGATATCATGCCTTCGCATTTATTACCTTCAAGTTCAACATAAATACCCCATTTGCTTACTCCTGAAATCAGACCCTTGAATGACTGTCCAATCTTATCCTGGAGATATTCGGCTTGTTTGTATTTTACTGAAGCGCGCTCTGCTTCGGCGGCTTTCTTCTCCATGTCAGAGCTGTGAGTGCAATACTCTTCAAATTCATTCGTATCAACAGATGGTTTTCCGTGCATATAGGCATCCAAAAGCCTGTGTACCATCAAATCAGGATATCGCCTGATTGGTGAAGTGAAATGTGTATAATAGGGGAAGGCCAGGCCGTAATGGCCAATGTTAAAGGTTGAGTAAACAGCTTTAGCCATTGTTCGAATGGCTATTGCTTCAATCATCGCTTCTTCGCCTTTTCCTGCAATTTCTACAAATAAATTATTGAATGATTTCGAGATCTGTTTCCTCGATCCGATATTCATCTTATATCCCAATTTGGTAAGAAATTCAGAGAACTTCTGAAGTTTATCGGGATTTGGTTCATCATGAATACGATAAACAAAGGTCTTTGCTTTCTCCTCATTCTTTTTCTTACCAATCTTTTCAGCAACACTTCGGTTTGCCAGCAACATAAAGTCCTCGATAAGCATGTTGGCTTCCTTCTGTTCCTTGATGTAGGTGTCAATAGGTTTGCCATTTTCATCGAGAATAAACTTCACTTCAACCGAAGTAAATGCAATAGAGCCTTTTTTAAATCTCTCCTCCCGTAATTTAGTTGCAAGTCCGTTCAATACAAGGAGCTCCTTTTTAAAATCACCTTCGCCACCTTCAATCATAGCCTGAACCTCCTCATAGCTGTATCGCCTGTTACTGTTGATGATGGTTTTACCGTACCATTCATTGTGAATCTTACCATCATCATCCATATCGAACACCGCAGAAAAGCATAATTTATCCTCATTAGGTCTGAGCGAGCATACGTTGTTTGACAGTTTTTCGGGCAGCATAGGGATTGTCCTGTCGACTAAGTAAACAGAAGTTCCGCGCTCATACGCTTCTTCATCAATTGCTGAACCCGGATGGACATAATAGGATACATCTGCAATATGTACTCCTACTTCCCATAATCCGTTCTCCTTTTTAACCAATGACAGAGCATCATCAAAGTCTTTAGCATCAGGAGGGTCAATTGTGCAAGTCCAAACGTTCCTGAAATCCCTTCTCTTTTTTATTTCTGATTCAGGAATTTCAACAGGTATCAGTTCGGCTTCCTTAAGGCTTTTTTTGGAGAACTGCAGCGGGAATTCATAAGATGCAAGGATTGAATTCATCTCCACATCGTTATTCCCCGGCTCACCTAACACTTGTATTATCTCGCCAAATGGATTTTTCGACCTCTCAGGCCAGTCGACTATCTTCGCGATAGCCTTTTGTCCATTCTTTGCTTTATTCAGTGATTCATTTGGTATGAAAATATCATAAGGCATGTTTGCTTCATCGGGAACCAGGAATGCAAACCGTCCGTTAATCTGTACCCTGCCTACAAACTGACTTTTAAACCGCTGTATTATCTCAATTATTTCTCCTTCCAGCTTATGATTTTTACGCATTGGAAAGAGGCGTACCCTTACGGTGTCATTATGAAGCGCATTGCCGGTATTATTCGGTGCAATATATACATCGTCATCCAACTCTTTAGAAATCACATAAGCCTTCCCGGTTTGTTTCATATCAACCTTACCCTCAACTATGGTGTGTTGATACTTTTCAGCAACAAGCTCAGGGTTGTACTTATACTTACCACGATTTAATGCGACAATAATTCCTGAATCGGCTAACGATTCTATTATGTTATTGATTAGATCTTTACTAATTTTGTCACTCACTCCCAGCATATGGGAAACCTGTCGGTAGTTGAATGCTTTTTGAGGATTTCCAAGAAAGAGATCTTCGACTAATTTAACTAAAGGACTTTGGGGTGCGGGAGTAGATTTTACTGTTTTTTTACGGGCCATATTAGGAATAATATCTGTAAAGGTATCAAATTATCGAAGATGAGGGGTTGATGATTTGATTCTTATTTTGGTTAGTCGTTTAACAGTTTTTTCAATGGAATGTATTAAAGGGAGGATTACTTTTTATTCTTTTAAAGATTAATTGATGGGAGCTTATGAAACAATTTAATCCTTTGGGGGGAAATCAAAAATGAAAAAGAAAAAAATCCTCATTGCTGAGGATAATCTGATTAATCAAAAGGTGGCACTTTTGATGCTCAAGAAGTTTGATCAAATTATTGAGCTTGCTGACAATGGTTTGGTTGCTGTTGAGAAATTTAAGAGTAATCACTACGATCTCGTCCTGATGGACCTTCACATGCCTGAACTTGACGGGTTTGAAGCTGCCAGAAAGATTCGCGAGATAGAGGATGCAGAGCAGAGACCTGTTAAAACAAAGATATTTGCCATGACTGCCAGCTCGGTTTACGATGAGAGGGAAAATTGTATAAATGCCGGAATGGATGGCTATTTGGCAAAACCCTTCAGGAATGATGATGTAATGGCATTATTGGCAGGATAATTCATCCTGTACTTCAATATCTAAACATTACCTTATAATCCCGGTATTGCACCTATAAGCTTTCTGGTGTATTCATTTTCAGGAGCTGCATATATGTCATCGGCATCTCCTTCTTCAACTATCTTACCGCTCTTCATTACCAGCATCCTGTCGGACATATACTTTACGACTGAAAGGTCGTGTGAGATAAAAATATAAGTGAAGCCATATTCCTGTTTCAGATCATTCAGCAAGTTGAGTACCTGAGCCTGAACTGAAACATCAAGTGCAGAGACTGATTCATCACAAATCAATAGTGTTGGTTGTACCACAAGAGCTCTGGCTATACAAATTCGTTGCCTCTGGCCGCCTGAAAACTGATGCGGGTACCTGTTATAGTGTTCGGGTGATAAGCCTACCTTCTCAAGCAATTCAAATACTTTGTCTTTCCTTTCCCGATCAGTACGAAGGAGTTTATGGGCAATCATTGGTTCCATAATTGCCTGACCAGCTGTTAATCTTGGGTTTAAGGATGAGTATGGGTCCTGGAATACAATCTGCATTCTCTTTCTCATTTCTCTTAAACCGGTAGTAGTAAGTGAAGTCACATCGTTTTCTTCAAATAGTACTTTCCCTAAAGTTGGCTCAGTGAGTCGCAGAATTGCTCTTCCAAGGGTGGTTTTGCCGCAACCTGATTCACCAACCAATCCTAAAGTTTCACCCTTAAATACATCGAAACTTACACCCTCAACTGCTTTATAGTACTCTCTTTTTCTCTTTAACCAACTTTTATGAAGAGGATAATAGACTGATAAATCGCGTACCTTAAGGATTGGATCAGCTGAGTACAATTGTGAATGCCTGTTTTTGCGCTCATCAGTTGTTTCGGCATTACTCCACTTATCGGATTCATTAGACGCCATTCCATTATTCAGGAAATCGGCTACTGTCGGTAATTTCTTCAATCTCACCTTCATCGAAGGTCTGCAAGCTATAAGGCCTTTTGTATAAGGTTGTTGAGGATTATGGAAAATAGCGGAGGTAAGTCCCTGTTCTACAATCTTGCCTTTATGCATAACAAGAACTCTGTTGGTGATTTCAGAAATGACACCTAAATCATGACTAATGAAAATGAGGCTGAGGTTTAGCTTTTGCTGCAGATCTTTGAGAAGGGCTAATATTGATTTTTGGACTGTAACATCTAATGCTGTGGTAGGTTCGTCAGCTATGAGGATTTCAGGGGAGCATGATATTGCCATTGCAATCATTACTCTTTGTTTTTGGCCGCCAGATAGTTCATGGGGATAGGCATTGAAAGCAAATTCAGGATTTGGAAGTAATACATCTCTGAATAATTTTAGGGTGTGCGCCTTAGCCTGTGCTTTATTATATTTCAAATGCAGCATTATCGATTCGGTGATCTGTTTACCGCATCGCATTACAGGGTTGAGTGAAGTCATGGGTTCCTGGAAGATCATGGCAATCTTATTTCCCCTGACTTTCCTCATTTCAGCAGAGGGTAATTTAAGTAAATCGGTACTAGTAGATTCGGAAGTATAGATAATCTCTCCTGAATCTATTCTACTGATCTTATCAGGCAATAACCTGAGCACGGATAGTGAAGTGACCGATTTCCCTGAACCACTTTCACCAACAATGCCAAGTGTCTCACCTTTATTCAGCGTAAAGCTCACATCATCAACTGCACGAACCCATCCGGTTTCATCTCTGAATGAAATAGCCAGATTGCTCACTCTTAGTTGAATGTTATGGTTTTCCTGAGATGACTCCATATGAGTTTTTCTGAAAGTGCTAGAGTAAAGCGTTTCGGTTAATATCCTGTTTGATAAAGATAAATAATAGAATGGTAAATGCCCACAAAGATGAACCTCCATAGCTGAAAAAGGGAAGTGGAATACCGATTACAGGCACTAATCCGATGGTCATTCCAATATTTATAACAAAGTGGAAGAACAGGATGGAAGCCACTCCGTAACCATAAACCCTGCTGAAATCCGATCGTTGTCGTTCGGCAACCTGTATAATTCTCATTAGTAATATCAGAAATAGAGCAATGACAACGGTTGAACCGACAAAGCCCCATTCTTCACCCACAGTGCAAAAAATGAAATCAGTACTTTGTTCGGGCACGAAGTTGTATTTAGTTTGTGTGCCATTCAGATATCCTTTCCCAAAGAATCCTCCTGATCCAATGGCTATTTTTGACTGATTAACATTATAGCCTACGCCTTTAAGATCAAGGGTCTTGCCTAAAAGTACATTAATTCTGGCTTTTTGGTGTTCACCAAGGAAGTTCTCAACTCCTTTTTCAACACTGTAGGTTAATCCGATTGATAATATCAATAACCCTATTAAAGTTATAGTATTTCTTCGGGTGCGCTTTATAAAGAAGAATAAAATCCCTGCAAGGATAGTAAGTAAGATAATAACATATAATGTTCCTACCATCAGTGTGGAGATGGAGATCATCACAACCAACACTCCAGCAACAAGGAAATTACCCGATAACCCCATCCTGTAAAGCACCAGACTAAAAGAGCTGTACACAAGGGCTGAGCCTGTATCGTTTTGCAGAAGAATAAGGGATGCGGGTAATCCCATAAAGAATAGCGGTATCAGCTTGTTCTTTGTCAGCGACAGATTAAGATGTTGTCCACTAAAAAACTTAGCTAACGCCAGATTTGTAGCAAACTTTGCAAATTCAGCCGGTTGGAGGGCAAATCCGCCAATCTGAAACCATGATTTTGAACCGGATACTTCAGTACCTATTGCCAGAACTATCAGTAAGAGGGCTATCATAAAACCATATATCAGGTAGGCAAATGTGCTGAAGAATCGGGCATCAGTGAGTAATATCAACAATCCCAGGAACAATGACGAAATAATCCAAATCAGCTGCTTCCCATAGCTCTGTGTAATATCGAAAATACTGTTGTGATCTTCGTTATAGACGGCTGCATATATATTTAGCCAGCCCATCACAACCAGGATAAGATAGAGCCAGACTAGTGTCCAGTCGATATTGTTGAATATGTTATTTCTTTCCCGCAATGTCTTGTATCAGATTAGCGTCTAACATTCTCTGTTCTATATCGGTACGTTTAACAGTACCGGTAAGGTATTTTTCCATCATTAAAGAGGCGATAGGTAGCGCCCAGGTTGCACCAAAGCCGGCATTCTCAATTACCACGGCAATAGCTATTTGTGGGTTATCGGCAGGAGCAAAGGCAATGAATAGCGAATGGTCTTCGCCATGCGGATTTTCAGCAGTACCTGTTTTACCTGCCATGGTAACACCTTCTATCTGATACCAACGTGCGGTACCCAGTGTTGCCACCTGTCGCATTCCTTCAACGGCAATCTCAAAATACTCTTTATTAATACTTGACTGGTGTCTTTCCCATTCAGTTTTTTCAGAACCAATTGACTTAACCACGTGAGGAACAACGTAATCTCCTCTGTTTGCAAATGTTGCTGCTAGGTTGGCCAGCTGAAGTGGAGTAACAAGTATTTCACCCTGTCCGATTGATAGTGAACGTATAGTCATAGAGTTCCAGCGACCTTTACCGTAAATCTTGTCGAACGTCTCAGCCGAGGGAATATTACCGCTCATTTCATACTGAATATCTGTACCAAGCTTTTGACCAAAGCCCATACTCATAACATGTTTTCTCCATGCTTCATAGTTGGCTCGGATATTGCCATGACCGGCACTACTGATTATAGATTTGAAAACCTGCCAATGGAATGGATTGCATGATTGTTGGATAGCAACGTAAACATCCAGTGGGGATTGGTGATTATGGGTGCAACGAATAGGAGAGGAGCCCGGCCCCTGACAGGAATAATGAGTACCTGTTGTGAGAGTACCTTCCTGCAGACCGACCAGGTCGTTAACCATTTTGAAAGTTGATCCGGGTGGGTATGCACCCATCATTGCCCTGTTAAGTAACGGTTTTACCGGGTCTTCTGATAACAGCTTAAAATTGTGTCCCCTGACTCTTCCCACAAGAAGATTAGGGTCATACGACGGACTGGAAAGAAAAGCAAGAATTTCGCCTGTTGCGGGTTCTATTGCAACCACACTTCCCATCTTATTTTGCATGAGCTTCTCACCATATTCCTGAAGGTCACCATCAATGGTAAGAATAAGATCATGCCCCATGGCTGATGCAGTATCAAAACGGCCCTCAGCATAACTGCCCACCTCACGGTTATGAACATCAACCATTTTGATCTTCATCCCTTTCTTACCCCTAAGGATTTCTTCATAGGCTTTCTCAATTCCGCTTATGCCTATATAGTCACCTGATTTGTAGTAAGGATTATTTTCAATGATATTCTGGGTAACTTCACCAACGTAACCGAAAAGATGTGCTCCAATGGGTTTAGGATATTTTCTTAAAGTACGGGGCTGAACGAAAAAGCCTTTAAACCTGTACATTTTCTCTTCCAGATACCCGTAGGTTTCCTTTGAGATCTGCTTTTCAAACAAACTTGGCTTATATCGGGAGTATTTTTTTGCTTTATCAAGTCTTTCCCGGAATCCTTCAATAGGAATATCAAGCAAACGACAAAATTCAGCAGTATCGATATCCTTTACCTGAGCCGGGAGCACCATTAAGTCGTAAACTGCTTCGTTGTATACCAACAATTTACCATTGCGGTCATAAATCAGACCACGTGCAGGATAGACGGTCACATAACGTAACACATTGTTATTGGCTGATAAAGCATAACTTTTATCAATGACTTGAATATAGAATAATCGGGTAATGTAAATTATTCCGATAATGAGGAAAATAGCAATAACAGTTTGTTGTCGCGAAACATTAGTAGTCCTGGCCATTTCCTCCTCTTACTTTAGATAACCATACCGACACCTACTGTATTATTTGTTGCCTCGTCAATCAGGATCAAAGCTCCTGTCCTCCTGTTTTTCTTGTAAGGGTCAATAAATAACGGTTTTGTGGTTTTTAATCTTACACAGGCAATATCATTTAACTTCACCATTGTGTCGTTGAATGATTCAAGTGTATTAACATTTACTTTGTATTTAACCTCTTTCACAATACAGCGTACCTCATGGGTAGTGTGCTTTATTGCGTATTTGCCATTTACCATCAATGGCTTTTCGTTCATCCAGCACATCATTACATCAAACTCCTGAGTAACCTCGGGAAGGTTATCGGGTTTTACCAACATATCGCCACGACTGATGTCAATATCATCTTCAAGACACAGCGTAATTGATTGTGGGGGAAATGCTTCGGGGAGGGATTCCTTATAGGAATCGATAGATTTAATTCGTGTTTTCAGCATTGAAGGCAAAACGATTACCTCATCACCGGGATGAAAAACTCCGCCGGCAACTCTTCCTGCATATCCTCTGTAATCGTGGTATTCATCCGAAAGGGGTCTGATTATATATTGAACGGGGAAACGTGCATCATCAAGATTATGATCTTCACCAATTTCAATGGTTTCAAGCACATGCATGAGGGTTCCGTTATTATACCATGGCATGTTGTTGGATGGCTGCACAATGTTATCACCAAGCAATGCACTAATGGGTACAAAGAAAATCTCTTTCAAGTCAAGCTTTTTGCTGAACTCTGAATATGCACTCTTGATGGATTCAAAGACTTCTTCACGAAAGTCAACAAGGTCCATTTTATTAATGCAGACAATGACATGTGGTATTCTTAGAAGTGATGCAATATATGAATGGCGGCATGTTTGTTCGGTTACACCATTACGGGCATCAATAAGGATAATAGCGGCGTTTGCTGTTGATGCGCCTGTAACCATGTTACGGGTATACTGAATATGACCGGGTGTATCAGCTATAATAAACTTCCTTTTCGGGGTGGCAAAATACCTGTAAGCCACATCAATAGTGATTCCCTGCTCTCGTTCAGCCCTAAGCCCGTCAGTAAGTAAAGCGAGGTCAACGTGTTCATTTCCTCTACGAATGCTTGCCCTCTTAATGGCTTCAAGCTGATCCTCAAAAATCGACTTACTGTCATAAAGCAATCGCCCTATAAGTGTACTCTTTCCGTCATCAACACTTCCTGCAGTAGTAAACCGCAGAAGCTCCATGTCGAGATATCCCTTTGTTGAAAATTCAGTCATTTATGTTAGCTTTAATCACCTCACCCCGAACCCCTGTCCAACGCCTCGACGAAAAAGCTCGGCTACCGGCAAGGGGTGTTCTACCTCTCAAACCCCTCCTATAGCAAGGGGCTTCGCATTGGTGGAAGGTGAATTCATTATTCATCTTTCATCATTCACCATTAAAAATACCCTTCTTTCTTCCTGTCTTCCATTGCAGCTTCTGACCGAAGATCATCGGCTCTGCCACCTCTTTCGGTAATACGGGTAGCTGCAATCTCATCAATTATATCCTCAATACTGTTTGCAGTAGATAAGGTGAGGCCTGTGCAGGTTATATCACCTATTGTTCTGCATCTTACAGTCTTCGTTTCAAAATATTCACCATCCTTGAGCTTCATAAAAGGAGCCTTTGCCAGCCACTGACCATCACGGTTGAAGACTTCACGTTCATGAGTGAAATAGAGGCTTGGCAACTCAATGTTTTCGCGCATGATGTATTGCCAAACATCCATTTCAGTCCAATTGCTGATAGGGAAGACCCTGAAATGTTCTCCCACGTTCTTTCTACCGTTGAAGATATTCCATAGCTCAGGGCGTTGGTTTTTAGGGTCCCATTGGCCGAATTCATCTCTATGTGAGAAGAAGCGTTCTTTAGCTCTTGCCTTTTCTTCATCGCGACGACCGCCACCCATTGCAGCATCAAATTTATATTTCTCAATTGTGTCAAGGAGAGTGGTTGTTTGAAGTATATTTCTGCTGGCATTTACACCTGTCTCTTCAACAACCCTGCCTTTATCTATACTTTCCTGAACTGAGCCCACATAAAGGGTAGCCCCGATCTTTTTAACCAGATTATCGCGATAAACTAGTGTCTCTTCGAAATTGTGCCCTGTATCAATGTGAAGTAACGGGAAGGGAAGTTTGGCAGGCCAAAATGCCTTTACAGCCAGGTGAGTCATCACTATTGAGTCCTTGCCACCTGAGAATAGCAGTACCGGTCGCTCAAATTGGGCAGCCACTTCACGTATGACATAGATGGATTCATACTCCAGCTCTTCAAGGTGTGTCAGGTTATATTTACTTTTCATTCCCGTTAATTAAAGGTAATAAGAATTGTAGTAATTCATTTATGCTGTCTGAAGGATTCCGTCCTTCAGTCGAGATTCTGATATGAGGATTTTCGGGGACTTCAAATGGAGCGCTCACTCCTGTGAAGTTCTTTATTCGGCCTTCTCTGGCTTGACGGTACATTCCTTTAACATCCCTCTGTTCACAGATATGCAAAGGTGCATCAACAAACACGTTAATAAAGTACTTGTCTCCTGTGATCTTTCCGGCCAGGTCTCTTAATTCATTAGTAGGTGTGATGAAAGCACAGATAGTGATAATTCCTGTCTCAGCAAAAAGTCTGGCTATTTCAGCTACCCTGCGGATGTTTTCCATCCGGTCGTTAATTGAGAACCCAAGGTCACTGCATATGCCTTTTCGTGTAATATCGCCGTCAAGGGTTCTTACCAGGTATCCTGCCTCTGAGAGTGCTTTCGCCAACCCAATACCAATTGTTGTTTTACCTGAACAAGGTAATCCGCTAAGCCAAATTACTTTCCCGTTTTGTTTCAACTCATTCCAACTCAAATTGGTTTCCATCCTCAGTTTCAGTATTCAGGAAGCAAATTTACTTTAATTTACTGATAACAAAACAGATTCCCTAAAAAACCAGTTGTGTTACGATATGTGTCAAAAATACATCTTTTGACCAGGGACAGTCTAATAAAATTTATACTCTGCTAATCTTTGAAAAATTCAGATTATGTGGGCAGACTTGGTACAAAGTGTATCAGATGAGCTGAGTTAAACGGCTTAGAAAAATGACCGAATATCAGCTTGAAGTCACATCAGATTTGCGCTTCTTTTTGCTTGTCTCGGGTTGAGTTTCATCATCAGTATAATACCCATATCCATATCCGTATCCATACCCGTATCCATACCCGTAACCATTACCACCGTATCCATACATGTTGTTATCGTATTTAACATCATTCACCAGGATAGCAATGTTCTTCAGCTCACGCTTTTCAATGTCAGTGATGATGTTTTCAAACACTTTGCGGATAGTGAAATTCTGTCTTATAACAAAAACATTAACATCAGAATATTTCATAAGCAGGAAAGCATCGGTAACAATTCCTACAGGTGGTGAGTCGATGATAATGAAATCGTACTCATTCTTTAATCTTTCCATTAACTCATCGCTCTTTGGTGAAGCTATTAATTCAGCAGGATTTGGTGGGATTGGTCCTGCTGCCATAAAGTCGAGGTTCTCAAGCGAGGTTTTTTGAATAACATCTACCAGAGTGCTTTTATTAATAAGATATGAACTGATACCTTCAGTATTTGAAAGACCAAAATCCTGATATATCTTAGGTTTCCTGAGGTCATATCCCATAATCAGGGTTTTCTTGCCATATAATGCAAATATGGAAGCCAGGTTCATGGCTGTGAAAGTCTTCCCTTCGTTAACCATGGTTGAGGTAACCAGTATCACCTGTTTATCCATGTTTTTAGTAAAGAACTGCAGATTAGTTCTTATAAGCCTGAATGATTCAGCAATTGATGACTTTGGATAATCAGCAACCACGAGTTTCGTATTCTTGCTGTTGTGTATTACATGGCCCAGGATTGGTAAGGATGTCATTTTCTCAATATCCTTTTTATCGGTAATCTTATCATTAAGATAATCGCGTCCAAGAATATATCCTAAGGGTAAAATAACACCTATCAAAAGAGCAATGGTATAGTTAAGAGTTCGCTTGGGAAGTACCGGTATCATCTCAACAGGGTCAGCTACATCAAGTACTTCATTATCGGGCATATTTGATGCTCTTGTGATTTGGGCATCTGATCGTTTTTCCAAAAGGAAAGTATAGATAGCATCATTAAGCTTGAACTTTCTTTCTATACCAAACAGCTTCCGCTGGGTTGTAGGTAACTGGTTGATTTTACCCGACATGGCTCTGATTCGTTTATCTATATCACTAATTGCGATATTCGATGTGTTAATGATATTTTTAACATTCTCAGCCAGAGTACGCTTATTGACATTGATTCTTTCATCGAACGAAGCGATTATCGGGTTCTTCGATTTTGCCATCAGTGTTGCTTCACCGCGTTCAGCATATAACTTTGTCAAATCAGAAATAAGTTTTGTGAGTACAGGATCTTCTATCCCCATAGAGGATGGGACAGTTAATCCTGCAAAATCATCACTGTTGCTCCGCAGGTAGTCTTGCAGGTAGTTATAATACTGGTTTTTAACTATAAGCTCAGCTTTTTGCTTCTCAAGATCTTCCATTGTCTGGAAAACCTGTTGAGATTGGAAATCAAGGTCCATGACTTCATTAGTAGTCCTGAACTGTTGAAGATCACTCTCGGCTATTTTCAATGAATCAGTAATGCCAAGCAGCTGTTCATCGATGAAATTAATAGTATTGGTAGCAATCTGGTTTTTTTTCTCCAGGCTCCGTTCGAGGTATTCTGTTGTCAGGGCATTAAGAAAATCTGCTGCTTTTGCAACATTATTACTTTGGTATGAGATCTCAACAATTGAGGCCTCTCTGTTGATAGGTTCAATTGTGAAGTCGCTGAATTCCTTGTATAGATCCTCAATCTTGTTAAAGACAAATGAATAGCTCTTATTCAGATGTTCTTTAGCATCGTAATTCTGATTAAGCAATATTCTGAAATTGTGGTATCTGCCTTTTATCTCTTCTCCAAATTTAAAAGTACCGTTGAATTCAATAGGTTCATTTATCGGGATTTCTTTCCTTTTCAATGTGTAATAATACAGTGAAACATCTTCACCTTCAGTGGTAAGAGTAAACTCACGATTACTATTGATCTTAATGTTGAAGGTCAAACCGGCAGGTTGAGGATTGACGGTATCAAATAATACAATAAAAGGCGACTCAGTATATAGTTCTCTTGTAATAAAATTCTTTTCCTCAAAATAGGAAACATCAAAATTAAGTGAACGGATAGCCCTGGTAACCAATGACCTGGATTTTAATATACCAATCTCGTTTTCAATTCTTTGGGCGTTCTTAACATTCCCCAGACCCAGGAGTGCCTGTGCATCAAATGCCGACTTTTCATCCTTAATGAGGATGGTTGTACCTACTTTATACAAAGGCTTGGTATATTTATTAAATAAATAAGCCACCGATAAAGAAACTACAATTGCAATAACGAACAGATACCAGTATCTGAAGAATTTAAAGAGGATTTGTTTCAGATCAATTACTTCCTCATTTATCTCGGGATTGTTATAGTTTTCCACGGTTATCAATTATTTAAAGAAGTTCAGTATTAACAGAGTTGTTGTAATGGTTGACAGCACAATTGAATAAGGGAATGAAGTAAAAGCAAAGGCCTTACTCTTCATTGGTTCCACATATATTACGTCTTCGGGTTGTAAGTAAAATCCCGGCAGTTCAAGCAGCGAATCGTTAAGCAAATTGATTTTTAGAATTTCAGTACCTCCTGTGCTGGTTTTACGTATGATGTTAATATTTTGCCTGTTACCATAGTTTGTTATATCACCCCCCAAGCTAAGTGCCTGAAAGATGTTCAATTTGTCCTGGTATACACTATAAGTCCCCGGACGGTTTACCTCGCCCAATATGCTGATTTTGAAATTAACAAGCTTAACTGTCACTGATGCCAGCTGGTAGTAATCATCTATGATTGACTGTATTTTATCTCTTGTTTGATCGATTGAAAGTCCTGCCACTAATATTTTCCCGACCACAGGGAAGTTGATGAAACCCGAATCGGTAACCTGATAGCTTTTAAGGTAAATTCCCATTTCACTTTGCAGTTGATACTCAGCCTTTTCATTGGCATCCAATGAAGTCATGTTGGTAGGATTGAGGCTTGTAACATTTATATAAAGGAAATCGCCGGGTTCTATCTTATAGGTCGATAAATCATTCTCATAGGTAGATGAGCCTGAGGAGAGTGAGTTTTTGTTTTTGAGATAGATTGTCTTTTTTTGCGAAATACAGGAACTCAGAGCAGTGATTATCAGAACAAACGTTATCATCCGGAAACCAACTGTAGTAAATCTCTTTTTCATTAGTATCGATTCTTCTTTAAAATGTCAGGTTATAGGAAGCAATTAGCAATATGGAAATATATAAAATAGCGTAACCCAAATGATTACCACGAAATGTAATCCTGTAATAGCGCAAAATTATTATATTTTAATTTATAAAGACAACATTTTTATTAATCACGATTCCCGTTGTGAACCACACCCTTCAAAGTAGCCGGTGTACAGGATGTTACCTCCACCATTACATAGTCGCCAGGTTTGTGCTCCTTTGAAGGAAAAACTATAACCTTATTTTGACTATTGCGACCTGAGAGCTCCTCTTTTGATCGCTTGGAGACATTCTCAACAAGAACTTCAAAAACTTTGCCTACATCCCTAAGGTTGCTTTTATATGAAAGATCCTGTTGCAGATTGATTATTTGCTGAAGTCGCTCTCCTTTTACCTGTTCGTCAATATCGTCCTTATATTTCTTTGCCGCAAGTGTATTTGGACGCTCTGAATATTTGAACATAAAAGCATAGTCGTATGCAACTTGTGACATAAGATCAAGAGTTTGCTGATGATCTTCCTCGGTCTCTGTGCTAAAACCTGCAATGATATCTGTTGATAAAGCGCAATCAGGGATAAGCTTCTTGATCATAGCAACACGGTCGAGGTACCACTCTCTTGTATATTTCCGGTTCATGAGTTTAAGCATCCTGTTGCTGCCTGATTGTACCGGCAAGTGGATGCTCTTACAAATATTAGGATATCGGGCTATAGTTTGTATCAGTTCATCGGATAGATCTTTCGGGTGTGAAGTTGCAAAACGAACCCTCAGTAATGGACTTACCTGTGCTACCAATTCAAGTAGTTGTGCAAACCCCTGACCTTTAGAACTCATGTATGAATTGACATTCTGACCCAGCAGAGTGACCTCACGAATACCTTCATCAAATAACCTTCGTGCTTCCTGAACGATAGTCTCAGCTGAACGACTGCGTTCTCTGCCTCTGGTATAAGGAACTACACAATACGAGCAGAAGTTTTCGCACCCTCGCATTATTGAAATGAATGCAGTAATACCTTTAGTATGAATAGGGTTGATATCTGCATAAGTTTCATCTAATGACAGGAGCACATTAATGGCTTTCTGGCCGGTTTCAGCAACATTCAGCAACCTGGGCAAATCCCTGTATGCATCCGGGCCGACAATAACATCAACCGTTTGTTCTTGTTCAATAAGTTCTTCTTTAAGACGCTCAGCCATACATCCAAGTAATCCTACTTTGAGATCAGGTTTTAACTTCTTGTATCTCTTAAACTCCCTCAAACGGGCACGTACACGCTGCTCGGCGTGTTCCCTTATAGAACAGGTGTTTATAAAAATAAGGTCAGCATCGGCAATATTATCAGTCAACTCATAATCATGATCAACCATAATTGAGCCCACAATCTGACTATCAGAAAAATTCATCTGACAGCCATAGGTCTCCATATATAATTTGCGTTTATTCACAATTTCCGTATTCTATCGATTAATGTTTTTCAATCATCTTTTATTGAGGCTGCAAAAATAATTATTTTTGAACCGCCTCATTATTAATTTGTTGTAAATAAAAATTCTTTTCTTTCCAACCATATCCATTTTAATTGTGTTACTTTGTGCCCGTTTTTTATGAAGAATACTGATTGAATTACCCATACCATTATTTATGTCAAAGAATCTGGTAATTGTTGAGTCACCTGCTAAAGCCAAAACAATTGAAGGCTTTCTCGGTAGTGAATTCATTGTTAAATCAAGTTTCGGACATATCCGCGATTTGTCGAAAAAGCAATTAGGAGTTGATATTGAAAATGACTTCAGACCCCATTATGAAGTTGACCCTGATAAGCAAAAACTGATAAAAGAGCTTAAGAAATTAGCGAACGATGCGGATATTGTTTGGCTTGCATCCGATGAAGATCGTGAAGGAGAGGCCATTTCCTGGCACCTGAAGGAGACTCTTGAGTTGAATGACAAAAAGACCAAGCGAATTGTCTTTCATGAAATTACCAAAAGTGCTATCACCAATGCCATAAAAAATCCAAGGGATATAGATATGAATCTGGTGGATGCTCAACAGGCAAGAAGGGTATTGGACAGGTTAGTCGGTTTTGAACTATCACCAATTTTATGGAGAAAAGTTAAACCTGCACTTTCAGCCGGAAGGGTGCAATCAGTTGCCGTACGGTTAATTGTTGAACGTGAGGAAGAAATCAAGGCATTTCAGTCAGGGTTCAATTACAAAGTAACTGCCATATTTACAATACCTGATAATAACGGTTCACAGAAAATTCCGGCTGAGCTGTCAGTTAAATTCGCAAGTGCCGACAATGCACTTGAGTTTCTTAAAAGGTGCATTGGTGCCGGTTTTAAAGTTATAGATGCAGACAAGAAGCCTGCTAAGAAATCACCTGCTCCTCCTTTTACTACATCTACTTTACAGCAGGAAGCAAGCCGAAAACTGGGTATGTCGGTAGCCCGCACGATGCTTATAGCTCAGAAACTGTATGAAAGCGGAAAGATCACCTACATGCGTACTGATTCAGTGAACCTTTCTTCCATGGCTATTGACATGGCTAAAAAGGAAATCATCAGCCTGTATGGCGAGAAATATGTTAAAACCAGGCATTATACCACCAAATCAAAGGGTGCCCAGGAAGCACATGAGGCAATAAGGCCTACTGACATTTCGCGGACAAAAGCTAGCGGTGATGCAAGTGAACAGAAATTATATGATCTGATCTGGAAAAGAACCATTGCTTCACAAATGGCAGATGCTGAGCTTGAACGTACTACTATCAACATCAGCATCACGAAGGATAACCTTACATTCGATGAGCGGTTTATCGCAAAAGGTGAAGTGATAAAATTTGATGGTTTTCTGAAAGTCTATTTCGAATCAACCGATGATGAAGTTGAGGACGAGGAAAGAATTCTCCCGGCTGTTAAATCAGGCGATTCGCTGCATCTGCAGGAAATGCAGGCAACTCAGAAGTTCACACAGCAACCACCAAGATATACTGAAGCCAGTTTGGTGAAGAAAATGGAGGATCTCGGTATAGGCCGACCTTCAACTTATTCGCCAACCATTTCAACCATTCAGAAAAGAGAGTATGTGGTTAAAGAGGACAGACCTGGGATCAAGAGAGAATATGATCAATTCACATTGAAAAATAATAAGATCAAGCAGGAGAAGAAACATGAGACAGCCGGAGCTGAAAAAGCAAAGCTATTCCCTACTGAGATTGGTGTGCTTGTTACCAACTTCCTAGTGCAATATTTTGATAACATCATGGATTACAACTTTACCGCAAATGTGGAAAAGGAATTTGATGATATAGCACAGGGACAGAAAGCATGGAACCAGATGATCAAGAATTTCTATGGTGGTTTTCATGAGCAGGTTGTTGAAACTTTGGAGAAATCGGATAAAGTTAAAGGGGAGAGGCTTGTGGGCACTGATCCTGCAACAGGTAAGAATGTATACGTTAAAATAGGACGGTTCGGCCCAATGGTGCAGATTGGTGAATCGGAAGCAGATGAAAAGCCCAAATTTGCCGGATTAAAGAAGGGCCAGCTGATGGAATCAATAACTTTGGACGAAGCCTTGAAGTTGTTTGATTTTCCAAGATCAATCGGTGAATATGAAGGCTCTGAATTAACAGTTGCCATAGGCCGTTTTGGACCATATATCAAACATCGGTCGGCATTCTACTCACTGGCCAAGTCCGATGACCCTGCTTCAATCGATGAGCAGAGGGCTATCGCAATTATTGAAGAGAAAAGAAAGAAAGAAAGTGAAAGACTGATAAAACAGTTTGAAGAAGATACCACCATACAAGTCCTTAATGGAAGGTTCGGACCTTACATTGCTCAGGGAAAAAGTAATTATAAAATACCGAAAAACACTGATCCGAAAACACTGACATACGAACAGGTTAAACAGATTATAGGTGCATCACCAACTGTTAGTAAGGTCAAAAAAGTTGCGAAAGGAAGGAAGTCGAAAGAGTAGTAGTTCAATAGATTTCATCGCATAAGCCGAAACATCAATCTACTAAGCGTTTAATCAGTGTTGATTGTCTTTTTTTCTATAGACAGTGCCACTAACTGAAAAATTCCGTACGTTTGAAAACCATTAGAAGTTAATATGGATATTTCACTGTACTTTGAACCTGTACCTGAATTTATACTTAATAATCTCACCCCGGGGAAACCTGTGATTGGTAATGTAATTAAAGTTTTTAATGAGGGTGGTGGATTTCCTGATACTTCAGAATATGATATCGCCATTATAGGTGTTCCCGATGAGAGAGGGGCAGTTAACAATGAAGGTTGCGAACATGCTCCTGATGAGTTTCGAAAATACTTCTATGAGCTGTTTCCCGGAGCATGGAGTACAAGAATTGCCGACCTGGGTAATCTGAAGAAAGGACATACAGATACAGATACTGTCTTTGCTTTGTCCGAAGTCTTGTCATTTCTGATTGGCAATAAGGTTTTCCCTGTAGTCGTAGGGGGAAGCCAAAGCCTTACTTTCGGAATGTATAAGGCCTACGAGAAAATGGAGAAGATTATTAATATCTCCGTTATCGATCCACGATTTGACCTTGGTGGAGGTAGTCCGGCAGAGCTCCATTCGCAAAACTACCTGAGTAAGATTATTCTACTGAAACCTAACTATCTGTTCAATTATACTAATATAGGATATCAGACTTATTTTGTGGATCAGGATGAGATTGAGCTGATGAATAAACTGCTCTTCGACAGTTACCGACTTGGACAGATAAACAGTGATTTTCGCGACATTGAGCCTTTAGTGCGGAATGCTGATATGGTTTCGTTTGACATAGGAGCTATAAGAGCTGCTGACGCACCCGGTAACGGTAATACCTCTCCAAATGGCTTCACAGGTGAACAAGCCTGCCAGATAACACGCTATGCCGCCATGAGTGATAAGCTTTCATCAATTGGCTTCTTTGAATCAAACCCATTATTTGATCATAATGGAATTACCTCGTACCTCCTCGCCGAAATGATATGGTATGTACTTGAAGGTGTTAATCAACGCAAGAAAGATTACCCGTCACCAAATTCTGATGATTTTATTAAATATACTGTCACTACTGATGATTTTAAGGATGGAATAGTATTCTACAAGAGCCGTAAAACTGACAGATGGTGGATGGAAGTAATCTGCGGTAATGAGAACCAATTAAAGTATGCCAGCCATTACATGGTTCCATGTTCGTATAACGACTATCTGACGGCATGTGATAATGAAATTCCTGACAGGTGGTGGCAGGTATACCAGAAATTAATGTGATACAATAATTATCAATTTATAAGGCCTGGTATCCGGTGCTTTAAAACAAATTAATAACCTATTATGGTAAAACAAGTGATTTTCTCATTGACGCTGCTTATCACGCTACTTGTATTTGCGTGGAGCATGAGACGATTATGGTTTAATTTTTCCTTAACACACAAAGCTCCGATTGGAGATTGGGGAATAAGATTTTGGATAATGCTTAAGGTTGCCATTGCCCAATCAAAAATCCTCAGATATCCTGTAGCAGGAGTTTTCCATGCTCTCACATTCTGGGGATTTCTGGTAATTACTCTCGGCAGTATTGAAATGGTGATCGATGGAATTACCGGACTGGAAAGGAGTATGTCGGGAACAGGTTACTTTTATGATTTTGTAACCGCATCAGGTGACCTCATGGCTTATGTAGTCTTCGTTTGCATTGTGGTTTTTCTGTTAAGACGTACAATTATCAAAATCAGAAGATTTTATGGTATTGAAATGCAGCCAAAATCAAAGCAGGATGCATTGATTGCCCTTACAATCATTCTGCTTCTGATGGTTTCACTTGCTTCAATGAATGTTGCATATATTAGTATGCATGCAGGCACTTATTCCGGGATATATCCTATAAGCTCGCTGATAGCAAATCCTTTAATGTCCAATCTAAGCCCCGGGTCGATTTATGTAATTCATGAAATCAGCTGGTGGTCACACATACTTCTTATCTTCATTTTCGCAAACATCCTTCCCTACTCAAAACATTTCCATGTTTTCACTTCCATACCAAACGTTTATCTCAGCAGATTAGAGCCATTGGGATATCTGAACAACATGCCATCGATTACTACCGAGATCAGATATATGCTTTTTCCTGATCAGGTTGAAGCACCTGCCGCTGAAGCAGTTCAACGATACGGGGTTAAGGATGCCGGCGATATTACATGGCGTAATTACCTTGATTCATTGGCATGTACTGAATGTGGCAGATGTACTGATAATTGCCCGGCTAACATAACAGGAAAAAAGCTCTCACCACGTAAGATTTTTGTTGACACACGTGCTCGCATGAAAGAATATGCTACAGCTGTGAGAAAAATGGGCAGAGAAGCATCCCAATCAAAATCATTATTGCATGATTATGTAACAGCTGAAGAATTATGGGCATGCACTACATGTAATGCATGTGCCAAAGAGTGCCCGGTTAATATTAACCACCCTTCACTGATAGTTGATATGCGAAGGTTCCTTGTAATGGAAGAAGCCGCTGCTCCTTCAGGATTAAATGCCATGTTTGCGAATATAGAAAACAATGGAGCCCCCTGGCAGTATCCGCCTGAGGACAGGCTACTATGGCTCAATGATTTAAATAAATAGCAAAGGATGAAAACAATAGACACATATACAGTTCCAATAATGGCCGATTTGGCCGCACAGGGAAAGTCACCTGAATATCTGTTTTGGGTAGGATGTGCCGGTGCATTTGATGCGAGGTATAAAAAAGTAACGGTTGCTTTTGCCAAATTGTTATTACATGCCGGTGTTGATTTTGCAATACTTGGCGCAGAAGAAACCTGCAATGGTGATCCTGCAAGAAGGGCCGGAAACGAAATGTTATTTCAGATGCAGGCACTAAGGGTTATTGAGACATTGAAGATGTATAATGTCAAGAAGATCATCACGTGCTGTCCGCATTGCTTCAACATCTTCAAAAATGAATACCCCGATTTGGGAGGACATTATGAAGTAATCCACCATTCAGTATTCCTGAATGACCTCTTGCAGAAGGAAATCCTGAAAGTTGACAAGAACATTTTTAAGGAAACAAGTATTGTTTATCACGACCCATGTTATCTCGGCAGGGGGAATGATATTTATGAGCCCACACGCGACATCAATAAGACAGTCACAGATAGAATCATTGAAATGCCACGTAGCAAAAGCAAGGCACTTTGCTGTGGTGCAGGTGGTGCTCAGATGTTCAAAGAGGCCGAACCCGGTAAAAAGGAGGTATTTGTTGAACGTACCGAAGAAGCCCTTCAAACAGGTGCAGATATAATTGCCACATCATGTCCCTTCTGTATGACAATGATAACCGACGGCTTGAAGTACAAGAATAAGGAAGATGATGTTAAGAATTTTGATATAGCAGAATTGCTGTGGCAGGTTCTTGAGAAATAGAATTTATTTTTTCCTATAGTATTACCTCTTTGGTTAGGAGATGGTTGAGAGAGGGTCTCAGGCAACCCTCTCACAACAGACTTTCAGGTTCCAACTGCCTTTACCCCTAACAATAATGGTTTGAATGATCAGTTCAAGCCTGTAATCATTACAGATCGGGTGAGGTCTTTTGCCGGTTGTTGAGTGTAATGCAGTGAAGTCGAATCCATTGAATTTTAGCTTTTAGCCATTAGCCATTTTTTCTTAATTTTGCCCCCCTATGGCAAATAACGAAGACATTTTCAAAAAGATCATTTCCCACGCTAAAGAGTATGGGTTTGTATTTCAAAGCAGCGAAATTTATGACGGTTTAAGCGCCGTTTATGACTATGGTCAGAATGGTGTTGAGCTGAAAAATAACATCAAGCAGTATTGGTGGAATGCAATGGTTCGCTTTCATGAAAACATTGTTGGTATCGATTCAGCAATCTTTATGCATCCTACAATCTGGAAGGCATCAGGACACGTTGATGCATTCAATGATCCGATGATTGATAATAAGGATTCCAAAAAGCGGTATCGTGCCGACGTACTTGTTGAAGATTATATAGCCAAAATTGAGGATAAGATTAATAAGGAAGTAGAAAAAGCTTCCAAACGTTTTGGTGAAGCCTTCAATGAAAAGCAGTTCAGGGAAACCAACCAAAGGGTTATTGAATACCAAACCAGGATTGATGAAGCAAAACACAGGCTATATAGTTCCCTTGAAGCCAATGATCTTGAGGCTGTTAAGAAACTCATTGAAGATCTTGAGATTGCCTGCCCAATATCCGGAACACGTAATTGGACCGAAGTAAGGCAATTCAACTTGATGTTCTCAACAAAGATGGGCTCTGTAAGTGATGATGCCGGCACAATATATCTTCGTCCGGAAACTGCACAGGGTATTTTTGTAAATTTCCTCAATGTTATGAAAACAGGCCGTATGAAGATTCCTTTTGGAATTGCACAAATAGGAAAGGCCTTTAGAAATGAGATTGTTGCCCGACAGTTTATTTTCCGTATGCGTGAGTTTGAGCAGATGGAAATGCAATTCTTCGTTAAACCGGGTACTGAACTCGAATGGTTTGAATTCTGGAAGAATGAACGCATGAAATGGCACCTGTCATTAGGCTTGGGTGAAGAAAATTATCGCTTCCATGATCATGAAAAATTAGCTCATTATGCCAATGCTGCCGTTGATATTGAGTTTAATTTCCCTATAGGATTTAAAGAACTTGAAGGAATTCATTCAAGAACCAATTTCGACCTTAACGCTCATCAGGAATATTCCGGTAAAAAGCTTCAATATTTCGATCCTGAACTCAATGAAAGCTATGTTCCTTATGTTGTAGAGACTTCAATCGGATTAGACCGTACATTCCTTGCACTTATTAGTCACGCTTACACTGAAGAGAAACTTGATGATGGATCAGAGCGAGTGGTTATGAAACTCCCCCCAATGCTTGCTCCTATAAAGGCAGCTGTTCTTCCATTGGTAGCTAAGGATGGTTTACCCGAAAAGGCACGTGAAATCATGGACAAGATTAAAGTTGAGTTCATGTGTCAGTATGAAGAAAAGGATTCAATTGGTCGTCGTTACCGCCGACAGGATGCTATTGGCACCCCATACTGCATAACCGTTGATCACCAGACACTTGAAGATGATACAGTTACTATCAGGGAACGCGATACTATGATGCAGGAAAGGATACCGGTTAGTGAAGTTAAAGCTATTGTAAACAACAGGATCAAATAATATTCTTGCTTCGGTTATTTCGATTGTTTCGTTCCGTCACTGAGCGTAATCTCTTATCTTTTTCGAATAAGATGAAGCTAAAGTGCGGTTTCAGACAACTACCAACTCAATACTACAGACAATTACTTATTATTATAAGTATTCATCGTAACAGTTGCCCCTGAAAGTATAAAGCTTTTAATCATCTCAACAGCAAAAGGGATCTTTTCCATAAAAAGCTTCTCTTCAGTTTTAGTGAACCTTCCAAGTACATAATCAATTTGGAACCCCCGGGCAAAATCATTGCCTATTCCTACCCTTAATCTGGGAAAATCTGTATGTCCCAGAGTTTCAATAATATTATTCAGTCCATTATGGCTACCGCCACTTCCTTTTGTCTTTAATCGTAACATCCCCGGTTCCAGATCAATATCATCAACAATTACCAAAGAGTTCTTTATTTCAATTTTCTCATTGGCTAACCAGTATTTATAGGCCTTACCGCTTAAATTCATATAAGTTGTAGGCTTAATGATTATGATTTGCCTTCCCTTTAATTTAGCTTCAGCTTTCGAGGCGAGACGGTCGGTAGTAAATTTAGCTCCCAGATCCTGAGCAAGAGCATCAGCTATTATGAATCCTATGTTATGCCTTGTATTTGCATACTCATCGCCAATGTTTCCCAATCCGGTAATTAAATATTTCATGACTCAGCCATTTGAAGGCGCAATTATACAAAAATATAACAGAAACAGCCCTGCAACAAGTTCAAAGTTGTTCAAATAGGTTCAATATTGGTCAAGCCGCCCGGACGCATAGGAGTGTAACTCACTTCTCATCATCTGCTTTTATTATATAATGGAGCTAAAATGATATTAAAGTGGTAACAACCTCTTGATAGCGTCCTGATCAGGATAAAAAAAAGAGGCCGTCCATTGCGGGACGGCCTCTTTTTGATTATAAAATTGAAACTTAAATTACTTAGCAGGAGTTGTTTGTTCAACGTTACGGGTAGCCTGAACAGAAACAATAACCGCGCCTTTAAGATCTAGGAACTCAACATTATCCATTTTGAGGTCACCAATTTTAATAGACTGGTTAACATCAAGGTCAGAGATGTTGATTTCTATTTCATCAGGTAGGTTAGCCAGTAAAGCTTTAACTTTCAGCTTACGGAATTTCTTAACGAGTTTACCACCTTTTAAGACTCCGGGTGATGTACCTGTAATTTTAATTGGAACAGCTATAACAACCGGTTTTTTCTCATCAACTTCCAGGAAATCGACATGAAGAATACGATCGGTTACCGGATGTGATTGTACATCCTGGAGGATGGTTAAATGTTCTGTTCCGTTAACATTCACATTGATAATAAATGATGATGGGGTGAACAGAATAGGTTTAAAATTTATCTCTTCGGTTGAGAAATGGATTTGTTGTTTACCGCCATAGATAACGCATGGAACCTTACCGGCAGCGCGTTGTGCTTTAGCATCTTTTTTCCCTACGTTCTCTCTCAGAGAACCGCTCAATGATACTGTTTTCATTATTTAATTTATTTGGTTAATAAAAATTTTACTCGAACTTAAACAGAGTGGATATTGATTCATAATTATGAACCTTTCCAATTACATCTGCTAACAGATCAGCTGTTGAAAGTACTTTGATTTTAGAGCTTTGAACCTTCAGTGGAATAGTATCGGTTACAACCACTTCGGTGAAAGCTGAATTCTCGATCTTCTCAATTGCATTACCTGAAAGAAGAGGATGGGTGCAGAAACCACGAACACTATTAGCACCGTTATCCATCATCAATTGTGCAGCCTTACAGATTGTTCCGCCGGTATCGATTATATCGTCAATAAGAACAACATCTTTTCCGGTAACGTCACCAATGAGTGCCATAGTTTCAACCAGATTGGCTTTAGCACGTTGCTTGTAACAAATGACAAAGTTAGTATTCAATATTTTAGCGTAAGCAGCAGCTCTTCGGGTTCCACCTGTATCGGGTGAAGCCATAGTTAAATTCGACAAATTCAACTGCCTCATGTAAGGAACGAAAATCGAAGAAGCATATAAATGATCAACCGGAACATCAAAAAATCCCTGTATCTGATCAGCATGAAGATCAATGGTAATGATTCTTTGAACGCCGGCAGCTGTCAAAAGATTTGCAACTAATTTGGCAGCAATTGAAACCCTTGGTTTATCTTTTCTGTCCTGACGGGCAAAACCAAAATAAGGGATAACAGCAATAATGTGCCTTGCTGAAGCGCGTTTTGCAGCGTCAATCATCAGTAACAGCTCAAATAGATTGTCGGTAGGAGCAAAAGTCGACTGTACGATGAAGAGGTCATTGCCTCTGACATTTTCTTCAAATGATGGCTGGAACTCACCGTCAGAGAAGTCAGTGATTAAAACATCACCCAGTTTCTTGCCATAGCTGCTTGCGATTTTTTCGGCCAGATATCGGGTGGCTCTGCCCGAGAAAATATTAACCACTGTTGCCATTTATCTGCTGTGCTAAACGGTTGATAATTATTTTAACAGCGTGCAAAGTTACGATCTTTTTTAATACTGAGAATGGATAAATTTCACATAAATAGGAAAATCAAATACAGGTACTTGATTTTTGCGCTAAATTGTATTATTTTTGCACCCCTTAAATTTGGGTTGATAGTTGCCGGTTCAGTAAATTATTGCAAATATAATGAAGTAGCAATTTAAAATAGTATATTTCGTTATAAGTGTGTTTTACAAGTTGCCGGTCTTTTTTATTGCCATTTAACACTAATTCTTCCTGGGAATGAAACTTTCTCAATTTCGTTATTCCTTACCAAACGAACTTATTGCAACAGAACCACCTAAACACAGAGGTGAATCCCGTTTAATGGTATTGGATCGTAAAACTCGTTCAATTGAACATAGACAATTTAATGACATCCTCAACTATTTTGGTGAAGGTGATGTTTTTGTTATTAATGACACCAGAGTCTTCCCTGCATTATTGACAGGTGAAAAGGAAAAGACAGGTGCCAAAATCACTGTCTTCCTCTTACGCGAACTTAATGCTGAAGCCCGCCTATGGGATGTTCTTGTTGATCCTGCCCGTAAAATTCGTATCGGTAACAAGCTTTATTTTGGCGAAGATGATTCACTTGTTGCTGAAGTAATTGATAATACAACCTCAAGAGGCCGTACTTTAAGATTCCTCTTCGATGGTCCTTATGATGAATTTAAGAAAACAATCAACTCACTTGGTAAAACTCCATTGCCCGAAGAACTACAGGCACTCAGAGATATTAAACCTGAAGACAAAGAGTGGTACCAAACCATTTACGCCAGAAAAGAGGGTGCTGTAGCTGCTCCGACAGCCGGCCTCCATTTTAGCAGAGAATTGATGAAACGACTGGAACTTCAGGGTGCCAACTTTGCTTTTGTTACTCTGCATGCAGGTGTAGGCAACTTCAGAGCTATTGATGTTGAAGACCTTACAAAGCACAAAATGGACTCTGAAGAGTTGATCATTGAAGAACAGGCTGCTGAAATTGTCAATCAGGCTAAACTCAATAAGAAACAGGTTTGCGTAGTAGGTACTACAACTATGAAAGCAGTTGAGTCCTCAGTATCTATTGCAGGCATGTTAAAACCATTCAAGGGTTGGTCAAATAAATTCATATTCCCGCCCTACGATTTTAGCATTCCCTCATGCATGATCACCAACTTCCATATGCCACAGTCACCAATGCTGATGATGACTGCCGCCTTTGCAGATTTTGATTTCTTAATGACTGCATATAAAGAAGCCGTTAAAGAGAAATACAAATTCTTTAGTTATGGTGATGCCATGCTAATACTTTAAATGCATAAGTACATTATTATTGTTGCCGGCGGTGCCGGTGTAAGGATGGGTTCAATTATTCCCAAACAGTTTATGCTGCTTGGCGGAAAACCTATGCTTATGCATACGATTAATGCTTTTGCTAATTGTGATCTGAAGAATATCATTGTTGTAATTCCGTTGCCCTTTATTGATTATTGGCAATCATTGTGTAAAGAGTATTCTTTTGATGTTTCCCACACCACAGTAGCAGGAGGATTATTCAGATCACAATCTGTAAAAAATGGATTATCGGCAATAAAAGAGGAAGAAGCTTTGGTAGGAATTCACGACGGGGTAAGGCCTTTAATTTCTGAGGATTTGGTTAACCTTGCCTTTCAGCTTGCCGAGGAAAAAGGATCAGCAGTCCCGTTTATTGACCTCACTGACTCTATAAGGTTTGTGGATAATGAAGTTAACAAATCAGTTGACCGTGACAGGTATAAATTGATTCAAACTCCTCAGTGTTTCAGCTTGTCGGTTCTGAAACAAGTATACTTTACTGAGCAGATTCATTCATTTACTGATGATGCTGCCCTGGTTGAAGAAATTGGCTGTACAATAAACCTGTTTAAAGGATCAGAAGAGAATATCAAAATCACAACACCACTCGATATGGCAATTGCCGAGACAATTCTTAGCAGGAGGGTAAAAATATAGCTCCTGGTAAACTCATTTAACCTTCTATTTATCACATCTATCTGACTATTTCCATGACAATCCTTAAAAGGAAGGAAGATTAAGGAGCAGGAGGTTTAATACGAACTGACGTTTTAAAGGTCTTAATTTTTCTGCCTTTCCATTTATAAGGAGTAAAATTGCCAATCACACCAATCAGTACAGTATAAATTATGATCAGAGGCTCAGCTATTGGAATCAACCAATTGAGCTCCCTCTGCCCATATTTCCTATCGTATTTCGAGATTAACAGATAGTCGATGGCACACTTCAGAATGAAAAGAAATGAAGTGAGGATTAGATTACTGAATATAGAAAGTAAAATTATCAGGTTGAAGAAAAAGATTGACAGACTTGTATAGATAACCCCTGTATCGCTATAACCCTTGCTTTTGGATACCCACCTCAACCTCTGATGCAGAAATTCACTTAATGATCCGGTTGAATGAGTATAGGCAGTAGCTGTCGGATCGTCAAGAAAAGCAATTTTCGATGAGGAATACTTGCTTTTTATACTTTGCAACAGAAAAACATCATCCCCTGATTCAAAATTATTCCTGAGTAAATCATCACCTGGCTTCTTAGCTGATACCATATCGGTCACAGTCTTCTTCAGCACTCCCATACTTGCACCATTACTCATAACAGGCATGCCAATACCTATGGCACCGGCCGTTGATGCAATAAGTGAGTTAAATTCAAGACATTGTACTTGATTGAAAAATCCTCTTCCCTTATAAAACATAACCGGTCCGGTAATGTAATATGCCCCGGTACTCTTAAACCTCCTGCAAAAACTACTAATCCACCCTGATGATACTTCGCAATCTGCATCAGTAGTTAAAATTATCTCCCCTTTCGCTTGTTTTATACCTTCGGTAACTGCTGCTTTTTTCCCTACCTTTCCTGATGTATTTAATAGTATCAGGTTAATATCCCCTTCGTTAATATATTGATTTATAATATCAGCTGTACTATCAGTTGATTGGTCATTGATAATTATTACCTCAAACTGCTCTTTAAGGTAATCTTGTCTTTTAAGGCTATTAATGCATTTGCCAATGCTATCGGCTTCATTTCGTGCAGCTATTATTACACTTACCATCGCATTTTTGTCAACTGACTTATCTTCACTTGAAGCAGTCACCCTCGATCCCTTGAATAATCGCGATAAGCCAATTATGAATGCACCAATGAGAATAACGTAATTCATGCATATAACCAGGGTAATTATCTGGAATGTGCTTAATTGTACTGAAACCAACTGCATCCAAAACAATAGTGTCATCTCTACTTCCTCATCAATTTTATTCTGTTAATAAACAGCAATCCAATAAGCGACGGTATTGCCAGATTTATTATCCATACAGTAGTTGAAGCTGCCAATATTGAAATATCAGTACCGGCTGAGTTATTGAAATAAAGGCTGATAAAGTAAATTGACACAGACCCTCTGATACCAAGATCAGCTAAGGCTATTGTGGGAATGGCTGCCATGACGAAATAAGTCATTGCAATAAGGATGAAGCAGTCAAAGAAGGGAATATAAGGTCCAAAAGCGATCAGGAGCAAATAAAACTGGGTAGAGAAAACCAGATACCGTAGGATGCTCAATGATAAAATCTCTAGAAGAAATTCTCTTTTTAATCGTCTTACCACTTTCATATAGGCCCTGATCTTGTGCCACCGGGGACTTACTAACGCATTGGTAATACGCGAGAATGCTGACACCCTGAGGTACATCATCAGCAATATAATGTATAGTGTGAGGGCTGCAAACGAAAGGAGGAAATAGGTTATCTTGGCATAGGCTCCCGAAGTATTGTAATATTGAGGTATAAAGAATATAAGTGCCAGACTACCAAACAATAAAGTTGTAAGCAGTTGACTAATACTCCCCACAATAGTAAGGAGAGCCCCTTTCAAGATATGTGTGTGATCAAGTGTTAGTGAGCGACCTAGAAATTCACCTACCCTGTTGGGGGTGAACAGACTCATGGATATACCGGTAAATACTGATTTTATTGATTCACCAAGAGTAATCCTCTCTGAAAAACTGATTAACCGCTTCCATTTAAATGCTTCTATTCCCCAGTTTACAGGCATCAGCAATACAACGACGATCAATATTATCCTGAAGCTGCTCTCATTTTTGCCAGCCATAAACATCTCCCTGAAAGTCGTAAAGCTGCCGGGTTCGGTAACCTGCCGGTAAATAAACCACAATGCCAATAATGCAATGATAATCCTCAGGCCGGTGTTGATGCTTTTCTTTACCTTTGCTGAGAGTATTATTGGATTATTGAATTTGAGCATATGCAGTGTGATAAGATCATTCTTGGAATAGACCCAGGTACACAGGTAATGGGATTCGGTTTAATCGCCGATAAAGGTAAGAAAATAGAGCTGATCACTTTGGATGTGTTCAAATTCAGTTACAAAGAAGATCACTCTCTGCGATTGAAGAAGATATTTGAATCGGTACTCGGACTAATTGATCATTACCATCCTGATGAGCTTGCAATTGAAGCTCCCTTTTTTGGCAAAAACGTACAATCAATGCTTAAGTTGGGCAGAGCACAGGGGGTGGCTATGGCTGCAGCACTCTATCGCGGGATACCGATTTTCGAGTATTCACCTCGTAAGATAAAACAAGCAATAACAGGTAAGGGAAGTGCCTCGAAAGAGCAGGTGGCTGCCATGCTTGGACATTTAATGACAATGCCCGAAGAATCATTCGTTCTCGATGCTACTGATGCTGTGGCAGCCGCAGTGTGCCATTACTTGCAAAATAAACCTTCAACGCAGGGAAAGCAATTCAAAGACTGGAAAGCCTTCGCCGATCATAATCCAACCAGAATAGTTTAGTTTTCATGCAAGGTACTTATTTCAAAACATCTCCCTTTGTAGTTCAAGCAACTTCAGGCTATACCACTTTATATAAAGCAATACTCACCTTAAATAACACCTTATTATCGACTCTGTCTGTATTGGACTTTTGTGGTATAGCTTGCACACTGTTAACAACCCAGGTAAGGCAAAACTTGCTAATATAACACTTCCTCGTCCCATAGGGTGACAAGTACGGTTTTCAGGTAAGGCAATACCTGCTAATGCAACACCAGGTTAAAACAACTCCCTGACTTTATCCCTGATAACTTCCTCAGAGTCGTTGAAATTAAAGGTAATACTTGGCCTTAAGAATACGGGTTTATAGTTTGATTTAAACAGATACTCGCCACCCCCGGTTATATTTAGCATGATCAATGAATCGCAATTCACCATGCCCGAGTTAACAGCCTGAATCAGTGATGAAGTGGCTACTGCTGAGGCTGAATATATATCAATGCCTTCACTGTCTCTGAATAGCCTGGCAGCTGCCCGGAGTTCTTCATTAGTAACCTTATGAACATCACCGTTGGTGTCGGTAAGTGCATCAAATAATCCGCCCTTAATGGAGTAGGGGGGTCTTCTGTTTGAGAGTACTTTGGCATCTATTTCATGAGTATGCCTGCGTGCCTGGTCGTCGTCCATAGGCAGGATATCTCGTGATCCTGCTTTCCAGGCATGGTATATAGGAAGGAAGGGAGCATTCTGCGAGACAATCAGTCTCATCTTGTTACTGCCGAATCTGCCGTCCTCAATGAGTCTCATATTAGCTTCCCATGCAGCAATTGCTCCCGTACCACTGCCGACTGCCTGAAAATAAAATTCAGGTATGCGGCCTATAGTTGAAACTGAATTTAATACTGTAGTGCCCATTCCATCACGGCGGGCAATATTCTTAGCACCTCCTTCGGCAGTAAAACCATCCATTTTAGCGATGATATTACTCAGGGCAATGGCATCAAAGTAGTCGCTACCGGGAGCACTGGTGATTAATTTAACACAATCTGACAACTCTTCCTTAAACCAGAGGGCATCAATGTAATCGTAGGGTACGCATAAAGCCAGAGGAATGTTATTCTCAGAGCATACTTTGGCGAAAGCTCTTGCAGTATTCCCTGCCGAGGCTACCACAAGAACCTTCCCCTTGTATCCCTGCAACCTGCTGCAAACCGAGTATGCTTCAGTCTCTTTGAATGAGCATGTAGTCATATTAGCATCTCTCTCAGGCCAATACCCGTTGAATGTAATCCACAGATTATTCAATCCGAGGATTGATGCCAGGCCTTCACTTTTATATGTTACAGGCGAAGCTGAGCCTTGAAGATGTCCTTTGACCGGAAGCCATGATGCATATTTGAATAATCCATCGGCATCATGCCTTAGATTGAGCTTACTATCTTTATAAATAGCCCTTAACAGAGAGTCAGGTGTTTCGTCAGGTGCATCAAGCAACCATCCTGAGTCTTCGTAAATCTTTCCTGTACCTATGCTCTTTAACTGATATTCAGTGATAAAACTATCCATAAATATAATAAGCCCAATGCAGGCTGAATATTAATTATCAATAATGAATAATATGTCTATACACGAGCCAGATCGACTGTAAAATGACGCATTATAGGTGCTTCATTTACAATTTTCAGACCCTTGGTGATAGTATTGCTACGTTCATAAACGTTCCCCAGACAGGCTGCCACATAGTCCATATGGTTATTGGTATAAACCCTTCTCGGGATGGTTAATCTCAGTAGCTCAAGTGCCGGGAAACGATTTTCTCTTGTCTCAGGATCACGGTCAGCCAGCAATGCACCAATCTCAACACCCCTGACTCCACCCTCAAGGTAAAGCTCAACGGCTAAAGTTTGTGACTGGAATTGTTCTTTAGGCAGGTGAGGCAGGAACCTCTTTGCATCAACAAATATAGCATGGCCGCCAAATGGCTGCTGTACAGGAACTCCATATTCTACAAGTTTCTCACCAAGATAGGCAACCTGACTTATACGTGTTTCGAGATAATCAAATTCAGTACCTTCATATAGTCCCTGGGCCAATGCATTCATGTCGCGACCTGACATACCACCGTAAGTTACATAGCCCTCGAACATAATGTTGAAAGTAGATGCCTTTTTAAAGAGAGCTTCATCACGCATTCCAATAAAACCTCCCATATTAACTATAGCATCTTTCTTACTGCTCATAGTCATGGCATCAGCATAACTGAACATCTCTTTTACGATTTCCCGAATGCTCTTATCGGCATAACCTTCTTCGCGAGTCTTGATAAAATAGGCATTTTCAGCAAAACGAGCCGAGTCGAATATTACCATGATGCCATATTTATCCGATAATGCCTTAACAGCCCTTAGGTTAGCCATTGATACAGGCTGACCGCCCGAACTATTACAAGTAATGGTGACTACCGTAAACGGAATCTTTTCACGATGTGTAGTCTTGTATACATCCTCAAGCTTGTTTAAATCAACATTTCCCTTGAAAGGATGCAGTATTTTTGTGTCGAAAGCTTCATCAATAGTGCAGTCGATAGCCTTTGCCCTGCGGAATTCAATGTGACCCTTAGTGGTATCAAAGTGGGAGTTACCCGGTATTATGTCACCTGCTTTAACAAGAGCCGAGAAAAGTACATTTTCGGCAGCCCTTCCCTGATGGGTTGGCAGGAAGTAGTCAAAACCAAGAATGTCCTTTATGGCATTCTTCATTTTATAATACGAAGAGGCACCTGCATAGCTCTCATCACCAAGCATCATCTCACTCCACTGCCTGTCGCTCATAGCTCCGGTTCCTGAATCAGTGAGGAGGTCAATGAATACTTGTTCGCTTTTTAACTTGAATAAATTGTAGTGAGCCTGTTTTATCCATTCTTCACGTTCAGCCCTTGTGCTGCGGTGAATGGCTTCAACCATTTTAATCTTGTATGATTCTGCAAAAGGTAATTTCATTTTTTTTAAGGTATTGATATTTTAGTATTATATTAAGATGGCGGTAGTTAAGGAAGATGGGCCTTAAACATATCAATACCTGTCGCGATTCTTTATATTGCGGAAGATCAGTTTTGCAGTTAACCTGAAGTTATACATAAAATCAGTGTTTACCATATTGCGTCAAAAGTAAATCATTTTTTTAAAGTGCAAAATATTTAAGCACAAAATCAAACGCAATTCTATAAATAAAACAATCGCTGATGTTCCTTGTTCCGGTTTACACTAGTCGGCTCATTGATAACACTTAATTGCCCGACTTAATTCCTTGGGAGAATGATTCTGAAGGTGGTTTCTTTATTTGGGATAGATAATTTAACGAATATGCGACCATGGTGATTTTCTCGTATAATCCTTTCAGCAAGTGAAAGTCCCAGTCCCCAACCCCTTTGTTTACTCGTAAAACCGGGGTTGAATATTGTTTTAAACATTTGTTTCGGGATACCCTTACCTGTATCGGTTACATCAACAATTACCACATTTTTTTCTTCTTCCTGAATGTTTATGCTGATGGTCCCCTTACCTGACATGGCATCCACTGCATTCTTCACCAGATTTTCAATTACCCAGTCGAATAGCTGATGGTTTAGCTTGGTGATAATGACCGAATCTCTTGAAGGATTTATCTTTATACTAATCTTATTGGGGATTCTGGTCTTGAGGTAATCAACTGAATTGTATACTACTTCAACAATATTCTCCGGTTTCACATTTGATGATGAACCTATCTTAGAGAATCTCTCGGCAATGGTCCTCAACCTGCTGACATCTTTATCCAATTCATCGATTGTATCAGGGCTGACCGGTTGTGTTTTCAGATACTCAACCCACGCCATCATCGATGAGAGCGGTGTACCCAACTGATGTGCCGTTTCCTTAGCCAGTCCCACCCATACCTGATTCTGTTCTGACCTCCTTGCTATGCTGAAGAGCAGATAAGCTATCAACAGAAATAAACTTACTATCCCGATTTGTATGTAAGGGAAAAAACGCAGTTGTGTCAGTACGTACGAGTCCTTATAGTAGATAAATGTCTTCTGACCGGCAATGTCAATCTCTATGGGGTCATTACTTGAAGCCATCTCATTAATAGTGGCGGTAACGTAATCAGGATCCTTTATGAGTGTGCTGTCAATATTCCCGTACTCGATTATCTCACGGCCGGTACTGTCGGTTATGATTACGGGAACTGAGGCTGAGTTGTCGGCTACCTCACTGAAGAATGACCTTACCAGGTCGTTCAATACAACCTTTAGCTCTGAAAATAAACGTGAATCTTTGAAGTAGAAGTAAATATACTTGCCTTCAAGATACTCAAGTACTATGGGCGGATATGCCGAAAACTCTTCGAGCAACTGCTCATTCATTTTCTGAACAGTGTCAATGCTGAAGTTTACATTCTTAGCCTCCCTTATATTGCCTTGTTCATCAGTCAGAATTACCGGAATGGAAGTATTATTTGAGATAATCTTCAGGTAATAGGTCAAATCTTCTTCCTCCGAGTAAATAATCTTAACGGTTGCTTCGGCAAACAGCTGTACTCTTTGCTTTTCTTCATAGCTTATCTGATTAAAAAACTTCTCGGTGTAGTTTACCAGCCTGACTCTCTGCTGAATTGCATTAGCCCAAGTAGTGATTTTGTTCTTCTCATCCTCGGCAATCTTTTGCACCAGCGAATGAGTATACCACAATGAAACACTCACAATTATGAGGGCAAACACAAAAAGCCACCTCTTCCAGGTTCTTTTCTGTTTATATATATCGGTTGCTTTAGGCCTGAAGAGTGATAGTATTTTCATTAAACTGTTGTCTCCTGAATACAAATATAAGCCTATTTCAATTCATCCCATTCTATCTCAAATCCCGGTGACTGCTGTGTTTGTCCCTTAGTGTCGGGAGTAACGGGAGTTTCATCCTTCCTCCCGAATTCTTTCCTCATCACATCTTTAAATACCTGTTTTTCCTTTTCAATATCACATGCTATCTTATTTCGTACGGCCTTAGTATCATACTGTACCAGAGGATCATCAATCGGACCGGTCATCTTCAAAAACAGTCTCGGTTTCCCGTAACCATCATCCTCAACGTACTTTGTTAAGTCGGTCTTTGATTTCCTCTTTGCCTTAAGAACATCCGACAGCAGCATATTTACATGGTAATCAATCTGATTGTCAAATGTGTGGGTTCCATACCCGATTAAATCCATAGCCGAGGATTTTATCTCCATCTTTGGGATGTAGATTTTTTTATCGACTATCTCAATTCGGTTGCTAAGTGTGGCAAAACGCACATTGCTCAGTTCATCTGCATCAAGGAACCTTGAGAGTGCCTGTAATGGCTCGTAATCATTCAGCTCACCGTTCCTGATCTCTATATCGGCAATGGCCTCAACATTCTCGGGGTTAATTGTATAATCATTCCTGAGCGAAGTGGAGAATTGTACCAGTGCATCAGCCTTGCCTTTTACGTTTTTGCTCATAAGGCTCTGTTGCCCGAACTCATTGAACTGGTAAAACAGTTTAGTGATATCAACATCCTTAAATTTAGCAGTAGTGATTATCTGGGCACGATTACCGTAGCGTCCGTTGATAACACCGCTGGCAGTAATATTTCCGTCAAGAGCCTTTATCATGATGTCCTTACCCCTCAGTACATTGTCCTTCAATGAAAAGTTCCCTGTAATGTACTGGGTAGTCAGTTTCTTATAAGTAAGAGAATTGACGCTTAAAGCCGCATCGAATGATATTAGAGGAGGGAAGATGCTTTGCGATGATGCCGTTGATTCTGTTTCTTTTACCAGTTTCAGCAAATCGTCGAGCATTATTTGATCAGATTGAAGGTTTAATGATGCAAAAACAGGCTGATTACTCTCGAACAGATAGTTTGTCAGATTGCTAATATATCCGTTTGCGTTTATATCAGAACCTCCTATCCGACAGGTTAAACCGTTAAAGAAGATCTTGTTTTCCCTGAATTCAGTTGCCCCGTTCAGGTCACTTATATGCTGGGATTTATACCTGAAACCGGCTCCCGTAAATATCGCCTGACCTGTTATTAATCGGTCAATTCGACTGTTACTACCATATACCCCATTATACCTGATGTCGGCCGTAAGGTTACCCCTGAAATCTGAAAATTCACTACTCTTAATCAGATCGGCAAACTCTTCTATCTTACCATTGATTTTCAGTTGGAAGTTAACTGCCGGATTGCTGAAATTCCTTATTTGCCCACTACCTGATAGCTTTGCCGATTTTATTACACCCGAGAATTCCCGAATTGTGACAATCTCCGAATTCTTCTTTCCGTAATAGTTGTAATTCCCTTCAACGTGAATACCCTCAAGTGCCTTAACCTCCTTCTTTATCTGCGCTTTCCCCTTATCAATTGAATAATTCAACAAGATTGCCCATTCTGTCGGTTCGAATGAATTGCCCTTAAAATTTCCTTTTAATGCCAGCATTCCGGAGGGATTATAGGTATTGATCTCTGCAGAATAGTGATCCGGAATAATCGACCTCAGATCAGAAATCTGACCCTTTAACGAAGTGAGGTTAATATTAAGAATCTCAGGGAAACCGTATTTAACCAGACCTGATGTTGATATATCAATTCCGGAATACTCAAGTCGTGAGGTGGCAAACTTCACAGTCTGTGAACTCGTGTTTATGTCAATCGTCCCCTCCAGATTATAAGCTGCCGGTCGCACTAATTCCTTACTGGCAAATTCAATCTGTTCGCTTAAGCCGTTTGATTTCAATTTAAGGTTATAGGTAGTATCATCAAAGGCCCCCGCCAGTGTAAGCGAATTCACGTCAAACAGAAGCCGGTTATTGCTTTCTGCATTAATGTAAAATATCTTCGAAGACCAAAGAGTGAGCTTTTCAATATTAAAAGTTACCGTCTTGTCGGTTGAGCGCTTTGTCTTTTTCCACACATTATAGTTGTTCAGATCGTTCGCTTCCTCATAAATGGTAATTGTGGCATGACTTGCCGAAACGGAACGAATATTATACCTCCCCGAAAGCAGATTAAAGACATTGAACTTAAGCATAATCCTGTCGGCAGTTACCAGACCCGGTGCGGCATATAGTTCCCTGGGAGGGCTCATCACAACATTATTGAGCATTATCGATGCATTAGGAAACGATCTGATAAGGGTTATATCCATACTACTGAATGTTACTTCAGTCGCAAGGTGTTTATTCAGTGACGTAATAACAACTTGTTTTATTTTTTCCCCATTGAGGTATTTAACTAAAATAACCGGAATTGCTAACAACAAAGCAATAAGAAGAACGACAATAACGATTCTTTTCAGAATCCTGATTCCGGGACGGTGCATCTTGTTTAGTTTATTCTTTTTTCAAACGAAGATAGTACATTCTAATTGTAAATTACAGGAAAGAAAGTTGTTCCAGGTAGTTCAAAATAGTTAGTGACCCTACTTTTGCGTGGGACGTGGCATTGAAGGTGAGTAGAGTTCTGAGTTCTTAGTTCCGGGTTATGAGTTCAAATAGGTCAATGCCTAAATAACGTTGACCGATTTTTTACTAAAATTATTACTTTTTTTTCATTAATGATGATGCTGTTGGAAATGGGAGATAACTCGCAGAGTTATCCTCATTTTCAACAGCTTTTTTTA
>JAEZNO010000025.1 GCA_023441805.1 Bacteroidota bacterium
TTATCACTGTGAGGTAATAAAAATCGAAGGTCAGAGCTACAGAATGGAGCACCGGAAAAACATCTTTAAGGATAGCGAGGCAGATAGGCTACAAGAGAAATAATTAAATAGAGAGAGGAGTTGCAACTTCGCTACGCTTCGTTGCAACTCCTCTCTCTCAAAAAGATAAAATAACACGAAAAATTAAACTTAAAACTGATGATTTACTTTTGCGAAAAACTGGTGAAATTTAATTTGCTAATTACACGTATCAAATAAGGGCTCCCTTTACCCTCCCTTTACCCTCTGTTTACCCTCCCTTTACCCCAGGGGTAAGGAGAGGGTAAAGGGAGGGTAAAGGGAGGGTAAAGGGACAGGTGTTTTAGATACTGCCTGGTAGTATAAAATCCACTTCTCCTCCAACACGTCCCTTGTGGAACAGTCTCATTTATTGGAAGTTAAAAATACTACTTGTCTATTTTGTTGTAGATAGAATAATGTTTCTCCGAAACTACCAAAAAATCAGGATTCAACAGATTTTCCTTATTATATCTAAGTGGTGTGTCAGAGTTGTACTGCATAACCATTGCACCTGAGAATCTGGCAATTGCATCTCCGGCAGCAGTATCCCATTCCATTGTAGGTCCTATTCTTGGGTAGTAATCTGCTGATCCTTCTGCAATCCTGCAAAATTTAAGTGAACTTCCTGCATTAACTACTTGAAAGTTGGTATAATGGTTAGTTATTGAATTTATTAGTCTTATGTTTTCAGGATTCTGGTGTGACCGACTTCCTACAATGGTAACAGGCCTCTCCTCATGTAAGGGTAATTTATCTGCACTTTTCCTATATGCCATAAAATCGTTAGTCGGTAATGTTATAAGATCACTGCTGTTAAGGATTAATCTGAATGAGCCCTCAATTTCAATCGCAAAATACAAAGTGTAGCTAACCGGTACATAAATTATACCAATAACCGGTCTGGATTCTTCAATTAATGCGATGTTAACCGTAAATTCTCCATTATGGTTAATGAATTCCTTTGTTCCATCCAATGGGTCCACAAGCCAGAATCTTTTCCACTTTTTTCTCTCTTCATAAGGGATTAATCTACCTTCTTCGCTTAGTATTGGAATATTAGTATTTTTAAGGCAATCAACTATTATCTTGTGTGAGGTGTTATCGGCACTTGTAAGCGGACTTTTATCCTCTTTATACTCAACACTGTATTTACCATTATAATGTCTTAAAATGGCTTTACCGGCTTCCAGGGATGCATTTATTGCAATTCCACACAGATTAATTAACGAGGACATTCCAATTTTAACTTGAAGTATTATTATTTGAGTTATAGGCTGTGATTGGGAACCAAAAGGTATTACATCATCCTATTGAAGAATGAAAAAATAACTTCATTAATGTTTAGTAGAAAGGGATTTTTGTCTTTCCTGTAGAGCGTACATCTCATCTCTGAGTCGGGCTGCTTCTATGAAATCAAGCTCTTTAGCTGCCTTCTCCATAGCCTTTCGGGTTCTGATGATAGTTTTCTCTAATTGATCAGGATTCATATACTGAACTATAGGATCAGCAGCTAATGTAGGAGTCTCATTTTCAATGTATGCTTTTACATATTTGTCACCTGCTACTGCAGTTTGTCCTAGTATTGAAGCAGTTGATTTTACTATTTGTCGAGGTGTAATATTATTCTCTGCATTGTATCTCAACTGTTTAATCCTTCGTCGTTCTGTTTCATCAATGGCTCTCCTCATTGAATCCGTGATCTTATCGGCATACATTATTACCTTACTATTAATGTTTCTGGCAGCCCTTCCTGCAGTTTGCGTCAGTGAGCGCTCTGATCTCAGGAAACCTTCTTTATCAGCATCCAGAATGGCTACCAATGAAACTTCAGGTAAATCAAGTCCTTCACGTAATAAGTTGACCCCCACCAGTACATCAAACAAACCTAAGCGCAAATCCCTAAGAATTTCAACTCTTTCAAGAGTATCAACATCCGAGTGTATATATCGACAATTGATATTAACCTTGGCCATGTATTTGGTCAGTTCTTCTGCCATCCTTTTTGTCAGAGTGGTTACCAATACTCTGCCACCATCTTTAACAGTCTTATCAATTTCATCCAACAGGTCATCAACCTGTGATATACTTGGTCTGACTTCTATCGGAGGATCAACTAATCCTGTGGGACGAATGAGTTGTTCAACAACAACTCCTTCTGATTTCTGCAATTCGAAGTCAGCAGGTGTAGCACTCACATAGATAGTTTGACCCGTCATAGCTTCAAACTCCTCAAATTTCAATGGTCTGTTATCCATAGCTGACGGTAGTCTGAATCCATATTCTACAAGGGTCTGTTTTCGTGAACGGTCACCACCATACATTGCTCTAATCTGAGAGACAGTAACATGACTTTCATCGATCACTGTTATAAAATCATCAGGAAAGTAATCCAACAGGCAGAATGGGCGAGAGCCTGGCTGTCTTCCGTCAAAGTAGCGTGAGTAATTCTCAATACCTGAACAATATCCCAGTTCACGCATCATTTCAACATCGTACGTTACCCTGTCCTCTAATCTGCGAGCCTCAAGCAATTTATTCTCCTGATTAAAATAATCAACTTGCTTCATCAGGTCGAATTGTATTTCCTGAATGGAGTCCTTCATTTTTTGTTTTGAAGTAACAAAGATGTTAGCAGGGTATATATTGATAAAATCCAATTTCTCGATGGTATGACCATCCATTGGGTTGAAGGATTCAATTCCTTCAATTTCATCATCCCAGAACATGATTCTTATAGCCTGATCGGAATAAGCAGGGAAGATATCGACTGTATCTCCACGAACTCTGAAAGTACCTCTTGTAAATTCAACTTCAGTACGATTGTATAATCCTTCGACGAAAGTCCATAGCAGTTGTTTTCGATTTACTTTATCACCCTTGTGGATCCTGACAACGCTATTTGCAAAATCATCAGGGTTTCCGATACCATAAATGCATGAAACTGAAGAAACTACAATCACGTCCTTACGCCCGGATAACAGAGCAGATGTAGCACTAAGTCTAAGTTTTTCAATTTCTTCGTTTATTGAAAGATCCTTTTCAATGTAAGTATTGGTAGTAGGAATGAACGCTTCGGGTTGATAGTAATCATAATAAGAAACGAAATACTCAACTGCGTTTTCAGGGAAGAATTGCTTGAACTCACCATACAACTGAGCTGCCAGGGTTTTATTATGACTAAGTACAAGAGTAGGACGGTTGAGTTGGGCAATGACATTAGCGATGGTGAATGTCTTTCCTGAGCCGGTTACACCTAAAAGTACCTGTGCAGGGTCGCCTCGGTTGAGCCCTTCAACAAGTTGCTTTATAGCTTCAGGCTGGTCGCCCGTAGGCTGAAATTCAGATGTTAGTTTAAATTCCACAATTGGGGAGTTTTAGTAAGTTAACAGACTGTATTCCAACAGTATATTAAATCAATAGTTTGCAAAGTTACGGAAAGTTACGGAAAGGTAGGAAAGGTAGGAAAGGAAGACAGGGTTTAAGATAGTTCGATTGTTTTATAAAGATATGAAGAAATGCTTTCTGAATGTTAGGGTGTGATGATTAATAAGGAGAGGATGGAATAATAGCAAAAATGGTGATAATCAATGAATTACAAGACCTGTGGTTATTGGGTAATGGTCGGAGAGTTCGTTCCTTATTGTCTTATAATTTACAGAACTGAATGATTCATCGTGAAGAATGTAATCTATTCGAAATGAGGGTAAAGCTCCGGCATAGGTCATCCCGATTCCGGTGCCTGATTCTTTATATGAGTCTTTCAAGTTCTTTGAAAGATGATGGTAAGTATAAGAGGACGGAGTATCATTAAAATCACCACAGAGGATAACAGGGTAGGGTGATTGCTTGATTAATTCTGCAACGTTTCTTGCCTGGGGAGCTCTGGCAATGAAGGCACGTTTGAATTTCCTGAGGATTTTCCTGGAATTTTCGGCAAACAGTTCCTGATGATCTTTTGTTTTTGGAAGATCTGTCACATAGAGGTAGTCTTCCTTACTTAATCTTATTGACTCCAAATGGACATTAAATAGTCGCAGAGTATCTTCATGAACAACAATATCGGAATAAATACAAAAGTTTACCGGGTTGCCTTCAAAGTCAATAACCTTACGGTTAATTACAGGCCATTTGCTAAAAATGGCAATTCCATATGCCTGTCTCTTTCCGTCTTTCTTAACATAGGCTATCTGCTCGTATTTTAAGCCTGTGTTTGTTTTCAGGGAGTCGGCAATATCTACAATATTTTTTCTGCCTCCATGATATTCCTGAAGACAAAGTAGATCAGGTTTCTGATCTCTGATTAAGGTAATTATCTTTTGTCCCTTCTCGCTAATGTGATCTTTTTTCCAATTATACAGATCAAAAATCTGAACATTATAGGAGATAATCTTAAGTGACTCAATATCTTCGGTGTCGCTATTGCCGTTGAATTGAACATAGTTAGTAAGCCTTGTCCAACAGATAGCCAGAGCGATAAGAGAAATTAGAAACAGCTTACGCCAAAGAAACATCCATATGAAGACAAATACCAGATTAGCGACTACTGCATAAGGGAATATCAGACCACCAAAAGCAAATAGCCAGTTACGGTCGGGAGGGATGTAAGCAGCAGTAAAACCAAACACTAATAGAATCAATACTCCTATATTAATAAGGAGAAGGATGTATGACCAGACAGATAGTCTTCGAGGTTTGGTTGTTAAGGCCACCTTATAAGTTATTCTGTTTTTTACTGCTGGAAAATAAAAGTTCTTTTTCTTCTTTCGTTAAGCTGTTATAACCTGATTGGCTTATTTTATCGAGGATTTTATCAATACGCTGTTGTTTTTCTTTCTTCTGGAGATTCCATTCTTCATCCGAGATAGGTGCTTTCCCATATTGAACTTTTAATTTTCTCTTTCTGGATTCCCTGAATTTTCGGATACTTTCATTTGAAAAGATTCCGAATATCTTTGCCGGATCAGCATAGGGAAGCATTTTTATGTAGACAAAGCCCCAGAAAGCACCACCTAAGTGAGCAAGATGACCACCAGCATTACCTGCATTAAGCATCAAAAGGTCCATTAGCACAGTAACCAGAGCGATATATTTAATTCTTACAGGCCCAAGTAATAGCAGGTTTACTGTGTAATTGGGTACATAAAACGAGATAGCCACAACTATAGCCAATACAGATGCAGATGCTCCCATTGCAAGAGCATTTGTTTTTACAAGATCGAATACCGGGAAGAAATTATATGATGCTATATAAAGCAAACCACCGGCAATCCCTCCAAATACATAAGTTGCTACTAATTGTCGTTGGGAAAGATATTGAGCAAAAATAACACCGAACCAATACAGCCACAGCATATTGAACAATATATGCAGAAAATCGAAATGCAGAAACATGTATGTCAATATGGTCCAGGGTTTAGCCATGAACAGATTTAGATTTGCCGGAAGAGCAAATAGAGATAGGATTGATTCGGAAAGGTAATGCTTGTATAAACCTGAAGCTCCTGATTCAGGGGTTGAGAACAGGAATGCCAGATTTCTGATCAGAGCTAATAATAGCCAGATAACTATATTAATAAGAATTATCCTTGCCAGTGCTTCTCGTCGGCTAAAGAATATCTTCATTCTTTCAAAAGGGGAAGTCTGAGGATACATAGATTAATAATTTTGGTCCCAATGATTTTGACGATTAATTTTTCTATTCCAATAACGTATGAGGAAGAAGCCAAATATCATGCCTCCAAGATGTGCAAAATGTGCTACATTGTCGCCGGCACTGTTTTGGATACCAAGATATAGCTCCAACCCGCCATAAAATATAACAAACCATTTTGCCTTTATGGGGAAGAAAAAGTAAAGATAAATTAAAGTATTCGGGAACATCAATCCAAAAGCAAGTAGAATACCAAATACAGCTCCTGATGCTCCAACTGTTGGTACATCTTTCCTAATCTCAATAAGATCATTCAGATAGTTTGAGGCTTGATTTATCATCCCGGTATTTAGGGGTTGAAGTGACCAGGCGTTAATAAAGTCACTTAAACTGTTTTCATAGTAAGGGTAGTGATTTACTATGAAGTTGTAGAAATCGGTTGGATTGGGTGCACGCATAATCATGGCAGCTTCAGATTGTAAATTACTAATACTGAAGTACATGACAGCCATATGAATGAGTGCTGCACCTATACCGGTAACCATATAGTATATTAGAAATCTCTTCCCTCCCCACACGTTCTCAATTAGATATCCAAACATCCATAATGCAAACATGTTGAAGATAATATGACTAAATTGACTGGTACTATGCAAAAACATGTAGGTTACCAGCTGAATTGGATTGAACTTTGTGGACCCAAAGTAATGCATACCCAGATAATCTACAAGGTCGATACGAAACACACTTGCAAACATTATCTGTGCAAGAAAGACCAATCCGTTTATTATAAGCAAGTTTTTAACAACAGGTGGTAGTAATGTAAAACCCTGAGGGGAATATTGTGAATTTACCATGAATGGTTAGTTTATTCTTTATTTAAATCTTTTTTCTATTTCTTCGGCAGTAATACTCAATATGGTTGGTTTTCCTGATGGACTGACTCCGGGAACCTGACAGGCAAACAATCCATCAACCAGGCCTTGCATTTCATCAACAGTTAAAGTCTTATTACTTTTAACCGACAGATTTTTTGCCATTGAACGGGCAAGGTTATTTACTTTATCAATTTTAAGACTACTCTTATTAAGCTTATAATTTTCCAGTACTCCATCAATAAAACCCTGTACATTCTGATCAGGAAACTCAGCCGGACAACCGGTAACTACAAATGCATTCTGTCCAAAAGGTTCCAATACAAATCCAAGCTTATTTAATTCTTCAAGTACTTCATTTATTAATAAAGTATCAGAAGAGGATAATTTAACAGTTTGTGGAAAAAGTTGTTGTTGAATATTGCCGGGACGGTTTTCTATGCGTTCAATGAATTTTTCATAGAGTATCCGTTCATGCGCGGCTTGTTGGTCAATGATCATCAATCCCGATTTTATTCTGGTAATTATATACTTATTCCTTAACTGGATGAATCCCCGGTTTTCAGTATCATCAGTTTCAAAATCAGAGCCAACAGTTAGAACCTGTTGACCTTCACTTCCCTGAGAATCTATATTAGACTGGTATGTAGTAACTTCAGGACTCACATAAAATGATGAAAGACCAAGATCGGGAGTCTCTTTTTTCGAAAAGGGATTGTATTCAGGGTTTACCTTGATCCCTGGTACTACCACCGGTTTATCCTTGGGAAAATAGAAATTATACTCAGGACTGGTATCAAAATCGATTTTAGGGAAAAGGCTGTATTTTCCAATGGCCTGTTTAACTGCTGATTTCAGTATCCCATAAATAGCCTGATAGTTTTGGAAATTTACTTCGGTCTTCGTTGGATGAATATTTACATCGATATCCTCAGGATTTACTTCAAGGTAGAGAAAATAGGATGGAAAGTAATTTTCAGGTACAAGTGTGCTGAATACCTCTTCAACGGCGTGGTTAAGGTAAGGGTGTTTAATAAACCTGTTATTAGCAAAGAAATATTGTTCACCTCTTGTTTTTCGTGCACTTTCAGGTTTACCTATGAATCCTGAAATTTTAACGACCTGAGTTTCAGTTTCCACTGGCACCAGTTTCTCCTGGTAGTTGTTGCCAAAAAGGTTACTAATCCTCTGTTTCAGACTGACTGCAGGCAATTGAATTTGAGGTTTACCATTATTAAATAGAGTGAAACCGATATTCGGATACACTAATGCCACTCTCTGGAATTCCTCAACAATGAGGCGCATTTCATGATTGTCAGATTTGAGAAACTGTCTCCTGGCCGGGACATTGAAAAATAGGTTCTTGACCTGGATTGAGGTTCCGGGTTCTATAGCACAAGGCTGTTGATTTTTAACAACCGAACCCTCGATTATTACATGAGTGCCCAACTCATCCATTGCCCGTCGGCTTTTGAGTTCAACCTGGGCAATTGCTGCGATTGAAGCTAGGGCTTCACCACGAAACCCGAATGTATGGACCTTAAAAAGATCATGTGCATCTTTAATTTTTGATGTAGCATGACGTTCAAAGCTCATCCGGGCATCAGTTACCGACATACCACAACCATTATCAGTAACATGTATGAGGGTCTTACCTGAATCTTTAATGATCAACTCTATTTGTGAGGCACCTGAATCAACTGCATTTTCAAGCATCTCCTTTACTGCCGAAGCCGGTCGTTGGATAACTTCACCGGCAGAAATCTGATTGGCAACGGAATCAGGCAGAAGACGAATTATATCTGCCATTTAACGAAGAAATATTATGTAAATTATAAGTAAAACAATAGCTAAATAAATTAGAACTGTCGTCTTGGAGATTGTTCCTATCCGCTTTTCCTTCACATGAAATGATGCCCTTAGCTTCTCTCTAAAATCAGGACTTATCTCACTGTTACCGGTTCGTTCCTCATTATACTTCTTTTTTAGCTCTTCAATCCTTTCCTTTCGTTCATCGTAATACCTTGGCTTATAGCTAAAAGCTCTTGGCTTCCTTACACTAAATCCTATTAGTTTCATTACACATCCTTTCTTCTTTAATAACTAAGACTTTGTTCCAAGAAAACTAGTTCCTCATTCAACAAAATTAATCAATAAATTCTTGCAATAAAAGGATGTTTCTCAATTGTAAGAGCATGGTATGGGAACAGGCCAAGCTAAGTATAGCAAAAAAAAAGAATCAGGATTAACTGAACTTAAAAATTTGCAGATTGGAGATTGCTTAAGTCCTACAAATTCTTAATCTGGTAATCCTGATTCTTGATATACTTTAACCTGTATAATCGTGAGAATACTATTAAGCCATCGAAGGCACTTTTTTGCTAACAAGGTAAAAGCTTCCAAAGAGCACAGTGCTAAAGAAGAGATCACCAAGGAGACTGGTATTAAAGAAGGGGAGTCCGGCAGCATATGCAGCCATTAACCCTGTAAAGTCTTTAGTATAAGGCATCAATCCTGTGTACCATGAAGCGAAATTAGTGATAAGGAAGAATACCAGTGATGATGAAACAGATGCTAAGATTACGTTGCCGATCTTAACTCTATTGCGAAGCATCATACCAATGCCAACAGAGGCAATCATACCTGCATAAACAGCAAGCATGGTAGTGTGGAAACCTATGATCATATCACTTATAAACATGGCAACAATTGGCAAAATAAATGCGAGTGCCTTCCTGTTGATATAGGCACCACCAAAGATGGCAATGGCAGCAACAGGGGTGAAATTTGGATAATGAGGTAACAAACGCATTACGGCTGCGACTATAATAGCGCTAATAACAAAGATCATTCTTGGTGTAAAAATCTTATTTTCCATGTTTATTCAGTTTTATAATGCCACAAAATTAAAAAGATTTTATGACCAAACCGGTACATGAAAATCTTTTTCGATTTCTTAAGCAACAATTCTACACTCTTATTGTTGACACCAACGACAATTTATAGGCTTATTCTTAGAATTATGGATGATTTATTGGCAGCAAGACTGCAAATGACTGTTTCATTTGTATTTCACATAGTTTTTGCGTGCATTGGGATGACTATGCCATGGCTTATGGTATTAGCAGAATGGCGATGGTTAAAGACTGGTAAACAGGTATTTCTTGATCTGGCAAAGGCTTGGTCAAAAGGAGTGGCTATACTATTTGCTGTGGGAGCCGTTTCAGGTACTGTCCTGTCATTCGAACTTGGCTTGTTATGGCCGGGATTCATGAAACATGCCGGAGCTATTATAGGTATGCCCTTTTCGTGGGAGGGTACTGCATTCTTTTTAGAAGCTATTGCATTAGGGTTCTTCCTTTACGGATGGAAAAGAGTAAATAAATGGGTTCATCTGGCTTCAGGTGTTGTGGTTGGCATAGCAGGTGTTATTTCAGGTATTTTCGTTGTCTCGGCAAACAGTTGGATGAATAACCCTTCTGGATTCGACTGGGTAAACGGGCAAGCCATAAATATTGATCCATTTGCTGCTATGTTTAATAAGGGCTGGTTCCATCAGGCTTTGCATATGACAATAGCGGCATTCGTTTCAACAGCTTTCGCTGTTGCAGGAATACATGCATATCTTCTATTAAAACATAAAAATCACTCATTGCATAAGCAGGCTGTTAAGATTGCCCTTTTCTTTGGAGCCATTTCGGCAATTTTACAACCACTCAGTGGTGATATCTCAGCAAAGCATGTAGCTAAATACCAGCCGCCAAAGTTGGCAGCCATGGAGGGTTTGTATAAAACATCAAAGCCTGCCGATCTTGTAATTGGGGGTATTCCAAACGACAAAGAAGAACGAGTTGATTATGCCATCAGGATCCCAAAAGCTTTAAGTTATCTGGCACATGGTGACTTTAATGCCGAAGTTGCCGGTTTAGATAAAGTGCCTTTAGATGAACGTCCTCCGGTTCTTATAGTACATATAGCTTTTCAAATAATGGTGCTTATGGGAGTACTTATGGCAGGTACTGGAATCCTTTACCTGCTCTTCTCGTGGAAATGGAAACACCTGCTCGATAGACGGTGGTGGCTTATATTGCTGACTGTTTTAACACCGGCAGGATTCATAGCTGTTGAGGCAGGATGGATCGTAACAGAGGTCGGAAGACAGCCATGGATCATTTGGGGAATTATGAAGACTAAAGATGCACTTTCGCCAATGCCCGGCTTGCAATGGTCGTTTTATTCCATAACACTTGTGTATCTTCTTCTCTCTTTTATAGTCATTTGGCTGATGAGAAGACAGATCAAAGTCTTACATGAAAAACATCTGACTGATGATGATTATTAACATCATGATTCAGAATTAGATAGTTAATTGCAACTGACAGGTTGTGCTGTACCGGGATGATATTAACAAAATGGTAAACTATGACTGAAATCATCATAATAATATTGAGCATTGCCCTCTTGTTGTATGTACTTTTAGGGGGTGCAGATTTTGGAGCGGGGATAGTTGAAACATTCTCAGGTAAGCGAGGTATTGATATAATTTCTAAAGCTATAGCACCTGTGTGGGAGGCAAATCATGTATGGGTGATATTGGCTGTCGTAATTGTTTTTAATGGATTCCCGGGTGTTTATACTACTATCAGTACATATTTGCACATTCCGCTCCTTATCGTTCTACTTGGCATTGTTTTAAGAGGATCGGCCTTCACTTTCAGATACTATGATGTGATAAGGGATAAATCGTATGACTATTATACTTTTCTCTTCAGATTATCAAGTATCATCACTCCCTTTTTTTACGGTATTATAATAGGTGCGGTGATGTTAGGTGAAATTCCAGGAAACACAACAGAAGGTTCATTTTATGATGTTTTTATTGCCCCGTGGTTTAATTGGTTCTGTTTTACCACCGGCATCTTTACTACTCTGCTATTTGGTTGGCTCGCTGCGATATACACTACAGGAGAAGCCAAGGAAGATGCAGAACGATCAATTTTTATTCAACTGTCTGATATTTTCCTTATCTTACTAATCATAGCAGGTATATTCGTCTTTTTAGCTGCAGAATTATACAATGTACATTTCTTTTATGAATTTATCAGTTCACCAGTCAGCATAACATGTGTGGTTCTTGCAACTCTTGCTACACCGTTTATCTTTTCTTCAACTCGTAAAAAGAAGATGATTTTTTCACGAATCTTAGCCGGTTTCACAACCGCATGCATAATCATTGGATGGTATGCAATTCAATTTCCGGTAATGGTTTATCTTTCGGGTACTGACGATTTGACTATTTATAATTCAAAAGCACCTGAGGGCACAATGGTCATGCTGTTTTGGGCATTGATAGTAGGCATTATAATTATCTTTCCTGCTATTGGTTATCTGATGAAAGTATTTAAGTTGAATGGCAAAACAATGTAACTTATCGTTAATGGTTATCTTTGCATTAGATATAAATCTTGATAACCTGAACATTTCAATGTATGGCCAAATTAGAATTTGAAGCTGTTATTTTCGACCTGGATGGTGTAATCACGAAGACAGCCCTTGTGCACAGTTCCGCATGGAAGAGCATGTTTGATGAATTCCTGATGAAGTACTCAGAAGAGCACAATCTTCCCTTTAAGGAGTTTACGCATTTAGCTGATTATTTACCATATGTTGATGGGAAACCACGTTATAAGGGTGTGCAGGATTTCCTATTGTCTAGAGGTATTGAACTTCCTTTTGGTGATGCTTCCGACTCACATAATAAAGAGACAATTTGCGGATTAGGTAACAGAAAGGATTACGCATTTAATCAGATACTTAAACGTGATGGAGTAGGAGTGTATGAGAGTACGGTTGCCCTGATTAAAGAACTGAAAGCAAACGGTATTAGAATCGGAGTAGCTTCATCAAGTAAGAATTGTGGTCCGGTGCTTGAAGCTGCAGGATTGCTTGACTTATTTGAAACCCGTGTTGACGGTGTCGTTTCAGCTCAATTAAATCTTAAAGGTAAACCAGAACCGGATATTTTTACTACTGCAGCTGACAATCTTGGCGTTTCTTATGAAAATACTGCAATTGTTGAAGATGCTGTTTCAGGAGTTCAGGCAGGTCGTAAGGGTGACTTTGGCCTAGTACTAGGTGTAGCACGTGAGGACAATGAAAGTGAACTGTTGCTCAACGGAGCTGACCTGGTTGTAACTGATCTCTCAGAGATTTCAGTTGAAGGGCTTAATGACTGGTTTGCATCAGGCATTGAAAACGAAATGTGGACCCTTACTTATCAGGATTTTGATCCTATTAAAGAAAAGACCCGTGAAGCATTACTTACTGTTGGTAATGGTTACTTTGGCACCAGAGGTGCTATGGAAGAGACATCTTCATCACAATATCATAGCCCCGGAACTTATATTGCCGGCCTCTATAACCGTCTGGAGTCACAGGTTGGTGACAGGATGATTGAAAATGAGGATTTTGTGAATGTCCCTAACTGGTTACCTGTGACCTTTAGAGTGGACGATGGTCCATGGTTTGACTTTGCATCAGTAAAGTTCCTCGAATTCAATAAATCTCTTGATTTCAGGAATGGTGTATTTAGCAGGAAGATAGTTTTTGAAGATGCTGAAGGTAGAATAACAGCTCTTGACTCTCAACGACTTGCATCTATGCACAATCCTCATCATGCAGCAATACGATATTCTATAACTCCATTAAGCTATTCAGGACGGATTACTATAAGATCAGGGATCAATGGTAATATAATAAATGAAGGAGTTGACAGGTATAAGCAGTTGAACCAAAAGCATCTGAAACCAAACGAAGAAGGATATCAGGGTAACACTATATATGTGACTGTTGAATCAACACAATCAGGGATAAAGATTGCAGAGGCTGTTACTCACAGGGTTTTCCTGGAGGAGCACGAACTAATACTTGAACCGAGGGTTGAGATTACACCAGCTACTATATACCAGGAGTTCAATTATGAGGTAATACAGGGGCAATCAGTTATGCTTGAGAAGATTGCCGCAATATACACTTCAAAGCCTGACGATGTTGATGAGCCACTAAAGGAAGCACTTAAGCTTGCAACTGTACCCAAACGTTTCAGTGAAATTGAAGCTGAGAGTACAAAAGCATGGGAGTCCTTATGGAATAAAATGGACATTAAAGTAAGTGGCAGTAGAATTGATCAGAAGCTGTTGAGGCTTCATTTATATCATCTTATGGTATCGGCATCTCCACATAATAAGACAATTGATGCCAGCTTTACGGCTCGTGGATTACATGGAGAAGCATACAGGGGGCACATCTTCTGGGATGAATTGTTTATTCTGCCATTCTATAATATCCATCTTCCTGAAACTGCCAAAGCTACTCTTTTATACAGGTATAGGAGATTAGGCAAGGCTAAAGAATATGCTTCACAGCATGGTTTTAAGGGAGCCATGTTCCCATGGCAGAGTGGAAGTGATGGGAGAGAAGAAACACAGGTGGTACATCTGAACCCTTTAACTGGGCACTGGGGAGATGACTATAGTTCTTTGCAACGACATGTATCATTGGCAATTGCGTACAATATCTGGCAGTATTTTCATGCTACACATGATATTGAATTCCTATGCAATTATGGAGCTGAAGTGTTCTTTGAGATATGTCGTTTCTGGGAAAGTAAGTCGATTTACAATAGTGAGACAGGAAGATACAGCATTACTTCAGTCATGGGCCCGGATGAATTCCATGAGCAATATCCTGATTCAGATTCAGGTGGATTGAGAGATAATGCTTATACCAATATCCTTACAGCCTGGATATTCAGAAAAGCTGCCGAAATCTATGAGATAATCAGGAAACAAGACCCTGAACTAACCGGTAAAGTAGGTATAACTAGCAATGACTTAAAGACCTGGGATGAAATTTCTAAGAAACTTACTCTGGTTATCTCAAATGATGGCATCATTGCACAGTATGATGGATATTTCGATCTTAAGGAACTCGATTGGGATTACTATAAAAAGAAGTACGGCAACATCTATCGACTAGATAGGATACTAAAGGCTGAAGGTAAATCGCCTGATGAATACAAAGTTGCCAAACAAGCCGATACATTGATGATATTCTATATTCTTGAGGAAAAGGAAGTTCGCCACATCATTGAAAGCATGGGTTATATAATTCAGGATGACTTTCTTAAGAAGAACATGGAATATTACCTGGCACGCACTTCACATGGTTCCACGCTAAGCAGAGTAGTGCATGCGCAGTTGGCTAATATGATTGATGATAGTGAATTGAGCACTATTCTATACCAGGATGCCCTTAGCAGTGATTATAACGACATACAGGGAGGAACCACTGCTGAAGGTATTCACCTTGGTGTGATGGCCGGCACCATTATGATTGCCATCCAATCGTACGCAGGATTAAATATATCGGGTAATCAACCGGAATTAAAACCCAAACTACCTAAAACCTGGAAGAGCATTGAGTTTAATATGACCTTCAGAGGTGAAAACTATTCGATAAAAGTTACTAGAGACAAAGCTGAAATTACGAAAGGTTGAATGAAATGTTAAATGATATTCTATTACTAACTAAAAATCATGAGATAGCTGCCCGCAATTTATTAAGCAGGATACTTCCTGAATATAAGAGGAAGTATATTATCAGCATCTCCGGAGAAGTTGATACAGGAAAAGCCGAAGTCGCCCATATGTTGGGTAAATTGCTAAAAAAAGAAGGCATCAGAGTTAAGATGATGTTCCTGGATAGCTATTATAAAGTACCTCCACTTGAACGCTTCAAATGGCGTAAGGATAATGGCCTCGAATGTGTTGGGCCGATGGAATACGATTGGGATAAGATAAACCAGAATATTGATGAGTTCCTAAAAGATCAGAGGGCAACTATGCCTTGTGTTGACCTGTTTACCGGACAAATCGACCAATTGATAACTGACTTTAAGGATATTGATATTCTGATAATAGCAGGTTTATATGCAATGAAAATTGAGCAGGCCGATTTTAGAGTCTTTATTGAAATGACATACAAAGAAACTATAAATGAACAGATAGCTTCCGGTAAAGAGGAATTGGATGAATTCAGGATGAAAGTCCTTGAGCAGGAACATAAAGCAGTGATGTCGTTGAAACGACAGGCTGATTATTATCTTGATTTTTATACCGGGGAGTTATTTCATTATTAAACATTAACACTTTATAACTAAACTAATTTGCAGACCTCAATTACTTTCAAAGGTTTGATGTAAGAAATAGTAACATTTATAGAACACTAACAATAATGAAATATGCTTGGAGATGTATTGTTAATTACTGAAAAACATGAAGTTGCGGCTCGGGCAATACTGCCTTATATTCTAGAGAAAAGAAAGGACAAATACATGATCGCTATCTCGGGTGAATCAGGTTCAGGTAAGTCAGAGTTGGCCCATGTTATTGCCCGTCTGCTTAAGAAAGAGGGCATTGTATGCAAACCAATCCACATTGATAATTACTATCTAACACATCCACTTGAAAGAACTGAGTGGCGCAAGAAGAATGGAATTGAAACTGTAGTTGGTTATACCGAGTATGATTGGGATACAATTTATCGTAACATACAGGACTTTAAAAATAACAGAACATCAACCATGCCTTGTGTGGACTTGGTAACAGAGCAGGTTGATCAACTTACGACTGATTTCAATGGAGTTGAGATGCTTATCATCGACGGACTCTATGCAATAAAGACAGAGGGTGTTGACCTAAGAGTCTTTATTGAACTTACGTACCATGAGACAAAAAAGGCTCAGGTGGTAAGAGGGAAGGAGCCTCAGAATGAATATAGGATGCGTGTGCTTGAGAGAGAACATCAGGTTGTGCAATCACTGAAAGATAAAGCCGATTTAATTGTCGGGATGGATTATCAGGTACGTAGAGCCAGAGATTAAAACAGCCCTTATGTCAAAAAAAATCCCAGTCAAATGGTCACAGAACCTTACACTCTATGAGGTAAATCTTCGTCAATACACCAAATCAGGATCATTCAGGGAGTTTAAAGAACATCTGCCAAGATTAAAAGAATTGGGTGTCGGCATCCTATGGTTTATGCCCCTTCAGCCAATAGGCATGGTGAAAAGAAAAGGAACACTTGGCAGTTATTACAGCATTAGCGATTACCTTGCTATTGATCCCCTTTATGGTACCATGGATGAATTTAGAAGCCTGGTTGATACTATTCATTCAATGGGTATGTATGTTATTCTCGATTGGGTGGCAAACCACACTTCATGGGATAATGAGCTTACTATATCACATCCTGATTATTACACCCACGATGAACATGGAGGGTTCAAACCTCCATTTCCTGAGTGGGCTGATGTAATTGAGCTTAATTATAAAAATCCAAAGCTCCGTGAATACATGGTCGATTGCATGAAGTACTGGTTAAAATATACCGGCATTGACGGATTCAGATGTGATATGGCAAACCTTGTTCCTAATGATTTTTGGCAGTATGCCCGAAAAGAATTAGACACTGTGAAAGAAGTTTTCATGTTAGCTGAAGCTGAACAGTGGGAGTTGCTGGACGGTGCTTTTGATGCTATTTATAATTGGAATTTCTTCCACACTATGAACGATATAGCAAGAGAAAGAAAGAGAGTGTGGGATCTAACTTCTATGGTTGATCGGGAGATTTACCAATTTCCGACACATGCTTACCAAATGATGTTCATCTCAAATCATGATGAGAACTCATGGAATGGATCAGAACTTGAGAGATTAGGATATGGACTTGAAACATTTGGTGCCCTTTATTTTACATTAACAGGCATCCCATTGATTTATTCCGGTCAGGAAGCAGGATCTTATAAGAGGCTGAGTTTCTTTGAGAAAGATGAAATAGAGTGGAAAGAAGATAAGATGTTTCCTTTTTATGCGAAACTAATACAACTGAAAAAAGAAAACGAGGCGTTGTGGAATGGACCTTATGGTGGAGAGCTTATTATACTCGAAACAAATAACGGAGGTAATGTTATATCATATATTCGACAAAAGGGACGCTACAAAGTGCTGGTACTTCTGAACCTAACAGGTCATGATCAATTTGCCCATCTGAATGACAGTAGGTTAGAAGGTGATTATATTAATATCTTTACTTCTGATCAGTATACCATCTACGATGATTATTACTTCAGACTAAAGCCATGGGGATATAAGGTGTTAGAATTAATAGTGAAAGACAAATGAATCATTAATTTTCCAGGAACAGAGACTGAATGCTATTTAACTTTTAGTCCTTTGATTTGAACTACATCATCCTTATCTTTCACGAATATAACTGAAATAGCTCCTGCTATCATGAATATTCCGGCTGTGACTATTGCATATACGGCTTGACCACCGTAAACATATTTCACAATCGGACCACCGAATATTCCATTAACTATCTGAGGAAACGTAATGAAAAAATTGAAAATCCCCATATATACACCCATTTTCTTTGCAGGGATAGAGCCGGCCAATATGGCATAAGGCATTGCAAGGATGCTCGCCCATGCTATTCCAACACCAATCATACTGAAATTTAAGAACCATTTCATTTCGGGCGAAGTGACCAGAACGATAGAAATCAATCCTAACCCACCAATGGTCAAACATATTGAGTGGGTCAGGCGACGTCCAACCTTAGCTGCAATAACCGGAAGTAACATGGCGAAAAGTGCAGCCACAAGATTATATACACCGAAAATAACGCCAACATAATCACCTGCAGTATTGAAAGCCTCTGAACTCCTGTCGTCAGGTGAAAGTCCCCATACATGCTGAGCCAAAGCAGGGGTTGTAAAAACCCACATTGAAAATAGTGCAAACCATGAGAAAAATTGGACTAATCCCAATTGTTTCATTGTAGTAGGCATCCTGGCAAAATCCTTAAAAATATCGAGGATACTACTCTTTTTTTCTTTCTTAAGTTCAATTTCATTGTCATCAGCGACGACATTATATTCAGCCATTTCCTCTGGAGTGTATTCGCGTGTTGTGAATATAGTCCATAAGATTGCTCCAACCAATACAGTTGCTCCTGTGATGAAAGAAATCAATACATTAGTCGGAACTAATCCTGTTTCTGACACATTTGAGAGACCCACCCAGTTAGTTAATACGTAAGGTAACCATGAACCCAGCACTGCGCCAACACCTATAAGGAAAGTCTGCACTGAGAAACCCAGAGTTCGCTGATCTGTAGGAAGTTTATCAGCCACTAATGCCCTGAAAGGTTCCATTGCTATATTGAAGGATGCATCCATAACCATAAGCATTCCTGCACCTACCCATAATGCGGGTAAATAGGCCGCAAACATTGGTGATTGTGGCATTAAAATCAAGCCGACTGCCGCCAGCAAGGCTCCGGTGAGGAAATATGGTTTTCTTCTGCCAAGTCGGTTCCAAGTATTATCACTGTAATGGCCAATGATAGGTTGTACAATCATTCCAGTAAGAGGAGCTACCAACCAGAACCATGAAAGGTGTTCAACATCAGCACCAAAGGTTTGTAGGATACGACTTGCATTGGCATTTTGAAGTGCAAATCCAAATTGGATCCCAAGGAATCCGACACTCATATTGAAAATCTGCCAGAACGACAGGTGGGGTTTCATTTTCATACAAAGGATGTTAGGTTGTGATTAATTAAAAGGTAAAATTATTGAAAATTATTCCCACAAAGACTAATGCTGAATCTTATTTTGGAGTAAAATAAATGTTTTGTAAATTTGCCTCATTACTTGCGGAAGTAGCTCAGTTGGTAGAGCATCAGCTTCCCAAGCTGAGGGTCGCGGGTTCGAATCCCGTTTTCCGCTCATCATGAGGAAGGAGAGGAAAAGGCTGGCTCACATAATTGAGACCAGCCTTTCTTGTATCTTGTAAATACATAGCCAATCGCGAAATATCACTCTCTCCTTGTGAATAATACACAAGGTCCGTGACTAATTAAATCTTTCGAATCTTAAGTTACTTACTTAGAGCTTCTTTATAAAGATTGAAATTCGTATCATCAAAAGTGACAAAGATTACTTTCTTTGGAATTTCATTCTGTAAGAGGTAGTCTTTAACTGTTTTTAGAGCAATTTCAGCTGCCTTCTCTTTCGGAAAGCCATATACACCGGTACTTATATTTGGAAAGGCTATTGTTTCACAGCTATACTCTGATGCAAGTTTCAGGCTCTGATTATAACAGGATGCAAGAAGGACTTCTTCATTATCATTCCCACCCATCCAAATTGGGCCAACAGCATGAATCACATAACTGGCAGGTAGTTTATACCCTTTAGTGATTTTCGCCTCACCTGTCGGACAGCCTCCAAGTGTACGGCATTCAGCCAATAACTCAGGACCTGCAGCTCTATGTATAGCTCCATCAACTCCACCTCCTCCTAAAAGAGAAGTGTTAGCAGCATTCACGATTGCATTAACTTTAAGTGTTGTAATATCTCCTTTTATAACCTCTATCTGTTCCATAACTTTAATAGATTAGAACAATCCAATCAGTCATTAGTTATCAAATATCAGATTCACGTATCTCAATCATTCACTTTTCATTCATCAAGCTTTACGGACTATCAATTGGGCGTTTTCATATTTAATAACGACAACAGGCTGACCTTTATCGATATATCCGGTTTGAGCTACTGCGTCATAAACATCATTTTCTATTTCAATCTTGCCGGCTGGTCTGAGTATAGTGTGAGCAGTACCTGTTTTACCTATTAGTTCTGCATACTTCATATCAGCTGAGATATACCCTGATTCACTTTGCTGTGTTGATAATAGCGCCAACTCACCAAAGATGGTCTTTTTGCCGAACAATCGACTGGTCGTATAGAAGGATAGAATGATTGACAGAAAAGTAGCAATGATCACAATAGCGAGTGATTCAAATATCCGGTTTACAGCCAACCCCTGAAAATCAAATCCAATATTACCAATAAGACTCAGTGTTAATCCAATGATAGTTAATGCAATACCGGTAATTCCGGCAACACCGAATCCTGGTATGGCAAACAATTCAAGTGCTATCAGTACCAGTCCAATAATAAAGATCAGAATCTCCCAATTTGCCGCAAGTCCTTCAAGATACAATGGCGCGAAATAGAGAGCTGCAGCGGTGACAGCTACTACTAATGCAAAACCTATACCCGGGCTTTGTAACTCGAAGTATAAACCACCGATTATAAGCATAATGAGAATTCCGCTGATAAATGGTTTAGTTAGGAAACCTATAATCTTATCAAGTGCTGTTAATTGTTGCTTTACTACTTTAACATCTTCCAGACCATGATTTTTTAAAATTTCCCGAATGCTGGATGCTTCTCCTTCACAAAATCCGTATTTTATAGCCTCTGATGAAGTAAAAGTGATAACCTGTGTACTATCTGAGATACCCGGTACGACAATTCTTGGGTCAACCATTGCCTGTGCAATATCAGAATCTCTTCCTGTAGCCTCTGCGGTTGAACGCATCATTCCCCTCATATACGACTGATATTTATCAGGTACTACTTTTCCCTCCTGGTCCACCACTGTGGCAGCTCCAATATTAGCCCCTTTACGCATAAATATGCTATCGCAAGCTATAGATATCAAGGCGCCGGCTGATGCTGCATTATTGTCGATGAATACCCATACAGGAATAGGGGATTGTAACAGTGCTGTACGTATTGAATCAGCTGATTCAAGCATACCACCGTAAGTGTTTAAGTGTATAATAATAAGATCAGCTTTAAGTTCTAAAGCCTCATCCAGTGCTTTACGGGTTAATCGCCAAATGGGAGGGGCGATCTCCTCCATTATATCAAACTGATAAATGAGATTAATTTCTTCTTGTATTGTACCGGCTGATCTGTTTGGTTCATAGGAAGCTATACTGTCATTATCTGTTTGGACAGAATTGCGATTTTGAGCAGAGGAAAAACTTGTACAGAAGAAACAAAGCAAAGCAACGATTGTGATCTTGAATTTTGAAGTCATAGTTTGTGGAAATTCGATATAAAGATAAGAATTTTGGTAGAATGATGATGCTTGCTAATAATGATGAGTGATGAATCCCCGGGCCCGACAGGGATAGATAACAGCAAGAAATTAAATCAAACAATTGGAAGTAGGGATGGTAATAAATTGCAATAAGTGTCAATACCCTTTAGGGTTTGAGTTCCCAATATATGCGTAGTGACAATAATGGTTAGTAATCGGCTTTATTGAAATATTGTTTGATAATAGAATGCATCTCCTTATGTATGTGACGATTACCACAAATAAGCTCTTTACCAAAGAGGGCATTGTCTCCGCCTTTGAAGTCAGTGACAACACCACCGGCTTGTTTTACAATAATAATACCGGCTGCCACATCCCATGGATGCAAACCATATTCATAAAAACCATCGAATCTTCCTGCAGCAACATAAGCCATATCTGCAGCAGCCGAACCTAATCTCCTTAGTCCTGCTGTTGATTTCATCATTTCACGAAAAACATCAAGATATTCTTCCATCCGTCCATAGTCGTAATATGGGAACCCTGTTGCCAGAAGTGAAGTATCGAAATTGATGGTACGTGAAATTTGGATTTCAGAATTGTTTAGATAAGCAGGTGAGCCTTTCCATGCATAGAAACATTCGTCAAGGTTGACCTCATAAATTACACCTGCTACAATTTCAGTATTCTCCTGAAGTGCAATACTTACACAGTAAACCGGTACCCGATGGATGAAATTCGTGGTCCCATCGAGAGGGTCAATTATCCATTGAAATCTTTCACCTACAGTACTATCAGTATCCTCTTCAGTAATAAAGCCTGCTTGAGGTAATACTTTACGTAAACCTGTAACAAGCATTTCTTCAACATTCTTATCCACATAAGTAACGTAGTTATGGGCACTTTTTTCTTCAATCTGTTCTGTATGTATCTTACTTGCTTGTTGCTGTATGTATCTACCTGCATCTCTTGCAAGATTGCAGATATCCATACAAATTGACCTATAATCTATTGTGCTCATTTTTGTTTACTGATTGAACGGTGAATAGGGAGAAGTGCACTCAAAGCTGCTGTACCATACCAAGGGATGTAATCAACATCAAAGAATTTTGAATTTACAGTCGGGTCTCTTTCAATCCATACTTTAGCTTGTTCTATGGATTCAGTATTAAGGATAAACAACCCTCTATACTGAAGTTCATTCTTCCCGTAAGGGCCTGCCAGCACGAGATATCCAGAATCTGCCAGACTATTCATGTTCTGAAAGTGACCTTTAAATATACTATCCAATACAGCTTTATCATTAATTTTTACATTACCCGTCTTGAGTACTACGAAGACATACGACTTCATTCCAAGCTCATCTGCTCCTAATGATTTAGCGAGTGTAGAGTCGTAGACTATATCAGAACTTTGTGAAAATACCGAGATACTACCAAAGAGACAGGTAAGAATAAAGAGGATTCGTTTCATGATAAATGCTTTAAGTTTATGCAAATTTAATGATTAACAAACAGTCTGACTGATTAGTGTAAAATCACATTTTAATCCTTAGATATTCCATTGAAGTTAAATTATCAGGATGTGATCATGGCCAATTTAATATTTATCAATCAACTAAAAAGACTTCATCCTGATCGATTTGACGCAACTTTACCTTCTCAATAGCATTTACCATATCGGATGAGTATGGTCTTTTGCACCTTATATAATTACCTGTAAAACCAAACATGTGACCGTTATCAACATCCGATTCCCACAATACTTCCTGCTCAGTGTCTTGATTGTCAGAGTAAAATTTATGCTTTTTGTGTTCGGAAAGTTCATGAAGGATTTTACTTCTTCTTGCTTTCTCCTTTTCTGATATCTGCCCGCCCATACTTGCTGATTTAGTACCGGGTCGCGATGAATACGTAAAGACATGCAAATAAGAAATATCTAATCTCTTAATGAAGTTAACAGTATCTTCAAAGTCTTCTTCAGTCTCACCCGGGAAACCGGTAATCACATCAGCAGCTATACATGCATGAGGCATCAGTTGTTTTATTTTGCTAACGCGAGCCTCAAACACCTCTCTCTTGTACTTTCGTCGCATAAGTTCAAGGATTCTATCAGTTCCTGATTGAAGAGGAATATGAAAATGATGCATTAACCTGTTTGATTTACTTACAAGCTCAATTATTTCATCTTTTAATAATTCAGGTTCGATAGAAGATATTCGAATACGGTCAATACCTGTGAGATTATCAAGCTCTTTGACAAGATCCAGAAAAGACTCGTTATGCTGACGGCCAAAATCACCAATATTCACACCGGTAAGAACTATTTCGCGAATATCAGTAGAAGCAATCTGCTGTGCTACTTTCATGGTTTCACTTATTGTTGCACTTCTGCTTCTGCCTCGTGCAAATGGTATAGCACAATATGTGCAGAAATAATCGCAACCATCCTGTACCTTGAAGAAAGAGCGTGTACGATCATTAAGTGAATATCCCGGCTCATAGACTTTAGACCGTAGGTAGTTCTTAATAGGTCGTTGATTGGTTGTATTTTCATCCAACAATTCCGCTCCCTGTCCTGCAGTGTATAAACTACTGCCTATTTCTGAACTCAAACTGTCTAAAGCATTTTCAAAGGCATTCTCCGGCAGATCATCTTCACCTATCGAAATAGCTGTATCTATGGATGATTTTGTATTAGTAATTTGGAAGTCGGAAGCCGGGTGGGGATCATTATTACTATTGATAACTTCAAAGAGTTTAAATTTTTCGCTATTCCCTAAAACAATATTGACCCCTGGCATCTTTAATAGTTCTTCAGGTTTGAGTTGAGAATAGCAGCCAATTACAGCAACTGATGCATCAGGATTTCTTTTGGTTGATTGTCGTATTGCAGCCTTACATTTCTTCTCAGCTTGAGAAGTTACAGTACATGAATGAATAACGTAAATGTCAGCTTTATCCTTGAAATCGACTATTGTATATTGATCTTCAGTGAACTTTCGAGCTATTGCTGATGTTTCAGCAAAATTCAGTTTACATCCAAAAGTATGAAACGCAATCTTTGTTTTTCCCATGCTGCAAAATTAACTGATATAATGGTATGGATGATGCTCAAACAGAAAGCTATATGAGAATGTTGTCCCATGAAATTGAAGATGACAGATTTGAAATATTGGATTTATTAATTTCGCATCCCTTGAATGACAATTATGAGAAAGCCTGTTACCAGTATCAATGAAAGCCTTAATGTTTGGACTAATAAGACTATCATGATAGTTGAGGATGTGGATTCAAACTACTCATACTTAGCTGCAACCCTTAGGAAGTCGGGAGCTCAATTAATTTGGGCTAAGAGTGGGGAAGATGCACTACAACTCATCACAGATGGTGTTCGTCCTGATCTGGTATTAATGGACGTTCAGCTTTCAGGTATTGACGGGTATAAGGTTACTGAAATGATTAAAGAGAAATTACCCAACCTGCCAATAATTGCTCAGACTGCTTATGCTATGGTAGGGGAGAAAGAAAAGAGTTCAATTGCCGGATGTGATGATTATTTGCCCAAACCCATCCGACCAGGGCAGCTCTTAGAAACTATTAGCAAGTATCTTTAAATCCACAATGGAGTATTCAACTAATAGAGAAACTCGTCGACTCAGGCAAAATAAAAAGAATGCTGAATGAATTACCACTCAGCATTCTTCAGTAATTTCCTCATTCAAAGTCTAATATCAGGCACCTAATGTTGCAACCATAACTGCTTTGATAGTATGAAGACGATTCTCTGCTTCGTCAAATACCAGCGACATAGGAGATTCGAATACATCTTCAGATACTTCCATTGACTCAAGGCCGTACTTCTGGAAGATTTCCTCTCCAACAGTGGTTTCACGATTATGGAATGCTGGTAAACAGTGCAGGAATTTCACATTTGGATTGCCGGTCTTTTTTACAACATCCATATTTACCTGATATGGACTTAGCAGCTTGATTCTCTCAGTCCATACTTCGGCAGGTTCACCCATAGAAACCCAAACATCAGTATAAAGGAAATCAACTCCCTTAACACCTTCTTCAACGTTTTCTGTAAGAGTAATTTTTGCACCTGTTTCTTTAGCTATCTCGCGACATTTCGCAACCAGTTCTTCGTTTGGCCAACATGCTTTTGGGGCAACGGCCCTGAAATCCATACCCATCTTGGCAGCTCCAACCATTAATGAATTACCCATATTATTACGGGCATCACCAAGATAAGCAAAAGCTACACTATGCAATGGTTTGTCACTGTGTTCCATCATTGTCAGGAAGTCAGCAAGTATTTGTGTTGGATGAAATTCATTGGTAAGACCATTCCATACCGGTACACCTGCATATTCACCAAGTGTTTCAACAATATTTTGAGCATACCCGCGATATTCAATTCCATCATACATACGTCCCAGAACTCTCGCAGTGTCTTTCATTGATTCTTTCTTACCCATCTGTGAACCTGAAGGTCCGAGATATGTAACGTGGGCACCCTGATCGAGGGCTGCTACTTCGAAGGCACAACGTGTGCGGGTGGAGTCTTTTTCAAAAAGTAGAACTATATTCTTTCCTTTCAACTTCTGTTGTTCGGTTCCTGCGTATTTAGCACGCTTCAGATCTGCAGCGAGTTGTAATAAATGCTTGATTTCCTGAGGGGTAAAATCAAGTAACTTTAAAAAATTGCGGTTTCTAAGATTGAATGCCATGGTGATTATTTTTTTATGTTTGATTACTTAAATGATTGCTATTCTTGTACCTCCATTATCGATACCCAGCTTTTCAGCATTAGTAATGATAGCTTCTTTTCCGGTGCCTTCCACAAAGCTAATTGCAGCCCTGATCTTCGGAGCCATACTACCTTCAGCAAATTGACCCTGTTCAAGATAGCGTCTTGCTTCCATGATAGTCATACGGTCAATGGCCTTTTCTTGTGGAGTATTGAAATTGATGCAGACTTTTGGTACGTCGGTAAGGATGAATAATTTATCAGCACGGATCTGAACAGCAAGCAATGAGGAAGCTAAATCCTTATCAATAACTGCATCTATTCCCTGTAGTTTGTTTCTTTCTACATAAAACTGAGGAATTCCACCGCCACCAACAGCAATAACTATCTGACCTGCTCGTGCAAGAGTTTCAATAGATTTCTGATTACTTATAACGAGAGGTTTAGGGCTGGCAACTACTTTTCTGTAACCTCTGCCACGCGGATCTGCGGCAAATACTGCACCGGTTTCGGCAGTAATCTTATCCGCATCCTCCTTACAATAATATGGACCAACGGGTTTAGTAGGTTTCTCAAAGGCAGGATCACTTTTATCAACAAGCACCTGTGTGATGATAGATATTACATCACGTTCAAGATCATTGGCTGTCATTACATTACGTAATTGTTGTTCAATGATATAGCCTATGAATCCTTGTGAGTAGGCTACAGCAACATCCAATGGCATATCAGGTAAGCCATATGTTTTATGACCGGCAGTGTTTGCCAATAAAATGTTACCAACCTGTGGTCCATTACCGTGTGTTACAACGATATTGTAATTATTTCTGATGAGGACAAGTAATTTTTCTGCAGTGTAATAAGCATTTTGTTCCTGGTCGTCAATAGTACCTTTTTGGTCGCTCCTCAATAGTGCGTTTCCGCCGAGTGCTACAACAGCTAGTTTATTCATGAAGTTTGATAAGATTAAGGTTAATCGTGCAAAATTATGAGAATTTAACTACAAAGCAAGAATCATTACTTTTGTACGATGAGTAATCAAAAAAGATCGTTTGCCTTTGCTATTGTCGCTATCCTTCTTTGGAGTACTGTAGGCACTGCATTTAAAATATCACTTCGTTATTTGAATTATGCTGAATTACTTCTACTGGCGTCGCTTGTCTCTGCATGTTTGACCGGCATCACAATAATCTTTAATGGTCAGATTAAGCTGATTAGTAAAACCAGCCCTAAGGAATGGCTGCTCTCAGCATCCCTGGGTTTTCTGAATCCATTTGCATATTATCTGATACTCTTTAAGGCATTCTCTTTATTACAAGCCCAAGAAGCAGTTGCTTTAAACTATATTTGGCCAATGATGCTTGTGCTGCTTTCTGTCCCAATATTGAAACAGAAGATAAAATGGACAAATGTCATTGCCCTGCTTATCAGTTTTTCGGGAGCTATACTTATTGCCACTCGGGGAAAGCCATTCAGCCTTGATCTTAAAGAACCTTTGGGCGTGACTCTTGCATTGAGCAGCGCTATCTTCTGGGCACTCTTTTGGTTGATGAATGTTCGCGACAAGAGAGAGGAAACGCTTAAACTCTTTATGAATTTTACTTTTGGCTTTTTATATACCCTGATCTTTTGTCTATTTACCGACAATATCCCTGAGATTAATCTCTCAGGCTTTTTAGGTTCTGTATATGTAGGATTATTTGAAATGGGAATAACCTTCATCCTATGGTTAAAGGCCTTAAAATATGCTGAGAACACTGCCAGGGTGAGTAACTTGGTTTATCTTTCACCATTTATGTCACTCATCTTTATTTCAATTGTAATAGGCGAGAAGATTCTACTGTCAACTCTAGCAGGATTGGTATTAATTATAACGGGAATAATTTTACAACAGATACTAACCCGGAAAAGAAAAACTGTCAGATCTTAGTCTTTTTCAGTGTATTAACCTATTTCATGGAATGATAATTTCAATATTCATCATGCAAAATTCATCATTCAGAGCGGCCTTTCGTACTTACTCATTTTTTTATTTGGCTTATTTCCCATGAAGAATTCCAGTTTGCCACCATTAACAATGTCAGCATGAGTTATGAAGGTCTTAGTATAAGGTTTACCATTCAATGAAATTTCCTGAATGAATATGTTATCGCCTCCTGCATTGTGGGTGGTAATGTTAAATTTCTTACCATTTTCAAGATTTATTGTTAATGAGGGAACTTGTGGAGAGCCAAATACATACACTCCATTAGCAGGATTAACAGGATAAAATCCCATTGTACTGAAAATATACCAAGCCGACATTTGACCGCAGTCTTCGTTACCTGAGTATCCGGAAGGTTTTTCTGTATATTGTTCATTCATTACTTTAGCTGCATAGTATTGAGCTTTCCAAGGCTCACCGGCATAATTGTACAGATAAATAATATGGTGACTTGGTTCATTTCCGTGCGCATATTGTCCGATAAAGCCTGAGGCATTTCCATTTACATCATCAGGTTTTGCATTTAAGTTAAAGAACTCATCAAGTTTTGCTATAAATGCCTGTTCACCGCCAAGCATCTTAATGAAGTAATTTACATCGTGAGGAACATACCATAGATATTGCCAACCATTACCTTCAGTAAAAGGATATCCACCATTGCCACCATATTTAAGTGGAGAGAAGGGCTCAATCCATTTTCCCTGATCATCTTTTGCTCTGAAAAATCCAATTGTATTGTCAAAATGATTCCTGTAATACTCCGATCTTGCTTTAAAGTAGTTGAAATCATTTGTTTTACCCATTTTCTCTGCCATGTTAGCAACGCACCAATCATTATAGGCTACTTCCAATGCAATACTGACAGATTGCGATTGCTTGTTTTCAGGGATGTATTTGAACTGATCAAGTAAATTAAAAGCACCATGCTGATGTGGAATTCTCGAGGAAGCATTTATTGCTTCCCATGCATGATTATAATCTATACCTTCAATTCCTTTATTATATGCATCGACTATTACCGGAATAGCATGGTTGCCGATCATACAGTAAGTTTCTTTCCCCCATAGCTGCCAGATCGGCAAATAGCCATAATCATCATATTGTCTGAGCATCGAGTTGATAAAACTTGCTGCACGGGAAGGCTCCAATATCGTGTATAATGGGTGAGCAGCTCTGTAAGTATCCCATAATGAGAATGTGCTATAATGTTTGTTATCGGATGCTTTTTTTAATTCTGAAGTGCTATTTATATAGTTCCCGTTAACATCGGCCAGGTTATTTGGCTGAATGAGTGTATGATATAGTGAAGTGTAGAATATAGTTTTTAGTTTATCCGATCCTTCAATATCAACAACTGATAGCTCTTTATTCCAGATGTCTCTTGTTTGCTTATGAACTCTATCGAAATCAAACCCATTGATTTCTGCCTTCAGGTTTTCTCTTGCTCCATCGTAGCTTACTGATGATAAACCTACTTTAACGATTAGCGGTGTACCAGGATTTTTATCGAAAAATGCAACCATCTTAAGATTAGTGTGGTTGGCAATAGGTACATTTTCATATACTCGATTACCTGCCTTCATGTATTGTTTACTGAACGGTTTCGAAAACTCAGCCCTGAAATATACCCTTCTTTGGTTAGCCCACCCGGTAATAGTTCGATAACCCTCTATTGTGTGATCATCTATCACTCTTATTTGAGCATCAATAATCCGGCACGACCAATAAGGACGGCTCTTGTCAAGTGAATGATCTAAATCTATCATCAGATAAAATGGTAATCCATCGTATGATGAATACCTGTGCATTCCACAATGTTCTGTTGCAGTCAATTCAGCAACAATAGCAGCATTATCAAGAACAACACTATAGAATCCCGGTGATGCTTTTTCCTTATTGTGACTGAATGTTGAGCTATAACCTTTTACTTTTCCCTTTGTATAAGGCTCCCAGGCAATTTGTCCCTTAAAAGGCATGAAGAGAAAATCAAACAGGTCAGCTACTCCTGTACCACTTAGGTGTGTATGGCTGAATCCAACAATGGTATCATCAGCATAATCATAACCACTACAAGGATCTTCAGGATTGTCATCAGTGTCCGGACTTAGTTGCACTAAACCGAAAGGATAAGTAGCTCCCGGAAAGTTACTGCCCGATAAACTTAGTGAGTCAACCGACCCTGATCCAATAAAAGGATTTACATAGGCAGAATAATCCTTAATCGGCTGTATCTGAGCATTAACAGTCGCAAGAAAGAACAATACACTAAAGATCGAAAGAGTAGTTTTTTTCATCATTTATCAGATTTGAATAGTGCAAATATAGCACCCCTTTGATGAATGATGAATTATTGAATGATGAATGTTAATTTACACATTTCAACGTAGGGATTTCACAAATAGAAGTATGCTATAATGCCTTCCAGTTTGGATCTCATCGACTTATTAACTTCATCAAATTGATGTTTGTCGGGAAGTGTTCCTTTTACACCGAAATAGAATTTTATTTTAGGTTCTGTTCCTGAAGGACGAATGGTTATTTTGCTGCCTCCTTCAAGAAAGAACTGTAGTACATCTGATTTGGGAAGATCAATTGGATAATCTTTGTTTGTCATGAAATTGTGTTCTTCTTGTTTCAGATAATCCCTTACAGCAATAACATGGAGTCCATTAATCTCTTTAGGCGGGTTATTGCGGTAACCTTCCATCATCTGCCTAATCTCTTCAGCACCGGATTTACCCTTCTTGGTTATGGAAACGAGATCTTCAAGATAGAACCCATATTTCACATAAATGTCAATGAGTAGTTCATACATTGACATTCCCTTCTCTTTTGCCCAGGCAGCTGCTTCGGCCAGCATACAACATGCACTAACAGCATCTTTGTCACGCACAAAATCACCAACCAGGTAACCGTAACTTTCCTCACCGCCTCCTATGAAAGATTTTACTCCCTCATACTTTCTTATAATCTCAGCTATGTACTTGAAACCCGTGAGTACATCAAATGACTCCACTTTCATGCTGTGAGCTATATCTTTAAGTAACTCCGATGTGACAATTGTCTTGGCAATAAACTCATTACCGGTCAATTTACCGAGTTTTTCCCATTGGGTTATTAAATAATATATAAGTATAGAAGCTGATTGGTTACCATTTAACAAAATGAATTGTCCGTTGTCATCTTTAACACCCACACCCACTCGGTCGGCATCAGGGTCGGTTGCAAGGATGATTTCGGCATTGATTTCTTTAGCTAAATCGAGTGCCATGGCCATTGCAGCCTTTTCTTCAGGGTTAGGAGAGACTACCGTAGTGAAATTGCCATCAGGTACCATTTGTTCCTCAACAAGGTTGATATTTTGGAAGCCAAATTCCTTTAAAGCCTTAGGTACAAGAGTACCGCCGGTTCCATGAATTGCAGTATATACAATCTTTAAGTCTTTGTGCTTCTTTATAATATCAGGTGATAATGAAAGTGATTTAACAGCTGACAGATATACATTGTCTACATCAGCACCTATTTTGGTTATCAATGATTCACCACCTGTAAATTTTATTTCATTTATATCATTGATTTTCTTGACCTCAGCAATCACATTTTTATCGTGGGGAGGTACCAGTTGCCCCCCATCATTCCAATAAACCTTATATCCGTTATACTCCTTTGGATTGTGCGAAGCTGTGATTACAATTCCCGATTGACACTTGAGGTGACGGACCGCAAATGACAATTCTGGTGTCGGACGAAGGTTCTCAAACAGATATACCTTTATACCATTAGCAGCCAGTACATTAGCAGTCACTTCAGCAAAATATCGTGAGTTATTCCTTGAGTCAAACGCAATTGCTACGCTTATCTGAGGAAGATCAGCAAAACTCTTCTTAAGGTAGTTAGCTAATCCTTGTGTGGCGGTTCCAACAGTATATTTATTCATCCGGTTAGTACCGGCACCCATGATACCTCTCAGACCTCCAGTACCAAATTCCAAATCCTTGTAAAAACTCTCAATAAGTTCTGATTCATCAAATTGCATCATATTTTGGACAGAGATGCGTGTTTCTTCATCATAATTGTTCTGAAGCCACTGTTTGGCTTTTGCTAATATTTCAGGGGCTACTACTCTAGTTGTCATGGGCTTTAATTGTTTAAATACTCTTGAAATGCAAATCTTTATAACAGAGAAATTATTTTGGTGTTCACCCTGGTTAAGGGAATAATATCGATAGAATAATTAACGGGTTACTTTGTAACTTGCTTCTTTAAAGATACAAAAAAAATCCTAACCTTCAGTTAAGTAGGTCGATTTTCTGTCTCGTAGAATTGTTTAAGACACACTACAAGACTGTCATACCACCATGGAATTTCTACGCCTGTGACTGACTTAAAATGTGTTTTATCCAGTACACTATAATGTGGCCGGATGGCCGGGGTAGGATAGTCTTTTGTAAGTATCGGTTCAATCTTACAATTAATGTTTTTTATTTCAACAATTGCTTTTGCAAAATCATACCAACTACAAATTCCTTCATTTGAGAAATGATAGATTCCCGGAGCAGCATCTTTACTTATAAGAGTCATAATCCCTTCCGCAAGATCACCTGCCCATGTCGGGGTTCCTGTTTGGTCAGATACTACTCGGATGGCTCCTTTTTCAGAACAAATTCTTAATACTATTTTCATGAAATTATTGCCAAATATTGAGTAAAGCCAAGATGTACGAACTATTATTGAACGAGGGTTATTAACCAGGACAAGGTCTTCACCAAGGGATTTCGACCGGGCATAGATGCCTTGAGGGTTTTTGGGATGATCCTCTTTATAGGGTTTACTTCCATCACCACCAAACACGTAATCAGTACTGATATGTATCAGCCGACATCTGTGCTTATCAGTCAATTTAGCCAAAAGTGCCGGTGCTTCAGCATTAAGTTTGTTGCATAATGAAACATCCTGTTCTGCCTTATCGACAGCAGTGTAAGCTGCACAATTAACAACCCAGTTAGGATTGAATTTATCTAATATATTTTCGACATCACTCTCATTAGTGATATCGAGTTCGGGTAAATCAGTAAACAGGAATTCAGTATTATCAGGTGCGTTATCCTTCAATCTTAAGTGATTTCCAAGCTGGCCATTGCTTCCTGTTACAAGTATTCTCTTCATTATAATTTAGTATTAACTCCAATGCAGAAGTAGTCAAATCCAAGGCGTTGCAGTTCTTTTCTGTCGTAGATATTACGGCCGTCAAAAATCACCGGCTTCTTAATCAAGCGTTTGACAACAGCCCAATTCGGGAACCGGAAATCAGTCCATTCGGTTACAAGCATAATAGCATCAGCATCCATGGCAGCCTCATATGCATCCTTGCATAAAACTATTTTATCACCGATTCGACGTTTCGTTTCATTCATGGCTACCGGATCGTAGCCTTTAATGCGACATCCGTGTTCTAACAATTTTTCAATTAACACCAATGATGGTGCTTCACGCATATCGTCGGTTTGAGGTTTGAATGAAAGTCCCCATAAGGCAATGGTTAATCCGTTTACATTACCATTATAGTATTTCATCAGCTTATTAAAAAGAATTGATTTCTGGTCATCATTCACTTCCTCAACAGCCTTAAGAACCCTCATATTATAGCCTATTTTGTTGGCTGTATGAATCAAAGCTTTAACATCTTTCGGAAAACATGATCCTCCATAACCAATACCGGGATAAATAAACTTGTTGCCGATTCGTGTATCACTGCCGATGCCTTTTCTAACCATATTGACATCTGCACCAACGATTTCGCATAGATTCGCAATATCGTTCATGAAGCTGATTTTGGTCGCCAACATGGCATTAGCTGCATATTTAGTCATCTCAGCTGATGCAACATCCATAAAGATAACCGGGTGGCCGTTGAGCGTGAAGGGCTTATAAAGTCTCGACATGATCTCTTCGGCTTCTTTTGATTCAACACCTACTACTATTCGGTCAGGTTTCATGAAATCGTTAATAGCATCACCTTCCTTTAGAAATTCAGGATTGGATGCAACATCAAATGTAATATTGAGCGATCTGCTATTGAGCTCATTCTGTACTGTTTGCCGTACTTTATGAGCTGTACCGACCGGTACAGTACTTTTAGTGACTAATAGCAGGTGTTTGTTCATATTCTGTCCTACAGTCTTTGCCACATCCAATACATACTTCAAATCGGCACTGCCATCTTCATCCGGAGGGGTTCCTACCGCTATGAAAATTACATCGGAATCATTCACACAGGAGGCCAAATCAGTGGTAAACATAAGTCTTTCTTTTTCGATATTTCTTGCGATCATATCGTCAAGACCAGGCTCATAAATGGGTGATATTCCTTTCTTTAAGTTTTCAATTTTAACACTGTCTATATCAACGCAAACAACGTTGATTCCCACTTCGGCAAAACATGTACCTGTGACAAGACCAACATAACCGGTACCAACAATAGTAATTTTCATATAGTTTTTCTAATACTTTTTATGTTAACACAGCAAATATATCAACAACAAACGAAGTAGAGAATCTTTAAGTATAAAATTTTAGAAAATCAGTCTGATGAATTTTTGTCTTTTGACTACAGTAGGTGAGAAGGAATGATAATATATTATGTAAGAATGATATTAAAGTGGTCACAACCTCGACACAATCTACTCAACACAACTTAAAATTAATTTCGAAGTTGTTACCAGATTGTTATTAGGCTGTATAGAGATTGTCTTGAGGTTGTGACCATTTTAATATCATAGCATCCTCATTTTATTATACTAAGAATAAAAAAGATGCTTTCCCATTTAGACAGCCATTTAATATCATTTTTGAACCAGGTCAGGACAAAATTTTAACTCTAAATCTACTTTGTCCCTATATTTTTCTACTCCATCGATATGGATCTTAGTTATGAGATTTGCTAAAAAAATTAAACAAATGTTTAAAAAACTTGTTTTAACCATATCGATTATATTATATTTGCAGAACAAACTTTTAAGTAAGATGTCAACGAAAAAACGAAAGGTTGATCTTTCAACAGAGGAGAAAATAAAAGAAGCAGCACGGAAGGTTTTTTCCAGTAAAGGTTATGCAGCGACGCGTACTCGTGATATAGCTGAAGAAGCAGGAATAAATTTAGCCCTGGTGAATTATTATTTTAGAAGTAAGGATAAGCTTTTTAATGAGATAATGCATGAAAAGGTATATCAGCTATTTGGAACTATCATACCGGTATTGGTGAATCCCTCACTTTCACTTGATACTAAAATAAGTGTAGTTGCAGATAGTTATATTGATTTGCTGATTGAGAATCCTGATCTTCCTTTAATGGTACTCAGTGAGTTAAAGCATAATCCCGATGGTTTTGGGTTGAAAGTTCAACTAAGCCCACTGGATAAGAATTCAAGTCTCGTTAAGCAAATTCATGAGCGAAATCCAAATATCAATCCTATGCAATTGATACTTTCAATGCTTGGAATGATTATTTTTCCTTTCGTAGCAAGACCTGTTTTCACAACTCTTAGTGGCATGACCAAAGAAGAATATTCAGCTCTGATGAAGGAACGTAAGGAGTATATTAATAAGTGGGTTAATGCCCTGTTAGACTCCTGATTTTATTTATCAGATGATTAAACAAATGATTAAATCAAAATAATCATAACACAAAATGAAAAACTTTCCACGAAGTATATTAGTCGTTATAGTAAGTTCCCCCTTGTTCTTATCAACTGTTTCAGCAATATCCTCAACTTCCATTTATAAATTGGAGCCTGAATCAGCTGTTCCTAAACAAGATATTGTAGCCACTTCGTCAAATGATAGCAATAATGTCATAGCTCTGACACTTAATGAATGTCAGGAACTTGCCATGCGAAACTACCCGTTGGTGAAAAGCCTCGACCTGATAAAACAGAGTGGAGAATATTCAGTTTCGAATGCTAAATCAGGGTTTTTACCAACTCTATCAATAAATGGACAGTTTACTTACCAATCGGATGTTACCCGATTACCAATCGATCTTCCAAATATCTCTATTCCTGAAATTAATAAGGATCAATATAAAGTTTATGGTGAACTCAATCAGATTCTATTTGACGGTGGTATAAATCGCAACATTGTTAATGCTTCCAGAGCACAAGCTACGATTGAGGAGAAGTCACTTGAGACTGAATTGTATAAGATAAAAGAACAGGTTAATGAGATATACTTTGGAATCTTATCACTTGAAAGCCAAATTAAACAGGTTGAACTTCTAAGGAAAGATATCAGGGCCGGGTTAGAGAAAATTGAAGCTGCATTTGCTAATGGAACAGCTTTGAAAAGTGATGTAGATGTCATTAAAGCTGAAGAACTGAAAATTGGACAGCGCACTATCGAGCTAGAAGCTGCCCGCAAAGCCTATCTTCAAATGCTTTCAGTTTTTATCAATAGAGAATTTGATGAAAGAGCACAGTTAGAGGTTCCACCACAATTGATCATCAAGGATCAGATAATAAGACCAGAATTAGATTTGTATGAAGCAAGAATGCGAAGTTTGGATGTACAATTATCTTCATTAAAGGCAAAGAACCTGCCACGTCTCAATGCATTCGTTCAGGGAGGATATGGTTCACCAGGATTGAACATGCTTGATCCGGATGGCGACACATGGTACATTGCAGGACTAAGATTCGCTTATCCGCTAAACGGTCTTTATACTTTAAAAAGGGAAAAGCTGATTAACGATATCGCTAAACAGAACATTTCTATGCAACGGGAAACTTTCATTTTTAATACGACTCTGCAAACACAAAGGCAACTTATTGAAATAGAGAAATTTAGTGATCTCTTAAAGACTGATGACCAGTTGGTTGAATTACGTGAAAGTGTGAAGCAAGCCTCATTTGCCAAACTCGAAAACGGAGTGATAACCGGTTCAGATTATATAAGAGACATCATAGCATACGATCAGGCAGTCCAAACGAAACTACTTCACGAAATACAGTATTTACAGGCTCAATATAATCATCAATTAATTATCGGAAACAGATAATATAACAGCACTAAAATGAAACAAACCGCAATAATATTCCTGCTGACTCTCAGTATAATTTCGTGCAGGAACAATAAAAATGAGTACGATGCTTCAGGATCTTTCGAAGCACAGGAAATAATCATCTCAGCTGAATCTACCGGAGTAATAAGGCAATTTGAGATTGAGGAGGGTCAGGAACTGACGAAGGGTCAGGTTATCGGATATATCGATACCACTCAATTGAGGCTGAAGAAAAAGCAGCTTGAGTCACAAATAAGTGCTATACTCAGTCGAAATCCACAGGCGAAAGTACAGATTGCTGCACTTGAACTGCAATTGAAACAGGCCAATAGAGAACTGTCAAGAGTAGAGAATCTGAACAAAGCAGGTGCCGCAACCCAAAAGCAACTGGATGATGCTTCCTCTCAGGTTACAATACTAGAAAGTCAGCTGGAAGCTTTAAAGTCGTCACTATCAGTAACCATATCAAGTCTGAGTGCAGAAACAACTCCGGTAAAGATGCAGATTGCCCAATTGGAAGATCAAATTGCAAAGAGCCGTTTGACCAGTCCGGTAAGCGGTACTGTCTTACTCAAATATGCTAATGAAAACGAAATGGCAGTTGCCGGAAAGCCGTTATATAAGATAGCTGATGTTTCTTCGCTAATTCTAAGGGTCTATATAACAGGCGATCAGCTTCCGTTAATTAAACTTAACCAGCAGGTTAAGGTGATGGTTGACAATGGATCTAAAACCTACAAGGAATATTCGGGTGTAATAGAGTGGATAAGCTCAAAATCAGAGTTCACCCCGAAAACTATCCAGACTAAAGATGAGAGAGCTAATCTGGTTTACGCAGTTAAAATAAGAGTGCCAAACGATGGTTACCTGAAGATAGGTATGTACGGTGAAGTAAAATTTAGTGATCAAAAGTAAACGATGAATGCAATAGAAGTAAATGGAATAAGCAAGGTTTACGGCAAGGAGAAATTTGTGGCTGTCAACAATGTCTCATTTTCTGTTGAGAAGGGAGAGATCTTTGGCTTGATTGGTCCTGATGGAGCAGGTAAATCAAGCATTTTCAGGATACTGACCACTTTGCTACTACCTGATAGGGGAAATGCCAGGGTGGATGGCATGGATGTGGTGAAAGATTATAAGGCTATACGACAAGTGGTAGGGTATATGCCCGGTAAATTCTCATTGTACCAGGACCTGACTGTAGAAGAGAATCTTAATTTCTTTGCTACTATTTTCAATACCTCTATTGAAGAGAACTATTATCTTATTAAAGACATTTACAAGATGTTAGAGCCCTTTAAAGACAGAAGGGCAGGGAAACTCTCGGGAGGAATGAAACAGAAGCTGGCACTTTCTTGTGCGTTGATTCACAAGCCTGTAGTTCTCTTTCTTGATGAACCTACTACAGGTGTTGATCCTGTATCACGAAAAGAATTTTGGGAAATGCTCAGGAAACTTAAGACTGAAGGTATAACTATCATGGTATCAACTGCTTATATGGATGAAGCTTCACAATGTGACCGTCTGGCACTTGTACAACAAGGTAAGATATTAGCCATCAATACCCCTGATGGATTTATCCGTTCCTTCGATGACTGCCTCTACCGATTGAGGTCAAAAAGCACTGTGAGATTATTAAATGATGTGAAACAATTTTCTAATTCTCTATATGCTTACCCTTATGGTGAAGATCTCCATATTACATTCAAACCCAATGAAGTAGAAGTCAGTAAACTAAAAGAATCTCTGACTGCCGGGGGGCATGAGGAGGTAATGATTCAATTGGAACAACCATCTGTTGAAGACTGCTTCATTCACCTGTTACGATCTTGAAAAATAAAAGACTTAGAAAATAAGAGCCTGCTAATGAAGAATGAATATGTAATAGAAGTTGAGGGCCTGACAAAGAAATTCGGGACTTTCACAGCAGTTGATAACATAAGTTTCAATGTGTCAAAAGGTGAGATTTTTGGTTTTTTGGGAGCCAATGGAGCAGGGAAAACCACGGCTATGAGGATGCTGTGTGGTTTATCAGTTCCAACAACCGGTATAGCAAAAGTTGCAGGCTGCGATGTATATACCCAAACTGAAGAGATAAAAGCCCGTATTGGATATATGAGTCAGAAATTTTCACTTTATGAGGATCTGACTGTGATAGAAAATATTGATTTTTTTGGAGGGATTTACAATCTACCTTCATCCACTATCAAGGAAAAGAGTGAGGAGATAGTCAACAGACTTGGTTTGACAAGACAGGCTAAGCAGTTGGTTGGATCATTACCTCCGGGATGGAAGCAAAAACTTGCATTCTCGGTAGCTATCCTCCATGAACCGGGTATCGTATTTTTGGATGAGCCCACCGGTGGGGTAGACCCCCTCACACGAAGGCAATTCTGGGATATGATCTATGAGGCTTCGTCAAAAGGGATAACCATCTTTGTTACCACTCATTATTTGGATGAAGCAGAATATTGCAACAGGATTTCAATTATGGTGGATGGACGTATTGATGCATTGGATACTCCCGCAGCTCTGAAAGCTAGATTCAATGCCGACAGTATGGATGAAGTATTTGTTCAATTAGCCAGAGGCGCAAAAAGAGGTGAATAAATCAATATCAGCACTATGAAACAATTCGTGGCTTTCGTAAAAAAGGAATTTGTACATGTATTCAGAGATCGAAGGACCTTACTCATCCTTATCGGAATGCCAATGATGCAAATTCTCATCTTCGGGTTTGCCATTTCAGATGAAATCACCAATACGCAATTGGTAGTCATTGATAAAGCTAATGATATAGCCTCACACAAACTTATCAGCCAAATTGATGCCAGTAAGTACTTTGATGTTAGTAATGCCCTCATTAACGAGAACGAAATTGAGGATGCTTTCCGAAAGGGGCGTTTAAAGGTAGTGATGGTTATTCCACCTAATTTCAATATTGAGTTAAACCATTCAAAAGCGACACAAATACAACTGATTGCTGATGCTTCTGATCCCAATATGGCTAATTTGATTACAAATTATCTGAATGCAATTATTAAAGAATTCGGAAAGGACCAGAATGATTTAGGCTCAATACCATACATGATCTCACCTGAAATTCGGATGCTTTACAATCCTCAATTGAAAAGTGCTCATAATTTCGTGCCGGGTGTTATGGCATTGGTACTTATGCTGGTTTGTGTAATGATGACTGCAATTACAATAGTTAGAGAAAAGGAAACCGGTACGATGGAAGTATTATTGGTTTCTCCATTCAAACCATCATTAGTGCTGCTGGCTAAAGCCGTACCTTATCTTGTATTGTCATGGGTAAATGTCACAACTATTGTTTTATTGAGCATTTTTGCCCTTAAGTTACCTGTAAATGGAAGTCTGTTACTGCTGTTTGCAGAGAGCACTCTTTTTATTGTGACTTGTTTGAGCATCGGCATTTTTATAAGTATTCGTACTAATTCTCAACAGGCAGCGATGCTGGTTTCGCTTATGGGAATGTTGCTACCAACTGTTTTGTTTAGCGGTTTCATGTTTCCTCTTGAAAACATGCCTCAATTTCTAAGGTTGATTGCGAATGCAATTCCTGCCCGCTGGTTTTATGTTATAGTAAAGGACATTATGATCAAAGGATTAGGGTTCTCATTTATCTTAAAAGAAACCCTGGCTCTACTTATTATAACCTCGTTCTTTTTCATTGTAAGCTTGAAAACCTTTAAACAAAGACTGGCATGAGAACACTGAAGTATCTCTTAAAGAAGGAATTCAAACAGATATTCAGGAATAAGGCCATCCTGGCAATGATCATAGCCATGCCGATTATGCAACTATTGATCCTTCCTTTGGCAGCTGATTATGAAATAAAGAATATTAAACTAGTGGTAGTTGATAACGACCACTCGGGTATGTCGAAAGAAATTGTAAACACTATTATCGCCTCTGGGTATTTCAAGCTTGTGGATTATAATCAGTCATATAAACGCTCACTCGATTATATTAAAGCTGATGAGGCCGACCTGATACTTGAAATACCTGTAAACTTTGAAAGAAATCTGATTCGGGAAAACGGGCAAAAGCTCTTTATTGCAGTAAATGCAATCAATGGAACAAAAGCAAACTTAGGAGGGTCATATCTTACAAGAATCATTGGTGAGTACAATAAAGAATTATTGAATAAAATTAAAGTCTCTTCCACAAATACACCTATTGGTGAAATAGATGTTAGCGGCATTAATTGGTTCAATCCACGCATGAATTACAGGTCGTTCATGGTGCCGGGAATCCTTGCTATACTGGTTACAATGGTGGGAGGGTTTCTGACTGCTCTAAACATTGTAAAGGAAAAGGAAGTTGGAACCATCGAACAAATCAATGTAACACCCATCCGCAAACATCATTTTATACTTGGCAAACTTCTACCATTCTGGATACTTGGTAATGTGGTTTTTACCCTTGGAATGGCAGTAGCATGGCTGGTTTACGGGATAGTTCCTAATGGAAGCCTAATCACCATTTATGTTTTTATTTGGGTATATCTGCTGGCTGTAATGGGATTCGGGTTGCTAATTTCCACTTATAGCGAAACACAGCAACAAGCCATGTTGGTAATGTTTTTCTTTATGATGGTTTTTATCTTGATGGGCGGACTCTTTACCAGCATTGACAGTATGCCCGGATGGGCTAAAGTCATTGCACGACTAAATCCGGTAACGTATATCGTTGAAGTATTTCGTATGGTAATTCTTAAAGGCAGCAGCCTGAAAGATATAATGTCTCACATCACAGTAATTGCCTCATTTGCTGTTATATTAAATATATGGGCAGTGAAGAATTACAGGAAAACTGTTTGACTGCATAAAAAATAGTAATGAAATTATTTCGGTCAATTATTTATTTGAGTATAATTTCCCTAATTTAGCCATAGAAATCAAAGATTTGATATTTGATAATTAATATTTGATATTCAAAATTATAGAGGTTATAATGAATGAGAATCGTGAATACTGATTACGCGATATCAAAAATGAATATTGAATAAACAATTTGAATAGATGTCATAAACCTTCCGAAATAGAATAAATAACTGTATGAAGTCAGTTATGAACAAATAAGCGAAAAAACTAGAACAAAGATCAATCTCCAAGATTATTTATAAGTGAATGTTTGAATTTTAAACCCTAATTAGATGAAATATTTTAACTTTTTAGTAGTGGCCGTAATTGCTGTGATCCTGTTCAGTAGGTGTAGCAACAGAGATGAGCAAGCTGTGCGTAAAGCGGATGGTACTGTTAAAGGACGCATTACAATATCAGGAGCTTTTGCTCTCTATCCGATGGCAGTATTATGGGCTGAGGAATTTAAGAAACTCAATCCTGAAGTACGAATTGATATCTCTGCAGGAGGTGCCGGAAAAGGAATGACAGATGCGTTATCCGAAATGGTTGACTTGGGTATGTTTTCACGCGAAGTTACTGAAGCTGAAGTTGCCAAAGGCGCATGGTATATTGCAGTTGCCAAAGATGCGGTAGTAGGTACATATAATCCGGAAAACCCTGTAGCAGATATGATAAATAAGAAAGGAATGACAAAGCAAATGCTTATCGACCTTTATCTGTACAATAAGTACCAAAATTGGGGTCAGCTTTATGAAACAGCCAACATTGTAGGTATAAATGTATATACACGTTCAGATGCTTGCGGTGCTGCTGAAATGTGGGGTAAATATCTTGGAAGTAATCAGGAATCACTAAAAGGAGTTGGGGTGTTTGGTGATCCCGGAATAGCCGATGCTATTAAGAAAGATATGACCGGTATTGGGTATAATAATGTGAATTATGCATATGATATGAGTACCCGTAAGCCATATACCGGAATTGCTGTTGTACCTCTTGACCTTAATGAAGACGGGGAGATCAGTGATGATGAGCGTTTCTATGATTCACTTGACGAGATTATGGATGCGATTGCTTCAGGTAAGTATCCTTCACCTCCTGCACGCGACTTATATTTTGTTGCAAAAGGTAAACCTAAAAATATTGCCGTTCTCGCCTTCCTGGAGTGGATTGTAACCGATGGCCAGAAATATGTACACAATGCAGGATATGTCAACCTTACCGAGGAGAAAGTCAAGAGTGAACTACAAAAACTTTCAGAGTAAGGATATAACCCGATTCTTTAAAGTCAAGAGGCATCTAAGGAGTCGCCTTCATACTGTTTGGATGATTATTGGCCTAATAGTGGTTATCCTATTGCCTTTCTTTCTTGGAGTGGGTCTATATATCAAATCAACTTATCTCCTTGAGAAGGAATCGCTACTTAAGCTTCTCTTTTCAGGCGATTGGCGGCCACTTTCGGGCGAGTTTGGGTTTGCACCTTTTATCGTAAGCTCAGTGTGGGTTACAATAATCTCACTTCTAATTGCAGCTCCCATCTGTCTTCTCACTTCCATTCACCTTACTCAATATGCAAAAACCTGGGTGCTGAAAATTATGCACCCGGTAATAGATATTCTTGCAGGTATTCCTTCAGTAATATTTGGTGTTTGGGGAATACTGGTCATCGTACCATTTATTTCCAAATATTTAGCTCCATTTTTCGGTGAAAAGACTTCCGGTTACAGTATTCTGGCCGGAGGATTCGTTCTGGCTGTGATGATAATTCCGTTCATACTGAATATTCTGATAGAAGTCTTTAAAACTCTGCCCGATGAACTAAAAGAGGCATCTCTGTCGTTGGGCGCCACTAAATGGCAAACAATAAAACTTGTTCTACTGCGAAAAGCCTTTCCAGGTGTGATATCAGCCTTCGGTTTAGGAGTTTCAAGAGCATTTGGTGAGACTATAGCTGTTTTAATGGTAGTAGGCAATGTGCCTTCAAGTCCAAAAGGGATTTTTCAGCCCGGCTATCCATTACCTGCTCTAATTGCTAATAATTATGGTGAAATGCTTTCCATCCCAATGTACGATTCTGCCCTTATGTTGGCAGCACTCGTTCTTTTTGTTGTAGTATTGTTATTTAATCTTGGCTCAAGAGTTGCTATTGCCAGACTTGAGGAAAAAGGGTAATCAAATTATGATTGATTGAATTAGGAGAGCCTCAATAACAGATGAATAAACGCATGGAATTCACAATAATGATCAATGAATAAAAGGTAGGACGCTTGACGTTGAAAGGTGACACTGAATGCTGAACGTTAAAGGGTCGTAGGTAAGAAAAAGAGAATGAGAAAATTCAGACATATAGAAGAGAGTTTCTTTAGGGTATTGATGTTTTTATCAACCAATATTATAGTCATTGCTCTTACAGTTATCATCTTCAGCATTCTTTATAAAGGACTGCCTTCACTCTCATGGGAGATGGTTACTCAATTACCCAAAGGTGGTTTCTATTTCGGAAAGGAGGGAGGGATTCTTAATGCAATTGTTGGCTCATTGTATCTGGCAATAGCAGCTACATTCCTTGCTTTATTGCTTGGTTTGCCTGTTGCTCTGATGATGAATATTCATCTCATAAAATACAAGAAACTGGTTGATGGTATCAGGTTTTTCCTTGATCTACTATGGGGCGTTCCCTCTATTGTATATGGAGCCTTTGGATTTACAGTAATGATCTATTTCGGATTAAAAACTTCACTTCTTGCAGGTATTTTTACTGTTACGCTGTTCATCATCCCTATAATGGTTAGAGCGATGGATGAAGTATTGAAAACCATCCCTCGCGGATTGCTTGAGACTTCCATGTCCCTGGGTTCTACACCATCCGAAATTTCATACAGAATTTATATTCGCCAGGTGACTTCAGGGCTAATTACAGCTGTATTGCTTGCTTTTGGAAGGGCTATAGGGGATGCTGCTTCGGTCTTATTTACAACAGGTTATACCGACCTGATGCCAACATCGCTTAACCAGCCGGCAGCTACTCTGCCATTAGCAATCTTTTTCCAATTAAGTTCACCTATTCCTGAAGTACAAAACAGAGCTTATGCCTCTGCAGTTGTGCTTACTATCATAATCCTGACAATAAGTATATCAGCAAGATTTTTCTCAAAACGGTATCATAAAAATCGTATTAAACAATAATGGAAGAGAACCCAAAAATAAACATATGCGACCTTAATCTTTCTATCGGGAAACAAAGGATCCTTAAGAATATTAATCTTGCGATTCCTGAAAAGAAAATTACCGTTATACTTGGACCTTCAGGCTGTGGCAAAACTACATTACTCAAATCTCTCAACCGCCTGACTGATTTATATCCTGAAATGCATGTAACGGGAAATATCTTTATAGATAAGGAAGATATTCTGCATACAAGTGAGGATATTACAATATTGCGTCAGAGGATGGGCTTGTTATCTCAGCGCCCATATCCACTTCCGATGAATATTTATAATAATGTTGCCTTCGGATTAAGAATCAGTGGACGAAAAAAGAAACGCTTTCTTGATAAAAGGGTAGAGCATTATCTCAAACAAGCCAATTTGTGGGATGAAGTAAAGGATCGTCTCAAAGATCCGGCCTCGGCACTTTCAATCGGTCAGCAGCAGCGCCTATGCCTTGCACGGGGATTAGCCGTTGACCCGGATATCATTCTTGCTGATGAACCTACATCTGCACTCGACCCAATCTCAAGCGAAGCTATTGAGAAGAAATTCGTTGAGCTTAAACAACAATACACAATTGTAATGGTTACCCATGTTCTTCGTCAGGCAAGACGTATAGCCGATTACGTTGTCTTCATGTACCTGGGCGAAATAATAGAACAAGGACCAGCTAATGAAATCTTCGAAAACCCACAACAGGAAATGACAAAGCAGTATCTTAAAGGATCATTCAACTAGAAAATCCAAAAATTCACTTCCTCATCTTGCGTAAAATCAGAAATCTACACCATGTTTTGTGAATGTTGGTTTCTGAGTAGTATTTCTTTTGGAAGATAAAGCACGGAGGTCTGAAATATTACCTTGTAAACAATAGCTCTCTGTACTTTGGAAGTGGCCACAGTTCATCATCTATCAACAATTCAAGTTTGTCAACATGGTACTTTATTTGCTCAAACCATGGGAATACCTTGTCACGGTAGTCAATGGCTTTTTCTTCTAATGAGTCGTATTTATTGACAATTTTACGAGTCTCCACCATCTTCTGAACCATGTTCTTTATGCTTATGATATGCTCTGAAATATCACGTATACTGTCGGTCTGAGTCTTTGACAGCGAGAGGAAAGTCTTATTGTCAAGCACATCCTTCAAGCCTTTAACATTTTCAATCAGGAGATTTTGATATCGAATGGCGATAGGAATAATGTGATTCACTGCCAGATCACCAATTACTCGTGACTCAATCTGAATCTTTCTGACATAATTATCCAACTGTATCTCATAACGAGCCATGATCTCACGACGTGTGAGCACATTATTATCCTCAAACAGTCCGACAGCTTCTTCAGTTAGCAATTTCTTTAATGCTCTAGGAGTGTCTGCAATATTCGAGAGACCACGACGGGCTGCCTCTTCTATCCATTCCTGACTGTAACTGTTTCCCTCAAAAATTATATCCCGAGATTCATTAATATACCTGTGAAGTATTCTGTAAATGGCATCCTCGCGACTAATCTTTTGTGCAACCAGTCGTTCAGTTTCTAACCTGAAAAGCTTCAACTGGTTAGCTACAATAGTGTTGAGAGCAATCATTGGTACAGCACAATTGGCTGATGAACCCACAGCCCTGAATTCAAACTTATTGCCGGTGAAGGCAAAAGGTGATGTTCGGTTCCTGTCAGTATTATCGGGCAATATTTCAGGAATTCTGGGAATATTGTACGGTTTTGATGTTTTCCTGTTTCCATGCTCTTTTGTAGCAGAAGCAAATTGATCGAGAGCCTCAGATAACCGCGAGCCTATAAATGCAGAGATGATTGCAGGTGGAGCTTCATGTCCACCTAACCTTAAATCGTTACCTGCATATGCAATATATGCGCGAAGCACATCGGCATGAGTATGGATTGCTTTCAAAATGCATACAAGGAATACAAGAAATTGCAGATTCTCTTCAGGAGTCTTGCCCGGTGATAACAGATTCTCACCATTTTGCGTTTGCATAGACCAGTTATTGTGCTTACCCGATCCATTTATGTTAGCGTACGGCTTTTCGTGTAAGAGCACTGTAAATCCATGCCGTTTAGCTACTTTTTCGAGCAGGTGCATAAGCAGCATATTGTGGTCAATAGCCACGTTTACTTCTTCAAAAGCAGGGGCACATTCAAACTGACCCGGCGCCACCTCATTGTGCCTTGTCCTGACAGGTATTCCCAATCGAAGAGCTTCAAATTCAAACTCTCTCATAAAATCGATCACCCTGTCGGGAATGGCCCCGAAATAATGATCAGCAAGTTGCTGATCTTTTGCACTCGCATGTCCAAAGAGAGTACGACCTGTAAGTGATAGATCAGGGCGGGCATTGTATAGTGCCGAGTCTACCAGAAAGTACTCCTGTTCCCATCCAAGCGTAGCCTGTACTCTTTTGACATTGGAGTCAAACCATTGGCATATTTGTGTTGCCTCATCTTCAAGTACAGTCAATGCTTTTATAAGTGGAAGCTTGAAATCAAGCGACTCACCTGTATAAGAGATAAAAATAGTAGGGATACATAGTGTTCCGTCAAGAATAAATGCCGGTGAAGTTGGGTCCCAAGCAGTATAACCACGAGCTTCAAAAGTATTTCTGATTCCACCCGATGGGAAGCTTGATGCATCAGGTTCCTGTTGTACCAATTCGTTGCCTGTAAAATTCTCAATAGCCTTACCGTCATCAAGCAGAGTTATGAAAGCATCATGTTTTTCAGCAGTAGCACCGGTTAGAGGGTGAAACCAATGGCTAAAATGAGTGGCACCTTTGGTTATTGCCCACGATTTCATGCCTGAAGCGATCTGGTCAGCTATCCTGCGTTCAATTTTCACACCCTGCTCAACTGCAGCCTGGACTGCTTTATAGGCTTCTCGTGACAGGTAGTCACTCATAGCAGCCTTGTTGAATGTAAGTTCACCAAAATAAACCGACGGGCGGTCGGGAATAGAAGGCAAATGGCGACTTGGGCGTGTCATTGAAATCTCAAGTGCCCTGAAACGGATATTCGGCATGCTTGTATGGTTTTATGGTTGTTAAACACTTCAAAACAACAATCCTCATATAATTGTTTTGCCTCGATATATTTTCTTTGGGCAAGATTTTCAGTTTAAAAATCACTTTTCAGTGATGATATCAGTCAATGAATTAATAATCCTGCAGTATCATGGTATTATTTCATGATATTGAAATGACTTAACAGATAAAGGTACAATGAAAGTTAGTTTGTCAGCACATCAGGGAAGAGCAGTGTGGTTAGATATGCGAATCCTGACTCCAATAAGTAATTGACACTGAGTGCCGAAAGGAAAATAATAAAAATTAAAGCAGGTACTCGATGGCCCGGAGTTTTTAATAAAGCAGGAAGTCCACCTGACAGAAGCCATATAGAATAGAGGGCTGGTATAAATGCCAAAACGAGGTGGCGATTGAGATTCACCAAAATATAGCAGATAAATAGGGGGGTAAGACTGTATATGACGAGTTTGCCCGCTTTTACAAAATCTTTATCAGAATTAAACTTCTTTGCCATACCATTTACCATGAATGTAAGTAACAGTACAGTGATCACCTGCATAAGTAAATAGGCGAGTGCCTGGGTAATGGGGAGTGAAAATCGGTACGCATCAATATCCAGTACATTTCGAACAAAAAAGAAACTCCCCAATGCTCTCGCAGCAGCACCAAATAGAATTAGCACCATAGCATATTGAAAGAAATCTTCTTTAAGCGAACGTTTTTCAGCTGCTATTATCTTCCATTCATAGCCCGGATAGAAAATCAGGCTCTTAATGCGTCCCGGTATAAAGTTTGCCATGAAATGTTAGTCTGTAATTAAAGTTTTAAGTGCTCCATCATGGTCGAATCCCACATGAGAAATATTGGAAGGGGGTAGGCATGTGAGTATACCCAACTGACTTATACGGAATTTTTCAGAAGCAAGAGTACGTTGTCCAAGATTAACAGTAATTGAAGCAGATTCCGGAATGCGATACCAAATGCCACCTGGCTTCTTACGATTGGCTGTACTATTTGACTCAAGAGACCGTGCATTTCCAAGTGTATTGATTCTTTTAATGGAAATACTTACCGGATCACCCACCGGATTATCTCTTGTAGTGATGCCTGAAGTGGTGGAGAATCGGAAGATTGTGTTTGTAGCATTATCAATGGCACCATCTGGTGTGTAATAGTAAGTATAAACGCTTTCGGTAGTGATCACCGATCCTTTAAAGTGAGCAAGATAATTTTCTTCAAGTGCGTTAAGTTGACGAAGCATAAATTCAATGCTCTCAGATGAATAATTCACCTCTTGGTATCCGGTGATTAGTTTGTACTTGCTGTCCTCAATTTTATAGATTTCACCGGCGATTTCCCTGGCCTGTTGTTCAAGTGATTTTTCTGAGATATTGCGACGGGGTATTTTCTGTTCGAAAACACTTGTATCTATACTCACCTTTCGGATAATAGTATCTACTTTTTCGATTAAAGCCGGCCGAAGCAGATCAATAAAAGGTTGTGTATTGTGTGAATTTCGAGCGGTAGCTTTCTTATCTATATAGTGGGTAGTGAAATCGGAGATAAAACCATCACCTGAGAGATTAAGCATAATTTGACGGTTATCGGTGTTCTTAGGTGATAATTCAGCAAAATAGACCTGTGAGGTATCCGGCTCAGTAAGTGTGCTAACAACAACACGACTGATATCATAACTTACGGCATCTTTTAATATAGGGTCGGTTATGCTAAGCAACTTTGTTGCGAAGTCACTGTACCTGCCTTTAAACTTCTCAGTCTTAGTGACATAGACATCAATTTTAACCACATGCTTCGGGAGGGAATAAAGGAAACCTTCAGCATTTTTTTTATTGGGAATTTGAGCTGCGGGATAGCTAATTATCTGGCTTTGCAGTGAATTAATACCTGCAAATAGTGCTAAGCAGAGGAAAAAGGAAGATATTTTTGCCATATTTAGATATTAGGGCATCAAAGTTAAGAAAAAGCAGGTAAAGAAGTGAGAGGAATCATATTGAGTACATGATGAAATTAATCTGTCTCATTTCTTCAGAGGAGGTTGGATTGAAGAAGTTTTAATTGGATTTTTATGTGCTGTTATGTTATTAATTACACATTAAGTCCACATGAAGTCCACATTAACTGCACATAAGTCCACATTTTAGTATAGATAATGATTAGATAATGTTCAATTCATGTACAACATGCTATTTGCAATTAAGACAAAAAAAAGAGGCCGTCTTTGAGACAGCCTCTTTGTGATCCCGCTGGGATTCGAACCCAGGACCCCATCCTTAAAAGGGATGTGCTCTACCTGCTGAGCTACGGAATCATTGATTGGGAGTGCAAAAGTACATAATTTTAGATTACAACCAAATAAATCAGTAACATTTTTTGGAAGTAGTAAGTAAACATCATGTTTTCAGTATGTTAATATAATATATTCTTTTAAGCGATAAGTGTCAATCGTCCGTGTATAGCAAGCCACACGCATGGAGGATCGGTACTTGTGTAGGTTACACGATGCTTTTCATGTGCCTTGATGAGTATATAATCCCCTTTTCTTAAGGTAATTTCCTCACTGTGTTCGAATAATATGCGAGCCTCACCATTTAGCAGCGCTACCCATTCGTCGACTTCCTGATCATACCATTGGTCTTCAGGCGTAATTTGACCGGTTGAAACAATGCGTTCAATGCGGATATCACCTTGAGCTAGAATCTCACTAAATTCATCAGTGCTATCGGAAACGGGAATTTCAAAGAGGTTACGGAGTTTTGTCATATTAAGATGCCTTTACCTTCTCGAATGATGAAGGGTTCATCAGTAGTACAATCAACTACGGTAGAAGGTTCATTATCACCATAACCTCCATCGATAACAATATCGACCAGTTTATTGTATTTCTCGTAAATTAGCTCAGGATCAGTGGTATACTCAATAATGTAGTCGTCGTCGTGAATAGAAGTTGACATAATAGGATTCCCCAGCTCCTTTACAATTTCAATTGGGATATTGTTATCAGGAATACGAATACCTACTGTTTTCTTTTTGCTTTGAATAAGTTTAGGAACGTTACTGCCGGCATTAAGAATAAATGTGAAAGGTCCGGGCAGATTACTTTTCATCAACCGAAAGATATTGTTTGGGATAGGTCTTGAATAATCGGCCAATTGACTAAGGTCATTACAGATGAATGAGAAGTTTGCCTTGTCAGTCTTAATACCTTTAATTTGTGCAATTCGTTCTATGGCTTTTGATTTAAAAATATCACAGCCAAGACCATAAACAGTATCAGTAGGGTAAATGACGATACCTCCATCGCGCAGACATTCCACTACCATTCTTACATGTTTAGGATTAGGGTTCTCAGGATAGATCTTTAAAAGCATGGCAACTGAGATTAAAGAAAAAAAGGGTAAGCTACTTATATCGCACCGCTACAACCATCTACCCTTGCTTCATTCCTGACCTGGGGGAGTTCAATGGGAGCTGGTCGTATAAGACTTACCCGAATGCAAAATTACAAAAAAGAGGTATACGTATGCAATGCGAGATATAAATTTTTCAATTTTGCATATATTTCAATAAATTTGCAGAAACAAACACACAACACCATGGAAAATACAGATGAAATGAATGTCGCCCAACAGAAAAAGACTTCCGTTTTTCAGAATGGACTTAAGTATGGCTTATACACAGGAGTAGCATCAGTGCTATTTTCCCTATTGCTTTTTTCACTTGATGTGAGTCGTGAAAGTTATCTTCAATGGGTAAGTTGGGTTATACTTATTATAGGAATTGTTTTGGCTACCATAAACTATCGTGACAAGATTAACGGCGGCCACATTACATTTGGTAATGCATTTATGACCGGCCTTTATGTTGTTATTGTCAATTCAATTCTTGTTATGATTTATTCATACATGTATTTCACATGGATTGATCCCGGATTCACACAAGCAATGTTAGAAAATGTTGAACAAAAATTACTCGACAGAGGAATGTCTGACGAGATGATTGAACAGCAATTGGCAATGACTGAGAAATTTATGAAGCCGGGCTTTATGATTTTTTGGGGATTGTTTATGTCAGTAATTTTTGGAGCAATCATTTCGCTAATCACTTCAGCTATTTTAAAGAAAGAAGACGATAGTTTCAAAGCCACATTTGGCTGATTTTATAATGAATGATAAATAGTGAATTTCCCATCCATCTTGTGAGTACTCTATTCTTGTAGAAAGGGTTTGAGGTGAGGGGCTTATTGAATCGGGAGGCTTAATATCAGAAACATGAACAAACAAATATCCGTAGTAATCCCTCTGTTTAACGAAGAAGAATCGTTGCCCGAACTCTGCGGGTGGATCAAGAAAGTGATGGATGAACATCAATTCACTTATGAAGTGATCCTTGTTGACGATGGCAGCAGTGACAATTCGTGGAATGTAGTGAAGAAGATTAATGAAGAGTATCCGGAGTTTACGGGAATAAAATTCAGAAGGAATTATGGTAAGTCTGCTGCACTAAATAAAGGTTTCGAAAAAGTGCAGGGAGATGTTGTCATTACTATGGATGCCGATTTGCAGGACAGCCCTGATGAGATTCCTGAACTTTACCGAATGATTAAGGATGAAGGTTGGGATCTGGTATCCGGTTGGAAAAAAAAGCGTTACGACTCTAAATTGACTAAGAACATACCATCAAAAATTTATAATTCAGTTACCAGAAGGATGTCGGGGGTTAAGCTTCACGATATGAATTGCGGATTGAAAGCATACAGACGTGAAGTGGTCAAGGCTATTGAAGTATATGGTGAGATGCATCGCTACATACCAGTAATAGCTAAGTGGGCAGGTTTCAGAAAAATAGGGGAGAAAGTAGTTGTTCATCGTAAAAGGCAGTATGGAGTCACAAAATTTGGGTGGGAGCGCTTTGTAAATGGTTTTCTTGATTTGATCTCCATCATGTTTGTCTCACGCTTTGGTCGTAAACCTATGCATTTGTTCGGAACCTTAGGCACAGTGATTTTCCTAATTGGATTTATTATTGCAGGATACCTTGCATGGGCTAAATTGTTCATGGCAGGTTACCGGATGACCGAACGTCCATTATTCTATCTTGGTTTACTTGCTATGATTATAGGAACCCAGCTCTTCCTCACCGGCTTTATTGGAGAGCTTATTACAAGGAATTCGAGCGACAGGAATAACTATCTTATTGAAGAGGAACTGTAATAAAGATAACAGCACAACAAAGAATGGCACGAAAAGTAGTGATTATTGGGTCAGCTTATCCGTTGAGGGGAGGAGGTATCACTACATTCAATGAACGTCTCGCAAAAGAGTACCAGGATGAAGGCTATGATGTTGTTATTTATACCTTTAGTCTGCAATATCCAAACTTTCTATTTCCGGGGACAACTCAATATTCAAAGGAAGCGCCTCCAGAAGGATTGGATATCAGAATTACAATGAATTCCATTAATCCGATTAGTTGGGTAAAGACTGCTAATAAGGTTATTGCTGAGAAACCTGATCTCATAATTATCAGATACTGGCTTCCTTTTATGGCTCCTTGCCTTGGCTCAATTGCCAGGCTGATCAGGATGAGGTATAAGACTAAAATTATAGCAATTACTGATAATATTATTCCTCACGAACGCAGGATAGGTGATAAAATACTCTCACGATATTTTACGGGTTCAGTAGATGGTTTTGTAGCAATGTCAAGATCAGTCCTTAATGATCTTGATATCTTTGATAAGAAAAAGCCACGTGATTATTATCCACACCCGTTGTATGATAATTTCGGTAATGCAATTCCTAAAGAAGAGGCTCTTAAGAAACTTGACTTGGATGAGAAATACTCATATATGCTCTTCTTTGGATTTATCAGAGAATACAAAGGTTTAGACTTATTGCTGCATGCATTGGCAAGTGAGAGGCTCAGCAAAATGGATATTAAATTAATGGTAGCAGGTGAGTTTTATGGGAATGAGGAGAAGTACCTTAAACTAATAGAAAGTTTAAATATAAAGGACAAAATAGTATTAAAGACTAGTTTTATTCCGAACACAGAAGTATATTTGTATTTTTGTGCGAGTACAATAGTAGTTCAACCTTATAAAGATGCCACACAAAGTGGTGTAACACAGATAGCCTATCACTTTGGGAAACCAATGATTACAACTAACGTAGGGGGCTTATCAGAGATGGTTCCTGATGGTAAAGTTGGGTATGTGGTAGAACCTGATGTTAATGCGATTGAGAATGCAATTTATACATTCTTTAAAGAAGGAAGGGAAAATGAATTTTCGTTGAATGTGAAAACCGAACGGGAAAGGTTTTCATGGAATGGATTAATAAGAACGATTGACAATCTTAAAATTCAACCGAGATGAATCAACTTGCTTTTATCCTGATCCCGATTCTCTTGGTCTTTAATTTGTCACATTCAGGCCAAAATTCGAGCATGCGCATTAGAATTTCAATTGAACAGAAATAATTGAAGAAGGGCATTCACGTTTAAGGAATATAAATGACGGATTCTGCTGGAATGGAGACAGGAATTTATCTTATTTATGTTATTACAGAAATTGGAGTTTTCACTTAAAAAGCAATAGTACTGGATCATTAAAATAATGTATATTAGAAGTAAAGCACCACTAAGAATCGGATTAGCAGGTGGAGGCTCGGATGTTTCTCCATATTCGGACCTGTACGGTGGTGCAATCCTTAATGCAACCGTTAGCTTATATGCTTATGCTACTATAGTACCCAGGACTGACGGTAAAATAATCTTCCATTCAATTGATAAAGCCGAATTTCATGAATTCGATTCAACTGAATCACTTCCAATCAATGGAATCTTAAATCTCCACCGAGGTATATATAATAGGATAGTCAGAGATTTTACTCATAAACCTTTGTCTTTCTCACTTTCTACAATGGTTGATGCACCTGCAGGATCAGGACTGGGGACTTCTTCCACACTCGTAGTAGCGATTTTAGGTGCCTTCTCAGAATGGCTGAAACTTCCATTAGGTGAATATGATCTTGCGAAGTTGGCTTATGATATAGAGAGAGTCGATCTGGGAATGGCAGGTGGTAAACAGGATCAGTATGCTGCAACCTTCGGTGGAGTTAATTTCATGGAATTCTCAGCAAACGACAAAGTTATTGTCAATCCACTCAGAATCAAAGATATTTATCTTAACGAGTTGTCACATAATCTTCTACTGTATAATACGCAAACAAGCAGGTTATCATCAAAGATTATTGAAGCTCAGGCAGCTAATGTCATTAGTAAGAATCAAAAATCCATTGAGGCAACTCATCAGCTCAGGAAGCAGGCTATCATGATGAAGGAGGCATTATTAAAAGGCACTCTTAATAAGGTAGGTGAAATTCTTGATTTTGGATGGAATTTTAAGAAACAAATGGCTGATGAAATTACAAACCCGAATCTTGATGAAATTTATAGTACTGCAATAGCTAACGGGGCTACCGGAGGTAAGATCAGCGGTGCAGGTGGTGGGGGATTTATGATTTTTTATTGTCCTGGAGATAAAAGGGCAAAGGTAGTTGAAGCATTAAAACGGTTTGGTGGTGAGCCTCAAAGATACGAATTCACTACCCATGGCCTGACTACATGGACTTTCTGATTCATTGGCTTCGCATATTTTAGTTGGATATATCTAAAGTCCTGAGTAAATGAATCGTATAGCCACTTCAAGCTTTATTGCGTATTTTCGCAAATCAAATCATCAATAATGCAAAATAAAATTGTGAGTGTGCTGCAAGCTTCAATTGCAGTAAAGGAGTTGATACTTAAGGATGCTGATTTATTGAATTCCATTGAGAAAGCTTCTTATGAGATTACAGAAGCTTTCCTCAGGGGTAATAGGGTTTACTTTTGCGGAAATGGCGGTAGCGCTGCAGATGCTCAACATCTTGCTGCCGAGTTTTCAGGACGTTTTTACTATGACCGTCTTCCGCTTGATGCTGAGGCACTCCATGTAAATACTAGTTACCTTACTGCCGTCGGGAATGATTATTCATTTGATGAAATCTATGCCAGGCTTATCAAAGGTAAAGGTATTAAAGGTGATGTGCTGGTAGCATTGTCAACATCGGGTAATTCAAACAACATACTCAGGGCTATTGCAGAAGCAAGAATACTGGGCATGACTATTATTGGTTTTACCGGCGAGACTGGTGGAAATATGAAGCATGCATGCGATATCCTTATTAATGTACCATCATCAGATACACCAAGAATTCAGGAATCGCACATCACTATCGGTCACATTATTTGTGAAATAGTTGAAAGTTCAATTTTTCCACGTCAATAATGTTCATGGAATACCCTGATATCATCATTCTGGCAGGTGGATTAGGAACTCGCCTTAAATCTGAAATTCCAGATCTTCCCAAACCAATGGCTCCTGTTAATGGCCGCCCTTTTCTTGAGTTTTTACTCAACTTTATCCACTCATATGGATTCAGGAGAGTGATCTTGTCTACAGGGTATCTTGGCAATAAGATAGAAGAGCACTTTAGAAACAGATATCAGGAAATCGAGATTGAATATTCTTCTGAAGATAAACCTCTTGGAACAGGGGGTGCTATCAAGCGAGCTTTCGGATTGGTAAAGACACATTATTTCATAGTGATGAATGGAGATACTTTCTTCAATATCAATCTGCAGAGATTTTTCCAGGTAAATGTTGAGAATTTAGCAAAGATGAGTATTGCCTTGAGAGAGGTTCCCGATGCTTCCCGTTATGGTCAGATTAAGATGAATGACTATGGCATCATTACTGAGTATAATGAGAAGTCACATGATGCGCATCCCGGTTTGATTAATGGAGGCACATATATTATTAATACAAAGTACTTTAAGCAATTTGAGTTACCTGAGGTTTTTTCATTTGAGAGGGATTGGATTCAAAAGCATGTAGGTAAAGAGGATATCAGAGGACAGTTTTTTAATGATTATTTTCTTGATATTGGGATTCCTGAGGATTACAAAAGAGCACAATATGAACTCAAAGCCTTTGAAAATAGATAAGAGCTGGAGTCTATTCCTCGATCGTGACGGGGTAATTAACAAACGCTTACCTTCAGATTATGTGAAGAGTGTGAGCCAATTCCAGTTTGAAGATGGCAGTTTAAAGGCTATTGAGATTTTATCAAGGTATTTTGGGAAGATAGTTGTTGTTAGCAACCAGCAGGGAATTGGTAAAGGTCTCATGAGCATGGAAGACCTTGAACTGATTAATGCACACCTTATTGATCAGGTGAAGGTTAGCGGTGGCAGGATAGATAAAATTTATGTGTCACCTTATCTTGAATCAGCACGTCATTTCAGTCGGAAACCCTCAGTGGGAATGGGCATACAGGCACGCAAAGATTTCAGGGAAATTTCATTTCGTCGTTCTGTAATGGTAGGGGACTCGATGAGTGATATGATATTTGGTAACCGACTTGGGATGAAAACCGTTTTCATAGGCGATAGTTTCACTATTTCAGATAAATATCAGCTTACTGATTATTGTTATCCAACGTTGTTAGAGTTCGCTGAATCAATTCAGGATAGTTAAAAGAGGAGAAAGCTGATTGCAAGATTGCAAATCATACAGTCTTCAAATAAGCTTTTCTTAGAATCACCAAATCATTCAATAATTTCTCCAGTAATTGAAGTGGCAGCATATTAGCTGCATCGGATTTTGCATTAGCAACATCAGGGTGAGTTTCCAGAAAGATACCATCAGCTCCGGCAGCGATACCTGCTTTTGCAATGGTTGATATCATTGAAGGAAGTCCACCACTTACTCCCGAGCTTTGATTAGGCTGTTGCAATGAATGTGTGACATCAAGTACTACAGGAACTTCAAGACTTTGCATAACCGGAATTGCCCTCATATCGACAACCAGATCATGATAACCGAACATTGTACCCCTGTCGGTAAGAATTACTTTACGGTTGCCTGTTTCATATATCTTTTGTACTGCAAACTGCATTGATTCAGCCGATAGGAACTGTCCCTTTTTTATGTTGATCCATTTACCTGTATTTCCGGCAGCTTCAAGTAAATCTGTTTGACGACATAAAAAAGCAGGAATCTGTAGTACATCAACATAAGGGGCTGCCATTGCAGCTTCTGGAGCTGAATGAATATCAGTTACTACAGGGATTTGAAGTTCACGACGCACTTCCTCCAAACACTCCAGAGCTTTTATGTCACCAATACCGGTGAACGATGATGCCTTTGATCGATTAGCCTTGCGATATGATGCCTTAAATATAAATGGGATACCTAATTCAACAGCAAGTTTTTTGATATGTAGGGCAATCTGCATGGGCATTTCTGTATTCTCAACCACACAAGGACCTGCCATCAGGAAGAAATTAGTTGATGGTTTCAGATTTTCAATTTTGGGAGTTTCAATCACTGTAATGTTGTTTTACTGTTGTATATATTGGAAGGTTGTTTCAATGTAGTTATTCAATAATTATACTTATTTTGCCATAAACGACGCAACCGTTGTCGTAGTTCATCCTCCCTGGCATTATTTCCCGGATCATAGAGCTTTTTACCTTTTATCCTATCAGGTAAAAATTCCATTTCAACAAAGTTTCCTTCATAACTATGGGCATACTTATAATCGGCACCATAACCTATGTTCTTCATCAGGTTTGTGGGAGCATTCCTTATGGCAAGGGGTACAGGCAGGTCGCCGGTTTTATGTACCAACTCAATCGCATCTTCAATAGCCATGTACGATGCATTGCTCTTAGCCGAGCAGGCTAAGTATATGGCTGTTTGCGAAAGCAGAATCCTGCACTCAGGATATCCGGTTTTATGTACTGCATCAAAGCAAGCGTTAGCGAGAAGCAGTGCATTTGGGTTTGCATTTCCAATATCTTCTGATGCAAGAATCAGCATGCGTCTGGCAATAAACAAAGGGTCCTCACCTGATTCAATCATCCTGGCAAGATAATATACAGCTGCATTAGGATCGCTTCCACGCATCGATTTGATAAAGGCAGAGATAATGTCATAGTGCATTTCACCTTTCTTATCATACATCGAGAGATTTTGCTGAATCACTTGCAGAGCTGACTTATTATCAACCACAACCTTTGAACCTTTATTTTTTGAAGTTGTAGCAATTATCTCCAGTGCATTTATCATCTTACGGGCATCACCACCTGAAATCCGCATAAGTGAATCAGTTTCGAGGATTTCCATTTTAATGTTATATACTTCCTCTAGTTTCTGCACTGATCTCTTGATGATTATATTTAAATCTTCCTCATCGAGTGATTTAAGGATATATACCTGACACCGTGATAAAAGTGGAGAGATTACCTCGAATGACGGATTTTCGGTTGTGGCACCAATTAGAGTAATGATTCCTTTTTCAACTGCACCCAACAATGAATCTTGTTGTGATTTGCTAAAGCGGTGAATCTCATCGATAAAGAGGATAGAATTAAAGCCGCTCTCTTTAGCTTTTTCAATGACCTCCCTGATGTCCTTAACGCCCGAGTTAATTGCACTAAGTGTATAGAATGGTCGATTTAGAGTTTTAGCAATTAAAGTTGCCAGAGTTGTTTTTCCTACCCCCGGAGGCCCCCAAAAGATCATTGATGGAAGGTTGCCACTATCGACAGATCGGCGGAGAACTGCATCAGGGCCGATCAGGTGTGATTGACCGACATACTCCTCAAAGCGTTCGGGTCGCATCAATTCGGCAAGAGGAGGTAGATTGATCATTGTAAAGTATTGTTAATTTTTATGAAAGACACCAGGGACTCAAAACAGATTACTGATGGATGACCTGCAAAATAAAGTAAGTATAATCACTATTTACGATATTTGACACCACAATACAAAGATAAAGGTAAATTTAATGCTGTACTTTTGACGAAATTGTAAAAATGGGCAAAAACTAAACGATTTTTTAAGCTAATTTTAATGTTGATTACTGAATATTTTGATACATTAATTCTAAGTGACTGATAATGAATAGTGTACGAGATTAAAAAATAATTAAAAAAATTTGCTTTTACCTTAAAACATTCTTTATCTTTGCATTGTTTTAAAACTAAACACATCAAAACATGAAAACATTAGCTCAGATTTTAGTTATCGCAGGTTTAGCTTCATTCGTAGCATGCGGACCAAGTGCAGAACAGAAAGCAGAACAAGCTCGTTTAGACTCTATCAGAATTGCTGATTCAATCGCAATGGTACAGCAAGCTGAACAAGCTCGTTTAGATTCAATCAACGCTGCTATGGCTGATACAACAGCTCCAGCTGAAACTCCTGCTGAATAATACTAAACTTAGTTATTATTATAAAAAAGAGGTGATACACCTCTTTTTTTTTGCCCATACTTAAAGCTATTTAAAAATGAAATTAAATTTGGTTATTATAACTGTTTTAATGTGCTGCGGTCTGATGGCATGTAATGATATGTCAAAGCAAGAAGCCAGGCAGAGAAGAGATGACTCGATCAGGATAGCCGACTCTATTGTCAGAGCATCTGAAGAACAAAGAATAATAGATTCGGTTAATAGAGTTACAAATGAACAAAAGATCATTGCTGATTCAATACTTATGCAGTTTGATAATTAACAGTATATGAGTGACATACTCCCCGACAATAAAAAAACATCCTTCAGAGACTTTGGATTGGATACCGGTATTATTGAAGGCATAGAAGCCGTTGGTTTTGAAGTACCTACACCAATTCAGCAACAAATAATTCCTCAAATCCTTTGTGGTAATGATGTGATAGGATGTGCACAAACAGGCACAGGTAAAACTGCTGCTTATCTCCTCCCAATACTTAATAATATCCTTCATTCACGGGTTGATGGTGTTAACACCATCATCATTGCTCCCACCAGAGAATTGGCTGTTCAGATTGCCAGACAAATTGAAGGATTTGGTTATTTCCTCAATATAAGCTCACTCGCCTTGTACGGCGGAACATCAGGTATGGAATGGGAGCAACAAAAGAAGGCTCTTATGCAAGGAGTGGACATTGTTGTTGCTACACCAGGTAAGCTGATTTCATTTCTTAATATGGATCTTGCACCGGTAAAAAATCTCAAGCACCTGGTGCTTGATGAAGCCGACAGAATGCTAGATATGGGCTTTGTGGATGATATCATTAAGATTATCAGCTATCTTCCCATAACAAGACATACTTATCTGTTTTCAGCTACAATGCCTCCAAAGATTCGAGAACTTGGAAGAAAAATTCTGAAGAATGCAGTAGAGATCAATATCGCACTTGCACGTCCTGCCGAAGGAATACTCCAAATTGCTTACCTGACTTATGATTCGCAGAAAACACCACTTATTGAGTCGCTCATCAGAGGTCGTGACCTTTCAACTATCCTCATATTTGCTTCAACCAAAATTAAAGTTAAGAACATTGCACGTGAGTTGCTTAAGCTGGGTTACCAGGTTGCAGAAATACACTCCGATCTGGAACAAAATGAAAGAGAAAACGTGCTGACACAATTCAGTAACCGGCAACTGCAAATTCTAGTTGCTACCGATGTACTTTCAAGAGGTATCGATATCGAGAACATTGATTTGGTAATCAATTATGATGTGCCAAAGGAAGCTGAAGATTATGTTCATCGGGTTGGTCGCACAGCCAGAGCAGAAAAGACAGGTGTGGCTATTACATTTATTAATGAAGAGGAACAACAGCAGTTTCATCAAATTGAGAAGCTGATTGATATGCAAATCAGAAAATTAGCTCCACCGGCTCACTTGGGTGAAGGACCATTATTTATTCCAAAAGTGGAGAAAAAGAGAAAATTCTTTAAGAAAAGAAGGTAGTATGTATAGTGGCTCAGATCTTCATTGATGGATCGAATTCACTAGAGTATGCATAAATGCCACCCTCCAGGATGTAAAGGTCTTTGATCTTAAGCTTATCCTTTAAATAGATATATACCAGTTCACTTTTCACACCATAAATGCAATAGATGACAACAGTTTTGTCTTTTTTGATCTGGTCGAGCATTGAAGGAAGCTCAAGCTGAGGCATTGATACCGCCCCTGGAATGTGGGCAAGTTCGTACTTATCAGATTCCCGGGTATCAATGATCTGTATGTCGTCATTATTATCGATTCTCTTCTTGAGATCAGCAGGCGTTATAAACTTCATAATGACCAAAATTAGTTAATTTCCACCATATATCATTAATTTCTATCGCTAAGGATTCCCCGTGACATAGATAGAAAAATCCCAATAAAACATAAAATAGTAAATGTCAGGAATGCATAATGGAAACTTGATATCAGGCCTGATACATCGGTAAGGTGATCGGAATCCTTGCCCAAAGTTAGGGAGAAAATCATCAGTGTGATACCCATACTCAAGGTTTGTCCAACAAGTCGCATAGTGCCTAAAGTAGCTGACGCCATTCCATATTCAGGTTGTTTCACCGAACTCATAACTGCATTAGTGTTTGGTGATGAGAATAGCCCAAATCCAATTCCCAATAATAGTAATACCAGAACAAGAAAAACAATGCCGGTGCTAACTGATAGGAAAACAAAAGCACCAAGTCCGATAGTAGTTAGTGCCATTCCAATGGAGGCGACAATTGATGGTTGAATACGGTCGCTCAATTTTCCGGCAAGTGGTGAAATAATTGTCATCATCACAGGTTGGGCCATAAGGATGAGTCCTGCTTCGCTGGGTGAAATGTGTTTTACCTGCTGAAGGTAAAAACTTAATAGAAAGACCAAAGCAAAGGTTGCTGAATAATTGATAAGCGCAGCAGCATTTGAGAAAATAAAGACTTTGTTTTTGCTGAATCGGGTAATGTTTAATAAAGGATCCTTGACTTTACTTTCTACAAATGAAAAGAGAAAAAGTCCTGCTATTCCGGGTAGTACTAAACTTAAACCTAAGAGATCAGGTAATTTAGGGAAACCATATATTATGAGTGCAAGGCTCAGGATATAAACAATACTACCGGAAACATCAAACGGTTTGGTGTGATCAGGGGCTGAATCGGCAGGTAATCTTCGTGTGGCAATAGGGATGATAATGGCTGCGAGCAAACAATTTGCGTAAAAGATACTTCTCCATCCAAGATACATTGTAAGAAAACCACCAACTGTCGGCCCAATGCTAAGTCCCAGATAAACAGCAGCTACATTTATTCCAAGTACTTTTCCACGAACACTCTTATCGTACGCTGAAGTAAGGATGGCAATAGCTGTTGCATAAATAAGAGCTCCTCCTATGCCATTAATAAACCTTGCGGTGATCATCATCCAGCTATTAACAGAAAGAGCCGTGATAAGTGAAGCAATGGCAAAGATCCATATCCCAGCAAGGAAGAACTTTCGGCGACCATTACGATCGGCCAGCTTGCCAAAGGGCAAGAGGAATAATGAAGCTGCAAGAAGATATGCGGTTGCAATCCAGCCAAGACTGATAGCATTCATCGAAAGATCTTTACCCATAGTGGGTAATGCAATGTTGATTGCCGATCCCATAAATGGTGTCAGAAATGAGCTAAGTGTAGTAACAAAGAGAATAGATTTATTTTTAAGCATCGAATAGAACAGATGTAGTTGATTTGCAATCAGAAAACGACTGAACAATAATCCGACATTGATGTTTCAGCGCTAAAGAATGAAGGCTCATGTTCAGCTACAAAGGTAGGAAAATTCAATTAAGACCACTTCACCGGGATGATATTGAAAGAAGTATCAAATGGCGTAATGACCCTGTAATCAGAGACATGGCATTAAGTTACCGTTATCCGGTAACAGAACTAATGGAAGAATCATGGTACAAAAAGATGTTGACCGGTGAAGATAGATCAACCGTCTATTTTTCCATTGAGAACCTTGATGATGAGAACCATATTGGCTTCATTCATCTGTACAACATTGATTATTTGGCGCGTGTAGCTTATTTTGGTGTTGTAATAGGTGAAAGATCCGAACACGCTAAGGGGAAGGCAACTGAAGCAATGCATATTTTGTTCAATTATGCATTTCTTGAATTGAATTTGAGGAAGTTGAATCTTGAGGTAGCATCATTTAATATAAGAGCGTTAACATTGTATAATAAGTTCGGCTTTGAGAGCGAAGGATTGTTGAAACAGCAGATTTTTATCTCAGGCAAGTATTATGATAAGCATTGCATGTGCATTTTCAGGGATAGTTATTTTGAGAAATATCCCGATTATAAACGACACTTAATTGATTAAGAGTTGAAAAACCATGAATAAAAATGTACTACAGTCTGCAATCTAGAATGCTATTTTTAAGGAGAAATTGAACGTTCGGGGAGGGGACCAGAAGCCGGTAAATGTGTTTAGATCATGCGAAACTCCATCTTCTCCTCTCATTATGTATTCATCATTCATAACATTAAAAACATTAACTCCTGCTGTTGCTTTCAAATCAGCGATTTTAAAATCGTAGAATAGATGAAGATCAACATTATGATAAGAGGGGAGACGGTATGGCTGTTCACGGTCATCCGGATTATTTCGTAAGGCAGGATCGAAATTAGCATAAAGTCTGTCGAAAAAAAGCCAGTTTGCATTTAAGGTAAAATTACCCGGCATTCGCAAGTCACCATTCAAACCAAATTGCAATTGCGGAGCATCACCAACCCATAATCCATTTGAATAAACGCGGGTCGAGTCAATAAGTACCTGGTCATTATTATACAGCTCTGCTTCAACATCGTTTGTCCACTTCCAGTTGCCATATGAGAATGTCAAACCAAGGTCGAGGTTATGAAATATTGTTGAATTAGCCTCAATCTCAATGCCTTTGTGGAGAGCGTCAAGTCCTCGTATCAAAGCGCGTGTCTGCTGATCATTCTCTAATTGAATATTTTCGCGTGAGAGCAAGGATTTATCCTCCCATGAAGTATAGTAGAGATTTAGGTTCAAGGATGCATTTTGACTTTTGTAACCATAGCCTGCTTCTACAGCCTTAATCTTCTCGTTAGCCAGGTTTTCAACAACAACATTACTGAAATTCGCAAATACGAATTTAAAGTAAGGAGCTTTAGAATAGTAGCCGGTATTTAAATACACATTATGCGATTGATCGATATTATAGTTTACTCCGGCTTTTGCATCAAATCCGCTTTTTGAAACAAGCTGACTTTCCGTATCCTCAATATAATTAATCCTGTCAATTCGTCTGTACCAGTGTTGTGAGAAAGTAGAAGCAGCAAAAAGCTTGACTTTCCCCAGGTCATACTCCATCTGAAGAAATGCACTTCCTATATCGACTCTCGAGTCGTTATCTACATTTATTATATCACCCACCGTTTTAATTTGTTCTCTACCTGCAATTCCGGCCATAGACCAATAATAATTATCAAGCCAGAAATTACCACCCAGCAGGTCCTTTATTTCCTCACGAAGATTTGATTTGAAATATCTAAAATGCACTCCGGTTATCATTTTTAACCTATTGGTAAGATAATAATTAAGGTTAGACAGTACTCCATACCAGGTATGGTCGGCAATGTATTCAGTTTGTACTATTTTAGAAAAGCCTTTTACGTAACTGCCATTTGCAAGAGGAGCTGAGTCACTATTAGTAATATTCTGAAGATAAATGGCATCCCAGTCTATCTGGTTATTTTTTCGAAAAGATAAAGCAGGCTGGCTCATAAACGATTCGGAGAAGTTGCCTCCACCATGCCCAAACGACAGATAAGCTGAAGTGGATAAAAGTCCGTTCTTAAGGTTCATATAATGATTCAGAGCTAACTGTGGTTTGTGGTAAAAGTTTTCCGCCAAACTCCTGATCTTACCATTAAAGAAACCCCAGTTAGGATTATAACGATTACCTAATCTGTCGAATTCATCTTTAGTGAGGCCAAATGTTCGCTGACCGTGCCTTTCAGGAGCACCGAGACCGGTAAATACAAGGGTATGACGGTTATTTAATTGCTTACTAATAGTAAGAAACCATGCCCATGAATTCACATAGGTTGCATCAATATAACCAGGCCCTTCAGTATGCGATCCCAGAAATGTTACAGCCATGTTATTATCAAGTTTTCCGGTTGACAGCATGAGGGTCATTTTCCGATTACCATAATCACTCGCTGAAAAGCGGATGCTACCTCCTTTTCGTGCATCAGTTGACTTGGTTATTATATTAATAGTACCACCCACAGAATTTAATGCTACACGTGATGCACCTAACCCTCTCTGGACTTGAATAGTTTGTGTTGCATCACCCAATCCTGCCCAGTTTGACCAATAAACCAGACCATTTTCAACACTGCTGACAGGAATACCATTAAGAAGCAGAGCAATATTTTCCTGTTGGAATCCTCTGATGCTTATTCGTGCATCGCCTGTTCCGCCACCAAGTTTAGTTGCATATACACCGGGAACCATTTTCATCACTTCAGGATAATCCTGATTTCCCATCTGTTGTTCTATCACAGCAGGCATTATATTTGACATGGCTACCGGGGTTTCCCTCTCACGCGAATAACTTGATAAAATAGTTATTTCGTCAAGTCCTGTAACAGACGGCTCAAGCGTTACCCGAATAAATCGACTTTGTTGACTGACTTCAATAACTTTGTTAAAAGTCTTATATCCAATATAACTGACTGTTAGTTTGTGATTTCCGGAAAGAAGATTAAACGTAAAATGACCGGATGCATCCGAAATTGTTCCTTTTTGAAGAGAATCAACAGTTACATTAGCTCCGGGAATTGAAAAGCCGGTTGATTCATCAACTACCTGCCCCCTGAAGGTTATCTGTGTAAAAGAGAGTAAGGGTAAGAAAAATGCAAATGAGAGTATTGATAAAAATCTGTTTAGCATGACATCCCGAATTAAGAAACAAATAAATGAATCAGAAACTCCAGGACAGAATTACTAAACATAACAGCATACAGATAAGACCTGTTGCTGCATTATAATCTTCTTCCATCCAGACTATACTGTCGGTACCGTAATTTAACCGGTTCAGTCACTTATTCAAGTGAGTCGCGGACTATACCGCCGATCGGGAATTTCACCCTGCCCTGAAGATTTCGGGTGCAAAATTATCTAAAAATTCTTAATAATCGATTTTATCCTTCTTGTATTTCAAATAAGTCGCTAATAATTCTGTTAAATTCTCATTTTTAATGTATTGGGGAATCCAAAAGGGACGCTTTTCAAGAGTTAAAGTCTAATTAAAACTGTACTCCCTTTACCCTCCCTTTACCCTCCCTTTACCCTCTCCTTACCCCTGGGGTAAAGGGAGGGTAAAGGGAGGGTAAAGGGACCGTAAACGGATACCTTGTTTAGTATAGTGATGGCCTGACTTCATTCACCCAACCATAATTCTACATTTAACAACAATAATTTGACTTCGCTCACCGATTGTGGTTAAAATTTACGCATTATTATCAGGTTACTATCACCAACCTGGATTGACTTCGCTTCACACAAAATCCACTTTTATGGCTGTTCCGTTAAGCTCACCTGCTGATGAAGGTATTCGTATCGTAAGGGAAAATAGTGCTTAGGTTCGTATTAATTACAAGCCGTTTCTGGTAGTAAGTGGTACAACTTCGAATAAATTGCATCAGTTATTGGCAACCATATTGCGACCATATAAAGACCTACATCCTACCACTAATTATGGTCGGAATCCAGTTTGTATCCAATACATAACTGATACCTGGCCAAAATGGTATACAAGACAACCATAAGGGACCATTAAAAGAAATGTATACCACAATATTTGAATATTTTAGTACAACCTTTAAAGGATGAATTGATAATATAGCCGACTAAATTTAAGCATAGAAAGCAAATACTGATAAATTCAAAAGATTGTACTAAATTTACATCCATTAATAAATCATCAGGATTAATTGCGTAATTAGAATTTTAGTGAATACTAGTGATATTTTATCTGTAAATTTGCTCCCATTGATTGAATAGTTAAGCCATTAGCTTATCGATAAACTACATGGATAAAGAAAAATCAGTCACGGCCTCTCCTTATTTGTACAACAGGGCTTTTGCCAAGCTTCCTTTTCCTCTGATTCTTGTGGATGGTGAACTGAATATTGTTGATATAAATGACAATGCCAGTCATTTGACAGGTTTAACTAATCTATGCATTGGGAAATCCCTCAATGATATATTCCAGGTTAACAACATCTCCAATGTAGTTGAATTTGCGGCTGAACTTGATAAACCACAACCGGTAGAAGTAATTCTCAGAAGTCAGGTTTCATGTAGTTCTGAAATCCATCCGTCTCCTTACATATTAAGCCAAATGGCGCAATTGGAGAGCGGTTATCTTATTCGAATTGAAAAGAAACTAATCGTAGGAAACTCACTTCCTGAACACATTGAGATTAGCGATACTAAAATTATAAGCGCAATTCAGGCAATTTCTAACACTGCAACTCATGCATTCTCCATCGTGGATTTGGATGAGATGAAGTATATTATTAGAAATCTAGCACATTTTGAATTAGAGAAGAGGGTTATACCCAACAAAGAATATTTGAATATGCCACTCCTTGTTGACTCTTCAGTCCCATTGAACGTCTACAGGGAAACAATGGAACAGGCAACAGTTCCTTTTATTGAAAAGCATGAGTATCTGGGAGTTGATGGACAAAAGCTCTACTATGAGGTATATGGCTATCCAATTTTTACTAATGACAAGCGCCATTTAATAATACTTCATTATCGCGATATCACGAAAGAGAGAATGGCTGAGAATTCTCTTATTGAGCTCAATAAATACATGGAGGATATCCTTACCAATCTGCCGGGAATGATATTCAGGTGTTTGAATGAACCAAACTTCACTATGGAATATCTTAGTGGAGGGTGTAGAGCTTTGACAGGGTATCTGCCTGAGGAGCTGATAAATAATGCAAGACTCAAGTTTGGAGATATTATATTTCCTGAAGATAAGGAAATGGTCAGATCCCAAATTCAGCAAGCTGTTTCTAAGCAAAAATATTACAATATTAAGTACCGGATTATTCACAAGAAAAAGCACATTATTTGGGTTGCTGAAAGAGGAAGAGGTTCGTATGATGAGGAAGGAAATGTAATTGCAATAGAAGGTTTTATATCAGATATTTCTGAAGGTAAGATTGCTGAAATTAATCTCAAGAAAGAGTTGATGATTAGTGAGGCAATCGCTCATATCAGTATGGAACTTCTGAAGGATGAAGTTACGCCGATTAAGATATCAAGGTTAGTTCAGGAATACATGAAGGAAATTACCGGTAGCAAATTATCCTTGATATATTCACCTGAGGAAAATGGAAGTGGTTTCTCATTATTTAATCATAGTGATAATGAAGAACTTATATCGGTCAAGACTGCTGACTTTACATTAAATCAACTCGAATTTCTCACATTGCTTGCCGAGTCAGGCACTCCAAAGATATACAACGAACCGACTAGTGTTTTCCTGCCCGGATTCTCAAGTGAAGCAATCAATATTTCGAGCTATTTAAGTGTACCTGCATTCATCAACAATAAGCTCTCCGGTTTACTGATTCTGGGGGAGACCCTCTCAGGTTATGATGAAGAGTCTATTGCAGTTGCACAAAGATTCATTAATATGTTTGCTCTGGGCCTCTACCGACTTAAAGCTGAAGAGTCCCTGCAGGATGCCAAAGTCAAAGCCGAAGAATCTGATCGACTAAAAAGTTTGTTCCTGTCAAATATGTCGCATGAAATACGTACACCGATGAATGCGATAGTCGGATTTGCCGAGATGCTACAGGATACTGATCTAGAGGTTGAACAGAAGAATAAATTCCTTGAAGTAATTATCAAAAGTGGCGATAATCTTCTAAGACTTATCAATGATATAATCGATATATCCCGCATCGAAGCCGGACAACTAAAATTAGATTATTCTGATTGTCTGGTGAATGAGATGATAAATGACCTGGAGATTTACTTCAAACAGGAACTTGTAAGGCAGAAAAAAACAAATATCCGATTATTCACCCGACTTGGTCACCCTGAAAGCGATTTTACTCTTAGTACCGACTGCGTTAGATTGAAGCAGGTGCTTAACAATCTGATTAGTAATGCAATTAAGTTTACTGATGAGGGCTTCATTGAATTTGGATACCGAATAATTACCGGGCAAATTGAGTTTTTTGTCAGAGATTCCGGAATCGGAATACCCGCTGACATGAAGAAAATTATTTTTGAACGCTTTGGACAAGTTAGAGAAGCCATATCACGAAATCAAACAGGTACAGGTTTAGGATTGACCATCTCAAAGAACTTAGTGGAGATGCTTGGTGGTTCAATTTGGGTTGAATCTTTTCTTGGTGAAGGATCAACATTCTACTTCAATCTTCCTTTGCGCTTAGGCTTCCACGTTGCTGATCAAGTTAAAAAAGACACCGATTCGGATGGTCAGCAAGTCTTTACACTTCAGGGTAAAACCATACTCATTGTTGAAGATGTAGATACCAATTTCTTTTACCTGAATTCACTGTTGTCCAGATATAATGGGAAAATTATAAGGGCAACCAATGGCAGAAAAGCTGTTGAATTGGTGCAGACAGATCCCACAATTGACCTCATCCTGATGGATATTGAGTTGCCAATATTAGATGGATATAAGGCCACAATAGAAATCAGACAAATACGCCCCGAACTTCCGGTAATAGCACAAACAGCTTTTGCCATGATGGGTGAAAGAGAACGGAGTAAGGAGGCAGGATGCAATGATTACATAGCCAAACCTATCAGGAAGGAAGAGCTAATCTCAATTCTTAAAAAGTACATTTAATAATAGCTCCGGAGTCCGTCAGATTAAAGACTGTATCAATCAAATTAGAGATTCCTACAGCTGTTCTCCACATGTCTAGGATAATCCTTCTTTTTACCCTAAATATTGAATCATCAGATCCTCCCTAAGTTAAAACTTCACATAGAGTTTTTTCAAGTTGTAAGATTGTGTTTTGTCAAATTCTGCTCATCACATTCTGAACGATCAAATCGCAGTACTTCAGGTTAAATTCATAAATTTCTTCAGCAGAATAGGATTTTTCTATTTCTTTCCTCATCATAGCTTTAGCCCTGTTAAGCTTTGTTCTTACGTTGGCTTCGCTAATATCCAAAGCTTCGGCTGTTTCGATTCCTGATAAGCCTGAAATCTCCCTCAATGAAAATACTAATCTGTAATCTTCGGGCAATGAAGTAAGTGCATCTTCAATTATTCTATTCAATTCATGGTTTGTGGCAGTTTTATCGGGATCAGCTGTTTCCATAGTGAATATAGGTGTCGTAACCTCATCTATTACAATATCTGAAAGTTCGTATTTGAAACTGAATTTAAGTTTTTTTCGGTAACAGTTACTTAACATGATTCTGATAAGCCACGTTTTAAATGATGACCGTCCCTCGAACTTTGCCAGACTTCTGTAGGCATCCACAAATGTATCCTGCATCAGATCCTGAGTGTCCTCATGATTGTAACCGTATGACCGACCGGTCTTATACAGGAATGGATTATTTCGCCTTATAAGGATTTCAAATAATTCCTTTTGTCCGAGCAAAACTTCCTGTATAATCTCCGTATCAGTATAATTATCCTGAATTTTTATATCACTCATTTCACTGTTTCTTTTTTCATCTGCCTATTATTATTAAACAAATATCCGGAGGCTGTTGACTTATCTTCTGAAATTTCGTTGCGCACCCTTGTCAGTTTCGACATAGCATAGGCACTAATTGCCATAACCAGATCACGGACAGCTACATCAAGATAATGACCACTTGTTAGTAATGTTAATGCGATGACAGTTAACCATCCTGCAACAATAATTCCTCCAAGTGCCGGTCTGCTTAACACAATTATACCCGCTATTATTTCTATCACTCCGACGATCATCATAAATACCTCCGCCGAAACAGGACTAATATCCAAAAATGCAGGACTTAAATATTGAGTCCAGTCGGTTAAAAGATTTGTGAATTTATCAATTCCGGCAACAATAGGTACAATACCAAATGTCAGTTTGAGTATTGATTGTACCGATTTAAATCTCTGATCAACAACTATTGAGTTCATGGTTTTAGTTTTTTAGATTAATGTCCTTTATAATATAGAGTAGGTGATGATCATAAATGTTACAAACAATGCACAGTATTATGGCATGAAAATCAGCATGTCACAAAACCAGAACTTCAGGTCAGAAATCTAATCTTTTAAATAGAAGGAACCTGTCCATATGGAACTACATTCGCACAATATTGAACGACTTGAAAAACATAGAGGAACTTGAACAATACTTAAGGATTTGAACCCACTGGAACTATTTTGAACCATCTGGAACAACTTTGAACCAGTCTAGTATCTAGGATCAGCCTGGGGCGGAAGTTTTGCCATTCTCTGTGCTTCAACTGAAGGGTAACCAAAATCATCAACTACAATCCCCAAAATAAGATAAACACCCCGACCACGGGTTGGATTCTTTTTCAGAACATCAGGAAATATCACTACATCGAAGAAATTACCCTCGTTATCGATGAAAGTAACGAACTGCATAATCTCGTTTTTTATTGTGCGAACATACTTTATGGTAACAAGAGCACCGGCCATACGGACCTGTTTGCCTACGTAATGTTTAAGAGATTTAGCCAATACTTCGCCCCTGAATTTAGTCTTCAGCATGTCGAAATAGCTCATACTCACAGGGAAGTCAAGCAGTTCGATTTCATCATAAGCATCTTCAATAGGATTATGCTCAAACTCGGGCAACTCAAATTGCTTAACACCTTGTCGAAACAGTACAGGTGCCGTTACTTTTTGTGTCTTTCCAAGCAACATGTGAGATTGCCATAATAACTGTTGTTTATTGAATCCTGTAAACCTCAACGCACCTGAGCGAATCAGAAGAATAGTCTGCTCTAATCCGGGATTCACCCTTTGGGTAAAATCGTCCAGCGAAAGATATGGGCCATTTTCATTTCTCTCATTGATAATTCTATGTGCAACATCGCTCTCCAGTCCTGAAATATGTACTAACCCAATATAGATAGTCTTTCCTGTTACACTATTAAAATACCTGCCTCTGTTTACACAGGGAAGTTCCAGTTCGGCACCCCAGCGTTTGGCTTCGTTGAAATATACCCAGCTTTGATAGTATCCACCGAAATTATTGGCTACGGCAACCATGAACTCTATAGGATAATAGGCTTTAAGAAATAGGCTCTGATAACTTTCTACTGCAAATGAGGCCGAATGAGCCTTCGAGAACGAGTATCCTGCAAATGACTCAATCTGTCGCCACACTTCCTTTGTGATGGCATCAGGATAACCCTTAGCCTTACAATTAGCAAAAAACTTATCCACAATCTTCTGAAACTCAACCCTCGACCTGTATTTTCCACTCATTGCACGGCGGAGGACATCAGCATCAGCAAGATCCATTCCTGCAAAATGGTGACAAATCTTCAGCACATCCTCCTGATATACCATTACGCCAAAGGTTTCGCTCAATTGTTCCTTCATTACCGGATGGATATATTCAAATCCATTGGGATTATGGAATCTGACTATATATTCACGCATCATGCCCGAACGAGCTACACCGGGACGAATAATTGAGCTTACGGCAACTAATGTAACATAATCATCACAACGCAATTTAGTAATTAACCCACGCATGCCGGGGCTTTCTATATAAAAGCAACCTGTTGTTTCTCCGCTACTTAACAGCTTTTTTACACTAGAGTCGGTCTTAAACCTGGGTACCTGATGGATATCAATCGACTTACCGTAATTCTCTCTAATGATATCCACGCATTCAGCAATATGCCCTAATCCGCGCTGACTTAATATATCAAGTTTCTCGAAGCCCAAATCCTCAGCCACATACATATCCCATTGTGTTACAGGCATGGATTTGGGTGGCAGGTCAAGTGCTGTGTAACATGTTATTGGCTCTTCGGATATTAACACCCCACCCGCATGGATACTCCTTATATTTGGGAAATCAGTCATGCGAACACCAATCTCCATAATCTTTCTGCCAATATGATCCATTTCAGAGGGTGGGGGAGGTTCCTCGACTAATTTATCCAACTCAGCTTTCGGCAATCCCACCACCTTACCTAATTCCCTGATTATAGATTTTCCCTTAAAGGTTGACATGGCTCCCAGCAGGGCAGTATGCTCACGACCATATCTCTTGAAAATATAATCGAGCACTTCATCTCGTTCTTTCCATGAATAATCTATATCAAAATCAGGTGGACTGGTACGTTTAGGATTAAGGAAACGTTCAAAATAAAGGTTCAGCTCAATAGGGTCTACATCGGTGATTCTCAGACAATAAGCTACGATACTATTGGCACCGCTACCACGACCGACATGATAAAACCCCCTCGACATAGAATATCTTATAATATCCCATGTAATTAGGAAATAGGCGCAGAAACCAAGTCTTTCAATGATATCAAGTTCATGTCGTACCCTGCGTTTGGCTTCAGCATTATTCTTCCCATACCGATAAATCAATCCATCGAGTGCCAGTTTTTCGAGGAGCAGCCTGTCGTCATAAGCACTTCCTGTAAAGGTCTTTTTATTCTTAATCGATTTATAATCAAATCCAATGGAGCATCGACCGGTAATGCGTTCTGTATTTCTGATCAGCTCAGGGAAATTCTGGAAAAGATCAGTTAATTGCTTGTGGGTGCGCATCATACGATCACTGCTTGCAACCATATCAGCTGTAAGACGGGTAAGCAGAATGTTATTATCGATGGCCCTCAGATACCTGTGCAACTCATAGCTTCCTTCATCAGTAAAAGCTGCCGGTGAATGTATAATGTACTTGTCAGGATACTTAGTGTAATCAGATAATGGCAGTTTTGTGATGTCGGAAGCGGTTACACCAATATATTCATTCTCTGCAAGTTGATTGGCTTTATGATTGCCGGCAAATGGATAAACTATCATAACATTGCGAAATGGCGGAGCAATAATAGGCAGAGCTGTCTTCTGCAGATTACTACGACTCATTAGCTCATTCAGTTCCCTAAATCCATCGTTATTTTCAGCAATACCCGTATACAGAAGTTTATTTCCATCTCTGAATTCCATTCCTGCCACAGGTTTTATTCCCTCCTTATTGCAGGCAGACACAAAATCAATAACTCCTGTGCTGTTATTGATATCAGTAAGCAAAGCAACTTCTGCACCGGCTTCACGGGTAAGCGATGGAATTTTATCGACTGGTATTGTACCGTAACGCAGGCTGTAATATGAGTTATAACTCAGGTGCATTGATTCCTCTTTTTCTCTCAGTTAATCCAATCATTAGTCCTCGTCATATTCATTTATCCCCAAAGCTGCTCCATGAGTTATGTATCGCACACCAAAGCGGTTGCGAATACGGTCCATAGCCTGATACAGGCTGATGGTTTCCGGGTTATCATCAAACATATTTATCTGTTGTACACCGCTCACCAGGTGACTGAATTTGATGCCTATGAGCCTGATAAGCATTCGTCGCTGATAGAGGCGGTTAAAGAGATTGCGGACTACCGGCAGCAGAACATGGTCGAAAGCAGTGTAAGGAATTCGGTGCTGCAGGGTATGTGTATCAAAATTGGCATACCGTACCTTCACTGTAACACACGAGGTTAGTTTCTTTTTACTTCTCAGTTCAAAAGCCAGCTTCTCCACCTTTTTTAAAAGCAGGTCGTTGATCATCGGGATGTTTATGGTATCCTGTTCAAATGTGCTTTCAGTGCTGATAGATTTCCTTTCAGAATATGGCTCTACAGGAGTATGATCAATACCATTGGCCTTTTTCCATATCATAATGCCATTTTTACCCATAACTCTTTCCACCATTTCAAGCGGCATAGAGCGTAAAGTCTCAATATAGGCAATGCCCATTGAGCGAAGCAGTTTATATGTCTGTTCGCCAATCCCCGGTATCTTGCTGATAGATAAGGGATCAAGAAATGCATTTATACGAGGTGCTATTACCTGCAGTTCACCATTTGGCTTTGCCTGTCCGGTGGCAATCTTCGAGACGGTTTTATTAACCGAAAGTCCGAACGAAATTGGCAGCCCCGATTCCTTTATAATGCGTTGACGTAGCTCGTGCGACCATTTGAGGGATCCGAAGAAACGATCCATGCCGGTAATATCAATGTAGTGCTCATCAATTGAGGCTTTTTCATAAATAGGTGACTCCTCAGCAATGATATCGGTAACCATGCGAGAATAACGGGTGTATTGCTCCATGTCGCCGCGAATTACAATTGCATCAGGGCAAAGGGCACGTGCCATTTTCATTGGCATGGCCGAATGCACACCAAAGGTCCTTGCCTCATAGCTGCAACCTGCAACTACTCCGCGATCGGACATGCCTCCCACAATTATTGGCAAGCCGTTTAGCTTGCTGTTGTTCAAACGCTCAACCGAAACAAAGAAGGTATCCAGGTCAAGATGCAGTATCGTTCTATTCTCTAAAACGGGCAGCATAAAAATATTTTTAGCAGTTTGTCAAAATGAGTTTTCTTTGTTGTATCTTTGATTAGTTTTTAATCAAATTAGCGACTACAATATAATCATTTATTATCTAACCTGCAACAAATGAGCAATATTTTTAGTTCAAACATTAAGCTATTGAGAAAGAGGAGAGGACGCACTCAGGATGATGTTGCTGTGGCTCTTAATATGAAACGCTCCACCCTAAGCGGCTATGAAAATGATGTAGCTCAGCCCTCAATTGATGCCCTGGTAGAGTTTTCAAAATACTTCGGAGTATCAATTGATACGCTATTGAAAGTTGATCTCTCTAAGTTAGCTGACAGTGAACTTTCTCAGCTCGAACGCGGATACGATGTCTTCATTACAGGTAGTAAGCTAAGAGTGTTAACTTCAACGGTTGACAGCTCAAATAATGAGAATATTGAATTGGTCAATCATAAAGCATCAGCAGGATATCGAACAGGGTATGCTGATCCTGAATACATTAAAGTACTACCAACTTTTCAAATGCCTTTTCTGTCAAAGGAAAAGAAATATCGCACATTCCAGATAAGTGGTGATTCAATGCATCCCATTCCTGATGGCTCATGGGTTACAGGCGAGTTTGTGCAAAACTGGAATCTCATTCGTGATGATATGCCATACATTATTCTCACACTGAATGATGGCATAATGTTTAAAATCATCCATAATGATATAAAGAGTCGTGGAAAGCTGAAACTAATTTCACTTAATCCGTTTTATGAGCCTTACGATGTGGATATTAAAGAAGTGAGGGAAGTGTGGAAATTCGTTCATTATATTACAGGAGAAATGCCTGAACCCAATGTCAGGAACGAGGATCTTCTTTATACAGTAGCAGCACTGAAACGAGATATGGACCAGTTGAAGAAAAGGATGAAACCAACCCAGGGAACACTCTTCGATTAGTACCGAGCCTTAGCTATCGGCCTTTTTTCCTGTAACTGTAATACTGAATAATCCGGCACTTTTTGCTTTATACTCATCTATCTGACTTTCATTCAGGTATGAAGCTAAAAACTCTTGTGGAAGCTCAATTTGCTTCGAGGTGTGTACTTTAATTTCCCCAAAGCCATGACGTTTAATCAGGTCTAAATAATCATCCCATTGTAGAGCACCGGATATGCAGCCTGCATAAAGTTCAGCATCTTTGATCACAGACTCGGGCAATTCACCTTTTACGACTACATCCGAAACACAGAAGTGCCCTCCGGGTTGTAGTACTCTCATCATTTCACTGAAAGCTTTATCCTTGTCCGGCACCAGGTTTAATACACAGTTTGAGACGATTACATTCACTATTCCGCTTTCTAAAGGCATATTTTCTATATCACCTTTGATGAAATCTACATTTGTGTATCCCAATTTAGTTGCATTTTCGCGGGCTTTTATCAACATTGCATCAGTAAAATCTATTCCGGTTACTCTACCTGTTTCACCAACTATGGCTCGAGCAACGAAACAATCATTTCCTGCTCCGCTTCCAAGGTCCAGTACATGATCGCCTGGTTTTATATCAGCGTACTTGGTTGGGATTCCGCATCCTAACCCCAAATCAGCCTCAGGTTCATAACCCTCTAAATGAGTGTAGTCATCACTGAAATCAGAATATTCCTCTGAGCAGCATCCTGACGTACATCCACATCCAGTGTTTTGTTGAGCTATTTTACTATATCTGTTTTTTATTACATTTTTCAAATCGTCTGAGTCCATACTTGATATACTTATTTAAGAGTTAGAGTATTATATTAAACACATAGCCTGAAATTATTATACTTACAATCACAAATCCAAAGAAATAAGCCATTAACTTTAGCGTCATTACCTTTTTGAGCATCATCGCTTCAGGTAGTGATATGGCAATTACCGACATCATAAAAGTTAAAGCAGTACCCATAGGGATTCCCTTTGTGATTAGTGATCCTACTACCGGAACCACTCCTGCAGGATTGGCATACATAGGTGCACCAATGATCACTGCCATTGGAACAGCAATTGGATTGTTTTTAGCGAGATAATCTTCAAAAAAACCTGTTGGAACAAATCCGTGTATCATAGCACCAATGCCGACACCAATTATTATATATAGGAATACTGATTTTACAATTCCCCAGGAATCTCTTGAGATACCGGGAAACCGTTGAGTAAATGATGGCTTCATGTAGCCTGTGCTGAAATCCTCGGTTACCTCCTGTTCTAAAATGTTCTTTATCCATGGGGTAAGCAGATGGTATAAATTTAGCCTTCCTAATATATATCCGCCTAACATACCTAGTATCATACCACTTATTACATAAATCAAAGTTGCTTTAATTCCAAATAATCCCCAAAACATTGCGATAGCTATCTCACTGATAAGTGGTGAACTGATTAAAAAAGCAAATGTCACTCCCAGTGGAATACCACCTTTAACAAATCCAATAAATAATGGAATTGATGAACAGGAACAAAATGGTGTAACAGCCCCCAGGACTACCGCGAGAAAATATTCGAATCCATAAAGCTTTTTGCCTGAAATGTAATCTCTAACCTTATCAACAGGAAAGTATGAATTTATATATCCCATCACCAAGGTAATACCAAATAATAGCAAGATTATCTTTAGCGTGTCGTAAATGAAAAAGTTGATTGCAACTCCCCAATGATTCATGGAATTCAACCCTATAAAATCATACACAAGCCAATCTGCAAATGTTTGTAACATTGTCTACAGCACTTTATACAAAATAGATAACCACATAATATAATCCAACACCAATAAAAAGCACAGCTACTATTCTCTTGAACCAGACTTCGAAGGATTTTATTGTGTTGTATGCTTTACCCACATTACTAATAGTATATGCAAGGATGTAAGCAAAAAGAATTACAGGTAAACCGGTTGCCAGAGCAAAAATGACCGGTAGGAATAGGCCCGATGGACTGGCGATTGTAATTGGTATTAGGATCCCGAAGTATAATACCCCGCTATAAGGACAAAAAGCAAGGGCAAAAACAATTCCCAGAAGCAATGAAGTCCAAAATCCACTTTTTAATTTCTCCAATTTATCAGCGAAGTTGAAACCGCGGGCAGATATCTTAATTACATCAAGCATAAAAAGTCCAACGATGATTAGTATCGGTCCTATCATTTTATCACCCCAACCCTGAAAAAAGCGAGACAAGTTAAATTTACTTGCCCCCAGGAAAATTACCACTCCTATAACGGTATATGTCAATGCACGTCCGGCAGTGTAAACCAGGCCACTGATGAATACCCGATTACGGTTAGTGATATCGCGACTTATAAACCCAATTGCTGAAAGATTCATAGCTAATGGACAAGGACTTATGGCAGTCATCAGACCTAAGATGAATGCCGTCACAACGGTATAACTTGAATTCTCAAGTATATTGTTTAGTATTTCCATTGTTATTTCAATAAGAGATCGACCTCTTTCTTAATGTCGGCCTTAAGTTTCTCAGGGGAGCTTCTGGCATATAGAAATCCTTTTTCTGTCAAGTCTTTGACTTCGTCATCTTTGATAATCAGTAGTGACTGACCTGATACTTTCAGTTTATCAGCAAGGTTCTCACCTGATTTCTCATCCATATTTATGGATTTGAAAGTGATCGTGCCTTTTTTTACTAATGTAGGGTAGTATTCCTGTAGAGTTTTTCTGGTAACTTCTTCAATTGCCACACAATTTGCGCATCTTCGTTCATAATGAAAATAATACACTATTATTTTCGAAGGTTTTGGGTCGGAGCCTGAATCGGAATTCGCCAATGTTCCGGTAATTGGTATCAAAAATAAAATTGCCAAAATTGAATAGATTGTTTTCATGAATGTTGTTGTTAAAAAGTTGATACTGTTCTTCTTAAGATTTAATCTGCGATAACGAGTAACAGCTACTTTACTTCAGCTTTGATAAATCTGCCAATTTCTTCGACTGATGGCACATGGCCTTTTGCAACCACTTTACCGTTGATTACCAATGCCGGCGTAATCATTACCCCATATTTCAGTATTTCACCAATGTCATCAACTTTAGTGATGTTTGCTTCGATTTTATACTTAGTTACTGCCTCTCTTGTGGCTTTCTCCAGTGTATTGCATTTTGTACATCCCGGGCCTAAGACTTTAATTTCCATAATTGCTTGTTTATGATTTGTATTATGTGTTAAAAAGATTCTCAAACATCATCCGTGCTTTCTCCCAATTATCAGGATGAATACAATATTTGATATAAGGAGGATTTATTTCACCCCTGATAAGTCCGGCACTTTTAAGCTCCTTCAAATGTTCAGAAAGGGTTGAACGTGCTATGTCTAACTGTTCATGAAGATCACCACTGAAACAGCAATTCTTTGTGTGGTTAGCTATATACTGGATAATAAAAACCCGTACAGGATGGGATAGTGCTTTAGCAATACGTGCAATTTGCACCAGGTCTTCATTATAAATTTTGTCTTTTTGCATTGTTTCGTATTTCGTCGAATGGCGAAACAAAAATACAAATTAAATAATAGAAGTTGCCCAATGGAGTTTTTTCTTGATTTGCATGATTATACTGAGAATGCAAAATAAAAAGAGGCTATCCTTTTGACAGCCTCTTTTTAATTTATTTCCTCTTCTAATCAAACGAGGAATTTCAGGATTATCTGTTGATAATCATCTTACCGTTAAAAACATTCTGATTATCAATGATTAATGATACAATGTATATCCCATTCCGCAAATCTGCAGTATTCATATTTTGCATATAGACTCCCGGATTCTGATGACCTTGTATGCGCATACTGATTTCTTTTCCTGTCAGATCAAAAATCCGTATTGAAACATTTGATTCCTTATTGAGAGTATAAGACAAAACAGCCAAATTCTGAGCCGGATTGGGATACAATCTAACATCACTACTTACAGGAAGACCACCTGTTGGAACAGGAGCCCGGCATAAATCACCAGTTAGTACCTGACCTCTGATCTCACCACCGGGATTCATGGTAGTATGGAAATTAGCGTAAATGCCGCCATTTTCGAACATCATTGCAACTGATTCGGTAAATGTTGAATCATTCCAGTATCCGTGAACGGTTGAATCAGTAGGTAATGTGAAAATAATGCCACCATTTTCACCTACAGGAGCCTGGTGGAAATGTGCACCTGTTAATGGAGAACTTAAATCACTAACTGCAATGGCATAATACAGATAGGTGCGATCACGGTCCATCGAAACAACACCTGAACCCTGTGCATTTTCACCATTCATTACAGTATCAACTTCCTGACTTGAGCACATACTGAATATTGAACCCACGTGAGCCACTGCACGCATCTGACCACGAATTTCACCTCCGGGATTTAAGCTCGTGTGTACATTAATAAAGATATCTCCATTCAACACATCCGTCAGGAAATTAACGAATTCCATATCATCAGGGAATGTAGTAGTATCCTGTGATGTGATGGTCGCCATAATCATATTGTCAATGACCGACCCGGAAAGTGGAATTACAACAGGCCCCGGAATTCCCATTGCACCAAAATGGAAATGCGAGGCAGTTATCGGTCCACTTAAACTATCAACTATAACATGAACCCATAAGCTATCCATAGTTGAGTTAATGTACATATGAGTCAATCCTTTAGCCATGGCCGGAGTTTCCGGATCAAGCGTATCAGGTTCCTGTTCTACATCCATCCAAGCATCAAAAGCAAGTGCATCATGCCTTGCTAATTGACCACGAATTTCTCCTCCCGGATAGGTTTCAGTATGCACATTAATATAAACTGAACCCATATTCAAGGAGTCGAGGAAACCTGTAGGATCAGGTATTGAATCAATCATAACAGTGCCTCTAAACATATTTCCTTCATTGTAAGGCATTAAAGGAACAATTGCAGGTCCTGCCATTCCTGCTGCCCCATAATGAAGATGAGCATTTGTAATTGGGCTTGTAAGTGCTGTTACTAACACATTTACTTCAAGGCGGGTACTATCCTTGCTCAAATTGAAAGTACTAAGCCCCTGAGGCATAGTTTCGAGTGAATCAGATATTCCTGCTTGCTCAATGTCAAGATAAGCACTATAATTAATGTCGGTCCCCAGCATTATTTTTCCACGAACCTCACCCATAGGGTTAGCTTCAGTTTTTATAACCAGGGAAGTGTTACCATTCAACATCTGCATCAGAAGTGAATCATCTAATTGCATATCAGCAATGCTGCCACGTATTGAATTTCTAATGATGTAGTCATTCAAACTCATCATCATACTGTCAGTTTCTGAATGAATGGCTGCTTCCATTATTTCACCGGTGAGGCCATTAATTGTTACTTCAAATTTTAGTGTATCATCAGCATAAAGAAAACCGGCAACGCCACTGGCTGAGGAGGGAGTTGCAAGAGAATCTTGCATGGTCGTGTCAATCACAGCTGAGAAGACAAGCCCACGCAATGTGTCCTGTGCTTTCAGCATAGAAATAAGCATCAAAAACATTAACAACAATAAAAGTTTTTTCATAGTAGTGAGTTTAGTTAATTGAAAATGAAGCGATTAGAGTATACTATATTAACGAGAGGGACAAATAAAAGTTTCTATAAGCGGGATACCATTAGTCATGCTTCTTGATGTAGATTGATCTCAAAATCAACTTTCAGAATTCAGGACTCATATTTTTTGTTATACATTTGTTTAGCTTAAAACGACACTATGATGAAAGAAAAAATCACTACTTGTCTTTGGTTTAATGGAAAAGCAAAAGAAGCCGCTGAATTTTACGAAAAACACCTGCCTGATACAAGAATTGTGGCCCAATCCCCAATGGTCATTGATATAGAGATTTCAGGTCACAGAATTACGTTACTCGATGGCGGACCAATGTATCAGCCTAATCCATCTATATCACTGACATATCAGATTGATACAGTTGAAGAAATCGACCGTATTTGGAATGCCTTCAAGGAAAATGGCACAATTTTGATGGACTTGGATAGATACCCATGGAGTGAGAAGTATGGTTGGTTAAGTGACAAATTTGGGATATCGTGGCAGTTTATTGTTGGTAATTTCAGCCAATTTGGACAAAAGATAATTCCTGCATTGTTATTTACCCAGGATAAGTATGGCAAAGCAGAGGAAGCAATTCATTTTTACTCCGCTGTATTTAAGAATGCTAAAATTGATGGCATATTCAGGTATGATACAGACTCAGCTCCGGAAGAAGAAGGCAAAATTGCTCACTCACAGATAGAACTTAACGGACAGAAATTTCAACTTCTTGAAAGCAAGCAATCGCACCAATTTACTTTTAGTGAGGGAGTTTCGCTTATGATTCATTGTGAAAGTCAGGATGAGATTGATTACTATTGGGACAAACTAACTGAGGGAGGAGAAGAGAGTATGTGTGGATGGCTTAAGGATAAATATGGAGTTTCATGGCAAGTAGTACCCGATGTTCTGTTGGAGATGATGAACGACCCCAGCCGTGCAGAAAAAGCAATGAAAGCCTTTATGAATATGCGGAAACTTATTATTAAAGATATTGAAGCTGGTGTTGCATCCTGAGAATAGTTGTAGTATTTAAACCATAGAGTAATACTGAACTGTATATTTAATACTTAACATAGAGTGTACAACCCTTTTGAGGATCGAATCCTCAAAAGGGTTTTGATTTACTAGAGTATAAGTCAAAAAATCAAAAAGAAAATTCTAAAGTATCCTGCTGATTACTACCTTTACTGCTCTAAATTCTACAGCAGTGAAATTCTACAATATTCTTGCATTACAACTGTGCATCATACTATCATTAAACCTCAATGCACAGGATGCCGTTACCAAAAAGGTTATTGAAGTCGGTAAAACTGATAATCAAACAATGAAACACCTCGATATCCTCACGAACAGGATAGGAGGACGGCTTTCAGGTTCAGACGCCTATGCTAACGCCGTTCAATGGGCAGACGGTGAAATGCGAAAATGGGGAATGGAAGTCAGGATTGAAGAAGCAGGAATTGTACCGGTCGGGTTTAATCGGGGACCATGGTTTGGAAAGTTGTTGGGTGAGAATGGAATGGATCTCCACTTCGCAACACCCAGTTATACTGCCGGTACAAAAGGAGTGCAAACAGGCCATGTACTTATCGAGCCAAAATCGCAGGAAGAGTACGATAAAATGAAAGGAGTGCTGAAGGGTGCATGGGTGCTTATCGGTGGAACGAATAATGGCTATCCTATTGATATCTCGGCAAAAGTTGATAAGAAAAGAGACAGTATAATTGAATTAAACAATAAAATTGCCGTTCAGAACAGGGAGATTCAGCGTTCAAACTGGACAAACAATGAGAAGCGTGAGTTACTGCCTCTCATTGAAGAGCCGGCTTTGTTTTATCGGCAAATGCGTGAAGCCGGTATTTTAGGTATCATACAATCATCGAAAGTGCCTATTCAAGCCATGTACGACAGGAAGAATCTTGACTCAATGAGTTTTGATAATCTGCCGGAAATTCCAGACATCAAGTTAGATGAACATCAATATGAGATTATTAAACAAATGGCTCTGGAGCGCAGAAACTTTTATCTGGAGTTCGATATCCGAAATCACTTCAAGCCGGGTCCGGTTACATTCCATAACGTGATTGGTGTCATAAAAGGAACCAAATTCCCTGATGAGTATGTTGTTGTTGGGTCTCATCTTGATTCATATGATGTTGCCACAGGTGGAGTTGATGATGGATCAGGTGTTGCTCCCACTATGGAGGCTGCCCGTTTGCTAATGATTGCAGGTGCTAAGCCTAAGCGAACAATCCTTTTTTGTCTCTATGCAGCAGAGGAATTCGGACTAGTTGGTTCGCACAGATGGGTGAATGATAATAAGGATAAACTGGATAGAATATCCTGTATGTTTAACCGTGATTCTGGCCCGCTTGCTCCACTAGGTTTATCGGTTTCAGAAGCGATGTATGATGATTTTCAGGATATCTGCAAACCTTTGGCAGATATAAATCCTGCTTTCACATTCACATTGACTAAACAGGAGCCACGCACCAGGCCAAAAGAGGCCAGAGGTTCCGATCATGGACCATATGCTGTTCAGGGTGTTCCGACACTTTACTTCGATCTGCAGGATCCATTAGGTTATAATTTCACCTATGGAGAAATATGGCATACGGAACGCGATTTATTTAATAAGAGCATAAAGGAGTATGAAGAGCATACAGCAGTTGTAACAGCGGTTGTAGCATATGGAGTCGCAAACTTAGGGCATCAATTGTCGCGTGAGGGGTTCTATAAAACATCTGATATTCAGTAATTCCTCAATAAGCATCTGTACCTGTATTCTGTAGCCGGGTGGTGCTAATAATTATGATTAGTCAACGATTATGAATGTAACTGAACTTAGGGTATTTCTCGATCAAAAAGCCAATATCTATAATAGACCTGACTTCATTGAGTCGGATCCTATAAGTATTCCGCATCGCTATTCACGGAAGGAGGACATTGAGATATCAGGTTTTCTGTCTGCCATAATATCATGGGGAAACAGAACCACCATTCTTAATAATGCAAGACGTCTGATGATGTTAATGGATGATCAGCCCTATCTTTTCATAAGAGATGCAGGGGAGAGGGACTTAGCGATGTTCAGGAATTTTGTACACCGGACATTTAATGAGAGTGACCTCTTGTTCTTTATAGATTCATTGAGAAATATTTATCACACTCTGGGGGATTTGGAATCAGCTTTTGCCGATGGATTGAAAGGTGGAGAGAAAGATGTATTTAATGCTATAATGCATTTCCGATCAGTATTCCTGTCGGTAATGCATCTTCCAAGAAGTGAGAAACACTTGGCAAATCCATCTAAAGGAAGCACAGCTAAGCGTATCAATATGTTTCTCAGGTGGATGGTTAGAGAGGATAATAATGGTGTAGATTTTGGAATATGGCAACGCATACTTCCATCTCAACTATGTTGCCCGCTAGACGTCCATTCAGGTCGAGTGGCACGTGAACTTGGGCTGCTAACACGAGAACAAAATGACTGGAAAGCTGTCGTTGAATTAACTGAAAACCTAAGAGCTTTCGATCCTAACGATCCTGTGAGATACGATTTTGCTCTATTTGGTAGCGGAGTAAATAACAAAAGGTAAGCTAATCTTGACTTTTACCTTACCTTTTATAAATCACCATTATTTGGCTCTTAAGTATTGATCCGGCCAGCTTATTTCAACATTTAGTTCCTTAGCAGCCAATAACGGGAAGTAAGGATTTCTGAGTAATTCTCTGGCTACGAAGATCATATCAGCTTTATCCTGTTGCAATACTTCTTCGGCCTGTAACGCTGAAGTAATTAGTCCTACCGCACCTGTCAGGATACCCGTTTTTCGGATCTCTTCAGCATACGGAACCTGATAACCTGGCCTCGTTTGTATTTTCTGTGCAGCTATATTACCACCTGAAGAAGTATCAATGAGATCAACACCCTGCCTCTTAAGTATACCTGCCAATTTTACAGTTTGCTGCAAATCCCATCCTTTTTCATACCAGTCAGTTGCAGATAATCTGACAAACAGTGGCAAATTTTTAGGCCACACACTCTTTACAGCATCAATAATTTCTTTTAATAAGCGTATCCTGTTTTCAAAAGAGCCACCATATTTGTCTTTACGTTGGTTTGTAAGAGGAGACAAGAATTCGTGAATCAGATAGCCATGTGCAGCATGAATTTCAAGTACCCTGAATCCGGCACTTACTGCTCTGACAGTTGCTGCCGTGAAATCGGATATAACTTTGCTAATACCTTCCTCATCAATTTCAAGAGGAGCTTCCTCATTTTCATGATAAGGAATACCGGAGGGAGCTACAGTTTTCCATCCATCTACATTTCCTTTTAATTGTAAACCACCATGCCATGGGGCACTATGTGAAGCTTTTCGTCCGGCATGAGCTAATTGAATGCCTGCAATACAACCCGTTGAATGAACGAAATCAACTATCCGCTTTAGAGGGGCAACATGATTATCTTCCCATAATCCAACATCATTAGGTGAGATACGCCCTTCAGGACTTACCGCAGTTGCTTCAACAATAGTAAGGGCAGCACCTCCAACGGCTCTGCTTCCAATATGTACAAGATGCCAATCATTAGCATATCCGTTTTCAGCCGAATATTGACACATTGGCGACATTACAATCCTGTTTCTAAAGGTTACATCCTTAATTTTCAGAGGTTCAAATAATTTAGACATGATTTCTAATCGATCTTTATTTCTTGTTTAATTCTTCGTTGCTCTACTGTTCCGGGGATTTCTTGAGTTCTATAGTACCAAATTTCTATCATTCCATAGTCCTACCGTAATTCACAACATTCAAAGGTAGCACAATTTATTACTTTAAAAAACCGGATTGCTGAAATGGTAGAGTGTGAAAAGAGGATAGCATTAATAATCATAAGGTTAGAAGTGGATGACGATCTAAAAAGAACGGTTTTTACAGTTGATTATAAGAATTATTGCCAAAAAAGTTTACTTTTGTTTACCAACCTAACAAAGTGCTGACATTTAGCACTTCATACTGTGAGTAATACGGATACTACTCATTTTTAACTCACTTGTGACCTAATCACTGTATCCGGTTATTTGGAAAGGACATAATTATATGAATTACAAAGAATCATTTTATTACCGGCAAAGGGTATACAATACTATTGAGCTTTGGAAAGACGTAACCAGAGAACAATGGTATAATCCACTCTGGCAGCTTAAGAATTCAATTCGTACAGTTGAACAACTGAGCAAAGTGGTCAAACTATCAGATTACCAGAAGCAGGAAATTCAAAGGACCATTGATGAATTGCGATTTCAGGGTAAAGAACCGATGCGAATTACACCCTATTATGCTTCATTAATGAATGAAGATCCATTCAATCCAGTAATGCAGGAAGGAGAAAAATCGGAAGACAGGCTAGATCCAATATTTTGGCAAAGTGTACCAACCCCTGCAAATCTGCTTTTTCAGAACACAGGGAAGGAAGGTGCAATGGAAGAAGATTCAAGAAGCTATGGTGCTGCCTATCAACGATATCCAAACAGAGTGGCTTTATTCGTCGCCGAAAACACAAGTTGTGCATCATACTGTGTTCACTGTCAACGAGCTAAGTCACTAGATACTAATGCTGATGTGAATTTAAGGGAGATCAATAAAGGTCTTTTCTACATTTCAATAAATGAGAACATTGACGAAGTTCTTGTAACCGGGGGTGATGCACTGATGATTAGTGAAAAGCGTTTGCAATATGTGCTGGAAGAATTAAGCAGAATTAAACACTTGAGGGTGATAAGAATTGCAACACGAGTACCTGTCGTGCTACCAATGGCAATTACCGATAAAGTACTGTCTCTGATTGAGAAATCAGCCAATAAATATAATCAGGGTATAGAGAAGTATGTATATTTTATGACCCATGTTAATCACTATCAGGAAATTACTGCTGAATTCGCCGAGGCAGTCAAGAAGATCAGGAAGCATGGATTCACCATACGCAACCAGACTGTTTTACTCAATCATGTAAATGACTATTACAAAACACTTGCAGAAACTTTCAGGCGTATGTTATGGGTTGGTGTTCATCCATATTACTTGCTACAATGCCATAAAGAGAAAGGGATTGTGCATTTCATCACACCTGTACAGATTGGTAAGATATATATGAAAGCATTGCAAGGCTGGATTTCAGGAGTAACTAAACCTGTTTATGCAGCTAATGTTGAAGGTGGCGGAGGCAAAGTAATATTAATGCCTTCAGGTCACGATACTCTCAACACAAGCGTTAGCATTGAAGATCATATCTCACCAAGTTATGCAACAGTGAGTACTTGGGATGACAGGAAACTTGCAAATTATGAGGCCTTGGGCCGTGCTTCACGCGAGGAGTTTGATGCAGCAGTCGAAACAATGGATAGGTTTATCGGTCGTAAAGGAGCTTTCTTACCAAAGATTATAATAGTAGATTCGAATGGAAGGCATATCGAAACTACAAACAGAACCAAGCTCCCAAAACTAAAGAAGAATAAGAAATCAGAGTTATTAGGCTATAAACCTTTTGTCGCAGGCATGCCTCTAACTAATCCGGTAGATATCATTGATCAGCTTGAAAGATTATTTGCGAATTCACGATATAATTGTTTCAAAGCTGACAATAAAATATCATGACAGGGCTATTCTAAAAATCAGGTTGATAAAACCCAATGATGGCCTGCAACGAATTGAAGAGAAAAATAAGGCTGTCATTGAGCTACTGCTATGCGAAGAGGTTCATTAAATGGAAAATAATAGTGGCTCTGTATTAAGAACACATAAAAGTTAGGTTAATACTTTAAGTATAATGAAGGATTTCAAGTAATTACTAATTTAGCAAAATAAAAGAAGAAGAATGAAGACATACTTTAATGCACTGATAATCACAATTTTGCTTGCCATTACCTACAATGCGGATGCATGTACTAACTACCTCGTAACCAAAGGTGCTTCGGTTGATGGAAGTACCATGATATCTTATGCTGCTGATTCGCACATTCGTTATGGTGAATTGTATTGGCGTCCTGCAACTGATTGGCCTGAAGGTTCGATGGTTACATTGTATGACCGCGGTACAGCAAAACCATTAGGCAGGATACCACAAGTGCCTCATACATATCAGGTTACAGGTTTTATGAATGAGCACCAGGTTGCAATAGGTGAAACAACTTTTGGGGGTAGGGAAGGTCTTGAAGATTCCACTGCCATAGTTGATTATGGCAGTTTAATGTTTCTTGCACTCCAGCGTGCCGGAACTGCCCGTGAAGCTATTGCTGTTATAGCTGATTTGGTTGAGAAATATGGATATGCAAGCAGTGGCGAGTCCTTCTCTATTGGTGATCCTAATGAAGTCTGGATCATGGAAATAATTGGTAAGGGAACCAAAATGGTAACCGATAAAAAGACCAAATTACCAGTTAATGCAAATAAAGGAGCAGTATGGGTAGCTGTTAGAATTCCTGATGGATATATATCAGCACATGCAAATCAGGCTCGTATTAACATTTTCAGACCTGAGAATAAGAAGAATTCTATCAGTAGTAAGAATCTAAAACTAATAAACCAACCTGATATTGATTTTATCTATTCGCATGATGTAATCAGCTTTGCTCGCCAAAACGGATGGTTTACAGATGATGATACTTCATTCAGTTTTAGTGATGTTTATGCTCCGCTGACATTTGATAATGTACGTTTTTGTGAGATAAGAGTATGGTCAGCATTCAAAGATGTTAATCAGGAAATGGCCAAATATTATGATTATGCCAAAGGTGATATAACCAGGGAAAGAATGCCCTTATTCATTAAGCCTGACCGCAAACTGTCACCACAGGATTTAATGCAGTTTAAACGTGATTATCTGCAAGGAACCGATTTAGATATGTCACAGGATATTGGAGCAGGACCATTTCACTCTCCTTACCGCTGGAGACCACTAACATGGAAATACAATGGAGTAGAATATCTAAATGAAAGAGTAACTGTAACACAGCAAACAGGGTTCTCATTCATAGCCCAAATGCGCAGTTGGATGCCTGATCACATTGGTGGAATCAACTGGTTTGGTGTTGATGATGCAGGGTCAACTGTCTATGTTCCATTCTATTGTGGGATTACCTCTGTACCCCATACTTTTGCCGAAGGCAATGGGGATATGCTCACTTATTCTGATGATGCTGCCTTTTGGATCTTCAACAGGGTTGCTCAATTCAAATATCTGTTTTACGATCGTGTAATGCCTGATATTGCAAAAGCACAACAGGAATTGGAGAATGGATTTGCCGCTGATATTAAAAGAGTTGATCAGGAAGCACTTGCTATGTATAAAACCAGCCCTCAAATGGCAAGGGACTATATCACTGAATTTTCACATAAGGCAGCCAATACTACCGTCGAAAGATGGAAAGAGCTTGACAGATTCTTATTAGTCAAATACATGGATGGCAATGTGAAGCAAGAAAAGGATGGAAAGTTTTTACGAAACCCATATGGTTATCCTCAGCCTCCTTTACATCCCGGTTATCCTGATTCATGGAAAGAAGAAGTGATCAAAGCAACCGGCGATAAGCTGATCTATCATTAATATCGGGATTAATACCGACATTGATACTGAATCACAAAATTCTGAATTTCGAATCTTTAATGACAATTCCTTTCTATCTCTCTTTTAGAGTTATGACAGGCGATTGGTGGACTTTTACCCATAATATGGGGTGAGGGACAATTGAAAATTTTATACCTTCGCCTGACATATTACGTATGCAGAATTTTATCTAACTACCACATAATCATGATCAATCAACAGTTAATAAACCCAAAAAGCATTGTTGTTATCGGAGGTTCAAATGATGTTACAAAGCCGGGAGGCAAAGTACTTAAGAATCTTATTGACCATAAGTTCCAGGGACAAATTTATGTAACCAATCCAAAAGAAACAGAGGTACAGGGCATTAGATGTTACCAAGACCCGTCACAATTGCCTGATGTAGATTTGGCCATCTTAGCAATTGCTGCCAAATATTGTCCTGCAACGGTTGAAATTCTTGCTCATACTAAGAAAACAAGGGCATTCATTATATTCTCAGCTGGATTTCATGAAGAAAGTGAAGAGGGAGCACTCCTTGAAAAGCAAATAGTTGATACCATTAACAGTGTAGGAGGATGCCTTATCGGACCTAACTGCATTGGAATGATGAACCATAATCATACGTCTGTTTTTAGTTTACCTATTCCAAGGATGGAACCTCAGGGTGTTGATTTCATTTCAGGCTCGGGTGCTACTGCAGTATTTATTATGGAATCAGGTATGTCGAACGGATTATCGTTTAGCAGTGTCTATTCGGTAGGAAATAGTGCCCAAATGGGAGTAGAAGATGTGCTGCAATATTTGGACGAGACTTACGATCCTGCCACTAGTTCAAAGGTTAAACTTCTGTATGTCGAAAGTATCACAAAACCACAGTTGCTACTGAAGCATGCCTCTTCATTGATTAACAAAGGGTGTTTTATTGCAGCGATAAAATCAGGAAGTTCATCAGCAGGTAGCCGGGCAGCTTCTTCTCATACCGGGGCTCTGGCTAGTAGTGATACTGCAGTTGATGCTCTTTTCAGAAAAGCCGGGATTGTCAGGTGCTACGGACGCGAGGAGTTGGTAACAGTAGCTGCTATCTTTATGCATAAACGACTTGAGGGAAAGAGAATTGCTATTATTACTCATGCCGGCGGACCTGCAGTAATGCTTACAGATGCATTATCAAATAATGGTTTTGAAATTCCTCATCTGAGTAGTCCTGAATTGTTGTCAAAGCTTTATCCTGGATCATCAGTTGCAAACCCGATAGATTTCCTTGCAACAGGAACAGCCGAGCAATTGGGCGAGATTATTGAATATTGTGATAAGAAATTTGACAATATTGACGGGATGGCCGTAATCTTCGGCAGTCCGGGTTTATTCGAGAATTGGGATGTTTACGACCTCTTGCACGAAAAAATGAAAACGAGTCATAAACCTATCTTCCCTATACTTCCATCTATCATAAATGTTAAAGATGAGATTCAACACTTTATTAATAAGGGAAGGATTAACTTTCCTGACGAAGTGGTTTTTGGTAATGCCTTAGGAAGAATCTACAATACAAACAAACCTGCCAGAGAGGAAGTACTGCCATCAACTGATACGGCCACCATAAGGCAGATAATTGACAATTCAGAAAATGGATATCTTTCACCCGATAAGGTTCAAATTCTTCTTGATGCTGCCGGTATTCCCCGTGCAGGTGAAGCAATAGTGAATTCATCGGAGGAAGCTCTAAGTGCTGCAAAACGACTTGGTTTCCCGTTAGTAATGAAAGTTGTAGGTCCTGTCCATAAATCAGATGTTGGCGGGGTTGTTCTTAATGTCAAGGATGAAGCGACAGTTGTTGAAGAATTTAATAGGATGATTAAGATAATGGATACTACAGCTATTCTCATGCAGCCGATGCTATCCGGAAATCAGATCTTCGCCGGTGCTAAAAAGGAAGGAGTATTCGGCCATATGATCCTGTGTGGATTGGGTGGTATCTTCATTGAAGTTCTTAAAGATGTACAGGCTTCTCTTGCTCCTGTTTCTTCGGTAGAAGCGTTAGAAATGATCAAATCATTAAAGTCATACAAGATTATCGAAGGTATACGTGGACAAGAAGGTGTGAATATTGGTGCCTTTGTTGATTCAATAGTCCGACTTTCAGCATTATGCGTTGCTGCTCCTGAAATTGCTGAGATGGATATAAATCCTTTGCTCGGAAATAGTAAGGGTGTTATTGCAGTAGATGCAAGAATCAGAATTGAGAAATAAAATGTTTGGGATATATTAAATACAAAAAGAGGCGGTGAAAACCGCCTCTTTTTACTTTAATCTTCATACATTACTGAAATTGCGACTACCCCGGGTCCTGCATTTACACCCAATACAGGTGATGCATCGTTTATAAAGAGAGGGTCCATTCCTGTAAGTTGCTTCATCTCTGTTTTGTACCAGTTCGCTGTAGATATATTCCGTGCATGCGATATCGCATAACCCCAGATTTTCCTCTTCAAGCTCGTTTTTCTTATACTTTCAAGGATGAGCTTGCAGCTTGCTTTTTCGGTAAACGGTTTGCCAAAGGTCTCAGTGCGGCCTTCGTCATTGACTGTTACAACAGGTTTAATGTTAAGCAGTGAGCCTAATAATCCTTTTGCATAACTCAGTCTCCCGCTCTTGACCATATACTTAATTGTCTTTGAAGATACAAACATCTTTGTATTCAACGACCATTGTGGAATATTGGTAAGCAGTTCTTTTTTTGACATTCCTTTCTCCATTTCCATTGCAGCTCTAAGCACAACTAATCCTAATCCACTGGATAATCTCTTTGAATTAAAGATATTGATGTCCTTACCTGTGTGTTCTGAAACTGTATGTGCAGCTTTAGTACTATTTGAGAAAGTACCGCTCATGGCACCGCTTATATGGATACCAATGATTGATTTATAATGAGTTGAGAGAAAAGAATACCGATTAAAGAATTCTTTGTATGGTGGTTGGGCAGTACTTGGGTAGATACCTTCAGTATCAAGCATCTTATAAAACTGTGAAGGTAAAATGGTCATCCTGTCAAGGAAATACGTATCACCAAAATGTACACTCAATGGTACTACCTGAATTTTATACTTTTCAATCAAATTCTGTGGCAGGTCGCATGTAGAGTCGGTCACTAATGCAATATCAAGACCTGTGGATGATGCTATATCGTTTTGCATCACCATATCATCCACTTTCTGGAACGTTATATTCCCGAATTTATGAAGGACCTTCATTACTTTTGACGGGTGATCAGTATGTATATGGACCCTCATTTTCTTCGATGAACCGGCAACTACCATTGAATCGCCCATATGAGCAATAGAAGTACGAACAGTTGTAAGATCGGTCTTTTTCTTTTCGTCGACTGAAAGCATTGCTTCAGTACAATATCTGAAGGTTATTACATCATGTGATACCACTTCTGAATCAGCCAATACAATAGTATTCCTTCCGGTGATCATTTTCTTGAGCTCACCTGTCTTCACAAATTCAACAATTCCCTGAAGAAATACAACGAATCCCTTAGCGCCTGCATCGACTACCTTTGACTTGGCAAGAATTTCAAGCTTCTCAGTAGTGGCGTTGAGCGATTCAACCGCTTTTTGATAAGCAAGAGCAAGCAGTTCAATGAAGTCCTTAATTGTGTCTTTTAGGATGTAGACAAATTCAGCCCATTCACGAATAACAGTAATCATTGTACCTTCAATGGGATTAGCAATAGCCTCATAAGCATAGGTTACTGCCTGCCGAATTGATTCGGCGAAGGTCTCTACACTGATCATTTCATGTTTCTGGAGTTCATTGCTAAATCCATAGACAAATTGAGCGAATATAATGCCTGAATTACCACGGGCACCTGTAAGTGCTGCATCTGCAAGAGCAGCGGCTGTAACTCTAAGGTCGGAAGTAGGGATTGGTGTATCAACGATTGACCTCATTGTAGAGGCCAGATTAGTGCCGGTATCAGCATCAGCCACAGGAAATACATTGATTTTATTTATCTGTACCTGATTTTCAAAGATCTTTTGTGCACCTGCTAAAAAACTATAATACAATGTTTTTCCGTCAAGTTGCGTTATTGTCTTTTGTTCTGAATTCAATGTTCGATTATTTAGTAACAAATTTAAAAATGAATGAGTCTTAAAGAGAAAAACCATTCATCTGGTCTTGGCATCAAAACGAGTGAACAAAGATACTCGGATTAGAATTAAAATAAGCTTAAAATTCAAATATACAGATAACTTGATATTTACTTGACTCTCTGAAAGTTAGACAGCTTACCTTTTTTGATTATTTTATTTAGGTCCTCAACGAGGTTATTAAAATCGCCTCTTTTTCCACAAAAATAAATTTCAGTAAAGGGATCAGTATCATGCAACATATTCATGATTTCAGCCTGAGATGGGGTATTTGGTAATCTGCTGTACTCATAGTATGTCCATTTGGTGAATGCTGAGAGTTCATTGATACCTCTTCTGTCAAGTAAATAACCGTCTTCCAGTTGAACCGGCAAAGCAAGGTCACCTGCATAAAAGACGTCACCTGGAGCAGGGTATGAGCTGAGACTTTTTCTGTCCTGTGTCATGTTAACAGGTACATGCAGGAAGTAATCAGCCTTTGTTTTGTAAATAATGACCGGTGCATTCGCCAAAGCAGGATTACTTGTTGTAAGTGCGGTCGGCTTACTTGATTTGCAGGATGAAAGCATGAATAGTATTGATGCGATCAATAATGTGAAAATGAGATTACTTTTCATCTGTTGTGTTAATTAACTATGATTGACAAAGATAAGAAAGGATATTTATTGTAATATACTGTTCTGATAAATACTTTGGTATGAATGTTGATGATACAAAAAAGTAAGTTTTTTTTCTTTTGCAAAAGCAAAAATGACATTAATTTTGTTCCTAACAATAATTATGTGCAATTACGGTAAAATTTAAAATTATACAAAAATGAAAAAATCGATCACATTACTTGCATTTCTTTTGTTTTCAATGACCTTTGTATTTGCACAGGAAGCAGCAACTAAGGCCAATGCTGCTAAACCTGAAGTTGCTGTTGACAATCCAAATGCAGCAGATATCTCATTTTCAAAAACAACTCACGATTACGGAACTATCTTCGTTGGTGGGGATGGAAATTGCGAATTCGAATTTACCAATACAGGTAAAGAGCCTCTTATCCTTTCAAGTGTAAGGTCATCGTGTGGTTGTACTGTTCCAAGCTGGCCTCGTGAACCTATTCTCCCGGGTAAGAAAGAAGTAATTAAGGTTAAGTATGATACCGGAAGGTTAGGTGCAATTAACAAGACTATCACAGTTATGTCAAATGCAAAGACTTCACCGGTGGTTTTGAAAATCACAGGTAATGTTGTTAAGAAAGCAGAAGAAAACACTGTTCCTGAGAAGAGTCTTAGCTCCGGTGCAGCCCCAACCGCTAAGTAATTTTAAATTTTCGAAAAAATGCATTAAGCTGTCCGTTCAATCGGGCAGCTTTTTTTTTGGTGTTGATTGATGAAAGGTTATAGCTGAATTTTATCAGGTTAAATATTTTCTTTAACAAGGAATAAGTCCTAATTTTGCCCAACAATATTAAAATTTACTGTAATGCCCCAGATCTCAGAACGCGGTACAAAAATGCCCGCATCACCAATTCGTAAGTTAGTTCCCTTTGCTGAAGCAGCTAAGAAGAAAGGGATTAAAGTTTATCATCTGAACATCGGTCAACCCGATATTCCAACACCTGAAGTTGCCTTAAATGCAGTCAGGAATTACAAACAAAATGTTATTGAATATAGTCATTCGGCCGGAAATGAAAGTTACCGTCGCAAACTTGCTGAATACTATAACAGAATAGGGATAAATGTTGATTGTAATGATATTATCATTACTACTGGTGGTTCAGAAGCTATCTCCTTTGCCTTAAAAGTTTGTTTAAATCCGGGTGACGAAGTAATCATTCCGCAACCTTTTTATACAAATTACAACGCTTTTGCACTAGATGCAGGGGTTAACATCATACCTATCAACTCGGATATCAAATCCGGCTTCGCTCTACCGGCTATTAGCGAATTTGAAAAGTCAATCACACCCAATACTAAGGCTATTATGGTGTGTAATCCTAATAACCCTACAGGTTACCTTTACAGCAAGGAAGAATTACTCGCTCTTAGGGAAATCGTTCTTAAATACAACCTTTTCCTCTTTGCCGATGAGGTTTACCGCGAGTTTTGTTATGATGGCATAGAGCACTTTAGTGTTATGCAACTCGAAGGATTAGAGCAACATGCCGTATTGTTAGATTCAGTTTCCAAGCGTTATAGTGAATGCGGTGTTCGTATAGGTGCCTTAGTATCAAAAAATAAGCAAATCATTGGTGCTGCCCTTAAATATGCTCAGTCACGTTTGAGCCCGCCATCACTTGGACAGGTCATTGGTGAAGCATCTCTGGATACTCCGGTTGAATATTTCAAGGAAGTTTATGACGAATATATTGCCCGGCGTAATTTTGTTATTGAAGCACTTAATCAAATACCGGGAGTATATGCACCGATGCCTAAAGGAGCTTTCTATTCAGTCATTAGTTTGCCGGTTGAAGATGCTGACCATTTCTGCCAGTGGCTTCTTGAAGAGTTCAATTATAATATGCAAACTGTAATGCTGGCTCCGGCTTCAGGTTTCTATGCAACTCAGGGGTTAGGTAAAAATGAAGCACGAATAGCTTATGTACTTAAACTGGATGATCTTCGTAATGCAGTACGGTGTCTGGAGGAAGCACTGAAAGTATATCCACATACGATTAAGACAGCTTGATATTATTTAGCAATATAAATCTGTTAATTAAAGAAAAAGCATCCGTGATTCATCACGGATGCTTTTTCTTTGATGATATTGCGACTTAGTTGGGAGAGGGTTGACAGACGGTTGGCAGAGGGTTGGGTGACCCTAACCGTCACCCAACCCTCTGCCAACCGTCACCTAACCCTCTGCTAATATATTCTTCATCTAATCCATATTTTGTACAATTATCCCATTCTTTCGATAAAATGTACAATACGTAATTCTCAAAAATCTTTGTAAATCAGATACTTATCCCTTTTCTTCAGAAACTCTTGTAAAGGTTTTTGCCATGACTCTCTGATAGAATGCTCATCCATACCGGCTTCAATTTGTTTTTGGAGTTTATCAGTGCCGGCAAGATTTGTAAAAAAAGAAGTAAAGAATGAGCTTCCGGTAGTATCAGCCTTATACATATTAATTATCCAACTAAGTCTGATACCGGGTTTTTCACGAATGGATTCTGCATATTTACTAAAGTCAAAACCATAACACACCTGATTTTTATAAGGAGGGTTAGTTGCTCCAGGACGACTCACAGGAGTGAACGAAATTTTACCTCCAATAAGTGCAGGATATCCGATATATCTGAATGGGTAATCAGTACCTCTGCCGACACTGGCTTTAGTACCTTCGAATAAACACGTAGTAGGGTAGAGGATCACTGATGTCATATCAGGCAGGTTGGGAGAAGGTTTTACCGGAAGTTCATAGAGTCGCGAATGAGTATATCCTGAGCATGGAACCCAATCGAGATCACATTTTATACCGCCTTTTAGCCATCCTTCTTCATTCACCATTCGTGCATACTCAGCCATAGTCATTCCATGAACTATTGGAACCGGGTGCATCCCTACAAATGAACTATGAGTTGTCTCAAGTACGGGACCGTCAACATAAAAACCGTTAGGATTTGGCCTGTCGAGTATTAAAAATGGGATGTTGTTTTCAGCGCATGCCTCCATCACCAGGCTCATTGTGGATATATATGTGTAAAATCGCACACCTACATCCTGCATGTCAAATACCACAATGTCAACATCAGCCAAATCTGTTGGTAACGGTTTTTTCTGTTTCCCATAGAGGGAAATGATTGGTAAGCCTGTACGAGGGTCAGTTTCATTGTTCAATTCTTCACCTGCACCGGCAAATCCTCTGAAACCATGCTCAGGTGTAAAAATCTTTATCAGGTTGATACCTGAATTCAGCATACTGTCAACCAAGTGAACATTGCCAATCATTGAAGTGTGATTAGCTACAACTGCAACTCTTTTCTGATGCTGCCGTAACCTCCCGAAATATCTTCCTGTTCTTTCAGCCCCTGTCTTTATCCTCGACTCCCTGTTTCTTTTTGTATCTCTGGAATGATCATCATTAGCATTATATGCAGCTACTGATGAATATACATCCAATGAATCGTTCACCTCAGTAATTGACTGAACTTCTGAACCTGTAAAAGTTCTGGTAGTTGCTAAATCTTCTTTAATTAGCTTGCGCGACTGGAAGCAGGACGATAGCAGAATGAGTGAAATAAGTGAGCAGAAGAGTACGGGGCGCATACCAAGTGTTATTCCTGTTTGATAAACCACAAATCTAATCGTTATTCTTAACTTTGCCAAAATTGAACGAGCTTGAACTTCGAATATTTCATAAGTAAACGTATTCGCAAAAGAAAGGGTGATTCTTTCTCCAGACCTATCATTAAAGTTTCTATTGCCGGTATAGCACTTGGTATTGCCGTGATGATCATTTCTGTTGCTGTTCTGACAGGTTTTCAAAAAGAGATTAGCAACAAAGTAGTCGGCTTCGGTTCCCATATTCAAATATCACATTTCGATTCAAATAACTCATACGAAGCAACTCCAATAATCATTGACAGTCAATCACTCAATGAAGTCAAAGCAATTAGAGGCGTTGTTCATCTAAATTCCTTCGCCTTAAAAGCCGGATTGATAAAAACAGATGATGAAATATATGGAGTTGTTTTGAAGGGAGTAGATAATGAGTTTGACTGGTCGTTTTTCAATGAGAAAATTATTGAGGGGAAAGCACCAAAACTAAATGATACTACAGCATCCAATGAAATTTTAATTTCGAATAAAGTAGCCAACCTCTTGAATCTCAAGATCAACCAGGAGGTGCGCATGTACTTTATCATTGATAATAATACCAGGGGAAGGAAATTTACGATTTCAGGTATCTACGAAACCGGATTAACAGAGTTTGATGAAACATACATTTTAGGCGATATCCGACACATCAAGCGTTTGAATAACTGGACACAAGGCGAAGTTTCGGGTTATGAGATAATGATTAGTGATTTCAATAAGCTGGATGAGATTTCCGAAGCCATTTATGCAGTAATAGGTTTTGATTTGAATACTCAAACGATAAAACAATTATATCCACAGATTTTTGATTGGATTGAGATTCAAGACCTTAATGTCCTAATAATTTTAATCTTGATGACCTTGGTGGCCGGGATCACCATTATTTCGACATTACTTATACTAATTCTTGAGCATACGAGAGATATAGGAATACTTAAGGCAATGGGAGCCAGTGTAAACAGTATAAGAAAGATATTCTTAATGACATCGGTTTATATTATATTTTATGGATTGCTTTGGGGAAATATCCTTTCACTGACTCTTATTTGGATACAAAAAACACTTGGTGTAATACCTTTACCACCCGACTCATATTTCCTCTCACAAGTACCCGTTGCCATAAATGCATGGCATATTCTGCTGATTAACATAGTGACAGTGTTAATCTGCTTACTGATGATGCTTATTCCTTCAATGGTAATTAAGTATATCAGTCCAATAAAGGCAATAAGATTTGATTAGAATTACTTTTTGTGCAGACCGCACTCACGAGTTTCAGGATTTTCCCACCACCAGCGACCGGCTCTAATATCTTCACCGGGCAGAATTGCTCTGGTACAGGGTTGACAACCAATACTTGGAAATCCTTTATCATGCAGGCTGTTATAGGGAACTTTATTCTCATGAACGTAATCCCATACTTGCTTTTCTGACCAGTCGATAAGAGGATTTACTTTTATTAATCCATTTTTTTCATCCCATTCAATTGTCTTGTAATCCTTTCGTGTCATCGATTGTCCTCTCCTCAATCCCGTAACCCAAGCACTCAATCCTGCAAAAGCCCTTCCCAAAGGTTCTACTTTACGTATGTGACAGCATAACTGCCGGTTTTCAATACTTTCATAAAAAAGATTTATCCCTTTTTGGTTGACCATATCCTGAACTTTTTGAGTATCAGGATAGAACACTGAGATTCGGATATCGTACCTTTTCAGATTCTTGTCGAGAAGGTCATAAGTTTCAGGAAAAAGCCGGCCTGTATCGAGTGTAAATACATAAGCTTGTTTGTCAATTGAGTTAAGCATATGCAGAATGACCTGGTCCTCAACCCCGAGGCTTGTTGAGAACCCTGTCTTGCCTTCAAAGGAGTGAAACATAAAGTCTATGATTGATTCCGCCGATTGTCCTTCAAGCTGTTCATTTAGCTCGTATGCTCTTTTCCTGTTATCTTCCATAATAGTATAATCTAACTACAAAGATACCTATTTGTTGTATTCCTTAAGTATTACGGCACCTTGTCAGTTGAAAGTCGTAAATTAGCATCCTGTAAATACATGCATATGAGAGTACATTTTATTGCAATAGGTGGTAGCGCAATGCACAACCTTGCAATTGCACTATCGAGAAAAGGATATACTGTTACCGGTTCGGACGATGAGATATTCGAACCTGCTTTGTCAAGATTAAAAAACGCCGGAATTTTACCTGAACAGGTGGGATGGTTTCCTGATAAAATCACTGACGATCTTGATGCAGTGATACTCGGAATGCATGCTAAAGAAGATAATCCTGAACTTGCAAAGGCCAGAGAAACCGGAATCAGGATTTACTCATATCCTGAATATTTGTATGAGCAGTCGAAAGAAAAGACAAGGATTGTTATAGGAGGAAGTCACGGAAAGACTACTATTACTGCAATGATCCTTCATGTGATGAAAGATCTGGGTATTGATACGGATTTCATGGTAGGTGCTCAGCTTGAAGGATTTGATGTTATGGTACGTCTAAGTAATCAAGCCAAATACATGGTTTTTGAGGGTGATGAATATTTGACTTCTCCCATAGACAGAAGACCAAAATTCCACCTTTACAGGCCTCATATTGGTTTGATTAGTGGTATTGCATGGGATCATATCAATGTATTTCCAACCTTTGAAAATTACATGGATCAATTTAGAATATTTGCTGAAATGATACCTGAGGACGGAAAACTGATTTATTGCAATGATGACCCTCACGTTAAAAAACTGATCAAAAACCTGTATGGGAAATACATTAAAATATCCTATGGACTGCCAGATTATAAAATTAGAAATGGGATAAGTGAAGTAATGGTAGGTGACAAAGTTTATGCGATGCAGGTTTTTGGCCGACATAATATGCTTAATATGGAAGGAGCACGAAAAGTTCTGGAAACAATAGGTGTTTGTGCTTCTGAATTTTATACTTCTATAAGTAAATTCAAAGGTGCATCAAAGCGGTTGGAGTTGATTCACTCTAATGAAAAGATTAATGTTTATAAGGATTTCGCTCACAGTCCATCAAAACTTAAAGCAACAATTGAGGCAGTTAAAAATCAGTTTCCTGAAAGACATCTTGTAGCATGCATGGAATTACACACATTTAGTAGTCTGAACACCAGTTTCTTAAAAGAATACAAAGGATGTATGGATTTGGCTGATGTAGCAGTGGTATATTATAGTAAACATGCGCTGGAGTTAAAAAGGTTACCTTACTTTGATCAAAAAGAAGTAACCAATTCCTTTGGCAGGGAAGACATAAAGGTTTTCAATGATAAAAATGAGATGACTCAGTTCCTCCTTGGTTATGCTAAACCTGAGACTAATTTCCTCATGATGAGTTCAGGTGATTATGATGGAATGAAGTTAGACGAACTCTCAAGATCAATCATTGAAACAGAGTAAAAAAATTGCGCTGTATCAGAAGGACCGTATCCTTTTCATTATTCTTTAATTTTCAATTAAGACAAAAAAAAAGAGGCCGTCCATCTAAGACAGCCTCTATAAAATCATGGGATTAATCAATTAACCTTCCCTAGTTATTTCTTCAGGGGCTTGAGTATTAATTGAAATTTTCAACTCGGGATTAACATCTTCGTGATCAATTACAATCACATCTCCCTCACTGATCTTTGATTTGATTATCTCTTCAGCAAGAGCATCTTCAATATATTTTTGAATTGCTCTCTTCAGTGGTCGGGCACCAAACTGTGAATCCCATCCTTTTTCAACGATAAAGTCTTTTGCCTTCTCAGTGACTTCCATCTTATAACCCATTTCCTGAATACGTGAGTATAACCCCTTGAGTTCAATATCAATGATCTTATGGATATCTTCACGTTCGAGTGATTCGAAAATAATCACATCGTCAATACGATTCAGGAATTCAGGTGCGAAAGAGCGTTTAAGTGCATTTTCAATCACACCTACTGCATGAGTTGAACTGCTTGACATCTTAGCACTTGTTGAAAAACCAACACCCTGTCCGAAGTCTTTTAATTGACGTGAACCAATGTTTGAAGTCATGATCACAATAGTGTTCTTAAAATCAACCTTACGACCCAGACTATCGGTTAAGATTCCATCATCTAATACCTGAAGCAGGATGTGGAAAATATCGGGATGTGCTTTTTCAATTTCATCAAGAAGTACAATAGAGTACGGTTTTCTGCGAACTTTTTCAGTAAGCTGTCCACCTTCTTCATAACCAACGTATCCCGGAGGAGCTCCAACCAGGCGTGAGACAGCAAACTTCTCCATGTACTCACTCATATCAATTCTGATTAATGCATCTTCAGAATCAAACAGATATTTAGCAAGCACTTTAGCCAGATGAGTTTTACCAACACCTGTAGGTCCAAGGAAGATAAACGATCCAATTGGTTTGTTGGGATCTTTAAGTCCTGCCCTGTTACGACGGATTGCCTTAACCACTTTCTTAATGGCTTCATTCTGTCCTATGACTGCACCACCAAGATCTTCTTCCATAGTCAGGAGGCGTTCACTCTCATTTTGTGCAATTCTTTGCACAGGTACGCCCGACATCATGGCCACAACTTCAGCAACGTTCTCTTCATCAACCTGAACCCGGTTGATCTTAGATTCTTCTTCCCAACGACGTTTAGCATTTTCTAACTCAATTAGCAATTTACGCTCATTGTCGCGGAACTTGGCAGCTTCTTCGAACTTCTGACTATGAATTGCTTTGTTCTTTTGTTTCTTAACTTCTTCAATTCTGTTTTCAAGTTCAAGAATCTCAGCCGGAACCTGCATATTGGTTATATGAACCCGGGCACCAGCTTCGTCAAGGGCATCGATAGCTTTATCAGGTAAATATCTGTCAGTCAGATATCTGTTAGTAAGCATCACACAGGCCTTAATGGCATCGGGTGTATATTTGACCAGGTGATGATCTTCATACTTTTCTTTAATATTATTGAGGATCTCAATAGTTTCACCAGGTGAAGTTGGATCAACAAGAATCTTCTGAAATCTTCTTTCAAGAGCACCGTCTTTTTCGATGTACTGACGGTATTCATCAAGAGTAGTGGCTCCAATGCATTGTATTTCACCTCTTGCCAGAGCCGGTTTAAACATATTGGAGGCATCAAGCGACCCTGAAGCGTTGCCGGCACCAACAATAGTATGGATTTCATCAATGAACAGAATGATATCACGATTCTTCTCAAGCTCATTGAGGACGGCTTTCATACGTTCTTCAAACTGGCCACGGTATTTGGTACCTGCCACTAAAGAAGCAAGGTCGAGAGTAAATATTCTCTTATTAAAGAGTACCCTTGAAACCTTTCTGGCAATGATTCTTAATGCGAGGCCTTCAGCAATGGCTGACTTACCAACACCCGGTTCACCAATTAGTATAGGATTATTCTTTTTCCTTCGTGAGAGAATCTGAGCTATTCTTTCGAGCTCCTTTTCACGACCTACGATTGGGTCGAGCCTGCCTTCTTCACCGGCTTTTGTAAGATCACGACCGAAATTATCGAGTACAGGGGTTTTTGATTTAGAGTCGGATGGACGGCGCACACCAGAGCCATAACCTCTTCCTTCTTCAGCATCATCATCAGCTGAAGATCCAGGCAATTCTGCTTGTGGTGATTGACTGGATGGATTATCTTCCATATGAAGAATTGATTTCAACTCTTCTTTGACAGCCTCATAATCAACGTCATATTTGAGGAGAGTACGGGATACAAGATTATCTTCATCTTTAAGGATAGCCAATAAAACATGCTCAGTACCAATAAAGTGACTATCAAAAACTTTAGCCTCGAGATAAGTCAATTTTAGTGCACGCTCAGCTTGCTTGACTAGTGGCAGATTATCTGCCATTTTGTCTCTTTTGACAGAAAGACCAATTGCTTTTTCGATAGTCTTTTTTAACTGATTAATATTGACATTCAACGAATTTAAAAGCTGAATACCCATGCCGTCACCATCACGGATCATACCGAGCATCAGGTGTTCTACGCCAATATAATCGTTGCCTAAACGAAGGGATTCTTCACGGCTATATGCAAGTACGTCTTTAACGCGTTGTGAGAACTTTGCTTCCATTATGTTTTTCCTTGTTTTCTTTCAACAAATTTAGTGCTTTGTAGCTAATGTAATCATATTTTGATTCTGTACAATTCTAACAAAATACAACACATAATAGTTGTTTGTTCTATATACATTTATGATCTTTCTGATACACTGTAACAAAGCTATTAATGAACTGCACAAATCTGGTGCCGTAGATTGAAATGTGGCATATTAGCATAGATAAATCTGTAAATGAACATACCATTTCTAATTACCTTAACGGAAAAATTCGTATCTTCGTACGCCTTTATAGGAGCTCATTTTACTTAATAAGACTTAAGAATGGAAAATCAAGCTAACGGCGAGAAAATTGTTAAGGTTAATATTGAAAATCAGATGAAATCGGCCTATATCGACTATTCTATGTCGGTTATAGTGGCGAGAGCATTGCCTGATGTGAGAGACGGGTTAAAGCCTGTTCATCGCAGGGTATTATTTGGAATGCTTGAATTAGGCGTTTTATCCAATCGTTCATATAAGAAAAGTGCCAGAATAGTAGGAGAGGTGCTTGGTAAATATCATCCTCATGGTGATAGTTCTGTATACGATGCCATGGTTCGTATGGCCCAGGATTGGTCATTACGATATCCATTGGTAGATGGCCAGGGTAACTTTGGTTCGATTGACGGCGATAGCCCGGCAGCTATGAGGTATACTGAGGCACGCCTCAGAAAAATTGCTGAAGAGATGCTTGCCGATATCAATAAGAATACCGTCGACTTTCAGTTGAATTTTGATGATTCGTTAGAGGAACCGACAGTACTGCCTGCCAAAATCCCCAATTTGCTAATCAATGGAGCATCAGGTATTGCTGTAGGTATGGCTACCAATATGCCTCCTCATAATTTATCGGAAGTTATTAATGGTATAGTTGCTTTTATTGATAATCGCGACATTACCATCCCTGAGCTCATGAAATTCATAAAGGGTCCTGATTTTCCAACAGGTGGCTTAATTTATGGATACGATGGTGTTAAGGATGCCTATGAAACTGGTCGTGGCCGAATCATAATGCGTGCCGAAACTAAGATTGAACAGGATCAGCACGGACGAGATTCCATTATCGTGACTTCCATCCCTTATCAGGTCAATAAGGCTGATATGATTAAGAAAACCGCCGACCTGGTTAATGATAAGAAAATTGAAGGGATCTCAGATATCAGGGATGAGTCTGACAGATCAGGGTTAAGGATTGTATATGAGCTTAAAAGAGAGGCGATTACAAATGTTGTTCTAAATAAGTTGTTTCAATATACACAGCTTCAAACATCATTTAGTGTCAATAACATCTGTCTGGTTAAGGGCAGACCTATGCTGTTGAATTTGAAGCAGTTAATTCATTACTTTGTTGAACACCGACATGAAGTTGTCGTTCGGAGAACAAAGTTTGAATTGGCAGAAGCAGAGAAGAGAGCACATATACTTGAGGGTCTGATAATTGCTCTTGATAACATTGATGCAGTAATAGCACTCATCAGAGCAGCTAAGACTCCTGAAGAAGCAAGAAACGGACTCATTGATCAATTTAAGTTAAGCGAAATTCAGGCAAGGGCTATCCTTGATATGCGTTTGCAACGCCTTACCGGTCTTGAAATTGAGAAGATTAGAGAAGAGTACCAGGAACTGTTAAAAATGATCGATTACTATAAATCGGTACTCGCTAGTGAGCCAATGCGAATGGAAATTATTAAGAAAGAGCTCCTTGAACTTAAGGAAAATTATGGTGATGAACCCAAAACCGATATTATATATACCGCTAATGACTTCAGAATAGAAGACACAATTGCAGATGAGGATGTGGTAATCACCATCTCGCACATGGGATATATCAAGAGAACTCCACTTAGTGAATACAGGCGACAGAATAGGGGAGGGCGAGGAGCTAAAGGATCGGATATCAGGGATGAAGACTTCCTGGAGTATCTCACAGTAGCTTCTATGCATAATTATATGCTTTTCTTCACAGAGAAAGGTAAAGTGTTCTGGATGAGAGTATTTGAAATTCCTGAAGGAACAAAACAATCAAAAGGCAGGGCCATCCAGAATCTAATTAATATTGCTCCTGATGATAAGGTTAGAGCATTTATCAACCTCAAGAGTATTAAGGATGAGGATTATATAAATAATAATAACATCATTCTTTGCACTAAGAAAGGTATTATTAAAAAGACATCGCTTGAAGCTTATTCAAGACCACGTCAGAATGGAATAAACGCAATAACCATCCGCGATGACGACCAGTTATTGGAAGCTCGCTTGACAAATGGACAGAATGAAGTAATCATGGCTTTAAGGTCAGGGCGGGCTATCAGGTTCAATGAAAAAGATGTACGACCAATGGGAAGAAATGCATCAGGGGTACGCGGAGTTACCCTGGGTGGACCTAATGATGAAGTCGTTGGAATGATTTGTATGGAGAAAAACAACTATGACATTTTGGTAGTTTCAGAAAATGGTTATGGAAAACGCTCCAAATTAGATGATTATCGAATAACAAAACGAGGTGGTAAAGGCATTAAAACAATCAATATTACTGAGAAGACAGGTCAATTAATTTCAATTGATTCTGTGACCGATAATGATGACCTGATGATAATAAACCGCTCCGGATTAATTATAAGACTGGGAGTTGCTGATCTGAGGGTTATGGGTAGAGCCACACAAGGAGTAAGGCTGATTAATTTACGCGATGACGATCAGATTGCTGCAGTTACTAAAGTTGAAGTGGAAGAAGAACAGGAAGAACTTTCATCAGTGGAAGGCGATTTGCCAACCATAGATAATGAATTCGATACATTACCGGTGGATGATTCAGATGATAAGGAACTTTTGGTTGATGAAGATGAAGAACTTGATCAGTTTGAAGAAGATGAGGAATCAGATATTGAGGAAATAGATGAATCAGACGATGATGAGGAAGTAAAATGATGATGAAAATGAGTAAATGTTGATTGAGTAATCAGTTCAAATAATAGATTAAGAATGTGAATATTAAGATAGTCTTGATTCACTTAAACGATTCAAGAAATAATGATTCTTAATAAGTTGGCTCAATAATTGTAATAGAAATTTAAACTTCATAAATTTGCAGCCCTCATAATAAAGAGGTTAAACCTAAGAACAAAAAACAAATGAAAAAATTAAGCGTCATCTTTATCCTGTTATTTGCAGTGGTAACAGTTTTCGGACAAGGAAAGTCACAGAGAACTACAGCTTTCAATTTCCTTCGCAAAGGCCAGCTTGATAAGGCACTACAGAACATAGAGCCTACCACAACTGATGCTACTACAATGAATGACCCTAAGACATGGTTTTACAGGGGAAATATTTACCTCCAGATCCATATGAGTAATAAGCCTGAATACAAGAGCCTTGATGCTGATGCACTATCAAAAGCTTTTGAATCATATCAGAAAATGATGGAACTCGACACCAAAAAGGAGTATTACACAGAAGCGATACAAAACTTATTGGTAATAAGCGAACAGCTTTACAATCAAGGTGTTGAATCATTCAAGAATGAAAAGTACGATAATGCATTAGGTGATTTTGAAAAAGCTTCAAAAGTAGCTCAGTCATTTGGCAATATCGATACACTTGCAATTTTCAATGCTGCATTATCAGCTCAAAATGCTAAGAATTATCCTAAAGCAATTGAACATTATAACAAGCTGGTTGAATTAAATTATCCTCAACCGCTGATTTATAGCTCTTTAGCAAGTATTTACCTGGCAAGTCAGGATACAGCAAAAGCCTTTGAAATAATTGCTGATGGACGTAAGAAAAATCCACAGGACTTTGATTTATTGATTTCAGAGACGAACATATATCTTGGTGCAAAGAAGATTGATTTAGCAATGAACAACCTTAAAGAGGCTGTTAAAACTGATCCTTCGAATCCTACAATACATTATGCAGCAGGTACAATCTATGACCAGATGGGAAATAAAGACGACGCCGAGAAGTCATATATAAAGGCAATAGAGTTGAATCCTGACTATTTTGAAGCCAATTACAACCTTGGAGCATTATACGTAAATAAAGCTGCTGAGATTCAAAATGAGGCTAATAAACTCAAATTAGGAGATCCTCAATATGATGTAATGAAGAAACAAGCTGACGATATTCTTAGTAGCTCATTACCATATTTGGAAAAAGCAACAGTTCTTGATCCAAAAGATAAAAGTACATTATTAGCATTGAAAGAAATTTACACACGTTTATCAATGTACGACAAATTAAAGGAAGTTAATGCAAGGATTGCTGACTTATAAGAGCATTGATTTACTGCACATTTAGAGAAGCTGCTCACATTAATTTGAGCAGCTTTTTTTGGCATTATGTTATAGCTTATAATTTGCGTTATGTTAAATAGGATTATTTAGCTTCTCTTTTGCCGTCAGATTAGCCACCATTATTCCCCTCTTGCTTGTTATTCCACACCATGATTTTCTGTCATTATGCGCTCCTAGTACAGCTTACATACAAAACTAGTTGCAGTGGTTGATTATACATTCTCTATAAACCCCTTTATAAACATTTGACTCTTCACAATATTCTTCTTAAAATGATCAATTAATGCATATTATTTTCATTTATTTGTGAACTGTTTTTATCTTTGTTTTGTTTGGCATCCAATAATTTAAGTACATGGAAACTTATATTCCGGGAATAGTTGAAAGAGATCCGTGGTTAGCTCCGGTTACCGAGAATATTATTCACAGGATTAGACGCTTCAATGAGCGTTTGACTTTTATAGAAAGTAATTTCGGCTCAATTGAGAATTTTGCCAACAGTTACCATTATTATGGTGTCAATTTTGATAAGAATAAAAACGGATGGTTTTATAGGGAATGGGCACCTGAAGCTTCTGCCCTTTTCCTTGTGGGTGATTTTAACAATTGGAATAACCGCTCTCACCCTCTAAAACGAGATGAATTTGGAGTTTGGGAAATATTCCTTCCCTATGAAGAATATAAAGATAGTTTTACTCACGGAAGCAAGATCAAGGTTTGGGTTGAAGCAGCTAACGGATTTATGCCTAGAATTCCTGCATATATTACCAGGGTTTTGCAGGATGAAGATACTAAAAATTACTCCGGACAGCTGTGGTTTAAGGAGTATGACTGGAATAAGGCTTACTTGAACCATACTCCTGAAACCGAATTACTTATCTATGAATGCCATATTGGAATGGCTCAGGAAAAAGAAGGTATTGGTACTTACCGGGAGTTTGCCATCAATAACCTGCCTTGGATTAAGGAGGTTGGATACAACGCCATACAAGTGATGGCAATTCAGGAGCACCCATATTATGGCTCCTTTGGATACCATGTCTCAAATTTTTATGCCCCCTCCTCCCGTTTTGGAGATCCTGAAGATTTGAAGTTTCTAATTGAGACTGCCCATAAGATGGGAATTACCGTTATAATGGATATAGTTCATTCTCACACGGTTAAGAATATTAATGAAGGATTGAATCAGTTTGATGGTTCAGATCATCAGTATTTTCATTCAGGTGAACGTGGTATACACCCACAGTGGGATTCACTGTTATTTGACTATGGGAAGATTGAAGTTGTGCGATTTCTGCTTTCTAATATCAGGTATTGGATCGAAGAGTTTAAGATTGATGGATTCAGATTTGATGGTGTTGGTTCTATGATGTATTTTCATCACGGCAACTCCCCTATCACTAGTCCGATTGATTATTTTGAGAATGGTGTTGAATGGGATGCAGTTACATATCTTCAATTGGCTAACCATTTAATCCACAAATTACGACCTAACGCAGTTACTATTGCTGAAGATGTTACGGGTATGCCCGGTTTAACATTTGATATTCAGGAGGGAGGTATTGGATTTGATTATAGACTGGGTATGGGTATTCCGGATTTCTGGATCAAATTACTAAAGGAATACAAAGACGAAGACTGGAATATTGATGAGATATGGCATGTATTAAATAACCGTTTAGCCGGAGTAAAAACAGTAGCTTATGCTGAATCGCATGATCAGGCATTGGTAGGTGATAAAACACTTGCTTTCTGGTTGATGGATAAATATATGTATTGGCATATGGCTGTTGATGATGATAATTTGATCATAGATCGTGGCATTGCTCTTCATAAGCTTTTGCGCCTTATTACTTTGTCGTTAGGTGGTTCAGCTTATTTGAATTTTATGGGGAATGAATTTGGCCATCCTGAGTGGATTGATTTTCCCCGTGAAGGTAATGGTTGGAGCTTCTTTTACGCCAGACGTCAATGGTCACTGAAGGATGATATGAACCTTAAATACCATTTTTTGTCAGATTTCGACAAAGCAATGATTCATATAGCCAAAAGTAAAGGAATATTAAATCATGAATTTGCTCAACTACTAAATGTTGATGAAACTAATAAAACGTTGATATTCAGCAAGAAAGACTTAATATTTTTATTTAACTTTCATCCTTTCAACAGTATTCCAAATTATTCTTTCTATGTTCCTGAACCTGGAGCCTATAAAGTTGTTCTTTGTACTGATAATAAAAAATTTGGTGGGCATAATAGGATAGATGAGAGTATTGATTACCCGACATATTTTGACGAAGAATCGAAAGTAAACAGACTTAGTATTTATCTTACGAACAAAACAGCAATCTTGTTTGAAAAAAAGTAAAAAATCAATAATAAATCTTTGGAATTTTTAACATATTTGGGTTTTAGTTTGAACGAATCTGTCTTAATATTGCACAACTGAAAATAAAGACCTATATGGAACGTAAACGCTTGGTTGTCAGCTATAATAATGTATCACCTGAAGTTTTGGAGGCTATCCGGAAGAAATATCCTTTAGGATATTCCAATAATGTGATTAAAGTAAAGACTACAGGTGATGACTTCTTTTATGCAATTACAGTTGATACCGATGATGCCAGTTATCTGGTGAAAGTACCGGTTAAAATTGACACCAAAGGCTTGAATGAAGAAGAAACCCTTGATGAAATTGAAGACGAAAAAGAATCCGATGATAGTTTTGTAGAGCCTACTGATAGCTCAGATACTGAAGAGTAAACATTCGATTAGTACAGTAGACGAATTACTCATTTATACAATATCAGTATCAAATAATCAGATAGTAAATTGAAGCAGGAAATTGTGAGAAATTCCCTGATTATATTGCTTTTTTGCCCTTACTTAATTTTCTGATTGTTTTTAATCCAATACTCCTGAATCCGGCAGTCGATTCATCTAACTGGATTTCAATTATTTCAATAAGTTCTCTACTAATAGTTGGTTCTTTTTCAGCCACTTTAGTTAGTATTTTTATTGCAAACATCTTCACTGCAACTGAAGAAGCAGGTGACTCTAACCATCTGAAACATATATCTGTAAGCACACCTATTTGATCTTCAGGAATTTCTTTGCTAAAGATTATCCTGAGACTATGGCGTTTCATACCCTGGTGCTTAAGAGATGGTAGTAGGTTAATAATTTCATTCAGATCAAACCTCTTGAACTGATATCCTTGCTCATTAAGTAAATCAATCGCCCAAGCAGCTCTCCTGCTCTCCGGATCCTTATTTTGTAAGTAGATATCCCATAATGTGTCAAATAATTCGGGATTACTTGTTACAATATTGATTATCTGATCAATATTACTTCGCGAGGGTTCTAATTTCAGTAAGTCTATTAGATTCATCTAATGGTATTTCGTATCCCGAAAGTATAAAAAAATGAATAGACGTAAGTAACGTGAAACTGGATTTTATGAACTATTTAGGTAAAAGGTCATCTATTTGTTATTGACCGACAAGAGATATACTAAGCTTTATATTTACATAAAATATCTGCATAAGCTTAAGCTTAGGCAGCGATAAACTAGTTAACCAGTACCATTTAAATTGGTTGTAAGGAAATTAGGGTTTCAAAAAAAGAAGGTTAGACCTGGATAGATGACCTTTGATTGAAAGGCTTTAATTTTTTCTTAATGAACAGGAACTATGTGGTTTATGAGAGAAATCTTTTTAGTAATAGTTGTATCTTTTTAGTAATAGTTGTACTAGTGGCAAAAGCATTGAGAACAGAGGAAGAACTTGTTTAATATATAGTTGGTATTTACCCTTAAGCACCTTAAAATCAAGAAGGGAAACCGCTCTGTTCAAGAGATTTCCCTCCTATTCTACCCCAATCGTAACTGGGATAAAATCTCAGGTTATTGTTTCGGTGCTTGTAATCATTATGCTCCATAGAGCACTTGTTACTTACTTTTACGAACTACATTTGCATGTGTTCTACTCAGTCAGGTTAATGTTTTCCGGATCAAAATGTTAACTTTTTAAGGTTACTTCAATCGACCCTGCGAAAAACTTGGCAGAATAGTTAAGTTTCCTTTCGGCCTTTTTGCTATCTGCAATCCTGATTCTCACCGTATCGTTGGCCTGATGTTGTAAAATTAATATAATTTGACCCCTTTGTCAAGTGATTTCTTATATTTAATTTCAAAGATGTGTTAACAGGGGTTGTTAACAATTGTTAATAACTTGCTTCACTTGCTAATTGTACCTTTGCTCAATGCTCACATACTGTTATTAACAATTTGACTGATTAAAACAACGGAAATATCTGTCGTTTTGAGGTGATTTTGAGTGCATTACAAGGAGTTCTTAAGATAATTTCTTGATCTGTTTAAAGCATATTTTTGTATTGAACGGAGTAAATTCAGTTTAATCCGGAGTATTCTATCACTTTTATTGAGTTAATTTTTTGGGAGTTACTATTACTATTTGGAACTAGCATGAAGTATTTAGGGGATAAACCTGCAGTTGATATTAAGAATGAATGAGAGTCAAAGGATTGATTTGAAATTTTTACAGCAATGAGTCAAACCAGTAACCGGTATCTTATTAGATTATCTAAGTACCTTTTATTAATATTTCCGGAATTCCTTTTTTAACCTTATCAACAGTACCTTTAATTCTGGTTGGTAGTAAATTATTATCACCTGAATTCATTAAGCCTTTTACTTCAATGATATTTCCATAACAATCTGATACTTTAACTACCTTACCTTTTTCATTATCGTTTACAGAATGAATATCAAACTCGTATACTTCTCCCCTCTTGTAAACCGGATGCTCAGGCTCGAGGAAAATTCTACCGGTACAATTAATCTTATCTACATAACATTTTACAACACTCGCGGGAGTTAGTGAATACTTCTCGTAGTAACTTGCTTCTATAAAATACCTGTAACCATTCTGATCTTCCATGATCATGTATTTATTGTTATCCTCAAGTGTCACATTTTTAACGTACCTGAAATCATGGCACTCCCCTTCTTTTAATATCCTTCCCTGATTATAATACCCGCTTTTTGACATAAGAGATTAATTCACTATAGATTTCGTTTGAGCCACCAGCATGTTATTATAATATCTTTAATGCATCCGCCTTACTCGGGTCACTCCCTTAAGTGATTCAATTTTCTTCATTAGAGAATCAACATGTTTTGAATCCCTAACACTGACCTTAATAAAGCCCTCAAATTTACCTTCTTTACTTTTAAAAGCAATATTGCGCACATCGACTTTCATCTCGTTTGAAATAAGCTCAGTAATTGAATTCAGAATACCTAATTGGTCTATTCCGCTTATATGCAACGAAGAAATGAAAAACGATCCTTCAGCTACTTTTGACCATTGTGCGTTCATTATACGGTATGGATACCTTGATTTTAAACGAGGTGCATTAGGGCATGTTATTCTATGAATTTTAATCCCTCCCCCATTCATGATAAAGCCAAAAATCTCATCACCCATAACAGGATTGCAACATCGGGCAAGGATATAGCCTTGTAGTTCAGCTGTTTCATTAACCAAAATAGTGTTCTCTGCAGTGCGATCCGGATATTTAGGTGTTTCTTTTGGAAGGTGTTGATCTTGAGTACCTTTTACCCCACCTAACAATATATCTTTTATTTCAGAGGTTTCAATCTTATTGTCAGCAAGTTGTTGATAAAGTTGAAGTGCAGTATCGTATTTATAATGTGCAATGATTTTGCTGACTATTTCATCGTTGTAAGGCACTTTTAACTGACTGAGTTTTCTTTTTAAGATATCCTTACCAACTTCAGCCTGCTTGAATTCAGCTTCTTTTAAATATCTCTTAATTTTACTCTTTGCACGAGAGGTGCTCACCCAATTTAGCCAGTCGTGATTTGGTGTCTGGTTTTTTGAAGTAATGATTTCCACCATATCACCATTTTTGAGCTTTTGTCGTATAGGCACCAATTTATGATTAACTCTGCCACCTGAACATCTTGAACCTATGACAGTATGCAGTTCGAATGCAAAATCAAGTACTGTGGCTCCTTCTTTCAGTTTGATTAGATCACCGGCAGGTGTAAAGACATAGATGATATTATCAGGTATTTTTGAAAGGAGTGTTTCATCCAAAAGAGATTCTTCACTTATAAGGGGATTCTCGAGTATCTCCCTTAAGTGATTCATCCATTCAGTAGTATTCTGCGTTACTTTATGTCCTTTATATCGCCAATGAGCCGCTTTCCCAAGTTCAGCATCCCTATCCATGCGTTGTGACCTAATCTGAATCTCTACCCACCTGCCGGTCTTATCTTTCACTGTTATATGTAGTGATTCGTATCCATTAGCCCGGGGAATCGTAATCCAATCCCTCATTCTGCTGGTCTCCGGACTATATAGATTAGTTACTACTGAATAAACTTTCCAGCAGTCTGCTTTTTCGTTGTGTGGTTCACTATCAGTTATAATCCTGATTGCAAAAAGGTCGTATATCTCATTGAAGGGTACCTTTTGCTTAAGCATTTTGTTATGGGTCGACGAAACCGATTTAGTCCGGCTTTTAATCGAATAGCTGATACCCATTCTGTCGAGGTCGGCTTTAATGGGTTCTATGAACTTCCTGATAAAGTCCTCGCTTTTATTTATTTCCGATTGAATTTTTTGTTCAAGATCATGGTAGGTGAAAGGCTCTCTGAGTCGGAAAGTTATCTCCTCTAATTCTGATTTAATTTTATAGATCCCAAGTTTATGCGCAAGTGGTATGTAAATATTCGTTGCTTTCAACAGAGTATTATCAAGCACCGACTTACTCATTGACTCAGATTGTCTCAATAAACAAAGGTTATCAGCCAGAGCTATCAGAATGGCTCTTACATCAGTTGCAATGGCAAGCATAATGCCTGTGTAATTATCAGCATTTTCAATAATTCTCTCGGTAGGTAATTCATTTATTTTCCTGAAGCTGTCTATTATTGGGCTGATTTCATTGAGCTTATTTTCTTTCAGGAAATTGCTAATGTTATCCCGATGAGGGTCAGTATAACAGAGTAAAGCACTTATTGCAGAAACAAACCCCAGACCCAATTCTTCAGTAACTATCTTTACCAGTCGATTAGTATAACTTGTAAGAGGTTCATTACACAATGAATTGAAACCATTGTATTCGAGGCATGCGAGTTTATATGCTTTCCTTATAATAGTTTTATCCTTATTTCCAGTAACAGGAAGGCACGAATCGAGTAGTTGCCGGTATATTGGTTGAGTTTTCAATCGCTTATCTGAGTAAGAATGATTAACAAAATTAATTTATTAATGTCAAAAAAAACGCCCCGGGGAAGTGACCGGGGCGTTTTATCTTTTATTTGATTGGAGCTTCGGGCCCCTTCGGTCCTCCCTTGGGTTTTGGTGGTTCAGATATCGATTCACGCATCTTAGTATCTGCCTGGATATTCTGAAACTTATAATAATCCATTATCCCCATATTCCCGGCTCTAAATGATTCAGCCATAGCAAGTGGGATTTCAGCTTCAGCTTCAATAACCTTAGCACGGGCTTCCTGAGCTTTAGCCTTCATTTCCTGTTCAAGAGCCACAGCCATTGCACGTCTCTCCTCAGCCTTAGCCTGAGCGATGTTCTTATCAGCATTAGCCTGGTCCATCTGGAGCTGGGCACCAATATTCTTTCCTACATCAATATCAGCTATATCAATAGAAAGGATTTCGAAAGCAGTACCAGAGTCTAAGCCTTTCGACAATACTACTTTTGAAATAGAATCGGGATTTTCAAGTACAGCTTTATGAGATAGTGCTGAACCAATTGATGATACAACACCTTCACCAACCCTGGCAAGAATAGTCTCTTCACCGGCACCTCCAACAAGTTGCTTAATATTAGCACGCACGGTCACACGGGCCTTTGCTATCAACTGAATACCATCTTTTGCTACAGCAGCAACCGGAGGTGTATTGATAACTTTAGGATTTACCGACATTTGGACAGCCTCAAATACATCACGACCTGCGAGGTCAATAGCTGTTGCTGCTTTGAAATTAAGCGGAATGTTTGCCTTATCAGCTGAGATAAGAGCATTAACCACCAACTTGACTCGTCCTCCGGCCAGATAATGTGCTTCAAGTTCATCTCTTGAGATTGTTAATCCGGCTTTTGTAGCATTGATCATGGCAGTAACAATAACTGATGGTGGTACTTTCCTCCATCTCATAAATACCAATTGCAGCAATGAAACCCTTACCCCGGACAAGAGAGCAGAAAACCATAGCCCTACAGGAATGAAATAAAAAATAATCCATAAACCTATAATTGCGGCAATGGCAATAACGAAAATTAGCAGTACGCTTGAATCTCCCATGGTTATTTATTTAAGTTTAACGAATATTTTGTTGTCTTCAATTTTGGTAATTAACAGTTCACTTTCCTGATCTATAAAATCACCTGTAGTATGCACCTCATAAAGTTCATTATTAAAGAGTGCTGTTCCTGCAGGTGAAATCCTTGATATAGCCTTACCTGTATCACCTACATGTAATTTGTCGATCTCAATCTCGTTCACTCGCCCGGTTACGTTTGTGTGAAGCATCATTCTTTTCCATGTATTAGTCTTAAATGCTATTACAAAGGTGGCAGCTATGATGGCAATTGTGGCAATCACTATTATGTGCCCACGGCTGGAACCATAAATACTATATGCCTGCCATACTGAAAATACAATAAGCACTCCTCCTGCAATACCAAATACCGAAGTACCGGGTATTACAAATATTTCAAGTAAAATAAGGATTAATCCAAGTAAAATAAGTAAAACAATAAGTGTCAGCGACATACATGTATTATTTTTGCAATTATTCAATTGAAACTGTCAATCCCCTTGAGGTAAGTGCCTCATACATAGGTTTTAATTCATCAAACTGTCCTGAAATAACTCCACACCTGCCCTTTTCATGAGCAATCAGCGTAATCTGTTCAGCCTGAATAGGTTCTATCCCACAAACTTCTATTATACACTCGGTTACAAAAACAAAATCATTGACATCATCATTAAAAAGAACCAGTTCATATTCGAGTGTTTGTAGTTCTTTTAAGCCTGTTTCGAGCGATTCTTTTTCCTTAACCATAATGCGCCACTTAATTATGTTATAAAAGTAAGAGATTTTGCGATATACACATATTATCTCCTGTAAAAATAATAAGAGTTGTTTTTAATTAACAAGAGGCATGCCCGTTTTTATATTTTAACTTTGAGGCTTTCTATTGGTTGACTAAAATATGAACTTACAACACTTCGATTTTTTCATAAAGGATCTAACAAAGGCACTTACATTTCCATTACCGGGCGAAAAAGCACATGAATATCTTGCTCCTGAACTCCGAAAAGAGCAAATGAAGTTGATGCCTGACTTAAGTAAAGCTCAACCGAGCAGTGTATTGCTTCTTTTCTATCCTGGCAAGGATAATCAGCCTTTGTTGGTTTTCACAAAACGAGTTGAGTACAAAGGTGTTCACAGTGGACAGATTTCATTCCCCGGTGGGAAGGCTGAGACTTTTGATAAAGATATATTTGATACAGCCTATCGTGAAACCTGGGAAGAGATAGGTGTGAGAAGAGAGAATATTTCAACAGTCGGTACTTTATCAGAATTATATGTTCCTCCCAGTAATTTTATGATCTATCCGGTTATTGGGGCTATGAACGAAGAGCCGGTGTTCAATATTGATAAGAATGAAGTAGCTGAGATTATAACAGTTCCGCTTACCTTTTTTACAGAAAAAAAATCAATCGGAAGTTATTCAGTAGTTACTTTTGATATGATGACAATGTCGGTGCCGGGTTACATGGTCAACGGAAATCTTATTTGGGGAGCTACAGCAATGATTTTAAGTGAGCTGGTGTCAGTTGTTTTAGCCAACTAAAGATAAGAGTTAGCAGCTATTCTCAAATACTGACTATTCGGAGGTAGCATTATCTAATATGATAACTTCGTATTTGATATCGACAGATTTCTTGAGCATTGCAGTAACCCCGCAATATTTATTCTGTGAAAGCTCAATTGCCTTTATCAGTGAATCACGGTTAAGTCCTTCGCCTTTGAATATATATTTCAGAACAATCGTCTCATAGACTTTGGGATGTGTATCAGAAAGATCACCCTCCACTTCTATTTTAAGCGACTTCAGGTTCATTCTCATCTTACGGGCAATGATAACAATATCTACTGCTGTACAACTTCCAAGGGAACCCAAGAGAAGCTTCTTTGGAGAAATACCACTGCTTTTCTCTCCTGCATCTATGTGAGAATCTGCTATGACTTGATTTCCGTCAGATTCGATTGAAAATGCAAGATTATCCAACCAGTTGATCTCCAGATTATGTTTCATTTCAGAGTCTTTATTTGAGGTTTATAGAATTCAGCCTTTCCGGGGTACCAGAATCTATGTTTTGCCACCTCTTGCGAAAATGTAAAGTACTTTATTATCCCTTCAGTACATAATTCCATCTTACTATTAAACAGATGTGCTTCAATTACAGCAATGTTTCTTTTCATTTCCAGTAATCTGGCCTTCAGATGAATGTTGCCTTCATTTACTTTGACAGGATGCCGTAATTTGAAATCCATTTCGCAAGTGACTCCCGAAGTATCTAATTTTACGAAGACTAACCAACTTGCTATTTCATCAAGCAAAGTAGCCTGTATACCTCCATGCAATGTATTAAGCCAGCCCTGGAAGTGCTCTTTGGGTTCCCATACTGCTGTAACATAGTCATCCTCTTCAACAAATTTCAGCTGAAGTCCATGTTCATTGTCAGGTGAGCATCCAAAACACTGGTAGCCATCAAGCTTAACAAAAGGATTATAGAGCTTTTTCATTCCAATCTTCAATTATTTCTCCATAAATGTCATAGGTGTCGTAACCTGTGATTTTGACCTTCACAAATTTACCCGGTTCAGTGATAGAAATATTATTAACTGAATCTTTGACTGTTATAATTACTTCATTATCAACTTCAGGCGAATCATACTCTGTTCGTCCAATCCAGTCATCACCGACTTTCTTATCCAGCAGTACCTTTAATTCCTTACCTGTTAATGATGCATTAAATTGCTCAGAGATAGTCTGTTGTAGTGTCATTATCTTCTCAGTCCGTCTGGCTTTGACTGCCGGTCTGACATTATCAGATAGATTGTAGGCGTCAGTATTTTCCTCATGTGAATAAGAGAATACACCGAGACGCTCAAACCGAATATCTTCAACGAACTTGTAAAGTTCATTAAATTCTTCGGTTGTTTCATCGGGGTATCCTACTATCAGGCTTGTTCTGATAGCAATTCCCGGTACGGTAGTACGTATCTTTTCAACCAATTCACGAGTTTTGGCTCCATTGAGACCCCGCTTCATTGATTTAAGAATACGATCATTAATATGTTGTAGCGGTATGTCGATATACTTACAAACTTTCGGATTGTCGCGAATAATCTCCAGAAGTTCAACAGGAAATCCCAATGGATAAGCGTAATGAAGCCTTATCCATTCAATTCCGGTAACTTCGGAAAGTAGATTAATCAATTGAGGAAGAGCTTTCTGCCCATATATATCTGTACCATAAGCTGTAAGATCCTGAGCAATAAGGATAAGCTCTTTTACACCTGACTTAGCAAGGAATTCAGCTTCTTTGATAAGCGTTTCAATAGGTTTGGAGATATTTTTACCCCTTATGGCGGGAATTGCACAAAAACTACATCTATGGTCACATCCTTCAGAAGTTTTCAGATATGCATAATGCGAAGGAGTTGTGATAATTCGTTCGCTTAGCAACTCTTGCCTGAATGGTGCATTCATATCCTGAAGTATCTGATTAAGATCATTTACACCGTAAATGCCATCAACTTCAGGGATTTCGATTTTTAACTCCTCTCTGTATCGCTCTGAAAGGCAACCCATAACATATAACTGTCCAATTTTGCCTTCCTTTCTGAGTTCTGACCAATGCAGAATAGTGTTAATTGATTCCTCTTTTGCATCATTTATAAAACCACAAGTGTTGATAATAATCACTTCAGCCTCTTTATTAGAGTCGTGATGGATTTCAAAACCTGCTGCTTTTAATTGCCGCATCATGAACTCAGAATCTATAAGATTTTTAGAACATCCGAGCGTAACTACATTTACAGATCTATGATTTGCGAGTTTTGTCTTCAATGATGAATGTATTTTCTGTATTAAATAAATGAACGAATTGTCAAGGTTACTATAGCCAACTGTTACATAATATAACAGGTTAACACATAATTAAGGTAAGCCTGATTACTGACGGCTAAATTAGTCATTCAGTGGAAGGTAGAGGATATTAAACTAAAAATAAGGTAGTGGTTTAAGCCTCTGAATTAAATAACGAATCGACGAACTCCTCTTTAATAAAAGGTTGCAGGTCAGTCATCTTTTCTCCTATCCCAATGTATTTAACGGGGACTCTGAATTGGTCGCTTATTCCGATAACAACACCACCTTTTGCAGTTCCGTCGAGTTTAGTCAGGGCGAGTGCATTGACCTCAGTTGCTGCTGTAAACTGACGGGCTTGTTCAATTGCATTTTGACCCGTAGAAGCGTCCAGTACCAGGAGAACCTCATCAGGAGCATCCGGCAGTAGTTTTTGCATGACCTTTCTGATCTTTGATAACTCATTCATCAGATTTACTTTATTATGCAATCGACCGGCTGTATCGATAATCAAAACATCAGCCTGCCTAGATATTGCTGATTTTAAAGCATCATAAGCTACAGAAGCCGGGTCGGCTCCCATACCCTGTGAAATGCAGGGAACCCCTACCCTGTCAGCCCATATCTCCAATTGTGAAACTGCAGCGGCCCTGAAAGTATCTGCAGCCCCAAGGACAACATTTTTACCGGCTTTCTTGAATTGATAGGCAAGTTTACCAATGGTAGTTGTTTTACCGACACCATTGACTCCAACTACCATTATTACATAAGGTTGTGGTCTCTTAGGAAAATCAAATTCCTTAATTAGCTGCGGGTGTTCGGTTTCATCGAGCAAAGCAATTACTTCCTCACGCAATATTCTATTAAGTTCACTGACTCCCAGATATTTATCGCGTGCGACTCTTTTTTCGATACGTTCAATAATCCGAAGAGTGGTTTCAACACCTACATCAGATGTGACAAGAATTTCTTCAAGATTATCAAGGACATCTTCGTCAACTGTTGATTTGCCGGCTACAGCCTTTGAAATTTTGCTGAAAAAGTTGTCTTTGGTTTTCTCCAGGCCCTTGTCAAGCTCTTGTTTTTTTTCTTTTGTAAAGAAGGAAAATAGACCCATAATAGAGTAATTCGAAATATAAATGACAAATGTAAAGAAAAGGAATAGATCAGGATGTATTAAAATACAAAACAGGATCTTTCCTAATTAACAAGAAAAGACCCTGTTTATATTATGCCTTAAAGGCTTATTTTTTCGAAAGGAAATCTTTAACCATATCGTTAGGTACGATGGTTTCTTTAAAAGAGTAGGCACCTGTTTTTTCTGACCTAACCATTCTGATAACCTTTGCAAAATCTTTACCCGATGATGTTCTGAGGGTAGCAACAACTTTCTTTGCCATGGTGCTTTATTATTTAATTTCTTTGTGAATAGTCATTTTACGGAGAATAGGATTATATTTCTTAATCTCTAATCTTTCAGGTGTATTCTTCTTGTTCTTAGTGGTGATATACCTCGAGGTGCCCGGCATACCGCTGGCTTTATGTTCAGTACACTCTAAAATCACCTGAATTCGTGCTTCTTTACTTTTCTTAGCCATTGTATTAAGCCTTTAATTTTTAGGACTGCAAAAATACAAATATAATTCAATCAAACAAGACGTCTCGTAAAAAATATCACGCTTAATCCAAAAATTACACCTCTATACTTCAAATAAACGTACTAAGTGCTGTCGTTTATTGTATTTTCGCACAAAAGAATATAGGTAACTTCTTATTATATCTGAATAAGCTGCAATGCAATGGGAGGTATTCATAAAAGGATTCAGAGCCTGGCTGCAGGTTGAGAGATCTATGTCAGTGAATACTATCGAATCTTATTGCTCTGATGTCGAAAAATGTGCAAGTTTTATGGGTGAAATTTTGCCATCTGACGTAAAACTTGTCAATCTCCGGGAATTTGTGAAAGCATTAGCCTCGATTGGTATGGAAACATCCTCTCAGGCTAGAATAATCTCAGGGATTCGGTCATTTTACAAGTATCTGATATTAGAAGGAGTCGTAAAAGAAGACCCTACTGAGTTGTTCGAAATGCCCAGAATTGGTCGCAAATTACCTGAAGTTCTTTCGAGAATGGAAATTGAACAAATGATCAGTGTAATTGACTTAAGCGATCCATTGGGCGAAAGGAATAAAGCCATCATTGAAACACTTTATGCTTGTGGACTTAGGGTAAGTGAATTGATTGATCTTAAACTGAATGACCTTATTCCTGAGGAAGGATACATTATTGTGACCGGTAAAGGTAATAAGCAAAGAATAGTTCCAATTGCTAAAGTGGTTATCGATCAGATATTCAGGTATAAAGAACAAGTAAGAGTACATTTACCCATTAATCACGGGCATGAAAATGTGTTATTCTTAAATCGGCGTGGCAGGAAGCTCACCCGTGTAATGATCTTTCATATAATAAAGCAAACAGCTGAATTGGCAGGAATAAAGAAGACTATTAGTCCACATACATTCAGACATTCATTTGCAACACATCTGGTTGAAAATGGAGCAGATCTCAGAGCAGTTCAGGACATGTTAGGCCATGCCGTTATTACTACTACTGAGATCTACACTCATATTGACAGGGAATTTCTCAGGCAGAATATCCTTCGATATCACCCTTTAAATAACAAGAAATTACTTCAATAACTAAGGATTAATCTTCATCCTCATCATCAAACTCTTCTATTTCGCCATCCTCGTTTACGAAAACACCCCAGTTTACTGTGATTAGTTCATCGTCCTGGAAATAGAAATCAATCAAACCTTCGTCAAAAGAAATTCTTTTTTCGCCCCACTCTTCTACTTCTTTATCGATTTGAGTGAGACCATTTTCCTTCATCAGGGCAATTACTTGTTGTTCATTCATTTCAAATACTTTTTTGCCAAAAAGGACTGCATCAGCATTGTCAGTTTCGAAACATGAAAGAACATGGTTATTTTTTCCTTCAAAGAAAACAGTTAAACCTGCTTCATCATACTCCCAGAGAATTGTATCAAGCTCATCATCAATCTCTTCACCCTCCTCACTCAGTTTTTTAATTTCCTGAGGCTTGCCAAGGGTTTTTTCAACTACTGCAGGTGTATCCCCGAATTTGAGATCATTAAGACCTTCGAGAAGAAGGATTTCCAAATTTATTTTTTCCATAGTGATTGGATTTGTTCATTTAATAATGTATTACGACTTATTGTAAAGGTGAATTAGGTTCTTTTTTCATGTGGTTATAAGCTAATCTACTAACAAATGCAGGGAAAAACTTATTAAGCCAAACAGTGAATTTGCCTTCAAGAAATGTAAGCACAAGAGAATTCTTCCGTTTCAGAATAGCTCGAATGATTTTACGGGCAGCTACATCAGCAGGCATCATTTTACTTTCATCTCTGGGTGTTTCACCCTGAGCACTGCCGTCTGCCGTCAATGCACTATTTCGTATGTTACTTGCAGTGAAACCCGGGGCTGCAACAAGTACATGAAGTTTATTATTCAAATTCTCTGCCCTGACTGTGTCCAAAAAGCCTCTGACAGCAAATTTTGATGCTGAGTAACCGGTCCTTCCGGGTAAACCAATATGACCGGCAACTGATATTATTCCCACCAAACTCCCCTTAGATTCAATGATATAAGGAAGTGCATATTTTGTACAATAAACTGTCCCCCAAAAATTGATATCCATCAGTTTATGAATGACTTTCAGGTCGGTATTTAGAAAATTACTTCGCATTGATATTCCTGCATTATTAACCAGAATATCAATCTTTCCATAAGTGCCGATTGTCTCTTCAATTAAATTTCGGCAATCTGATTCAATACTAACGTCAGCCTTTATTGGAAGAACCATGATGTTCATGTTTCTTAATCTATTAGCTGCATCATCAAGCTTTTCCTGATCTCTGGCAGCTATAGTCAATAAGGCACCAAGTTTGCCAAATTCTGTTGCTAACGCATACCCTATTCCAGATGAACCACCCGTGATTATGACTACTTTATCTCTCAACTTTCACTTTAAATTTAAGCATTGCAAGGTACGCATTTTACAGATATATTATAGTGATGAATTCATAATGTAAATCAGTACTTTTGTTGTAATGAAGAAGAGCATATTAATTGAAATTTGTGCTGATAGTATCGAATCAGCTATGGCAGCACAAAGCGGTGGTGCCGGTCGAATCGAGTTATGCAGTGCATTAGATTTAGGTGGTTTAACTCCCTCTGAAGCCTTTATTAAGCACACTATTTCGAAAGTGACAATACCGGTTAATATTCTGATACGACCAAGAAATGGTGATTTTATTTATTCAGAAGATGAGTTGCTCATGATGATGGATGACATCCGGTATGCCAAATCAGCTGGTGCCAATGGAATTGTAATCGGAGCACTTAACAAGGAGGGAAACATAGATATTAGTGGAATGCAAAAACTCATTAAGGCAAGTAATCCACTTCCTGTTACTTTTCATCGAGCTTTTGATTTGATAGTAGATAAAAAGCGTGCATTGGAGGAGATAATTGACCTCGGCTGTGCAAGATTACTTACTTCAGGTGGATTCAAATCGGCGACTATCGGTAGTCATATAATATCTGAACTCATCAAACAAGCCGGAGACAGAATAATAATAATGCCGGGAGCCGGAATAAATGAGAAGAATTTTGCAGAATTAGTCGAAGGTACAGGGTGTTACGAGTACCATTTATCCGCATCTTCAATAGTAGATAACCAGATGGAACACGAGAACTTTCATCTACGGGATGTTTTTCCTGCATCAAGAAAGGTTTCTGATATCAAAAAAATTAGTGCTGTTTGCTCAATGGCAACTGTTTTATCAGAATAAAATATTTCTCCTGTTTTGGAACTTATCAATAAATGGACCTCTGAGAAATCATAGCTACTGGAAAAGATTTTTACATCAGGAATTCCACTTTTATTTCGATTTTTAAAGTCCGGTTTAATATTTTAAGCTTGTTAATAATAATTCTATTTTGTTTAATCTTTTTTGAAGGGATAGCGGAGGTCAGTTAAACAAAAAACATATTCGTCACAGTATTTTGCTCCCCTATTATCTCCGTACTAAGTCCGTATTAACTCCGTATCAAGTCTGCCGGGTTGGATAGATAGTGCATTGTTTAAGCATTGATAGAGCATTGTTAGTAAAGAGTTAAACAAAATAAATTCGATTTTTCGGTGATAAAAGATGATGTCTCCGATAACTCAATAATTGACTTGTGCATTATTTGTTTCATTGTAAAATTATTTTCCACATTTTTCATAACTCTGAGGCACAATGGGAACTGCAATTTTGATCTCTATCAATATCCCACTCACTGATATTGAATCCTGAGAATTTTCCTAAGTTATGATTATTTACTATTTTGATACAAAATGATTCATAAATTTGATGTGAAATTTGGCCAGTGTCAAGTGGTATACACATCATTTTTAATCAATTATTTATGCAGATAAAAAGAGCTCTGTTGGTAACTTTTGCATTAGTTTCAATGCTTTATACCGGTACAACCCAGCCTGTTAAGCTATCAGATGGACTATCAAAATATGTAAATCCATTTATCGGCACAGGTGGCCATGGCCATACTTTTCCCGGTGCAACAGTACCTTTTGGTATGGTGCAATTAAGTCCTGATACTCGCCTCGAAGGATGGGATGGTTGTGGTGGATATCATTATTCTGATGAATATATTTATGGATTCAGTCACACTCATTTGAGTGGTACAGGAGTTCCGGATTATTGTGATGTATTGGTCATGCCCTTTACAGGTGACATCCTATGGTCGAATGGCTATGACGGTCAACCCGGGTATAGAAGTCGCTTTAGCCATGAAAATGAAACTGCGGAACCTGGTTACTATAGTGTCTTATTGCAAAAACATGACATTGAAGTACAATTAACTGCCACTGAAAGAGCCGGATTTCATTCATACCAATATAAAAATGGAGAAGACAGAAAAGTTCTGATTGATTTGAAACATCGTGACAATGTAACCAACTCATGGATCAAAAAGATATCTGATACAGAAATAGCAGGCTTCAGAGGTTCAACTTATTGGGCTGATGATCAGAGGGTTTATTTCTATATGGTCTTCTCTGAAAAGATTAAAGACTTCGACTTTGCCATTGATGATAAACAAATTGATGATTCGCAGGGATATTTAAATCTTAACCAGGGTATAATTGAAAGTAAGAACTTGAAAGCTGCTTTTGCATTTGGAAAAAGTAATAAACCTATCCTGATTAAAGTAGGCATTTCGGGTACCAGTATTGAAAATGCTAAAGCTAACCTGTATGCCGAAATCAATCATTGGGATTTCAATAAAGTGAGGAAGGATGCGCTAAACAAGTGGGATCAGGAGTTAAGTAAAATTAAAATAAACAAAGGAGAAAAGCGTGATCTAACAGTATTTTACACTGCTCTGTATCATACAATGATTTGTCCCAATATTTATAATGACGTTAATGAATCATATTTGGGGAGGGATTTTAAGGAGCATAAAACTGACCATACCTATTATACTGTGTTTTCTTTGTGGGATACATACCGTGCTTATCATCCGCTCATGACAATTATTGATCAGAAGAGAACAAATGAATTTATCAGAACCTTTATTAAGGAATACGAGGATGGAGGTTTACTCCCAGTGTGGGAACTCAGTTCAAACGAGACCTGGTGCATGATAGGATACCATTCTATTCCGGTTATTGCGGATGCTTATCTAAAAGGGATACGAGACTATGATGTCAATAAAGCTTTTGAAGCCATGCTTACCAGTGCTAATAAGGACATCTTTGGATTGAAGTATTACAAGAAATTAGGTTTTATACCTGCCGACAAGGAACATGAATCAGTATCGAAGACATTGGAATATTGTTACGACGACTGGTGTATCGCTGAAATGGCAAAGGCTTTAGGCAAGAAATCAATAGCTGATACTTTTTTACTTAGAGCTCAGGGATACCGTAACTTGTTTGATCCCGAAACAGGATTTATGAGAGCCAGGTATAATGGTGCCTGGTTTAGTCCATTTGATCCTCGAGAGGTAAATAATAATTATACAGAAGCTAATTCATGGCAATATAGCTTTTATGTTCCTCACGATATGGATTATTTCATGGATCAGCTTGGAGGAAAGAAAGGCCTTGAGAGTAAACTGGATGGACTCTTTAATGCCCCTATAGAAACTACCGGTCGAGAACAATCTGACATAACAGGATTAATCGGGCAATATGCTCATGGCAACGAGCCAAGTCATCAGATCGCTTATCTCTATAACTACGCAGGTGTACCCTGGAAAACACAGGAGAAGGTTGATTACATTATGCGTAATTTCTATACTGATCAGCCTGATGGATTGATTGGTAATGAAGATTGCGGTCAAATGTCGGCATGGGCAGTTATGAGTGCTCTTGGCTTTTATCCGGTTTGCCCCGGTAATAATCAGTATACTATTGGAATTCCAATGTTTGAAGAAGCAACTATTAATCTTGAAAATGGAAAGAAATTTACTATTAAAGCCTTAAACAGGACAGCTTCAAATATCTACATACAGTCTGCAAAATTAAACGGGAAGCCTTACCAAAGATCTTATATTAACCATGAGGATATTATCAATGGCGGAGTTTTAGAGTTTGTGATGGGACAAAATCCATCAAAAACATGGGGAGTTGGTAAGGGTAATGAACCTGTTAGCAATAAAATGACTAAGAATATTCTTCCTGCCCCGGTCATTAAGAATGAAGTACAACTTTTTGATAATGCAGTGGATATAACGCTGGTATCTTTCAATGAGGCTACTATTCACTATACAGTTGATAATACAGAACCTACATTAGATTCTCCAATTTACTTGGAGCCAATCCATACTGAGAAATCAATAATTCTTAAATGCAAAGCTTTTAAAGATGGATATGATCCTTCAGTTACAGTTCAGTCAGTCTTTTCAAAGCGTCCTGAGGGAGTAAAACTGATACTTCATTCTAATTACGAGCCACAGTATTCGGGCAATGGGGAAAATACACTGGTTGACGGATTACGGGGAAGTGAAGATTTCAGACTTGGAGGATGGCAAGGATATCAGGGTGTAGATATTGATGTTGAACTCCACTTAAGCCATGATAAGCAAGTTGAAAAAGTAAGCATTGGCTTCTTACAGGACATCAATTCATGGATATTTATGCCTGAAAAAGTTCAGTTATGGAGTTCGTCGGATGGAGTAAATTATAATCTTATTGAAACTGTTAACAATGATATTGCTAAGGATCAGTGGGGTATTATTAGGAAAGATTTTGAATTCAATGTTAATAATTTAACTGATAGATACCTTAAGATAAGGGCTACAAATATTGGTAAATGCCCACCAGATCATAAGGGTTATCCGTATCCGGCATGGATATTCTCTGATGAAATTAACCTTAGCTATAGAAAAACTGATTCATAGCAGTATAAATTAAAACTGGCAGGCGATGAGTATTAAAGAAAAGAATGAAGAATATAAGAGGTTTGCTAAGTGGGCAAATAAAATAGGACAATCAGTATTATTATTATGCAGTAGTGGCAATCTTTCTCATCGTGTCGATGAAGAAACACTCATTGTATCAGAGTCAAGGAAATGGTTAGCAAACTTAAAGCAAAACCATATAGTGAAGGTAGGTTTGCAAGATGGAAATGTCATTGAGGGTAATCATCCAACCGGTGAGCTTCCGCTTCATCTTGAAGTATTCAGGCAGAACCCAAATGTTAACACTGTACTCCATTGTCAATCCGGGGCTGCAACTGCTCTTGCTTGTCGACAGTCAGCTGAAATCAATTATAATGTTATTATTGAGGTACCTATCTACATTGGAAACGTTGTCCATCTGCCATTTATAATGCCGGGCACAAAGGAGTTAGCTAATGAAGTGGCAAAAGCTTCAATGCATGCTTCAGTGATCCAGTTATCAAATCATGGACAGATAATAATTGGAACCAGTTATAAAGATGTATATCAAAAAGCTCACTTTTTTGAATTAGCTTGCCAGATCATTATATCAAACAACTTTAATTGTCAACCGATAACGGCTGAGCAGTTTGAACAGCTAAAGGGCTATAGATAACAAAATGTGTTGTACAAAGTGGCAGATATTTAACTAATTAATTATGTGCAATATCAGCAAATTTTTATTATATTTGGTGTCAGTCAAAGGTAAAATCATCAGAGAATATTAGTTTATGTTCATTTTAGGACAGCAAAACAAGAATTTGCTCGATATTGGACATATTTTTGCTAATAAATTTGGTAATTGAAAATATTCGCTATACTTTTATAAATTAATTTCTAAAATAAACCAGTTCATGAAAAAAGTACTCGTGGCAACCGATAAACCATTTGCAAAGGTTGCAGTCGATGGGATTCGACAGATTATTGAAAAGGCAGGATATGAACTCCGATTACTTGAGAAATATCCGTCTCAAGCCGACTTCATTAATGCCGTAGGAGATGTTGATGCTATAATTATTAGAAGTGACATTGTTGACAAGCAGGTATTCGAAGCTGCAAAGAACCTCAAGATAGTTGTTCGTGCTGGTGCAGGATATGATAATATCGATTTAGCTTCAGCAACTGAGCACCACGTCGTGGCTATGAACACTCCGGGTCAGAATTCAAATGCTGTTGCTGAATTAGCATTCGGGATGATGGTTTATATGGCTCGCAATAGCTTTAATGGATCTTCAGGTACAGAATTACGTGGTAAAACTTTGGGTATTCATGCTTATGGCAATGTTGGTAAATATGTTGCCTCTATTGCAAAAGGATTCGGAATGACAATCTACGCTTTCGATCCATTTATTAAAGATGAAGATATAATTAAGGATGGAGTTACTCCTGTACACTCTGCAGAAGAATTATATTCAAAATGCCAATATGTATCATTACATATACCCGCAACTGCTCAGACTAAGAAATCCATTGGATACAACCTCTTGAACACTATGCCAAAAAATGCAGTACTTGTAAATACTGCACGTAAGGAAGTTATTGATGAAGAAGGTTTGATAAAAGTCTTTGAAGAAAGACCAGACTTCAAATATCTTAGTGATATTGAACCAGACAATAAAGCAGTATTTATCGAAAAATTTGACGGAAGATTCTTCTTTACTCCTAAGAAGATGGGTGCTCAAACATCTGAAGCTAATGTTAATGCCGGATTAGCAGCAGCACAACAGATTGTTGAGTTCTTTGAAAAAGGAGTTACCAAATTTCAGGTAAACAAGGATCTTCAAGCTGTAAAATAGAACCAGGCCGGTTAACTACCGGCCTTTTGACCAATCACACACACTAACAGAACCAACAAAAACTAGCTATTATGGATTCCGAACTTGAAAGAGTCGTCACGTTCTTCAGATTTGAAGATCTGCGCATTTATCACAAATCTCTTGATTACATAGAGTGGATTGCACGTAAGACATTCAAATTTCCTGTTGAAAGCCAGGCTGGTTTTTCAACAAGGTTTAACCTTGCTGCCCAGGCTATTGCATTAAACATCTCAGAAGGTTCCGCACGCAATAAAAACCAGTTTATCTATTATCTGAAAATGGCTAAAAGTGCTGTCAGAGAATGTGTCGTTTATACTGCACTTGCAGGTAAACTCCAATATTTCTCCGAAAAGGAAGTAGAGGAATCACGTGGCCAACTGATGGAGATGACTAAAATGATTGGTGCTCTGATTGGTTCATTGCAACGGGCAGCTGATTTTAATCTCGAAGATACTGACTAATGGTTTGTATTAGAAGTGCTGAGTATTAAAAGTATTACATTTATATCTCTAATACTTGAATCTATCTTTTACTAATCAGGGTGTAAGTTTTTTCCTTTCAATTTTTATTGTCTAATTTTGCTTCATTCAATCATTATTACTTGAATGAATGCAACCTTTAATTTCTATGTTTTTCTAATTTTCAAAACTTATTAAGTATGGCTATTTTAAGACCATTCAAAGGATTACGTCCACCTAAGAGTATTGCCGGTCAATTGGCTTCACGCCCATATGATGTTCTGAATTCTGCTGAAGCAAGAATTGAGGCAGATGGTAACCAATATTCACTTCTGCATATTATTAAACCTGAAATTGATTTGCCGGTTGATATTGATGAACACGACCCCTCAGTTTATGAACAGGCCAGGATCAATCTCAACAAGTTTCGTGAGAACAAATGGTTAGTCCAGGATGATGAACCACATTTGTACATCTACGCCCAGACAATGAATGGAAAAACTCAATACGGATTGGTTGGATGTGCAGGTGTTGAGGATTATCTAAACGGTATTATCAAAAAACATGAGCTAACCAGAGCTGACAAGGAAGAAGACAGAATGAAGCATGTTAGAATCACTAATGCTAATATGGAGCCTGTTTTCTTTACTTATCCTGCAGTCCCGGAAATTGATAAGATCGTTGAAAATATTGTTAAATCAACTGAGCCTGAGTATGATTTTACTGCTTCTGATGGTTTTGGTCACCATTTTTGGGTAATTAGAGACAAAGAGACTATAAATGAATTAGTTAAACTATTCTCAAAAATTCCATATACTTATGTTGCTGATGGTCACCATCGTACTGCTGCAGCTGCCTTAGTAGGAAATGAAAAGAAGAACAACAACCCTAACCATAAGGGAGATGAAGAATACAACTTCTTCCTTGCGGTTCATTTCCCATCAAACCAACTGACAATCATTGATTACAACCGTGTAGTGAAGGATCTCAATGGATTGTCAAAAGAAGATTTCTTTAAGCAACTGGAGAAAGTATTTGTTATCGAAGAAAAAGGGACTGCAATTTATAAGCCTGACTCACTGCATAATTTCAGTATGTACATTGATAATAAATGGTATTCATTAACTGCCCGTCCGGGAACCTATAATGATTCTGATCCGATTGGCGTTCTTGATGTTACCATTCTATCACAATTGGTTTTAGACCAGATTTTAGATATTAAAGACTTAAGAACTTCAAAGCGTATTGATTTTGTTGGGGGAATTAGAGGATTAGGCGAGTTAAAGAAACGAGTAGACAGTGGAGAAATGGCAGTAGCTTTTGCATTATATCCGGTTTCTCTCGATCAATTGATTAATATTGCAGATACAGGAAATATCATGCCACCTAAAACTACATGGTTTGAACCTAAGTTGAGGAGTGGTTTGGTTGTTCATTTACTTGATTAATTAATCCAAAAATCAATCGTCATGGAAAAAGAAACAATTGTATTAGATGTTCTTGCAAAATCTGAAAAGCCATTAAAATCTGCTGAGATTGCAGAAATTGCTAAGATGGATAAAAAAGATGTAGATAATGCTATTAAAAAACTAAAGCAGGCTGAAAAGATATTTTCACCTAAAGTATGTTTCTACACTGTAAAGAAGTAAATATTCGATTAATGAGAAAGGGCTGGCTTCGAAAGAGTCAGCCTTTTTTATTGGGGTTAATTTTTAATGATATGAGATATTGCCTGCAATAGCAAATGATATTGCACCGGCTTTATAATTACTGCATCAAAGTGAATTGAACTATTTTCTTCCTCCATTGGATAATTAGCCTGTCCGATTATGGGAATATATGGAAACTTCTGTTTAATCTCGATCATTAGGTTATTTGTAGTATCATCTAATTGATTAAAATCAGTATAAATCAGATCAATTGTATTGTTTTTCTCAAAATATTCGGATGCTTCTCTGACTGAATAAACTCTGAGTACATTAGCTCCGGTACTGCTGAATACTGCTTTTAAATAATTGTATGATGCATCTTCACTTTCAACAATCAGTATGTGTTTATCTTTCCAATTGACTTTTTGAATTGAAAGCTTGTTGTTTACCTCTTCAAGTAGTGGATAAAAAGGTATTGTAAAAAAGAACAATGAACCTTTGTCTTTTTCTGAATGCACTCCAACTTCTCCATGCATGAGTTCTACCAGATGTTTCGAGATAGCCAGTCCTAATCCTGTTCCACCGGCCTTATAGCCATTACCCTCTCCTACTTGCCTGAATCTTTTAAAGATAATCTGTTGATCTTTCTCGGTAATTCCAATTCCTGTGTCTTTCACATAAAAGTACAGTTGATTGTCACGACGCTCACAACCAACATCTATTGAACCTTTTAGTGTGAATTTAATAGCATTGACAATCAAATTAGTGAGTATCTGATTTAACCGGTATGGGTCAACCAGTATTTTTACATCTTTCAGTTTCTCATCTATTTTACAGTTAAATGATACTCCAGGCCTGTTCATTTTCTTTTTATACTCACTTGTTGAAATATATACTTCATCTATGAGTTTACTGATGCTATAATATTCAGGTTTTACAGTAAGTTGACCGGCCTCAATCTTGGCAATATCAATGATATCATTAATGATGTTCAGAAGATTGTTTATACCGGTGTTGATATGACCAACATACTCTTCATGCTCTTCCTTGGTTAAATCTCCATCTGCAATTAAGTTTGAGAAACCAACTATTGAGTTCATCGGAGTGCGAATTTCATGGCTCATATTTGCCAGGAATGCAGTCTTTAGTCTGTCTGACTCTTCGGCTTTCTCTTTTGCTTCAATGTATTTTTTCTGGATTTGGTCTCTCTCCGTCATATCCCTGCTAATGCAGAGTATGCCAATCACTTCGCCATGCTTATTGTGACATAATACTTTAAGTGTATCAAATAAGCACTCAGTTCCATTAGGCATGGTAACCCATTCTTCATTTCTAATAGGTATTCCGTCCTTCAGGATTTTAAGATCATTATTGTAATAGAATTCAGCGGCTTCCTTGCTGAATAATTCAAAGTCAGTTTTACCCAGTAAGTCCTCTTCCTTTATTTGAATATAATTTAGAAATGCGTCATTACAACTAACGTACCTGCTTTTAATATCTTTGAAAAATACAAGGTCAGGAATCGAGTTCATCATTGATCTTAACAGTGAGTGTTCTTTCTCAAATTGGCCTCTGGTATCTTTGAGCTCGTGGACCATCTTATTGGCTGCCTGTGCCAACGACCTAAATTCAGGAGAATTTAATTCACTCTCAATTATCTCTACGTTTCCTTCACTGGCATCTTTAAAGAACTTGTTTAATCGTTCAAATCCCTGCATTATTCTTCGATTCACATATTGTGTGAAAACAAACCCTAAAATGAGGATGGAAAATAATGCAACAAAAATGTTAATAAATGTTTTAATGCGTTGAGCACTTAGCTCTTTACGCTTCTGAATAACCAAATCATCGACATCGGCAGTATAGAACCCTGCTCCAACTATCCAACCCCATTCATCAATTATATTTACATACGATATCTTTGGTTCTTTTTCAAGTCGTCCGGGACGATAATTCTGATATTCAACAAATCCACCACCACTCTTTGCAATTTCGGATATCTTCATTCTTTCTTGCATTTCTAAATGAAAGCGGTTTGATTTATTGTGTTTGATAATTGTACCGGCAAATAAAATGGGTTTATTATCTACACTTTGTATAAAGATATAACCATCATTGTCAAACCTGATATCAGCTAGCCGGCCAAGAACTTCACTCTTTAAATTTTCTTCGAAATCAGCCAAATAATACTTCGATCCTATGTACCAATCAAAAGGTTTGAATCTCTTAACATATGAGTGCTTATATAACACAGAATCGCTTGACTCAGGGCTTTTTGCAGTATAGTATGTTAAATAACCTTTATCAACCTCCTTTAACAGGGCAATCTCCCTTTTAATTACATAATTGCCTAATGAATCCTGAAGTGCATAAGAAGGTTTTCCTTCAAGGGTTTCATTTTCAGGATCCAATACGGTTTCACCATTCATCTTATAGATGAAGACGTAATCGTCTGAGGGGTTAATTCTGTAACATCTCAGTGCATCCTTTATCATTTTTTGTATGATATGGTCAGGAACTTTGTCCTTATTTTCCTGATAGATGTTATTAGCTATATTCCAAGCTGTTTCAACCCTGGAGGTGAGATTATTCAATAATTTTTCTTCTGATAGTGACTTTACGTAAGTTAAATAATTAAGTGTCCTTGTTACTTCACGTTGAACTGAAGTCTTACGACTTTCCATGAAATGGGTCCTAACATTGTCGCTTTCAATAGTGAATTTTCTGTTTTCGTACGATATCCAGTAAAAAGCGACAACTGAGATAAGCATAAAGGCTATAGCCATCATGCTTCCCATTATTAGTTGATTCAACCTTTTCTTTTTAAAGTACAGTTTTATCCCGTTAAACATCGATTTTAATAAAGTTTCCCGTCTTTATAGTTTCATATATTCATCAAATAGTACCTGCATGAATGATTTCCCCTGTTTCCTTATCCGTTCTTTAGCATACTCCGGTATTGCATTCTCATGGTAATGGTCGATACGTGGTTCATAAACAAAATGGCCTTCATCTGTAAACCAGCCAAATCCCTCCTCAAATGAGTAATACGAAAACACAGGTGAATATGGATTAAAAAGATTGCGACTCCACTTAAATGGTGTATCATCCAGGCCAAGTTGGTTCATCAAAGTTGAAGCGATATCCATTTGATTGGATAATCGATTTATTTTCTGACCTCTATATTCTTCCTTCAAAACTTCACCATAAATCATTAAAGGAATTTTATGATAAGCAGGAGTAGTAAACGACCAGTTTTTATGAGAATTATGACTATGATCGGCTACAATAATGAACAATGTATTCTTATACCAAGACTGTTTCTTAGCTTCCCTGAAATAATTTCCTAAGCACTTGTCAGTGTAATACGCCGAATTAAGATAATTGATTTCATTTCCTCCCATCTCAAGAACTCTCTCCATTGGTTGATCATACGGTGAATGCGAGCTCAGAGTAAAAAGAGCTGAGAAAAACGGCTGCTTTTCCTTATTTAAATCACTCAATTGTCGTGCTAAAACAAATTCATCGTGTACACCAAGTTTACCTCTGATGACATCTTTACCAAAATCAGTATGTTCAATTACGCGTGAAAATCCGTTGTGCAAGATGTAACCTTTAATATTACCATATCTGAGCTGACCACCAAAATAAAATGAAGTAGAATATCCTTCATTAATAAGTGATTCTGTTATAGTTGGAAGTTTTGCAAACTTTTCGGGTTGGACAGTTACTGACGAAATGGGATGAGCAGGAAAGCCGCTGAAGATACTACCCATGGCCTGCTCACTTCTTGGGCCTGTAGCATAAAGATTAGTAAATAGAATGCCTTCTTTCTCAAGTTCATGAAACTCAGGTGTAATACCGGGGTCCCCACCAATAGATTCAATTAAATCAGCCGACCAGCTTTCTAATATTAATAATACAACATTTGGTCTGCTTTCCGATAGTATTTTAATAGTAGTATCCTTAGATATTGTATAAGTGTTTTTTACTTCCTGCTTCGCTTCATCAAGATCATAAAACCCATATGGATTTTTATCCATGTTCTTGTAGTTTTCAATGATACTAATTGAAAGGTTAAACGCTGAATTAACTGATGCCAGGTTAAGTATGTTATGAGTAGAATAATATGATTCGCTCTGGTTTATAGGTATTTGTTGCCACCCACCTCTGGCTCCAAGTACCAACAATGGCAATGTTATAATTACAAATATTGGTGTATAGATAAACCGGGTACTGGGGGGATGATTAATTTTTGAATAAAAATATTTCTTATAAAGTAAAAAAGCTCCTGTTGTTGTGACCACAAATAAACCTAATAATAAGAAGAAGGTCCCCGATGATGCTGAGTCATAAACCTCTGATGGATTTAAAATGTACTTTAATGCTTTATATGGCATTTTTGTCTTCCATTCAGGGTATACACCCAGTTCTGCGATGACTAGTAGAGAGAATAGTAAAATCGCTATGAGGGTATATATTATATTTACTTTATTGAGCCAGGGAACTTTGAATAACCCTTGAACTACCAGCATTAAGAAAGGAATGATTAAAAGGTAACAGGCTGTTGCAAGATCAAGGGGCAGGGCATGCCAGAAAGAAGCAATAGTTTCAGTTAAACCTATATTTTCAATCCTGATGAACGAGAGATTATACATTATGAAAATTGCCCTGGCTGCTGCAAAATAAATCATCCAGAATGCAAGTTGCCTTAGTAACGAGGCGATAATTCTGTTCATTTATAAGATTAGTTATTGGTCACAAAAATAACCTATTCTTTGATTATTCAAAGCGATTCATTCGAAAAGTAATCCTATTAATGTTCAGCACTATTAGCTAAATTTGTAAATTATTTGAAGCTAATCTTCTTAATGCCTCAAAAGTTAAATTTCAATCGCAGTTTATCTACTGGAGCATTTCAATTATGCTTACTGTTACTGGCTATACCGGCACTGCTCATAAATTTGGGATTAATGCCCTTAATTTCAGATGAACCCACACGTGGTATTGTTTCACTCGAAATGCTTTATAGTGGCGATTATATTCATCCTACTATAAATGGTGAACTCTATTTCAATAAGCCGCCACTATTCAACTGGATTCAAATCTTTTTTATCCGGCTCACCGGGTCAACCGGTGAATGGGTGTTCCGACTTCCAACCATACTTTCTACAATAGCTCTAAGTTTACTGATATTCTATTCCGGTAAGAAATACTTAAAAGAATACTCTTTTATTGCAGCTTTTTCCTTTATAGTAGCCGGACGGGTATTATTCTGGGATTCCTTCATGAGCTTGATCGACATTACGTACTCACTAATTACTTTTGGGTCGTTTATTTGGATTATTCACTTTAAGCAGAGAAATAAATATCACTTATTGTTTCTGGGATCCTACTTTCTTGCTTCACTCGGCTATTTGATGAAAGGAATGCCGTCAATCGCATTTCAGGGTTTGAGTATCGTATCTGTATTTGCATTTGATAAATCGTTCAGAAAGTTATTCTCTATCAAACACTTATACGGAATCATTCTATTTGTAATTCTGGTTGGCGGGTACTATTATGTGTATAATATTGATCATCCAATTTTACCTGTAATTGAACGGCTTATTAGTGAATCAAACAGGTTTCAGGATTCATCCTCAAACACAATCTGGTGGGTGCATTTATTTAAGTTTCCACTCAATCTGATTTACGAGTTTGCTCCTGTTACACTCCTTCTATTTCTCTTAATTTCAACCCAAGTAAGGGAGAATGTTTTTAAAGAAAGGTTTTTCAAATACATAGGCATACTTTTCATTGTAAATATTATCATTTACTGGCTTTCGGCTAATATGCGAAGTCGGTATCTTTTCATGTTAATTCCCTTGCTCATCCTGATCTTAATACAAGCTTATAAGTACGCTGAATCACAACAAAATAAAATCTTCCTTATAATACGTAACATCTTCATCTTTGGTTCATTTATCATTTCTGCCAGCATATTAGTTTACCCATTTTGGAATGAAACCTCTGAAATGAAGAATGTTACGGTAATTTGTATTTTGCTTTTTATTGCCTCAGTTTCACTCAGTCTTGCAGCACTAAGAAAGAAGCATTTTGCAGTTTATGCATTATTTGCTGCACTGTTGCTTGCACGTACAGCTTTTAATATGTTTAACCTTCCGGCGCGAATGAACTCATATCCTGATGAAGGTTACAGGGACGGTGAAATAAAAGCAGCGCAAATCTCTATGGGTAAACCGCTATTTGTGTTAGGCGATACTCCTATTAACCATGATGCTTCATTCTACATTACCCGCGAAAGGAAGCAATTATTGAAAAGAGACCTTACTGCCTCTGATGCTGATGCTTATTATATAACAGATCAGGAAAATCTTGATACTTTTGCAGAGAAAAACATTCATTTCCGTAAACATCATACTTTTACAATAAAGTTTGAGGAAACGGAATTATTTTTAGTAACCCGGCAATAATGAACCAACCAAAGCTCTCAGTCATCATCTGCGTATTTAATGAAGAAGATAACATTAAGCCTCTTAATAAGCGAATACATGATGCCTTAACAGGTATTGACTATGAAATAATATATGTTGATGACGGTTCTACCGATTCAACACTAGCTCAAATAAAAAGCCTTAATGACGAGAAAATTATATTGGTAGAGCTAAGAAAGAATTTCGGTCAGAGTTCTGCTTTATATGCCGGAATTGAGCAGGCCAGAGGTGAATACATTGTAACAATGGATGGGGATCTTCAGAATGATCCAAGCGATATTCCAATGATGCTTGAAAAAGCTGAAAAGGAGGAGTGGGATCTAATTGCCGGAATCAGAAAGAACCGACAGGATGGAGTATTTCTTCGTAAAATTCCCAGTAAAATTGCCAATGCCATAATACGTAAAAGTACCGGAGTGAAAATTAAAGATTATGGCTGTACATTAAAGATTTTTAAGAGTGATCTGGCAAAAAATATTGCTCTTTATGGTGAACTGCACAGATTTATACCTGTTTTGGCAAGTCTCGAAGGTGCCAGGATAAGCCAGGTTGATGTTAAACACCATGCACGTGAATTTGGAAAGTCAAAGTATGGTATTAACCGTACTTTTAAGGTGGTTAGCGATCTTCTACTGATGCTTTTCTTCAAAAAATATATGCAGAAACCAATGCACCTGTTTGGAGGAATCGGATTGGTCTTCACAGTTATCGGCGTCCTTATCAATATTTATTTCCTTACACTTAAGATTTTAGGACAAGATATCTGGGGTAAGCCAATGCTACTGCTCGGTATCCTTCTATTCATTGCAGGTATTCAGCTGATAACGGTCGGCATTATTGCTGATGTTCTTATGCGTACCTATTATGAATCGCAAAATAAACGACCATACAATATTCGTAAAATCCATACATTCAGTCGCTGACATTATCAATGAAACCATTTCTTAAAGCCTTCATTAAGATACTCTTATCTGCTGCTGCTTTATATTATGTGTTTACTAAGATTGATATAAGTCAGGTAGTAAGCATTTTAAAGAATGTTAATTACTTCTATCTTCTTATTGCTCTTTTGTTTTTTACATCGTCAAAACTGGTTTCTGCCCACCGATTGAACTACTATTTTGATGTTGCCGGTATACGACTGGAGAACTACAGCAACCTTAAGCTTTATCTTCTTGGCATGTACTATAACCTATTTTTACCGGGAGGTATTGGCGGTGATGGATATAAGGTATGGCTTTTGAATAAGAAATTTAACATCAAGGTAAAAGACTTGTTCTGGGGTGTAATGCTCGATCGTGTCAATGGAGTACTGGCACTATTCTTACTCGCACTACTGTTAATCCCTTTCCTCAATCTTGAAACCAAATGGACCTGGATTAGTATTGCAATGATTCCATTAAGCACGATTATTTATATCTTCATCAATAAGATGTTCTTTTCCAAGTTTTATAGTGTAATAGTACCAACTACCATGCTTTCTTTTGCAGTACAATTGCTTCAGGTGGTATCAGCAGGCTTCATATTATTAGCTAATGGTGCATTACATGATGTTTTTGCTTACCTCTTTGTATTCCTGATTTCGTCTATAGTAGCAATTTTGCCTATCACCATTGGTGGCATAGGTTCAAGAGAAATAACATTCCTTTTTGGTTCTCAATGGCTTAACCTTGATGTTAACCTTTCAATTGCTCTCAGCCTTCTTTTCTATTTGATTACTATGGTAGTCTCATTTGGTGGTATCTATTATAGTTTCAGACCTGAGGCAATGAAGTTAATGCCATCATATCATAAGGATAATAGCAACATAATCGATTTATGAGAAGAGTTTTAGTTACCGGTGCTGCCGGTTTTATTGGTTCAAATTTAGTCAAGAGATTACTGGATGCAAATAATGCAGTGATTGGAGTAGATAATTTTGATGCATTTTATGATCCGGAAATTAAACGCAGGAATATAACTTCATTCCTTTCGAATCCTGATTTTACATTGCATGAGGGTGATATTCGTGATGAGGGTTTAATGGATAAAATCCTGAATCAAACAAGTCCTGATTGTGTAGTTCATCTTGCTGCCCGGGCTGGTGTTCGACCTTCAATAGATAATCCGGAGCTATATTACGATGTTAATGTTACGGGCACATTAAAGCTTCTGGAAGCAATGCGACGCCAAGGAGTTAAAAAACTGGTATTTGCTTCATCATCGTCAGTTTATGGTAATAATGCAAAATTTCCTTTTTCAGAGACTGACAATGTTGACAATCCGGTGTCTCCTTATGCTGCAACTAAAAAAGCAGGTGAGTTGCTTTGTTATACATATCATCACCTTTATAATTTTGATATCTTCTGTATGAGGTTCTTTACAGTATATGGTTATAATCAGCGGCCTGAAATGGCAATCCAGAAATTTGGCAGACTAATACGTGAAGGCAAGCCTATTACAATGTATGGTGATGGTACAACAAAACGTGATTATACTTATATTGATGATATCACCGCAGGTTTAATGGCTTCAATTGACAGGGTAAAAGGATATGAAGTTATTAACCTTGGGAATCACCAGACTGTTATGCTCAGAGATCTTATTCAACATATCTCTGAAGTTATTGGCAAACCGGCTATTATTGAGCAAAAACCTAATCAACCCGGCGACGTTGAACTTACTTATGCTGATGTACAAAAGGCAAAAGAACTTCTTGATTATGAACCAAAACACCCGATAACCATTGGATTAAGAAAGATGTTTAGCAATCAATAATGCCATGAGTAATTATCCAGACATAGCTCAAAGCATCCCGGCAAATGTCCGACTGGTAGCAGTCAGTAAAACCCGCAAGGTTGAAGAAATACTTGAAGTCTTTAATGAAGGAGTTTCTGAATTTGGTGAGAATAAAGTGCAGGAATTGATTTCAAAATACCCGTTTCTTCCTAAGGATATCCGCTGGCACCTAATCGGGCATCTTCAAACAAATAAGGTGAAGCTAATAGCTCCTTTCGTTCATCTCATTCAGAGTGTAGATAGTCTTAAATTGATTGCCGAAATCAATAAACAAGCATTCAAGAATCAAAGAGTTATCGATTGTCTTTTACAAATATATATTGCTACTGAGGAAACCAAATTTGGATTCAATAGTCAGGAAGTTCATGAGCTTCTTACCTCTAATGAATTTAAATTGATGACAAATGTCAGAATCACAGGCCTTATGGGTATGGCAACATTCACTGACGATGAGAACACTATACGAAAAGAATTCAAATACCTAAGGGAGCTATTTGAAAGCATTAAATCAAAGTACTTCCATGATAAGGAAGAATTTAATATCCTTTCAATGGGAATGTCAGGTGACTATAAAATAGCTATCGAAGAAGGAAGTACAATGGTACGTGTTGGTACTGCTATCTTCGGTGAACGCAATTACACTAAATGATTATCTTGAATGTATTGCTTTCTTTTGAGTTCTGTATCCTGAGAATGTAAACTCCTTTGACCTGACCACTAAGATCAATCACTGTTTCAGTACCTGATATTTCAACTGCTTTTAACACTTTCCCATGCAAATCGAATAATTCGTACTTTACGAATTCAAGAGGTGATTTAACTACAAGTTTATTTCCAATAGTCGGATTTGGATAAATCACAAAGCTACCCTTCTCTACTTCCTCAACACCAATATTATCATCAACCTTAATATAGTCTTCAATGGTAATAGTGTTTGAGCCAATCATGTTTCCGACAGTCAGAGTTACCGCGTATTTTCCTTCGACATTGTAAACAACTATTGGCTCCGCATCAGTAGATGTAGCAGGCGTTCCACCTTCAAATGTCCATAATCTTGAAGTTGGAAAGCCTCCTGAAATATCAAAAAACTGAACACTTTCACCAGGCTCCACAAGTGTATCCGAAGAAGTAAATGCAGGTATGGGTGTTCCATCCCATAACCTTACATTAACAATTGTACTCTGTTTGTCGTTTACCACTACATTCTTGATTGTTCGCGGTGTATAACCTTCAGCAAAAAAGGTGATATTATAAGTGCCTGCTTTCAATAACCGATGATAATTACCAACAGGCATTGAAGTAAACACCATACTGCTGTCAATGTCATGGCCGGCTATATAAACTTGGGCTTTAACAGGTTCACCGGAGACTGAGTCGGTTACTATACCTCTAACACCATATAATGCTTGTTCCATGTAATTTAACATGGACCGGTAATTATAATTCCAGTGATTAAGTAATTGATTGGTTGATAATAGCTTAGTATTTGATACTTCAAGTGTAACTTCACGACATTGCTGAAAATAATTCATATAGTCCTGTCGCCCACCTGTAATAGTATACCATGCATATCCATTAGTAATTCCGTTAACCAGATCATCCATATAGCCTGGGATTGCATAGACGTGTGCTGTATCGGCATATTCACGACTTACATATTTCCACCAGGCATCATCTGCAGTAGTCTTGAGCCAAGTATCCCATGGATAATTTACTACCTCTGCCCCTCCGTGAAAATTAGCTGCCATTACGAAATTTCGTTGTTCTGCAAATTCCATAAATGCGACTGTTTCGGGTTGCCAAGCATTTCCATCAGGATGTGGTCCATCATCAGGATCAGGATAATTACGGTTCAGATCTACGAAGTTGCCATTATAGCGTGTAGCTCCATTTACTGAGTTATTCCCTGCTGCATAGGTACCATCAGGATTTGCCAATGGATTAATCCAAATATCCATGCTGTTTACCAAATTGGTAATTCGATCATCAGTACCATAATTTTGCAATAGATAATCAATTAAATGCAGAGTAAGTATGTAACCGGTTGTTTCATCGCCATGAATAGAAGATGTATATAAGAATTCCGGCTCATCTTCCTCAACTCCCACATTATCACTTATCCTGGCAACAAGTAACAATCTCCCTTTGGCAGAAATTCCTATTGTATCTATATCACACAGTTCAGGGAAATTGGTTGCAAAATCTTGCATTATTTGCAGATATGCAGGATAGGTAGGGTAATAATTCCATTCGAGGACTTCTCTTGTCAATCCTGACATCTCTACTTCGTGGAGCTCTGATGGCTTTGGAAGTTGATAAAATGAATAATTAAAACGGCCCTTCAGTGCTTCAAATTCCTTTACTGATGCATATGCGTAAATATCTCCATCTCTTACGTCATCAATACTGACTATTTGGGTGATCACATTAGCATCACTTGCAGCTCCTTTGAGCATGAAGTAAATTTCACCTTTTCCATTAAACACATCAGTAGAATTGTATTCACTTAAAGGCTTCTGTGAATAGCCTGATAAATAAATAAGAAACGATAGAATTACGAGTGAGTATCTGTTAAACATGTGCTTAATTTTCTATTCCTTTTTCTTTTAATTCAGTCATTAATGAGGCAATCAGGTTTTGAGTTTGCTTGTTAACTTTCACAATTGGTAATCGCAAATGATTTGACACTATTTTTAGTTGGTCAAGTGCAGCTTTAATACCACCCGGACTTCCATCAGCAAATAACGATTCCATGAAAGGAAGCAGATTATAATGAAGCTTCTTTGCTTCTTCAAGATTACCTTTCAGTGCAAATTTCACCATATTACTGAAGCTTTTAGGATAAGCATTAGCAACCACTGAAATCACACCGCTTGCACCACAGGCAATTAAAGGCATTGTAATAGCATCATCACCTGAGATCACTAAAAAGTCCTTTGGTTTTAACCGGATGATCTCCATGATCTGGTTGAAATTACCTGAAGCTTCTTTTATACCTATAATGTTATCAAATTCCGATGCCAATTGCAATGTTGTCTCAGGCTTCATATTTATACTTGTCCTACCCGGCACATTGTAAAGTATCAGAGGCAGAGATGTAGCAGTTGCAATTTGCCTGTAATGCAAATATAGCCCTCGTTGTGTTGGTTTGTTGTAATATGGTGTAACCGATAAAAAGCCATCAATACCATCATTATCAATTAATTTTAACTGATCAACAACACACTGGGTATTATTACCCCCAAGACCAACAACTATCGGAACCCTCCTGTTTACAATTTCTTTTGTGAAATCAATAAGTGCTTTTTGCTCATCCTTCGAAAGGGTTGCAGCTTCACCTGTAGTACCTAATACTACGAGGTAATTTACGCCATTTGAAATGGTGTGTTCCAGAAGTTTTTCGTAAGATCCGAAATCAATTGTACCCTGCTTATGAAATGGGGTTACTAAAGCTACTCCGGTTCCTGTAAATTTCTTATTCATAGCGGTTGTTTAACTGTTGGTTATTCATTTTGTCGGTCAGGTGTTTTAAATTCAATATCTGCTGTGTAGTGTATTATTTGGTCAATTAGCTCCTGACTGGATATTTCTTCTCTTGTGTCTATCATCAGATCATAAGGTAAGGGCCTGTCATCAAATTTTCGACCTATCTTAAAACGTGCCCTCGAAAGATACGAAATATAGTGCAAAGTAAAATTATCCGGACCACTCAGATCGATAAGCATATCAAATTCCTCATTAATGAATTGACTTACAAACTGAGCCTTTGGACGAAAAAGTAAATCTATGTCCTTTGGTAATAATAAGTCGTACGATAACTTCGGAATATAAAATACCGGAATCCGATTAACAGAGTATAATCCGATAACATGCACCTTCTTACCTCTATCCTGCAGTTGTTTTGTAAAAGCAGTAACCCTATTATACTCATCTTCTGAACTTAACAGATAAATGATGCCAATGCTCCCTGCATTTGTTAGGTTTACCGGCTGTTTATTTCGACTGGTTTTAAGTACCTCTTTGTGAAGATATCTTGTACCCAGGTATTTTCTTATGTTTTTTAAGAAGCTCAATGTATTAGTTATTAGTCTAAAAAAAACGCTGACTGTGCGATAAAATTATAAAAAGTAATTTATCTCTTATCTCTTTGTCAGGTTATTTATTTAGATTCTGATTTCACTTTAACAGAAGTAATTTCACCAATATACATGCGGTGATAATCATTGTCGGGATAGTGTGATTTAATAATGGGATCTATGAACCCTGAAGGCTGAAGATCCTGTATGTATATCTTTCTGCATTCAATTATTATACTGGCTTGCTTAAAACCGATACTATTGTTAGTTCTTATTGGTGTTATACCTGTCTCATCACTTTTATCACAATCCCTGCCTGAGTATGTTCCGCAAAATGAGAGGATATCCCTGTACTTTTCTTCAAAAAAGCTACAGGTAAAATAATCATTCTGTTCAACGAACTCATAAGTATATCGCTGTGGACGTATGAAGATAAAGATCACTGGTTTGTGCCATAAGTATCCCATTGAACCCCAATTGGCAGTCATGGTATTATAGTGCTTCATATCACCAGCTGTTATCAACATCCAGTCTGAACCTATCAATTTTATTGCATTCTCATTCAATTCCGATGGCTTGATCTCTATGAAATCGATATCCTTTAATTCACTATTTTCTGATGTATCTATCATTTACTTATTCACTTATTATTTATGATTCTTAAAATTTCCCTTTTCATTTTCTATAATTCTCTTTTTCACCCGTTTAAGATCAAGCAGGTTAAGAGCATTCGATCCTAAGCCACTAATAGTCTTTTGCGAAAACCTTAGTACCTGATCATAGAATAAGATAACAACAGGCGATTGCTGCATCATCAAACTATCCATCTCTCGGTAAAGTCTGACGCGTAAGGTGTCATTCGTTTGAAGAATGGCCTCCTTATATAAACCATCGAATACCTTGTCGTTAAAGTGTGTATAGTTTGGACCGTTAGGACTCTTATTTATAGAATAAAACAATGAAAGGTAATTTTCAGCATCTGGATAATCTGCAATCCAGGATCCTCTGAAAAAAGGGACCCTCCCCTGAGCTATATTCTCGCGCAAAGTACCTGGTGGAGATACGTCAATCCTGACATTGATACCTATTTGTGATAACTGGCTCTGAATGAACTGGGTAATGTCAAGATAAGAGGCATTCGTTGAAAATGTTATAGGAGGTAATCCTTTACCATTCGGATAACCTGCCTCTTTCAAAAGTTGAGCTGCTCGTTCAGGATCATATTTGTATCCATATTGAGCATCATCAGAATATCCGGGCAATCCATCAGGAATGATACCCTTAATGCCGGGTTTCCCAATTCCATTTCGCAAATACCTGATCATTTTATCACGATCAAATCCCATATTAATGGCTTTCCTGATCCTCACATCATTAAGCGGGCTATCTTTCATTATGAGATTTTTGCTATCCGAGAGTATTCCAAGGTATTCAGTATTCAGATAAGGTTGAGTTGCCAGATTTATTTTATCGGCATATTTACTTTTCAATTTCCCTGTTGCGGTAAGCACTTCGTCCTTATAACTTGCATCAAGACCTGACATAAAATCAAGGTTTCCTTTCACAAATTCAAGAAAAGCAGATTGTTTATCGATAATAAATGTAACAGCAATGGCATCCAAATAAGGGAATTTAGCCCCCGAAGAGTCAGTTTCGAAATAATTGGGATTCTTAACCATGACTAATTTCACACCTTCTTTGAGCATTTTAAACCGAAATGGTCCGGTACCTACAGGATGAACCCTGAAATCCTGTCCATAAAATTCAATTGCCTCAAACGGGACTATGGAGCAGTACTGCATACTAAGCATTCCCAGGAAAGGAGGAAATGGTTGTTTCAACCTGATTGTAACTATAGAATCTCCTATTGCATCTATTTTCTTGTTAATACCTTTCCCTTCAACATTGCTCATTACCCATGCACCGGGTGAAGCTAGTCGCTCATCTGCCAATCGCTTTAAACTATAAACCACATCAGCGGCGGTAAGCTTTCTGCCTCTTCCATTACTGAATACCGGAGAATCATGAAAGTAAACGTCATCTCTAAGATAGAATGTGTAAGTCCTGCCATCTTCCGAAATTTCCCACTTTGATGCTATGGAAGGAATTACATGTAGCGCACTGTCGAGTTGTACCAGTCCATTAAATATTTGATTTACAGCCCAAATATTAGCCTGATTTCGTGCAAACGCAGGGTCCAGTGATGATATTCCGGCAGCTTCATTATACCTGAATACTGTCAACCCATTATCATTTCGATGAGAATTTCTACAGCTGAATAAAAATATTGTGAAAAGAAAGAAAACGACAGATTTTATTCTCATGATATTTGGATGCAACAAGCAAATGTATCACAAAATTGGATGAGATTGGATTACTAAGTAGTATATTTGACAGTCTAAAAATATCTAAACATGAAGAAGATCTTTACATTATTGATGCTAACCACTATCGGTTGTTTTGCCACTTTTGGACAGAACTTTGAATCTATGCGTGGAAGCGAATTCTGTCACCAAAAAAAGAGCAACGCCACAGAACGCAACACTTTTAGTATAACTGATATTTCATCTCCCGGTTCTCCAAGACATTCATTTGATGTACTTGATTATAATCTCGACTTAGACCTTTTTCACTGTTATACAAGTCCATACCCTAAAAACTTTGATGGACAAAATATTATCACTTTCAGAGTTGACAGCACACTTTCAGCTATAACTCTTCATGCAGTTAATTCTTCACTTACCATCAATTCAGTCGGTTTGGCTGGTGTGTCTTTTTCACATGCAAATAATTTGTTAACGATACAGCTTGATCAGACGTATAATCCCGGTGCTATTGTTCAGGTTCTGATTGAGTACAGTCATAAGAATGTAGTTGACCATGCTTTCTATGTTTCAGGTGGATTTGTTTTCACTGATAGTGAACCACAGGGTGCTCGTAAATGGTTCCCGTGTTACGATGAGCCATCTGACAAAGCAACACTTCAATTGAGGGCCAAAGTTCCTGTAAATGTTAAGCTTGCATCTAATGGCCGACTGGCTGACTCAACAATAATTAATGATGCACTCTATTACACCTGGATTAGTCGTGACCCGGTTGCAACATACCTTACTGTTATAACTTCAAAGGCTGATTACCTGTTGAATATTGTAAACAGAATTGATCCTTTAACTGGTGATAATACTCCTTTCAGATTTTACTACAACCCCAATGAGAATCCGGGACCTATGATGGCTATTATAAACCCGATGACTGACTTCTTTGAATCAAAATTTGGGCCTCACCCTTTTGAGAAAAACGGTTTTGCTACCTTGAACTCACAATTCTCATGGGGTGGTATGGAAAATCAAACACTTACCAGTTTATGCCCAGGATGCTGGAGTGAGAGTTTAGTTGCTCATGAATATGCCCATCAATGGTTCGGTGATATGATCACTTGCGCTACCTGGAGTGACATATGGCTTAATGAAGGTTTTGCTACTTTCATTGAAGCATTGTGGACCGAAGTAACCTATGGACCTACTGCATATGTGAATGAAATCAAGCAGAATGCTAATTACTACCTTTCGCAGAATCCTGGTTGGCCGATTTCAAGTCCTTCATGGGCAACAAATCCTCCTTCAAATGATCAACTCTTTAATTATGCCATCACTTACATGAAAGGATCATGTATACTTTACATGTACCGCAACGTGGTCGGTGACTCACTCTTCTTTAAGAGCCTCTATGAGTATGCTAATGATACAGTTAACTTCAAATATAGATCTGCTACCATTCCTGATTTTATTGCTAAAATGAATGAGTCAACAGGATTGGACATCAACTATTTCTTTGAACAGTGGCTCTATCAACCCAACCACCCAAGTTATTATAACACTTATCATATAATTCCATTACCTGACAACAAATGGGAAGTAAAATTCAATATAACTCAAACCCAGACCACTGGATTCTTCAAAATGCCGGTTGAAATAGTGGTAAAATTCAATGATTTCTCTGACTCGACGCTTACTGTTATTAATGACATTAATGATCAGAACTACTCTTTCATTTTTGATAAACAGCCAAAATCAGTTCAATTTGATCCACGGGATTTGATTGTTCTTAAAAATGCAACTCTTGTAGTTGGTACACCTGAAATTCCTGCCCCTATGGCAAATAAGCTTACTATACTTGAAAATCCTTCAAGTCATAATGTTAAGCTTAGCTATGAATCTTCAACTGAACAGGATATCAGTCTGAAAGTCCTTACACCGGGAGGTAAGATTGTCTACTCAACCGACAGAATTAAACTAAACAGAGGGATGAACGATATTCAACTCAATTTATCTTTCCTTAGTAATGGCATGTACTTCATATCAGTCAATAATACTCAAACCACTATTACTGAAAAACTTATGTTAGTTAAGTAAGCTCTAATGCTTAATTAGATGTTGATTAGTAAACAACAATAAGAACCAAAAAAAAGCTGCCAAAAGAATGGCAGCTTTTTTTATTGTGTGCCGTGCATGATTAATAACTTGAAGGTGAAAGTCCTTTATGGGGGTTTTTAGCCACCAACCATTAGCCAAGAGCAAGGGTGTCTGCCGTGAGGCAGAATCTGAAAGAA
>JAEZNO010000028.1 GCA_023441805.1 Bacteroidota bacterium
ATATACAGTCCATCATTATGGGGCCCTGATGTCAGACGATAATCGTATACCCCCTTAGCAACATTTTTTCCCTGTTGAACTATATTCCTTTGCTTACCTGAGGATATTACTTGCCCGGAGGCATCCTGCAGTTGAAGGTTTCCACCATTCCCCTTTACAACTGCGGAACTTGCATCTACAAGTTTAATGGTGGCATTACTGTCATCCTGTTCCAGCAATGAAAGTGAAGAATTAATGACCTGTGGAATACCATTCACATCTGTGGGTGTTGAAACCCGTACAGCACCATTTCCATTGATATACAGATTGTCAGTAACCTGAATCTGGGATTCAGTTTGCTGAGCTCCCTGAGTTACGGCACCGAAATTTACGGCTCCACCGTCAAATGAAAATCCGTTAATAACCTGAGTTCCAGTACCTGCAGTTATCACACTCCCGACCCCAGCAAGCACTAGTGCTGAAGTTAGTGCAGTGGTATTGTCGTCACTCAAGTCAAAGAGTGTATCAGACAATGCCAGCGTACCTGTAAATTCCTGTGTATTCGTTGAATTCTGGAAAGCAAAATTATGTCCACCAGTATGAACATTAAGATAACCGTTACCAGTCATATTATTATTGAATGTCCAGTCATCCTGGCTGGTTATTTGCAGCACCCCATTATTAACAATTACTGACTTGCCGATATTTTTTTGACTACTGATATCAATACTTGCCGTGGGTAAAATATTCAACAAACCACTATAATCGGTATTATCTCCCGTGAGATGCGTCTCGCCACTCTCTGCATTAATTATACCATTACCTGTGTTTTTAGAAATTAAAGGTGATGAAAAAGCATAATTGTCAGAGTTATGTTTAAAAATCAACTCTGCCTTCCCAACACCAAAAAGAATCCCTTTAGATTCAATAGTTCCAGGCATGTCGCTATTGATGAATAATTTCCCTTTTGTGTCATTTGCCGTAGTTATATTGATGTAGTTATCTACATTAAGAATTCCTTGATCTGCTATGTAAATGCCCGGCGCACCAGAACTTCCTGATATGGTTATCATATTTGCAATTAATCTGGAATCAGTACCGCTTATATTAACAATGGCTCTACCATTACCTCCTATATATAAGTTACTGGCAGATAACTGACCTCCATTTTTTAAGGAAATATCACCATTACCATAAAGCCCGACATATGCCTCAGAAAAATCTGCGGTCATCTTGCTGTTGCTGCCATCAATCACGATACTGCCATCTCCCCCACCAGGAGTATCTGAACCTACATATATATTAGTACTATTTAAAACTTCAAATACTCCACCATTAAAAATATTAATCCATCCTGTTGCACCAGGCCCAAAACCGACATAAATAGATTCGTTATGTCCAGAACTGCTGGGTGTATCTCTATATGATACTATACTGTTTCTGCCAGAAATATTAAGTTTTCCTGCAATATCATTACCGAATGCACCTACAATAAGAGGTGCGCTTCCTGAACGATTATCCATATGTAAAGCAGCACCATTAATAACATCAACAGCACCATTATATCCATTACCAATATGAAGTGTGGAAAATATACCATCCTCAATATCCGCATGATTATCAATAATTAATAGCCCGTCACTTTGTGAACCAACCAGAACTGGCTTGTTTTGATATTCTTCGGGAGCAGACCATATTTCAACAATGCCATTAACAAAACAAAAATAACGTTGGCAATTCATTTCATCACCTATCGAAGGTGATGATGCCAGAGAGAGAAGGAAAGAGATAACATAATAAAATTTATGGCTCATATGATTTTTAACAAACCTTAAGTGATAATTGACATGACTTTTATGTATATTGTAATATACAAATTTAAAAGTGCTATGCTATGAGGTCTGTTTTTTTGTATACAATAGCAAAATCATTATCAATGCAACTTACTGCAATAATTACAAGATCTTTTTTGAAGTAAAAAGATAAAAAAATCTTAAAAAATCCAACAATCCATCAGAAAAAACTGAGGACTTTATCCAGGCCCGGATAAGTTAAGAAAGCGACTATAATATTTCACTATGCCATATCAGGACGATATTTTCACCTCATATCCTGTAGTTGCGTCAGGCCCTCCATTTAGTAGCTAAACTCTTACCTCATTACAGAACCATATCAGTATATCAAATAGATAATGTGCCAGATGTATTAAGATAAAAATGACTATCTATATAAACAAATAGCCATGTTAACATTAAGTTCTGTCTATACAGACTATCCATAAAGAATGTTCAGATGACATACACACCATTACCGCATATCATTTAGATATATTGATATACCTCACAAAAACAAACTATTAGGTTAAACAAAAGCTAAACAAATTAAGTACTGATAATTGACTTACCGGTGTACATCAAAAGAATCATATACATATGTAGAAGTGACAGAAGGGAGTCATTGTTATGCAAACTAAGCTTCTGGCAATTATGCTTGCAGCACCTGTGGTATTCAGTTCTCAGGAAGCTTCTGCTTCTGATTTCTTCGGCCCGGAGAAAATAAGTACAGAGATTAATTTAGGTACACTGAGTGGCAAAACAAAAGAACGGGTTTATGAGCCTGAAGAAGGTGGACGTAAAGTCAGCCAACTGGACTGGAAATACAGTAACGCCGCCATTCTTAAAGGCGCCGTTAACTGGGAGCTGAATCCATGGTTATCTGTTGGTGCAGCTGGCTGGACCACTCTCAATAGTCGGGGGGGGGA
>JAEZNO010000010.1 GCA_023441805.1 Bacteroidota bacterium
CTGTTACTTAAAGGTTAGATTTGTTTATTAAGGAACCGCCGTATACGTGAACCGTACGTACGGTGGTGTGAGAGGTCGGAAAATAAAATAGGAGGAAAACTATTTTATTTTCCTCCTACTCGATTGTATAGTTACATCCCGTCCTTTTTCTGTCTCGGAAAAGTTTCAGATATTAAGAATGCCACAACATTGTTTCTCAAATATTTTCGTTGTTAATAATGTGTTTTGACATCCTCTTCTAGTCCGCGTCGTTATTGAATTAAAAATCTCACTGCTACAGGATTCACACCCGCATCAAAGCTGAATTTCAATTTACCATCAGGTGTAAAACAGTATACTTTACCGACTCCTTCAAAGTTGTTGGCATCACAGACATAAACATCATTTGATAAAGGATCAACAGCAATACCGTATACTGTGCGAACTACTGTTCCATCAGTGATGAAATTGGTGGTAAGCACTTCTTCGGTCTTAACATTAATCAGCATTATGCTTGATTTTGCTTGAATAAAATCATAATAGTACACATACGCTGTATCACCTTTAATGGTAAAGTTGAAAGCTTCAAATTCATCAAAAGTATGCTTAATGGTCTGCGATTCACTATCTATGACCTTTAGTCGCATCTTGATGTCACTGTAGTTTCCTCTTGTGATGACATAGATATCACCATAATTATCTGACTGAAGAGTATAAGGATTAGTCCCTACAAATATTTTCCCAGTTTCAGTCAGAGTTCCCAAATCGATCACTGACAGAGTATTATCGTAGTTTGGGAAATTTAACCCTCCGGAATTAGAGACCCATAATTTATTGTTAGCAACGAGCAATGCATCAGGATTCAAACCTACCTCTATCTCTTTAGTGATTTCGAGACTTATAGTGTCAAGCACAGATACCAGACCTTTGTAAGTAGAGATGAAGATTTTACCATCATGCGATGCCAGTGCTGATGGTTGCATAGGTTTATCCTCATTGTCAAACAATGGTATTTGTTTTATGCTTTTGAATGTCACAGCATCTACCACTTCCAGTTGACTTGATATGTTGGTAATGATGTAAGCCTTTTGGCCATATATCAATAAGTCATATCCAATTTCACCTAACCCACGGTTATTCTGAGAACTGAAGTAGTCGCTAACGACTGTATTTTCTTTTAAGTCATACATGGTAACAGATGCATTATTAGCTGAAACCAATCCCTGGTTTAAAACATACACAGCTGTACTCTTAGGAGGTTCCGGTTTAATATCTTCCTTGTCATCAGGGTCTTTTTTGCATGAGCTGATAATTATCAGGCTTGCTAATATCATGATTGAGCCTCTTAAGGAATGTCCCTGGAAGTTCAGGTTCCGTCTCATGTCATTATAAAAGCTTAGTAGCATCTGCATAAAAAGTTGTGGATTTAGGGTTTTCATTGGTTTTGATTTTTAGTAATGTTATTTGGTTGCTTAATTACTCCGTAAATATATTTAGCTTAACTTGAATTCCGCATTGACTATCGTCTCCTGTATTTTCTTCTTATTTCTTATCCTTACTACTTTTTCTTAATACTCCTCCTTGTTATTGCTTATTAGTACATCTCCTTATAATGTCCCTTGTTACGTCTTCTTGTTACATTGCCTTATTACGTTTCCTTTTTACTTATCCTTGTTGTCAAATTTGCACAAAAAGGCTTATGTAAATAGCCCTGCCGGTCATGGGAAAACCCTTGACTACTTCGTAATTCTCATTTAGAATGTTGGCTAATTCGAGCTTTACATCAAATTTGTTGCTCTCATAAATCCATTTCCTTGAAAGTATTAAGTCGAGTGTATTCCATGAGGGTAATATCGAATTACTATCATTAGATGGTGTTGTATATCTGAAGCCATTATATAAATAGTTGACTCCCACGGAATACAATTTAAAATAAACTGCTCCGAGGATGCCTGCGGTTTCATATGGTATGTACGAAATTTGATTACCATAATTTACATCATCGGTAGTAGTGTTTCGGGCATCTTGATATGTATATGTCCCACTCAGATCAATTGCCCAAATACCATTGAACTTATGTGTCATTCCGGTATAAAGCTCAAAACCTTTTATAGTCACAGTCCCAATGTTCCTTGTACTCCAGATAAAGAGATTCCTGGTGGGTACTGTAACGATTTTATCGGATACGTAATTCAAAAAGCCATCAGTACGGAATGAGATAGATGTAGAGTTTCCCAAAGTTTTATTGAGCAATATTCCTAAATCAAATAGTGTTGCATTCTCAGGTGATAATTGATTATTGCCTGAAATTGTATAGTATAAGTCATTGAAAGTCGGCATCCTATAGATGCTCTTATACATAAATCTAACTTTAAGGGAATGGTCTGATGTCAATGACCGGATGGCTGAAAATGCAGGAGATAATTTAAAGTAATTTTTACCATCAGCTTCATCTGGTTTGTCAATAATGGCTGTCATCAGAAGACCTGCCTGTAATTCGGTATTTTTCAGTTTCCATATTGCTGAGGCTGCCGTTAGAGAGCTGATTCGTGAAGGTGATTTGATGGAATATGCGTTGGTAGTAAGCTTATTATAAATTACGTCGGTTGAAAAACCTATGGTGAGGTCCTTGTCAAGTATAAATGATAATGCTTTGGAAAGGTAATATTCGTTCTGAGAATATTCATTTCTTAACCCGCCAGATTGATTGAGGAAATCAGGGTCCTTATAAACTAATCTGGAATCTGAAAAGCCTGCCGTTATTAATCCTTTAATGGATTTGGAGTATGAATTTGAATATTGAAGTCCCGTATTGACCTCGTTATTGTACAATCTTTGAGATGAGTGTGGGTTGTAAAATATTACGGCTCCCGGTAATCCTCTTTCCGACTGATACCATGATGCCTTAACCTTTAATGTGCTGCTATCTTTGAAAGTGACGGTTGACCTTATCGCACCGTCAATTGACTTTATGTCGGAATTAGTCCTTTTTAATTCATCAACTGTGGCTCCGTTTGTGTAGAGATACGGGTATTTCCCATTTGAAGAGTAGTAGTTGAGTCTGATACCATAAATAATGTGTTCATTTGCCTTACTGTCAAAGGATACAAGTGGATTAACTGATCCAAATGATCCTCCTTTTAAGTATAATCCCAGATAACTTTCCTCTTCTTTAAAGTCATACTCAATGGTATTAATTGACATTAGACTGGCTGATGCAAACATTCGGGCAGGCTTAAGTTCTATTGCAGTCTGTCCTGTTGAGAGTTCGATATTTCCAATACTTTGAATAGGAATTCTGCCAAGGTCAGTTTGGCCGGTGGAGGCATCAGTTTGGGGTAGACCGTCAATGAATACTGCCGTATGATTCGCCCCCATACTTCTGATCATAACTGTTTTTAAGCCTCCTATTCCGCCATAATCTTTGATCACAACACCTGAAAAGTTACGAATAGCATCAGCGACACTACCTGATGGTATTGCATCAAGTGTCTTGGTTGTCATAATCTGGATGGGATTTGGGGATTTGGTAGTAATATCCGGTCTGAATCCTACGACTTCAATCTCCTTAAGACTAATTGTATCTAACAATACCTGGTTGCCAGTCCCATGCTTAAGTGTATCAACCTGTCCAATTGAGGGGACCGTTACATACACCAAAGCCAGCAAGATGATTAGCCTCATTATCCAATATTTTAAAATGTTAAGGATTATGAAGTTGCTGTCAGATTTCTAATCAATGATAGGCCAATGGTAAGAAACCGGCATGCAGTTCATTCTCCGTAAACTACAAAATCCTCTTTTTGATTGGCTGGTCTTCTGACTTATTCCGGTTTTGGTGCCTTCCCATCAATCCTGGCGGATCTTATTGACAGTGACATTATTCCAAACCACGAATGGAACTTACAGCAGCGGGAACTGTTGCCGATTTTCACGGCATTCCCAATTAACCTTTACAGGACCAATTCAACGCAAAAGTACAATAATATTCTAATTCTTCTGGTTAAATGAAGTTTATTTATTCCATACTCTATAACAAAAATCTATACTGTCATTGCCATCTAAAGCCTTAAAATGAGTATGTAACACCACCCATCAGATTGAATTTATATGAAGGATAGTTGTTCCACAAATAATAACGACTATTGGCAAGGTTATTAAAGTTAATCCAAAATGATAAGCTTTTGGTGTATCTGTACTCAAGCCCTAAACTTGCATCAACAAACCCGTCAAGAATTGTTGCAGAAGGAATACCTTCAATGTTAGCAGCAGGAATATACTGTTTACCATTCACTTTCACATTCGCTCTGGCGATGATCTTATTTTGTATCTGATACATACCGTCAATACCAAATTTTAGTGCAGGAACATGGTATGCATGCTTAAGAGTATCAAGACTCCATGATTCAACTTCTGAGAAGAGTTTCACCATTATGTGTTCGGCTGTATGAAACTGTAATTCAGCCCTTCCTTTTACCAATGTACCTTTATCATGCACTAATGTAAAACGGTTAAACGGTACCTGAGTATAATCGGTTATAAAGAACCATGCATTATCCACAGCACTTGACTTGACATGTACGGTAAAATCAATGAATTCACCTGCCCGGGCTTTCAGTCCTGCATAGAAGGTGAATTTCTCCCTCATGTACATCAATGGAAGTCTTGACTGTACAAATGGATTAATATCGCTCAGTTCATCAAAGCCTACCCTTTGAATGTCACCTGTAATACCTGCATTGACAATCAGAGCATCTTCAATAATCTTAAGTTGTCCTTCTACAAATGGGAATAAATAGGCCTTTGAGACTGTATCGAACTTAAAGTTTATATTAAGTCCTGCTTTGATTGAGTACTCGTTAAACTCGGTGCTGATAAACGGTTTTAGTGTGAGGAGTGTATTGTTTTGTGTTAAAACACTGTCCTTATACCTTACATAATTAACATTAGCTGTTAATCCAATTTTCTGGTAATCAGTAAAATCAAGTAATTCAAATCGTTTATCGGCAGAAGCATTTACTGAGACCCCTGTTTCGCTAGTTTCAAACAGATCAGAAATGTGCTTAAACCTGATACCTGCTGAATGATTTAGTCTACTCTGATCTGTGTAATTTGAATTGAAACTTACGCCTCCGTTAAAACGGGCAAATCGTTGTTTCAAATCATCATCGCTATAGTTGTAAGGGAAAAGGGAAGTGTCAGAGAATTGATCAGTAAGAAAACCATAATGATGTACCACATTACGACGAAAGCCCAGGCTACCGGTAAGTGTATGTTCATCCAAAAACTTCTGTCCAAAAACTTCAACCAGATTCAAACTGTTGCCTGTTTTCGGGTGACCTTCTATATTACCTGACGAAGAAAAATGCTTCAAGTGTAAACCGAGGGCATGATCTTTTGAACGTAATGATCCTGTATAAATATCAAGTAGGGGAGAAGTATAAGTACCAAACCCGGCCTTAACATAGTTTCGGTTAAGTTTCGAAAGAGGTTCTCCTACCAGCTTGACCGGAGCAATACTTTCAGGTTGTAGTGATACCGACATCTGCTCTGCCCGGTTATCATAAGTCATCTTTGGCATGTCAATGTTCGACTCACTTTCGGGAGGCTCAATATTGATCTTGTTTGCATCAGGAATGCTTGGCTCAAAGGCTGCAGTGACTGTAACCTGTTCACTAATATTATTTTGTGCCTTTACCTGTTTAATAGTCACAAGCGAAAAGGCTACGACAATCAATATTACCGGTTTTAAAGAGTTTTGTATGTTCATGATCCAAAGTTCTTATTTGATTATAATGCTCTCATCGGCTTCAGTTTCTCTTCCACCTTTTGATTTCTGAATTTCAGAGCTTTCAATCTGTTTCAGTTTGTTGATTGCCTCTTGCCTTAAATCCTCGCCTTCATAATTATCAATTATACTTTGCAGAGTCTGTTTGGCTTGAAACTGATTATTCTGGATGACATAAATATCAGCTAACAGTAAGAATCCCTTAGCCAGCCAATACTGATAAGATGGATAATCTGATGATAGCTTAAATACATTGTTTTCGGCAGTAGTTAAATCATTCATGTCAAAAGCTATCCTGGCGAGATAGAATAATGCTTCAGCACCTGCTTCTCCCTGCGTAAGCTTTTGAGCCTGAGTGAATGCTGCTCTGGCTTCCTCAGTACGACGTAATGTAAGTGATGACCTTCCGATAATAAGATTAGCCTCTGCTGAAATGCTTTGTTGTTTTTGATCAAGGTCAAGCACTCGTTGTGAATACATGATTGCCTGTGCAAAATTCCCTACTTCATAATTACATCTCATCTGTCCTATAACGGCTTCCGCAATATTTGCTTTTGACTCGGCATTCTCTTCCAGCTTCTGGTACATCTCAAGTGCTTTTTCGTAATCCCTGGTCTGATAAAGTATTGCAGATGCCTTAAGAGCCGCATTCTCTGAGAAACTGTTTCGTGGTCGTGACAGTATGTACTCATAACTTTGTAAAGCTCCTCCTGTATTACCTCCTCTGATTTCACAATCAGCCTTGTAATAGTGGGCGTTAAGTACAAAACCTCCATTAGGGAACTTATCTATGTATGATTTTAAACCCGGCAGGGCTTTCTCACAGTCGCCACTCATATACCTGTTTTCAACAGCCACAAAGGTCAGTGAGTCTTGTTCTGACTTGCTTACATTGGCAAATGGAATATCTTCAGTATATTTAACAAAATCATCCACCTTGTTCATGTCAACGTAAATATTCTTAATAACCGCTAAGGCCTCACGGGATGCTGATGTTGACGGATAGTCATTAACAACCTTCTTCAGTGTCTCTAATGCTTGCTGATCGCGATTAGTATTATAATAGATCAGACCTGTATTCAGTAATGCATCTTTAACTAAGCTGCTTTTTGGATAATCAGTAACAAGTCTTTGAAATGCAGATAGTGCCTCATTGTTTTTTCTCTGAGCCAGGTAAGTTTTACCTAATTCAAATCTTGCATCATCTGAGAACGGTGATTTAGGATAGTCAACTATAAGTTTTTGAAGTGAACTGATTTTCTGATCATTCGACGCTAACACGCCTTTTACTATTGAGCTTTGATAGAGAGCATAATCTGCATCAGCCGCACGAGCGTTACCAACCTGGTCATAGTAGGTTGCAGCATCTTTATATTGCTTAAGCATGAAATAGCTGTCAGCCAGGCGCAATTTGGCATCATTAAGCAAACGCTGGTCTTTAGGTTTACTGTTCAGAAATGAATTAAAAGACTTCTGTGCCTGAGAGTAGTTCTTCATTTTAAAATAAGAATAGGCCAAATTATAATTTGCCGCATCATAAGCAGGATGCCCCTGACCTATTTGCAGAAAGTCGCGATAATAATTACTTGCAACATCAAACTGACCTAATCGGTAATATGCCTCTCCCTGCCACAGTAAAGCGCCCTTTGTAATGTTGGCATCTATCTTATTTTCCAGTGATTTCTTAAACAACCCTATAGCATCGTAGTATTTTTCTTCTTTAAAAAGTTCCAGTGCCCTGAAGTAAGTGATTTTCTGATAGATTGATTTCTGAGTGCTGTTTTTTACTTTAATCAAGTCAAGCGAAGTCAACGCATCCTGATAATTTTTGGTAACAAGGTATAGGTTGGCCAGATATGTATAAGCTTCATCTTTCCTTGATGAATTAGGATATTGGTTGATGTATTGTTGCAATGCTTTGATTGCTTCATTGTAAGGATTATCAGAAAGTTCTACTGATAATTTTGCATAGTTAAAAAGTGATTCCTCAGCAATATTATTCATGATTGGAATCTTCCATGCTGAGTTAAAAGCATTTGCGGCAAATTTCTTTTGGTTTGTTTTTATATAGCTGTCTCCAAGATGATAATATGCATTTTGAGCAAGAGTATCGTTGCCATTAGCCACAGATTGAAATTCAGGTATAGCTTTGGAGTATTCGCCATTCAAATAATAAGCAAAAGCCAGGAGGTAATGATCTTCACGTGTCATCTTACCTGAATTGACCTTAGCGTAGTCCTCCATTAATTTGATGGTTTCCTTATAATTCCCTTTCTTATACTGAACATCTGCAACCAATCGGAGCATTTCATTGGTACGTTTATTATTTGATCCCTTCAGATAAGGTTCAGCCATTTCTAACATTTCATCATATCTGCCCTGAACATAATAGATTTGGATAATGTAATATGGTACTACATTCTTGAAAGTCTCATCATTTTTTAACCTTTGAAAATCTCTGAGTGCAGTTTCATATTTACCCTGCGAATACATAATATGAGCATAGTAGTAGTTGGCAGGTCCTGTGTATTTAGTTTGTTTATCCTTTACCTGCGAGAAAGCCTGCACTGCTCTGTCAAGATCACCACCTTTGAAGTAAGAATATCCACGCTTAAAAATAAACTCAGCCCTCTCTTCCTGGCTCATGTCGCTTGTCGAAACATTGCTATAAGCTTCAAGTGCTTTCTTATGGCTGTTATTTCTGAAATAAAGATGCCCTAATTGCAACCATACGCGATTAGTTCGTGTGCTCTCAGGATGTTTATTCAGAAAATCTTCAAGTAGTTTGGAGGCATCTCCATGTTGCATTGCGGCTGCTGAAGACGAATAGTAATAGTCTAAATCATCATCGTATTCTATCAAAAGATCTTTAGCATCGATGAGGTTTGAGTATGCAAACCTCGCAGGAACATAGTGCTCCTTTATGAATAGATCATGCGATGAATTTAAAGGGTCTTGATTCTCAGTTATTTGTGCTAGTAATTTAGTCTGCAGAAATACCGACGTTAAAAGAATGAATGCGGCAATTGTTTTTTTCATGCTCAGCGTGATTTACCAGTGCTAAATTAAGTTTATGCGCAGTTAAATATACCGGTATTCGGCATAAATTATCAACAGCGTGAAAGTGAAAATCTTCGCAAAAGTAACGGTAGATGAAGCGCCTTATTATGAAGATTTCAGTACTTAGTTATTTTTATTCTGATCGTTCTGATTCAGAAGATATTAAAGTCGCCTGAATTTTAAGGTTTTACTTTCTCCATCTGCGAAGAGCACCCTTATTAAATAATATCCCGAGGGAAGTTCCGACAGGCTTATATTGCATTCTTTATTGTTGCAATCGCTTTTCGATTTTAATAGGTGTCCGTTGATATTATACAATAGTATTCTCTGAATTTTATCTTCACCCGAATTGACTACTACAGAATTTCCATCACCGACTTCATATACATATACTCGTTTATCGAAGTCGATGTTGCTTATTGCTACTTCGCTATATTCAAGCCATAAATTATCAACTCTTAAAGTGCTTCCACCATTAATAGTACCTGATAATATGTCAGATGATACAAACATTATATTCATTGTATCAGGTTCCACAAATGTTTCATACTCAATTGGGAGTGTAAATTGTTGCCATTGTGTGACATTGCCACCAAATTTAGTGTAAGCATATGCTATAGTATCGCGATTTAGTCCATTCCATCTTGTAAGTCCTATTCCAACAATACAAGAGTCTACTCCTGTTGGCTGATACTTATAATATCCCTTCAGAAATTTCGGATAGCCGCTTACAGGCACTCCTCCTTCAACAGTTCCTGTTTGATTAGCTATGTCAATTACAACATTACCTAAAGTCATAATCCCGGGCATGGTTACTGTACCGACAAAGATGATATTCTGACTTACTGATTGGATTTTGGCACTGTATTGTCCATTTTGTGGATTGGTTGCTTCACGGGTAACACATATAAAGTTGAGTCCAAGTATGTTCTCATTCGATGTGTCCCAGCTGTTGGGATTATTACCTGTCCAGTTTTCAAAGTCGTTGTTTGGTATAGCATTTTGAGCAGGCGCAATTTTGACCACAAGCAAAGCAGCTAAGATGGTAATAAGGAGAGTAAATTTATACATAGGCTTAATGTTTATTTTTTAGCGAAAATAGTGAATTAGTAAAATAAGACTGCTTTGCTTGAATAATTTGGATGAGAGCGAACAGAGATGATAATCCTGTGACAGAGAAAAGAGGCTGTTTCAAAACTTTAGTAGAAAAAAAAAGAGGCCATCCACTTTGATAACCTCTTTTGATACGGTAAAACAAATAAAAAGAAAAACGGGACCGTTCAATGCTATAAGCGGGATTCTGTATCCGGCGATGCCGGTTTCTGTCATTTATCTAGACCGAAAGTCACCTTCCGGCTCTTACGACCTACCCCCCTAGAGAAGCGGGCAGCTTCTTATTTCACCAATGAACGAATCATTTGATGAAATGCCCAGGTATATTTGGTCTTTCAATCCATAAGGTTTACCCGAAGTACCAGTCACCTGATACAACTGTGAGCTCTTACCTCACATTTTCACCCTTACCCACAAAGGAGACCTTTGACAGGCGGTTATTTTCTGTGGCACTTTCTGTTTCCTCCGGCTGAGGAACCTTCCCGTTAGGAAGTATGGCGCCCTGCATTGCCCCGACTTTCCTCTTCGGATTTTGAATCCGAAGCGACAGAATGCATTGATTTTTACCGTTTTTCAAAGAACTTTATCGTACAAAGATATAACAAAAACCGAGCCGCAATGAATGATTTTTCTGTTAAGATTATTTGGATTAATGTAAAGTATACTTTACATTTGCCTAAACTTAAAGCTATCAGCCATGAATAATTATACTCTAATGCCACTTTATGGATATCGCCTTAAATATCCGGGAATTGCACTTTCTGTAATATCTGTTACAGCATTGTTTTTTGTCAATAAAATCTATGCTCTTTCATTGTTTGATGGTTTCAATAAAATTGATTATTACACATTGTGTCTGTTGCTCAGTGGAATAGGTCTTTTCTATATTGCATTTAGCAAAGAAAGAAATGAAGATGAAAGGATAGCCATAATAAGAGATAAAACTTTTAGAATGTCATTTGCAACAGTTGTTGCATGTTTTATGGCGATAACAATCCCTCAAATGTTTTTAATTGGCGATTATAACAGTAGTAAGATGATTTCAATATCAAAAGTCTATGCAATGTTTATGTTTCTCTTGAATCTTTGTCTGTTAAATCAGGTAGTGGTTTTCTACTTCAGGATTTACACAAATTCGGATATGAAGTCCTACGACTTTACAGTAATAGAAAACATAAAGAACAATAAGACTTTGTACTCATTCTTTGGGTTGCTATATTTAGCAGGAATTATTATCCTTCTTATGCTATGAAGAATAATCTCAGGCAATTACGCGATCAACACGATTATTCGCAAACCGATCTGGCAAACTACCTTAAAGTGTCAAGGCAGACGGTTTACTCGATTGAAACCGGGAAGTTCATTCCAAGTACTGTATTAGCACTTAAAATTGGAGCATTATTCAACTTAAAGGTTGAGGATATTTTCATTCTTGAAGAGAATGATTGATGCATTATCAAACTTCTAGTTAAGTCAATTAGTCTTTTCAGTGAATGATGATTTCAATTGCACCATTGCCGTATTTCTCAAACTTAGCCCGGCGTAATTCTATATTCTCGTAATCTTTGAGTTTATTTATAAGGGCAGCTTTCAAAGTTCCGTTGCCAATTCCATGGATAAAAACCACCTTGTTGTAATCATAGGCTATAGCACTTTCAAGCATTTTCATGAAATACTCTATCTGGTAAAGCAATATTTCATTCTGAGGCATCTTTGGATAATCCGGAGTCAATGCTGATATATGAAGATCAACTTCAGCTTCCCTGTGGCCGGTTTTATGCCTGTCGATTAGTGCCTTAGGGGATACTGCCTCAACCTTCTGCTTTGCAGCAGGATCAATATTTAACTTATCAAGCTCACTTACTGAAGAAAATTTCTGTGAAACCAGATCTCCCAAATTCAGCAATATTACTTTCGAGCCGGTTAGCTGAAACTCACTGTAACTGGTTTCTTTGTAAAAACGTGAAGACTTTACTTGGAAAGCTGCATGTAGAGGTCTGTAAACTTCCGGCATCTCAGAGGCAAAGAACATTACTTGCACTATACCATTCGACCAAGCCTCCAGATCCTCCCTGGTTATTGTCTCAATATGAATCTTAGAGTACGGTGGTATAACTTCGTAACTCACACCATCATAAGAAGCACTCTCTTCCTCAAGGATAAATGAATATATGGCGTCAAGAGAAGTATTGTTTATCAAATAGATATTTATGTTGCCTGAAATCAGCCATTTTTGATCAAGTGGCTCCCACACTAAATAAATACCTTCAGTAATTCCTGCTCCTGATGCTTTGTAAATTGATGTTATCAGATCAACTTCGTTATCCGGTATATTTTGTTTTTCGCTTGGCCTTACTACAGAGTGTGGGGTAGTCTTCCGTGTAGAATCACTATCAGATGGTCCATTCTGCCGTACTATAACATTTGAAGGTCTGTCGAAAAACCTGTCAGCCATACCACCCGGCTCAATTTTAACCAGTTCACTTGCCAGAACAGGAACTTCAAATCCTTCCTCGATAGCAACCTGTACCATGGTAGTGCTCAAAAGTGCCGTTACAATCCCGCCTCCCTTTTCATTCAGAAATCTAACTTTATCTCCTACTTTCAATTCCATTCTTTCCTTTTTTTATTAGAACATGCAAAAGTAATGAATAGCATAGGATTGAGAGATAGAAATTTAAACATGCAGCTGTATTGAATTTTTGAGTATTTTTGATTCTATTCATGATAGATTATTATTAGGTGCAGGCATTTTATTCCTGCACTTAATCTTAGTGTTGTAAAGTGGAAAAATTAATTCTGTTCATATCATTATTCTGCTTACTTGGATGCAGAGAAAAGGATAAAGCTGTTCCTGAATGGGAGACTACTCCCTATGAAATTACTATTCCACTTTATTTTCCTACTGTCTTAAATATTCCTGAAGATAATCCTTTAACAGTGGAAGGCATAACTCTTGGGAGATTTCTTTTTTACGACGGGAGATTGTCCGGGAGGACAGAACCGGACTCCCTCATGAGTTGTGGTCATTGTCATGTACAAGAGAATAATTTCAGGGCTGGATTGTATAATGAAAATGCAATAGATGGGATTCCTGTTGGAATTAAAGGTGTTAAGACCTTACATGCAACACTTCCATTGATAAATCTGGTATGGAATAAAACCGGTTATACATGGAATGGTGCCGTCCACCCCAATTATTCTGTGCATGGAAACGGAAATATTGAAGATATAGTAATCGCTACTATTCTTCACCCTGCTGAATTGGCCGGAGATACATCCCTTACCGTCAATCTGATACAAAACACTCCCGGCTACCCTGAGCTTTTCAAAAAAGCGTTTGGTACAGAGAAAGTCACTGCCGACAGAATAGCTAAAGCAATAGCCCAATTTGTGAGAACACTGATTTCAGCAAACTCACGATTTGATAAGTATCTGCGAGGGGAGCTTCAGCTGAATGAGGATGAGCTTGCAGGTTTTGTATTGTTTTCTACTGAAGAAGGGGGCGATTGTTTCCATTGTCACGGTAGTAGTGGAAATCCTTTATTTACCACTAATCTATTCTATAATAATGGGAAGGATACTGTCTTTAACACTTATGACGATAGATATTCAGTCAGTGGGAACATGATTGATATAGGAAGTTATAAAGCTACAACTCTTCGTAACATATCAACCGGTGGTCCGTACATGCACGACGGGCGCTTTAAGACTCTAGATGAAGTAATTGATTTTTATTCACATAATGTGAGGATGTCGGATTATATAAGTCCACTCATGCATCATGCAGCAACGAATGGAATTCAACTAACCCCGCTTGAGAAGAATCAGCTTAAAGCTTTTCTGCAGAGCCTAACTGACGAAGAATTTCTAACAAACCCTGAATTTGGGCCTCCGACTCATTTTCCCGATGGGAAACCCTTTTGATTTTCAAGCAATGTCTTGATCCATTCATCAGCTCTTTTAACCTCTCCCTCTAAAAGTGGGCCTTCACGACCGGTTACCAAGAAGCCCTCTGCTCCAATTATTTGGGCTCCTTTGTTTTTCAGTTTCCTTACTATTGGAGTAACCGCATAACCCCCACGCCTGACAAGCCACCTGAGAAATTTACTTTCAATGGTTCGAACATCAATGCGGGTGTCGAATGCGATGACCTTGCTGTTGTTAATCGCATTCCCTTCCACTTTGTCGAGAAATTCAAGCATCTTTTTACTGGCAGTGAATCCCTGTGTTGGAGCACCAATAATTAATAAGTCAGCCTGACGGATATCATTATTATCCGCTTCATCAACCCTTTTGCTGATCACTGAATGTCCATGAGCAGTGAATGTTTCTTCAATTTTCCTGGCTATCAGGGCTGTGTTCCCAAACATTGAATCGTAAACAAGCAACATCATAATGTTATTCTTAACGATTTGTATCTTACAAATTCAGGAATGTAAATATAAGAATTATCTCTTGCCAATTATTGTAATTAATTCCAGATCGAAAGTGATTCCCACATAGGCATTTATTTTCCATGCTTTATTAGTCGGAATAGCTGTACCTGCCACTAGTACATCGCCAACATTGAATCCATCCTTGAGCACTTCGTATTCAGCAATGTTGGCACCTGCATTAAAATGAACCACATCGAAAAGCTTCACATTCGGCCCCAAATAGAAATTCTTGAAGAGGTTATTACCTCCAAAGCCCAGGAAGAATCCAACATCATAAGTGAGTGAGGCACCCGGTCTACTCAAATCTTTTACCATAAACGTAGCACCTGTAACATAATCAAATTCCACATTGCTACTGTTATTGTTATCTATTACATACACAGATGGATTATTAACATCTTTAGGAGCTAAAACAAAGTCGGGTGTCCGATAATTCTTAATTGCAAATCCCTGAACAACTCTCATCTTTTTCTTTTTATTCGTCACCGTAGTATAGCGTGATTCGCAATCTTTAACTTTCAGCTCGGTATACTTGAGTTGTTCGGTAGTCTTCACCAAGTCTTTTTCAGTTTGGAGAAGTGCAAGCCTTAGTGTATCTATTCGCTTTAGGGCCAAATCTTTATCAGTCATTATTCGTTCTATCTCAACATTACGCTGATTAATATCCTTTTCCCTGTCATCAATACTTTTTTGCAAAAGATTGATCTCTCTTTCTTTGCCTTCAAGCTTGGTGTCACGGGCTGAAATCTGACCTTCAAGTTTGACTTTATCAAGGATATTACTGTTTAGAGCATCTTTATAAAGCTGCTCTTTTTCGTTGAATAGAGTTTCTTTCTCCTTCTGCAATCTGATCTGCTCTTCAAGATTCCTGTTCTTTGTCTCAAGTTGTATTTCCAGGTCTTTAACCTGTGCCTGATTGAGTTGCAGTAGCTTTGAAACCACTGACAGGCTATCACGCAGTTGAATGATAATGGAGTCGTTATAAGTTTGTGAGACTGATGTCTGACAAGTGAAAAAAATAAACAGCGAGAGTAGTGTTAACTTAGTTAAGTTAAGTATCATTGATTGGGGGGTTGTCATAATACAATTCTAAAAAAAAAGCCCTGCGAAATTACAAGGCTTTTTTATTCAAATAAACATTAGCCGAAATTTACAACGCCGGTTTCATGCTTAAATTATGCATAACGAATGAAGACATATCTGAAGCCTCACCAATCATGTTAGTTACCGGCCTTTCGGTACTATGTCATGCTTTAGTCTCCATTCAAAAGGGAGCAAGCAATAAGTTTGAACTAAATTTACTTACTTTGCAATCGTTAAAAAATTGCAATCAATGACAAATTTCAGCAAGCTTACCATAAAACGTTTTAATCTGTTAGGATCAGAATCTGATGATGAGGGTGTTATACTAAATGAAGTATTCTACAATGAAGACGGACATGAAATTGAGCGACTAAATTATACTACCGAGGGAGATTTAGAAGAGCATATTCTAGTGGAAATAGTTGATGGAAAGCCTGTTGATGAACGCCTTGAAATTAATGGCGAGGTAACTGAACGAACCACAAGGACATTTGATGAGAAGGGAAGGGTTAGTACCGAACACCGAACTTATGCCGAAGGAGGAATTGATATTATAACCTATGAGTATGATGGTGATAATCTTATCCATCGCATTGTAACTGACGAGGATGGTGAAGAAGGACAAAAAGAAGTCAGAGAATACAATGATGGTAAGATTCAAAAAGAGATTTCCTACGATCTTTTCGGAAATATCGAAGATGAAAAGACCTATGAATACGATGATGAAGGTAAACTATCAGCAGTAACTGAAATATCATACAGAGGTGATTTACCTGAAAAGAGTATATCGTTTTTTGACGAAGCGGGGAGGATGACAACTGAAAAGAAGTATGATTCAAAAGATCGCTTAATAGCAAGGACGATTATTCAGTACAATGAACAAAACCATCCTGTGCTTTTTGAGGAAGAAAGTACTCGAGGTAAAAAGATTACAGTGCTCGATTATGATGAATCGGGAAACAACACACGACAGGAAGAGACTGACGGTGATGGCAAAAGAATTAGTCTGGTAGAAAGAACCTTCAATGAAAATGGACACCCGGCTTCAGCCGAGGTAATTATTGAGCCGACTTTATATCATCCTGGTCAGCATTACAAACTAGAATATATCTATTCCTGATTGAACATGTTGAGTATCTATATGAGGTAGACACTCTGCCGGGGTGGTACTACATTTCATGATTACTTACACTTGCTCTTGCGTTGCTTGTCCTTAGCCTTAATTTCTTTTGATTTTCTGAAACGGAGTTTGTTTTCCTGAGTCATTTTTTCGGTTGCATACTGGAATATGAGACGTGGTGCGGTGTCCTTATATTTCAATAAATATTCTTCAATTGGTTGTGGGTGTAATTTCCAGGCTTCCCGTAAAAACCAACCAACACCCTGATGAACTTCACGCTGATCATCTTTCATCAATGGGTCGGTGATTGAAACAAGGTTATCAACCGGTACTTCTTTAAGTAGTTTTATAAAAGTTACCGGTACACATCTGCGCTGGAATTTATATGGTGAAGTGATCCACGGGATGAAATCCTCCTTTGTTACTATTTTCTTCTTAAGGAACATCGGAAGCAGGAACATTCCCAAATAGTCTGCATGAGCCCAGTTTGTGATTCCTATGCTAAACCAATTCTCCAGACGGTGGAATACATCAATAGTGAAGTTCTTTGATAATTGGGTCAGCATTGCCAAAGCAAAGGATGTTTCTTCGTATTTGCCACTTTGCATAAGCATTGGGGCAGTTTCGAAAATCAAATCGAAAGTCAGGATGTTTCTTTTCTTTAACTCATCCTTCTTACCATCCATTAAAGCTTGTGATATTCCCCAGGCATTATACTTCCCGTCTTTAAAATAGCGACTGTATTTCTTAACCAGCTCTTCGTTGGCATTGCTCTGACAAAATTGAATTATCTCTGTATAAAGGGCTTCAGCAGTTGTTTTCATAAGCATTAGTTGTTTAATGTAAAGATAAGTTCAAACTATGTAATAGAAGAGCTTATCCATGCATTTAATTTTATTGATTACAAATTTATTAATTCACCAAAATTGACATCATGAAAACAACAGGTATAGTTCTATTAATAATTGGATTTTTATTGACAATCTACACATCCTTTTCATTTTTCAGAAAAGAAAAAGTACTGGATGTAGGTAACGTCGAAGTAACAGCAAATAAGAAAGAGAATGTAAATTGGTCGCCGATAGTGGGCGTTGTCCTTATGGTTGTTGGAGGTGTAGTACTTTGGCAAAGCTCAAAGAAGTCCTGATTCAGTCTTTTCCAATTAAGATTTGTTGATCTTATATCCGGGTATTAATGATAAAATGTGTTTACTTAAATTTTGACTGATGACTCGGGACGAAGAAGAAATAAGAAACAGAGATCAGGAATTACCGGGGTATAAGTCAACACCCCCTGATGAGGATATTTTCAAAAGGTATGATCAGGAATCTGATTTGGATCCGGAAAATCCTAATGAGCAGAAGGACTCATTGGAGCGCGATACAAATGAATTTACTGAAGATCTTTCTTTAGGTGATCTGGATGTGCCGGGTGCAGAAGATGATGACCAAATGGAAGAAATTGGCTCAGAGGACGAAGAAAATAACTACTACAGCCTGGGAGGTGACGATAACGATTCAAACAGCTGATCTGCAGGATGCCGTTAAACTAATAGGCACCCGAAGCGATGCTGATTGAAAAAAATGTAATACTTATAGTTACTGAAACGGTAATAAAATTATCAAAGCGAACTCAATTGATAATCCCGTCCGGTAGATTCACGAAGTAATAGAAAATAGTTGAGATTTAATTGATTAATAAGACAGAGATCCATTATGGATTTTTCCTTGGTCTTCCTCTTTTTCTTTTTTGTGTTTCTTTCGCTTTTTTATGTCGCGGCAGTTCAGCGTACAAATTTTCGGTTTCAATATCAGTTAATACACTGATAAACTTACCGTCTTTATAAATCATCCCCTTCATAAGTGAAATACTTTTTCAACAATAATACAGATTAATTAATGTAATAATTAATTGCTTCCCGGCACTAATTATTGAGTGTATACACAGTTCTATACATCGATACTGCTCCACAAAAATATGTATAAATTAATTATAATCAAAATTTAATTAAGACTTTTTGTGAAAATTGTTAATTATAAGTAACCAAGAAAGCAATTTTGTTGTTACTCTTTGAAAATAAGATAGTTTCAATAAGTACTAACCCTAAAACTAAAATAAAATGAGAAAACTAGCTCTTAAACTAATGTCTGCAATAGTGCTTATAGTGTTTTCAATTAGTGCAATAGCACAATCTGAGGCCGAAGTAAAGCAAAAGATTGAGAAAATGAACAAGGAGATGGCCGAGGCTATGAAAACCGGCGATCATGAGAAAAACCTCCAATTCTATGCCAAAGATGTTGTTTCATTACCAAGTTACGATAAAATGCTAAAAGGTAAGGAGGAAATTAGGAATTCAATGAAGGAAATGGAAAAGTCAGAATGGAAAGTTAAGGATATAAAGTTTGAAACTGTTTCCGTTGAAACAAACGGTGATATGGTTACTGAGATTGGCAAATATAAAATGGAGATGAATAAAAAAGATTCTGACGAAACAATGAAGGATGAAGGCAAATATGTTACCCTTTGGGAAAAACAAGCTGATGGATCAATGAAAATTAAGACTGAGATGTGGAATTCTGACCTTAATCCATGGGCTCAAATGAAAGAGCAAAAAAACATGATGGGTGAAAGTCGTGACAACGAAAATATGGAAATAGATATGAACAAGGAATCCAAATCGATGGACAAAAAAATGAATAATGATTCTAAAGCAACAGACGAGAGGAAAAATGATTCGAGAAAGTAATTACAAATCAAGAGCAGAAAAAAGCCATTGAACTTATCCAATGGCTTTTTTTATTGAGTATTTATTTATTACATCTACCAATAATTCCTTATTCACCGGCTTACTCAAATAATGACAACAACCACTGTTAATTGCCTTTTCCTTATCATCTGATAAAGCATAAGCTGTTAGTGCCACTATAGGGATTTCAGGCTTCATTGATAAAATGACACGAGTGGCTTCATATCCATCCATTATAGGCATCTTAATGTCCATTAGCACAAGCGATATGTCCTCATTCCTTAGACATTCCTGAACAGCTTCTTCTCCATTATAGGCCCTGATTAGATTGAGCTTGTATTTTCTGAGCATTCTGCTTAAGTAAATAAAGCTTATCTCATCATCTTCGGCAATAAGGATGGTAAGGTTGTTTGGAAGCTTGCATAAATCATCTTTCTTTGTGGGGGTATTTTCTTTACTTTGAACAACTTCAGCAGGTTTATAAGGAATATTGAATGCAAATACTGACCCCTTTCCTAATTCTGATTCCACACTGATTTGTCCACCCATCATTTCAATGAATGCTTTGGTGATGGCTAGCCCCAATCCCGAACCTTCATAGTCGCGTGCTATTGAAACATCTGCTTGAACAAATCTTTCAAAAATAATTCTTTTGCGTTCCGGGGGGATACCTTTACCTGTGTCAACTACTGTAAATACAAGATTATCATCAACTTTCGAAACACCGAATTTTATATAACCTGACTTTGTGAATTTAATAGCGTTCTTTATCAGATTTGCCAAAATGGAATGTAGTTTTACATTATCTACCTTTATCAGCTTCTCCTCCTGACTTAATTTTCCATCTACTGATATTGCAAGACCTTTATTTTCAGCTTCTAACTTAAAGGATTTATATTGCTGTTCCAATATGTCGTTAACATCAACGTTAGTCTCATGTAAATAGACCTGACCTGATTCAATTTTTGAAATATCTATAATGTCATTAATTGTATTTAGTAATCTTTCGCCGCTGGTTTTCACTATACTTATATATTCATCTATTTGTTTACCTGACAGATCCGGCTGCCGTAATAAATCCATAAATCCAAGAATGCCATTCATCGGAGTTCGTATCTCATGACTCATGTTAGCAAGAAATGCAGTCTTCAGGTGATCGCTTTCCTCAGCTCTGGTTTTTGCAGCAAGCAATTCAGCAACCATATTCTCAATTTGCTCTTTTGCTTTTTTCTTTTCCGAGATATCATGAATTATTGAGTGAATGTAGTACTTATCCGATATAAATATTCTACTGCTAAAGACCTCTACATCAACCAGATCGCCATTTTTTTTACGATGTACGAATTCAAAATTTACCTTTTTTCTCTCCAGAACCTTCCTAAAATCCTGTTCAAGTGCTTCCTGATCAAGCGTATTGAGTTCTGAGATGTTCATATTGGTTAGTTGATCACGAGTGTAACCGTAGAATGTTGCAGCTGCTTCATTTGCATCAGCTATCTTTCCGTTATCAGCATCAATAATAATCTTAGCGGCAGAATGCTCTTCAAATAAATGCCTGAATTTCTGTTCACTCTCTCTTAATGCATCCTGTGCTTTTTTGATATCGGTAATGTCGATGGCCATAACATGCCTGGCCTTTCGTTTGGCATATTCAACGTAGTGCGATTTAATATTGACATAGATTAATTCGCCATTTTTCTTCACATGTCTCCAAATGCCGGAGTCATTATACGGATTGACAGTTGTAGCAACATTGTTTAATAGCTTAGGAATATCTTCAGGTGGGCGGATATCTTTTATGCTCATTGAAAGAAACTCCTGACGGGTATAACCGTAATGCAGGACGGCTGCATGATTCACTTCAAGAAAATTCAGGGTTTCAAGATCATATATCCACATTGGCTGAGGACTATCAGCAAACATATGATAGAGTGATTTGTAACCCTCCTTCTGCTGCTGAAAGTAAACCAATGATATCACTGTGAGTATCATTATGAAGATAAACACTATGAGTAATATGATGAAGAGTGCCTGTTGGTGGAAGTTTACCAAAAGTTCCTGATGATCAACTCGCGAATATAAACTCCAGGGTGTTCCATTAATCGGGTATAAATAAGCCATGACTAAAGTCCCGGAGGTATCACGAGCTTTAAATACTCTGTTAGTTAACCTGTTCTTAATCTGATATAGTTGGTTGGTAACATATTTATAATCAGACTCATATCTTTCTATCAACCCACTTGAGTAGATTACTTTAAGACTATCATCAGAAAATTCAATTAAACCTGAACGAAAAGAGCTTTCATCAACAAAAGAATAAGACATTAGGTGATAGAGATACGACTGCGGGTTTATCCGAAGAATCAGCTTCAACTTTTTGCCCATTACTTTTGGATGGGTAACGAAGTCGAGTGATGGTCTGCCATCCGGAGTAAAGTAAATACCTGATGAGGTAACAAGTGGGCTGTACGTAATTGAAAACTGCTCTATCGAATAATGCATTTTACCGGGGACAAAATCATCATCTCCGGAAGTGTAGAGGACATTGCCATCATCTTCGGCAATAATTATTTCCTGATAATCATGTTGAGAGGCGAGCTGAATTATATTCTCATCAAAATCCTTGCTTCTAAAGGATTTATTTGTCAAACCATCACTAATCAATGAAAGTAGCATGCTGCTTTGTGAAATAATCAAAGCATCATTTACTTCATCCTTATACCATTCGGTAACTTGTTTACTTTTTAGATTGCTTATTGTTTCAAGTTCATGAACTTTTTTAGCTATTACATCCTTTTTTTCTTTATGAAAGATAAGAGTGCCAACAAGAAGCGACAGAATAGTCAATGCAGCAACAGCAATGTAATATGTATTTCTCCACTTCCTGTAACGTTCAAAAATCATCTGTTGACACCAGTGCTTAGTTAATTCATTTTTATATTAATTGATCACAAAGTTAGTAAAAGGTAATTTTATTTTTATAAGTTCAAACTTAAATCTGACAAAGTAAATCTGATGAACAATGCACCAATGAATTTCTTTGCTTGTAACCTAAATTTAGAGTGATTAGTTTGGAACAGAATTTTGAAAGAGTCTAACTCAGACCCAAGAGAGGAATTTAAAATGTCTTCATTTGCAAATTCAGCTATTTAGATTCTTTTTTCATGCAGGTTTATTTAACTGTTAATGTACCATCTCTGTTATCTAAGCGTTATCTAAGCGTTATTTAAGCGTTATTTAAGCGTTTTTGCTAACGCTTAGATGACGTCTCAAAGACGTTTATACATGGCTTCGATAACAGGGATAGTACATGATAATTTATATCGTTGTGGTAAAGCAACACCATATAATGAAATAAAAGGAAGTTCTGTAGGGAGTTTGATTGTCTGTAATATAAAGGTTAATGTCAATAGTTAAGGGACAAAAAAATTGGGATTCCGAGAACCGGAACCCCAATTGGTGCTAGTCAAGGGAGTATTAATTAGGGGAGAATAAGCGTAATTGTATCAAGTTGAGTGGTTTCACCGGCAACAATTTGTACATCATAAATTGTCTGTGGTGCATATTGTAAAGTGTCTAATCCTGAGGTGAAATCTACAGCATAACTACCTGCCGGGATTCCCATTATTTTATAAAAACCGAGAGAGTCAGGAATAGCCATCAAAGTGTCGATATCATTGTAGAGTGTTACCTGAGGTAATGCTTCAGCCGGTAAAACATATCCTTCTACTGAACCTGATGATGGTGCTGTGTACATTCTGATGACCGGCTTCAGCATATATTTACCATTACCTGTTTTATGAATTGACCTGGCTGCATCAAAATCGATCCAGAATACATACGAATACCCTGCGGCAACTTCTTCATGAACGTTGAGTTTCAGGCCTGAACTTGATCCAGATGGAACTGTTAACGGGTATTCAGTACCGTCAACGACCACTGAATTTTCAGGACCTAGTACTAGTCTCATCTGTGAGATCACACCGGCGGGGATTTCGCATGTTCCGAGGAATACATCCATACCGTTACTAAATTCCAAGAGGTTGTAAATACCGGGATTTTCTAGTGATACAGTAATCCATCCTTCAGCTTCGCTGTGCAGTTGCACCTCCTGAATATCAATTAGTACTTCATCAAAAATTGCTGGTGCATCAGTTAGCATTACCTTAACGGTAGCCTTATCTTTTTTTGTGTCGTTGTCATTGTTTTTGTCACAGGAAGTGAAAATAAAACCTGTAATAAGCATTAGTGTGGCTATCACCACAATGTTTATCTTTTTCATGTTTAGTGATTAGTTTAGATAATCTAGTTGGTTACAAAAGTCATTCCATCACATATTTTGAGGCCATGAAAATTGAAGGAGAAAGAAATCTTAGGATAAGTATCTGGAAATAAAGATCATAAAATTGATGAGAAATTTTATATCTCAAGCGCAAACTGTGGAATTTTGAGATGGATGATTCAAACTGTAGCAAAAAATCCTCAATAAGTTAAACAAGATTCGAAAATTGAATCAGGTAATTTCACTTATGTCATGTTTTATAACTGACTTGTTTTTCCACCTGCCGGTGCGGTAGTATAAATATGAGAGAGACATTCCCATGAACCATGCTATTGGAATAGCCCACCAAATGCCATGTGCACCTAAAGGTTTTGATAATACTGCGGCTATCGGGATACGAATCAGCCACAAAGAAAAGAGGGTAATAAACATGGGTATCAGAGTATCACCTGCTCCACGCATAACACCTCCGACTACAAACATTGTTGAAAAAAAGATATAGAAACTTCCAACAATAACTAAATATTCACCTCCTATTTTAATAACAGCTTCATCGTTGACAAACAAAGCCATAAGAGGATGACGGAATATTATGATGATTATTGAGGTGATGAGTGCAATCCATGTTGACATGCTAAGTGTGGCGGTTAAGCCCAATTTGACTCTATCCATTTTTCGGGCACCTATATTTTGTCCAACGTAGGTTGATAATGCCTGTCCAAAGTTCATCGCCGGCAAACCTGCCATTCCGTCTATTCTCCCTGCTACACTGTATGCGGCTATTACATTAGTGCCAAAGTCATTTACAATTCGCAATAACGCAATCATCCCAATTGAGACAAATGTCTGTTGAAAACCTGTAGGTAATCCTATACGAATGCTTGCAAGAAAAATTTCTTTATCCCAGACTAATTTTCGCCACGAAAGATTGAGCAATGGATGAGTTCTGTTCAGGTAAAGAATAGCACTCAAAAATGCGCCTGCCTGTGAGAGTACTGTTGCTGCAGCGGCTCCTGCAATTCCCCAATGAAAGACTACAATAAACAACAGATCAAGAAAGACATTAGCTATTGTTGAAATGATTAAAAAGTAGAGCGGCGTCTTACTGTCACCTAATCCTCTCAGGATGGAGCTGATGCCATTAAAACCAAAGAAGAAAACTGAGCCGGAGAGATATACATTTAAGTACAGTACTGCTTTGGGTATCAATTCATCAGGCAATTTAATCATCCTGAAGATTGGACCACTAAACACGATTCCTAATATGGTTATAAGCAGTGAAGCAAAGAAAAGGAAGATATATAGTGTATCAATTGCCCTAAGCACTTTTTCATTATTCTTAGCGCCAAAATACTGTGCAATAAGGATAGTGCTGCCCGATGCAATTCCGATTATCATTGAAATAAGAAGAAAAATAAGAGGGAAACTGGCTCCTACTGCTGCAAGTGCCTCTTTGCCTATGAATTTACCTACGATGATGCTGTCAGTAACATTATATACCTGTTGGAATACATTCCCTATTAACATAGGAGTTGCAAATCGGAATATCAGTCGTCCGGGTTTTCCTTCGGTAAGATCTTGCATTATATGATGTTATCCGATAGACTCTTTTTTTTGTTTTACCAATTCCTTCGTTGACAGTAGTCCACATGCAGCTTCTATGTCTTGTCCTCTGGATGCTCTGATAGTTGTAACAATTCCTTTAGCATTGAGTGCTTTTTGGAAATCAAGAATGGTATCGTCATCACTGCTTTCAAGAGGGGTTCCGGGAATTGAGTGGAATCGGATGAGGTTAATTCTGCATTTAACTTTGTTTAGTAACCTGGCCAGCTCATTTACATGACGACGCGTATCGTTAATGCCTTTGAACATTATATATTCAAACGATACCCTGCGATATTTCCCTATATCATATTGCTGAATAGTTTCAATAACGTCCTTTAGCGGATATACATTCTGGATTGGCATGAGTTTCCTGCGCTCATCGTCAAATGGAGTATGCAGACTGACGGCCAGATTGCATTTACTGTTTTCAAGAAAATGCTTCATTGCGGGTATTATACCAATTGTGCTGACGGTAACCTTTCGTACACTGATTGCAAAACCGAATTCAGCAGTCAGAATTGCGGAACTCTTCATTACTGCATCCTGATTGTCAAAAGGTTCACCCATTCCCATAAACACAACATTGGTAATGATTTGTCGTTCGGGAATACTTCTAAGCTGATTAAGAATTTCACCGACACTCAGATGTCCCTGAAATCCTTGTTTTCCTGTCATGCAGAACAAACAGCCCATTTTACAGCCTACTTGTGATGATACACAAAGTGTGTGGCGATCTCCATCGGGGATGTATGCCGCTTCGATAAACTTCATGTCGTCGCCGGCATTAAACAGATACTTCTTGGTGCCGTCGAGCGAAACTGAAACTGACTGTGGCTGTCTTACACCCAAATCATATTTCTCACTAAGCAGAATTCTTACTTTCTTTGAGACATTCGTCATATCATCAAAGGAGGTTATTGACGTTTTATATAACCAATAAGCAAGTTGCCCACCGGTATATGAGGGTAGCCCTGACTCAACTGCCAATTGAGTCAATTCATCCTTCGTCTTCCCCAGAAGAGTTTCTTTAGCGATTAACATGAGTTATTAGAAATAGATTTCGGACACAATGTTATCAAAAGGTATGCCTTTTTCAATGAGAATATCCCTGGCATCAACCACCATTTCGGCGCTGCCACAAAGATAGTACTTTTGGTCGAGCGGAAGAGATGAATGTTCACGGAGATACTGGGTTATTCTACCGTGATAAATGCCGTCGCCGTTTTCTCTTGAACAGCATTTTATGTAATTATCCTGCAAAACAGGTTCAAGCATTTCATTGAAATAGAAACTATTAAGATTTCTACCCCCATGCAAAAGTTTTTTGTTCTTGTGCAATCCGGTTCGTAACATTGAAATAAATGGTGCAATGCCAGTGCCTGAAGCAATCCACCATGCCGGTTCACCGCTGCCTGTAAACGAACCGAAAGGTTCGCTAACCCAAAGATTATCAGCAGTATTGAGTTGTGCCATCCATGGAGTAAGTTTCCCTTCAGGATTTATGTTGTAAAGTATGTCAACTTCTTCATCCAATTCACCGCTGGCTATTGAATACAGTCGTGCTTCTTCAGTTTCAGTTCCACTGATTCCAATGACTTGTCCGGCAGTAAAATCCCATGGTCTTTGAAATGATAAAACAAATACTCCGGGTGAAATTTCTTTTTGACGTAATACCTTAACTTTGATGAGTTTAAGCTTAGTTTTCATTCAAATATATAAAATTTTATTTAAAGCTTCTTTTAAGAATCAGTGATAAACATTGTAAAATGGTATTTGTTTGGGTCATTAGTCGTAAGATATTACTAATTTCGCTACATGGAACCTCAGAAGACTTTGATGTCGGATGCACTGGCTGCCAATCTTGAAGCTACCAGAACCGACAAGATAGAAATTCCCGCACATCACCTCGCATTCACTGAAGTGTCGAAATCTTATTATTCCATACATACCCGTGCAATCGATTGCATCAAAGAATTTAATCACCCTTATTCAAACAGCGGTTACATTATCGGACAACTAAGGGCTATTAGTCTTGGTGATTTCTGGTTTTATGAGAAATTGCCTGATACCAATGCCTGGGATGTGATCCTTGAATTGTACCAGGGACTGATTTCAAGACCTTTAACTGATCTTCAGGCAGAAGATCTTTCACATACTCTTCTTGAGCTTTTTGAGAAATTCCTATCTTCCGAATCAATTAATGATGAGCTATATTCTACAGTAATCAGTCTTCTGGATACTTACCTTGAAAAGAAACCAACTGCGGTCATTCGTAACTCAGGCTATTTGTTGAAGTTGTTTTCATCTACAGTCTGGAAGGATGGTTTAAGAGAAAAGGCACTGAATACAGCCAAGAATGTACTAATCACCAATTCCAATTATTGGCGCGATACCACTAAAGTGGAACAATGGCTTGCTGAACGTAGCAAAATGTTTACTTCGCAAAGCAGGGAAAAGTTTAGCTCGGTAGGTGAGAATTATTATAAGGTTACTGAGCAAAAGATAATTGAAGCTCAGTCTTTTAAAGACCTTGAGCAGGTACCTACATTTGGTGATATTGCATTTCATCTCAGACAATTACACCACTCATTCAGCAGGTTTCATGAGAAGTTTTATTACATCCTTTATCTGCTTCACCTTGATGGAATGCAGAATCAGAAGGATGTTCTGATGCGAGATTTCAATTCATTACTCCGAAACATTAAGAATGAGCTTACGAGTGATGAAGTATTTGGTTTCCTGGATAATATCTTTAAACTGTTCAACGACCTCAAGGCTACAAATGCAGGAACCGTCCTTGACAGCATTTTAATTTTAGGGAAAGAAATATTCAGGACAGAGAACCAAAATCACATTTCGCATTTCGAGAGACTACTTATAAGGCATGGGTTTATTGGCCCGGGCATCGTTTATGTTAGTCAGGATTGGCAACTTAAAGTTAACGAGTATCATATAAAGAATATCAGAGTCTGGATGGAGCTCATTGAGTATTCTCCAACTGCCTTTAAAGAGTTATTGTCAGCTCTGATAATTCATCTTCGTCTGGGTGGCGTGTTTGTTTCAGATACCGACTTGTTCCAACGTGATGTAACTGCATTATTGAATTCTGATATTAGTCCTATTTTTAAGCACATAAAGCAGCTTGCGCGTGTATTCCCGGTTTACTTTAATGAGATTGGGGCTGAAGGCGAATTAAGAGAGGTAACAACTGCAATGGATGAACTATCGCATAGAAACGATCGCCTGATTCATTTTCTCAGAAAGCAAATTCATACTGAAAGTAACAATACTCATATTGATCTCACCAGAAGTATTATACAATACTGGTACGACGGCGATACCACACATCTCTTTAAGATGCTTCCGGAGGATGTAAAAACATCCATGTCAGCTGATTCGAGATGGTTTGGCCCGATAAATAAACTTATGCAGTCGTTGTGTGAGGCAAATAATCACATGCCTCCTGCTCTTATGGAATTACCTGCCGATAGAATTAAAAAGGAAATCGATGCAATTCCAATTGACAATCCTCTTGATAAGCAACGCTTACATTATATTTTCAGACTACTTGAATTACTAAAGGAAAAGTACTCATTCAATACAGTCAATCTGGGTAACTTAATGAGGAAGTTTAACTTTTTCAATAGTAATGATATTGACATGCTGCTGGGTATGCTCGAAAGAGGGAATACCGATAGGGCTTTACGACAGGTTTATATCTTTATTCGCAAGCTAAACAGCGTAATAACCGATCCTCGAAAGACCGAAGGGTGGGAGGATATTTACCATAAGCGACACATTGCAATCGGCATTCCAAGTATGTATGGCAAGTATCGTGAGCCTAAATTTGAAGCTCTTGGTTTGTCGTTCAGGCTTGAGAAGGTTGCTGCTCAATTAATGGAGCAACTAATAAACAGTATTAATCTCGATTACATTACAGCTAAAACACTAAGAAGGATACATATTGTATTTGAACTTTTCAGAGAAGGCCTTGAGCTTGATGGTGTAAGTGACCAGGGATTTAATTCAAATCTTAAGATGTTCAGATATAGTCTGAATTCTGCAAGTTTCTCTGTAGGTCAGTATATTAATATCCTTCAGTTTATGCTGTCGAGTGTCAGGGAAATCATAAATAAGTATTTCCTCAGGGTGTATGACAGACAGCTTAAAGTTGTAATTCCACAGCTTTATCCACAAGAAACAAAGGCCGACGGCGCAGAAGCCAAGCAATTTATTTCACGCAAGTCTGAGCAGTTTTACCGTGAGATGCTTTCATCTGCATTCATGGTTCAGGCATTAGATAATTTCCTCGTCAGAATATTGGGGACTTTCCGTCAGATGGTTGACAGCTACAGCGAAGAGACACTCAGAAGTATTATGTCGTATAACACTGATCTGGTCGTGTCTCCACTATACAGAGAAACTCCTGAAATGGATAATCAGATTTTCCTGGGGTCGAAAGCGTACTTCCTGAAGAAATTATTATTACTGGGTTTCCCGATACCACCGGGTTTTGTATTTACCACTGAGGTATTCCGCAGAAGAGAAGCTATCCTCAAAAACCCGTTCATTGAGAAGGAGTTCGATCAAATGATCAGGCGACACATAGGATATCTTGAAAAGTTGAGCGGACAACAGTTCGGAAATCCCAAAAACCCACTACTGCTGTCAGTTCGTTCGGGTACTGCAATCTCAATGCCCGGCGCTATGAATACCTACTTAAATGTGGGATTAAACGACCAGATTGTTGAGTCGTTGAGTAAGATGCCAAATTACGGTTGGACTTCATGGGATTGCTACCGACGATTTCTTCAAAGCTGGGGTATGTCGTTTGGCATTCCTCGTGATGAATTCGACCAGATAATGATTGACTTTAAAACACGGTATAGTGTCAATCAAAAGCTTGATTTCACTCCTGCACAGATGCGTGAGATGGCATTTGTTTACAAAGATGTTTTGTTGAGTCATAATATTCATTTCAAGGATGAACCTTATGATCAGTTAAAACAGGTGATATTCAATGTATTTGAATCATGGTACAGTGAGCGTGCCGAAGTCTATCGTGATTACCTGCAGATAGCCGATGAGTGGGGTACTGCGGTTATTGTACAAAAGATGGTACTTGGAAATATACATCGCACGTCAGGAACAGGGGTGCTATTTACTCATGCCCCGGATATAGAAAAGCCCGGTATTCACTTATATGGTGATTTTACGCTTTGTAGCCAGGGTGAAGACATTGTTGCCGGTCTGGTAAATCCTATGCCCCTGACAGAGCGGCAAAGAAAGAAGATGTTCGACGAAAAAGCATTCTCATTGCAGAGCAGATTCCCCGGCATTTATAAGAAACTATTACAAATTTCAGACGCCCTGACTGAAGAACATGGATTCAGCCACCAGGAGATTGAATTCACTTTTGAAAGTGAGAATCCCGATGATCTTTACATACTTCAAACACGCGATCAGGATATCAGGAAGCCCGACCTGAGTTATGTTTTCGATGTAAAATCGTCAGAGCTAAAAATACTTGGACGAGGAATAGGGTTAGGCAGGGGAGTATTAAACGGCATACTTGCATTTGATATGGATGACCTGAAGAGATTCAAGGATTTGCCTGATAATAAGATACTCGTACGGCCTGACACGGTACCCGATGACATAGGGATGATATTCGAATGCAACGGATTGATTACCGCAAGAGGAGGGGCTACATCGCATGCCGCTGTTACTGCTGTAAGGTTGGAAAAGACATGTGTAGTGAATTGTGCACAGCTCATTGTCAATGAACGTGAGAAGACCTGTACGATAAATGATGTAACTCTCAAACCGGGTGATAAGATAGCTATAGATGGGAATCTTGGTAATATCTATCTGGGTAACTATAAAGTGAAAGTTGCAGAGATAGCCTAAACACCATTAACTTGAACACTAAAACATCAATTTATAGAAATAGATAAAAGTTAGAATTATGGAACGATTGCATGGCAAAAATCTGCTAGGTATCAATGGTGCCGGCAGGATTGGTAAATTAACCATTTGGAACCATCTGCTTAACCAGCATTTTGGTGGTCTGGTAGTTAATGTCGGAAGAGGAGTGGGTAAAAACCTCGAAGCTCTGTTGCATAATATTACCACCGACTCAACCTATGGTTCATTATCACATTTCCTTTTTGGTCATTCAGGAAAGAAGTGTGAAGTTAAGATACTCGACAGTGCTGAAAATCTCACAGAGATTAATGGTATGCCTGTAAAATTCCTAATGAATAACCGAAATCCTAAGGATATAAATTGGTCAGCTAATGAAGTAAGGTTAGTGGTTGATTGTACAGGAGCATTCCTTGATCCTACTATTCCGGCCGACAATCCTAGAGGAAGCTTAAGAGGGCATCTTGAGGCTGGTGCTGACAAGGTCATTGCAAGTGCTCCATTCAAAATTAAGGATTCAACACAGAAAATGCCGGTTGATGCAACCATAATGGTTCAAGGGATCAATCATCTTGATTTTGATGCACGTAAGCATCACCTGGTCTCAGCAGCAAGCTGTACCACAACAGGCTTGGCTCATATGATGTTACCACTGCTTGAACGTCAGGAAACTGCAAACATTCTCACGGCCAGTATGTCGACTATCCATGCAGCTACAAGTACCCAAAGTATTCTTGATTCAGTGCCTTCAGCCGGCACTTCCGACCTCAGGAAGAGTAGATCAGTTTTCAATAATATTATCATCACATCAACTGGTGCAGCTAAGGCACTCGAAAAGATTATCCCTGAAGTACAGAAAATCGGGTTTATGGCTGATTCAGTACGTATTCCTACCAATACTGCCAGCCTTATTATTCTTAATATCACTTTCCAGTCACCATTAAATGAAATAGGTGAGCCAATAATTACACGTGAGTACCTGAACAAGTTATACGAAGAAACAGCAATGGGACCGGCAGCCGGAATGCTTGAATACAGTGAAAAGCAAAATGTTTCGTCCGATATTATCGGTCGAAGAGCTGCCGTTGTGATTGAAGGTGTTGAAACTCATACGCGTACCGGTTTTATGGCTGTTAATCCTAAACTACTGCAAAACTTTGGAATCCAATTAACTGAAGATATTATGGTTCCTGTTTGCCATGCTAAGATATTTGGATGGTACGATAATGAATTCGGAAGTTATGTAAATATGCTGGGAAAACTAACAGAGTATATTGATAAGAAGATGTAAGTATTGGAAAATCAATATAGAATTTTTAGTTAAGAGGCTGTTTCAGTATAATGAAATCAGCCTCTTTTTCATGCATACATGTATTATGGCCACAATAAGGTTAAAAAGCAGAGTTTTGGAATAGATGATTATTTAAAATTAGAGTCATTTTTTTATATAATCCTAATGTTTTTCCTGGTCATAACTGTGTATTTATTAGCGTAAAACAATGACAATCAGTTGATTAATGAAAATTTGATTTATATTAGAACCATTGCTTCTATATGGTGTTAGGATAGTATCAAAACTCGTTACTAACAAACACTAAAAGTAATCCAATGAAAAAGAACAACTTGCTCGCTATCCTCTCCTTTTTATTGATAACGGGAGGACTACTATCTTCTTGTCAGAAAGAAGAGAAGATCAATCAGTATCAAAAATCGACCGGTGAAGTTAAAAACGGAGTCATCGATTGTGGACAATGTGTTGCTACGTGGGCTGAGACCATGGTTACATTTGATGCGACCCATTTCATTCCTCAGGGATCAAATGTGTCTAATCCTACTAACATCTATCTTGATGTACAGAATAATGAAACAACTATCTTTTATCGCTTGTACAGATTAAATGGTGAAACATTTAAGCACCTTAATATTGATGGTACTGTAGTAATGACCTATTCTGACCCTCCTGTAACCGAATACTCATGGTGGGCATCTCTTCCAACTGATTGGGCTGCATGTGATGTTAAAACTACAAACCTTATCGTTGGCGGGTTAGATGTTCATAATGCTCATTTCAATGCCTGCATCAATTATGAATTACGTGATATTTGTGAAGAGGAAGAGTGCAATGGCCCAACTGAAACAGCCTGGGCTGCAGGTCCTCGATACACACCTAAAGGCAACTGGGCAACTTATACTCCTTATGTTGCTAATACAACTGTAACTCTTTATGCAGGTCAGACCATAAATATTGGCACTGTGCATTTGGGCCCGGTTGTCAATGGTATGGTAACAATGCACTTCGAACTTTTCAATGCATGGCAGTTTGAAGCTGTATCAGAAAGTCTTAAGATACAAGGATATGCAACACCTCCATCAGGAAATCCTGCTCCCGGTAAATTTGCTAACAAGTTTAATGCTACCGGTTCTGTATATGATGTAACAGTACCGGCTGCTAATTACTATGGCATCCATTTGGATGTACAACATTGTGAAAGCAACTGATTCAGATAGTTAAATCAACTTGTTGTTACAATAAAAGGAGACTGTTATCAATTCTGATATACAGTCTCTTTTGTTTAATACTCCCCTCACACCATCTTCCGATATATTAAACACCGGTTACCAACTACAACCGGCAATTGTTAGCAGGTTCCTGACCAGTTGTTAGTAGGTTGCAATCTGTTGACTGAAGAATGCCATTAAATTTTACATTGTTTATGTGACAAACCACCGGAATGTTCCAAAGGTTAAACAAGTAAATAGCAAAAAGTGTCCTGCCGACGACTTAAAGGTTAGTCCTAATGTTCTTAACCTTTGTCCTGCTTCCGGGATAGAAAAGTCATTGGAAGTCACTCTTCAATGGTCGCCTGAATTTTACTTATTTTTACAATAATGAAACAGCTTTTTTTCTTCTTCCTCAAACTTGGAATAATTGGATTTGGTGGTCCTGCAGCTCATATTGCCATGATGCGCAATGAACTGGTGGAGCGAAAGAAATGGATGACTGATGAATACTTCCTTTCAATGACAGGTATCGTAAATCTGATACCGGGTCCCAATTCGACTGAGATGGCTATTTTTATAGGAAAAGAGAGGGGAGGATGGAAAGGGCTGATTATAGCCGGGGCATGTTTTATTCTACCCGCTGTTATATTCTCTTTTATACTTGCACTCTTGTATGTGAAATATGGCAATTTGCCTCAAATTCAGCCATTTCTGTATGGGATTAAACCTGCCATCATCGCTATAATTATAACTGCTGTAATCTCATTGGCAAAAAGTGCATATAATTCTTCCTGGCTTATTTTACTTGGCATCCTTTCTTTTGTTCTTGCACTAATTGGAGTTAATGAACTAATGATAATGATCGGTTCTGGAGCCCTTTATCTTTTGATTCGCAATTTATATTTTACCGGCTCTTCCGATAATCAAAATCACCAAAAACCAAAGAAGAATAGATTATCTGTACTTTGGTTTACATCAGCCATGATAGTGCCGAAAACTCTGACCGGTATTTCAATCCTCACACTTTTCCTGATCTTTCTCAAGGTTGGTGCTATTCTTTATGGAAGTGGCTATGTGCTTTTTGCTTTCCTTGAGACTGATCTCGTGCAAACCGGAATACTTACAAAATCCCAATTAACAGATGCAATTGCAGCTGGTCAAATGACACCGGGTCCTGTTTTCTCTTCAGTTACTTTTATAGGATATGTTCTTGAAGGCTGGCAGGGCGCATTGGTTTCAACAGCTGGGGTTTTTATACCGTCATTTTTATTTATTACACTGTTTAGCGGTTTATTCGAGAGATTAAAAAGTAACTCTCTTTTTATGACGTTCCTTTCGGGAGTCATCGCCTCTTCAGTTGCGCTAATTGCGGCTGTGGCACTATCATTGGGAAAATCATCAGTTGTTGACTGGAGAACGGCGGTTATTGCAATTACCTCTTTGATTGTATCATTTGCTTTTCGAAAGGTCAATAGTGCATTTGTTGTTGTTGGAGGATCACTTTTGGGATACTTGTTATTATTGATTCAATAATCAGTTGAGAACTATGAATAACACAGCTTCTGTTAAGATAATAAAAGCCGAACTTGCAGGATTGACCAATAAAGAGCTTATTGATCTGATTACTGTAATGCTGAAGTTTAAGAAAGAAAACAAAGAGTTGCTGACATACCTTTTATTTGATTCGAAAGATGAACTGGAGTATGTGAATAACGTGAAAAGAGAGATGGAGGCAGATCTGGAAAATGTCAATCGCTACAATGTGCGACAGTCGATTAAAACAATAAGGAAGGCATTGCGAAATACTAAGAAGGCAATCAGAATTTCAGGGAAGAATGAAACTGAAGTACAATTACTGATACATTTTCTAACTATTCTTACGAATAAGAATTTGCCATTCTTCAGATTCAAATCATTGACCCTGATTACCGAGCGTATTGTAAATAACATTAAAAAAGCGATCAGCGAGCTACATGAAGATCTGCGATACGATTATGGTGTTGAATTGGAGAAGCTGTTAGAATATAAAAGAATTATCTAAAATCACGTAATTAAATCTCTTACAAATCAGAGTTATGTAAAGAGTATAAAATAATTGAGCTCTTAAGCGGCTCAATTAATCTTGATATTATAAAATTACAAAAAGATTGAAAGTGGTCTTTGTTTTGAGCTAATGAGTTGGACTTTATAATGGAAAGCTTAAAATTGACTCAAAATATTCAGGAGTCTATATTGCGCAAGAGCTTAAAATTGGCTGAGTGCTTCTTTATAACAAAGGATATTTAAGATAATGTATCTTTGCGCCCTAATTTTATTTCCATGCGAAGAATATTATTTTTACTCACAATTCTGTTTTCATCACTTTCTATATTTTCCCAAAATCTCCAATTGCATTATGATCTTGGGAAGGATCGACAGTATCTGACCACAACATTTGAGTATTTTAATCCAGATAAATATGGGTCTACCTTCCTATTTATTGATATGGATTATGGGGCTGGTGATGTAAAAGGAATGAACTCAGCATATTGGGAAATCTCAAGAGGCTTGAAATTCTGGGAAGCCCCATTTGCCATACATGTTGAATACAATGGAGGATTCATGCAAATTAAGGATGGCGATTTTTCAACATCAGTGCAATTTAATGATGCATGGCTTGGTGGAATTGAATATAATTACAATAATGAAACTTTCACTAAAGGATTCACATTAATGGCGTTATGTAAAAACATTCGCGACAAAAATGATTTGTCCTTTCAATTAACAGGTGTGTGGTACATTCACTTTTTGAAAAACAGGATGACTTTCTCAGGATTTGCTGATTTTTGGAGGGAGGATAATATTGTTTTTAAAGACAATATTCCGAGTGAGACTGATTTCACTTTCCTGACAGAACCTCAGATATGGTACAATTTCGCTAAGCATTTTTCTGTAGGAAGTGAAATTGAAATGAGTAATAACTTTGCCGGAGTAAAGGGATTTCAAGTGAATCCAACATTAGCTCTGAAATGGAAGATTGAATAGTTAGCTGAATAAGTCCTGTAGATAGTGCGACTTCAGTTTGAAGATCTTCTTCAATTCCTCAATATTTGCTAAAACCTCAGGGTCAGGTATCGGATGATACGTTGAGTTGAGTTTCTTTTTTACAGCTGAAATAATAAGATTTTTAGGAGTATGCTCAGTAGCAATGAATTCAGCAACATTGGTGCGATATCCGTAAGCTTCCAGAATCAATGCTCTTATGGTATCAGTAAGAATCTCAGCCTGACGTTCGGCTAGTATTCCAAATTGTGTTATCTCTGACAATACCCCTGATGTTTCAAGGTCACGTCGTACTTGCTTATGGCAACAAGGTGAGCATACTATGACGGTCGCCCCCATGGTTATTCCCCTGAAAATTGCTTCATCAGTGGCAGTATCGCATGCATGCAGAGCAATCAAAATATCAGTCTCGGGAATGTCGGTTTTTTCAATAGTGCCCTGTACGAATCTTAAGCCATTAAACTTTGCCTGATTAGCAATAACATTACAGTTTTCAACCAGTTCTTTCCTTAATTCAACGCCTGTTAATTCTACTTTCTTCTTCAACTTATTGGACAGATAATCGTACATGGCAAAAGTCAGGTATCCTTTGCCGGCACCCATGTCAGCAACTCTTATTGACTCAGGCAGGTCGATATCCTTTATAATCCCGTTAACTATTTCTATATACTTGTTAATCTGTCTGAACTTATCCTGCATATCAGGTTTTATCCTGCCAGCTTTATTTGTAATTCCTAATGCAAGTAAATAAGGTTTATCAATTGAATCAATAATTCTGGACTTCACTTTATCATGACTTAATGATGGGGTAGTCGTGGATGAAGGTGGTCGTTTGAGAATTGTGGAAGTTCCCTTTTTATTGATGAGAAGCTGAAAGTCGTTTTGGGTAGTTGCAAGGAAAGCCTGGTTGAATGATGTGGTCAGTAACTTATTAATCTCATACTGAGCTTCATCAGGCGTAAGGTTTTTGGTGATGTCCTTTGTTTTATGCCTGTACACAAATGAAAGCATGAGAACATCTTTGATTTTCACAGGTTTGATATATACATTACTGAGTTCGGAAGCTGCATCTTTCTTGTTACTAAGCGTGAGTTTTATGAATGATGCTGAGAGTATGCTATCTTCAAGATATTCAAGTAATTTGGAAATATTTGCAGTGAGATCATTCATTTGTGAGTAACTTAATATATTGGAGCGTAAGTTTATAGCAATAAACAGTTTGATACATTAATTGATTAAAGGTTTTTACGAACGGTAATCCAAATGGAATTCGATTGTTTAGATTTATTAGAACCGATGTCATCAAAAGCAAAAGCAGTAATCCTGTATTTTCCTTCTTCTTTCATAGAATAGGAACCGGCAGACTGATTAAATGACAGAAGTGCATTTTGCTGAATATCCCATTTCTCGATGTATCTTTTGTTAGCACTGACTAATGTGTCAGTCTTCAAATATTCCACCTGAGTCCTGTTGATTTTAAAGATATCTGTTGAGGCTCCTTTTGGTGCTATACCATCTTGTCTCATAACCGGTTGCTTTCCTAAATAACGATTTTCATCTGTGCCAATAGGGAAGTACTCTACTATTGTTATGAAATTTGGAACATCGATATTTGCAAACAATGATAATATCTTTGCCTGTTTATCAGTGTTCTTAAGATCATAAGTAATCATCACCGGCTCACCAGGGTGGTACTCTCTTTTGTCTGCTCTTATTTGGAATGACCATGTAAAAAGATTCCATGCTTCAGTATACTCATCAGTTAGACGGATAATGCTACTATCATTAGCAAATTTGGGGAAGTTTTTTAGTAGCATATCAAGATATGATTTCGACTGCTCATAAGATGACAATTGGACAGAATACTGTAGATCTTCATTTTGAGAATAAATCAAATAAAGCTCCGCTAATCTCTGATAGATATAAGGTGTGCAATTTGTACCCGGATAAGCGTTTAAGAATTTCTGATAGTTTGCAATCCATCGTAATTGATCCTCACGTGTAATAAGATCTTCAGGTTTATCGTGCGATATCATTATCTGGTAATCAGCATCATCAGCATAAGGACTATCGGGGTAATGTCTCAGTAGTTTTCTAAAAAAGCTTAACGGAAAGAAAAGAGCCGGACTTCCATTGATGAAAGGACCGGTAATCAAAAAGAGATCTTTATAGAGCAATCCGGTTTGCCACAGAAGTTCATCGTCCTTCAATCTTTGTTTTTCAAGCAGTTGGAGTTTATTGTAAGTTTCAGCAACCTTATCCATTCGGGCAATATGAGCATCTGATCTGAATGTAGGATAACTCTTCAGCAAAATAGAATCATAATGAAGTGACTCAGCTAATTTGCCTTCGTAATTAGCGAGGTTAGTCAGTTGGAGGTAATAATTAGCTATAATAGTAGTGTCATTTACAGTATCACTCACAAAATAAGTGAATTGGCTTGCTTCGGTGAAATTGAATGGAAGGCTGTTGTTGGTAGACTCTTTTAATTCTTTGAGTTTGAGCAGAATGAGAGTATCCTCTGAAGAACCAAATTTTGCATTAGCATCGTTGAACTTATAGACGGTAGTCCTGAAGTCACCTTTTAGAGGGGTTATTTCTTCACTAACATAGGTTTGGAATACATCGCGTTCAAAAGCCAATTGTGAAGGAGTCTTTTGGGGAGATATAGTAACGGTAGTTTTCTTACTGCATGAAGAAAGGAGTATAGCAACAAAAAGGAGCAGCAGAATTAATTGAAGATTACCTAATTCTTTACAATGAATCATGGATGCTTAAACTTGTCAGCACAAAGATAAGGAAAGAAGTGTCGCCGCGCTGAAGGTCACCTGTAATTACATTCTTACACATACATGATATATGCATAGATATGTTTTGAGATTGTTTTTTCTCGAACAATGCTAAAAGGCTGAATGTGTTTGTGCGGCTGCGCCGTTAGGCGGGAGGTGTAGCGGATGGATTGGATTAAGTGGCTGAGTATTACAGCATTCGAGGGGTGAAATAAAAAGCCCGGTTATATATGCCAGGCTTCCTTATTAAAGTCTTTCAACAGGTCGATACAGGTTGGAGACGGTCATAGTGCAATTGTCATCTTCACAGGCACATTTGACCTTACTGGTTATCAGGTTGTATTCCTCTACACAATTACCAGGTGAGTTGGCACAGGATCCTGAGCAATCAATTAATATCTTCTTCTTTGGAACCAGAGCATCCGTTGTGTCAAACTCATATACAATCATCACAGAGTAGGCTACGCGATCAACAGTATATAATATCTCAAATACTTCAGCCAGGTCAGAGATCGTTTGAACAATGCTGGTAATCTTATACTCAGTTGTGTGGTGAGTCAGCTGCATGTGATCACTCAGGCCCTGCATAATTTCGGAGGCGTTGGCACGTGATGCTGTACTGCGATCAGATGGGTTATCAATTTCAAATGACATGGCGCACCCTTCGCATAAGCACTTAATTTTGTGTGTAGTCAAATCCCATTCCATATCACAACCTCCCCCGGTTGAACATTCACCTACACAAGAATAGCTAATGACAGCCGGTGGGTTTTGTGCGGATTTAAGAACAGGGTTTTTGTCATCAAGATTTTTTGTTTCACTAGAACAATTAATGAATGCAACTGCTAATAAGCTAAGCAGTGTGATTATAATTGTTTTCTTCATTTTCAAAGTAATTTAACGATTGATCTTGGTGTATTTCATAACAGGGTGATCAGCCCCTGAAGAGTATCGGCTAAGTTTTAGAACTTGTAAATATAATGATTTACAATGTATTTAGCAAATCTGAATACAGAAGAAACTACGGTTAGGGAGCTTAAAAAGGAAGGCCCGAAGGGTTGCTTCAGGCTTGATTGTGGCTATTCAGTTTGTAATGCTGATGTGACTTCAAATGAAATGCCGTTACTGGCAATCATGAATGTAGATTCCCAGGATGTGGAAGCCAATTACATCAATTCAACTTTGGTTGTTTACCTTGATGTAGATGAGCTTGCCTGAATAACATTGACTTTTTTTGAATTAATTAATACTGATGTTGACTTTTTCTTTTTTGGTTACTTTTTTCTTTTTGTTAATAAACCACGTTTTTGTTAATAACCCTAGTCTTACCATATTAAGAAACTCATGTGGTGTGTATCCCTCTAAGGAATCA
>JAEZNO010000027.1 GCA_023441805.1 Bacteroidota bacterium
TCCCATTCCGAACAGAGAAGTTAAGCCCATCAGCGCCAATGGTACTGCCTAACCGGTGGGAGAGTAGGTCGTCGCCAATCTTCTAACTACATAGGCTGCCTAACCGCAGCCTTTGTTGTTTTATGCTTTTTCCCTCTCTTCTACCCTACTTTTTTTTTACATTTGTTACCTAAATAAATCGCTGCCATGATACTTATCGCTGATAGTGGATCCACTAAAACTGACTGGCTACTTGTCAATGGGAAAAATTATACATTTATCAATACCACCGGTATTAATCCTTACTACATGTCAGATGAAACCATTACTGATTCCTTACAACGTGAGTTAGCTCCATTGGTTCCTGCTAAAGAAATCAAATCAATTTACTTCTATGGCTCAGGGTGCTCTACTAAAATTAAATGTGATAAAATTAGCCACATCCTTAATTTAATATTTCCCAACGCCGGAGTTGAAGTAAACCATGATATGCTCGCAGCAGCTCGTGCATTATGTAACAATAAACCCGGTATTGCCTGCATCCTGGGAACAGGATCAAATTCATGCGTGTATGATGGCACAAAAATCACCAGGCAAATGGTTTCACTGGGCTATTTCTTTGGTGATGAAGGAAGTGGAACTCACCTTGGAAAACTTCTGATAACCGATTACCTTAAGGGTACCATGCCTGATCATATAAGTGAGATGCTTACGAAACAATATGATCTGTCGCTCGAATACATCCTCGATCACATATATAATAAACCGTTTCCCAATCGCTTTCTCGCTTCATTCTCCAGGTTCATTGAGGAAAACATTACGGATCAATATCTTTCAAATCTGGTGGCTTACTCTTTTAGAGAATTTCTCAAAGTTGGTGTAATGAAATTCACTGATTATAAGAAGATGAATGTCAGCTTTGTTGGCTCAGTGGCTTTCTATTTTCAGGAGATTTTGTTAAAAGTAGCTGCCGAAAACTCAATCACGATCTCAAACATTCAGAGGTCAGTTATTGAAGGTTTAAAAGATTATCACCACGAAGAAAAAGCATCAATTTAACTAATACATTATCAACTATGAAGTCAGGAATTTTATCCTTTGTATTCTTACTAGTTCTGAGTACCAACAGTCTCTTTTCACAAAAAGATGCCAGGTTACAGCGTCTGGACAAAGTTTTCGAGCAAGCATTAAAAGACTGGGAAGTGCCGGGTATGGCAATTGCTATCACATCAAAAGATGATATTCTTTTCTCAAAAGGGTATGGAGTAAAGGAAGTTAATAAGACTGATAAAGTTGATGCTAATACTCTCTTTGCAGTTGCTTCAAATAGTAAATCCTTTACTGCAGCAGCAATAGGAATCCTGGTTGATCAGGGAAAATTGAAATGGGACGATAAGGTTGTTGAACACCTCCCCTGGTTCAAACTGTACGACCCTTATGTGACTGCAAACATGACTATAAGAGACCTCCTCTCCCACCGGTCAGGCCTCGTGACTTTTAGCGGTGATATTGTTTGGCATGGAACACATTATACTACAGAAGAAGTGGTTCGCAGAGCCCGTTTTTTGAAACCTGCTTATGGCTTCAGAACAACTTTCGGTTATTCAAATATTATGTATCTGGCAGCAGGATTGATTGTTGAGAAAGTTAGCGGTCAAACCTGGGATGAGTTTACTAAGGAGAATTTCCTGACCCCTTTGGGAATGAATACTACACTTACTTCAATTACCCAATTTACTCCACAAACTAATCTTGCAATGCCTCATGCTACTGACAATGATAAAACTGTTAAGATTAATTACCTAAACTGGGATAATATGGCCGCAGCCGGTGGTCTAATCTCATCAGCAAATGAAATGTCGAAATGGCTCCAGCTTCAACTGAAAGGAGGCAAATGGAACGATATGCAAATAATTTCAGAGAAATCACTTAATGAGATGTGGTATCCACAAATCATGAATCCTGTTTCAAAGACATCAATGGAAATATGGCCTCAGATACACTTCAAAGGATATGGCCTGGGCTGGTCAATTATGGACTATTATGGCAAAAAGGTTATATCACACTCAGGAGGCTATGATGGTATCATTTCTTATACAGCCTTTGTTCCTGAAGCAAACATCGGCTTTGTAATTTTAACTAATAAGTTGTCAAGTCTCTATCTGCCTATGATTTATACAATTCTCGACGCTTATTTGGCACCCGAAAATACTAACACCAAAGATTGGAGCACATTCTTTTTAGACAGGGAAAAGAAGTATAAAGAATCAGAGGCCAATGCCAGGAAAGAGAAAGAAAACCTCAGAGCCACAAATACTAAACCAAGTGCAGAGCTAAGTAAATACGTTGGTACATATAAAAGTGAATTGTATGGTGAAGCGACAATAGGCCTTAGAGAAGGTAAGTTATATCTTCAATTTGTGCCTACCCCACTCTATCATGGGTGGCTAAATCATTGGCAATACGATACTTTTACAGTGAAATTCCCCGATGACCCTACCTTACCTGAAGGCACAGTGAATTTTGTGTTTAATGCTAATGGTGATGTTAAGGAAATGCGAATAGATATTCCCAATCCTGATTTTGATTTTACAGAACTCGATTTCAGAAAATAGGAACAGTGGAGAATTTCTGTTTATTCTTCCTGCTTAAAGACGAGTGAGGCTGAATTAATGCAGTAGCGCAATCCTTTTGGAGGAGGCCCGTCATTAAAAACATGACCTAAGTGACCACCACACTTCGAACAGACTATCTCTGTTCGAATCATACCATAGCTCTTATCCAGATGTTCTTCTACTGCGGTTTTGGCAGTAGGCTCAGCGAAGCTTGGCCATCCACATCCGGCATCATACTTTGAATCTGAAGAAAACAACAGCTGATCGCAGGCTGCACAATGATAATTCCCCTTAATAAAATGTTGATCGTATAATCCTGTCCCGGGACGTTCAGTTCCCTTCTCACGCAATACTTTATACTGCTCAGGGGTCAATATCTTCTTCCACTCTTCATCCGTCTTGAATATTTTTTCCGTAACCTTGTTATTATACTGCATATTATTAGAGATTTGGGTACTTTTATTACATGCTATCACAAGTGTAGCCATCAATAAAAACCATATTTTTATTCTCGTTTTCATCCTGTCTTAAACAATTAAGAATGTCTTGAGTTGCAAACTAAAAATATATAACGCTGTTTAGGCAAACTGATTGTAAATGAATCACATAACTTAACACAATTTAATAGAATGGAATGGCTTTGGATTGTTTTGGGAATATTGCTTTGTTTAGCCGGAATATTAGGCTCATTGATACCCATACTGCCCGGGCCTCCACTCAATTATATTGCACTGTTGGTGTTACATTTCACTAACACACACCGATTCAGCAATAGGTTTCTGATAAGCTGGCTCATAATAACTTTAGTTGTAATTATCCTTGACTATATGATTCCAATATGGGGTGCAAAGTTTTCAGGAGGTACAAATAAGGGTGTTTGGGGTGCCACTATAGGGCTAATATTAGGCATCTTCCTGTTTCCTCCTTTAGGAATGATAATAGGTCCATTTATTGGTGCAGTAATCGGTGAAATTATGGCAGAAAAGGATATTGAGAGTGCTCTTCGCTCGGGTACAGGTACATTTATAGGTTTCCTGGCCGGTACTCTTGCTAAGTTAATTGTATCAATAGTCATGACAATCCTTTTTATTGCCGCTGTACTATAAAACATTCTTTGAAAAAAATTAGAGGCTGTCGCATATATGAGACAGCCTCTTGAGTGTTAAGAAACCCACAACTCATCAATACCGCTTTCTTGGGCGATAATGAGTATGCAATAAATCATGTGATTTATGGCCGAGTGGCTCGCCGAGGAAATGTTTATACACCTGGACTACTTCAGGGTTTTCGTGAGATTTCCTTAATGGCATATTACAATCTTCATCATAAATTGCATCCGCTCTTCTCTTTCTGATCTCGGGTGATGTTGGTATAGGTTGTCCTCCACCACCAATACAACCACCCGGGCAGCCCATGATTTCAATGAAATGGTAGTTGGCTTCACCTGCTCTAACCTTTTCCATTAATTTTCTGGCATTGGCTAAACCATGAGCGATAGCCACATTAAGGTCAACACCTTCGAGGAAACTCCATTCAGGTTTCACATTTTTAATCTTGATAGAAGCTTCCTTGATTCCTTCCATTCCACGCACCGGTTGAATGTCGAGATTAGTAAACGGAACCTCACGACCTGTCACTATTTCATAAGCAGTGCGCAAAGCAGCTTCCATAACACCACCGGTTGCACCGAAAATAACAGCAGCACCGGTTGATTCGCCTAGAATACTATCATAGGTGTCAGGCTCAACTTTGCTGAAATCAATACCTGCCTGCTTAATCATCATTGCTAACTCGCGGGTAGTTAAAACATAGTCTACATCCTGATATCCGCTATCACGCATTTCAGGTCTCTCACATTCAAACTTTTTAGCAACACAAGGCATGATAGAAACTACTACCATATCCTGCGCCTTGATGTTCACTTTCTCAGCATAATAAGTCTTCGCGAGAGCACCAAACATTTGTTGTGGTGATTTACAGCTTGACAAGTTTGGCAGTAACTCAGGATACATGTGCTCCTGGAATTTAATCCATCCCGGTGAGCATGATGTCATCATCGGAAGTACTGCTTTCTCATCCTTATCAACAATTGCCTTCTTCAATCGTGTAAGTAATTCAGTGCCTTCTTCCATAATTGTTAAGTCGGCAGTGAAATCGGTATCAAGCACTTTATTAAAGCCCAATTTCTTAAGTGCTGAGACCATTTGACCTGTAACTCGCTCACCAGGAGGCAGCCCCAGGTCTTCACCCAATGCAATTCGCGTAGCAGGAGCTGTCTGTACAACAACGAATTTTGAAGGATCATATAGTACTTTCCAGACTTCCTCAATGTAGTTGTGCTCAGTTAAGGCACCTGTCGGACAACGATTGATACACTGACCGCAGTTAGAGCAAACTACATCATTCATTGGTTTATTCAGGAAGGTTGAAATACGCTGATGGTCACCTTTGTTAATAACAGCCAATGCGCTGATTCCCTGTAGTTCATGACAGGTTCTCACACATCTTTGGCATCTGATACATTTGCTATCGTCTTTTACAAGTGATGGAGATGAAATATCCTGAATTTTACTTGCAGGTTTTACAAGATCAAGGAAAACATGATCACCAATACGGTATTCACTTGCAAGCGATTGTAATTCGCAATGACCATTCTTGAAACATTTTGTGCAGTCGGCGTTATGTTCTGAAAGTAGAAGTTCGACTATATGCTTACGTGCAATCCTGACTTTTTCACTGTTAGTAAAAACTTCCATCCCTTCGGATACGGGAGTAGCACATGAGGCTGCAAGCAAGCGTGCTCCTTTTACTTCAACGACACAAACCCTGCAATTGCCGGCGACGGTTAAATCGGGATGGTTGCAGAGTGTTGGAATTCGTAAGTTAAGTTTCCGCGCAGCATCAAGAATAGTTGTGCCCTCTTCAACAGAAACGGGCATGTTATTTATCTTTAGGTTTACTAAATACTTATTCATGTTATCTGTTTTTGAGGTGCTGTTAATAAATAATCTCTTCTCTGAAGTTATCTATAATTGAGTTGAAAGGATTACCAACCGATTGCCCCAATCCGCATTTGGCGGCAATCTTCATGGTGTTTGTCAGATTTTTCAAATCATCAAGATAAGCAGGTGAGCGTTCACCTTTTTTAACCGCTTCGATGCCCTTAAGAAGCTGTTGGCATCCCACTCGGCAAGGAGTACATTGTCCACATGATTCTTCACAGAAGAACTCAAGATAATCATGTAGCACATTGTACATTGAGCGCGAGCTGTTAAATATCATCATTGATCCTCCTGTAGGTATACCTTCGAAACCAATGATAGTATCATTGAATTTCTTACGAGGAACGCAATGACCTGAAGCACCGCCAACCTGAACTGCTTTAGTATCGCCATCACCGAATTCTTCAACGAATTTATTAAGTGGCATACCCAGTTCAAGTTCATAAATACCTGCAATGGGAGTATCACCCGATACGCTGAATACTTTTGATCCGCGTGAGTCGCTGGTACCTAAGGCTTTGAATTTCTCAGGTCCCATGTGACAAATCATGGTTGTATATACCAGTGTTTCAACATTATTGATAACAGTAGGCTTATTATTATATCCGGCAACGGTTGGGTATGGAGGTTTATTACGAGGCTCACCACGTTTACCTTCCATTGATTCAAAAAGAGCACTTTCTTCACCGCATACATAAGCGCCGCTACCACTCTTGATGTATATAGTAAAATCAATCTTTTTCTGTTTCAGTTCATTATTGAACTTGTCGAGTTTAGGTTTTAAACCTTTGAGCAGGAAATTATACTCACCACGCAAATAGATATACCCTTCTTTAGCACCGATGACATATCCGCATATAGCCATGCCGGTAAAGATTTTTTCTGGAACGCGATCTATAATTTCTCTGTCTTTAAAAGTACCCGGTTCACCTTCATCAGCATTGCAAATCACATATTTAACATCACTGTCTTCATTACGGGTAAATTTCCACTTGAGGCCTGTGGGGAATCCGGCACCGCCTCTTCCTTTGAGTCCACTGTCGATCAGATCAAGGATAATTTCATCGGGAGATCTTTTGACAGTTTTATCAAGAATTCCGATAGGAGATATGTTCTTATCTTCTTCGAAAATTATATCTACTTTTTTTAATTTATTTTCCATTTGAACTAAAGTGTTAGGTGAAATGCTATTGCTCTTTAATGTAGTTTTGAATGATTTCGACTGCTTTAGCAGGCGTCAGTTCAGGAAATACATCATCATTAACCAGCATGACCGGTCCTTTATGACACCATCCCAGGCAATTAGCTGTGAGAAGTGTAAATTTCTTATCATGAGTTGTCTCACCAACTTTAACTTTAAGCTGGTTGCAAATAGCATTAATTATGTCATCTTTGCCTTTCATATGGCAGGTGATGGTTTTGCATACCCTGACAATGTTCTTTCCGCGGGGAACAGTGTCAAGGAAAGTGTAAAACGATGCTGTGCCATAGACATCTGCTGCAGAGAGATCCAGCTCGCGTGCTACATCGAGCATAGCTTCTTCCGACAAATAATGCTCCTTTTGCACAATACCCTGCAAAATGGGCATGAGGCTGTTGCGACACCTGCCGTTCTTTTCGACAAGCTCTTTTACTAGCAGTTCTGTTGTCATTTAATTTCCTCCATTGTTGAATGAAAATGAATATTTAGTTAATTGAGTGTGATTAATGATAGTTGCCTATCATTCATCAAATGTAACTATTTCTTTTGTTAATCAATTAACAATAGAGTCATTTTTTTACTGCTAAACATCTAATTTATAACGATTCTAAGTAATCTAACTGTTTGCAATTCAGCGGAGATAAGGTTTCGGATGTTTCTGTTGTTTCATTGCTTCTATCGATATGTTGCATTGTCTCCCAGGCACAATCTGATAAAACATTTTGAAGTGTGATTCACCTCTTTAACTTATCAATCGATAATGGGTAATGAGTGGTGAACCGATGTCTTAATTAATTTGGAACAATGTTGAAAAACTTTAAACAACTTTGAACAAAGTTAATCGGCATTGTTGGTTAAATTTGCATCATGGAAACAAACCGGTATTTTCTGCATTTGAGCTACAACGGGGCATCGTATCATGGATGGCAATTGCAGCGAAATGCTCATTCAGTGCAGGGCGAGCTTGAAGAGGCATTATTCTATGTTCTCAACAAGACTAAGATTAATCTTACCGGTGCCGGCAGGACTGATACCGGTGTTCATGCCCGCAATTATTATGCTCATTTTGAAATCGAAAGAACACTTTCAGAAGAGGACCTTAAGCAGCTTGTTTACCATCTGAATCACATATTGCCTGAGTCGATTGGCGTTTATGATGCTTTTGCCGTTAAATCCGGTATACACGCAAGGTTTTCGGCTTTGTCGAGAACATACAGGTATTATATCTGCCGCAACCATGATCCTTTTAAAAGTGACTTCAGCTATCGATTGACTCTTCCTCTTGATATTGATAAAATGCAGAAAGCGGCTTCAATAATTCTCAACTACAGTGATTTTACCTGTTTCACAAAGACAGGTGCAAACACAACCACTAATTTATGTACTGTATTTGAGAGTGCATGGGAGATATCAGATAATATGCTGATATACAAAACTAAAGCCAACCGGTTTTTGAGGAATATGGTAAGAGCAATGGTTGGTACCCTGATTAATGTAGGTAAAGGTAAAACTACGCTTTCAGAATTCGAGCGTATTCTTGAAAAAGGTACTCGTTCTGATGCCGGACAATCAGTTCCTGCCTGTGGATTATTTCTTGAGTCAATAGAATATCCTGAAGATCTCAGGCTCTAAAATCACATATTAGATCATTCGATACTTACGTCGATCGAGGTAAGAATGTCAGTAAATTTAATTCTATCAAATACTCCTGGTGGTAATCAATTTTGTAGGTTATATTTCAAATGATAAGGATGACCAAATGAGATCCAAGGGAATATTGTAAGCATATTTTTTCAGTCGAAAGAACAGTAGGTTAATGGAGTTTTGATAGAACATAAACATAGAAAAACTAACAATTTCAGGCTTGTTGTTGTTATTTTAATAACATTGTTAATTTTTTCACAAATTTGTTGGTTTATTCAAAAATAAGTATCTACCTTTGCATTACCATTTGAACTGATCCTGCACTCTCGGGTGCTTAAATTTAAAGTAATGAAAATCAGGGAAGTTGTTGAAATATTGAATGCAAAGGTTGTTTCAGGTCAAGACAAATTAGATGCTGAAGTTGAATACTCATTCGCCTCAGACCTGATGAGTGATGTACTTACGATTGAGAAAGAGAACATACTCCTATTGACCGGATTAGCTAACGTTCAGACAATCAGAACCGCAGAGATGTCTGAGATAAGTAACATAATCTTTGTACGACAGAAAAAGGCGACACCTGAAATGCGCCAATTGGCTGAGGAAAATGATATGATATTAGTTGAGTGTGATTACTCTATGTTCAAAGCCTCAGGCATATTATACTCAGCAGGTTTGAAACCTGTATATTAAAATGAAAATGGATTTTGAATATTCAGTTGAAGGAGGAAATTTCATCAAGGCCGGCTCCGCATCCAGTCAGGTGAAGAAAGTACTCAAGCAATTGAATGTCGATCCGAAGATAATCAAACGTGTGGTGATTGCACTTTATGAGGCAGAAGTTAACATTGTAGCACATGCTTGGGAAGGTACAGTATTCGTTAAGATTGACACAAATCGCATCGACCTTAAACTCGTCGATAAGGGACCCGGAATCCCTGATATCAATCTGGCAATGCAACAAGGTTATTCTACTGCCTCATCCGAAGTGAGAGAAATGGGGTTCGGCGCCGGTATGGGCCTCCCAAACATGAAAAACAACTCCGACGAGTTAAATATAACTTCAGAAGTTGGTATCGGGACTACAGTTGAAATGACAATTTATCTGAACTAAAATGAAAAACAGCAGTTTCCAACATGCACTGAAAATCAGGGAAGACCTTTGCGAAGGTTGCTGCCACTGCATGATTGTTTGCCCTACTGAAGCCCTCAGGGTTAGAAATGGCAAAGCCGTGCTTATGGGAAACCGCTGCATTGATTGTGGTAAATGTTACAGAGAATGCCCTTCAAGTGCAATCATTATTGATCACGACGACTTTAATTTTATTTTCGACTATAAGTACAGGGTTGCACTTGTACCTGCAGTGTTTACAGGACAGTTTCCTGACGATATCAATCAAAAGCAAATTCATAGCGTAATCCTTGATCTTGGTTTTACACAAGTATATGAGGTTGAAAATGGAGTTAGAATCCTAATTGATGAGATTAATAAATATGCTGCTGAGCATCAACACATTAAACCGCTGATTTCATCCTTCTGTCCTGCAATTGTTCGATTGATTCAGGTTAAATTTCCTTCACTGGTCGACAATATTATGCAATTAAAAGCTCCTCTGGATATATCTGCCAGATTTCTCAAGAAACAGCTAATAGATAAAGGTGCCAAAGAAGAAGAAATCGGAATTTTCTATGTGACTCCATGTGCAGCAAAAATAGCAGCTATCAAAGAACCCGTTGGTGAAGCTACCTCAGATATCAGTGGTGTTATTAACATGGATTTCCTGTACAACAAAGTATTTCAGCAGGTTAAGAGGAAATCTAAGGACGCTTGCTCCTACCCTCTTACTGAAACACTTTGTAATGAATCAAGAAACTGGTCACTCACCAATGGTGAGGTCTCAAATTTAAGTGGCCGCTGTCTTGCCATTGATGAGATACACAATGTGATCGATTTTCTTGAAAAGATAGAGAATGAAGAAATCACCGATATAGATTACCTTGAGCTCAGAGCTTGCGATGAAAGTTGCGCCGGTGGTGTCCTGACTCATGAAAATCGATTTCTTACAGTCGAGAAGATGAAGAAATCAAAACCGGTTAAGAAAACTGATACCGGCTTCAATAACCACGAAGGTGGATTCAAACCTATCATGCAGGAAAAAGAGTACTTATCAAAGTACATTGGAGTTGACCCCATTAGTCCCAGGTCGATTTTAGTCCTTGATCAGGATATGAGCGAGGCTATGAAGAAAATGGACAGGGTAAATAAGATATTGAAAATTTTACCACTGATTGATTGCAGTGTCTGCGGAGCACCAACCTGCCAGGCACTAGCACTTGATATAATCAACGGAGAAGCTGAATTGAAGGATTGCATATTTGTACAGCGGTCATTAGAGTTAAAGGGAGAACTAACTTCAGAGGAAAGTTGCAAGATTTTAAGAAAGATTTGGGGATTTGAAAAAACGAGTAAATACAGAAGTATTAAACCATGAAAGTAAAAGAATTAGCCGAGCAATTGCAAATGAAGGTAGTTAGCGGTCATTCAGGACTGGATAACGACATTACGGGTGGATACAGCTCTGATCTGCTTAGTGATGTACTGGCTCATGCCGAACAAGGTAACGTCTGGATAACCCTGCAAACACATAAGAATGTAATGGCTATTGCTTCCTTAAAAGATCTGGCTGCTGTAATAATAGTCAACAATAATCAGCCTGAAGAGGAAATGATAGCCCATAGCAATGAAGAAAATATACCTGTACTATTGACAAGTGAACCAACTTTTTCAATAAGCGGGAAAATATATAATTGTCTAAATGTGCTTAGCACAATTAAATAAATCATTTAAAAGCAAAACAGTATCAAAATGAGAACTTTTAAAGCTGATCTGCATATTCATACGATATTATCGCCATGCGCAAGTCTGGAGATGAGCCCGAAGAATATTGTCAGCAAAGCTTCAGAGAATCATTTGGATATTATTGCGATAACTGATCATAACTCAACCAGACAGTGTGAAATAGTGCTTAAAGAAGCTAATAAAATTGGCTTAACTGTATATCGGGGAGTTGAAATTACTACTCAGGAAGAAATACATTGTCTGGCCTATTTTAGCAACTCAGATGATCTGAGCTGTTTCCAGTCAATCCTTGACGAGCATTTACCAAAAATAAAGAATGATCCTTCCCTGTTTGGCTACCAGGTAGTAGTAGATGAAGATGAAAATATAGTTTTTGAAGAAGAAAATCTTCTGATAAATGCCATAGGATTAGGAATTGAAAAGATTGAATCACTTGTCCATCAATTGAACGGAGTATTTATTCCGGCTCATATAAATAAATCGAAGAATAGCATCATAAGCCAGCTGGGATTTATCCCCAAATCGGTAAATGCCGATGCTTTTGAGATAACCGGGCAAGTTACAGATATAGAAGCTTTCAAGAAGGCAAATCGACTGCCTGAATCAACAATACTATTTAAAAATTCAGATGCTCATCTTCCGGAAGATATAGGAAAATGGTCATCAGAACTTGAGATGGAATCCACTGATTTCAGTGAATTTCGTCGTGCCTTGAAAAATCTATCGGGAAGAAAGGTGGTACTCCAATGAAAGATTTATCAATGCACATAATGGACATAGCACAAAACTCGATTGCTGCCAAAGCAACTCAGCTGTATATAGAGATAAACGAAAATAGCATCCGGGATTTATACAGCATAACTATAATAGACGACGGTATTGGAATGCCCGAAAAGATCCTCAACTCGGTGATTGATCCATTTTTCACAACTCGTGTGACTCGTAAAGTAGGTCTGGGCATTCCTTTGCTTAAACAAAATGCTGAACGCACAGGTGGCGATTTTACAATAGAAAGTGAGGAAGGTAAAGGCACCAAGCTGGTGGCATCATTTGATTCGTCACATCCTGATTTTCTGCCTTTGGGTGATATTGCCGGAACAATAGTATTGTTAACTGCGGCTAATAAAAACATTTCGATTAAATACCGGCATATATCTAAAAAAGGTGAGTACCTTTATGACACCCAGAAAGTGAATGAAACGCTTGATGGAGTATCAATAGATGAGCCGGCAGTTATCAAGTTTTTGAAAGATATGATAAATGAGAATCTCACTGAAATTGAGGTTTTAAAGTAACACTATAATTATAAAAATTTTAAAATTGACATGACACAAGTTAAATCACTGGCTGACCTTCGCAAGATCAAAGAAAATCTTCAAGGGAAAATGGGCTTACGGGAAAAGAGCAATAATCCTGAGGCCCTCGTACAGATCAGAGTTGCAATGGCAACATGTGGAATTGCATCAGGAGCCAAACAAGTGATGGAATTCTTTATTGATGAGCTGGACAAAAGAAATATCCAGGCAATAGTTACCCAGACTGGTTGCATGGGCTATTGTTTTGCCGAGCCAACCGTCGAAGTCACATTACCTGGTCAGACTCCGGTAGTATACGGGTATGTTGATGTTGCAAAAGCTGACGCCATTATTGAAAAATACATCAAGAATGGTGAGCTCGTTGAAGGAATTATTCCGGTTAATTACGAAACTATTGAAAAATAAAGGAGGATTGTAGAATGGCTAAATTTAAAATGCATCTCCTCGTCTGCGGTGGCACAGGCTGTCACGCCTCGAACAGCGATGTGTTGCTAAGTAATTTCAAGTCAATTGTTGCTGAAAAAGGACTTGAAAACGATGTTCAGGTTATTGGAACCGGTTGTTTTGGATTCTGTGAAAAGGGTCCAATTGTAAAAGTAATGCCCGACAACACTTTCTATACTCAGGTAAAACCGGACGATGCCCGTGAGATCATTGACGAGCATGTCATCAAAGGTCGTAAAGTTACTCGTCTTTTGTACGAAAACCCTGAAACTAAAGAGCATATCTCCGATTCAAAACACATGGGTTTCTACAAAAAGCAGCTTAGAATCGCTTTGAGAAACTGCGGTTTTATCGATCCTGAGAATATTGATGAGTATATTTCTCGTGACGGTTATGAAGCACTTGCAAAGTGTCTTACTGAAATGACTCCTCAGCAGGTTATTGAAATAATGAAGAAATCTGGTCTTCGTGGACGTGGTGGTGGTGGTTTCCCAACCGGATTAAAATGGGAAATTACAAACAAATCAGTCAGTGACGAAAAATACGTTGTATGTAACGCCGATGAGGGTGACCCTGGGGCATTCATGGATAGGTCAATTCTTGAAGGCGACCCACATTCAGTTATCGAAGCTATGGCTATTTGCGGTTACTGTATTGGTGCTGAAAATGGTCTTGTTTATATCAGAGCTGAATATCCCCTCGCAATTGAACGTCTAAAGATTGCAATTAAACAAGCAAGAGAATATGGATTATTAGGCAAAGGTATACTGGGTACAAACTTCAACTTTGATATTGACCTTCGTTATGGAGCCGGTGCTTTCGTTTGTGGTGAAGAAACTGCTCTTATCCATTCAATGGAAGGAAATCGCGGTGAGCCAACAATGAAGCCTCCATTCCCTTCAGTATCAGGGTATCTGGAAAAGCCTACCAATGTTAACAATGTTGAAACATTTGCTAACGTTCCTGTTATCATCAATAAAGGTGCTGACTGGTTTGCAAAAATCGGTACAGAGAAATCAAAAGGAACTAAGGTATTTGCACTAGCAGGAAAGATTAATAATGTTGGACTTATAGAAGTACCGATGGGAACCACTCTTCGCGAAGTCATATTCGAAATTGGTGGTGGTATAAAAGGTGGAAAGAAATTTAAAGCTGTTCAAACCGGTGGTCCATCGGGTGGATGCTTAACTGAGAAACATCTTGACACTCCAATTGATTACGACAATCTGATAGCCAGTGGTTCAATGATGGGATCAGGTGGTATGATTGTTATGGACGAGGATGATTGCATGGTTTCAATGGCTAAGTTCTATCTTGATTTCACCGTTGAAGAATCATGCGGCAAATGTTCACCATGCCGTATAGGTAATAAACGATTATACGAGATCCTTGATAAACTCACAAAAGGTAATGGTACAAGAGAAGATATTGACCGTCTGCGTAACCTTAGTCAGGTTATTAAAGATACAGCACTTTGCGGATTAGGCCAAACCTCACCAAACCCGGTATTATCAACCATTGATAATTTCATGGATGAATATATTGAGCATGTAACCGACAAAAAATGCCGTTCAGGACAGTGTAAAGCCTTAATGCAGTATTACATCGTACCAGAGAATTGCGTTGGTTGTACAGCTTGTGCACGTAATTGTCCTGTTAATGCCATCACAGGTGAGCGTAAAGGAATTCATACAATCACCCAGGCAGTATGTATAAAATGTGGTGCATGCCTTGAAAAATGTAAATTCAATGCTGTGGTAATAAAATAATCTGTGAATGCTATGGAAACCATTAAGATAAATATTGATAATAAAATTGTTGAGGTTGCAAAGGGTACAACTATCCTTAATGCGGCTAAAGAAGCCGGCATACGGATACCAACATTATGTCACCTTCATTTGCATGACCTTAATATCGAAAACAAACCTGCAGGCTGTCGTATTTGCGTTGTTGAAGTTGCAGGTCGCCGTAACCTTGCTCCTGCATGTGTTACTGAATGTACTGATGGCATGAAAATCAACACTAACAACATCAGAGTGTTGAATGCACGTAAGACTGTTCTTGAGTTGATCTTATCTGATCACCCAACCGATTGCCTTATTTGCTCAAAAAATGGCAACTGTGAATTACAGTCGATGGCCCAGGAATTTGGAGTTAGAGAACTTCATTACGAAGGTGAGAAATCAACATACAGACCAGATACTTCTCCGGCGATAAAACGTGATGTTGATAAATGTATCATGTGCCGCAGATGTGAGATGATGTGTAACGATGTTCAGACAGTTGGTGTTCTGTCAGCTGTGAATAGAGGATTTGCATCAGTAGTTGCCCCTGCTTTTGAGATGAACCTCGATCATAGTGTTTGTACATATTGCGGCCAATGCGTTGCAGTTTGTCCAACCGGTGCTCTTACAGAAGTTGATCACACTAATGCAGTTATCAGGGCACTTGCCGACCCGACTAAGACTGTAATTGTACAGACTGCTCCTGCAGTTCGCGCTGCTCTTGGTGAGGAGTTTGGACTAGAGCCTGGCACATTGGTTACTGGAAAGATGGCTGCTGCCTTAAGAAGATTAGGATTCAACTATGTATTTGATACTGATTTTGCTGCCGACCTGACAATCATGGAAGAAGGTACAGAATTGCTCGACAGGTTGAACAGGCATCTGAATGGTGATAAGTCAGTGGCTCTGCCAATTTTAACTTCATGCTGCCCTGGATGGGTTAATTTCTTCGAACATCAGTTCCCTGAAATGAGAGATATCCCATCAACTGCAAGAAGCCCGCAGCAGATGTTTGGTGCAATAGCTAAAACATATTTTGCTGAGAAAATTGGTGTTAAGAGAGAAGAACTGGTTGTTGTATCAGTTATGCCTTGCCTGGCTAAGAAATATGAGTGCCAGAGAGAAGAATTTTCAACTAATGGTAATCCTGATGTTGATTATTCAATTTCAACTCGTGAGTTAGCACATCTTATTAAGCAATTAAACATTAATTTCAATGAATTACCTGATGAAGATTTTGACCAACCATTGGGAGAATCAACAGGTGCTGCCGTTATTTTCGGTACCACAGGTGGTGTTATTGAAGCTGCTGTTCGAACTGCTTATGAAGTTCAGACTGGAAAGAAGCTTGAACGCATTGATTTCAATGAATTAAGAGGAATGGAGTTTATTCGCGAAGCAACTATTGACTTCGACGGATTGCCAATCAGAATAGGGATTGCACATGGCTTAGGAAATGCCAGAAAGTTACTTGAGGATATCAAAGCCGGAAAGTCAGAATTCCATGCAATTGAAATTATGGCATGCCCCGGTGGATGTATCGGTGGTGGTGGCCAACCACTGCATCATGGCGATTCATCTATACTTAAGGCTCGTCAGAAAGCAATTTATTCGGAAGACGAAAGTAAGACTATTAGAAAATCGCATGAAAATCCCTACATCGCCCAGTTGTATAAAGAATTCCTTGGAAAACCATGTGGCGAACTCTCACATCATCTTCTTCACACTCATTATTTCGATAAGAGCAAAGAAGTAAGCGTAGTAGAATAAGTTTTATATTTGAAACAATTAAAGAAACTTTATAATGGCAACGATAAAACTAGCAGCAGAAAAAGTTGATGAATTAAAAGCTGTCTGCAAGTCCTATAACAACGAAAAAGGCGAATTAATTAACGTCCTCCACAAGGCTCAGGGTATTTTTGGATATCTTCCTGCCGAAGTTCAGGAGATTATAGCCAAAGAACTAAACATCTCAGTGGCTCATGTGTATGGAGTAGTATCATTTTACTCATTCTTTACCATGCTTCCAAAGGGTGAACATCCTGTTTCAATATGCCTTGGTACAGCTTGTTATGTTAGAGGTGCTGAAAAGATCATCGAGGAGTTTAAAAGAATCCTTAAGATCAATGTCGGCGAAACTACTGAAGACGGTAAGTTCTCACTTGCATGCCTCCGTTGTGTTGGCGCTTGTGGATTAGCTCCGGTTGTTTTGGTAGGTGATAAAGTATATGGCCGCCTTTCACCCGATGGAGTTAAGGATATTATTTCAGAATATTCTAACTAATCCAAAAATCCTGATAAGGAATCTACTAATGTGATGCCACTCATCGGTTGCATTACAATTAAATAGTATAAATTATAGTGTGATGTTAAAAGCAGAGGCTGCCTCATTAATTTGGGGCAGCCTCTTAACTTTTGTGTTAAGTTGAAGAGGCTGCTTACATCTGATATAAGCAACCTCTTCAGTATTTTAAAATAGTGGCTGTTTACTTCTTTAAAACCTCTGTAACAAGCTGGGCAGCCTCATGTAGTAGAGTAGCAGAATACACCTGTAAACCAGAGTTCTGAATAAGTACCTTGGCTTCCTCAGCATTGGTTCCCTGTAAGCGAACAATGATAGGAATATGAATATTGCCGATATTACGATATGCATCAACAATTCCCTGAGCCACACGATCACATCTTACGATACCACCAAAGATATTTACCAGTATTACCTTTACATTTGGATCCTTGATAATAATTCTGAAAGCCTGCTCAACTCTCTCGGCATTAGCTGTACCTCCAACGTCAAGGAAATTGGCCGGTTCCCCACCCGAAAGTTTAATCATATCCATTGTAGCCATTGCAAGTCCGGCTCCATTCACCATACAGCCAACATTACCGCTCAGCTTAACATAGTTAAGATGATATTTACCAGCCTCTACTTCTGCCGGATCTTCTTCAGTAAGATCACGTAATGCAGCATAATCCTTATGACGGAATAAAGCATTATCATCAAGCCTTATTTTGCAGTCGGCAGCATATATCTTATTGTCGGCTGCCTTAAAAAGTGGATTGATTTCCAACAATGAAGCATCGATTGATATGTATGCATTATATAGGTTCTTTACAAAAACAATCATATTCTTCAATGCTTCACCTTCAAGTTTCAGATTATAAGCAATCTTTCGTGCCTGGAAATCAAGCATGCCACTAGCCGGGTCGATTTCTTCGGTGAAGATAAGATGTGGTGTTTCTTCTGCAACTTTTTCAATATCCATCCCTCCTTCAGTTGAATACATGAACATGTTGCGCCCGGTTGCTCTGTTTAGCAGGATGCTCATATAGAATTCCTGTGGCTTTGCAGGTCCCGGATAATAGATATTCTGTTCTATTAAAACTTTACCGACTAACTTTCCTTCTTTAGAGGTCTGTGGAGTTACCAGCTTCATACCTATAATTTGTGATGCAAGAGTTTTGACTTCATCAATAGATTTGGCAATCTTCACACCTCCTCCTTTGCCTCTTCCACCGGCATGTATTTGAGCTTTAACAGCAAAATACTCCGAGCCGGTATCACGATTTATCACTCTTGCAGCCTCTAATGCCTCTTCGGAATTAAATACCACTATGCCTTTGGGAACTAATACATTGAAGGATTTTAAAATCTCCTTTGCCTGATACTCATGTAAATTCATTTCTTGATAAGTTTAGTTGGTAAATTCTACAAAACCACATAAACAGCTAAAATATCCACCGGTTCACAATAACTATCCTATTCAAACAAAAAAATGTCAAATGACTATTCTGCCTGCCAACATAGGTAATATTATGTAACAATAAAACAGTAAAATATAATGCTATTATGTACTTGTCTATTGAATTTTGCAAATATGGAAAATTATAGCGAATCTAACATCAATATTTCAGAAATTGATAAAGCAATCACCAATATCAAGCAAGGCCAAAATTGGCTGAGTGGAGAATTGGGATTTAATATTCTTCAGCAAAACCCTGACAGTAACGTTCTGATCATAGCCATGCATGATAATACTGAGTTTGAATCATTCCAGGCTAACAATTCACTAGTTATCAAAGTAATTCATGGGAAAGTCAGACTACATCTGAAAGATAAGACAGCGATAATTGAGCCGGGCCAAACAATTATACTCATTGAGAAAGTATTTTACGTTTTGGAGGCTATCGAGGAAACTGTATTCTTACTCATGACTTTTAACAATTTCAGCAACGAAAAGAAACAATGGCTGTGTTAAAACGGATTTTTTTTTACTCAAAAGCTACAATTACTGATTGCTCTCCTTCTTGCCGTATTCACTCTCAGCTCTTGTGAATTGGTAGGTGATATTTTCGAAGCCGGCGTATGGACAGGTGTTATAATTGTTGCTTTAGTTATTGCCTTACTCATTTACCTATTTGCCAAATTAAGGAAACGCTAATCTTATGTAGCTGGGAGACAAGTTCAGATTTGCAAAAATTCACATTGCCACTTATTAAAGCCTACTATAATGGTACAACCAAAGAATTAAAGGTTGCACGATTGGACCAAAAGAGGCTGTCTCAAAAGGACGGCCTCTCTTACTTTATTGTTTCTTCTCACACTAAAAGGACGGTGTCAACACCCTTATCGATTGGCTATCTATTGCTTTATTGTATGGTTCTCTCCAGTGATGGTTTGCTGAACAAGTAAAGTTCACCTACATGACTTTAAAGTGTATCTTCAATTTTCTCGAGAGCAGTACTGCATACTAGGTATTCCCGGGAAAGGAGGAGATTGCTCTTTAAAATATTTCAGCCGAGGGAGATTGAAGAAGTTTCACCCTAAATCGAGTAGGAGGAAAATAAAATAGTTTTCCTCCTATTTTATTTTCCGACCTCTCACACCACCGTACGTACGGTTCACGTATACGGCGGTTCCTTAATAAACAAATCTAACCTTTAAGTAACAGT
>JAEZNO010000008.1 GCA_023441805.1 Bacteroidota bacterium
TCAGAGCAGCAGATCCCACACCTGTTTTCTACTACCACCCTGATCATCTTGGGACCAGTACGGTCATATCAAACTCAACCGGAGGGTTGCATCAGTACTTCTTTAACCTGCCATTTGGCGAAACCATAATCCTTAAACTTCTTTTTAACAAGCATTATGTCAATAGTGGAGTAAAGTCAGTAACAACCTATGTTGATAGTTTGGGGTGTAGAGACAGGGCATGCCCTGTGTCTACATCATGGACGATACTTCACAATGGGCAATTCTTCCGAAACGGTTATCCGTCATGAGTGGAAATTAACCACTATCCGTATCTCTACGATGACAAAAAAACTCTCATTTTCGACTAAACAACTTATTACCAGAGAAATGAATTCTATTACTTTGTAACAGAATTTGTAATTACCAGACAATTTTTGTAGCGATTGCTACCGTAGAGCGAAAAATTTAGAGGCAATCATCTCTTTCCCAAGTCTTGGTCATCTCTATAACAAGTCTTACCTTTTACAAAAGGGTTCCAAAAATTGACATAGTTTTGATTGTTGGGTCGAAGGTGCGGGAATGAGGATCCTTACATCTCATACCCACTTGCCAGAACATCAATCAGATGTATGGTTTTAAGGGGGAGATGCTTTTTAGTGATATGACTTTGAAGGAACATTAAACAGGCGGCTTCAGTGGAGACAATATACTCTGCTCCTGTTTCTATAGCTAGATTAAGATATTCCATTGCCATTGCATCGGCAATCTTTGTAAATCGAACAGAAAAGAAGCCTCCGAATCCACAACATTGTTCTTCGTTTTCTGTCTCAATAAGCTTTAATCCTCTTACGTTTCGGAGGAGAATTTGAGGTTCTTCCTTTAATCCATATTCTGTGTCCGCTGAACAATTATTGTGCAATAGCACAGAATGCGGGAAGGTGGCACCGGTATCACGAATGTTTAACTTATTTACCAGAAAGTCGGATATTTCATAAGTGCTTTTCTTGAGCTGCCTGTATTCGTTGTGTAGTGCCGAGTTGTAAAATAACTCATCATAATAATGCCTTACCATTGTTACACATGAGGTTGAAGGTGCTACAACATTCTGACAACCTGCAAAATCTTTTATGAACTTCTCTCCTATTGATTTTGCATGATCCCAATAACCTTCTTTAAATGATAATTGTCCACAGCATGTTTGATTCTTATTATAATGCACATCAATGCTTGCTTTCTCAAGCACTTTCACCATATTAAACCCGGTTTCGGGGAATAACTGATCAATGTAGCATGGTATAAAAATATCTACTCGCATCACACTATTTTAAGTGGAACAAACCTACAATATTAATGTGAGTTATCAAATAAGAGCAATAAAAAGAAACTGACAGCCTGATGTGACTCATTCTGCATTGAACAATCTTGCAGTAGCTAACAAAGGAGTAACCTTATGCTAAGTATATAATTGCATCAGGCATGGGCGGCTAATGATCTCCTGAAATCAGTGTACCTGAACAAGCTCTCACGGATAATGGCAGCATCACACTCCTGACCTTCAACTCCACGCCCGATTTCTTTGATCAAAGTAAGTATAATTTTACCGTTACGGTTTTTCTTATCATACACTGTAATGTCAACCAACTCAGGGATATTCTCTGCCTGGAGGTTATAGTGATTGAAGTTCAGCAGGATGTTCTTAATAACTTCATCTCTTTGTGAATGAGGCATATCGAGTAGTCGATATGAGATGTATGATTCACAGATGATGCCCATGGCCACTGCTTCACCATGACTTAATGGTGAAGCATCATGGCGGAGTGAAAAAGTCTCAAATGAATGACCTATTGTATGTCCAAAATTAAGCAGTCTGCGCAATCCTGTTTCCAGAGGGTCGTTATTCACAATCTTACATTTGATGAAAGCTGCATGATAAATAAGATCGTTCCAATCATTTACGAGGGCCATTGGTAGTTTGCAGAGTTTTTTCCAGAAATCATAATCAGCAATGATTGCATGTTTAAGCATTTCAGCATATCCTGAAAGCATAAACCTGTGAGGTAGTGATTTCAGGAATCCCGGCCATACAAACACTCCGGCAGGATTGGCAAATAAACCGATAATATTCTTTAAGGAGTAAAGATCCACCCCTGTCTTGCCTCCAAGTGAAGCATCAATCATGGCCATTAAAGTGGTTGGGATATTTATATAAGTCATTCCCCTGTGAAAAGTTGATGCCACAAAGCCACCCATGTCAGATATGACACCTCCACCAAGGTTTAAGAGTACTGAATTGCGGTTTGCCCTTTTATCGGCAAGTTCTTTCCATATAAGCTCACATGTTTGAATGGTTTTATTTTGCTCGCCCGACTCAATACAGATTATTTCGGCACCTGATAAAAATGGGATTTGCTTTAACAAAGGAGGGATGCAATGCTCGCGGGTATTATTATCAACAAGAATGTAGAAATTGCAATTTTTGTCATACCGCACCTGAAGGAATTCACTAAGTTCAACAAGTGCCAGATTTCCAATAAAAACAGGAGTACCTGCAATATCTAATGTTCGAAGTTTACTTGTCATAAGGGTCATTTATTTAATAGTTCAGCTAAAGTAAAACAAATTAATCACCGTCTGAATTCTAAGAAGATTAACAATTGTTATATTTGAGGATTAATCGATAATGAAAAACATGGAGATCAATTTCTACGATACTTATATAGCCTTCAGGGGTAAGACTGATAAGGAGCTCAAGAGAGCAGAATTTCTGTTTCGTTTAATGAAAAACAGGGTATTGGTTAAAAACAGCAGTAGTTTGCTTATGAAGGCAATGAAGCTGAAATTGCCGGTTACCCGGATAGTGGAAGCTACAATATACAAGCAATTCGTTGGCGGAAAGTCAATTGAAGAGTGTCTACCGATAGTTGAAAAGCTAAGCAAATTTAATGTCAGGGCCATTCTTGACTATTCTGTTGAAGGGAACACCACTCCTGAAGGGATGGATCGTACAATGGAAGAAACACTACGCACGATTGACAATGCATCGAGAAATGGTTCAATACCGTTTGCGGTATTTAAACCAACAGCTTTTGCCTCAACGCATCTTTTTGAGAATGCCATGCCCGGAAAGCCGTTGGATGATCTTTCGGAAAGTCTGTATAAAGATTTCATGCAACGGGTTGATATTCTCTGTAAACGAGCTTATGATCTGAAAGTGCCGATACTGATAGATGCTGAAGAAACATGGTATCAGCATCTTGTAGATGAGACAGTTGAACACATGATGGAGAAGTACAATCGCGAGAGAGCCATTGTTTACAATACCTTGCAGATGTATAGACACGACAGGTTACAGTTTTTGAAGGATAGCATTGAAAAAGCGAGGGCAGGAAAGTACTTTCTTGGGGTAAAATTTGTAAGGGGGGCTTACATGGAAAGAGAGCGTTTCAGGGCTTTGCAAAGAGGATATCCGTCACCTATTTGCAATACAAAGGATGAAACTGATCAATGCTACAACGAAGCATTAAAGATCACATTAGACAATATTGATATTGCTGAACTCTTCTCGGGAACCCACAATGAAGAAAGTAATCTCTTGCTCGTAAAAGAGATGGAGAAGAGAAATATAGCACCAAACGACCGAAGAATATGGATATCACAGCTTTATGGAATGAGTGATCACATTTCATTTAACCTTGCATATCACAATTTTAATGTTGCCAAGTATGTACCATATGGACCGGTTAAGTCTGTAATGCCATACCTTGTAAGACGTGCTGAGGAAAATACTGCAATTGCCGGTCAAACTACCCGTGAACTAAGCCTGATAGAGAAAGAAAAGCTGCGCAGAAGGAGTTAAGTTAAAAGAAGTTAAAATATCCTATCTTGCTGATTTTCAGACGTATTTATAATGTAAAATTAATGTCCCCAATAAAACATCCTGACATAGACTACGTTATTACTGTGTGATCAATAGCTTCACTTAATGTTTGGTTTTAACTAAAAAGAGCTGCCATGTTGGAATATACAAAAACTGTACTGGAGAAAGTCAGCTTTAATAGGGAGTTGTTCAAAAAAGAACTGCAGAAATCAAAAAAATTCCTCAAAGAGGAAGAAGTCGAGTTATTGCGAAATTGGTGTAGGATGAGTTTTACCGAAAAATATCCTGATATTATAGGAGAAGTATTTGAGACCTATAAAGCATAATCTTTCATCAGGGGACTTCAATTTCAGGAAATCAGAATACAACTACTGTATTTTCACAAAGTTAAATTCGAAATATAACTTTGCAGTAATTTATTTTACATAATCACTTGAATTGTCGCTGCGGAGTATATATATTTGAACTCTGCAAATCAGACAAAATGGAATTAACAGCATTAAATGCAATTTCTCCTGTTGATGGTCGATACAGGAAGCAGGTTGAAGTCCTGGCATACTATTTTTCGGAAGCCGCCCTTATAAATTACAGGGTATTTGTTGAAGTTGAATACTTCATTGCCTTATGTGAACTCCCGCTTCCTCAACTGCGAGATTTTGACAATTCGAAAAAAGAGGAGTTAAGGGCATTGTGTCGTGATTTTACATTCCAGGATGCTCAGGAAGTAAAAGACATCGAGAGTATCACCAACCACGACGTTAAGGCCGTTGAATATTACCTTAAAAAGAAATTTGAAAAGCTTGGGTTAAGCAAATACAAGGAGTTTTTGCATTTTGGTCTTACTTCACAGGATATTAATAATACATCCTCTCCTTATGCAATAAAGCTTGCATTATACGAGATTTTGCTCCCTATACTTGAAGATGTTATTCAACGATTAACTGCAAAAACCAAGAGTTGGAAAAACATACCAATGCTTGCACGCACACACGGTCAGCCTGCAAGTCCTACCACTGTGGGTAAGGAACTGTATGTATTTGTTGAGCGAATAAAGCACCAGGTTAAGTTACTCAAATCAGTGCCGATAACTGCCAAATTCGGTGGCGCAACAGGTAACTTAAACGCACATTATGCTGCATATCCCGATATTGACTGGATTTCATTTGCCGATAATTTCACCAAAAACCATTTGGGATTGGAAAGGCAGAAGGTTACCACTCAGATAGAACATTATGATAATCTGGCAGCTTTGTTTGATAACCTTAAGAGAATCAATACCATTCTCATCGATCTATGTCGCGATATGTGGATGTATATTGCAATGGATTACTTCAAACAGAAAATAGTGGCAGGAGAAGTGGGTTCGTCAGCAATGCCACATAAAGTAAATCCTATTGATTTTGAGAATGCAGAAGGTAATCTTGGTATAGCAAATGCATTATATGAGCATTTATCAGCCAAACTTCCCGTATCTCGATTACAGAGAGATCTTACTGATTCAACAGTAACACGAAATATCGGTATGCCTCTGGCTCATTCTATTATTTCGATGAAGTCAATCATCAAAGGATTGAATAAACTCATCCTTAATGAGGAAAAAATTGAGCAGGATCTGGAAAACAACTGGGCAGTAATATCTGAAGCAATTCAAACAATTTTAAGGAGAGAGGGGTACCCGAAACCTTATGAAGCATTAAAGGATCTTACAAGGACAAACCAGCATATAACACCGGAGAGCATTAACCAATTTATCGACAATTTATCAGTGTCAGAAGCTGTTAAAGAAGAGCTCCGAAACCTAAATCCAAGGACTTATACAGGTCTGTTTGTAATGTAAGCGGAAAAACGTTTCGGTTGTTTTGATTGTTTGAAGGTTTTGATTGTTTGATTCAAAAAGAGTTAAAATTCTTGAGACCCTTTGGGGCTTGAATCCCTCAAAGGGTTTTGTATTGCTGAGAAGATATTGAGCTTAGATGGGACAATTCACTATTTATCATTCAATGTCGTTTAGTTAAGGAATTATCATAATCGCTTGTAATTAATTGAGTAACCTTTTTTACCACTCATAATTCGTCGAGGATTTCTCCTTTTTGGTCTGACAATTTCTCTTGTCTTTGAT
>JAEZNO010000019.1 GCA_023441805.1 Bacteroidota bacterium
TACCCTCCCTTTACCCTCTCCTTACCCCTAGGGTAAACAGAGGGTAAGGGGAGGGTAAAGGGAGGGTAAAGGGACTACAGATTTAATAAGAGCCCGGTACTATTTTAAGTACTATAAAAGTCAGGTATTTCTTCGGCATCAACCTCATTCCTTGACTCGTTTATTAATTTGTTTTCCAATAAGTTAAATCAGAAGATTAATAATCGTACCTTTGCGCGCAATTTTAATATTTTATATGCCAACATTTAATGAGTTAGGCTTGAACCGCTTGCTGTTGCAGGCAGTTGAAGCACTCGGCTTCAGGGAGCCGATGCCTGTTCAGGCAGAAGTAATTCCTTCCCTGATCGCAAATCCTTCTGATCTTGTAGGTTTAGCCCAGACAGGTACCGGTAAAACAGCAGCTTTCGGATTACCGCTGCTTCATCATATCGATGCTAATCTTAATAAAACACAAGCTCTTGTCCTTTGCCCTACACGTGAACTGTGTTTACAGATAGCCCGCGATCTTGAAAACTTCGCAGCTTTCATGCCTTCAGTAAAAGTCACTGCAGTTTATGGAGGTGCATCAATCGAAAATCAGATTAATCAACTCCTCAAAGGGCCTCAAATCATTGTGGCAACTCCGGGTCGCTTAAATGATATGATCCGACGTAAAAGAGTTGATTTCAGCATGGTTAAATGGATTGTTCTCGACGAAGCTGATGAAATGCTCGATATGGGCTTCCAGGAAGAAGTTGATACAATCCTTGAAACAACTCCTGATGAGAAATATACTCTTCTGTTCTCTGCCACAATGCCTGCAGAAGTCGAAAGAATTCTTGCAAAATACATGACGAATCCCGTTATCAAGTCAATTGGTAAACGTAATACCGGCACAGCTAATGTCAAGCACATCTATTACCTCGTGCATGCGAAAGACCGGTATCCTGCTCTAAAAAGAATTGCTGACTTTAATCCTAATGTTTATGCAATCATCTTTTGTCGTACCAGGATTGAAACACAGGAGATTGCCGATTCACTAATCCGTGACGGTTATAATGCTGACTCATTACATGGCGATTTATCACAGGCACAGCGTGATCATGTGATGAACAGATTCAGAAAAAAATCGCTTCAAATGCTTGTGGCAACTGATGTTGCAGCCCGGGGATTGGATGTTAATGATTTGACTCATGTTATAAATTACAATCTTCCTGACGATAGTGAAGTCTATATACACCGAAGTGGTCGTACAGGTCGAGCCGACAAATTGGGTATCAGCATTTCAATCATCAACCTGAAAGAGAAATTCAAGATCAGGCAGATTGAGAAGATGATCGGTCGCGAATTTGCACAGGCGAAAATTCCTACAGGAGTGCAGGTTTGCGAAAAACAGCTCTTCCATTATATCGACAGGATGGAAAGAGTGGTAATTGATGAAGAAATTGAATCATTCCTCCCGGTGATTTATAGGAAACTCGACTGGATGAGTAAGGAGGAAATTATAAGGCGGTTTGTATCTCTTGAATTTAACAGATTCCTGGAGTATTACAGGGATGCCAGAGACCTTAATGTTGAAGAAGAAAAAAGGACATTCAGGGATCAGTCTGAAGGAAAGAGAGATAGGGATTCACGCAGAAGAGGTGAACGTGGCAAATCCGACAGACAATCTGCCGGAACTGCTGAAGGCAGTGAATCAGGAAAATCACGCTCAAGAGGTGGTTATAATGATCGTGACCTGACACGCATGTTTGTCAGCATAGGTCGTAAAGACCATGTGATGCCACAACAGTTGATTGGCTTGATAAATGAAGTTACAAAGACTAGGGAAATCAGGATCGGAAGAATCGATATAATGGATAATTTCTCATTTATTGACATAGATTCAGATTCTGTAAAGAAAGTTCTCAAAGCTTTCAGCAATTCAAACAGAAACCCTGACGGTGTACGAATTGAGGTTGCTTCTGACAGGGATGACCGAAGCAGATCATCTTCATTATATTCAGGCAAATCGTTCAAGAGTGAAAGAAACGGTTCCGGCAGAAGTAAAAGGAATGGGAATGATTCAGCAAGAGCTCCCAGAAGCCTTAATGGTGAATCAGGCGGTAGTAAAAGAAAGAAACAAGATGATCAGTCCTTGTTTGGGTCTTCAAAGAGGAAAAAGCGCTCGGGAGACAGACATTAAACCTTATTTTCTTCTTTTTGCTTAATTGAACCTGCCACTTGTTGTTCAGATGGCGGGTTTACACTGAGCAGAAATCTTTCAGCTTCAATGGCTGCCATACAGCCTGTGCCTGCTGCAGTAACAGCCTGACGGAATACATGATCCTGGACATCGCCTGCAGCGAATACTCCGGGAACATTAGTCTGGGTTGTTCCGGGAATTGTTTTGATGTATCCATTTTGGTCAAGATCTATCTGACCTTCGAAGATTTTCGTGTTGGGCTGATGACCGATAGCAACAAAAAATCCGTCGATATCTATCTGCACTTGCTCACCAGTCTTAATATTTTCGAGCAGAGCACCGGTAACCACTTTACCATCACCTAACACCTCACGGGTGACATGATTCCAGAGGATTTCAATATTGGGAGTGTTTATAACTCTGTGCTGCATAGCTTTGCTGGCCCTCAACTCATCGCGACGAACGATAAGATACACTTTTTTCGTCATTTTGGCGAGGTAGGTTGCTTCCTCGGCTGCTGTATCACCTCCACCGACAACGGCGACAGTCTTGCCACGGTAAAAGAAGCCATCGCAGGTTGCACATGCAGAAACACCAAAACCACTATAACGGGCTTCTGACTCAAGTCCAAGGTATTTTGCTGTTGCTCCGGTTGCAATAATGACGGTTTGAGCTAAAACCGACTTACCATCATCGATGGTTACTTTGAAGGGACGTTTTGAGAAATCAACTTCAGTAACTAAACCCCAGCGCATATCGGTACCGAATCTCTCAGCTTGTTTTTGAAGATCAAGCATCAGATCGGGCCCCATGATACCATAAGGGTATCCCGGGAAATTATCAACCTCAGTAGTAGAAGTAAGCTGACCTCCAGGCTGCATTCCCTGATAGACCACCGGTTTTAAATCTGCTCTGGCTGCATAAATGGCGGCTGTGTAACCGGCAGGCCCTGATCCAATTATCAGGCATTCAATTCTTTCGAGTTCGTTTTCTGCTTTCATCATTTTAATTTGGTTCTCCGATATTCGCGTGCAAATTTAATGCTTTTACAATAAGTTAAATTTTTTACCTACTCTTATTTTATAAATTTAAATCGCATTTTTATCACTTATTTATAACGTCATTACAAACATTATGCCTATATTTTTATCAGACAAATTGTCAGCGAAGACTTCAACTTTATGATACCAGGCATGGTTCAACCCTTTGGTATCGGCAAGGTTCACCCTTTGGGAATAGGAACTAAAAGTGGTTTACCTGCTTTGTGGATAATAATTTAACATCACACCGGGGCTTCAAACCCCAAATGGAGGAAAACCTTGCCCCTATCATCACTCCTGAACGCATGTGTTTCAACCCTTTGAAGATTTAGAATCCCCAAGGGTTCACCAGGCATGAATTCTTTTCAATTATTCTGTTTGAAAATGGCCTCTTTTCCAGTAATAACTCGTTCGCTCTTCGCTAATAGAAAAACTGTTAGAATAGCTGCGATCGCAGCAACAATAATCATAAGATCCTGATAAATGCCGATATTTAAGGCAGCACTTATTCCGATAACTGCCCAAATGAAAGGTATTAGAAGTAAGTGTCGTGGAATTTTATAAGCTGCCAATATAAAAAACCCAAAGGTCAGGATAGTTGAAGGACATGGTAAACCAAGCGAAATGGTTTGAACAACCGAGGATTCAGTGAAATATGAAATTATCGGATAAATTGTCAATCCATACAAAATGAAGAAATAACCTAAATATCTTATCCACCCTGTATTAGAACTGAAAATGATTCGCCTTTGGATAAAGGAACTCCTGAAAATCAATAAGCCTTCTATGATGAACAAAATACCAAAACCATATGCAGCAGGATTGATTTGAGTGAAGAAATTAAGATGATAAAAAATTCCCATCCATAACCACAGAGCACTTAAAATTAAACCAATTGTTTTACCTGCTCCGGAAGGATTTCGAAAAAGAACAACAGTAGCATAAATGCCGGCAATTAGGAAAATTACTTGAATTGGAAAAACTGACTGATTGTAATTCTCTATAACCTTAAAGAAATCTTCAGTAGTAAATGGTAATTTCATAATGATGTTTATTGGAGTTGTACTTGTATAAAGTTAATAAATATATTATAGTAACTTAATCATTTCAAACTGTTTACCGCGCAAAGGAAGGTTGCAGGATTTAAGAAATTGAGTAATGCTTTGGCAGCCTGTTTCAGTATTGATAACCTTGACGGTAGTGTGCTTATTGAATTTTAGGACCTCAGTCAGCATAACCGATGCTATTCCAAGTCTGCGGTGCGACTGTTCAACACCTATCCGTGTTACATCACCTGAACCGGGTTCAAAAATACAATACCCTACCAGCTTTTCTTCATGGTAAGCCCCGATAATCTTGAAATCGTTAATTCTTCGACAAACTGACTCAAAACTATTCTGCCAGGATGGAGTAAAATCGTCGAAGTCCTTAATTTCATCATCATGTTTCAATTCAATTTCCCAGATAAAATAATCCGAGGGCAAAATTTTGACAGGAATCATTAATCCAGAGGCTTGCTGAGTAAAATAATTAAACTCCCGGGTGACAACAAAACCAAGTTTCTTATAGACAGAAATTGCACCTGTATTATGTTGTAGCACCTCTAAAAGATACTGTTGAATTCCCGCTTGTTTAAGAAATGGTAATCCATAATTAAATATTCTGGTGGCATATCCCTTTCCACGACATTCCTCTAAAGTACCTGTACCGGCATCATAAGCAGTATTCTGTCCGTTGAACTTCCCAATCCCATTTAAAATAAAGGATTTCAGTTGATCATTTTCAAACAATCCGAAAGACAAGGAAGGATCGAATCCACGTCGACTGAGCATGCTTCTCAATTCTTCATCATTGACATGAACTTCATAATCGACAAATGCTTTCTGAAAAGCCTCACAAAGCACCGCAAATGGAACTGATTCGAACGACCTTATTGTTTCATTCATATTCAATATTGTATAGGTTTAATTATTAGAACATAATTATGCAAATTTCTTGAATTACAGAAGATTTTTCTAACTTAGCAATCTGAATTTTAAGCAATCATGAAAAATTTAATCTACATTTTACTTTTCAGTTTACTTGCAAGCAACCTGAATGCACAGGCATTAAATAACACCGCCTACACAGAGTCGGATATTGTTTTAAAAACAGCTACAGGTAACATTTCCGGAACAATAATGGTTTCAACTTTACAATCGCAAACACCTCTTGTTGCTATTATTGCAGGATCGGGACCAACTGATCGTGATGGTAATTCAACAATGGGTGTCAGAACTGATTCGTACAAGAAACTTGCTGAAAGTATGGCAGAAAATGGTATTTCATCACTGCGATTTGATAAACGTGGTATTGCTAAAAGCCAGTCAGCCATGAAAAGTGAAAGTGATCTGAGGTTTGAAAACTACATAAATGACGTTGTTGAGTGGATTAATCTGCTTAAAAATGACAATAGATTCAGCTCATTTTTTATACTTGGACACAGTGAAGGTTCGCTCATTGGCATGGTAGCTGGCCAACGCACAGAAATTGCAGGTTTTATTTCAGTTGCCGGAGCAGGGAAACCGGCCGATGAGATATTGCAGGAACAGTTGAAAGACAAATTGCCTCTCGATTTACTGATTGAAAACAATAGAATCCTCGACAGTTTGAAAGCTGGTAAGACAGTCGGAAATGTAAATTCAAATCTGGCTGCATTATATAGGCCAAGTGTACAACCTTACATGATTTCATGGTTAAAGTATAATCCGGCAAAGGTGATTTCACAGTTAAAGGCACCTACACTTATCATTCACGGTACTACTGATTTGCAGGTTAGCACTGATGATGCAAAACTACTGGCAGCAGCTAAACCTGATGCTAAACTTCTAATCATCGAAAACATGAATCATGTACTAAAAGAATCAGTTGCCGATCAACAGCAGAACTTCGCTACTTATACTAATCCTGATTTACCCTTGAAAACTGAATTGGTTGATGAAGTAATCAGTTTCATCAAATCAAATAAGGATCAGTAATTAGACCTAAAAACGGTTAAAAAAGTCTGAATAGGTGATTATCTGACCATAATATCAGAACCACCTGTAGCAGTTTTTGTGACTTTTTTAGGTGAGCCGGTATAAGTTATGTCACTCGATCCGGATGCATTAATAGTTAGTGTACTGGTGACATTAACTTCTACATCCGAACCGCCTGTAGCAACTATAGTACAATCTTCTAATTTCAGATTCAAGGCTTCAACATCAGAACCACCTGTTACAGTAAACACACCTCTTTGTCCAACACCATTGAATGAGGCATCGCAACCACCGGTGTGAGTACAAACTAATTCATTTACAGTCAAATCCAGATCTAAATCACTGCCTCCGGTAAGTTTAGTGGAAAGTTTTGATAACTTAAGGTGTCCGTTTGAGCTTATGTCACATCCACCGGTTGCGCTAATGGCATCGATATCTTTAAATGTGAGATGTATTGTCAGCTCCTCAGCATCTCTAATTGATTTTTCGGGGAAGATCTTCAGTACCCCATCATCAACACGGGTAATAATTATTGGGTGTAAATTCTCATCCGCCTCAACAGTTAAACTTACCTCATTTCCCTGCGTTAGGATAATGTCAATACCACCGGTTACATCTATTGCGTGGAAATCTGAAATCTTACGTTCTTGTTTAACGACTTTTTCATTTCCCTTAATTTTCGACTGTTGATTAGCATTAGCGAAAAATGGAATGAATGCAATCACTGCAATCAATAAAAATATCTTCTTCATGATACTAGATTTTTGGTGTTTCTTTATAAAACGAAGATTAATGTCGATTTGTTACAATAACACATGTAAAATAATTAAAAAACATCTATATTTGCAGCTTCTAAAAACATTGGATGTTAATTCTTAATTCGGATCGTGTCATCTAAATAACTTTTAGGATATTATTCCTGAAAGTTACCTCTCTTGTTTCCCTACGAAGGCTTATAGGGGTTATTTACATTAATATTTATAACACTGAATTGGGACTATGAAAACTACCCATTCAATTAAAAATTAAACACGATGAGTAACGAGAATAAAACGATACACGATTTTGATTATGACCTTATTTGCGAATACTTTTCATCATTTGAACGCCAGGGGCCTGGTAGTCCTGAAATGACCATCAGGGCGATGGGGTTCATAGATAATCTTAATGAAGAGTCCGTTATAGTTGATCTAGGATGTGGAACGGGCAGTCAAACCAGAGTGCTTGCAAAACACACTCCCGGCATTATAACAGGAATAGACTTATTTCCAACTTTCATTAATATCTTCAACGAGAAAGCAAAAAGTGAAGGATTAGAAAATAGAGTAAAGGGAATTGTTGGTAATATGGAAGATCTTCCATTTCAGGATGAAGAACTTGATTTGATATGGGCTGAAGGATCGATTTATAATATCGGTTATGAGAAAGGATTGCAATACTGGCATCGGTTTTTGAAGCCGGGTGGGTTTGTAGCTGTGACTGAAGCTTCCTGGTTTACCGTGGAAAGGCCGGCTGAGATTGAGAAATTCTGGATGGATGCTTATTCGCAGATTGATACAATCCCAAATAAAGTTAAACAGATGCAAAGTGCAGGTTATATTCCTCATGCCAGCTTTATCCTCCCTGAGGAATGTTGGCTTGAGCATTTTTACAATCATCAACCCTTTGCACAGGAGATATTCCTTAAGAAATATCCTGATAATGAAACGGCGTTACAACTAATTACAAGTGAACGTCATGATGCTGATCTATACCGGAAATATAAGGCATATTACGGGTATGTGTTTTATATTGGAAGGAAAATCTGATTTGCAATGAATGCAATAAAAAAGCAGAAAGACAGGGTAAATCCTGTCTTTCTGCTTTTTGGTCGGAGTGGTCAGACTCGAACTGACGACCACTTGCCTTGATTGCGTAGCAAAGTAATTTTACCACATTCTCAAATAGCCTAAATTTTTTTTACCACTTTTTTCCGTGAAAACCCGTAGAATGATACTTGATAGGGTCGACAAGTATGGAATGACAATGGTATATATTGAGCATTGGATATACGATGACAACCTAAAACCCAAATTCAGAAGGATTCCGACTGGTGTTAAGGTAAAACCCGAACATTGGCTTAAAAAATCAGAGAAAGTTTCAAAACAAGATAGTGACCATGAAAACAAGAATAAGATTATTCAGCAGACTTACCTTAAAAACTTCGAGTTTACTGAAAAAGAAAATAAAAGACGAGATACCTTGGTTTCATACATCGACAGATATATCGAAACTCGTATTGCTAATGGAACACCCAAATCAACCTACAAAGAGTACATCACCCTCAAAAATAGAATTATGGGGTATGAACAATATGCAAAGGTTAAATTAAAGTTCGAAGACATTAATCTGACCTTTAGCGATGCTTTCAATATTTACATGGTTAAGAAGAAGAAATACAAACCAGGCACAATTGAGAAAACATACACCTTGCTCCAGACATTTCTGAAATTTTATTACAAAAGAAGGGAGGAAATCGGAGTCTCTTTGTCTGATACCTTCATGGATAAAGATTTCAAGCATGGTAAAAGCTCCGTTAATGATCCACACCCTCTTACAACCGAAGACTTTAAGAAAATGCTTAAAGGAGAGCTTAATAATCCTGCATTGATAATAACAAGAGACAGATTCTTATTACAGTGCGCTACTGGGCTTCGTTACAGTGACCTTTTTAGAATACAGCCACAGAATATCATTAACGATTGCATTAAAATTTCACCGGTAAAAACACGGAATAAGGCTAATAATGTAATCTACATAGACCTTAATCCACTTAGCAGGAAAATTCTGGAAAAATATGAATATGATACTACTAAACTGAAAATCAGTAATCAAAAGTACAATGAGAATTTAAGTGCATTATGTAAGGAATTAAATCTTAGTGATACCTATACTTCACATGATGGTAGGGATACTTTCATTACCACTTGTATAAATGCTGGCGTCCCGGTACCAATAATCTTAAGTTGGACAGGACAAGAAAGTTATGAGACAATGAAAAGATACTTTCGTATTGATCCAGAGCAAAAGAAACTTCGTATGAGTAAAATCTCCTTATTCAAAAAGACTAAAATAAATTACAATTATTCATTCGATATTGGTACTCCTGGAAAGGGCAAAGTAACAGTAAAGAAGATTCACCGTGAATTATTAAAGCTTGACTACACAGAATGAAAATAGAAATTGCCCCTGGCTTTCATTTAAATTATGCCTTAACTAAGGACCTCGAAGAGTATATAAGTAATACCAAGAAGTATTATCTTAAATCGACTCTCTCATGTTTACAGGAATTTGACGATTATACTGATGAAATGCTCGACTTAGATACCTTTGATAATATCACATTTCAGAAATTCTTAGTCTGGCTTATCCTTTATAAGAGACAAAAACCATCCACTGTTGTAAAGACAGTTCGCAATTTCAGGTCTTTACTTGAAAATGTATACGGAGTAACTGTTGATTACATGACTTTCAAAGAGGTTACGGATAGTGTATTTGCATTAAGTCAAGATGAATTGGATATTCTGAAGCTATCCCCGGTGAATGGGAAGAAGGAAATTGCTCTGGATCTTTTTCTATTCCAGACATCTACTGGTATGAAGTATGACCAGACACAGTATTACATTGATGATGGGCTGATTAAAAGGTTCTCTATACCAGATAATACTTTTGCCCGTCAAATTATAAATAAATATGATGGTGAACCACCAAAGATCGAAAAGCAATTATTTGTCAATTTATTACAAGCAGTACTTAAGGACTGTGAGATTGACAGAGTAGTAATCAAAGATTCGAATATCTTGTGTCCTATCTGGGAAGTAATTACAGAAGAAACTGGAAGACAGACGTTTGTTCTGATGCAACTTGCTAAAGGTATACCATTAAAAGAAGTGATGGATCTTACAGGGCATTACGATTACCGAAGTATGCTTCCCTACATTTTCTTTTAATTAGGTGAGCGTTCATCTACATAGGTGATAAAATCATAGCCACATGCACAGTGATAAGATCCAAAATCAGTTCGATGACAATCAGGATGGGGAATCGGCATTTATTCTCGAATATTCTTTGAATTTCTAAAGGTAAATCCTATGGATTAAAAAAGTTCAATATTAGTATTGCAGAACTTTATTCTGTTTAATTGCTATTTTTCGACTATATTTGTCATTAAATACAGTTTATACAGAATTTAGTTATGCGTGAAGTTAAACCCGGAATCATCTATGAGTTAGCTAACATAGATGGTTCATATTCCCAAAAGATTGTATTTGCCTCAAAGGACGCTCCAGGAACTACGCCTGAAGAAGTCCTTAATGTACTGATTGAAAAACTGTATCAGCAACAGGCTGAGATTTTCATTTGCGAAATCTCTACAGGCATTGAAATGCTTAAGTCATGCCGCAGAATTCTTGCTAAAACCAAAGAAAGGAGGCATAGGCAAGAATGAAACGAAATCTAACAATCCAAACAACCTCGGAAACAAAGGTACTGGATACATTGAAAGTTCTCAATGGTATTCTTGGATTGACTGACAATGAACTAAAAGTAGTCGGTCATTTTATAGCCTTAAACCCTGAATTTCCATGCGCTGCTAAAGACCGCAAAGTCATTTTCCAAAAAATGGGACTTAAAAATGTACAGGCATTAAATAATGTTATCCGTGCTATTGTACAAAAAAAGGTATTCATCCAAACCGGAAACGGTTATGCTTATTGTCCAGTTATACGTGATATTCAGAAACTTACTGAAATCAAGATAAGCCTGGTATGAAATACACTTGTCCAGCTGAGAAAGAGATCATAAAAGAAATAGCCCACGATCTTGGTACTTCTATAGAACAAGTCCTTCAAGTGGTCAAATTCCAAAGGGAGTATGTACAAAAGGTAATGATGGCTGGTGATTTTTCAGGTGTAATGCTCCCCTATTTAGGCAAGTTTTTCGTAAAGCCCGAAAGGCTTATCAAACTTAATAATAAGAAAGATGAGCTTATTTGTAATTGATGATAAGCATATAGTGATTCAGCCGGAGCTCCAAAAGATTGAAGCTTTTAAAGTTATCCTTGGCAGAGACAAGGATAAGGCAAAGCGTAATGCTTATAATGAACTCGCTTATGTATATTTCCTGGCTGATTACAAAAGTCCCTATCTGACCTATTCAGAAAAAGAACGGCACCTTAAGCTGGTCAAAGATTTGCGTTTGGGGAATGAGTGGAAACCGGATATAGCTATCAAGAATGCTATAGACAAGTACAGGGAATTAAATGAAACCCCTGCAATGCGAACCCTACGCATTGTAAAAGAAACTCTTACAACAGCAGTATCTGCTACTCAATCCTTAAGAGTAAAAATTGAGGAATCTCTTGCAAAATATGAGAATGGGGAAACACTTGATGATGGATCCCCGGCAGTCGATATAGTACAAATCATAAATGCCGTGACTTCATTACTGGGTCTTTCTGAAAAAATACCAAAGATGATTGCTACACTCTCAGCTATCGAAGAAAAGGTTAAGAAAGAGGCAGTGGATGAGAGAATCTACGGTGGTGGCAAAGCTGGAGAATTTGAGGACTAATGGGAAAACTGGAAAACATAATCAAAGGATGGGCTTCATATATTGAAGACACCTTATACCAATACAGCAAAATTGATCCGCCACGACATGAAATGTCAGTTAAACGGTTGCTGATATGCGAAGATTGTCCAATTCGGACAATGGATTTCTGTAATCCTTTCCGTAGAAGAAAGCACAAAGACAAAGATGAAATAATAAGAGGGTGCGGCTGTAAGCTGGCAGCCAAGACTCTTTTGGAAGAAGAACATTGTCCAGCAGGAGAATGGTAATCAACTAACAATTTATACTATGGAATTAAGTCAATATCAACACCTTGCACTTAGAACTAAGAAGTACTCAGAGATTTACACAGTTATTTATCCTGCCCTGAAATTAAATGGGGAAGCTGGTGAAGTAGCTGAAAAAATCGGCAAAACTCTCAGAGATGATAATGGAGTCTTTACAATAGAGAAGAAATTAGAGATTGCAAAAGAGCTTGGGGATGTGCTTTGGTACATCGCTGCCTTAGCCCATGACATCGGGTATAACCTGGAAGAAATTGCTCAAATCAATATTGACAAACTGGCATCCCGGGACAAACGTGAGGTGATTAGCGGATCAGGGGATAACCGATGAAGTACATAAAGAAAAGTCCTATTGTGGAAGCTATCCAATTCACCAAATCACCTGACAGTATTCTGGAAGTTTCCAAATTTTTACATGGTGTGACAATTTCTTCCACACATAGCAATAACCCAATTATCAAAGTCCCGACTGGTAATGGCACGTTTTCAAGTGCCCTACCGGGCGATTACATAATCAAGCATTCCAGTGGAAATTATGAGGTCATGGACGAAGATGAATTCAAAATAAGGTACATGGAATATTCTTGTGAATCTGAGAAAAATCAATACTAATCTAAATCTCTAATTATGGAACAAATTCACATGTATTTTGACACGTTTGCAGCTTATGTCTTCCTGATACCCTTGCTTATTCAGGGCATCAAGAGGATATTCAACGCTGAAGGTCCTGTAGCAATTATTCTATCATGGACCATTTCCCTCATTGTTGCTATAGCTGCCTGGTATGCAGATTTGGGGATATTCATGAATATGAATATTGTCCAGTCACTGATAGTAGGTGCTGTCGCTTCTCTTACAGCTAATGCAGCTCATTGGCTGGGTATTACTGAACAGACAATTGAAGTCATTGAGTTTATTCTGGTTTACCTAAAAGTACTTCCAACACCAACAAAACCGCCAATTGAAGACAACGAATAATGTGGGTCAATACCGAATTATTTCGTACTGAAGCTACACATTTTAAGAAATATGGGTATTACTGCCCGGATCCCCCGGGCAGTTATGCCTTTAGAGATTATTGGACTGAACAGCTACAACGGTGCAGAGAGGGTTATTCTGTAGGAGGTCAACGAATTACTGGACATCACTACGGCTACTTAAATTTTGGGCAGATAAAATTGACAGAAGATAACAATAAGTATCAGTCAGTTGTAAAGAAAAAAATATCATCTGCACACAAAGTAGTGACCTTCCCTGATTTTTGGGATGGTGATTACGAATATTTTATTGCACTTGAAGAAGCTTGGAACGAGGGTAAGCACATGCTCGTATTCAAAGCACGACGAAAAGGTTTTTCTTATAAAAACGGATTCATCTGCGCTAATCGTGCAAATACAATTAAGAATTCTGTATCCCTGATAGGAGCTTTTGAAACCAAGTACCTGTACCCAAAAGGTACAATGACTATGGCTGCTGATTACATGAACTTTTTCAACGAGCATACTGGTTGGACAAAACGCCGGCTCATAGACAAAAGAGACCATATCAAGACGGGATATTACGTAATGAGAGGTGGAGTCCGTGTTGAAAAAGGATATAAATCTGAAATCATTGCCGTTACCTATAAAGATAATCCGGATGCAGCCAGGGGAAAGGATGCTTCTCTTATTTTGTTTGAAGAAGGTGGTGCATTTAGCAATCTTAAAGCTGCCTATATGGCAACTCGTCCTACGGTCGAAGATGGATCTGTTGTTACAGGTCAGATAATAATCTATGGAACCGGTGGTGATATGTTCGATGGTACAGTAGACCTTGAAGATATGTTCTATAATCCGGCACCTTACAATCTTAAGGCTTTTGAAAATATTTGGGATGATGACGCTAAAGGAACTATTTGCGGATTTTTTGTACCGGTACAAAAGAATCTTGTAGGATACATTGACAAGGACGGCAATTCTGATATTCAGGGTGCCATTGATTATCAAAATAGTATCCGCCAATTGATTAAGGATACTGCTAAAGATCCCAAAGCTCTTGATCAATACATTACAGAGTATCCTCAAAAACCTGCGGAAGGCTTTATGAGGGTTTCATCCAATATCTTCCCTGTAGCTGCAATCAATGAGTGGAGAAACAGACTACTGGTCAATAAGAAATTTAATATCGGTGTACCAGGAAGGATGTATCGGGATGAAAATGGCAAAGCAAAATTCCAACCTGATCCATCAGCAAAACCAATAACTAAGTTCCCACATAATGAAAAAGAAGATGATTTAAGAGGGTGCGTAGTTATATGGCAGGCTCCATATTATGATGAAGCAACCGGACAAGTTCCTCCAGGTCTTTATATTACTGTAAATGACCCTTATGCTTTTGACAAATCTGCTTCAAGTATTTCCCTTGGGGCAGCTTATGTGTACAAATATGTCAATGGCGTTTCAAAACCTGATGACTGGCTTGTGGCAGGATATGTTGGGCGTCCTGATTCACAAGATGAATTCAATGAGCAAATGTTTTTGCTCAATGAATATTATAATGGTAAAATAGGCTTTGAAAATGATCGTGGTGATGTAGTAGGATATGCCAAAAGGACTCGCTCTACACATGTTTTACTTGAAGAAGTAGGTATTATAGATGCCAGAGAGAACATTAATATCAGAAAACTTGGTCGAATATTCGGTATTTCCTGTGGCACTGAACAACGAAAAGCTCAGGGAGATATCTTCATTAGAGATTGGCTTAAAGAAAAGAGAGGTACCGATGAAGATGGTAAACCAATTCTCAATCTTCACATGATTTATGATGTGGCTCTTTTGGATGAGCTTTTAAGATATAACCCCAAAGGCAACTTTGACCGGGTTTCAGCCTTAAGAATCCTTGCTTTCTATATGAAAGCTCATGTAATTAATATGCGCCCTCCGGCTCATAAAGGTGAAAAACCCAGGTTCCTGAATAAAGCATACTATCAGTAAAAGTCTTATATACAGAAGGATGGTAATATTGCCCGATTCTATTCAATAGACTTGATAAATTAATATTTGCAACAACATTATTACCATGTCAATAGCTTCTTTTCCAAAACAAAAGGTTAAAAAAGCAGAGCGAACAGAAGAATGGGGGCAGAAGTCCATTGATGCTCTCATTAATGCTTCCAGTTTCGGAGGTGGACAGCGTAGTAAGCTATTGGAATATTACCAGATCTATAACGGTATACTGAACAATGACAAGTATTACAGCTATGTCACTAACCCATTAGGATCTGATCGTATTGAACGCAGGAGCTACCCTGCAAGAATTCGTAACTACAACATAATCAAACCTGTCATAGACCTGCTGCTGGGTGAGAAAGGTCGCAGACCGGCAAATTCTACTGTCATCTGTACCAATGCTGATGTAAATACCGAGAAGGAACGTCACAAATTAGCCGGTTTGAAACAACTTCTTGAACAAAAGTTCATCAACGACCTTAATGCCCAAGGCATTCCAACAGGTGTTGAAAGTCGGGATATTCCAACAGTGCAAGAATGGCTCAAGAATTTCGAAGCCAGTTATAAAGATGGGCGTGCAATTCTGGGTCAGGATGCAATGGATTATATCCAATATTCACAGAAGCTTGACAATAAGTTTCTGAAGGGATTCTTTGACTATCTGGTAACAGGCTACGTATACTCTTACAAAGGTGTAGCTTTTGATGATGTTGAATATGATATAATAAGCCCTCTTTTTCTTGATTATTCGCATTCATCTAATGTAGATTTTGTCGAAGATAGTGATTGGGCAGTGAGATATTGTCCAATGTCACTTAACCAGGTCATTGACAATTTCCATGATGTCCTAACTGATGACCAGCTTGAAAGTTTGGAGTCAGATCGTGGTGATACACTCTCTATACTTCAATATTTATTTACAGATGGCAATCGTTCTCCATATCAGGGACTTGACCGGATGGTAGATGTCTATCATGTTGTTTGGAAAACTTTTGTAAAAACAGGTATCCTGTATTATGTCGATGAATTGGGATTCCCACAGCGAATTGAAGTATCGGAAGATTATAAACCTGATGAAGGGGAATACATCGAATGGTTCTGGAAAAATGTGGTTTATCAGGGATACAGAATTGGCAGGGACATCTATGTGAAAGTCGAACCATTTCCTGTCCAGAGAGAGGATGGTTTTAATCCTGCGAAGGTGAAACTGCCATATAATGGTCGTGCATATTCAAATCGTCATGCTGAAAATATCTCTGTTCTTATGCAGGGATTACCTTTTCAGATCCTTTACAATATCTTCCATTACCGGCTTGAACTCTCCATAGCCAAGAATAAAGACAAGGTTATGCTCATGGAGTATAATACTGTTCCTCGTCAGCATGGCTGGGATGAAGAAGACTTCCTATATAATCTCGATGCTCACAGTATTGGTTGGATAGATACAACAGCAGAAGGAGCGAATGGAAGACAAGTAAGTTTTAATCAGTTCCAGGTGCTTGACATGTCATTATGGAACTATATCTCAAAGCAATACGAACTTATTAATGCCATAAAAACTGAGTGGGAAGAATCTTTAGGTATTTCCCGTCAAAGAAAAGGTAATGTGATGGCTTCAGATGGTCAGGGAACAACCGAAAGAGCTGTTTATCAATCTTCAATTATTAGTGAAGACCTTTTCCGTAAGTTCGAAGAATTCGAGGAATCAGAACTCAATGGATTATTGGATACATCAAAATGGGCGTGGCTTGATGGACTTAATACCACATACATTAACAGAGACTTCCGTCCACAGTTCCTTCAACTTGATCCGATAACTCATGCCAATGCCAAATATGGTGTTTTTGTAACTAAATCCGCTAAGGAACTTGAAAAGCTTAATACACTTCGTCAGTTCGGATTAAATCTGGCTTCAAATACCAGGAATCCTCAGTTCCTTACTGAAATGCTTGATTCGACCAACTTCAGCATGATAAAGCAAAAGTTCGCTGAAATGACTGCCGCTGAACGTGAATATGAAATGCAGTTAGCTCAACAGCAGAATGAGCTTAAGCAAATGGAAATGGCTGACAAAGAAGCTGAACGTAAATTCAAAGCTGATGAGCACAAAAGGAACGTGACCTTAAGAGAGAACTTAAGGCTATGGATATCGACAGCCTTTTGTTCGGTAGCGATATCAACGCCAACGGTGTACCCGATATCAATGAGATTGAAAAACGTGCATTCGAGAGAGAAAAGTTCTTTGCTGATCTCAGGGAAAGGCAGCAAAAACGCTATGAGGAAAATCAACTTAAGCAGAAGGAACTTGCCCTCAAAGAAAAGGAAATTGAATCTAATGAACGAATAGCCCGGACTAATAAAAACAAATACGACAAGTAATCAGAATAAAATTCTATATAATAACAGTTATTAGATGCTTTTATCACTTTATTCAAAATATCATTTCTTTGCTTAAATAAGTTACAAGTCATGGAAAACAGTCTCTTAGAAAATATTACGTCTATCGCAGACATTTTGGGTGGCGATAATCAGGAACCGAATAATCAACCTGCTCCAAACAACCCCCCAGCCAATGAACCTCAAAAAGATACGCAGGTAGATGATGACAAAAATAAGGACAAAGAAAAGCATGGCGAAAGTGGCCAAAATCAGGAGAATCAGGGCAATGATAATGACAGTGTAATCAGTGCCTTGCAGCAAAAGTTCGGATTCGATTTTTCGGACCAGCAATTTGAAGAATCAATAGATGGTATCTATGAAATGTCAAGGATTGCAGCCGAAAAAATAGCTGAACAACAGCTAAATGAGTTCTTTGAAAAATTCCCCGATCTGGCAGAATATGCAGAATACCGTATGAACGGCGGAGATCCAAAGGCTTACATGGAAATGCTGAGTCGCAATGAGGATTATGCTCAAATGCAGTTTACCGAAGAAGATACAGCTACCCAACGCAGGATACTGACTAATCTATTGAGTAGGCAGGGATTTGACCAGGAATCCATAACGGCTACGCTGAATTCATGGGAGCAATCTAAGATTCTCTATTCGCAGACTAAAGCTGCCTTACCAATTCTTGATAAGCTGACCAAAGCTGAGCGACAGAATATCGTCGAGAATCAGAAGAAGGCTGCTCAGGAAATGGAACAGAAGCGAAAGCAAGAGATGCAGGAAATTCAGAAAACTGTAGCTACAGGCTCACTAAAAGGTATTCAGATTCCTGAGGCTGACAAGAAGCAGTTTCTTGGATGGATGTTCAATGTCGGCAAAGAGGGTGTAACTCAACGTAATGCAGCCTATAAACAAATGTCTCTTGAAGACAAGCTGGCACTTGAATATCTTGTCTACAAAGGCTTTAAGCTCTCTGAAATTGTGCAGACACGGGTGAATACTCAAAAAACTACCGAACTGAAGAAGTTGCTCAAAGATAAATCCGGCTCACGGATGAAGGATGATAACACTCAAAGAACTGAGTTTAACATCCCCAAAGTAGCCGACTTATTCAACTAAACAAAACTCTTATAAACCTGATCTGCTATGGCTAATGACAACATTCAGAAATTGAGGCTGTACGAAGATTACTGGAATGCCGAGGGCTACACCAATGAGAATATGTTGGCAAATGCTCTTTTGACCAAGCCGGATCTTCTATCACCTGTTCTCACTCACCTGGTTGGTCGTGAAGACAAGAGGTTTCCTTTGTCCTTTTTAACTGAAGGTGTTGGAAACATTCGCTATGTGAACGATATCGAGTATGATTACCCGGTTATCGGCTCTATGGACAAGGCGGTTGAGTGCGTTGCTGTTACCGGTAACGGTTACGGCGGAAGCGTAATCAAAATGACCTTTAAGGAAAAACATTTTAATCCGCAGTACATTATCTTCTCTCCTGATGGCTTACAATTCCGCTTAAGCTCAAATCAGCCTGTTGAAGGTCCTGGCGGTTTTGAATACGACATGCACCTTGCTTCTTCGGATCCTACTTTCTATATCACCGAAGATCAGGTTGTCGGTAAGATGTTCTCTCAAGGTTTTGCTCCTGTAGCTCCCTCTGGTTCTCGTGGAACTGAAAGTAACTGGATGGCTCCGTCCAAATTGCGTAACCAGATTACCCATATTCGTAAGTCATATCGTTACGAAGGTAACGTACAGAATAAGGTTGTCAACATTCAATTGAACTTGGGTGGCAAGACAACTAACCTCTGGTCTGACTTCGAAGAATGGCAGCATCAGATGAAATGGCGTGAGGAAGTTGAATCCATGTACTGGTATTCACAGTACAATAGGGATGCCAATGGAATCATTCATCTGAAAGATGAGAATGGTAATCCTATTCCAATCGGTTCTGGTGTAATCGAACAGGTTCCAAATTACGATACCTACAGTCATCTGACAGCAAAGAAAATCAAATCTACCGTGCGTGATGCGCTGTATGGCGCAACTGACGCACAGGCTGTCAATATCGTGATGTACACTGGTTTGGGCGGTCTCGAGGAATTCGATAATGCAATGAAGGAAGAAGTTGCCGCCGGTAACTATATTAAAAATACAAATCCTGTATTTATTACTGGTACCGGACGTTCTCTTACCTTAACCGGATTCTTCACTTCTTATGAGCATATTGACGGACATAAGATCACTGTAAGGCATCTTCCATTATTTGATAATGGTGTTCGTGCTAAGAACTCATACCGTCACCCGGTAACAGGTCTTCCACTTGAATCTTATAGAATGCTATTCCTTGACCAGTCAGTTTACGATGGTGAAGCTAACATCCTTTTAGTAACCCAGAAAGGTCGTGAAATGGTGCGCTGGGCTGTAGCCGGTGCTACCATACCTAAAGGCTTTACAGGTAATGACCTGCGTGCAACTGACGTTGACGGAAGTTCTGTACACTTCCTCAAAGTTGGAGGAATCCAGATTCGTAGAGCAACAAACTGTATGCATCTTGAATGTGTGATGCAGTAGACAATATTTATAAACGGAACCCCCGTCTGATACATGACGGGGTTTCTTTTAAAATCAATAGTCAGTATGGCATCAAGAGTTATTGAAATCAGAAGAATTCCTGTTGGTAGACAGGATAAAATCTACCCCGACAGCAAGAAATCAATTGGGTCAGTTCTCACCAAATCTGGTGAAGTTGCAACTGGTCTTACTAATGAAGAAGTACGAAAGTACATGCCGGATATCATTAATGCTGATATCCATGATCAAAACTTCAGGGCAAAAGTCGATGCTTATTTCAAATCATTGACACTCAGACCTACAAAGGAAAATCCACTTGTACTTGAGGTAGGGCTTGATGGCGATGGAAAGCCTATAAATGTCTTAGATTATATCCATTTCAAATTTGCCTGTCAGCATCCAAAACTTGCAGTTCATCCAACTAAAATTAAACCCGGAATTACTATGTTCGTGGTTTATGATAAGGAAGAAGAACTCAAGGTTGGTTCAGAACAGCTTGAATTCAGAAGAAAAGCTTATAAAGAATTCATCAAATTACTTGATGACCAGAAGAAGCTTAACATCGTTCTTACTGTTCTTGCAGACCGTCTTGGTTATGGTGTTCGTCAGATTCTTACGGTCGATGAAAGAGAAGTGAAACTTAAGCTGGAGAAATTCGTACAAGATGAACCGAAGATCTTCAATGATGTAGTAACTGATCCGAAACTTGAAATGAAAGCTTTCATTGAAAACTGTATTACCGTGGGAGTTCTTAATCGTGTCGGCACTGCAATCATTAATGGCGATCAAAAACTTGGATCTACTCAGGATGAAGCAATCTTGTTTCTACAGGATAAAGCCAATTCCGATGTTTTAGTCACTCTTAAAGCTCGTCTTGAAGAATTTACTAAAGCAAAATAACTAATGATTAAGTTTAAAAACATATTGATAATGGTGATACTCGTTGGTATCACCATTTTCACTTTCAACTTTCTCCTGAAATATTCGAGCTACAAGGCAAAGGAAGCTGAAAGATGGCAGAATAATTATCAAATGTTATCCGATTCTATAAAGATAAGCCGTGATGAAGCTGGCTATTATCGTCAGCAAGCTACAGTGCTTAGGATGACTTATGAAGAATTCAAGGAAAGTTCCTATTCCTACATTAATGAACTAAAAAGACAGCTTGAATTAAGTGATATTAAGATTAAAAACTTAATCTCGGCAACTTCAATGGTAGCTCAAGTTCATGATACTCTGAAATTAGATCCTGAAACCAGAAACGACACTACCTTCTATCATTATAGTGATAGTCTGAGTAAGGTCGAGATAATACTCTACCCTGATTATACCACTCAAGTAATGCAAACCATTGTGGTACCAATTCATACCATGATGTATATTGAACATGTTCCCAAACATGAGAAAGAAACCAAACTGGGTAAAAAGCTCCAGAACACGGCAATGAAATGCAAAATGACTTCGTGGCTTGTACGCAAAAAAGTTTTATACAGAGTGGAAGTCAAGACTACTAATCCAAATGCAATAATCAAAAACACACAATCTTTGACCATAATTAAGCAATAGAATATGGCAGAGTTTATCAAGGCATTTGGAATCAGTATGCTACATGAGGGGGGCTTTGCCAATGACCCAGATGATAAAGGAGGCATGACCTATAAAGGAATTGCCAGAAAATTCCATCCAAAATGGGAAGGATGGAAAATCATAGACCTTGTACTCCAAAAAAAGCTTCAAAATATCAACCTCGCACTTAAAAATGATCAGAAATTGCAAGAGTTAGTAAGTAAGTTTTACTTGGACAATTTCTGGAATCCATTATGTCTTGAGCAAATGCCCCAGGCAATAGCCAATGAGTTATTTGATACCGGTATTAATATGGGAACAAATAAAGCCGGGGAATATTTACAAGACGCTTTAAATCTCCTAAATAAATGGAACCCTTACCTGAAAGTAGACGGGAAAATAGGATCGGCAACCATTAATGCACTAAAAGTTTATTACTCAAGACGCCCTGATTATATTGAAGAAAGAGATCATACCATTACCCTGCTAAAGGTCCTCAATGGACTACAATTCATGCGGTATTATGAGATTGTTAAAAGGGATTCCAACCAGTTAAAATTTTTCTATGGATGGCTAAACAGGATCTCTTATTAACTATGGAAACATCTATCACTACTATTATTGCTACTGCTTCGGCTACTTTGCTGATTCTGATCGGATTAGCAAAATTTCTTATCCAGGATAAACTCAAATCAATTAACAGTGGACTGGGCAATATTTCAAAGCTTAATGAAAGCATAACGAACCTGAATATTTTGATTTCATCAGTTCAGGAGAGTAATAAAGTGCAAACCAACAATATCAATGAAATGTACAAACGACTGTATGACCTGGACATGTGGCGACAGAAATACAGTCAGCAAATGGAATTAAATAATAAGCAATTAGAAATACTTAGTGAGAAAATGAATACTCTTTCAGAGAGTGTAAATGGGTTAAAGATGCAGCAGGAATGGATGGGCAAGAAATAAAGAAAAAGATCAAGACAGTCGAATCTTATACTAAGAATTCCAAAGGTGAAGCTATTAGAGAAATTAGCTCTACTAAGGTTATGTCGATGTTATGTCTGATATTTTTCTTTTTAAGCATGGGATGTATATTCTCCATGATGCTTTTTGGCAGCTTTGTACCTGATGATAATGCAACATATCTGATTATCTGTACTGAATTTCTACTGCTTATTGCAGCTTTTGTTCCAAAGTATTTAACAAAGATTTTAGAACTCAAAAGAATCTTTCAGATAACCAAACGCAAAAACAGGAAAGAGGATGACTATTCAGGAAATGCACCAGCGTATTGAGCAGGAGCTATTTCATATTGACGGATTAGATCCTGAGCGTATTGATCAAGTACTTAATGATGAGATACTAAATTTTGTCCGCACAAAGCTTCCGAAGAAACGGAATCTTACAGGTGAAGGTCTGGATGATGATATGCTTAATGCTATGGATTTAAGTGAGCTTAAGCGCACTGTTGCATTGGGTAATATTATTTCAGAAGCCAGGACAGCTACATTTCCTTTACCGGAACAACCAAAGTGCTTATATCCAATCAAGTTCTTCGCAGAAGTGCATTACTCACTTACCAGAAAACCGGCAAACACTTCCCATCCTGTTACTTATTCTCCGGGAAGGATTTTGGATAGCGAATATGAACATGAAATAGCTGCTGATCCACTACTGAAATCTTCTTATAAAAGTCCGGCAGGAGTAATTGAAGGAGACAAATTAATAGTGGCTGTCGATAAAAGTTTTATATTAAAAGGGGTTCGACTAACCTATATCAAGTACCCTCAGAAAGTTAGTTTATCTTCGTCTAAAGATTGCGATTTGAGTGAGCATGTACATCCGCTAATAGTTAATAGAACCGTAGCGGCGTTGCTTGAACAATCAGAGTCACAGCGAATGCAAACCAAGGTCGCCATGAACAACATCGTTGAATAACTAAAACTTCTAACACAATGGGAAAACAACTCTTTATTATCAAAGCCGGTGCTCTTGATTATTCAACAACCGATCTGGCTGATATTACTGCCGGCAAAGCCACCATAGTTAAAGTTGGTGAGAGTAAAGCGGCTAAAGGTGAAATCTCTCCCAATGATCTTATTCAAATTATGGCGAAGCGTACTGATGGTTCACCAGAAATAACTCCTGCATTTAGCTTATCAAGTATTGTAAAGGCTAAGAAAATCGAATACAGTGAAGGAACTCAAGGTGTTGCAACCATTGGATTTGTTCTTCCTGCTTCCCAGAAAAAAGGCGATGAGTTTATTGTAAAGGTTATAGACGCTTCTTCAGGTAAACGTGACCTTCCTATTACCAGTGTAACTGTAATACACAAAGGCACTGACTATACAAAGGCTACTCTTGTGTCTGCTATGGTTACTGCAATTAATGCCAAAAACTTAGGCGTTACAGCATCTGCAACCGGGGCAGGTAATGATGTGCTCACACTTACAGCTGATAGCTCTCTATCCAGTTTCCGCTACGCTGTGGATGGTGTTGTTGCAAATAGTGTTATCTCCTACACTGTAACTGGTATTCCGGAGTCAGGAACTCCTGAAGCTGTAGCCAAACTGGAAGATTACCTCAATTCATTTGGTCGTGGTATTACCAACAAGACTGAATATCCGGTAAGAAAACCTGTTTCAGAAGTTGAAGCAGACGGGAAGTACACTATGTATGTTTTTGAGATGTTGATTGATACTCCAAACAGAAGCGGTACAGGTTACGGTGCCAAAGCTAAATACACTCTATACCTTGCTGAAGCAGACCAAGATGATGCTAACCATCTCGGAGAAATTCTGATGTCATCAACAGTCCAGATTCCGGACGAAGCATAAGAAACCATTTTTGCCAATACTGAAGGCGGTGGGATTATACGCCGCCTTCTTTCTTAAAATAAACTGCCATGCCTGAAGCAAATATCAAAGTTACATTCGCTCAAGCCTCAGTTGAAATTGAAGATCTCACTCTAATAGGTGGTGAAAAATATCTTCATTCTACTATTGAAATGATTTTCCCTTCTGGTCATATTCTTCTGATGAAGAAGTACATGGTAGTTCAACCACATGATGTATCAGGTAATCAGGGAAATTATTATAGTGACGTCTTACTTTCTCCTGATGAAAATATTATATCAGGACGTAAGATAGTTTTATCAACAGATTCAATAAAAGAGGATCTGCCATTTGCGCCAAATAGCTATACCAAGGATGGTGAGCAGGTTTCTTTTAATCACAATGTTTTTCCTTCCGGAGTGTACAAAATCAACTATACACTACTTACTTCAACCAGACAATATCAAATCTCTTTGTATGTAATGAATACTGTTGTAGTGGACTATTGTATCAGGGAATTCAGTGATAAGATAATTGCAGTAAAATGTGATAATACTGAGTGTAATGATAAGATTAAGTCGACTATTCAGAAAATCTACGAAATGATTGTACTGAAGGAAGGTGCAAAGCTAAGTTATGCAGCAGGAGAATATGTGAAAGCTTCACTCAAACTACGTGCTGCTGAACGTATCTGCAATAATGGACCATGTTGTTGTCAACAAGAATGTGATGATTAAGATATTATGCCCCGGTGATTTCGTTAATGAGGTTGACTACAAGGAAAACCTGAAAACTGCTTTAGAGGATGCATCTACCAAAGCGGCTAATACAATATTGTATGATCTTGCCGGGAAAACATCTGTATGTAAAGCGAAACTGTTTTTTGCCTTACATTATGCCCAAAACATTTCCCTGCAAGCAGAATTTACTGCCAAACATTTTCATACAATCCGTATTATGGAAGTGGGCGGGAAAGGAGCATATTTCTTTCCTAAAGGTTATAAGCGTAAACCAGGAAATATAGTTTCCTTTAATGTAACTCCGCCTGAAGGAATGTACATCCATGATATTGAAATTCCTGAAGCTAATTTACTTCAGAAGACTTCACCCGAAGTACATACCTTCATTATGCCTGATATGGATGTTACTGTTATCATTTATTACCGTGCAATAAGTAAGCCTTACGGCGGCACTTATCTAATGCAATGGTCAGAAACAGTGTGCCTTACCCATCGTGGCTTTTATAATATGAGATGGTCGAATACAGTCTGTATTTATTCTAAGATTACTAAAACAATGCAGTGGTCAGAAGAAGTCTGTGTTCGATACTTAAGACCGGAAGCCCTTATTAAGGAAATGAAATGGAGTGATCTTGTTTGCGTCAGAACTGTCCAATCTTATACAATAGAATGGTCAGAGGAAGTATGTATCACGCAAAGCATCCAGAGATCCATGAGATGGACAGATACAATATGTACAACCGAAGCTACTTCTGAAACTACAATGATATGGTCAGATGAAGTATGTGTAAGAGTAAAACCTTATTCTTCTATCAGGTGGAGTGATGAAGTATGCGTGATGATAACAAGAAAAGAATTTGATAATACTTATAGAATTTAACTTAATACTTATATACAATGGCTGAATTACCAAACACCTATGTCTATAATGGAAATTTCCGCAGAAAGACTCTGACAGTAAATTACAAAGACTCGAGCGGAAATAGCATTCCTCCTTATCCTAAGGTCTACAAGATTATGGAGGAGTTCACTGACCCGGCTTCAGGCAAATATTATGCACCAATACTTACTGATAATGACTTTGCAGCAGTGTCACAGACTGCATATTTACAAAGACTTGAAGCTTTCTATAGGTATGTAGAATCTGACAATTCAGGTTTAAGTAGTGCACAGCATGTAGTAAGCGGATATGCACCTTATGGGGCAAGTGCTGCATGTGCTGCCGGAACTCCTGCTCATGGTCCTGATAATCCTGTAGATTAATCAATATTTTATTTCGTATTAGTGTATTTAGTCCATTATTTATTATCTTTACGCAGAATAATATTTTATGGCAACATTAAGCGAAATAGTATCCAGGTATGCTCATATAGTGAGTCCAAACCCTACCCTGGCAACTTTAGCAGTTGTAGAGCGGGCGGTACTAAACTATCGTGCTTTACTTATCCGTAGAGATCATGAGCGTAATGGATTCTTAAGTGATCATTCTATTCAGGTATTGCCCTGCCTTGCAACGGATGATGAAAGTCTTTCAGCCTGTGGAATAGAACTGGATTGCTATGAGAAGGTTTCAGTTCCTATTCCCTCCCCTATCAGGTTGAAAACAGGTTATGCTTTCAGATATGTGGGATCTATTGACCGTAAAACAAGGTACACTTACATTGATGAAAACATGGCTCGTAATCTTAAGTATTCCAGATACAGTAAAAATGGAAAATACTTTACGTATGCCAATAACCGGATTAACCTGATAGGTGTCCTACCTGAACTTATTAGAGTGGAAGCGGCTTTTGAAGACCCGAAAATGTTATTCGATTTCAAGGATTGTAAAGGTAAACGCTTGTATGATATTGATTCTGAATTCCCATTATCTCAAGATATGGAACAGGCAATTGGTCAGGCATATTTACAGGGAGAATTAAAATTCATTCAGGATTCGAGAGAAAACGAAATACATACTTCGAGCAATGAAGATGCACCACGCCATTGATATGTACGATAAATTCCGAAAGGATAATTCTGGAACAGATGTTAATTACACTCTGTTCAAGTATATCATTAGTGCTTATAATAAGGGCATTGTCCAACATCTTCTTACCGGAGGAACTTTTCATCTGGGTGCCGGATTGGGAAGGCTCAAAATAAGTAAAATCAAAAGAGACTTCTCAAAGAGAAAGACTATTAACTGGGGTGAGACTCGTAAACATTACCAACAGGGGATAGAAAAGCTCGTGTATTACACAGATGAATACTATTATCGTTTCACTTGGTTCAAGAAATACTGCAATATAAAGAACAAGTCAGCATATAATTTCCGTCCTGCCGGAGGAGTAAAAGGACCTAAGAAACAATTGGTGGAATTACTCAAAAAAGACGAATTCGCTCACTTAAACTTTACAGCCAAATGATTCATCGCTACACATCATCGAAAGAAATTCTGGCAAAGGTTTACCGTGACCTAAAGCTTCCTGAGGACAGGGACTCTGACATTCTTGAATGGATCGGTGAAGCTTTGGAATTTATTGGTTCCGGAGCTGCATTTGAACTCAAGGGTAAAGACCTTATAGTAACAAACTTCCGTGCTCCAATGCCTTGTGACTTATTAATTCTTAAAAGAGTTTACGATGGCTCTCAATCCTTAACCTATGGAAGAAAGGTAAGTCAGGCGAATATCGGAGTATCGGTATCAGCAGCTACCGGAGTTCTCAATATAAAAGATAATGGGCGTATTGTAACTGGTGGTAGTTCAATTAAAGGTCAATTGGATGGGTACTTTATCAATGGAGGATACATTATTCTACCATTTGAATCAGGGCGGATTTATATTGAATATGAAGGATTCAAGCTCGATGATAATGGATTTCCAATGATTCCTGATGCTGTCCAATATCGAAATGCTGTATTTAATTATATACTTAGGCAACTGATAATGGGCGGCTATAAACATCCGGATCCACAGCTTAATTACTTCAATGTTGATCTAATGTGGAAAAGGTCATGTCTTCAGGCACAAGTTCATGGTGGCTTCCCATCAGTTGACAAGTCAATGGAATTTGGGCGCAAGTTTGCTTCTATGATTCCTGTTATTCGTTCAAACGAAATGCAATTAAGAGTTCCTGAAGATGTCGAGCTTCCAAACACTCGTACAATCCGTCCACAAGAACTCGATGCATTTATGAAGGCAGTTGTGAAACATGTTACAGATGCTATGTCAAAGGTTTATGCGCTTGATGATGAAGTAGTACATAAACTTGGTGATGAAATCATCTATGGTATAAAGACATTTAAGACAATTATAGAAGCTCCTTCAATTCAGCCTGAAGAAGATTCAATTAAAGTTAGCGGTATTGAGATTGATAAGAGTGGTGAGATAAATAATGCAATTATCTAATATGTCAAACATAGTAAGAGTTAAAGCTTTAACAGAAACTGAGTTATTAAAATTAGACCCTGTTTTAATGGACAGGGAGTTATGTTTATCTACAGATGTAAGAAAATTCAAACTCGGAGATGGCAATCATAAATGGTCTGAACTTCCATACTATTATGATGAAGCTCCGCATAATTATAATTTTGAAACCCTTAAAGAACGTGATGCTATGCCCTTTAGCATCCGTAAATGGGGAATGATTACAGCTGTATATAATGATCCGTCTCCCCATCTCAATGGGGCGTATCAGCTTATCTTTAATCTATCAACAACTAACATAGAGGATAATAATAACTGGCGTCCTCTTAATAAAGCCTGGTTTGAGTTCAGAAACACAAACACAGGAATTATCACCGCCTCACAGCACAACCTGGGGCAGATAATTAAAACACAAGCCTTCAAAGAAGTATCAGGGCTCTGGAAAGCAGTTTCAGTAACATTGACCATTAATCCGGATAACGGAGAAGTGTCGTGGAAATCAAACAATGTAATTGAACACCTAATCCTAATACTTTCATAATTATGGCAGCAAATGCAAATTTAACACCATTTTATGTCGATATAGACTTAACTGGAAATCAGCTATTAAATGCTGTTCTCCATTCCAGGTCAGATACACTGTTCCTTACAACAGAAGGACAAATAGGGTACAATGAAGCTACTCATCGTCCTGTATATCGCAATAACAATCAAATATTAGAATTAGCATCATTAACTGGCATTGAAGTTCTTTCTAATAAGACACTTCAGGATGCTGTTCTATCATATGGAGTTTCAGGATCTGCAATTACTCAAACAATCAGAGCGTCTGGCACGGCTTCGAATACTATTATTCCTTCTGAAGCTGCTGTTCGTGCTGCACTTGATTCTGTTCTTGCAACCGGTGACGCAATGGTTTATGTAGGAACTGTTGACTGTTCCACTAATCCAAATTACCCTGCTGCATCAAAAGGTGATACCTATAAAATCTCTGTTGCAGGTAAGATAGGTGGCTCATCAGGTGTGGAAGTTCAGGTTGGTGACATGATTATTTGTAATACCGATGATACTGCCGCAGGAAATCAAGCTACAGTAGGTGCAAAATGGGATATTATTCAGACGAATATTGTATTCCCTCTCACAGTTGCAATGGGAGGTACCGGAATTACAACATTAACTGTAGGAGATCTTCTATATGCCAATTCGACATCGACATTGGCAAAATTAGCAGTGGGTTCAAACGGTGATGTTTTAACAGTTGTCAATGGTTTGCCGCAATGGTCAACACCTAATTATGTCACATCCTTTATAGCTCTTACTGACACACCTTCTTCTTATACAGGTGCAGGTAATAAGCTTGTCAGAGTTAATAGCTCAGCAAGCGGACTTGAATTCTGGACTTTACCTACATACGATAATTACTCTAACTGGAAAATATCTGCCACTGATGCAGCAGGAACATCTGTCACTTCCGGGCAAACATTAGCAATTGTTGCTTCCGGGGCTATTACAACCAGTTTAAGTGCAGGTACAACAGCAGCCCATAAATTAACTATTAGCCACTCAACTGCCGCCGGGTATGTTCACTTGCCTTCGGGGGGTTCTACAGGGCAGTGGTTAAAATGGGCTTCAGCCGGAAATGGAGCTTGGACTTCTCCGGCAAGTTTGTCAACTTCCACAGGAAAAGGTCTTTTAATTGGTGGTTCTGCTTCTGGAAGTTATAATTTAAATGCAGCTGCTACAATTGAGGTAGACTTTACACAAGTTGCTGCTTATAATCATTCCCACCCCGGAACTTATGATAACTATGAAAGTTGGAATCTAAAAGTAAATGCAGGAACTGCGACTGCTGTTACAAGCGGATATGTTGTTGATTTAGTAGCAAATAATGGAATTACGGCTACTTTAGGGTCAGTCACCGGTGGTAAAAGTATCACTTTCGGGCTTACTGCTGTTGCTGCATATACAATAAAAGCAAATGCCGGTTCATCATCTGCTGTTCCGGGAGATCTTGCAGTAAACACAAATTCTGTTGTAGGTCGTCTCAGCGGTGATATTGTAAATATTGCTTTTGGAACTTCAGCAAATACAGTGGCTTGGGGTAATCATACTCACTCACAACTTCATAACCGTCAGCATAATATTACTAACTCCAGTGATCACATAGCTACTTGTTCTGCCGGTCAGTTTCTGATTGGTACTGGGACAAATACTTTCGATTGGAGTACCCTTACTCTGCCTAATGCCGCATCCACTGGTGGATTAATGTATGCAAGTACATCAAATACAATGGCTATACTGACAATAGGTAGTAATGGAACCTTCCTAAAATCTAATGGTACGACTCCATCATGGCAGGCTTTAGCTCTGAGTGATATTCCGTCAGGTATTCCAAGATATTCTTCGCACGAATACTCTAATGCCACAACTAAAACCATTACAGCAGCAGAGCATGGATGCGGATTGAAACCATTTGCATTCTTAATGCAGGATGGTGGTACTGGAGCTACTGAATATGTACAGGCTCATGTGTCTGTAAAGGTTAATAAAACAACAGGCGATGTTACAATATCAACTAATCAGGCAATGTCAGGAAAGGTAATCATTATCGGAAGTTAATATGGCAGGGACAAGGTTTTATGCTCAGATTGATGTTTCTATAACAGGAGAAGCTGAAACTCCTGAAGATGGACTTCTTGGTTTTTATGCCACTTCAGAGGGCTTTTATAAGGTGGACTCTGCGGGAGTTTCACAGAGGCTCTTGACTACCGGGGATATCGGTACGACTATTCCTGGAACCCAGCAACAATATACAACTACAACTACAACAACTAAAGGTTATTACCGTGTAGGAACAATTCCCATTGGATCCAATTTCAAATTCGGGATGTTCAAAGTCAAAGCCACCACTACCACGGGAACCACTACCGAGAGTGTTATTACAGTGAATCTGGCTTATAAAGCTGGGGACTACGGCTCTCAAACTTCAGCAATAGTTGCCAATACATCTCATTCCTTCAACTCACAGTCAGGTTCAGATAATGGATATGTCCTGTTATATTGTAGATTATCGTTTGATGGTACAAGCGGATACATTGACCTTTATAAACTTGCCCCTGGAGTCGTTACAATAGTTATTGAGCCATTAACGACTTCTGATTGGGTATGGGCGACAGGAGCACTTACAGCTAATCCTGTGGTGGGTTCATACAGAAACGTGACTTGCTATCTCTATGCCGGAACTACCGGAAGTAATCTTCGGGCAAACTCAGCCAGTTCCGCAAGTTATTGTAATTATGGAGTACTCGGATCACAGACTATTTCCAATGCAACCAATAAAACAGGTCAATGGGAATACTTCGGGAATGTCTACATGGCTTACAATGCCAGTTACCTGGTAGGGCGTTCTATAAATATACGTGTCCGAATGCAGGAGCTTACTTATGATGGAAGCACTGCTTTAGCTGCCCTGGACGATTTTATTATTGTCATCAAGGTATCTTTAGCTACGCATACAGACGCAACCACTTTCAATACTACTGTTCCTCAGATCCGCATTGAGATAGAAGGACAGACATCACTTGCTCCTGAAGATATAGTTGGATCTGTTTATCAAACCAGTACAAGTACAAAGTATATCCGGTTTTACATCAAGCTGAAGGGTGCAAACACTGTATACATGATAAACCCGGAACAGAGATACGGAAGGGTATTTGCCAATACAAGTTTTGGTATGGATACCGACTGTTATTTCAGCTATGCCGGAAATCAGACACCATTGGCTGCTTTGCCGGCACCAGTTCAAGGAAGCAATGTTTCAGCCATTTTACGAAGTGTAACGGCATCAGGCTTCTATACCCCAAACTTGATAATAAATCAGCCTTGGGGATATCATGGAATAGCTGCCATCATAAATCCTTTTACATCCGCTCTTATTGCAGGATACGATCCCGGAGGCGCTTTCTGGTATGCTAATGAAGGATTCTCATACAATCCTATTGACACATACTTTGATGTCAATGGCTATATAAGATCTACCTCTCTTGTAGGCGAAGGTAATGTACCGTTAATGGTATCAGCAGATGGTGAGATATTTAGAGGAAATCCTACGACAGCCGGTGTAACTTCTTTTAATACAAGGACTGGAGATGTGTCTTTGCTAAGGTCAGATATCGACAATGTTATGACCTTGCAAAAGCTCACTTTGATGGGTAATCCTTCTGATAAAGCAGGTACCTGGCAGGAAATAGGAATTGGAGCTGGTCTTGGAATTAATTATGGTAGTCTTGTCTGCACTTTAAAACCTGGTTTAGAGTACATTAAAATTGCAGATTCTTATTCAAGAGAAATAATTCTTGATGGTAATGATAGACGTGGAATATTGTTTAAAAATGGGCAAAACACGTCAGCCACAATTTCTGATAACGGAGATGGGTATATTCATGTAACTTACAATGCTTCTGCAACTGGAGCTTCTATCGTTGCATATGAGCTTGCTCTTGCAAACATCTTTACTATTCCTTCCGGATCCTGGCAGAATGTAACTGGACTGACTCAAATTCTTATCCCTACTGGATATAAGTATCTTATAATAATACATGCAACTATAGGAAGAAATACCAATGTAACTGCTTCAAATATAGCTCTCAGATTGATTGAAGGTCTAAGCGGCACAGTTATATGCTCTACAGAAAACTATGTGCCGGCTACTTCGACTACAACCTATAGATTTAACTTATCAATGACAGGTTACATTGATTTGACTGGAAAAGCAAGTACCAATCTTACTTTGCAGGTATATTCAACTACAAATGGTTGGTCCCTCTATTCCGCACTTCAATCACCTATGACTTCTTCAAAAGCTACTGTTATTACTGCAATTCAATTATAACCAATAATACAGTCACTATGAAAAAACCAGTTGTAAAAAGAGATCGAAAATTAACTAATCTTGAGATTCTTCAATTACATGCTGAGCTTAAAGCTCTGAGAAATGTACCTGGTGTGAAATTAAATTATGCTATTGCCAGAACACTTCAAAACTTAAAGCCACTGGTAGAAGCATATTCACAGGATCAGTTGATTCCTAAGTCAGAAGAATTCATCAAGTATGAGAATGAACTGAAGAAAGCATACGAACAATTCGCATCAAAAGGAAGTGGTGCTCCAAAAACCAAGATACTGGTCACACCTCAGGGAGAGATGGAAAGCCTTGATATTGATATCAATTCTGAAGAAGTTAAAGAGGCACGGGCTAAACTTCAATTGAAATATACCAAAGCAATTGAAGAACGTAAAGCCCAGATTAGTGAGTATAACGATTGGCTTGGAATGGAATGCGAAGATGATTATAAGATTTGGAAGGTAGATTACTCCGAAATGCCGCAGGAAAACGACAATTATAAGCAGCTATGGGATGCGTGCTTCATACTCATAAAGGAAGAAACTTTCCCTAAGGATGAAGAACCTCTCGCTCCCGCCTCGTAAGTTATTGGAAGCAGGCTCTATGGGCAATCTAATAACTATTCAATGCTTGAAGTTACCCGGAAAACTAAATGATCATTGTTGCCATAAACTATTACTTAGTTGTCCATAGAGATACTTCCTTTTTGAGCGATTGATTTTACAAAAACCAAAGCTTGAATACAATGTATAAGGGACTCGTAACAGATACACTGCCTTCGCAGCAACCTGAGGGCACTTATAGATTTGCAAAAAACAAAGTTATTGATATTGATAGTAATGTAATTGATGAGCCTGGATTTTTCTTTTCTCATCAAGTGCCGGTTGGATCTAAAATGTTAGGTACAGCTAACTGTCCTGATGGCAGTGTATTAGAGTTCTATCTTGTAGATGCCCCTGAAAATCCTGAGAGAACTGGTGAAGCACCAGTTTATTTCGAGATATTCTTATTTGAAAAAGACACTCAACCCCGAAGAATTCTTAGTACACAGTATATAACAATTGACTTGTTTAAGTCATTCAAAGCTGATGTTACGCTAAATAATAATGGTGAGAGAATAGTAATTTGGACTAATGATGGTCCGCCTTACATGCTGAATATTGACAATCCAATTAAAGGTATTAAAGACGGAAAATTGCTGTCTCCCAGTATCGTAGGGAACATGAAGCTATTCAAGGATATGAAAATCCCTGTTGTTACCGGTGCGAAACTTAACTATTCAGGGGGAAGCCTTAAATCAGGTGCATACTCTATTGCTATAGCTTACGTAAACAAAGATGGTTCACGGACAGACTATTTAACCATCAGTAATCAAGTTAATATCACGAATGGGAATTACATAAACGGATATAAATCTTTTGATGGATGTGAGCCTGGATTACCTACATCCCGATCCATTACTTTTAGTCTTGATAATCTTGATACTCGGTTTGAAGGTATTCGTATTGCGGTAATCAAACGAATAGACGGTGTTATATCCTGTGCTGAAATCGGAAGCTTTAGCATAGAGTCAGAGGACTTTTTAACTATCAGTAAAGACATAACCATTTCTGGTACTGAGCCTGAAACAGCCATACTATTGGATGAAATTCTGATCGGCACACTAAAATATGACAGAGTTAAAACTTTCGCTTTTACTGACAAATACTTAATTGTGGCTAACTTTTCTACTGATGAGATTTATAATTACCAGAAGATGGCAAATGAAATTGAAGTCAGTTGGGTTTATGAAGATTCTGTTGGATTGGATGGTATAACAGGTTCCCACAAAGATGGTGGTTTCACTTTTTTGAATAAGTCATTTATGCCGGGTGAAGTATATGCATTTTATCTTTCATGGATAATGAATGACGGAAGGCGAACACCACGATTTCATATCCCCGGTAGAAAGGTTCGAGAATTAACAATTAATGGAACTACAATTTCTGAAAATGACCTTATTGCTGATATAAAGAGTGCCATACCCTATCTTGAACATGATGCCAAAATAAGTCCTGAAGTCAAGTACTTTCACACAAGGGAAACTGCTTCTTTGGATGGCACAATGGGATACTGGGAAAACAAAGAAAAATATCCTTTGGAATTTCCTACAGGAAAGGATGGAGAGATTCTTGCCGGAACACCAGTTCGTCATCATAAATTTCCATCACTTTCACTTTTGAATAATCACAAGCCGTTTGTGAGTAATATGTTCAATAGCGACCAAACAGGAACTGAAATTGGGCAACTTGAAATAGCTATTGATTACGAGTATATTGACGCTAACAGCCAGTACATAATTCCTAAAATCAGGGTAATATCAAATACAATACCTTCATTTAACCCTGTAACATGGATATTTTCCGAAAATATTACCTTAAAAATCGATTTCAATTTGTTTGCTGGAGTTGAAGAACCTGAAGGACAGGTTGTAGTTGGGATCGGATTAAAGCATAACAACCTTTTGGATTATATCGACTATGAATCGAGCCAGGGAACCGCAATGATTGAAGGTCAGAAGTACAGTAATGTGTTTGCAAATTCAGAGCTTAAGATTGATATTATTACTTTTGGATACCACCTCATTAATGTCGGAAACTCTATTAAAATCACAGCTTACGAGAATCAGATCAATGGAACTGAAGGATCTGCATTCGGAACTATTCTTGGATTTAATTTGAAGAATATTAAGGTTCCATCTCAGTACATTGGGAAAATTCAGGGCTTTGAAATTTATTATGCTAAGCGTAATTTAGCTAACTCTACAGTAATAGCTCAGAGCATTCTTTTTAAAGACCAATGGTATGAACAATCACCTGCCATTGGATATGGCGGAATTCCAAGTAAGATTAGCTTTCCTGCTTTTGATTTACTTGCTAATGAATTACACCCGGCAATTAGTCCTACACATTTAAAAAATGAGCTTATTGTGGGTATGGGTGAAGTATGGAGTGGCAATGAAACATACGAATCTCCTTCGGAAGAAAATCTTATCAGACCACTTACTAAAGCTGCTTACCGTCCTTTGGATTTAGAAAAACAGACCGAAAGGACACTTGCTTTGGAAATTGAAGCCGGCTCATCTGTGAATTCATCATTAGCATATCTGGCATCTCTTTGCGCTTTTAAGGAAGATGTTTATTCTTTATTCAATTATAGAGAACTGGTATTTACTGGACGTACAGAACTCATACCGAAAAGTGCATCTGATGAAACTGTATTAAGAGTTGATAAAATATATGGGGGTGATACTTTCATCAATGAGTACGGAATTCGTATGACCAAAGTTAAACCTTCTGGCAGCTCAGAAGATTATGATAAAGTATTTTCTTTTATCTGTCATACGGCACTACCGGCATGTCTTCGTCATGAAGGAAAAGAGCATGGTCAAAAGTACTATCCAAAATATCTTATTCCAGTTGGAGATCCCCCTATACCGGAAACACCGGTTGAAGGGTATGATTATTCAAAGGATTACGATAACTACATTATGGTCAATACTGACTATAGTGCCCTGAATACATTTCGTCAACCTGTTCCAAATACAAAGAGTTTAAGAGTTGCCGTAGATTTTCCGGATGATATGGCATTTACTATTATTACAGGGAAAGACGAATCATCTTACTCTTTGTTTTTGCCGAGAAACTACTATCAGCTTACAAGAACCCGTGGAGCTATTACCAATATTGAATGGAACGGTAAGCAAGTATTGATTAATACTGAAGCATCACTATTCAGAACCATTACTCAGGTTGCAATGAAATCTGATGCTGAAGATGTAATTTTAGGTGCGCCTGACTTATTTGCTTTAGCTCCTGAAGAAGTATTTGCATCAAGGGAGAATTACCCTGGATGTCAGCATATTTCAGGCTGTATGATGTCAAAACATGGGTATACTTTTATAGATTCAAGAACAGGGAGAATCTTTCTACTAACTGATAAAGTGAATGAGATTTCCAATTATGGAAACTCCAAGCTCATTCAAAAGCTGTTTAAATTTGAAATAGAGAAACAACTTAAAGACCAAGGAATAACAAAAACATTATTACTGGATAATTATCATTTCCATTATGCTATTGGCTATGATGATGTACTTAAAAGAATTCTTTTTGTTAAGCATGGATGGAAATTGAAGGATCCTTCCAAGCTTGAAAAATACAGTGGAAGACCTGTTGCCGGAGAGCTTTATGTGGTCGATGGAAAGATTAAGACGAAAGATCCGAATTCAGATAGCCTGATTACAATACCGTTTGATCAAAATTACTTTAAGCCTGACATAGTTACAATGTCCTACAGTACTTTGACAAATATGTGGGTAGGATTTCATAGTTATCATCCAAAACGAATCTTTTCTAATTATGATGGGACTTTTGTCAAACTAAATGACTTGAGAGTTTATAAAACTGGTGATTTTGAACACCCGAGAATGTTACCTAATCGGGTTATCAGCGCAATTGATATTCCGTTAAGAGCGGATTATATTCCTTTTATCACATCGAATATCGTTTGGGATTCATGGACTACCAGAAATAGTAAGGCAAAAATCGAAGGCATAACCTTTGATAAGATGGTTGTATATAACTCTCACCAATGCTCCTTTGAATTAAACATAAATCCTGTTTATAATAAAAAATTGTATTGGTTTAATAAATTCTGGGATATACTCAAAAATCCAAACGCTGAATTTATAGACGCTGAATTTAACCTGATACTGTCTCAAAAAGATACCGAAATTCAATGGTATGAGAAAAAAAGGTTTATAGATGATTACATAGTAATAAGGTTCATCAACTCAAAGGACGAAGACATATCAGTAAATTTGACTGGAGTATCGATCATCACTCGGAAATTCAACTTGTAAAACTAAACATGGTATACTGATAACAGAATTTGGTATACCTATTTACGGCACATGAAAAAGAAACTACCTAAATTTTCTTACGGCGGGTTTCTGGATTTCTTAAAGACGAACCAGTCTGCCATTGAAGGCTTTGCATCATTAGGTGGTGGAGCAATTGATGTTTTGGATTCAATAGATGGAAATCAATCTACAGGCGGCTCCCTTGCCTCAGGAGCTTTAAATGGTATATCCGCAGGAGCTGCTTTTGGACCCATTGGTATGGGAATAGGTGCTGTTCTTGGCGGTGCTACTTCTTTATTTATGAAGAATGCTCGTGAAAAAGAAGAAGAAAAAGCCAAACGAGAAACTGAAGAAAGAAGAAGATTAGCTGAGTTAAACATGCGCAAAGCTGCTCAAGCTGCCATGAACCGAAATTTTTCAACAACAGGAATGGATGTTCCCGGATTTTATGCTCTTGGAGGTAGTGTGATACCTTCCTATATAGCCGAAGGTGAAGAAGTGATTCAGCATTCTTCTGATATACCATTTACCTTCAATGGAAGCTTGGACAGGCTTTCTTCTGACACTTCAGTTATTCATGGTCCCAGACATAACTCTAAAGCCGGTGGCGTTGAAATGACCGGTGGTGATAGAATTTATTCAGACAGAATGGAAGTATCCAAAAAGATTGCAAGATATTTCAGGAAAGGAATTTAACATATGGCAACTTTTGCAGATATATCAAAGATTCTCGCCAGCCGTAAAGGCAAATATGAGAAAATGTCTAAGTCATATATCAAAGCTGAACGTAATACAGCTAATAGAATGATAAACCGGATTAATCAGAGAATGGATGCATTGTTTGATTTACAGGAAACTCTCAAGGCAATAAATCCAGAACAAAAACCAAAACCTGAAATGGCTTTAGGTGGAGTTCCGCCTTTGTTTACACGTACACAACCGGGGCTGCATCTGAAAAAAATGTCTAATCCTTTTGATATACCTCTTGCTCCATCATTTATAGATAAACCAGAAACACTTGCAGAATCCTATGGAATTAACACTGGATTATATAAGACCCCATTCTCATTCACAAATATTTCAGTGAAACCAAAAACAAAACTTGGTAACAACATTGATTGGGAGAAAGCGGGTGAAGATGTAAAAGTGATTAGCCCTTCCCTATTAGAATATGCTGCTCAGAATTATGCTATAAGCAATATGGACGCACCTGAAGCCCCTGTTTATCAAACCAATGTTACACTTGACAAAAATCTGGACACTGGTGCAAGTCGTAACGCAGTGGAAAGAATTATCCGTACAAGGACTTTAAATGCTGAACGGAATGCGCCTAATTCCCAGGCTCTATTGAGTGAATATGGCAGGGCTACAAGTGCAGGAATTGAAGCATTAAATCAAATCAATCAGGACGCTTCTAACTATCGCCAACAGATGGCTAATGCTGAAGCCAGTATAAATGCTAATATAAACAGGATGAATACCTACCTGGGAAATGATTATCTACAGCGAACCAATGAATTTAACAATAACCGTACAGCTGCAAGAGCAAATGCTATCAGTGATCTGATTACCAAAATCAAATTGGGCTTTGCTGAAAATAAGGCAAAGAAAATGGATCAGAAGAAACTTGCTCTCATCCTCAAAGCCTTCCCGGGTAATATTGGGCAGTCTCTTTTAGAAACACTTAATGGCTAATCAGATGAATAGATATAGAGAACAAGGGTATATTGGATATGACAATCCCTTCGACAAAATTCAAAGTGCACAATATATTCCACAATATCAAGGACTTCCATTAGATGAAATCCTGAAAACCGGGTCTATTCTTTCACAGAATTACCAGCAATTCGAGCTTGGAAAAGGTGCAGTTGAAGCTACAATTAACAATCTTGCCAACGCTGTACCGGAAGGAGCAAAAGAGCTTGCTACAAAGATTAGAGAGTATACTAAAGATCGGCTCAAAGCAATAGCAGAATCAAACGATTATGCCAATATGGGTATTGAAATTGCTCAGCTATCCCAGAATTTCAATTCTAAGATTGCTCCCATACTTGCCGATAAAGAAAAAGTTGATAAAGCAATTCAGGATATTCTTGCTGATAAGGCAATGGATAGTGAGCTTAAAAATCTCAATATCCTGAATATCAAAAAGAATGGCATTATTCCTTACGAATACGATAAGGATCTGAATATCATTAGTGGCGGATATAGAGAAACTGTTCCGCTTTCAGCTCTTGACAGAGATAAAACAATGGCTTCAATTATCTCAGGTATTGAGAATGATAGCTGGGGACTTACAGGTCAAAGAGCTGAAGATATTATTATTCCGGCACTTGAGCGTACTGGAGTTACTGAATATGCAAAACAGCGCACCGACCTTGAACTTCTTAAACGTGGTATCCAATTACGTGATATGGGATTATCAGAGAATGAAATCAATGAAATCCTCGATATCGAAAAGGATAAAATCTATCAGGATATTGTAACTCCATTCTACAATGAAGCTTATAACAAGATTGTGAACTATCAGATGGATAAATCCGGCAGTTCGGGTTCTCGTTCTTCAAATCCTGGATTAACTGATACTCCCGTACAACGATCACTTATTGAAGCTCCAATCAATACTGACAATAATATCATACCTGAGTACGAAAATTATATCGGTGGTAGAAACAATTTCATGAGCCAAAGAAATAAGGCTGCTATGGATATTGTCAATATTAATAAATGGTCAAATGGGTTTATAAAAGAAGGGGAAGGAAAAGATATCCGATATTATCAGGTAATTGATGGTAAGAAAGAAGATAGAACTGATGAAGTTAACTTTAGGATAACTCAGGCTAATAAGAGATTCCAGGATCTTGAAGACATTCATAATAAAATTCTTGATAAGGCAATTCAAAACTATGCCCTTACCCACAATGGTATAATTCTTTCAAAGGATGAAATAAAGAAAACAATACTTCAATCCGATAATGATACAAATGTACTTAGCCGTGTTCCATTCAGTGGCACTCCTGGATCAGCTAAGATGTTCGGTGGAAAGGAAAGTAATCTTCCGGCAAGTGAACAAGCTCGTTTGGATATCATTGACGCTCTAAATAAAGCGACTCAGGATGTTACTGCCCAGAAATATTCAACCACTTTTGAGTATCAGATTTATGATAATGAAAGTGGTGCTCAGCATGAACAGGATAAAGCTTTAGCCACTTCGCTCAATGAAAACAAGTCTTTACTCAAATATGTCGACATGTTTGGCAATGAGTCTGAAGACATGAAAGCCCTCATGAATAAGGAAAAGAATATTTATCTGGATCCTGTTAGTAAAGGCTATAATTCAAAAACAGGAAAATGGTACACTCGTGTTGAAGTTAAACAAATAGATGAAAATGGTAAGCATCATTCTATTCCAAAGAGTGATAAGCAAAGCCAGACATTTGCCTGGATTGATAATGATTACTATTGGCAAGATAAGGCAGGTAAGTTTGAAAGAGATGTTCAAGCAATAGATACTGAAATAATCCAGAATCTACCGAAAGATAACAAACGTGTTAACATTAATGCAGATACATTCCAGAATCAGGGATGGGGTTCTATTATTAAAGAACTTGGCTTGAATTATGAAGTAGTTAATTTCGGGGATGGAACTTATAAAGTTCGTAAAATTGTCAATGGTAATGCTGATTTAGAATGGAGTGGCACTGAAGGACAAATCCGCAAAGGAATAACCGAAGATATTCTCCATTCTCTACAATCCCGTTTACAGCAGGAAGATACACCTTCTTTATCAAAAGATAAGGTATACTTCAAGTACGGAGATAAACCACAAATATTTCCTGAACCTCAGGGAGCTATTAAAGTACCTGAAGTAGATGAACATTATTTGTCCACACTTGGATACAGAGAATCCTCCGGACAGTATATGGATACTACTAAAGATTTAAAGAAGGGTTCCAAAGGCTCTTATACATACGGTATGTATCAGTTTACAGGTGATACCCTCCGACGTTATGCTTTCATGGACAGAAACTATAATTGGACTGGGAAATGGGGTGTTAACAGTCGGGAAGATTTCACTCCAGAAGTTCAGGAAAGACTTATCCGGGAATATACAGCTCAGAATAAGAGAGAACTTCAGAATCTTGGAGCCTGGGATTACATTGGTAAACGTATAAATGGCATTCTTGTCACAGCTAAAGGACTACTTGCTGCTGCACATCTTGCCGGTCCCAAGAATGTATTAGAAGCATTAAAAGGTGGTAGAGTTGTTAGAGACATGCATGGAACCAGTCCATTAGATTACTTAAAACTTTTCGCTAATTCGTAATTGTTATGCCTGAATATAATCCTATTCTTGACCACGCAAGGGAGTATATCCTGAATAATAAAAGTCTTAATGTTTTCAACACAAGTAAAGAATTTGCCCGTGCTGAATCAGAGGAAGCAGTATTTGGTGACTCAAAAACAGTACATCCGGAAAACTATTCTTTTCTATTAACGGGTAGAGAAGACAATCCGGATTATATTGAAGCTGAACTGCAATCGAAGACTGACAGAGTATTTAATGGGTTAGCCCGTCTTGGGCTTGGTGCATTAACCAAAACCGGAGCCGGAATCGGATATGCCACTTCTGCTTTGCCTGCATTAGCTGTCTGGGATATAAATGTTATGACTGAAAATCCGCTCTCTCAGATGTTCAACAAAGCGGAAGAATTAATGAAGGAAGCTTTACCGGTGCATAAAACAAGGGCTTATACTGAAGGTAATATCCTTCAACAAATGGGAACTGTTTCTTTTTGGGCAGATGATGTATCTGATGGTCTTGCCTTTTTATTAAGTGCATATGCCGGCGGATACATTTCTAAACCAATTCAAATTGGAAGTGAAGTAGTTAAGGGACTTGCTAAACTTAGTGAAGCAGTTACTAAAGCCACTGCAAAGAAAGCCCTTATAAATGCAATGAAGATCCTTGGAGAAGGTGGTAAAGGATGGGATTTAGCAACAATTACTGCATATAATACTCTGACTGAAGCAGCTGTTGAAGCTCACGAAGTTGGGCAACAACTCAAGCAAGAATTTAGTGACCAGATTAATGATGAGCTGGAAAAAGCTCTTGCCAATATTGAAAAAGAAAAACTTGCTCTGCCCCTATCTAATCTTTCACCGGATGCTACTTTGGAAGAACGTGAGCGTTGGCAAAAACAAAGAGAACTTCAACTTAAAGCAATAGAAGATAAGTATATGGCTCCCATCAAAAGAAGGATGGATGAGTTTAAGATTAAAAGAAGCGTTGCCCAGCGTAATACTTTTCTTGCAAATGTTGCTGCATTAAGCTTTTCCAATTCATGGGAAACTACAATGCTATTTGGTAAAAAGAGCGGCATTGGTGCTTTATTAAAAAACCGTTTTGTTAATGGTGCTCTTGACCAAACTTCGAAAAGTACAGCTAAAACATTTGCTCAGAAATTTGCTCAAAATGCTGCAAAAGGTATTGCCGCTGAAGGTCTTTGGGAAGAAAATGTTCAGCTTGGAATTTCCAATTATGAAGAAAGACTTGCAAAGGGACTGGATAACCGCCCTCGCTTACTTGCTATAGCTTCCAATATGGTTGACAACCTGATAACAGATGAAGGTCAAAAATCAATAGTACTTGGAAGTGTCATAGGAATTATCGGAGGCTTTGGCGGAGCAGTAAAAGAAACCAATGAGGAAACCAAAAAGTTAAAGGCTTTGGATAACATGCTCAAAATCAACGATGCAGTTTACAACGCTAATATCCAAAGCCTTTATAAAATATTCGGTGAAGAAGAAAAGGATGGTAAGAAAGTTCCTGTTTATATCAATCCTGCTACCGGTCAGACTGAGATAGATCCTGAAGCTGTTTCCAAAATGGCTTATCAACTGCTTGTGGAAAAGAATCTGATGGATGAGACAATGGCAGCTTCGATAAATCAGGATGAAACTCACTTTAACCTGAATAAAGCAGTTGCAATGTCACGTATGGTATATCGAATGCTTGAGCAAGAAGATGGAGAAGAAGTACTTGATGCAATGCTCAGATCAATTACAGATCCTAACGATGAAATGTCTGTCAAGCATAACCTTGCAAAAGATGAGCAACTATACCAAAAGCTCAAATTATTATATAAAGAACTTGCAGGGAAAATTAAAGAAACCGATGATAAGACTGAAAGTGAATTCAATAAAGCCTTGAAAGCTTCCAGATTTTATCATGGGGTAGTGACAATTGCTGCAAATAAAGCTATTGAAGACAGAAGAGAAAAGATTGCCAAAATGCACGAACCTCTTACAGAGAAGGAAAAGCAGAAAGAAGAAGAATATATCCAATCATTGGAAAAAGTGATAGCTGATGCAAACCAGGCTATTATTAATCTGAAGGAAAATACAGAAAAACTCAAAAAACAGTGGCTTTCAAAAAGGAGTTTTATTACAGAAAAAACTGAGAGAATAAAGTCATTAACAAACAAGAAAGACAGATCTGCTGAAGAAAATAATGAACTCGCTAAACTGAATTATGAGATTGAAGAATACAATGCGATTGAAAACGGAAGCGATATATTCACTATCAATCAGGATGAATTCATTCGCAAGAACCTAAAAGAAGGTTTACGCAATGAGACCGGATTGCAAGTAGCATTGGATGCTATAAAGGATCTTCAAATTGATGAACAAATGGAAGCGGGCGCTTCTCCTACTGAAGTATTGGACACTATGAAGTCTAAAAACTTCACCGGTTCGCAGGACGTGGATAAGTTTAAAGAATATTTAAATACTGAGAGAGAGCGTATTCAGCAGCTGAAACAAAAACTTGAGGATGAATCCAACGCCATGAATCCTATATGGAGTAAACTTGAAGATGTTGAAACAGAGGTATTAGGGATGGCTGGAGAACAACACAGTGAGGAAGAATGGGATGATATCATAAATCAATCATCCCTCCTGAATGATGAGAAAGAAGACCTTCGTGCTCAGATGAAAAAAGTTATGAGTATTGAAGCCCAAAAGCAATTACTCGATGATGAGTTAGCTTTAATGGAGGCTATAGATGATAATTTGTCATTTATATCACAGCGTCAAATCAAGCAAAATGAATCAGAAGAAAAGAAATCATTGCTTGAAGGATGGTTTGACGAATTCCTGAAGTACAAGTACGCCCGTTCTTTTATTGATGTTGCAAGATCTATTGAAGACTCTTACAATGCTTTGGTAGAAAAAGACCGAGCTGATGAATTCATTCCAACTGAAGAAATTCTGAAGAAACTTCTTAAGCTTGAGACAATTAAGAAAGTGTTTGAGATGCGAAAAGATGAATTCCAAAATACTGAGAAGTATCAGGAATTCATGGATGAGCTTGGAAATACAATCGAGGTCCTTGAAAAGCTATTATCCATAGCAAAAGCCAATGAATCAAGGCTCGATGCTGAACAAACTGAAGCATACCGTGCTGAACGCTCACGGAAACTAAGAGGCTTTGGTATTGAAAATGGTGAAATAGATGATGAATTTCGCCCTATAATGGAATCCATTCTTGGCGAAGATTTGCTCACCAGAATTATTAATGATTCAAAGAATAGCAACAGCCCTACATTCGGTGATATTATTGCTCATTACGCTCAGAATGCTACTTCGGATCAAAAAAGAGCTTTAGCAGACCTTGCAGATAAACGAATGGAGGCAATACTAAAGGATCTTAATCAGAGATTTCAGGGATGCTTTGGAGCTAATTATGCTGAAAATCCATCGAGGAATATAGCACAGTCTGTTTTTAACCTCATTAATAAGTTCTATTTTCGAGGATATGACATAAAAAATCAAAAATCTATTGTTCGTAAATTAAGCTCATCTCATGCTTATGATAATATTCTGAAACTCATAGCAAAGGATGAGCAATTGCAAGGACCTGAATCAGAAAAACAGAACCTCAGGGATTACATTGAATATGCTTTCGCACAGCATCGTGTATACGAGGCACTTCATTCAATGAAGCTCAATCTGAATTCTGACTTTGACTTAAAGAAAGAATTAGAAGAAGAAGCAAAATTGACTATTGAACTTGTTGAAGTACTGAAGAATGAAAAGACTGTCAAAGCTCCATCTTTACAGCAACTCAATGCAATAAGACAGATTGTCAAATTCTTAAGCGGTAAAGTAAATGATATAGCTTACCTGAAAGGACTTGCTGGTACTGGTAAGACTATGATTGTAATGAAATATGCTCTCAGATTATCAGGAATTGATCCAAATACTGTACTTGCATTTGGACATACTCCTGAATCTTCAAAAACTATTGCTGACAGTCTTAATGCCGTACAGAGTACAACTGAAGATTTCCTAAATCGAACGGACTTTGAAGGAATTACAACCGTTGTATTCGATGAAGTAATGGGAGCACCGTACAAAACCTTTACGGACGTTTACAAAAAGCTTAACGAACTCAACAGACAGCGAAAATCTGAAAATAAAAAGCCAATCAAAATGGTTGCTTTAGGTGATCCGACTCAGATTACTGAGAATAACAGTACTGATGCTGCAATTGAGAATTTTACGATTAAAGGAGTTACTTATATCAACCCTCTTACCACACGTTTTCGTAGTGACATTGGTTCGATTGTAGAAATTCAAGATTTATTCCATGATAATTTTCAAGAAGTTGATACAATTATTGCTAAGAGCAATGAAAAGGATATTAGTGCATTGCCAGATGTAGTAGAAGGTGCTCATGTTGGCGGACGTGGTGATTTAAGAACTGTTCTAAAGCACAATAAAACTAAATCCCCGGGAAGAACCCGTGTGATACTGGTAGCAAATGACGATGCTAAAGCTGCCTATGCAGATGTAGGAGTTGAAACCCTGACATACATTGAAGCTCAAGGACGAACATGGGATGAAGTGTATGTAGATATTTCTCAGACAGATAAAGGCACACATACAAATTGGGCTAATGATGTATACGAATACAATAAAGCAATGTATACAGCTACATCCCGAGCAGCTTCTTATCTGTTTGTAATGAACACTGGTTCAAAGAATATAAATCTTACAGATAAGGATTTAGAGAAGAACAAGAATGAGAAAAAGGACTTTGTAAACTCCATGTTTGAGATTTTTCAGCAAGCAACTCTGGAATCAAGGGAAATTGCTGGAAAGTACAATCTTAAAGTAAATGTACCTGCTAATACCATTATTAAGGGGACAGTTGCCGGATCTCATCTTACAACTGATGAAGAACAAAAGGCAGAAAATGAATTTGAAACAAATGAACCGGATGACATTACGGTAACTGATGATTCGGAATTAGATGATAACACCTCTGATCCAAATAACCCTTCCATGTCATCAGACGTCGCTCCTGGAAGCGTTTTAGAAAACAATGGAGTCAATGTCCACTCCATACAAAGCCCTTCTTATAACCCTGTAAAATCGCTTATTGAAATAATTGTCGAAAATGGCAATAAGGTATTTAAAAGAACAAAGTCTCTTGTCAGAGAAAATAGCAAAGTCCTCTATCTGGCATTAGAGGATAAAGATACCGGTAAACGTTATGTTGGAATATTTGGAGCGCAACAAATGCCGGATGGTACGCCAAATAACATGTATAGTATGATTGGAGTGATGACTGATGATGAATTGGAGCATACTGAATTTGGAAGAAGTCTTCAGGCTAAGCTTGAAACTGCTGAGCTATCATCAAGAATTAAGACAAATAACACAGAAACAGTTACTCCGGGAACTATACTTGCCGAAGGATATATAACCAAGAAACAGTCTTTATCATTTGAGTATCAAAAAGACTTTTCTACAAGTCCAGACTTTATCGAAGAAATAAGTCATCAACTTCTCAATATTTTTTCAATTGAATCAAACAGAGAGTTTGTGAAGGAACAATTGAAAAATAAAATGAGTGTCAGAATATTCGGTCGTAAGGAAGCATTAAACCGAGGTTTGAAAGCAGGTATACCATATCTTGTATTTGACGAAATCAAAATGGGGCGTGGCAAAGATGCTATGTCAAAAACTTTTTCAATTAGATTATCATCAAAGCCAATGACCAAACATGATGCTGAAATGGTGGTAATACAGAGCTTTTATGACCATTTATTGAAAGTCCATTCGATTTTTTCAAACACAAAACTTCGTCTTGGTTCCAAAGAATTCAACCAATTACTTAAAGAACTTAGGCATGGGCTTGAAATAAAAGATGATCAATTACAGGCGAAGGCTGGGTACGGTTGGGATCAGATTATTGCCAATATTCCGGAACTGGCTAATCTTACCACTCAGGATGAATTTTTAAGAGCTTATCCTGCGTTAATTGAACTTGCCAAACAGATATATCATATTGGTCAGAAAAATGTCACCATGACTAAGAAACAGTATGAGGAATCTGAATATAAGAATGACAGTACAAAATCATTGAGTGAAAATCCAATTTACAGAGATAAAACCAATCCTGAAAATGATATCTATGTCCTGAAGAATAACACGGATCTTACCAGTACAGGAAAGAAAAAGAACATTACAGAGCCATCAATAGAGCATGGTGGAGCAATTGTGAAAGCACTCAATGCAATTGCTGTTGCTAATAAATACTTAGGTGGCAACCCTATCAGAGTAGTAAGGACAGGAAGTAAAGGTTATAAATACTTTGTTGCTAAAAGCATTACCGCCGAACCTCTAACTGCAAAGAATGAAGAAGAACGCAAGAGAAAGAAATTATTCTCAAAAATGCGTGAATTACTGATGGAAGCTGGCTTTACTAAAGAAGAATTAAACTTTAGGATGGAGGATAGCGAAAATCTTGAAAATCTATTCAACCTCATGGAAGTTGAGTTGGATTTATCCAGGGAAGACATTGAAAGCATGGCTGAACAGGAGGTTGCTGAACAGATAACTGAAGATACCTTTAAAAGGCTTTTGTCCTTCGACAGTAACGGAAATCACAATTCCGAAGGATTTTATCTGCGTAAACCAATTAAGCAGAAAGAACTTGAAAAGTTGGATATTAATAAAAAGGAAGACCGTGAAAAGATATTGGGTTTAATGGGAAGTAAATTAAAATCCATTACTCCAACAGCTATTGAAGTTACTTTAGAGAATATAAGTTCAATAGAATCCGAAACCACTTATCCAAAAGAATATTCTGTTTTAGAAGAAAGCACTAATTTTACTCCAACAATTGAAATGAATGATAAACCTGTGAAAAAGCGCAGGAGAGCTAAGGAAATTGAAGTTTCTCAAATTATTACTGACTTATCTAACAAAGGTTTACTCAAAACAATCAACTGTTAAACATGGGAAATTGTGTTTATGTTTTCGAGGGAAAACGCTATACTCCAGAAATGTTCTGGCAGGCAGTTCGCTCTGGCAAACTACCAGTAACCAAGCAATTACAATTAGGGAAAGAAATAAGTATCAAAGAAGCTGAAGACTATATCAAGCATGTGTTCGGCTACTTAAATCCATCTACATTCCGGTTTGTAGAACAACACATTTTGTATTCTTTAAGTAAACCTCATGAATATTTGGTAGGTCTTACAGAAGATGGCATCACCAATTTTCTAAAATTCGATGATGGTACAACCCGTGAATGGATACTTAGGCATGAGGTTTTCCACACAATTTTCAATTACTATCTTACTGATGAACAGAGAAGAAATCGCATAGCCGATTTTAAACAGTTATTTCCTGAACACGTAGGCAAAGACGATGTTCAGATTGAGGAACTTATGGCTGATATGTTTCAGGATTATAGCCAAAAGACTTTTGAATTCAAGGATACCAGAACTCCACTAAAAAAATTCTTTGATGCTATCCTTGAATTTTTCAAACTCAAGAAACCAATTCGTAACAGTATTGAGGAATTATATCGTGCAATTGACAATGGAACCTTTAGGAATGCTCAAAGACTTGATCGTGGTTATTTAAGACGTACTCTTAAAACTGATATCCGGAAATACGATATTGATGAGTATCGCTGGGCTATTGATAAGTTAAAGGAAATCTACGAAAAATTACATAATGATAGCCGGGAAGCCATTGCGACACATGAAATGATTAAGGAGCTTTCTAAACATATTCAATACTTTGCTAAACACCATCCTGATCCGGAAATAAAAGCTTCTTATCAGCACATGCTTGAGTTGAATGACAAAGGCGAAATACACTTGAAGACACTTTTAGAGGATGCTTTCCCAGATCTAAGAATAAAACATGTTACACAAATAACTGTTGCCGATGACAATACTATTATTGATGATGACGATGTATTTAGCGAGGATAGTGAAGAAGTATCTCTTAAAGATGAAATTGCTCAGTTTGACCAAATCGACTATGAAAAGAAACTCTCAGATGAAGTTAAATCATTTCTGAGTTACATAGTTATCCCTGAAAAAGACGGGATGATAATGAGTCCTCGTAATGCTTTCTTTATTGTTGCCAAGATATTCGAGGGCATTTCTTTTGAAATGACCGGAAACTACAATGAAGACAAGCTAATAGAAGCAATTAACAGGCGGATTGCTGAATTAGCCGGGGGACATTTGGATAAAATGTCCGGTGAACCTATCATTCCCAATGTATACTATAAAGCCGTTGGTAAAAAAATTATAGATCTTATTAAAGATTCACTTGGTATTCGTTATGAAATTGAAAATGGCAAGGTAATCCCAAAAGGATATGCAACATTACACCCAAGTATCAAGGATCATCGTAAACTTAGGGCTGGAAATGAAACAACATTCTATTTGCTTAAGGAGGACCAAATCAATAAGCACTATAACCAGGCAGAGCTTGAATTGAATGTTCCCAAGGAAAATAAATTCACATGGGCACAACTTGAAGAACTCCGTGGAAAGCAAGTAACAGCATATGAATTTGTTGAATGGGTTGCCGAACAAACAGGTCTGACTAAAGAGCAGGTTACAGCTGTTTATAAACAGGAACAGGCTCGAAACAGGTTAGCTGAAATCTATAACCTGTTTGGTTCTTTTTATCATAAGAATTTGTACGTCGGAGAGAGAGAAAATAACTATGGTTTATTTTCTTTTAAATATTTCAAAGCTCAAACTCAGGGTGCGCACCTGTCTTTCAGAGCACAGATATATCAAAAATTTAAAGAAAATTTTGTCATTAATGACATTCCAAGGAGTATATTCAATGTTAAGTTCAGTGCTGATCCTAACAGACGGCGAACTGAATTAGCTGAATTTTTAAAATCGTTACAGATTTCTAATATCGAGGAAATCATTAAGATTTCTTCCAACAAGGAAATACTGACAATGTGCGATAGTTTCCAGCTTATTTATCAGGATGTAAAAGATAGGCTTGGCAAACCAATACCACGACAAAAAACTAAAACGACTACAACTGCAAATAATGATATTCAGAATGTTGTGGTAACAAGAGATAATGTTCAGGAAGGAGACAGTACTGCTGATTATGAGATAGAAAAATCTGACGAAATAAATGAGGATCAGGATGAGCAAGTTTATACAATGGCTCATATTCTTGATAACTATAATGGCGGCATAAATATGCTTGCATCCAAGATGAGTGCTGTTGAAGGAATGCAAACTTCTTCCTCTGTTAAAGCTGCCGATGGAAAGAAAATGTACTTATTTACCCTTGCATCACAGGCACATTCAGTATTGCGTCAGCTAATGGGAAAGGGTCTTGAAAAGTTTCCACACTTATCACTTGAAGGAAGCTTAAAGCACAATCGTTTCATAAAGAATATCCAGATTACGGATATAATAGATCATGACGGAACAAAGCTCTTTGATGAATATGTCAAATCCTATGATAATGAGACCCCAAATGATTGGTTAGCAAGGAATCTGAATACCACATTCTTAGACTACTTATCAACTCATGATACCAAATCATCCAAAAAGAAATACATTCAGTATTTCTTCACAATGGACCGTAAACGTCTTACCGGTGTTGAAACTTACTTAAGGACACCTGCACAAATCAAAGATGACATACGGGATATATTGACAATGATGGCAGAACGTCCTGATATAACAGGACTGAAAGATTATAATCGTAACTCAACATTAAATTTTGCTGTTCTTGATCAACTGGCAACTACCAGCGAAGAAGCTAAAGCATTCCTTACGAATATGCGTTCTGAAAAAATCACTGATACGCTTGTAACAGGGATTTACAATCAGATGCAAAAGAATGCTGATCAATTTGCCCAGCACTTAATTGATCAGGAATTTGTCCCTTCCATGAATCTTAATAAAGCCACCAAGGCTTTGATTGACAATGGTTATATTGATACCAGAGGACTGGAAACTATTTCTGAAAGAATAAAAAATAAAGGCAATGAAATATTTGAAGGTAAAGCACCTAAAAGTCAGGGCGGTAATTACAAAACTACTTTTGAAGATGTAGTACTTGCTTCAAGAGTGTATTACATAAACCACTATGTCAATTCATATTTACTCAATCAAACTATTACCGGAGACTACGCTTTCTTTGGAAACGGCGGTGCACTACTAAAGCGTATGGACAAGATTTTTGGACCTGGTTCAAAAGGACTTGTCAATAACCGCCTGGGTATGAAAGAGAAATTCAAACTCCTTATAGTTACCAATCCTAAAGTAACTGTTGGCGGCAAAGAAGGTACTGAATTTGATTACTTTAATGAGTTGTTTGAAGGATTTCCAATATTCGAAGAATCGTTTGATCATTGGGATGGTCAGGGATTTATGACACCTGAAAGAGCAGAAGAACTACGTAAAGGTTTTGGTCGTGCTGCTCATATGGGCACTATTTTCAAGCCTATACATTATGAAGTAGTTGAAAAAGAAGTAGCAGGTAAGAAAATCCATGTACCGGTCATGGTTAAGTATTCTTCAGTTGAATTAACTGATGAACTGGTTGATACCTTCCCCAAACTTAAAAAAGTCAGAGATAATATGCGCAGGAACGCCATTGGTGAAATGGTATTTTCCAGTGCTATAAAAGTCGGAACTCCAGTAAGCGATTCTCGTTTTGATGCTGCACGTATGCTGAATGAGGATATTGTTTTTTCTGCTGAAGACTTACAAAGTTTTAACTTTTATGATCTATCCAACAGAAATTACAGAATACAGCTCAATCCAATGCATCGTGTAGATACAACAGTTGCATATCCTTCTCAGCTAATATATTTCCTACAGGCACTTGCTGACAGTATAAACATTGAAGAAGCTCAGAAAATTTACGAAGACATGGCTAAGATAATGAAGCTGTCTTCTGATAAATTATTTGAGAACATCAAATCTGGTGAGGATGTCAGGAGGCTTTTGCTGAGTAAAGAATTCTCTAAGGAGAATGAGAGATTAAAGGAAGCACTACAGGCTGGCGTTTCTGTTAATTTCCCGCAGTTGAATAATAATGCAATTATGACCCTAATCAGTCATATTAACCGGGAAACAACCAAGATTCGCTTTGATGGTTCAAAGCTTATTCTTCAGGCGGATTATGGTGTTGGAACAAAGCGTCAAAATAAAAATGGTGAGCTTGTAGATGACAGATTTCGCTTTATAAAGAACACTGATGGCAGTTATTACGCTGAATGTATTATTTCGAGCGAATACCAGAATCTTGCTTTAATTGGAGATTATCTTAGTACTGATATTTTCGGTTTCCGTATTCCTTCTTCTGAGCTTCATTCTGCCATACCTCTTAAAGTAGTTGGATATCACAATTCACCAAATACCAATTCGATAATAACTGCTCGTGAACTTGTAGCTATTCATGGATCTGATTTTGACGTAGACTCTTTATTTGTTATTCGCAGAAGCAATTATTCAGGAGTCAGAGAACTCTCATTTGGTAAAAGACTGTTATACCAACTGTTAAACAAGGAAATGGATGAGTTCTTTGCTGAAGCATCCAAGTTAAAGCTCACCGAATCTGAAAAAGCTTTACTTGAAAAATACAAAGAACTAACTAATCAGATAAAATCCAAATTTGATGAATCTCCTACATCCGCTCCGATAACTGCCCAAGAAATTGAGCTTGAATATCAATCATACATCAGGCTTCCTAACTGGTCTCCGAAAGCTAAAAAGGATATTATCAGAATAGATATAAGCAATTTTGACGACGACCGTGCCCGTGATGAATTTGCTGCATTTGCAGGGTATAAAAGAGAGGGAATGTCCTGGCAAGACACAACCAGGGCAGAAGCAGATGCACGTTCTATAATATTCATTCGTAGTGAGTTAGCCAAAAGTTTAAAGAATGTTTATGAAAAGATTTCTTCGAAGAAAAAATTCTTAAGCACAAAATCTGAATACGAACAAAAGGTCATCAAGAGCATTCAAAATAAAATTCCAGTTGGGTATAATATGGTTGATAGTAAATTGGAATTAGATGAGAATTTTGAATTATATCTCGATGACCTGAGGAGCAAATTTACAGATAATAAGACTCGAGAAATCATTGACAGCATCCATATTAAATATTTGAAGAATAGGATTATTGAAGGGATGATTAGATTCACCACTAATCCTAAAAATCGTAAGAGAATGATGTCTCCAATAATGATGTCAATCTTCAACGGCAAAGATTCATCAGGCAAGTTTGAAGAAGGCACTATCTTCAGGTTATTTGAAGATTTGGGAATTTCATTTGATAAGAATTATGATCTTACTGATGTAGAAGGAAACCTTAAAGCATTTAAGAATGTATTTGAGGGAAACTCAATGGTCGGTAAGTTCGCCAATGGAATGAAAGCAATAGCTTATGTTCTTCGTGCCGCCGGTAAAAGGGGTAAAGAATATGATGCTGCTTTTATGGCTATCCGGGATATAGACAACGCAATAGAAGGCTATAACCATTCTATAAACACTGCACGTCAAGTCAATGATGTTGAGAAAATAGAGGATCTTGAGTCTAAACTAAATACCCTGACTGAAGAAAGAAAGGCTGCATTAACTAATCTTAAAGAAATACACACTAAAGTTACGAATACAAGTGCCATAATTGCCGAACCACTTGTTTTTGACGGTGTAGATTATAGCCATATTTCTGAAGCTGAACTCGATATTGAAGGTAAACCAACTGGTCGAAGTATTTGGACTATCTTGGATGCTTTACTTAATTCATCTATTGATAACCTGAAAGAGCAAATTCTTCCGGCATTAAATATTTCTGATAAGACATTTAAATCCTGGATGGGAATGATTGCTTCAGGTGTTAATCTGAAAACTGTATCCTTAATGTCACGTCAGCCGGTATCTATGATGCTGAGTAACTATGACAACTTTGAAAAAGGGAAAAAAGAGTTAGAAAACAGGATACTCGAGATTATTAAGTCCCGAGGTATTGAAGTTGAAGACAAAGAAGTTATCAATATCAAATACGAAGACCTGGTTAAAGGTGTTAAAGCCCAGATAATAAACCAGGCTAATCTATCCTCCTATTCCAACGAAGAATTACAATTGCAAATTGATGTTCTCTTGCAACTTGAAAAGGCAGCTAAAATAGGCGCAGACCTTTCAGTCTTTGCAAGAGCTATTTCAAATACCCTTGTCATGAGAAGTAAGCCCTCAGACTTTCAGGCAACCATTGATGACTGGAATCAAATTGGACATATTATTCATGATAATGGGGATCTTCTTATAAAGTCTTATGACAAGAAGTTCTCTTTTGATTTGACCAATCTTTTTAAGAATGTTCCGCATTTGGCTCAAGCCTATAGGATATTCGAAAAGACAAAAGCATTGCTTCAGTCTTCAATATTTAAATACAATCAAAACGTTGAAAAATTTCTCAATGACCTTCCGGTAAATTTTAGATTTGATAGGCAATCAGCTGAAAATTTCAATAAACTCAGAGAAGAATTTGTGAAGTTCATTGCTTCATCAATCTTACCTGAATATAGTAAATCTATTACTATAGGCACCGGCGCCAATTCAATTCTGTTGAATGGGTATGACGCATTTCAGCAAGATTTTGCACTGAAAATAAGAGCAATTCAGAATGCAGGTATTGAAAACAAATTTATCAAGAAAATAGCTGTACATGAGTCAAGATCGCAGACTATTAACCCACGATTGTACCTAACCTTCCATCCAAGTTCAAACATGGATTATTCCGAATTACTTGAATTGGAAGATGAATTTGAAGCACTTGCCTATATCAAATTCGATTTGAATAAAAATGGAGAATATGTAGCTAAAGAGGTAGACAACAATTATGAAATTGTCGGTGGCTATAGCCCACTTCAGAGAGATTTTGTTAATTATGCCTTGATTTCAAATGGCTTAAGTTTCTCAGCTTCAAATTATAATTCAATTCTCCCTCTTAAATTGATAAAAGAATACTCGGAGAGAATTGACAGAGCATTTGAAAGATACAAGGATCCAGTAGAACTAAGTAAAATCCGTGATATTTTCCTTGTTTCTTTGGCAGCAAATCATGCTGAAAAGCTTCCTATTATCAATAAGAAGAAATATAGTCCATTAACAGTCAATGGTAAAACTCGGGGCAGAATTTATAATGGTGTCTATTATGATCTCGGGTTTGAATTAAGAGTCGAAACCAATGAGGATGGAAGAATTACAGATCCCGACCCCAATTTCAAAGAAGCCCCTGAAGTCATCCAGCATTTCAAATCTCAAGAACCATATATCAGAGTATTTACCAATAATGAATCTATTTCAAATGGATTACGAAAGATAGCATTGTACAAGAAAATTGGTAAAAGCTTCAATGGAATTAATAAATATCATCTAACTGAAGAAGCCAGAAAAGGTAAATACCACATACAAACCAAATTCCCGAAGGAAATACTTACTCTGAGAGTAAAGAATAATAAATTAAAGACCTATAAAATACCAGTAAGTATACCTGATATAACTCCCGGTATGAATATTCGGCTTTTTAACTATTCAGATCTATATAATGAATTTCCAGTACAAATACAAGTAGCCGGAATTGATAAAGGATTTATGACAGTTGAACCTGTAGAACTGCCGAAAGAAACTATAGAAGTTGGTGTTCAGACGGGTTTGAGAGAATTAAAACCTGAGAAACCAAGTACTTTTTCTGTCGATCCAGGGGATTACACATTAGATGAGATTATTGGCTCAATTGACTATATGACTGAAAACCAAAGGAATGTAATTAATATTCTTAAAACGTATGTGCATCCTCAAATTGGCATCACTTTAAAGGAATCATTAGACAAAGGTTTTGGTAGCTATGGACGACTTGAAAATGGGAAAATGGGCATTGCTTTGAGTAAAAACACAAACAATGCCGCGCAAACTCTAATTCATGAAATGGTTCATGCCAGCACCGCTAATATTATCAACTCTTTCTACTTGAATTCAAGTGTACTGACTGATAAACAAGTTGAAGCTATAGCAAACCTGATAGAGATCTATGACCTTGCTAAAGGTCAGTTAAGTCTTCATAAAGAATACGGCTTTACAGATATTCATGAGTTCCTGGCTGAAGCATTTTCGAACCCCGAATTTCAGGCTAAATTGAATTCATTTACTGTCAAAAACGAAACTTTATGGCAAAAAATATTACGTGCAATTGCTGAACTATTCTTAACAGAAGATATCTTAAAGTACTTCGGATTGAATAAAAACTCACGTACTGCACTGGCTTTCACTATTCAGAATGCAATGGTTCTAATGGAAGAAGAATATAAAACTCATGGAGTTGTATCCATTAGTGAAACTGCCTATTCAGATTACATTTCTGTCATCAATAAGATGTCGGAAATATCAGATTATGAAGTTGATAACCGTATAAAACAATGTGAATAATGGCAAGCTGTCCTAACAAAAATCATGAAGAATGGAAACACATGATACAGCTTCTTGGTGAACAGGAAGCATACCGTGCTTTTATTGCCAATGGTGAGCAATTATTAAGCATTGCTGATACAGTTCGATTAGCAGCCTCTATTCGTAATAAGCATTATCAATCCAATCTTACTGAGAAGCTTAAGCAGGATAATAGGATGACTGAAAAGCCCGATAATTCAGATCCAAATAGTACTTATCGTAAGGGACTTATTTCAGTCGGTCGTCTAACCTCGAAAATTCTTCCTAAATTCTTCATTAGGGAACTAAAAGAAAAAGATGCTTCACCGGGAGAAATGAAAGCAAATTTCTTTTGGGATAATAACAATATAAATCCTGATGAAAAACTTAATATACTTGGTCAACCGACAACCAGAGCTGAATTTGTAAAGCATTGGGATTTAATAGTAGAACAATCCCGGGTAAAAGGGACTATTTTACACTTAATGCTTGAGAGAACCTGGACTAAGGATGAAACCCGCAGAGCTGAAATTACTGATAAGATTTCAGACATTGCAGCTCAAGTGGGTATAATTAATGCTGAATCAGGGTTTGAATGGGTTAAAAATCCAGAAACTTTAAAGAAAGCTATTCGCATTCTTGGTATAAATATTTTCGATGAACCAGATCCTTCAAAGAGAGATGAAATTCTTCCGGAACATACTATTGTGAGTGAGCTTCTTGGATTTGGCGCAACAATGGATATGTTTGTTGCACACGCTGATGGGTTATATTCAATAGTGGAACTTAAGACAGGTCGTACATTTGGTGAAAGAATTTTTAACCGCTTGATGAAATATGGAGACCAGACTATAGGTATAACAGATAATGCCCGTGAACATGCTAAACTCCAGGTAATGTTACAGGCATTTGCCCTTAAGGTTGAAAATCCTGAGATACAGTTTAGAAATCTTTTCGTTCATTGGATACCTGACAGCTTTTATGCAACAATTGATGATCCGAATAAAGCAGTTGAAGTTCAGGCTTATTTGAAAATGATTGAGGATTATTATAAGAATGAGGAACCGGAAGTTTATAAGAAAATTCTTGAAAAGTCTCCTGATGCTTTTAATTCAATTTATTACAGTAACGCAAGTACAAAACTTGCAAATGAAATTGCAAAAGACTCAAGACCTATTGATAACATTATTGAGGATAAATTATTGAAACTAAAACTGCTCAGAAATGCAGGGCAAAACGTTTATAACCAGAAAGAGATAGCTAAGCTCACATCGGACATTGCAATGCTTGTCAAAGATTCTTCGATGGATTTTCGCATGTCCGGTGAATTACTTGCCTTATCAGAGGATATGGAATTATCCACTTACAAGAAATGGCTTGGGAATAAAGGAGATGTCCATAATCCATTAATTCAACTATTTGCAAGATTTCTTTCAGATCGTACACAGGAGATGGAAGAAGATTACAATAAGAAGTTCAGGACATTCCAATCTCTTCTGAAAGCCGTTAAAGATGAATACATGGCAGGTAAAGCCAGTAACATTGTAGATACCGTAACCAATGGAGGATTGAATTTTATTAATACCGAGCGGTTTTATGAGTTCATGTGGAAAGAAGGACGGTTTATAACTGAAAAAGATGCAGAATGGAATACCTTGACTTTAACCCAGAAAAAATTTGTCAAGTATACTAATGATATTCTCGAACAAAGCTTGAATGAAGCCTTCGATATGCCTGAACGTAAGAATGTATACAACGGAAAAATAGAAACTTACCGTGATATATATCAGAAAGAACATCCTGCTTATAAGCAGGAATACGGGTTTGCACCCAAAGTTCCTGCCAAAGCCGGAGAACTTTTCCAACGTTATGGATTCGGACAACAATTCAGAGAAGCATGGAAAGAAGCTGCTATTGAACGGTATACAGAAAGCTTTTATAATCAGAATAATAAAGTAGTCGGTTTGCCTATTAAGTATTTAGGTAATCCCACTATTGAAGCTAAGGGATCTTACACTAAGAATGTGGAAGTAATATTTGACTTATTTGTTCGTGGTATTACTCGAAAAGTGTATCTTGATGATGTATATCATCTTGGATATGGTCTGAGAGATATTATGGCGATGTATGCTGACCCAAAAGACCAGAGAAAATACTTCGAGAATTCAATTGATTTCATAGAACATCGCATTACTTCTGACATTTTATCACAAAAAAGAGAGTCTAAAATGGCTCGAAAGTCATTGAAGATTGGTGGAAGGGATATTAATGTTGACCAGGTGATTCGAGGAGCAAAACATGCTACATCCTGGTCAACAATGTGGTTAAAACCAATCCAGGGAACTGCAAATACCATATTCACATGGCTTGTAACAGCAAAAGAATCTGTAGTTGGATCCATATCAGGTTCAATGGGAATAGGGGCTGATTTTACTTTTAAGGATTTTATGAATGCTCATGCTGATTGGAAGGATATGCAATTAGCTGCTGCGCAAGGAAAATTAAGGGAAAACAAAACTTTCCTTATGCTTCGAAAACTTAGATTCTTACCTGATAACTTTGATTATGCTTCCCGGGATGATGACTATATAACTAAAACAAATCGTTGGTTTTCAGAATCCACAATGTACATGTTCCATACGATGGGTGAAGAATGGAATGCTACCCTTATGATGGTAGCTATGATGAGAAGAATGAAACTGAAAAATGGGACTTCAATCTGGGATAATTATAAGGTGCAGGATGTTGATGCAGGAAATGGTGTATTCTATAAAGATGTTGTATGGACAGGAGGCATAAGAGGATTAATTGAAAAGAAAATAGGCGATAAGAAAATTTATACGCCACTTGAAGGATTGGATAGCCATGAAATTGAACTAATGAAAAGAGTATATCAAAAAACTCATGGAGGTTATCGTAAAGATGAGCGTGTTATGATGGATATGTATGCAGTTGGAGAAGCTTTTCTTCAGTATAAAAAATATCTGCCTGCTACTCTTGATAACCTATTTGGTTCAAAGGGAATGGACACTTATCTTGGTGAATGGCTGATTCAGGAAAAAGAAGTAGAAGGTAAAAAAATAGATGTGTATGAATGGCATCAACGTCAAATGGAAGGGCGATTTCGGGTACTTTACAAATGGTTACTTGCAACATCCTATATTGGAGGACTTGCCTACAAAGCTTTAGGTGGTAAAGACTCTATTGAGAACTATAATTGGGATAGCTTATCACCTGAACAAAGGCGTGGACTATTAAATATTCTTGTCACTGCTTCAGCATGGGGTGCAATGCTTATCGGATATTTCGCAGCCTTTGGTGGCGATGATGAAGATGATCCTTATAAAAAGACTACTAAACGTATCATTGATAACTTTTCTCAACAATACAATATATATGATATGCTTAGGGCAATGCGTAATCCGGCAGCATTTGTAACTAAGGCATATAATACAATTGGCGGAATGAGTCAGATGATGGTAGCTTCAGCATACTACATAACAGGAGATACTTCCAAAGGTGGCGGAGCATTTACTCAGAGGGGTGATTTTAGAGGATGGAACGTGACTCAAAAGAATATTCCTTTTATGGCCTCAATCTATGATATACGTAAATTTTTAGAAGGTGCTATTGAAAGCACTGATGATATAGGCGGTCGCTGGGTTGGAACATCCGGAAGATTATTTTAAAAACAAAACATAACTCGACCTAATTATAAAAAAATTTGTCCTTGGATTGAAAAAAAATCCCGATAGGCAATAATCCTACCGGGATTCCGTATTCACATTTAAACAATAAATATTATAAATTGTCATTCTCATCAAGAATTAGTAAAGAATTTTTACAAATACTTCCTAACTCTGTTGTTTCCAGATCTAAAATATCCAATCCTTTAACTAATTCATTGAGTGCTTCATTGAATTCTTCTTCCGATCTATTCAAGAAATGAAGAAGAAATCTTCTTGAATTAATAACGGCAAATTTTGCCTTAAATTTTGCGCATTGAAGTACATACTTCATTGCATTAACCCTTTTCAGAAATTCGTCCTCTGAATTGCCAGAAATAGTGATAGTGGCAACATTATAAAGCTGATATCCAAAAAAGGCTAAGTTCACTTCTGCTCTATAGGTTTTGAGTATTTGATTACTCCATAATTTTTGAACCCTCACTAATGTTGGACCGGGGGATAGTCCTATTTGTTCCGCTAAATCTTTGTTCGTTACAGCGGCATTTTGCTGAAGTCTATTGATGATTTGAATATCAATAGGATCGACTACTTTCTTTTTCATCGAAGTGACGGTTGGTTTAACTTGATGTTGATAATTATTTGCAAACTTATACAGAATTTTGTTTTAAATAGTTGAACGCAAACATAAAATTAGTTTAAAAAGTTCTGATTCCCATATACAAATTTTAATAAAGTCCCCCTAATCTTCCGAATAAGGGGACATAAAAAATAACGAAACTGCACTACCATTTAATATTTTCAGTACCTTTGTTCTTTAAATATCCATTTGTTTGAGAAAAGTGCTTGCAACCACTAAAAATTGAACTACCATCTATGGGGATTTCATCAGGTGTTTTCAAAATCAGGTTATTTGACACAACTTCATTGCTAACTCTATTAAAGAAAAAATTCTGAGCTACTTGTCCCCATAATAGATACACTAAATGCTTCTTTTTGAATAAGAGTTGCAGAACTTCATTATTAAAAGTTTCCCAACCCCAATTAGTATGTGAACCAGGTCTGGAACCGACTGTCAAAGCAATGTTCAATAACAATACTCCCTGTTCAGCCCAACCGGTAAGATCATAATCCTGATTCAAATAGAATCCTGCATAAACGTCAGCTTCAACTTCCTTGAATATCTCAGTTACAATTCGTGGCGGATAATCAGCAGTCGAAGAAAAAGCTAAACCATTAGCACCAGAGTCAATCAATGGCTCATCACCAAGAATGACTACTTTAGTATCCTCATAAGAGGTCAATCGAAAAGCATTAAAAACATCTTTCTGAGAAGGAAATACATTACCAGTCTTGCGTGCATTCTGAATTTTTGCAGATAATTCTTTCATGTATTCCTTAGCAAATTCCTTGTATAGAAGTTGTCCCCAGCTTTGTCCGAGTAGTCCGCACACAGCTTGTTTAAGCTTATCGGCAAAGGATTGTTCCCAATGCTCTAATCCAACAACCACTTTATCATCAAGACCGGAAGAATTGAACTTACGCACTTTGCCATGTGCTAAAGCCGTACTACGGTCAATTCGATAAATGATTTCATTAGTAATATACTCAACTTCATCTACTGCATAAAGGACAGTCCGGTTAATTGACCAACCTTTGACTTTTCTTAATATATCTTTTTCATGCTCCTTTTTACGGTAGATTAACTTGTTGTTTTTCTGTATAATATGACCTATTATTCTCATTGGTTCGGAAGGCTTCTTTATGCTTACTTCGCCTGTTTCCGAATTGTAATTTATTTCTTCTCCTTGTTCGTTGAAACGGTTCAGAAGGGCTTCCAATTTGGTTGTCATTTAAAAACTCCCCGCAATTGTGGCAAATTCCTATGACCTGGTCCATAATAAACAGTTCAGTTTCACAATTTGAACAGTACATTTTTTTAATAATGATTAGTTGTTAGACCGATGTTACAAAAATAAATGGAATCCAAAAGTACTATAGATTAAAATCACTCAAAATTGATTTGATCCTGAGGACAATCAAGGAGAAAGGTGAAATTTGAATCATATTCTTCTTGTGAACATGTCCAATTATTACTAACCTGATGCCAACCAATTCTGTTAATTATGGCTTCAATCTTAGTTTTGCCTAATTCAATAAAATTTCTTGACACTAAAAAATTACGCACTCTGTTATATCCTTCAGACTCACAGCTTATTATGTAATGATCTTCAGGTGTATAATCAGGATACTGATAAAGTACTGCAAGTTCATAAAATGCTATCTGCCTGTAAATTTGACGATCTGTGAAAATTCTCGGAAAGTACTCGATGTTTTCTTTATGAGTTTTTATGTCTTTTATGGAGAATGTCTTTAAAGTATGGTTCAAAACAAGCTGATCAATCTTAGATTTGCATTTATAAGTCCTACCATCTTTAGCAACATACTCCCAATATATTTCGTGTTCATTAAGAACTTCAATCTCATACATTTCATCAAGTTCTTTCTTCTGAGTTAAAATTCCCATAGTATTTATCCGAGATACTAATTTCATCACTTTCGAATAAATATCCTGGGTTAAAACAGTTTTACCTGATGCCGCTACAAGTTGATCAAAATACTTAGAGCCACCTTCATCACATACTTTGCGTATAAGAGTTTCTCTTTTCCAACTTGTGCCATATCCGATAATACCTGCCTGTTTTACAATTTCATCTCCCAGTAATGTCAAATCAGTAGCACCTCCATTTTCAATCGTTTCTCTATATACAGCATCAACAACTGTTTTGACATTATCTGAGAGCTTTTCCAATACTATGACTGCAAAATTTTCCGGCTCCAGTAATGCTTGATGAACCATAGAACCAGTAATAGCTGCAACTGATTCTGTATTCTGTAAAGTCCCGTTTAAGTAATCCCAAAATTTTTCAGGACAACCCCCTTCTTCAGGATTGATATAGGACAGAGAGGAATTATTTATTAACTTTTGTCCGTAATATCCAGAGTTTTCCATACTTTAATAGATTTCCAAAATAATTAGAAATGAGTTCATCATCCATCCCATTTTCGTGATTATCTTCTTTTACTACCCACTTTTCACCATTATAGTGGACATTGGCAATTTTTTTCACAACAAAACCAGCTTTCTCACAGCTTAAGCTGCCAACATCAACTGGTTTAATAGCAACTCTTTTTAGAAAATTCAGGTTGGTTATTCTGCCAGCTCCTACCCTTGCGGCGACTGTATCAATTCTTCTTGATAAATCAAATGGGTTATCAAAGGTATATTTATCATGAGGAATATAATAAAGATACTTTGGGTCAGACTTAGGTTTCTGATAAATCTCCTTTATTACACCCAAATCACTGTCTTTGAATTTTTGAACTTTACCTTGAGCTGACATGACTCCAGCCATATATACCCAATTAAATACTATCGTCTTCATATTAAGGAAGAAAAGGGATATTGCTATCCCCTTTCTTTGGGTTAAGATTAAGATAAATCCACAATCCTGTTCTGAATCAGCTTCATAGCTTCTTCAAATGTGATGCCTTCAGAAAGTGTACCACATTCAAGTTCCTTAATCCTTTGATTGAGCTTTTCAAGTTCATATCCGCAATAATCTTCTTCAAAATACTTCGCTTCAATTTCCTCGAAAGAACCATCTTCATTCTCTTTGCAGACTGCATAAGGGAAATATTCGCAGGTACGCATCTTTTGGAAGGAGTAATCTGTAGGAACTGCTACTACATCAGCCGGGTTTACAAGGCAGGCAATAATGGCTCTGTTTGCACCACTTATAAAACCAGTGACATACTCTGGTGTACCTACATGAAGACCAGTTGAACATGCTGTTGAACGCCTTGAATCACAATCTTTACGATCCATTGTAACTGGCTTACCAAGACAGATATCCATTTTCCTGCTGTAACAATCAGTGAATGTATCAGCTTCGTCATTTTCAAGAATCTCGGAAAGCTTTTCCATCGCAGTTTGTATGGTACAAATTATCTCAACATCCTCAGGTTGGTACATGTTGTTTTCATAGTCTTCCTCAAGTTTCTTAAGGAACCTGACCCGTTCATGCTCATACAATACTGGATCTTCAGCAATCTCCTTTTTACGCTGCTCATAATACTCAATCTCATCAGCATTATGATAAGCAAGGATAGTATCAATAATAGGAACATTACCATCCTTAGCCATTTGATAGAATGAATCATCGAGCTTATAAATGAATTGCTCATTTCCGGCACCTTTACGAGATATCTTCCAATCAAGATAAGCTTTAGAAAGATACTCTACAAGGGCACGATTTTTCTCTCCACGGTAATAAACTGCCTTATAACCAATAAAATATCCCTTTGTAGTAATCGGGAAATTGAAATAAGAGAGGAATCTGAAAAGATCTTCCCGTGCTTCTGCATTCGGATTCATTAAGCACAATTTCCAGAAATTCACTAAATTATCAATCGGAAGACCTTCTTCAAGGTGTTGACAAATACGCTCTACGAGTAAATCATTTAGAGGAATATTAGTATCCTTTAGATACATTCTTCCATGATGATCACGCACAAGATCCCCAATTACTTCAATTTTGTAAAGAGGATCAAATTGCTTTATTAACTCTTTTAGAGCATTTTCATCGCCATTCTTTGCCTGTATAGCCAAAGCAAGTATGACTTTTACTTCTTCATTAGAATAGCATTCAACCTTGTAATTTTTACCATTAATAAAGGCAGTAATTACATTGCCATTACGGGCAACGTAGATACGGTTTTGCATAATAATGAAATTTAAGGTTATTAATTTTCGTGTAATTCATCAGCTTATCAATAGCCTTATCAAGGATTTCATTTGGGAGGCTGAGATTTTTGTATTTCTCATTTACAACTATGAAAACCTCGTATGCTTCAACGAATTGTTTCGTTCTAATGTAGAATTCTCTTAGAGAAATTTCATGCCCCTGTTTATTCTTAAAGTAAACATCAATGTCAAATAAATTATAGTACTCCATCATTTTCTTTAACCACACAGGGTCGTCAAGATAAAGCCCATGATTCAGTGACAGAATTTCATTAATCAGTGGATTATTGAAAACATATCGTTGACACAGAGTATTCTTAATTATGTTCAAAGAGTACCTGAGGTTTCCAAGTTTGTCTATATAATATGCCCGGGCAAAGATTTTCTTATACTTCTCAATAAAATCTGAAACATGGATAAATCCATCATTTCCTTTCACCTGAAGACAATTAGTCTTTGATAAACGGCATATATACATAGGATAGTTTTCCGAAGGAGGACCTTCATAGCTGGACACATACGAAAGAGCTACAAGCACTTGACGAACTCTGCGTAATTCTATTTCATCTTTATTGTCCCCATAAATTACAAGACCCCCACGACGGTGGGCTATTTTCCCTAAATCTCCGAGAGTAGTAACAGCTTGACGATAACCTGAACATAAATCCGGAACAAATGCAATGACTTCTTCCTTAGAATTAAGAATGGATTTTCTTATATTCAGATTTTTAAGATAATTCTTCATCCATTCTTCCGGAATCTGTACAGTTTCATACTTGACACTATGTTTCACAACAAATTCAAGTATTACTCTACGATAAGTTTCGATGCATTTCTTCTGGATGTCTTCAGGTTGAGTACTACAATCAAGAATTCTTGCAAGCGCTCTGTCTTCCATTTTCGCCATAGAAATAGTCAGAAATTTATTTCCAGGCGTAATTTCAGAAATGTAAATATTCTTACGTTTTCCTAAAGCATCCGAAAGCCTGTAAATGGGATAACCATCTTCAAAGGCTTTGAGTATTGTTAAGTTTCTCCCAAAATGATTATCAAGATTCTTCTTCTTTTCACCATCAACAACCCCTTCACAAAACTTATATTCTAAGAAAGGATCATGCGGCATTTTCATTGGTAAGCCGGCAAATGGTTTAAAAATTGACGTCACCTTAGAGGACACATAACCTTGGACTGAAAAACTATATCCATCGAACCTGACAAATGGTTTTAAGTCTCTGCATTTTATATACTCAAGTATATCAGTATATTCTTTGGACTGATCTCTGTAAATCTCTGTGAGTTCCTCTTTTGCTTGCTGCATCTTTTTCTTAAGGAATGCAACAGTACGCTCATTGTACTCAATAGATTCACGGTTAAGGGTTACGTCTATGTCTCCAATATTAACCTTCAGGCAAATAGGGGTTTTAAAATCATCTTCATATTCATCAATCTGAGCATAATTTAATGGATAATAGACTGCACCAAGACATACTCCACCTTTTCTTCCGGCATCATTAGAACGAACTATAAAATGCTTACCCTGATAAATTTTATAATCATTAAGAGTAAGATTATGCTCTTTATAGGAAAGATTTTGAGCGTCAATTACCAGGTTATCAAAGAAACGTAACTGATTTTTGATAGCATCGACAAAAAGTTGATAGTCCCTATCATTCTTAATATCGATTTTAACTTTAGTACCATTGCGTTCAGTAGTCGCTTCTTTCTGAATCAAATCAATGGTTGGAGCTTGTACACCACGTCTTATGACGTAAGTATACTGAACCTTATTAAACACAGTTTGGATGATAAAACTTTCAGTATAAGCCAAAGGACTCTTAGCACCAATGCCAAAGCCCCCTATTTCATTATTACTCGTTCTTTTTGTTGATGAGAAATAGAAAGCATAGATATTGGTCATTCTCTCAGGACTAATTCCTACACCATAATCAGTGAATACAATTTGCCCTGCATCACGAGATCCATAAAATGGTCTTTCGAGTTTTATGGTTACAGGGAAATTTACACCTGCTTCACGATGAGAATCATAGCAATTAGACGTAATTTCCCTTACAATTGACCCAATCTTGTCTGAGTATAGAGAGTCAGTGAATGACTTGAAAAACATACCCAGACTCTTTTCATTTATACCGAATGATGTCGAAGTAAAATCGGTTCCGATTACTTCAACACTATCTTGTTGTTGTTGTACAATCATAATTAAAGACGGTCAGAAAACCCACGAGCTACTTTTTCAAATCTTTCTTTGCTTATTGATGGGGTTGATTTTGCTAAAAAACCTTTCATAAAATCAATGACAGCCTCTTTATCCTGCATGAATTCCAACTTCCTGATTTCCTTTGCAATAGATAAAGCTATTGACACATTCATCTTTGGAAAGTATGCCATTATTAGGAAGCAATTAAAAGTTGACGAGATTTGTATTTATTCTTTCTAAGAATTACCAAGAGTTTCCTTTCTTCTACAGATTCAACTCTTACGAATTGACATCCACCTGATTTTGACAGAATTGATACATTGTCTTCAGGAATAATACCAGCATCTTTTAGACAATCCTGGATTACTTTTGTATATATCCATCCAAGATTATCAATATCAAAAATGTCAGGTGTTGTAGAATAGTGCAGCTCAAGCTCCATCTCTAAAGGAAAATGCTTGGGATCAATGGGAGGTATTCCTTCAAAATGAGAGATGAAAAATTTCTTCATCTCTGATACCATTTTTGCACGTAAATGTGGATTAATATTGCCGGAATAAAATTCCTGCCCATTAATTTTCTTAACACATGGTGTGCCTGCAACACGAGAATTTCGAACAACCGGTTTGTTATCTTCTCCTACAAGGATGCCCTTTTTATTGAATAAATACTTATCATTCTGATACTTCTTAGGCAGAATATCATCCTTTTGGAAATACTTTTTCCGCCGTGCTTTAGATAATTCTACGTGTGTTATAAAGTTTGGGATCTCGATGATAAGTAAGTCTTCCATATCTTGAGAAGTTTAATAGATTGTTCAATACCGTGATGATGTACGTATTCAGCAGGATCTTTTGCACCATAATTGATTGAACCAAAACGACCATTGGTTAAAAATACCGGAGGGATTTGATAGAGTTTCCTCATACGATTAGCTGTTCGAATACCAGCTAAATCAAAGTCATAGAAGCTGAATATTGTCTTAAATCGTTTTCTTAATATTTCTACATCTTTAGCATGAGGTAAGATTCCTTCACCCTGATAAGAAATTGCATGTATTCCAAATCTGCGAAGAACCATTACATCTTTATAACTCTTGGTGATAATCAATAAATCACCTTTTTCAGGGAGTTGCTTAAGCCCTTGAATTTTAGTCGTATTGCACATAAAGCGCATTTCATTATGGCTTCTTTTGGGAAAGTAAATTTTATACTCACCTTTTGCAAACCGATAGGCATAAGCAGGATCATTCGCATTGAAATTGTATACAATTCTATCATTCAGAAAAATGAGTTCACATGCAAATACATTAAAAAACTTAAGTGTAGGTTCATTAATTCCGAATTGATTCCAGTACTGAAGATCCTTCTCACTCCAATTCCTTACCTTTATTTTTATACTGGAATAGTTTTTTTGGTTTTCAGCCGTTACAATTGTCTGTATGTTCTTCTTTTCAACATTGATCTTCTTGCCCAGATTAAAATCTGAGGCAACAATCTCTAATGCTTTTGTAAATTTGACTCCATACATTCTTTCGACTACATTAAAGCAATCCCCAAAGAAATCACCACTAAAATCAACGAAATACAATCTGTCTCCTTTGACCCGGAATTCACAAGTAGGATTCTTATCTTTTCTAAGTGGTGAGCATACTTTGACACCAAGCTTAGCTTTTAAGCCCAGATATTTCTCCATTATCTGGTCCTGGCTGACATGACTTAGTATGTAGTCTTTTGTAATTGTACCGTACATCTTCAATATTCAAAAAGACAAGGGGTTCATTACACCCCTTGCCCTAATTAAAATATTAGAATATCAAATCTTCGTTCTGGACAGCACTACTATCCACATTTAAGTCGACATCAGTAACTTCAGCATTTGGCTCTAATGAATCTTCATCAGTTGCAGCCGGTGGAGTTATATTGTCGTATTTTGGATTGATAGTGATGTTGTCCTTTTCCTTCATATTTTCGAAGAAAGGACGCACAGTTGAACGTGGAAATTCTATGTAGCCGGATTTATTGTAGACCAACTTACAACGGAATAATTCAGATTCGTAGTTAGTTCCTGCAATTTCAACTACTTTTTCAATGTATTCTTCCCAGGTATCAGCAGTGAAGAAAATGTTCTGTTTAGGAACGAATGCTGAAAGAATGTGGGTTATCTGAGCTGAAACCCGACGAGTCTGGTCTTCAATGACCTGTTCAGCAGATTGTCCACGAAACTTACTGATATTCTTGCGAATATTTTCTGCATTAACAGGAAAGAAACGCTGTTGGAAAGCTTTACCATCAGCAGTTTGGAATTTAACAAGCAGAGTTAGTGTACCAGATTGAGTTCTGTCAGTGGTAAATTCGGTAATTTTCACATTTTCATGTTTTCCACTTGATACTGGAACTTGAACAAGATCTTTTTCTGAATTTGCGCCGTACATAATTCTGTTTACTTTTTAAATGTTTGACAAATATAATTGTTATTCGAAATATTATTTCGTTTAATTTGCTGAATCAATGAAAATATTTTCCCATTTAAACTCCATATTTTTTCCGCTTAAATGGGCGCACCTTGATCCAACCTCAAGCTCATCAGAGGTTTCAAAGCTTATCATCAATTCATTCTTTTTACGATAAACATATCCTATTGCATCAGCTTCAGCTGAAACAATATTCTTTAGTTTACCCGTAAGATCCAGGGAAGTCGTTGATACTTCGACCGAAGTTTCACCGATAATCGCTTTTTTCCGGTGTCCTGTAACAATAATTCTTGGTCCGATCTTACGGAGATTTTTCATAAAGGTTAAAACCTTGTCTCTATGAATTCCATATCCAGCCCCGTAAGGAATGTCTGCAATATTTTTTACCTTATGGGCAATAGCTATAGATGCTTCAAACCAATTACAAATGTTATCGAGCGTATCAACAGCAATGTATTTGTATCTGCCTTTATTTTCAGGCTTGTTAAGTTCTCTCAATACATTCATTAATGTAGTGAGATCATTAACTTCATAAGTCAAAGCATCATAAGTTTTAGTGCCGCCCTCTGTGTCGATTATCAAGCAATCATCAAGTTCAGTAAGCATCTTAGTCTTACCAACTTTAGACTGCCCATAAATCACAAGGATCCCCGGGTCTTTTTGAGTTGCAGCACGTTTGGCTGATGGAAGCACAATGGCAGTTGCCGTAGCAACGGGCGCATCTGTTGTTGTTGACATAATTAATCATTAAATGTTCCATAAATAGTTGGCAGTTCTATCCAATCATTAAATGTACCATTTACAAAATCAGCACGTAATCTGATTAATCCCGGAACACCTTTACGCATCTTTAGCAAATGACAAGCAACAAGGTTTTCCGTGGTATAGCCTTTTGGTCCATAGGCATCAATACCTAATAAAGCAGGCTGATAACAAGTTAGTACCACATCAACTGCATGGTATAATTGTTTTGAACCATGAATGTCTGTTTTTGTAGGATAATGTAATACTGGAGAAGTAAATCTTCTGGGATCTTCAATCTTATCATTAAATTGCCCTAACATGATAGTAAGACACCCCAAATCTTTACGAACTTTCATAAATATCTTCCCAAGCTCAGCTATTAGTTCCACTTCACTCTGTTCATCTGAATATTCAGTTAACAGTGTGTGGTCCATCGTAATAATCAGCTTATGATCCGGGAATTTTCTTTGAAAGTCATAAATAGTCTTCATCACGTCATACTTAGTTCCAGCTTTTTCTACATAATAGATTGGTCTTTCTGCTATTCCCCTAAGTTCATTTTTAATTAGGTCAAAGCTGGTGTTATCCAGGGCAGTAAAACAGGACAAAATATCTTCATACTTAATTCTTGTACGTCCTACCAATGCCCTGACAGTCTCATCTACAGCAGACATTTCCCACCCGAAATGAAGGATTTTGAAATTATCCTGCAAGTGCGCATTCAATTCTGAAGTGAAAGCATCTTCAAGCATGGTAAGCATATATGACTTACCATGTCCTGATGGACCGGCAATAAGTATATTATTGCCAAACCTAAAGCCGCCTAACAAAGCTTTATTCAATGCTTTCCACGGGGTCTTCAGAACAATATCACCACCATTGCGATTCTTATCAATTTCGCTAAAAGTTTCGTTGACAATAGAAGCTTGTTGTCTAATCGGCAACGAACTCCCTATCTCCTGGTTTTTGAGCGGCATGCTTTAAAGATTTTTCAATGTGTTCCCACATTCTCGATTCAACCCAATTATCAATTCTCATATTTGCAAGTCCGGTCTTCTTTGCATAATCAAGTGCTTTCATAGCACGCTCATGCACTTCGATTTTTTCACCAGTTACCTTGTTATATAAAGAATAGAACTTATCAGGAGCAATTTTCTTAGTTGGAAACGGTTTCCCATCAATAGATCCGAAAGCAGGGTAAGCTTCATAAAATTCTTTGGCTTTCTCATAAGCATCAAACAGAAATCCCTTAGTGAATTTTTCAGTGACTATAAAGCCGTCTGAAAACCACTCACCATCCTGGTTGATGTTCATAATAAAACCTCGATTCACTAAATTTTCTAACTCCTCTTTCTTCCATCCTGCCCCTTTTTCAGTGTAGCGATAAATCTCTGCATAGTTATCAGTATGGATCAGATAACAGAATAAGAATTGATTTGGGGTAATTTTCAATTCTATTAGCTTATCCATGTAACTCTTTATATCCTCCATCATAATCAATCGGTGTTTCAGAGATTTATCAATCGATTTTATTTAAAGAGTTCAATCTTATACTTTACCGCCTGACGAGTAGCTGAACCGTTCTTTTGACCTATCTGGTCAATAGATTCAATCCACATTGGCTGCATTCCGACAGTTCGTTTTTGCACCCAATTCTCCTCTTGTGTGTTTTTCATATAGATGTTCACAATTATCGCATCTTTACCTTCTGCAAATCTTATAGCCCTTCCAACCCTTTGAATAGATTGACGGGAAGATCCGGTACCTGAAGCAATAACTGCCATCTCTATGTCCGGTAAATCGATACCTTCATCGTACATCCTGGCTGTACTGATGAGCTTAATTTTTCCATCAGGATTTGAAAATTCATCCAATAGTTCCTGACGGAGCTTAAGCGGAGTTTTAGTATGCAATGCCACGCATCCGGGAATAGTATCTGCTATGGCATTAGCAAACTCTGTGGTTTCGCTAAAAATGATTGATTTAGTCTTAAATTTCTCGAATATCTGTTTGATTACTGGAAGTTTGGCAGGATTTTCTATCAAGAGCTGTTTCCTTTTCTGCATTACACGTAGAAAGTTAACTGCATTTTTACGTACATCATTCTTGGCTACATTTATTTCTTTTGCAAAGACATCAGCTATAGCATCATTCTGTGCGCATTGTAAAGCCAAGTCGAAATCATATCCAAACCATTGAAAGTAGTAATTATACTTTTTATCAATGTTGGAATAAGTGATCCAATCAGGAATATTAGTATTTATTCCAAGGTTATAAATTGTGAAATCGGATACATACCCTTTCTTTTTTGCCTCACGAAGTTTCATTTCAAAGATTACAGGAGCCTTTTGGGCAAGAATTTCATGTTTTCCATCACTCCTTGCAAAAGTTGCCGTTAACCCCAGAATAAAATTGTAGCTAACCATATTGAAGATATTAGCAAATGTGGGTGCAGCATACCTGTGTATTTCATCGAGTACCAAGAGATTAACATAATATCTTTTCCTGATTACTGTATTAATTACTTCGACAGTAGTATTTAAAAGCCCGAATTGTCTGATGTTTGCTTCCCATTGACATTTTAATGCTCTGGTCGGAACAACAATCATTGTGGTACGTTCAGGATGCCTCTCATTCTGAGAACGAATGAGAAGCACCCCCACGAATGACTTTCCAAATCCTGTCGGAGCCATACAAGTACCTTTAAAATGATTCTCGAGCCACTTATTTACTATCTGTTTCTGCTGCAATAGCTTTTCTTCGTTGAGTCTCATAGTGAATGATAGCGGATAAGATGACCCTATTAGAGATTCTTGAATAAGAATTTCCGGGTGTAGTATCTTCCACGATATAATTGTCACCAGATTTGGTGACTTTTATACCACGATAAATTATAACCTTTGTATTGCCTATGTTTAAAGGAGCTGAAGCCTGAGCAAGAGTTTTATAAACAAGCTCACAAAGTTTCGGCAGGGGCAAATTCTCGTAATTTTTTCTTAACGTATCCATGAAATCTGCGATGTTTTTCCATGAACCCGATGGCGGGTTCATTTTTATAACTCTCGGTTACACAGTTATAAAAGTCCCACATACTTTTCCCTTTGACAAACCTCTTGTTTTCTTCGAACAGCTTGAAATTAGCATTGCTGATGAATTCCTTCTGAACCAGAGCAATCTGTCGGTATGTGAGTAACTCTTCCGACACTACCATTTCTCCGATAAGCTCATACACTATTTCAGGGCTAATCTTGAAATCACGCATTTGCTTCATCTCTTTTTGAGCCTTATCGTAGTTCTCTCTCACCTTAAGAACAGCATCAGAAATAAGATAATACAAGTCTTCCTTGATTCGACCGGTATGTTTACGAATAGATTGAAATTCGCTATTAATCATACCATTGATACAAACATTGACAACTGCACCAGTGGCTATGGCAAATCGTCTGGATTTATCATAACTGTTATATCCCCCAAGCATCATTGATAGATCTGAGTCATTTGAAGCAATCATGTATAAAAATGACATCTGCTTCCCAAGACGACCGACACGGTATATTTTCTTTGTTATCACGTGATTATTGGCAGAAAGTATTGTGTCCAGAGTATCAATAATTAGCTTATTAGGTATTGATACATAAGTATCAGTGCTATCAGGCACAGGAATATTTATAAGTTCTTCCTCTGAAATTTCGTGTGATACCATTTTATTGAGTTGTTTTTAAATCCCAGTCGATCAGTTCTTCCTCGGTTATAACTCGTGCTTGTCTGAGGTTTGCTTTATGAACTTCCCAGGATTCTTTCAATTTAGATTCTGATTCACCTTCATGGTCTTCCATGAAAGCTTTAATTATCCGTCGCTTCTTTTGGCAATGGTTGTTGCTGCACATCGTTTGGATCTATTAAAATGAAGTACCTGTTACCTTTATAAGTAACTCGTTCTTCTACGAAATACTCCTTAAGATCAGTTTGCCTTTGAGCTTCCAAAAACAAAGGCACAGTCTGTTCCATCATGATAAGCATGATTATGAGTTTTCTTTATGTTATGGATTTGCTCGTAAACAGGCTTAACTTTATTGATGAGATCCATTATAGTACCATCATTCTCAATGTAGTGCTCAAATTCGAAATTGTCGAGTGCTGTTTCTGAGCTATGGTTACTTATAGGAATCCCATGACGTTCTACACGTATTAGTATTCCATCCCGTTTAAGAATAGCTTCAGCTTCATTTGGAAATCTGACATCTGGAATAATCCAGTTTGGTAAGTTGCCAAATCGTTTTGATGAATCAAAACTAAGGGCATCTTCCAAAGTTGGTTTTACAACTTCTTTGATTTTGGTAGAGTAATTTCCAACAGTCAGGTCAGGATGCTCTTTATTCCTTTTTGTAAACGTTACTATCTCAGGAACATAATCACTAAAGAGTGCATTTATCCAAACGTCTGGATGAATAAGTCTGCATACATCCGTTCCAAGACGCTGAAGCAATTCCCTTACAGTTAATCTGGATCCATTTTTATAAGCCCATTCCGTTGGTAATAAGGCTGATTTAACATTCTCATCTTCCAAATCTTCAACAGCGATACCGGTCATGAGACTTACACACTGCTTAAGCTTCCCGGCAAACCTTACAATTTCATAAAAATTAATTCGATCCTTTATGGATTTCCATGTATTATAAGATATGCCGACATTATGTCTCTCCCAGGCTAAGTATTGGATAATACTTGCCACAGTATCCTTTCCAACACCTTTTTTTCCACTAATCCCGATTAACATAATTTATATAAGTATAATTCTGATGCATATGCAGGTATCCTACGATGATGATTTTCAATATATCTGATGTGAATGCGGTACTCCGTAATTTTATCAACTACTCCTTTGTGCAGCATACCAGTATCTCTGTACAGTGCAAACAAAACTGTATCTCCAACATTAATTGGTCTTTTTTCAAAATCAAGTGGTTGGAATTTTACTCGGAATTTTGACATAGCATTTTAAAGTAAAATTCAGTCAATATCCTCTGATTCTGAACCTTAGCAGGAACTATTTATTATTATTAGTTTTTTCATAGTCGTCGAATATTTCCTTTGCATAATAGAAGGTTTCAGAATCAAGCTTAACTGATTTAGCAGTTCTTAAAGGAGATATGATAAATTTCGAATTGAAAACTTTAGAAGTATAGATGTTTTTAGGATTATGAGAATTATCATAAAAGTAACTCCTATAAAGACATCAACCTCCAATAAAATTATCCTTATCTCCACTTGAACGGTGAGTTATTTTAACTATACGTATTTCACCGTCATCATGTATCATAAGTATATCGTTCAGATTAACTTTCTTTCTGAAACGATCCTTATGTTCAGCAGGAGCTTTGTATTCTTTGGTTTTCATTAACTTTATTATTAAGAATTTGTACTGGATCCTCTCCTTCAAGAAATACAGCAGTATAGAAATCTGACAATTCCTTACCTTTAAGGATATAATGAGGTAATACTCTGGTTACGAGTTCATACCAGTGAACATGACTTCTTCTTTGAGCATTTTCAAAGTGAAGTGTGAAATAGCCGAAACCATATACACCTACATCCAATCCTACCAGATTAGGAAATAAGTCCTTGTTAAGGAGAATGTCCTTTAGAATTGCTACATTCTTACGAGAAAAGGTGTCCCCTTCAAGTTTTACTTTTCCCACCGGTCGAAAACTCCGACTTCCACTTTTAACAGTCCCGAAGGCACGGTAAGCTTGGCTGTTTCCTCCATTATACTCTTTAACTTTAACTTCCATGTTTCTGCGTAATCTTTTTTACAAATTGTATCAATTTCATCATGTACCGTAAGTACAATCTTTACCGGTAAATTTTCATCCTGAATAGCCTTTCTTACTCTGACTAAAGCAATCTTGATCATATATGCACCAGTGCCTTGAATACGGGTATTCTTGCTTTTACGCTCGATACTACCCATATCTGTAGTTGCAAAACCACGCCATTCAGGGAATATCCTTTTTGCATAAGTCGGTTTCATCAGACGGATATACCCTTTCTTGCGTCCCATAGTAGCACTACGCTCAAGAGATGCTTTAATGTTAGGAAATGTGTTGAAGTATTTATTTAGAAGTTCAGATGCTTCAAAAAGAGAAATATCCATTCTCTCTGATAAAGTATGTTCAGACATACCATAAGCCAATCCGAAATTCAGAGTCTTTACAAGGTCTCTTAATTTCTTGTGCTTTTTACACTTACATTTCTGTCTGGCAATGGTTAGTACACCGCCATCCTCAATTTCATGGAAATAAGCACAATCTTCATCAGCAGCATCTTTCCAATCTTTACCAAATAATAGTTCAGCACAAACAGAATGAAGATCCTGACCATGCTGAAGTGCATTAAGCCATACAGGGTCTTTGGAATCTTCAGCTATCAGTGTTAATTCCTGTGAAGAATAATCGCTATTAACAAATACGCAATCATCATAATTTGGAATAAAGCAATTACGATACTCATTTGTAGCAGGTATATTCTGCATGTTAGGATTACGGGAGCTTAAGCGTCCTGTTGAAACTATTGGAGTAAAGTGTGTCCGAATTCTTCCATCAGGATAAAGATGCTCCAGAAAATCATACCCGTAAGTTGTAGCTTTCTTAGTCCATTCTGAAAATTCCAGATAAGTAGCAATTAACTGACTCGTTTTTCTATAACATTCAAGTTCAGTAGCATCTACAGTACATAATAAAGGTGCTTCGACTTGAAGAACTTTAAGAACTTGTTTGGGTGAAGTCCATTGAATGTTTACTTTTCTCAAATCTTTGAAATCAGTAAACAGATCCCCCTGTATATACTTATGTTTAAATCTGTCGTATTTCTTATCAGAGAGGATTATTTTATCAAGTTCATTGTGTAATCGGGCACGTTCTTCAGATGCTTTATCCGCTAAAGCTTTCCATGCATCCACATCTAACCGGATTCCTTCAAGCTCCATATCAGCCAGGACAAGAGCCATTTGAGATTCGATATTGAGTGTAGCAATCTGTTCTTCCTTTTCACGGGCTTTCATTACATCCTTTAGCGGTATCAGATACTTTACATCATCAGCCGCATAGATTATTTGCTGATCCGTGAACGGTCCGGTATGTCCTTCAAAAGTAGAACGGGTATCTTTTGACAGATAAGCTCCAAGATACTCTCCTACAATAACATTAAGCCCACGTAAATAATCCCTCTTACCCATATTTAAGGCGAGATCCGCTACTTCTACATCAAATACATTGTTCAGTGTAATTCCTTTTTGCTTAAAGAATTTATAGTCAAAGCCGGCATTGGCTAAGATTTTCAGTTTCTTATAAGATTCAAGGAATGGAACAATACGCTTTAAATCTGCGGTTCGGGCATCAATGACAAATTGATTTTCATAATCTCCAACTGAAACTATCAGCATGGTGTCCTTAAATGGATTCAAACCGGTATCTTCAGTATCCAGTCCAAATTCATCCACAGAACGCAAATAATCCACCACATCGTCCATTGTACATGAACTGATGTGGGGAGTTGTAAATAATTTATGATAATCGACAAAATAGACCATATTAATCGATGTAGCAGGATTTTAAGATTTGGAATTTGTCAGGAGAAGTGGCTGCTAATGATTTAAGAACGATTCCACGCTTTGAAGCTTCTTCTACAAGTTGCCTCATTTTCAGCTCAAAAACTTCACAAACATGCATCCTGTGTATAGCTTCATTATTATTATTCATATAACCTCTTTCGGCAGTCCAAAGAGCTTTTTGTAAGTGCTCATCAGACATTTGATCCATAGCTATTGGACCCTCTTTAGATAACCAGATTGGTTGTTGGTTATCAATCTTTTCCTCTTTAATAACTGAAATTCTCTTTGTTGTCATAGCAACTTAAAAATTTAACTTTACTTTTTCCAATTCTTGATTTACTATTTCTTTTTCCGGAGCAATCACTTCGATTCGGGGATGTACAGCATCAGGCAGTAATCGCTTGCCTTCTTTCTGAAAAGCAGTTCTGACTTTAGACTCCCAATCGGATTTTGTATTATCTCCGAAAACCACGCAGTTATAGTAATTTATAGTATAGCCTTTCTCAGTGGTATAAGGCTCTACTTCTCTTTGAACCACTCTACCTGTTACCAAATCTCCTTCTTTGCAGTCGAAATGAATATCAGGTCTATGTGAAGAAGTATAACCTTCACGGTATTGATTAATATGACCTACGGGCGATGAAACCCTGGCATATCTAATCTCTCCCGTTTCTGGATTCGTTATTTCAAGGAACTCATAATTCCGGAAGAATAACCGGGTATATTCCTTTCCATTTTTGTCAGTACCCTTTATACAGGAAATACATTCAATAATTGAAGGAGCCACAAAGATAAAATATTATTCTGTTTAAAACACGTTAAGCAATAAAAAAACAGCATTATAAAAAATATAATGCTGTTTATGATAAAAATTATTAAAACCTAAAAAATTACCCGATCATCGTTATTCAGTCCTATTTGTCTTTCAGACCGGGTAATATCGGTGTGAACAGAAGATTCCTAAGAAAGCTTACCTGGGACGCTCCCTCACATATTTAATAATGTGATTAGATCTCCAAGTAAGCTGATTACTTGAATAGCTATAGAATTTCAGTTAGATTCAAAATGGTAGCTGCGAGTCAAAAGCTAATTGATTAGCTTTTTCCTTTTGCTCATAAGCCCTCTTTTGTCTTTTCATAGCTCTAAGTACAGCGTCTATAGCAGATAGTCTGTTTTCTAACGATACAATATAACTATTCATTTCATCAGAATTTTGAGCTATATAGTATCCGTCAGAAGTTGCTATAATTCCATATATCAGGTCATTAACCCGAATATGATTGATAATTTTTCTAACTCGTGAATCAGATATTTTATAACCTGCTTGTCTTAACTTCTTTACTATAGTAGTGTTCTTAACTGAGTTCTGTGCGCCTATTTTATGCTTCAGATTTCTTAAAAATATAGGTAACAGTACATTTTTTTCGTATTCTGTAAGAGGTTGTGTTTCTTTTTCAAAACCGGTAATCATCTCTTTTCTCTCTACGGGATTGCGCTCTTTTTTCTCTACGTGCCCACTGTTTCAATAAGTAATAGGCTACAATATTTCTTGTTTGGTCTGTGAGTAAAATTTTACAAGTTTTCATTTCTCTTTATCTTTAGCATATCCTAATAAATCAAATTCACTTGGGAATACCTGTATCGGTTCTTTTCGATATCCACCTTTACCATCTTCAAGAAAAACAGCCATACAACCACCAACACCTTTGATATGATGATATGTGCGACCCTTTTTCTTTCCGATTTTCAATTGTACTAAGTATCCTGGACCAGAATTAATCTCGTTGTTGCTGGGCATACTTTTTATGGTTTTCGTAGGCTTGTGTTACTTATTAATGAAAAGAGTGACTATATACCCGTCAATAGGTGCTGACATACGCTCTGATTCTATAACTGGATCCCAACCTCTGGCAAATAGTTTTTCAACTATGGCGTGGTCTGAATAACCAAGTAGTCTTATTTCATGCTCAGTTATAGTAATGCTGAAATAATCTTTGGCATCAAACCAGTCAGGCATGGCTTTAAGTCGGTCAAGTTGCCTTTGCATAGGACAAACCTCTTTTTGAATCTTACCTAAGGTCCTTTGATCACGAAGCTTTAGCATGATTGTAATAGGTTTAAAAATGACTAAAGATTTTTTTCAGGTCTGACATCAGTTGAAATGTACTATATACAGATAGTACCTCTTTCAGATTCTTCGAGGAAATTTTCATAGCATCAGGCAATTCGCCTTCTCTCATTTTTTCTATTATCCTCTTATCCATGAAGACAATAGAACCTGTCCTGCGATTATTTTCTGACTGTTCTTCTCCAGTCATTTCAATAAGTGCAACTGATCCTTTAGGACCTTGTTGCAGATTTTCCTTACATTCATTGCAGTAACGAATGTCCTCAGAGTCATACCGTACTCCGGATTCTTCTTTCAATTTAACTCCCTTGTCATGGCATGATAAGCATATTGGACAAATGGAAGGAACCATTACAGTTCTTTTTTCTTTTAAAGTTTCTGTTTGCATTTTTTAGTTTTTTAAATATTATTCTTTGGCTTAAAAGCACATTTATACACTCAATAGGAATTTATACAGAATTTTATTCTGCATAAATTTAAGTAGCAAAAGGTTAGTGGATCTTTACCTGAAGGTATCTTTGACCTTTGGTACGTAAGTCCATAGCAAAATTTTTAGATTTTCCGATTATTTTACCAATTTCAGAATAACTGAATCCTTTTAACTTCAGTCGTAGAACTTCTTTACAGTTTTCAGGCATGTTACTATGATTGATTCTGTGTCTTAGGATGGCTAATTCAATCTTTGCCTCCATGTTATACCCATTATTTGATATATAAGGTTTTATATCATCTACCGGTATAGTTCTATTATGCTTGGAATTTTTATAATGTAAGAATATGAACAGTAATCTCTTACGTAAATAAGAGAGCAAATATTTACCGTCAAATTCCAGTTTCTTTGTGAGTATATCCAAGTATAAATCCTGAAGCAAATCATTAGCTGTTTCGGTGTTTTTCGCTAAAAAGAAAGCATCTGCCTGAAGTTTCTTGTAGTAAGAAACAGCTTTATTAATATCAATCATTTCAATCAGGGTTAAAGAGATGTTATGAATCCGATTAGAAAAGTAATAGCCAATAACAAAAGCAGCCGGACAATCTGAATCATAAAGATTGTTTATCACGGTTTACATTTGGGTTTATATCCGATTTTGTCATAGCACACTATTAATTATAAATTGCGGAGTATTGAGAAGGTGTCATGATGTCATAATCCAGATTATACATTTCTGTTTCATTCCGGAATATTTCCATCACAAATGGGATTGAATCATACCGAACAGATAAGACTACTTCTTTTGGAGTATTTAATAATACTGTCATCTCATCTTTATAAATGCCTACATTTTCGGGCTCATCCAAGATATTATTGAGATAATCCAGTTTACCGTTATTATTTTTCGTTATGCGGATAAGCTCATATTCAACACGTTCCATAACTATTTATTTGACTATTGTCTCATAATCGCTATTAAATGAGTTGATGTAAATTAATTGCAATTGCCTTGCAAAAGCTAACATGGGTCTTACATTAGCAATGCCATTTTGTCTTTGACTATTTCTTCGGGTATATCAATTAGCTTTTTCATAATTGTCTATTTAAAAAATCTTGCAATATCTCGACACAGTTATATATTATTCTGTCGTCTGATATTCGTATCCAATCACCCGCAAATGGTTTGTAGTTTTCGTTTATAAAGTTGGTATATTCAAATATATTAAACTCTACTACCTCATATATTTTATCGGTGATTTCTTGGGCATCCATTCCAGATGCCCAAACTTCATCATCTAATATTTTTTTAATCTCGTTTTTCATAACAGCCCCAATTTTAAAAGTTGTTTTCACTACATTCTGTTTAACGGCGCAATAATAGTAATTATTCAACTTATACGCAATTTTATTCTGTTTAAATCATGCATGCGCATAAGCTTTGAAAGGGCAGATAAATACTATATTAATACTCAGGTATCAAAACAAGCTGTGGTGCTTATACCGGAAATAAGTGGTACATAATTCTGCGGTGATCCTAAGTATAACACGCTAATACTATTATACTGTGTGAGAAAAATCTATAATACTATGGTAAGACATGCAGTGGTGTTTATACAGAAGAAAAAGAGGAAAGGGGATGCAAGTCTCCCCTTTCTCCCTCTCTGTCAGAGAGTAAGTTCCAGATAAAGAAGGACTGAGACAAGGACTGAGACTCCCATGCAAACAGAATTAACTCTGAAGACGGAAATTTTGCGTTACCCTGACAGTAATATCCTTACCATCATCACCAGTGAAAGTGAACGGTGAAACATCAAACAGGTATTTTTCACCCTTTGTAATGCTTTCAGCAATAGCCTTGACAGGCAAGTTGATTTTGCCGTAGTTCTCTCCGTTTGCACCCTTAACAGAACATGAGGCAACAATCTTTTTGTTTGCCTTGCCAGTTCTTGACTTAACTTCGACAATCTCAGCATCATCTTCGACTGTCATTGAATAATCAGTTCCCTCTGAAAGAGTTAAACCAGCTGGTTGAATGTTGTTCTCTTGCATGATTTTACGCCTTTCCTCGGCGCTTCCAATTAATTTGGTTGCCATTGGTAAAAATGTTTTTGGTTTGAAATAATGTGAATTACGGATTGTAACCTTTGAACGACTACGACAGGATGCCGCCGCCGTTTAGGCACTAAACCCCCGAGGGGGCTTTGTCTTGAGGTGGACTGTGGATCTGAAAACTTCCTTGAAAAAATTTTACAAAAAAAAATTTATACCTTTGGTAAAAAGAACCGTATGAGAACTCTGTTGATTTCTTTATTACTGCTAATAGCAATGACAGTCCAATCCCAGACAGTTGATGAAACTATCCTTGTGTATGGCATCAGTATTATGAAAGACATGGACGCAACAAATAGAATTAAAGACGGTGATTTACCCGGTCTTATATGTATGGAGTTATCTTCAACAGATGATCTTGCGGCAGTAAAGCAAAGTGTCAGAAAAATTATTGGGCAGAGTGTATTTGCAGAGTATATCGTTCCCTGGAAATATAGTGAGGAGAAGGAAATGTGGTGGTGTAATTATAAGGTTGTTGATACCTCCCTTTATATTCTTTATGATGAAAATATTAAGTATCTGTTTTTTGAATGGAAATCCAGCACAACTAAGATATAATTTCGTAGTCTAATGTGTATGAAAAATGCAGCCATTCAAGTACTTATCTATTTGTCTTTTTTAAATTCAGGGTATTTCTTTGGTAAAGTTGTCCGTGTAATTGATGGGGACACAATAGTTGTATTAACATCCAAAAAAGAGGAAGTTAAAATTAGGCTTGAAGGGATAGACTGTCCTGAAAGCAACAAGGATTATGGAGCTAAAGCTAAGAAGTACACTTCAGATCTCTGCTTTGGAAAACAAGTAAAGGTTGTTGAATCAGGTAAAGACCGATATGGTCGTACCTTAGGGTTCGTTTATGTGGATGATGTTTGTGTCAATGAGGAATTACTCAAAGCAGGGTTAGCATGGCATTACAAGAAGTATAATAAAGACGAGAATTTGGTTCAACTGGAATGGACTGCACGAAATAATAAAATAGGATTATGGTCAATGAAAAATCCGATGGCGCCTTGGGACTTTAGATATAATAAGTGATTCGACTTCAGATAAATCAAATTTCAGTATTCACCATAAAACCATATTGAAAATGAAAAAGACGTATATATTAGTGTTGCTATTGAGTTTAATCAATACAACCATCATTGCGCAGGAATTTCAGAGTGGAGATTTTTTTCTTTCTAAAGTAGTCTTGAGTTGCCAGGCTACAATGAAAGATTTTCAAATTATAACTAAGGAGTCTTCAAAAATTAAAACAACAACTGCAAGCGTATTAAGCGATTGTACTGATGATTTGGTAATGTCAAAAGTTAAGGAAATAATCTTAGATCACAGTTGGGGGTTTCAAATATTAAGACCTTGGAACCGTATGAATGATGCAAAAATATTAGAAACTACATTGTTTGATATTGAGAATCAAGAAACCCTAACAATCAAATTCAATAATGGCACTAAACAATTAATGTTTGAAAATTCAATACCGTTAGCAAAAGAAACACCACTATCTGATATATTAATTAATAAGGTAATAATTGAAACTGAAGGAACAATTGAGAAAAAAGATACTAAACCCAGCTTAACTGGAACTAAATCTATTTTAGTCTCAATTCCATCAATTTATGATGAAACATTAATTAAGCTAACTATTAGTAATGTAATAAAAAGCACCCCAGATGTGCAAATAGACGAAGCTTGGCAAAGAGATAGTACTGGAAGTATACATATTACCTTGGTGCTTGGTACAGTAAAAAAAGAGTTTTTGATAATAGGTTATGTAGAAGAATACCAGTACCTTCAATTTGTATACCAATAATTATCCCTTAATTGTGAACTTGCAAACTGCAAGAGCAGTTTTGAAACAGAGTAATCGGAGAAAGTAAATACTAATCCTTTTGTCAATGAAAGATCCGGTTGCTCCATGGAATTTTAGGAGACGTTAATTTGTGAATATTATGGACTGAGAGATTTACTCACTCATCTTTACCCATATGGATCCACATTTCTACTTTCATTACCTTCTTAATCTCATTTTAATCTCATTCCTTTCTATTTTGCTTTCCCATATCACTTAAATAGATAAAACTTTCATCAGAGGTATCAGCTTTAAGCGACCCCGAAAGCATAGTCTTCCCATCAATTACGACGACATTGTTCGTTTCTTTAACTATGTTTTTAAATGCTACCACGTATTTCCTATTATTTTCTGGCAGATCATAAAAAGGGGATTCTTTGGGGAGTAACTTAAAGGAAACTTTTATCTTTGTAATATCGCTTGTTATCTCTTTCTTTTCAGATAGCCCACCGTCTGGTAGAACAGGAGTTGATATATTGTCTTGTCGGATGATATCATCTCCACCATAACCAAAAACGACGATTTCCCACAATGTACCATTCAGATACTCATCATAATCAAACCTTTCAATATTATTTATAATCTGATAAGTTGTTGGAGCTTTTTCTGAATCTTTATCTTTTTCGCAACTAAGAAGTGGTAAAATAAATGCTAAAAATAGAACTTTTTTCATGACATTCTCCTTTCAAATGTTTAATATTGATTACTTTAAGCGAAATTAATGTTAAAGAGAATTATAAAAGACACAAATGTTCATCTTACATCTAATTTAGAATGATTCTATGATTTTCAAGATTGTAAGGTTTCTGTTGCCGAATAATATTAATCTGGGAAAAATTCAGAAGGCGTTGTAATTTTTACGTTGAATATTGTTAAAGAATTCTTTAGTAACGATGTAACTTTTCCCTGTCCTTGCACAATTTAGCATCATCCTACCTTCCGTATAAAAGGCAATCCAAGCATCCCTTGTTTCACCTTCAGGGGTATTTAAGATATCATCAAGGATGCAGTTAATACATTCTTCATCTGGCTGTTCATCGGTTTTTACAAAGCCAATTTCAGGGACTTTAACATCTATACAGCTTCTCTTTTTTGTTTCCATGTCTTATGTCTTAAAACATTTAATAACCCGGTGAGATAACACAGAATTTAACTTTCTTTTCGATAGCATAATCTTGAATAAGCCTGCATACCTCTAAAGATTGAATTATCGGAGATCTGTTTCTGAATACTAATTAACTGCTGCTTCGTGAAACCGATACCCGAATCATGAATAATGTCTATTTGCTTATCTTTTAACAATGATAAAATCTCATCTTTTCGAAAGTTTGAATTTATCGAACCAATCACATTGTCAAAGGAGACTTGAGAAAAAACTTTCGAATCTCTTATTTTTGCAGCAATTTTTGCAAAATCATCCTCCGGAAAAATTACTTTTCCACCCTCTAACTGACTGAATATTTTAAGTGAAATATCCTTGTCATGATAAAATCTGTATGCAAAAACACCTGGTATATCATTAAAATTCTCTCCTTCATTTAGTTGATAAGTAAACGCTCCTTGTTCACCTGGACGTGTAATATATTGCCACCCAACTGGGTTTAGTTTATTACTTTTCATCGGAAACATTTCAACCATAGGAGAAATAAAATACAATACACCCTGAAGGTTGTTATCTGTAATAGGAAAATACAAATTATCATACTTAGAGTTTGCCTTCAGCTTCTTTTCTTTGAGAACCAGAGAAGCAAGAGCTAAATTGTAAGAGAAATACAATAATAATGCTTTTTTCAAAGAAATTTAAAGTTATGTTCTACTTCTACACAAAGTCGAACATTGAATTTTCTGCTATCTTACAGCTTATCAGCTTATTAGATTTGTTTTTTGTCCGTTGTCAAAATTTTATGTTTTACTTTTATTCCTTTTAATTAAAAGTCAAACATTATCAGTATCTTTGTTTTTGACAAAAATCTTTCTAATAAATGAAACAATTGCGGCTATAATTATAATAGGTATAGCAAGTACAGCTATACCCAAAACAAAGACAACAGCACCTATTGTATCTACCCAATTTAATAATAGGTAATATGAAACTCCTAAAAAGAAGATGCTGAAGATTAAAAAGATCCCTCGAATACTTTCAAGCGCTTCTTCAACTGAATCTTTTAACTTGAGTGAACTTATATTTAATAACACAGTTGAAATTATAACAGGTATTAGCAAAATAAACCCAATGCAGTGACCATAAAAAATGATCGTATCCATAAAATTTCTGACATCATTGAAATCCATTTGAATAGTTTTTAACAAATATTGCAAGAAAAAATGAGTTTGCAAGGACAAAGAACGACCACCACTGCAATGGAGTGGGATGACTTCAAAAGTGTAATTGCCAAATTAGAAAGAGATAAAGAGTACAAATTCTGTATTCTGATTGCCGCAGGTGTATTTACCGGTTTGAGAATTTCAGACTTGCTAAAGCTCCAATGGAGAGATTTGGAAAAACCTGAAATTATTGTCGTAAAAGAAAAGAAGACTACTAAACACAGAAGTATTAAGGTAAATGAAGATCTGGCAGCTTTAGCAAGGCGTATTAGGCAAAAACTTGGGAATCCTCCTGAAGATGAACTCATTTTCATTAATAGATGGAAAACCAAGGCAATTGATAAGAATTATGTTAACCGGAAACTGAAGAAAATTCTCGATAGGTACGGAATAGTCCTTGAAGGAAATGCTTCTACTCATTTATTCCGAAAAACTTTAGGAAACAGAGTTCTTAAATTGTACAACTATGCACCTGAAGCTATTTACTTATTAATGGATCTATTTGAGCATTCAAGTCCGCTGATGACAAAACGTTATTTAGGAATCCGCCAGCGAGAGATACATGATATTTATGACAAGTTAAGGCTTTGATTAGACGAAATTCAGAGTTGTTTTCAAAATCCCTAAGATATATTTATTTGATTATCACCACATTATACTTTTTGCTATACAAGATTTCAGTATATACTTTTGTTAGTCAAAAATATACTTCATGAATCCATTCGGAATATTAGGTGGACTTATTTCAGTGATACACCAGAATTCAGTAGGTTTTATCACAGTGTTACAGAATCCTGTAACCGGTGAATTAATGTCAATTATTATTGATGATGGAATCCAAATCAAAGAGTACGATTACAGCAAGCGTAAAACTGGCGAACATGGCGGCTCTGGAATATTACAACCAGGCTTTATCGCTTGAGCAAATAATTTTTTTCGAGTATATTTGGAACATAGCGAAGTTCTCAAAGAACCGTAAGTTCCAGATAAGACGCTCAACCATTGAAAAGGATCTGAGACTGACCAGGTATGCAGTTGAGAAACTACAAGCTTGGCTTGAGGATTTGAAGATTCTCATTTCAATGCCCCGTAAAAGAGATACTATGGCTAAGTTATATGAGTTCTCAGATAAGGGACTTTTATCAAAATGGTCAGAAATCTATTCTGATAAGTTTCCTGTTTCCCATTATGTTGAACAACACAAAACCCGAATAAATTTATTCAAGCCATGAGTTATAACAATCTGAAGAAAGTACCAGAATGGAACCCTAAGGCTCCAATCTGCCCAAAATGTGGCGGACCTCAATTTACCGTATTTAAAGTTGAAGATGCAGGAATCCCTGCAACAGGTTTCGTATGTGATACTTGCTACGCATCCTACATTAATGTTCCTGACAACACTTTCTGGCTTGGAGTGATGGAGCAATCAACTTATTTTGAGATGATTATATCAGGAAAGGTAGCAATAGAAATTGAAACAGATAGTAATGGGAATACAGTAATGCACTCTTTATCAAAATCTTAGAAAGGTCATAGGTTGATTTCAACCTATGGAATGATTCCATAGGTTGATTTCGACCTATGGAATTTTAAAAAAACTTCTACGCCCTTACTGCCATAAGGCTTTCAGAAGGTGTGAGTGCTTCGTAATAACAATAATATAAGTATAATTAGTAGTAATAGAAAATTTTTTTCTGAAAAAATTTAAGGGGTCGTATAAAATAATCTGCTGAACTGTATCAGCTAAGCAGAACCTCTGGCGAGTTAAATAAATAATTGTTAAAAAATGTTAAAAATGAATTCGGAAAGACATCTCAGCCTGCTTAAGCTAAAATTTTTTTACCAACCCATTTTACCAAAAATGGTAAAACCCTTGTTTATCAAGGGTTTCACGATGGTCAAAGTCGGAGTGGTCAGACTCGAACTGACGACCACTTGCACCCCATGCAAGTACGCTAGCCAACTGCGCCACACCCCGAATGGTTTGCAAAATTACAAAAAAATATTACAAACAATCAACTTAGATTAGAAAGCACCGTTACTTTTCCTGTAAGAGTGAATTCTGTTATTAGTACTCCCTGGGTATAAATACCATCAAATAATCCGTCCTTCTCATTTCCTTCGACTGATCCTTCTACGAATATCCTGTAAATTTCACCTTCAACCAACCCTGGTGAACTAAATATAATGGATTGAAACTCATCAGATGGTTTAAAAGTTACAATATTATCATCCTTACTATTGGTTAGGTGGATAATGGTACCTTTCGGATATTCATTGCTAAAAATAGCAAGCAAGGAGTTCTGATGTGAAGTTGTATCAGGAAATTCAATTAAATCAGAATTAGTGCCTGATCCGATAATAGTACCTCCATTGATATAAAATTTCCCATTAGGATCAATAGTAACTTCCGGAGCAGAATGAGGACCATGAATTATTATAGTACCACCTGCTATGGTTAAATCACCGTTACTATCAATTCCATCACCATTTATACAATCAAGCACAAGATAACCACTATTTATTTCAACTAAGCTTCCATCGTCATAATCAACATCATAGCCTGCCGTTGCACTAAAACAGTCATCAATAGAAGTGATTCTAATTTCAGCCTGTGAGATAAACATGCGATTACTTTCAAAACCCTCAACCGAACGTAAAATATTTATTGAACCACCTGATACGACAATATCCTTATTGGTATGGACTCCTGTTCTAGCAGTATAAAGAACGAACTTACCAGATCTGATTTCGGCTGATCCATCAGTATCAATTGCATGATCTGTGGCATCAATAGTAACAGAATCAGGGCTAAGAACAACCAGATTACCTGCTTTTATTCCTTTTTGTGAAAGAGAAGACGTGTCGGTTTCATATCCACCACCTGAGATAATTGAGTAATAGCCTTTATTAATAGCAATGCTGCCCTCAGCAGAAATACCGTCACCACCTGTGATGGCATTTATTTTTGATTCAGTAAAGACAATGTTTCCGGGTTTTGGATTTGTCTCCTCATCACTCTTAAAACCATCTCCACCAGTAACAACCGAAATATCGGCTTGCTGAATTATGAGGTAGTCTTTGCCTCTGATTCCATCATCTATAGCATTTACGTTATAGATACCGCTTTTAATGATCAGACCATCTTTGCCTGTAATCCCGTCATTAAAATTTGCATTCACCGTCAATTTCCCCGTTCCATACAGAGTTAAATCAGACTTGCTGAACAAAGTTGCATTGGGATCTTCATGATTATAATATACGGAGCCATCTGACAGTTGATTTTCAGAACCTTCAGGAAGATGAACGATTACTTTGCGAGCCTTCTCAATTAGGATTGCGGGACCTGTAGGATTATGGATATTGACATTATCAAGAATCAGTCGTACCAGGTCATTCTTTGACGCATCGACAATGATGGCACCACTATTTAGCAAACCATTAATTTTATAGTTACCTGATTTACGAATAGTGGCAATTGTACCGGAAACCAAAACATCAGGTGAACTGCTTGAAATACTACTTCCCTGAAGATTAATGACAATTTCAGATTGTGGGTCCCATGAATAATCGCCACTTTCTTCATGTCCTAAGCCTGTAAGAGTATCAATAACATTATCAATTGGAATAGAATCATTTCCGTTGAAATCAGTGTTATCCTTATCCTTTTCACAAGAAGTAACGGTGATAACTAAAAAAGTCATCAGTATAAAGAAAAGCCTGCTTATGAAATTGCCTTGCAACATACTTATTTACTGTTAGTTACATACATTAAACAGGCTGAATACCGGTAATGTTGAAGTAATCGTAGGTTGTAACCCTAAGCGCTACAAGCATTTAAGGAATAAAAGCGTGTAAATAGTAGAAGAAATGAAGCATGCCCATGTCAGCCACTTTAAATTTTAAAAAGAAAGGGTGTCGATTGAACAGACAGAGAATAGAAGGTAATGGAGAGAATTCTTGGGTAAAGTTTGAAAATAAAGGACAAAAAAAAACCGGAAATGAATCCGGTTCTTTTTTGTATCAATGATCTTTAAGTGGGGGTTGTTTACTGCCGTCCAAGTTTTTCCAGAACCTTTACAGCTTCCAGTTTATGATAGTTATTTGGATCGGCGGCGATATTACTAAACTGATTAACGGCAAAATCAATTTGCGCGTTTTTAAGATAACACAATCCGAGGTACCACTCTGCATGTTCAACATAAAGGTTTTTCTTATCGTTAACGATGTATCTGAATGATTTTATAGCATCGTCGATACGGTCGGTTTCGATGTAAGAAATTCCATTATAGAACCAGACTGCCATATTTGAGCTGTCCCTGTCAAGAATCTCAGCAAATAACAGGGAAGCACCCTGAAAATCTTTTTGTTGAAATTTCAAAACAGCCTCAACGATATTGGCATTACCCGAACGTGTAAGTTCGATAGTTCTGTCTGAATCATAGTACATGCTGAATAGTTTTTCAGGAGTGTAGGAGCGCTGCTGAGTAAACAAAATAGCGCCACCGGTAATCATAAGTACAGCAATCGCTGCTGCAGCAGCGAGCTGCCATTTACGCGGTTGCAACTTGATGATTTTGGGTGCATTATATTGTTTCTTCTCATTCATAAGACTCATAAGCTTGCGACGAAGCTCGATGGCATCTTCATCCTGAAGAATGACATCTAGATCCTTGTCAAGCTTGAGCTCAGTCGACAGTTCGGAACTGGATTGCAATTCTTTACTGAACCATCGGAGTTCATCCTCGTTCATTTCCCCGGATAAAAATCTTTCGATATACCGGGAATACTTGAGTTTTCTAGTCATTGGACAGGAATTTTTGGCACTTTGGATCATTGATAATTCTCTTCTTTAACTCTTCCTTACAGAGATATTTTCTGGTTTTTGCGTATTTTTCGGTTTTAAATCCCATTTCAGATGCAATGTCTCTTAATGGTACTTTTTTAATAAATAACATCAGAACTTTCTGGCAATCATTCGATAGTGATAAGAAGTGTTGTTGATACAATCTGAATTTTTCAAGTTCTTCGTGGTTCTTTTCGTTCAATGCAAAGTCGGGCATAGTTATAAAAGATTCAACATCACTGAATTCACCGTTTAATTGTTTCCTTTTGTTAAGCTTTTGTAACCAAAGGTTTCGGCTTACTGAATACAGGTAAGTACGAAAAGAACAACTTAAATCCAATTCATTTGCCTTGATCTTTTTAAAGACAATCAAAAGACTATCTTGAAAAATATCTTCAGCATCTTCTTCACTCCCATTGTTCTTGGTCACCAGGAACAAGATCATGGGGAACAATTCCTGATATATATACTTGATGATGTAATCACTACGAAGTCGTAGGCCTTCCATGATTGCTTCATCAGAATAATGTATCATGTTCGTTTACTTTATCCGTTTTTTACTAAAAGGTAATACCTGTTGTTAAAAAATTTTCCATTTTTTTTTGCACTTTGCATTGGTTGTTACAACCACAAATTTTTATTGCATTTTAACAGCTTGATTACCACTCAAATATAAATCTATCCAAAAAAAATGCTAAAAATATGTCGGAGATGGTATTACCTTTTGATGTTTAATGGATAAATATGCGTAAAGGTAACTCACAAGAGGGCGAGAAATCTTCAATTTGGAATAGAAAATATTTACTTTTGACACGTTAACGAAACTTATGGATTTGTGTGTGACAACTATATTTGGTGTCTTCTCAACCTCGCAAAAATAACTAACTTCTAATATTTAGCAAATAACAGAAACACATAATCCCAAACCCCTTAATAAAATGAAAAAGAGAACTACAATTTTAATGATCGCATTCCTCCCTTTAATCTTAATGTCAGTAAAAACATTTGCAGGTAATGATATTAAAGGATTTGTCCGTTACCACCAGGATCCTACCAAACCGCTTGCAGGTGTTGAAGTCGGACTATTTATGGATGGTACACTGATTAAACAAACAGTGACTGCTCATAATGGCAAATACACCTTTAAAGATGTTGAACCAGGAATATACACCATTAAAAATATAAATTCCAATTTAAAAGCTGGTGGTTTGGAATTATCTGATTATGAACTTATAATGGCAATCATTCATAATGAGTACCAGCCTACCGAAATTGAAAAGTTAGCTGCAGACCTCGATCAGAATAATGTGATTGACCAGAATGATGCTGACATGTGGATTGCAAACTGGGATTCAGGATTTGAGCCAAAATGGGTTTTTGAGGAAATTACCATATTGCATAATACTACTAAAAAGAATGTTCCGGAAATGGGTGGATCCAGTTCAGGTGACGTAAATGGTACTTTTGTTCCAACCGGAAGATCTAATCCTTTAATTGAGACTGAGTATTTTGCAAAGAAGTTTTCACGCGAATTTTCAATAGAAATAAACGCGCAATCACTCACTGAAATCACCGGAATGGGTTTAATTATAGGATATCCTGAAGAAATCACTATAAACGAGGTTAATTCTCAGCTGGGAGATCTCACTAATATTAAGGTATTGGACAATACTATCGTGATTACCTGGGTTGGTGAATTTTCACTTAATCCAAAGAATCCTGTAATAGTTATTAACGGTTCAGCCAATGAGAAATATAATGGTGGTGATGTTAAGTTAACAATTAATGAGAAAAGTCACTTTGTAAGTAATGGTAAAGTAGTTACACCACGTTTTTCAGTCCCGTTCTTAACAACAATTGGTGAAGAGTACTTACAGAAAAGTTATCCCAATCCGGCTGATAATTATACCAGAGTATCTTTCACACTACCATGTAATTCTCATACTCAATTGAATATTTATAACCTGACCGGACAATTAGTAAAAACTGTTATTAATGAAGAGATGATCTCAGGGCAGCACACAATTGAAATACCGGTTTCAGATCTTAAAGAAGGAGTATATTTTTATAATCTAACCACAAGTGGAGATATCAAGATAAACCAGTCGAAGAGACTCGTTGTTGTTCACTAATTTTAAGAGGTTTTGAGTAAAAAGCTGTCCAAAAAGGGCAGCTTTTTTTGTTTTAGATAAAATTTTTGTTGACAAATCAAATATTTTCCTTATATTTGCCCCAAGGAAAAATGTATTATTTGGTTACAAGGGGTCACACCGCAAGGCAAATTGTCTCGGCGATGTGAAATGTAATTTTTTACTAACTCCCTAACTCCTTGTACCAATGAAAAGAATTTCTTTAATTCTTGTCACTTCCTTAGCCTTTGTTTTTATGGCTATTATTTCAATGTCGGCCCTATCGTTACAGGGGACTGTGAATTATGATGATCTCAACTCACTGGCTGTTTCCAAAAATGTTCCTGAAATGGGTGGATCCAGCTCTGGTGATGTAAACGGTACATTCGTACCCACTGGCAGAATTGCTCTTAGCAAAAACGTACCTGAAATGGGTGGTTCAAGCTCTGGTGATGTTAATGGGACTTTCGTACCAACCGGAAGAATTGCTCTTAATAAGAACGTACCTGAAATGGGTGGTTCAAGTTCAGGTGATGTTAATGGAACTTTTGTACCAACCGGAAGAATAGCTTAAGCCTAGCTTAAGTCTACTACTATTTATTCGATGTTGTCATTTCACAGTAACAAGTTCCGACATTCTTGTTACTGTTAACTCATTTTACTAATCGAGTAGGAGGAAAATAAAATAGTTTTCCTCCTATTTTATTTTCCGACCTCTCACACCACCGTACGTACGGTTCACGTATACGGCGGTTCCTTAATAAACAAATCTAACCTTTAAGTAACA
>JAEZNO010000001.1 GCA_023441805.1 Bacteroidota bacterium
CCGTCAAGTTCTGAACCTTTATAGGTATCTTCAACTACAAAAGGTATATTCTTCCCGCCTTTTTCATACTCTTCAAGTTTCAGCTCAGCATTCTTTTCGGGGAAATACCTTCCAACAAGATCCTTTGCCAAAATAACGGTTACCGGCTCAAAGGTGTATGGGTTAAAGGTTTTAACCTTCACATACTCAACGTTTTTTCCAACAGCAAGAGCAGTATTACTTGGTAGAGTCCACGGCGTTGTAGTCCAGGCTAAAAAAAAGAGTTCACCATGAATATCATTAAACAGGAACTCTGATTTCTCATTCTTAATGATCTTAAACTGAGCCACCAGAGTATTGTCCTTCACCATCCTGTAGCATCCCGGCTGGTTAAGCTCATGCGTACTCAAACCGGTACCTGCGGCCGGCGAAAATGGTTGGATAGTGTATCCCTTGTAAAGCAGTCCTTTCTCATAAAGCTTGTGCAACAGAAACCACAGGGTTTCCATGTACTTATTGTCGAAAGTTATGTAAGGATGGTCAAGGTCAACCCAATAACCGATTTTAACGGTCAGGTCATCCCACATATCCTTATATTTCATTACTTCCTTACGGCAAGCCTTATTATATTCTTCAACAGAAATCTTCTTTCCGATATCCTCTTTAGTAATGCCAAGAGTCTTTTCTACCGAGATCTCAATTGGAAGTCCATGAGTATCCCAACCTGCTTTACGATTTACAAGATACCCTTTCATGGTCTTGTATCGGCAGAAAATATCCTTGATAGCCCTGGCCATTACGTGGTGAATGCCGGGTATTCCATTAGCAGATGGGGGACCTTCGTAAAATATGAAAGGCTCGTTATCTTTTCTGATCTCGAGACTCTTTTTAAACAAATCTTCCTCATCCCATAGTTTAAGAATGTCCTTACTCAGTTGAGGAAGGTTAAGCTGCTTATATTCAGGATATCGCTTCATTAAAACTCCTATTCCATTTTTTATAAAGAGGTGCAAAAGTACGAAAAATTTAATAGTGAATTATGAATGATAAATGGTGGATTGTGAGTCAGTTCACTATAATGTTCTGTTCAGAATCATGAGTGAATCTTACCTCAAAAAGTTAGGCTTAAATTTCTGGTAATTATTGACTATTTTATGTAAATCAGCAATTCAACTGCAAATCTGCATAGAAATGATCATACCAAGGAATATCTCGGAGCATCTGGAAAAAATGCTCACCTACTAATCAAATTTTATTGAATCACTTCAAACAATTCTTCGTTAAATGAGTTATAGGAACAGCTTTTATCTAAAAAACTGCATCTATGTATAACATATATGGGCGTAGTCTAAAATACTCAATTCACTGAAAAAGCCATTGGGGGCATTGGCTGATTCAGGTTTTTATTCAGGTTGTCTCATAAAAGGCAACCTGCTTTTTTTATTTTAACAGCAATGCGCATTTAAGAAAAAGGTATCTTGAACTTTCAATTGTCAGAAGTTAAATTTACCGGTAGAATAAATTCCCGCCCAATACTAAAATGAATTAGTCCCAGATGTTGAAGCCTTCCAATAATCATTGCCGGATGAGTATTAAACTCACAAGCATATTTAATAATATCTTCTGATGTAATTGAATGTGGATTTTCGCTTAAAAATTTATCTTGTTGTTCTGATGAAAAAGTATGTTTTACTGCAAAATCGTTTGCTTCCTGCTCTTTTTTTGGATCGGCAGCTGCAAAGTCAATATTTTCAAGCGAGATGTATTTTTTACCATGCAATGTAACATGTCCCAACTCATGGAAAAAAGTAAACCAGAATCGGTCGTTTTGCTTGTAACGGGCAGTGAGTTGGATTAAAGGGTTTTCGTTTATCCACCTTGTTGAACCACTTAGTGGAACTTTTGGCAACATAGGCGTGAATAATAATATAATTCCTGCCTCGAAACATAATTGTTGCAATTGTTTAAAGAAATCAGCAGGCTGTTCTACCATTAGTTTCTTCATGGAAGGTATATTACCTTTTAACTTATTAAGGTCAAATGAGGAGATTGTTACGTTCCTGGCTTGTAATTCACCTTGTCTTAACCATGCTGAAATTGCATGCGGTTCGTGTGTGTTTTTTAAAGAAGTATATGCTGCAACTTTGAGTTTAGATTGCATATAAAGCTTTTCCCATGCTTGGTGTGAGGCGACGCCAAAGTAGTTTAAAAGGTTTATAGTTCTTTCCTGCTTATTCCTTGTTGAGGGTACCCATTTATATTTGGCCATTTCAGCATAAGGGAACTCATTTGCCCATTTTTCTCCTTCAGCAATTGATTCATTATGTCTTTTACGTGCTATATATTCATTATATCTTGCTTGTTTATTGATCCAAAAATTAGCTGGAATATTCGTTACTTTTTCAAAAAGTACAGCCATTTCAGGCGTCAAAGAGCTTTCTTCGTTTAAAACAGCAATGATAGTTTTTTCAGGTTTGCCGGTTCTTAATGCAAACTCTTTGATTCCCATCCCCATTTCTTCGAGTTTTTCACGAAGTGTTTCAGCAGGGTGAAATACAATTGCAGGTATATATTGTTTAGTTTCCATAATGTTATCTTCTTGTCTTTTTATCGTGATAATCAATAATTCCTACAATAGAAACTTTTTCAAACTGAGTTAAATTAAATATACCCTCTTTATTACCAACCTCTGCCTGTATAACCGGCTCGTATACTAATCTTGAAGGTTGTACCAGATTACAAGCCCATTGACCGCTTCTATTTTCCGTTAAAGGGTGGTGATGACCAGGTAAATCGAGTAAAACTGAAAAATTTTCAGCATCATAGAAATCGTTTATTCTTTTATGCAATAGTATAGCTTGGTTATAACCCAATTTACGTTCTGCCAATTTAATATCATTCGCGAATTTTTCTAATTTCTTGTTGGCAAAGATAATATCCATTTTAGTAAATTCACAATTTAATTAACACTTTCTGTTAATTAAAATACAGGTTGTTGATTTATATTTCAGTCTTATCCCTAAATAGCTAGTGTAGTACTTATTTGCCCATATTAGATGTTAATTCAGGAACCTCAAATATATGGTTGTTATAAATTTTTGACAACCAAAAATATGATTAGTTCTCAACTTATAGAAAAGAAGAAAGATATTCTACAATTCCAGTTATATCTCCATCTATTGGAATAATTTTCACTATCTTTATCCTAGTAAAATAACTGTTCATGAAACTATTGATCAATTTTATCATCATTGCTCTTACTTGTCTTTTGATTTCTATGAATTCTTATTCTCAGGATAATACTTTGCGTGTAATGACGTGGAACATCAGACTGGATACACCTGACGATGGTGTAAACCGTTGGGATAACAGAAAAGCAGGTGTAGTAGCTGAGGTGCTTAAGCAGAATATTGATGTATTGGGAGTTCAGGAAGCTTTAGGAAACCAGGTAAAAGATTTCAATAGAACTCTTAAAGGTTATAAGGGTTTAGGTGTTGGAAGGGATGATGGGAAAGATAAAGGTGAATACAATTCAATCTTCTATAAAAAGGCTAATCTAAAAGTGGTAAGATGGGGAGTATTCTGGTTATCTGAAACTCCTGATATTGCCGGTAGTCGTGGTTGGGATGCTGCTTGTAACCGACTCTGTACATGGATTGAGTTTAAGCATAAAAAAAGTGGTGAGCATTTTATGGTCTTCAACACTCATTTTGACCATATGGGAGATTCTGCAAGAAATGAAAGTGCTCTGCTAATCATTAATAAAATCAATCAGCTTTCAAACCGACTTCCCGTAATCCTGATGGGTGATTTTAATGTCAATAATAATACACGGCCATACAGGATAATAACCTTTCCGGAAAATGAGTATGTGCTGACTAACACTCGAATAAGATCAAAAGAAAAATCAGGTCCTGATTTTTCGTGGGTTACTTTTAATCCTGATTATAAGGATACTGATTTGATTGACTTTATTTTTGCATCAGAACATTTTGAAGTGCTTAAACACACGATAACCGACTTTCGCTCTACAGGTAAATTCCTTTCCGATCATCTGCCTGTGACAGCTACACTAAAATTGGCTAAATAATCCTTCATTAAATACAATCACAACATCAGTAGTGATTTAAAGAAGATTCTCTCGAGATTTGGACAATGCACGGTATCATCTGAACACAGGGTGTCTGAAAAATCTTTTAAAAAATTAGGTTAAAGTATATTACAATCTAATTTATTTCCGGTGTTAACATTCCTGTAAAAGAGGTAAATACATTTTTAGCTGAACAAGAGGCTGTCTTAAAAAGACGGCCTCATTTTTTGTCGTAATTGCAAATTTAAGATTGTACATATATTGTACATTAATTAAACATTACCTGTACTAAAATGTGTACTTATGTGGAGTTCATGTGGAGTTCATGTGGACTCAATGTGTAGTTAATAACATAACAGTACATACATCTTCAATCAAAACTTCTTCATTCCAACCGCTGCTGAAGATTTAAGACAGCCTCTTTTTAGATTTAGTAATCCCCCCAATGTTAAATAATTGTAAATTTTTTCTCTCAGGAAACCAGAAAACCAAATTAGTTTTATAGTTTTGCACCACGAAATAAAAATTACATGACTGCGGAAGAAAAAATTATCAGTGCTGCTTTTGATGCTTTTATGCTAGCCGGTGTGAAAAATGTTACAATGGACAGCATATCCCAGGCAGCAGGAGTATCCAAAAGAACTGTTTACGAGCTTTTTAAGGACAAAGACGACCTGGTTATTGCTGTTATAAAGGACATGATAATAAAGCACAATCAGAATATGATAGAGCTTATCGGTAACACCGATAACATTATTGAAGCCCTTTTGAGAGTAATTGAAACTGAACGTGATAAGAGGGAAGAACTTTCACCCATTTTTATGAATGACATGCAAAAGTACCTACCTAAGATAAATGAACTTTTCTATGATCATGAGAAACTGGCTGAGTTATCTGCCGGATTCATTTTCCTCAAAAAAGGCATTGAACAGGGAGTGTTATTAAGTAACCTGAGGATAGAAATAGTGGATATGTTCATGCATGAAATGATTAGCATGTTACACACCAGCGAACGACTAAAAGGTTTGAACCTGGGGAAAACTGATGTTCTTCATAATATCTTCATACCATACTTCAGAGGTCTTTGCTCTAAGAAAGGACTGGCATTAATGGATAAACACTTTAAACATTTAAATGAAGAGAAATCAGAATAACCTAATACAAAGACTAAGTAACCTATTAACGAAACATCACAATTTAAAGAAAGCAATGAAACTAAAATTAACCTGGCTGCTTACACTATTGATGCTTATCAATACAGCAGTCTTCGCGCAACAGAAGCTTGAACTTTCAGTTCAGCAGGCAGTTGACCATGCGCTAAAATACAACAAGACCTTCATAAATTCAGGTCTTGCTGTTGATAAAGCACAACAGGGACTACGGGAAGCTATTGCAAACGGCTTACCGCAGGTAAATGCTACAGTTGATTATACAAACGCTTTGGGAGCCGACATATCAATCCAGTTTAGTCCTGATGCACCTGCTACCAAAATTCCAATAGAACCGACCAGTAACCTTAATGTGCAGGTTACACAACTTATTTTCAACGGTAGTTACATAGTGGGAGTGCAAACTGCCAAGCTCTATAAAGAACTAAGTCAACTGAACCTCAAGAAATCCGAATCGGATATCCGCACACAGGTTACCAATGGATATTATCTTGTCCTGATCTCGCACGAATTGAATAAAAGATTGGAACAGAATCTGGTGAACCTTAAGGATCTCTATAAGAAGACAGATATGCTGGCAGGTGTAGGTATTATAGAGAAAAATGATGTTGACCAGTTGCAAATACAGGTAAACACAGTTCAGAATGCCGTAAATGCATCGCAAAGGCAGTTGGAACTGGCAACCAATATGCTTAGACTTCAGCTTGGAACCGACATCAATACTGAATTGGTTTTAACTGAAGATCTTGAGACAATTCTAAACCAGACAAGTGCCGAAGCTTCTTTAGCCCAATCACTAAAACTGGAGAATAACCTGGATTTCAAAATGATGGATCAACAGGTCAATATCAGCAAAAAGATGGTTGATCTCAGGAAATCAGCTGCATTACCCAGTATTGCAGGGTATTATTCATATACCTATAAGATCATGAAGCCAAACTTCGATATGTCGCCTGCTAACGTTATCGGTTTACAGATGAGCATACCGGTATTTTCAAGCGGATTGAGAAGTGCTCAAACAAAACAAGCGTTTATTGATCTCAAAACTATGCAAAACCAGAAAGAGCTGGTTAGTGACCAGTTAAGGATACAAGAAAAACAGCTAAGGTTTAATCTCATCAATGCGATGGAAACATTCAATAATCAGAAATCGAATATTGAAGTTTCGCGCAGGGTATACAGTAGTCTAAAGTTCAAGTATGAACAGGGTATCATTTCAGGACTTGATCTTATAACAGCCGATAACAATTATGTTAAAGCTGAAACTGACTACATCAGCGCTGCCCTGCAATTGCTGGATGCAAGATTGCAATTAGAGAAAATTTACGTTACAGCCAATTAATCACAATAAAACCAACCATAAGCAATGAAACAACTTTTTTATACCGTCATAGTATTGGCTATTTCGGTAGCGTCCTGCAACAAGGATGATAAGAAAACCACAACTACTACCACTGAAGAGAAGATTGAAATGGTAAAAGTGGTTCAATTGAATACACAGACAGTCTCACATACAGTTGAATATCAATCAACACTTCAACCATTTGAAGAAATACACCTTGCTCCGGCAACTCCGGGACGAATTGATATGATAAGTGTAGAAGCAGGAGACCGTATTACAAAAGGACAATTATTAGTGCAGATGGATCGTACCCAGCTACACCAGGCCGAAATACAGTTAAAAAACCTTGCTACTGATTATAAACGCTTTGATACACTCCAGAAGGTTGGCAGCATTGCTCAACAGCAATACGACCAGTTTATGACACAATATGAGATTGCAAAATCGAATGTCGAATTCCTCAGGGAAAATACAAAACTGGTAGCACCTTTTAATGGAATAGTATCAGGTAAATATTTTGAAGCAGGTGAAATGTATGCTTCGGTACCTAATACGGCAGCCGGAAAAGCAGCAATACTATCGCTTGTTCAGATCGATAAGCTGAAAGCAGTCGTATCAATGACCGAGAATTACTTTCCTGTTATAAAAGCCGGAATGCCTGCTACACTGACATCAGATATCTATCCCGGTAAACAGTTTCAAGGAAGGATAACATTGGTTTATCCAACAATCAATCCTACCAGCCGTACTTTCCAGGTTGAAATCACAATTGATAACCATTCAGGAATGCTTCGTCCGGGAATGTTTGCAAGAGTAACACTCAGTCCGGGTGAAACTGAAGCGCTTTTGTTACCTGCACTTGCAGTTTTGAAGATGCAGGGATCGAACGAGAGATATCTCTTTGTTGAGAAAGACGGAGTTGCTCACCGTGTAACTGTAACATTGGGACAACGCTACAATGATAATGTAGAGGTTATTTCCGATAAGCTACAAAAAGGTGATAATATTATAATTAGTGGACAAGCTCGATTACTTGACGGAATGAAAGTACAGGTAGTTAAGTAACCTCTGCACCAGCTAACATAAATTAACTAACTGAAAAGATTTTAACTCATGAGTATATTTAAGAGTTCAGTCAATAAGCCAATTACTGTTACGATGCTCTTCGTAGGTGTTGTTGTAATTGGTATTTATTCGCTGATGAAGATGCCGGTTGACCTCTATCCGGAGATAGAGCCACCAATTATTTCGGTAATGACAACATACCCGGGGGCCAATGCAGCTGATGTTGAGGCCAATATTACAAAGAACCTGGAAGACGCACTTAACTCAATTGATAACCTTGACCAGATAACCTCTACATCAACTGACAATCTATCGGTTGTAATGCTTCAGTTTGAATGGGAATCAAATTTGGATGAGGCTGCCAATGATATCAGAAATGTAATTGACCAAACTTTAGATTATCTGCCTGACGAGGTTGACCGTCCTACTATCTTCAAATTCAGCACTAACATGATGCCTATCCTCTTTTATGCTGTAACAGCTGAGGAGAGCTATTCAGGCCTTGAGAAATTGCTTGATGAAAAGCTGGTTAATCCGCTCAATCGTGTTGATGGCGTTGGGTCAGTTGCTATGATGGGTGCTCCCAAAAGGGTTATCTATGTGGATGCTGATCCCAATAAACTTGATGCCTTTAACCTAACTGTTGAACAGATTGGCAGCGTTATTGGAGCTGAGAATTTAAACATGCCTTCGGGAAATGTGAAAATGGGTTTGATGGATTATCAGCTCAGGATACAAGGCGAATTTAGCGATAGTGATAATCTAAGTAATCTCGTTGTCGGCAATTATGGTGGTAATGCTATTTACTTGAGGGATGTGGCTACTGTAAGAGATTCATTGAAGGATGTCTCACTCGATGAAAAAATCAATGGTAAAACAGGTTTACGCTTGTTTGTAATGAAGCAATCAGGTGCCAACACTGTTAAAGTTGCCAAGGATATTAAAGAAAATCTTGAAATTCTAAAGAAAGATCTTCCTCCTGATGTCAAGATAGAGGAGATTTACGACTCATCAGAGTTTATTAAAGGGTCAATCAACAATCTTTCTGAAACTCTGATGTGGGCTTTCATCTTTGTAGTGTTGGTTGTAATCATGTTTCTGGGGCGTTGGCGCTCAACGTTCATCATCATGCTTACAATTCCTATTTCATTGATTTGTGCTTTTATCTATCTGTTTGCAACAGGCAATTCAATAAACATCATCTCACTTACTTCGCTTTCAATAGCTATAGGTATGGTGGTTGATGATGCCATTGTGGTATTGGAGAATATCACTAAACATATAGAAAGAGGTGCAAGTCCACGAGAAGCTGCAATTTATGCAACCAATGAAGTATGGTTAGCAGTTATTGTTACAACACTTGTTGTAGTTGCTGTATTTATGCCTCTTACACTTGTATCCGGTATGACAGGTGTTATGTTCAATCAGTTAGGATGGATTGTGTCGATCACAATCATTGCCTCCACTATTGCTGCTATTACACTTACACCTATGCTTTCTTCAAAATTGCTTGGCTTTAACAAGTTAACCAAGAAGGAACATTGGTTTAGTCATTCAAGGACAATTGAACCTCTCCTTAACAAACTAGATAATATCTATGTAAAAACTCTTGAATGGTCACTTCATCATAAAAAGTTGGTAGTAGGGTTAGCAATTGCAATCTTTATCTCATCAATGGCTTTATTCGGTGTAATAGGAACTGACTTTATGCCTGAAAGTGATGAAAGCCGATTCTCTGCTGCAATAGAGTTGCAGACCGGTACAAGAGTTGAAGAGACAATGAAAATAGCTCGCCAAATAGAGGGTATTGTAGATGAGAGATATCCCGAAGTTACTTTAACCTCAGTTTCGGCAGGTGCTGATGATGAAGGAAGTATGTTCTCACTATTTAGTACCACAGGTTCGAATGTCATTAACATCATGGCAAGACTTAAAGACAGAGATGAACGTGCAAGATCGGTGTTTGAAATTGCTGCAGATTTTAGACAACAACTGGCAAAGATTCCTGAAATAGTTACTTATAATGTTACAACTTCATCCCAGGGATTTGGAGGTAGTTCAAATACAGTTGATGTTGAAATATATGGTTATGATTTCGATGTGACTAACGCTTTGGCGGAGCAAATCAAACAAAAAGTGAGTGATTTGAAAGGTGCTTCGGATGTTATGATCAGTCGTAAGAAAGATAAGCCTGAACTACAAATCAAGCTCGACAGGGAAAAGCTCGCTTCACATGGTCTCAACACAGCAATGGTGTCGCAGATGATCTACAATAGAGTGAGCGGACTTCGTGCTTCAAAATTCAAGGAAGAGGGTGATGAATATGATATTAAGGTTCGATTAACTGAGGAATCACGTAATTCTATCAGTGATCTTGAGGAAGTAACAATTCCAACACCTTCAGGACAAAGGATTAAACTGAAAGAATTAGCCTCTATTCAGGAATATTGGGGACCACCTTCAATTCAGCATAAGAGGAAAGAACGTTTGGTTACCGTAACAGCCAAACCAAATGGTGTACCTCTGGGTGATCTTGCCAATGAGATTAATGGTGCCCTTAAAGATGTGAAAATACCTCAGTCGGTAATGATTCATATTGGTGGTGCATACGAAGATCAGCAGGAAGCATTTGGTGACATAGGGTTGCTGATGCTGGTAAGTTTGATACTCGTATATATTGTTATGGCATCACAATTTGAGTCATTTAAGATGCCGTTTATAATCATGCTCTCAATCCCGTTTGCATTTAGTGGTGTGGCTATCGGGTTGTTTATTACGGGAACAACTTTGAGTATGGTAGCAGCACTTGGAGCGGTACTTCTGATTGGTATTGTGGTCAAAAACGGTATTGTACTTGTCGATTTCATCAATCTGATGCGTGATAGAGGATATGCTTTAAATGAGGCTATCACATTATCAGGAAGATCACGACTCAGGCCCGTACTGATGACTGCACTTACGACTATATTAGGTATGCTACCGCTGGCATTGAGTACAGGTGAGGGTTCTGAACTCTGGAGACCGATGGGTATAACCGTAATTGGTGGTTTGGTGTTCTCAACAGTCGTTACAATGATTATAGTACCTGTAATGTATGGTGTTATGGGTAAAAGCGGGGAGCGTAACAAGAAAAAGAAAATTACCAAACAGATTGAGTTCATCACCTATAATTAATCTTAACATGAAAGCAGTATTTATAGTATTTAACCAGGCAAACACTGAAAGAGTAGAGTATTTGCTTGATACGATGGAAATAAGAGGATATACATGGTGGACTGATGTTCAGGGCAGAGGCACTAACACAGGAGAACCACGAATGGGAACTCATACCTGGCCTGAGATGAACTCAGCAGTTATGACAGTTATACCTGATGATTTGGTGGAAAGTTTGTTAGCTAATGTTCGGAAAATGGATGAGATAAACCTCGAGGTCGGCGTAAGGGCCTTTGTGTGGGATATAGTTGCTACAGTTTAACTCAGCTTAATGTTTGATGTGCAAGGGCAGAATCGCTTTGATTCTGCCCTTTTTATTTTGGTTATTAACCGGGAGTCAAATATAAACTAACAGTAAACGAGAATTCTAGTCGTACTCACTGGAAGTTTTCACAGCAACTCTTATTATCTTATTAAATAAACTTAACCCTAATTACTTAATAATTCTTTGCTATCGTTTTTAATAGATCATAGTAACATGGCCACTTATTTTTACCAAAGGTTCATTAAGTTGTCTGTAAACCATTTCCCATAGGTAAATTCCATTTGAAACTCTGTTTCCATTAATTCTGCCATCCCATCCCTTCTCTACATCAGTGGTATTGAATATTAGTTGCCCCCACCTGTCAAAGATTTTCAGACTAAATTTTTTAATCTGTTCAACGTGTGTATATGGTCTGAAATAATCATTTATACCATCATCATTAGGTGTGAATGCTGAAGGTACATAAAACCAGAATGGTGCTAACTCAAGACTTAGGTACTTAATTGAATCAACTGAAACGCAGCCCTTGTAATCAGTTATTTGAACAATATACATTCCATCTTCCCGAACCCATATACCTGATGTAGTTTCACCTGTATTCCATAAATAAGAGTCATAACCTTCTGTTGCCTGCAGAAATTCTTCCACTTCATAGTACTCAATTGTATCTCTAAAACCTGCATCAGGCAGTGGAAGTATTCTTAAAAACATTTCCGAATCATCAGTACATGTGTTAATGTCGCTTATTCTCAGACTATAGACTCCTTCATCGTCAGTTGTAACATTAGTCAATGTAAGTGAGCTTGAAGTATTATGCGAGCCATCAGGTAATGTCCAGGTATAATTATATGTTCCAGGCGGATTCACTGATGCAGTCAGGGTAATAGAAGATCCATCACATACTTCATCATCCAATACACTCACCTGTGGACTAGTAAATATATGTAGCATAGTTGGAATGAATGGGAAGTTGGGCAATATGTGGAATTCAACTCCACTCACAAGTTCAACATCCGTTTGAATCCAATCAACCGCAGCATTTCCTGATTTGATTGCCGTGAATTGAATGGTCAATATATGGACAGTATCGGCTAATTCAAGCGGAGTCGGACTATCCCAAATTACATCAAGTGTTCCGGCTGCATTATCTACATCATATATAACAGTACCCAATGCAGGATTAAGATTTAAGTAAGCTGACTGACATTCCAGCCTTGACTTATCGAATGTAAGAGAAGTCTTAAAATGGACCAGCCCATGGAAATTATGTATCTTCAGGTTAGCAGTAATAGTTTCACCTATACAAACAGGGGGGCCGGCAGTTAAGGCACCTGTTACCATGACTGAATATTCCTGTGGAACCTCAGCTATGTATGGATCAGAAGTACATTGTATTCCGTTGGGAAGGGTAGTATAAACGGTACAAGTATAAGTGCCTGATTCAAGGCCGGTAAATAAAGGTGATGATTGCGGGCCTAATGTACCGGAAGGACCTGTGATTGTGTACATAAGATCAACTCCCGGTACTATAATTTCTAAACTACCGTCTTTGTTATCATCAAGTTCATAGGTTGTATTAGCTGATTCTATAACCGGACTAGGATACTCCTTAACTTCCCACATTCCCATATCTTTTATACAAGATGGATTGGCTGTAACCCTGACTTTCACATTATACCATCCGGGATTTAGATCTTTGAAGAGAGAATCTGCTCCCCATGGACCATTATCGAGTGAGTACTCTACTGCTCCTGAAAAGCGGGGATCAGGAGTTACTCTGACGGATCCATTGGGATAGCTGCAGTAGGCCGGTGAGGGTTCAACCTTATCAACAAAGTCGTTACCAATAGATGCAACAGTGTAAGTTTGTATTGTCCATGGACAGCCATGGCTATCAGTGACTGATAGTGTATAAGTACCTTCTGCTACATTATCCAAATCTACATTTGGACCAGTATAAATCACAGTCCCTGAAGCATCTTTCCATGTATAAGTAAAAGGTCCTGCCCCATTGAGATCTATTCCATGTATGTAACCTGTGTTACCCGCACAGGTAGTCGGGAAAATATCAAGATTTGAATTATCAACTGCAGGAGCCAAATATTCCAAAACATCAACAGTATCAGTTGCAACACATCCAAAATAGTTTTCAGCCTTCACCCAATAATCATTACCTGCACCTACTATAACAGTGTTGGTTGTATCACCATTAAACCATGTAATGTCACCGGTAGTCATTACAGATAATTCAATAGTTTGACCGGGACAAACATACATAGGATCGGGTACGAAATTGACAAATGGTTTATTCACAATATGAATCTCTCTGGTAATCATCTCCATGTCTCTCGAGTATTCAGCAATAGCCTGTACTATATAGGTCCCTGGTTTATCATATTTATGAACCGGATTCAGGCCATAAGCTAGTGGGCTTCCATCCCCGAAATCCCATGTTATTTTCATAGGAGTAGGTATAAACTGTGACCTGAAATAAGTGCTATCAGGATAACAATTGCCTATCCAATCGAATCTGTTAAGAAATGAAGGTACAATAACAGGCATACCAAATGTACTTCCGGTTCCAAGTCTCAGATCTATTTCAGATGGTTGCACATTACAATTTTCACCTGCTTTGTAAGGATAGAATATTCTTGAAAGGTGTGTATTATCTTTATTATACCCATGAGCAATATAAATCTTCCCATCCCTTGCTAATTGCATATGACCCCATTTATTCATGGTATCAGGGATTTCGGCTAAATCAACAACATTATTTTCGAAGGTTATATTATCAACCATCTTCGCCATGTCAAACTGCTTGAGATATACTGTCTTATCAACAGCCTGTACAGTTGTATATAAATACCTTGAATTAGCTGAGAACTCAATACCATTACTCTTATGTTCAACTACAGTAGAGCCCGGCTTATTAGAAAATGCCCTGAACATGAACTTTTGATCAGTAAAATTGCCAAATACCGGGTCGAATTCATAGTATTCATATGACCTCGGCTGCATTGGGTGGTAATTGTATGAGGTAAAAATATAATGTTTGCCGTTAGGGCTAAATTTAGAGTATGCATACTCGTTTTCTCCATAATTTGACAAGCAATCTGTCTCGGAATGAAATTTAAAACCCTTTTCACTGACAAGATAAACCAGAAGTTTATTAAAATTATTCGGGGCTCTTAATGTTCTGAATACAAGCCAGTACGACTTATGATTAGGGTGTTGATATGCCATAATACAACCTTGAAGGTCATCAGGAAGTATTTGTATATTTTTCTTATTTAAAACTACATTCCCGAGTCCACCGTTCATAGTCATATCAACAACTGAATAGTAAGCACCACGGTTTGCTCCACTCCCAAGGGTAACGATATAATACTGAGTAGATGACCCAGGTACGGGGAATGCAATTCCAGGTTGTTGGTAAGTTCCACTACCATAAAGACCAACACCATTTGGCATTGGTGTATGATTTTTAGTCCACACAGTTGACCCATTACTGTAAAACAGCGGCTCGCCGGTAACTCTGTCGGACATACAGATACTACCTTTCATGGCGTTCATTGCAGTTGGTGCCCCTTGCGCCGGATCACCACCTCCCTTGAAATCCAAAAATATTTTATCGCCAAAAAACCAAGAAAGTGCTTCATTTTGAGGAAATGAATGCAGAGATGTCAAGAGAAATGTTAGTATGATAAGCGTCTTTTTCATTGTTATTCGTGAAAGGTAAATTCACATAATTTGCTTGACCTCAAAGATATCCATTTTTTTATTGACACCTATTAATTTCCTATAAAAATATGTGAGGCAAATTAATACAAATCAAAAGACGGTATTAGAATCAATTAGTTGCTTTTTTACACACTTAAATAAATTATCTCCAGGCATCATCTCCTATTTGCATGCTTTTTCTACATTTGTGATAACCAAAACAACAAACTATGTCAGAGCATAAACAAGAAATCAAGGGACTACCGGAGAATGCTTATACAGAGCTAAAAGAAGGAGAAGAGTACAAACCCATCATGCCACCTGAAAAGAGCTATCCTGAAGTTAATTTCCGTTCGGTTTCCACCGGATTGATTATGGCAGTGATATTTTCAGCTGCTGCAGCTTATCTGGGATTGAAAATTGGGCAGGTATTTGAAGCGGCAATTCCTATTGCCATAATTGCTGTTGGTCTTTCAACTGCAACAAAAAGGAAGAATTCATTAGGTGAAAATGTAATTATCCAATCAATCGGTGCCAGTTCAGGTGTAATCGTAGCAGGCGCTATTTTTACTCTTCCGGCACTTTATATCCTTAATCTGGAAGCACACTTTTACCAGGTTTTCCTCTCTTCATTATTAGGTGGTTTTTTGGGAATTCTCTTTCTCATCCCATTCCGTAAATATTTCGTTTCGGATATGCATGGTAAATATCCTTTCCCTGAGGCTACAGCTACAACTGAAGTGCTTGTCTCCGGTGAAAAAGGAGGCAACCAGGCTAAGCTACTTTTGGTGGCCGGTTTAGTTGGAGGTATTTATGATTTTATCATTGCAACTTTTGGCTGGTGGAGTGAAGTATTCACTACCAGGGTAATCCCCGCAGGTGAAATGCTTGCAGATAAATACAAGATAGTATTCAAAATGAACATAGGTGCCGCAGTTACCGGGCTTGGCTATATTATTGGTCTTAAATACGCTGCCATAATTTGTGCAGGCTCATTCGTCAGCTGGTTTGTTCTCATTCCTATAGTTTCACACTTCGCTGAAGGCCAAACAATAGCAGTGGGTGCAAACATGACTAAACTACTGGCCGATATGTCAGCTGAAGAAATCTTCCGTGGTTATATTCGTCAGGTAGGTATAGGCGGTATTGCAATGGCCGGTATTATCGGAATCATCAGATCAAGTAAGATTATAAGGGATGCATTTGGCCTCGCTGTTAAAGAAATATTAGGAAAACAGACTGTTGAGACTAAAGTAAAAAGAACTCAGAGAGATATTTCAATGAAGATCATTCTTGGTGGAATACTATTGACTGCAATTGTGATCTTTATTTTCTTCCAGTTTGGTGTTATTCACAATCTTGGTCAGGCACTGATTGCGTTATTTATTGTGATGCTTATCGCATTTCTGTTCACAACAGTTGCGGCTAATGCTATTGCAATCGTTGGTACTAATCCAGTATCGGGTATGACTTTAATGACTTTGATCATCACCTCGCTGGTAATGGTTTCAGCAGGCCTATCAGGTACTGCAGGTATGGTTGCAGCACTCATCATAGGTGGTGTTGTTTGTACTGCACTTTCAATGGCAGGAGGTTTTATTACTGACCTTAAGATTGGTTACTGGCTTGGTACTTCACCTTATAAGCAGCAAACCTGGAAATTCCTGGGCACCTTAGTATCGGCAGCTACTGTAGGCGGTGTTATAATGATATTAAATAAAACATACGGATTTTCAGGCCCCAATGCTCTTGTAGCCCCTCAGGCAAATGCTATGGCAGCTGTGATTGAACCTATGATGTCGGGAAAAGCAGCACCTTGGTTATTATATACTGGTGGTGCATTCCTCGCACTTATTTTAACAATGATTGGTGTGCCTGCATTGGCATTTTCACTTGGTATGTTTATTCCTCTTGAACTTAATACTCCGTTACTCGTTGGTGGTATTATCGCCTGGTTTGTTAGTTCAAGGTCAAAGGATGCTACTCTAAACAATGCACGTCGTGAGCGTGGGACTCTTATTGCATCAGGATTCATTGCAGGTGGTGCATTGATGGGAGTGGTAAGTGCTATGCTACGCTTTGGCAATATTAATTATGTAAATGAAACATGGTTTGCCAGCCATACTGCCGAAATTCTTGCCCTTGGAATGTTCATGGTGCTGTGCGGATATATGATTTGGGAAATCATGAGGGCAAAAAAGGAAGAGTAAAAAGTCATTATAATTATTATGAAAGAAGAAATTAAAAATCGCTTTCTCAGGTATATCAGCCTGGATACGCAAAGCAATGAAAATTCAGAAACCTGTCCCAGTACCGATAAACAGCTGGTTTTACTAAGAATGCTTAAGGATGAGCTGTTCAATCTGGGGCTGACTGATGCAAGCATTGATGAAAACGGTTACGTAATGGCAACTCTGCCGGCAAATAATGGTCATGAACATCCTGTTATAGGCTTTATTGCACATGTAGATACAAGTCCCGATATGCCGGGTAACGATATAAAACCAAGGTTTATTGAAAACTGGAATGGTGAAGATATTACATTAAATCAGGAACTTAATGTGGTACTTTCTCCTAAAGATTTCCCCGAAATGAAGCAGTATCAGGGACAGACTCTTATAGTTACTGATGGAACCACACTTCTGGGTGCAGATGACAAAGCAGGTATTACTGAAATCATGACTGCTATTGAGTTTCTTGTACGTCATCCTGAACTAAAACATGGACCAATAAAAGTAGGCTTCACTCCTGATGAAGAGATCGGCAGAGGAGTTGATCATTTTGATGTCAGCAAATTTGGTGCTGATTGGGCTTATACAATGGACGGTGGCGAAATTGGTGAACTTGAATATGAGAACTTCAATGCTGCCGGTGCAAAAATCAATATACAGGGAAAAAATATCCATCCCGGATACGCTAAAGGTAAAATGATGAATGCCTTACTCATGGCTATGGAATTCAATGCACTGCTGCCTGTTTTTGAACGTCCGGAGTATACGCAGGATTATGAAGGTTTCTATCACCTCACGAGAATGGAAGGTACTGTTGAAAAAGCCTTCATACAATATATCATAAGAGATCACAACAGGGAAATATTTGAAAATAGAAAGAAAACCATCAAACAGTGTGTCGATTTCATGAATGAACGATATGGTGCCGGTACTTTCACTCTCGATCTTAAAGATCAGTACTTCAATATGAAGGAGCAGATTAAACCGGTATTTCATATTGTGGCTACTGCTAAGCGTGCCATGGAAGAGTTAGGCATAAAACCACACATCCGACCAATCAGAGGGGGCACCGATGGCTCACGATTAAGTTATATGGGATTACCATGCCCTAATATATTTGCCGGTGGTCATAACTTTCATGGAAAACACGAGTTCGTTCCACTCGAATCAATGGAAAAAGCAACGCAGGTTATCCTGAAGATCATTGAATTAAATGGACAGATGGAAACTGAAGCTTGAGGAAATTTAAGTACTCACCATTACATCCTGACCTATCCTGTTTACTGTTGAACAATCAATGCAGTAAGCTGTTTGTTTTCAGTCTTATATCTCCTGCAAGCAGGTGAATGATATTGACTTTTTGCAACCTGACCATCTGAAGCATTTCTCCCTCATGCATTTGAGGAGTAGATTAAGATATTGGTAATAGTCAAGCAAAATGCCTGCATTGAATCGTCTGCTGTCCTTGCTGATGGTGGTATCTTCATTATTGATACCATTGAATCATATAATTGCTCAGCAAGTACCGGTGAATCTTAAGCAGTATACTGAAGCTGACGGATTACCAAGTTCACAGATATATAAGCTGATCACTGATCAATTTGGGTACATCTGGATTGGAACCATAAATGGTTTAGCAAAGTATGATGGTCAGGAATTTCTTCGATTCTATAGTAATCCCAATGATAGTACTGCCTTCAGGGGCTTGAATGTATGGTCGATTTTTGAAGATCGCAAAGGATTTATCTGGATATCCAGCGGTCCATCCTTCCTTAATAGATATGATCCGGCAACACGAACTTTTAAACACTATAAATTTACTCACCTCATTGATCATTCAGCCAATATTGAACCCGGAATTTCAACCATTATAGAAGATAAAACAGGAAGGGTATATTTTGGAGTAAACACAAACTATGGTGAGCGAATCTCAACCGGACTCCTATTCTATAATGAACAAAACGACCGTATTGAGAAGGTCAATTCTAATATCGGTAACTTAATAAACAGTGCTGCTGATCGTGACAGTAACATTTACATACTCGGCTTGAATGGATTGTTTAGGATCTCTGAAACCGGAATGCCTGAAAAAGTGATGCTTCCTTTAAATGAACTTAATTCAGAAAAAGAATTCTTTAACAGTATTATCAGCGATAAAAATGGAAATATCTGGGCAATAACAAATACCATAAGGGTCTTTAAATACGATGCAAGTATTAAAACTTACAAATCGTACGACCCTCCTGGTAAAGGATACAATTACAATTACCCGAATACAGCACTTGATTCAGACGGTAAAATATGGATTGGCACTAATAAAGGCCTTCTGTCATTTGATCCTGAAACAGGATTATTTGATTCAATAAATGAGTCAGCTAATGAATATCTGCGCAATTCAGGCATTCTTTCACTGAATTTTGATTCATTTGGATCATTATGGATAGGAACCTTTTCAGGTGGCCTTTTTCGCTATGACGGTAAAAGCTTGTTTGATGCGTATCGGTATGAGCCGGGAAGTAAGAATTCAATAACACAGGGATGGGCGAATAATGTATATGAAAGTGCTGATGGACGTATTTGGATATCTACAACCGGAGCCACCAATGAAGGTGGTATTAATGTAATTGACTTTAAAACCGGGATAGTTAAAAGCTACCCACTAACCTCCCTGAATAATCTTCTCTATATCCTTTTTGCATTTTATGAAATATCACCTGGCAAATTTTATATAAGCACTAACAACGGCATTTATCTGTTCAATTCACATGTTCCTGAAATTAAGGAAAGAATCAGATTACCCGGAATCGCCGACAGTGTTTTCATTCATCATTTTCACAAGGATAAACGAGGGACCCTTTGGCTTTGCACTTTTGATGGATTATTTGGTAAGGGCCCTGAAGATCAATATTTCAAGATGTATGATCTTAGCAAGTCTGAAGGTTCAAATGTTTCCAGCAACGAGGTTACATATCTTTATGAGGATGAAGGAGGTCTGTGGCTTCTAACCAACAACGGCCTGTTCTATTATGAATCCAAATCAGGCAATATCACACGACATGGTTTTAATAAAAAGGCTGAGAATGTCTTTATCAGTCAGGATGTTAATTCCTTCTATCTTGACAAAAATGGTATAGCATGGGTGGGAACATGGCAGGGAGGATTAAATCGATATGATACCAAAACTGGCAAAATAAGAACTTATACAATGAACGATGGTCTTCCATCAATGAGTGTTCAGGGGATTTTAGCTGACGAAGAGAATAATCTGATTTGGCTTAGCACTTTTGAAGGACTTAGCCGCTTTGATACAAAATCAGGAGAGTTTAGCAACTTCTCAATTGCTGACGGACTACCAAGTCAGCTTTTTGCTGATGGAGCAAGTATTGAAACTTCGGATGGAAGATTCGTATTTGGAAGTTCCGAAGGTGTAACAGTTATCAACTCCCGTGAATTAAAATCCAAAAGCCAGCCTCCACATATATTCCTCACCAATTTCAAGTTATTTGATAAGCCGGTTATCCCCGGCAAGAGTGCATTACTTGAAAGACCTATCTATGAAACAAAAGAGATCAAACTCAAGCACAACCAAAACACAATTACTATTGAATTTGATGCCATACATTACCGAAATCCTGCCCGTAACCGTTCAGCCTATATTCTTGAAAATTATGATAATCAATGGCGCGAGGTAGGTAGTCAGCATTTTGCTTTCTATTCAAATCTCCCTCCCGGTGAATATAAGTTCAGAGTTAAAGCTGCAAACAATAATGGAATATGGAATCTTAACGGGCCTGTGTTAAAGATTACAATCAGTCCGCCCTGGTGGAAAACTACCCGGGCGTATGTTGGTTATGCAATTTTATTTGTATTGCTTGCTTTAGCCGCCAATAGATACTTCAGGAACCGTATCATTAAGAAGGAACAGGAATATGCCCGGGCACGCGAATTAGAGCATGCCCGTGAAATAGAAAAAGCTTATAAAGAACTAAAAACTACACAGGCTCAATTAATTCAATTGGAGAAAATGGCTTCTCTTGGTGAGTTAACTGCCGGTATTGCTCATGAAATCAAAAACCCTCTGAATTTCGTCAATAATTTCTCTGAGCTAAACACAGAGCTACTTAGTGAGCTGGTCGGTGAAATCAAAACCGGTAAGATTGATTCCTCACTCTCTCTGGCTGAAAACATTCGTGAAAATGAAGAAAAGATTAGCATACACGGCAAAAGAGCTGATTCGATCATTAAGGGAATGCTTCAGCACAGCAGGCTTAACGGTAACTTAGAGAAAACTGACATTAATTCACTTGTTGAAGAATATCTGCGACTTGCATATCATGGAATGCGTGCAAAAGACAAAAGCTTCAACACAACCATCATAACCGATTTTGATGAAAAAGTGGGCACTATTAGGGTAATTCCTCAGGAGATAGGCAGAGTGATCCTTAATCTGCTTACTAATGCTTTCTATTCTGTATTGGAAAAAAGAAGAAAGTTTGGAGATGTTTATGAACCAATGGTTACTTTGAGTACTCACAAAAAAGATGACCATATTGAAATCAGCGTATCAGATAATGGTAATGGTATACCGGAACAAATAATTGATAAAATATTCTTGCCCTTCTTTACTACAAAACCAACCGGTCAGGGAACCGGGCTTGGTTTGAGTATGAGTTATGATATCATAACTAAAGGTCATGGTGGTGAGCTTAAAGTTGAAACTCGTGAAGGGGAAGGTGCTGAATTTAAAATTCTTTTACCTCAAAATGGTGAGTGATGAAGAAACTTTTACCTTTTATATTGCTCTTAAGTGTTTTAAGTTCGTCAACCGGACAGGATGTTGAGTTGATGAAAAAGCAATTGTCAGCCCTTCCCGATGATACTACCAAAGTTCAATTGCTATTCAACATCTTTGATCATTACAGATACAATTCACCTGATACTGCACTAATTTATGTTCAGAAAGCACTCGATTTGTCAACTGCTAAGGAGTATCCTAAAGGAGTGGCACTGGCTCAATTATTCATGTGTGAAACCTTCTCAATGTTGGGGAATGATCCTCAGGCATTGAATTATGGATTTAAGGCTCTCAGTGGATTTGAGAAGCTAAAGGATACAATGGGTATTTGCAATACAAGTACCAGTATTGGCAATTTTTATGCAGCCCAAAATGATTATGCAAAGAGTCTAAAATATTATCATAAAGCATTAAGTACAATCGAACGTTACCATGATCAATCCAATACACTCTACTTCTGGGGTGGTATTAGCGGAATTTATTTGAAGAACCGACAAATTGATTCGGCATTTTACTTTGCTGAAAAAGCCTATTCAGCTGATACCAATTGGTGCTATGGATTACGACTAATGGCAACTGTAAATGCGGAAAAAGGTCTTACCGCGGATGCTTTCAGGTTTTTCAGATATGCGATGAAAGCAGCAATAAGAGAAAATCTCCCTGCTGATCTGATTGAAATTTATATTGGCATAGCCAAATTACACCGCATACTGGGTAATTCTGATTCAGCAGTATGGTATTCAACAAGAGCATTGTCTGCCATTCCTGAACACACTTATCCTTCAGGCATTCTTGAGCTTTCGCAAATGTTAAGTGATATCTATGAAGAAAAGCAGGATAAGGACAGTGCAATCAAATATCTCAAGCTAACCTCTGCCATCAAGGACGAGTTATATAATACTGAGAAGGTCAGGGCATTTCAGAATATCTCGTTTAACGAAGAACTTAAACGAAAAGAGATAGAGATGGCCAGAGCCGAAAGTCATGACAGGTTGCGTCTGTACCTGTTACTGGCCGGATTACTCGGACTGATTATGATTGTAGTATTCCTCTACAGGAATAATCTGCAGAAAGAAAAAACAAACAAACAATTATCACAACAAAAACTAAGGGTTAATGAGGAGAAACTTAAAGCTGAAGCTGCACTTAGAGAACTAAAAGTTACACAAAGTCAGCTAATACAGTCTGAAAAGATGGCTTCACTTGGGGAGCTTACTGCCGGTATTGCTCATGAAATTCAAAACCCATTGAATTTCGTTACTAACTTCTCTGAGGTAAGTGATGAGTTGCTTGAAGACATGAAAAGGGCACTCAATCGGAAAGATCTGGATGAAGCACTTAATATTACACAAACAGTAAAGGATAACCTCCATCGGATTAACCATCACGGCAGAAGAGCTGATGCAATTGTCAAAGGGATGCTTTATCACAGCCGCAAAAGTTCAGGAGTAAAGGAGCCTACTGATATAAATGCCCTCATTGATGAATATCTGCGTCTTACTTATCATGGTCTACGGGCAAAAGACAAGACTTTCAATGCATCAATGAAAGCAGATCTTGATCCTAAAATCAAAGAAATTAACGTAATGCCACAGGAGATTGGAAGAGTAATACTAAACCTCCTCGCAAATGCTTTCTATGCTGTGAATGAAAAAAAGAAACAGACACTCAATGGCTATATTCCTTCAATTTCTGTTAAAACTAAAGACTTGGGAAAAGAAATTAATATAGAGATAAGAGATAATGGCATTGGGATATCCCAAAAAATACTTGATAAGATTTTCCAGCCATTCTTTACTACTAAGCCCACCGGCGAAGGTACAGGTTTAGGATTATCACTATCATTTGATATCGTCACAAAGGGTCATGGTGGTTCAATGAAAGTAGAAACACAAGAAGGGGAAGGTACAGTATTCACCATTATTTTACCGAAATGAGTAGTAATATGAGAATATTGGTTGTGGATGATGAGAAGGATATTCAAACCTTATTTGAACAGAAGTTCAGAAAAGAAATCAGTAATAATATGGTTGAATTTGCTTTCGCATTTTCGGGACATGAAGCATTGGAATACCTTGAAAAAGAAAGTAATGTAAACCTGATATTATCAGATATCAACATGCCTGGTATGAGTGGCATTGAATTGCTTAAACAGGTAAAACACAAATTCCCTGAATCAGCACCGGAGGTATTCATGATTACAGCATACAGTGACAGCGAGAACAGCAAAGTGGCATCCAGTTTGGGTGCTCAGGCCATGTTCTCGAAACCAATAGATTTCAGTTTATTAAAGCAGAAACTTAACAACCTGGTATGATGACCAAAATCCTTGTTGTGGATGATGAACCGGATTTGGAATTACTGGTAAAACAAAAATTCCGACAAAAAATCAGGGCTCAGGAGTATGAATTTGTTTTTGCCGTGAATGGCAAACATGCACTTGAACAGCTTGAAATTCATAATGATGTGGTTCTTGTGCTCAGTGACATAAATATGCCAGAAATGGATGGCTTGTCACTTCTATCACGCCTTAATGAAAAGAATCTTCTACTCAAGTCCGTTGTGGTTACGGCATATGGTGATATGGAAAACATCCGTACAGCCATGAACAGAGGTGCTTTTGATTTTATAACCAAACCTGTAAACTTCGACGATCTGGAAGTAACAATTCAAAAAGCTATTGATCACGTAAACCAAATGAAGAAAACCGTGAAAGCCATCAAGGAAAATGACATTCTTAAGATGTATGTTGATGAAGGTGTGCTGAATTTCATGCTGAGCAGCGAGTTCGAAGCTTCTTTAGTCCAGAATGAAACAGTCGAGGCTACTGTGGCTTTCATGGATATATGTGGTTTCACGACTATTAGTGAAGTCGAATCCCCAAATAAAGTAGTGAGCCTGCTGAACAGCTATTTCGACTTAATGGTAACCGAAATCATCAATCAAAAGGGAATCATTGATAAATTCATCGGTGATTGTATAATGGCAGTATTCAAAGGACCGTATCATCTCGACAGGGCTCTTGAGGCATGTTTGACCATTCGAAATAAAATCGAACACCTGCCTCGTGATAATAATTTTACCCCTCAGGTTTCAATTGGAATCAACAGTGGTGAAATGATCTCCGGAAATATTGGTTCAACTACTCTTCGAAGACTTGATTATACAGTTATCGGCGATACTGTAAATGTTGCTGAACGACTTCAGGGTTCAGCCAGGGATGGTCAGATACTTATTACTCAGGATTGCTATGAAAAAGTGAAACAATCATTCAACTGTCGTCTTCTCGGACCAGTTAACCTGAAAAATAAATCCAGGGAAGTGATTGTTTATGAGGTAGTCGATTAACCTTTAACCGCCACTGTTGTTCATTTAAGTATCTTTGGAACACTTTTTGCAAAAGCTAAGTAAAATTGAATTTTAATGAGATCAATGTATCCCATCAAGGCTAAGTTTACATTCATATTTTTAATTCTGACATTACCAGTTTTACTTAGCGGCCAACCCGTTCGCCAGGTTGAAAATACAGCATTCAAGCGTGGTGAAAAATTGACTTTTCGTGTTTATTACCATTCTATGCTTACCGGCAAAGTAACTGCCGGACAGGCTCAAATAGAAGTAAAAAATAAAAAAACTACCAAGAAGAACCGCCCGGTTTATCATATTGTCGGAACCGGTGAATCGAAAGGAGCATTTGATCTCTTTTTTAAAGTGAGGGATCGCTTTGAAACATATATCGATGAGGAAGGATTGTTTCCCTGGGAATTTGTACGACGCACACGTGAAGGGGGTTATAAAAAAGATGATGATGTTACATTCGAACAGTTTAACAATCTTGCAATCAGCCGAAATGCTGTAAAACGGGTTCCGGATAATATTCAGGATATAGTTTCAGTATTTTATTATGCCCGCACGCTGAATGTTGAAGGAATCAAACCCGGCGATTCATTTCCACTTTCATTTTTTCTTGATGATTCTGTTTATGTATCCAAGATCATATTTCTTGGACGTGAACAAATAAAAACCGAACTTGGTACATTTAATTGTCTTAAATTTAAACCCATGGTTGCGACCGGTGAGGTATTTAAAGAACCCTACCCTATGCAACTTTGGGTAACAGATGATAAAAACCGGATTCCTGTACTTATGCAATCAGCCGTAATTGTCGGTTCGGTGAAAATGGAGCTCATTTCTTACGAGAATATCCTTAATCCCATAACTGCATGGATTCCTAACGGAAAAAAATGACCATTTTACTTGTACATTGAAATTCACCCAATATGAGACATTTCCTACAACCTGTCAGCCTCATCGTAATATTCCTATGGGCTTCTTTTTCATTTGCCCAACAGGTAAAACCTTCCGTAAGGCCTAATAATCCACAAAATATGTTATCAAATGATGATAATGATCCCCGATTGAAACAAGTTGATTCTTTATCCTCAAAGGGATTGCCGCAATCTGCATTGAAGCTTGTAGCTGATATAATGCAAGATGCGCTAAAGAAAAGCGACCACCCACAATATCTTAAAGCTAACCTCTATGAGCTTAAGCTGCGATCAGAATTCGAGGAAAATTACCTGATCAATTATATCAATGAACGAGAGAAAATATTATCCTGTGGTAATCTTACTCAACCGATCACTCAAATTTTACACTCTATATTGGGTGATCTTTATTGGCAATACTATTCCATGAACCGACATGTTATTCTGGACCGGACAGTGGTAGATAATTACTCTGATACTGAAGACATTAAATCATCCATTCTGGCAGGTGCTTTACCAGTCGATAAATGGGATATCAATATGTTCATCAAAGTCGTCAGTGAACATTTCAACCTGTCATTATTAAATCCTCAGATACTGCAAAACATCCCTCTTAAAGGGTACTACTCAATTATAATTCCAGGTGAAAATTCAATAATCTACCGTCCTACCCTCTTTGATTTCCTGGCACATCGTGCCGTTGATTTCTTTATGAATGATGAATCTTCCATTACTAAACCTGTTTATCTGTATGTAATGAAAGATCCACAATTGCTGTCTGATGCAGGCACCTTTGTCAAGCTTGAGTTTGAGACAAAGGACAGTCTTTCATTCCAACTTCAGGCATTAAAGATCTTCAGGCAAATAATACAGCTTCATTTGACTGATACTGATGCAGAGCCATTGGTTGATGCGGATCTCAAACGCCTCGAATTTGTCTATAAGAGTATCAACATCCCAGAAAAAGACAGCCTTTACCTAAATAACTTACTAACTCTCGAGAAGAAATATTCTGGCAAACCGGTTGCTGCAATGATAATGGAAAAAATAGCCCGATATTACTTTGATGCACCTGAGCCTCCTGTCAGAATCTTGAAAAGTACTGTGCTTTCCACAAGAACAGTTGATTATGTCAAGGCAAAGGAGTGGTGCCAAAAAGCAATAAACCTATATCCTGAAACCGATGCAGCTAAAAACTGCAGGATAATGATCAAGCAAATTGAACAACCGTACATTGAATTTAAAACCAATGAGGTTGTTATTCCTGATGAAGCATTTCCAATTCTGCTTACTTATAAAAACCTGAAGAAAGTATGGTTTAGACTAGTAAGAAGTGTTGATCTCTCAGAAAGGGAAATGTACTCAAACAGAGAACAAACCATCAAGAAACTCCTGAATGCAACAGTTGTAAAAGCATGGTCAGAAAACATCCCTGATAAGGGTGATTATAAAACCCTGAATATTGAACTGATACAACCACCACTGCACTCGGGAAATTACTTTCTCCTGGCTTCGACCACTGAAAACTTCAGTGCAAAGGATTCAACCATTGCCTTCTCTGCTTTACAAGTCAGTAATTTAGCTTATATAAGCAGAAATGCACCTGATGGTTCAGGATTGGTTTATGTGCTTAACCGTAAAAACGGAAAACCTGTTAAAGGCGTTGATGTTCAATCATTCACAATGAATTACGACTACAACACCAGGAAATATACCCGCCAAAACAGAGAACGATATACTACAAAAGAAGACGGTTCATTTGTAATTAAAGCACCTGCTGCCAACCAAAATGCAAATCTTTCATTTGAATTCAGGTATAAAAAAGATACGCTGGTAGCAACAAATTACTTTGCCCTTTACAACAGAAGTCGCTATGGAGGTGAACGTGAGCATGTGCAGACTTTTTTCTTTTCCGACAGGGCAATTTACCGTCCCGGTCAGCCTGTTTACTTCAAAGGAATTGTTGTTAAGAACAGCAAGAAGGAATCAGCAATCCTTCCAGGTCACAAAACAACCGTTACTCTGTATGATGTTAACGGACAAAAATTAAGCAGCCAGGATGTTACTTCAGGTGAATATGGCTCATTTAGCGGCTCGTTCATTATACCATCAGCCGGTCTCACCGGTCAGATGAGGATTGCAAATGAAACGGGGTCTCTCTTTTTCAATGTAGAAGAATATAAACGTCCAAAATTTGAGGTCACGTTTAAAGAAATCGACAGTACTTTTAAATTAAACCAGCAGGTTGAAGTAACCGGCGAAGCACTCTCATATTCAGGTACTGTACTTAGCGATGCAACCGTTAACTTCAGGGTTGTACGAAGCATAGTCATGCCTTTCTATCGTGGTGGCTATCTATTTGAGGATCTGAGAATTTGGCCCCCATATAAATCAGCTGAAGCAGAAATTATTAACGGAACCACAAAAGCCAGCGAGGATGGAACCTTCAAAATCACTTTCACAGCTTTAGCTGACCCGGATAATTATGGAAAAGAAAACCAAAACTATACTTTCCAAATTTACGCTGATGTAACTGACATAAACGGAGAAACCCAATCGGGACAGACATCTGTTAATATCAGCAATAAAGCTTTAATACTCTCATCTGATATACCTGATGAAATCAACTCTAAGGAAGTAAAACAAATCATAGTCAAATCAACTAATCTGAATGGTAAGAAAGTACCTGCCTCGGTAAAAGTTGACCTGCATAAACTAAAGGATGGTGAACTTCTGATACCAAGAAAATGGGATGTTCCTGACACCCTGATGTATACAAGAGAAGAGCTTAAGTCAAGACTTCCATATTATCCTTATATGGATGAACTTGAAAAACAAGTAAACTGGCGTGAATATAAATCTGAAATTAAACCTGAAAAGGAAAAATTGATATACTCAACGACTGTCAATACATTAAATGACAGCCTATTAAATCTTAAAGACCTTAACCTTGAGCCGGGCAGGTATTTACTTACTCTTACTTCAACAGATAAGTATGGAACACCGGTTTCTGAAGAACAGCTGGTTATGGTATTTAATCCTGATTCAAAGAAGCTGCCAGCTCCTCAATATTTGTGGTTTTCAATACTGACACAAAAGCCACAGAAGGGTGAAACATTAAAACTATTAGCAGGAAGTGCCGTAAATGGAAAACTACTGGTTGAGTTACAAAGTGACGGAAAGATAATAAAACATCAATGGTATAATGTTTCAGGTCAACAGGTTTTGGAATTTAAATTACCTGATAGTCTTACCGGACAGGTAAATATATTAGCTGATCTTGTGCATGAAAATCACAACTTCGTGGAACAGCATGATGTATTAATTGAAGACAATTCAAAGAAACTGAACTTCGCATTTGAATCTTTCAGAAGCCCGTTACTACCGGGTGATACTGAGAAATGGAAGATTAAAATAACGGGGGCTGATGGTAAACCCTTACAGGCTGAGTTACTTACTGCGATGTATGATGCATCATTGGATGCTTTTGTTAAACATCAGTGGTATTTTGATCTCTATAAGGCATGGAGCCAACGGTTCAATTGGGAAACTAATCAGGCATTCACAATTTTGGGAAGCCAAACCATGCCTCAAGATTATATCGGTGATGCAATCTTTATCCGCGAGTATGATCAATTAAACTGGTTTGGATATAATACATACAATTACTTCAATGGAAGAGGGCTTCGCTATGCCAAATCAGCCAGTATCGGTAGAGAAATGAAGGAAACAGTTCTTGACGCAGTTGTGATGGAAACACCTTCTCCGATAGCTGATACAGCTATAGGTGAAGCACCTGAAAAACAACAGTCAGTAAGGCGTAACTTACAGGAAACTGCTTTCTTTTACCCACAACTCGTTACTGATAAAAATGGAGAAATATGGATTGAATTTACCGTGCCTGAAGCTCTTACCCGGTGGAATTTCATGGGATTGGCACATACCCGTGAGCTGAGGTTTAACCAGTTCAATAAAGAAGTCATTACTCAGAAACAGTTAATGGTTACACCTAATTTACCAAGGTTTTTCAGAGATGGTGATGAAATCGTTCTAAGATCAAAAATCAATAACCTCACTCCAAACCCCATGCATGGGGTCGCAACTCTTGAACTCATTGATGCAATTACCATGCAACCTGTTGATAATGCATTTGCCAATAACTCTCCTAAAGCAACATTTGAGCTGAAAGAGAATGGCAATACAATGGTTGAGTGGAAAGTTAAAGTACCTGCCGATGTCCAGATGGTTATGGTCAGGATTATCGCTCAGGCGGGTAATTTTAGTGATGGTGAAGAGGTAATTCTTCCTGTACTAACCAATAGAATGATGGTTACTGAAACTCTTCCATTACCAATTAATGGAAATGAGACTAAGAAATTTGAATTCAAAAAATTACTTGATTTAAATGGAAGTAATACAGGCACTTCCTCAACTACAAGTAATACTATGGTTCCTCACAGACTGACTCTTGAATTTACTTCTAATCCCGCATGGTATGCTTTACAGGCATTGCCTTGGCTTGAATCACAGGAAAGAGAGAATTCTGACCAAATTTTTAACCGTTATTATGCAAATAGTATTGCAGCATTTATAACCAACAGTAGTCCAAAGATCAGGAGTGTTTTTGAATCATGGAAGAATTTGACACCCGAAGCATTACTCTCAAATCTTGAGAAAAATCAGGAGTTAAAAGCCGTGGTAATTGAAGAAACACCATGGTTAAACGAAGCAAAGGATGAATCAGAGCGCAAACGGAGAATAGCATTGATGTTTGATCTTAACAGGATCGCTTCAGAAAAATTATCCGCATTAGGACGCCTAAAGCAAAACCAATCAGTTAATGGTGGCTGGCCATGGTTTGAAGGTATGCCCGAGAGTCGTTACATTACCCAATTGATTGTTACAGGAATGGGCAAATTGAACCATATCGGAGTAATTGACCTGAAAAGCGATTACCAAGTGAAGCAGATGGTTCAAAATGCAGTAAACTACCTGAGCAGAGAAATCAAAGAAGACTATGATCGACTATTATCAGCGGCAAATAAGGCTAATAATGAGACAGGCTCAAAATCCAAAGCATCGGATACTAAGTACCTTGAGAATGACCATATTTCATATCAACACATACAATTCCTTTATGCCCTTTCATACCTTGAAGGAGTAGCAAAGCCATCTGAAAATGCCGGAGATGCAATTGCTTATTACAGCAGCCAGGCACGAAAGTACTGGAATAACAAGGGATTATTTGCTCAGGCGATGATTGCACTATGGGCAGGCAGAAGCGGTGATATTAAGACCACTACTGCAATCATGGCATCATTGAGAGAAAAAGCTATTACTAATGAAGAGATGGGAACTTACTGGCGTGATAATTCAGGTGGCTTCTACTGGTATCAGGCTCCAATTGAAACTCAGGCTATTCTGATTGAACTGTTTGAAGAAATGGGCGCACAAACAGTGGGAAAAGCAATGGGTAAAGTTGATGGAACAAATGATGTTTCGTATGAGGTGGACAAGATGAAAACCTGGCTCTTAAAGCAAAAACAGACTCAGTCATGGCCAACAACCACAGCTACAGCCGAAGCAGTGTATGCTTTATTACTCAGGGGAACCGACTGGCTCCAAACAAAACCATCCGTTATTATCCAAACAGGATCTGAAATGATTGACCTTAACACCCCAACAATACCCGGGATACAACCAGAAGCCGGCACAGGCTATTTTAAAACCTCATGGAACGGTAAGGAGATAAAACCTGAGATGGGCAACATAACTGTTGCAAAATCAGATGCCGGACCTGCCTGGGGCGCCATGTACTTCCAGTATTTCGAAAATCTCGATAAAATAAAGGCAGCTGACTCTCCTTTATCCATATCAAAAGAAATCTTAGTAAAAGAGTTCACCCCCGAAGGTGAGCGCTTAAAGAAGATTACCGAAGGCAACAGTCTTAATGTTGGCGACCAGCTTACAGTGAGAGTGGAAATCAGTACTGACCGTGACCTTGAGTTTGTACACCTGAAAGATATGAGAGCGGCAGCATTTGAGCCAATCACAATAGTTTCAGGCTACCAATGGAAAGGTGGTCTTGGTTATTACCAGAGTACAAGGGATGCCTCAACCAATTTCTACATCTCCCGGTTGCCTAAAGGCACTTATGTCTTCGAATACAGACTTGTTGTATCACAAGCAGGTGAGTTCTCAAACGGAATCACAATTATTCAGTGTATGTATGCTCCTGAATTTGCCGCCCACTCCGAAGGGATAAGGGTAGAGGTTATTAAGAAGTAGGAATTCTATTCCATTCTTTTCTTAGCTTCGATGCACCACATTAATTCAGAGATGAAAGTATGGGCTCGTTTTACTGTACTTTCTTTGGCAGGGACACCATTCTCATCATAGAGATCTTGCACTGTCGGGTTTGGGAACATAGCCGGAACAGTCCATGCTCTCATCTTAAAAAGAGAAAATTGTAGAGATGTAAGCACCTGAGTACCTCCAAAAACACCATCTGAGCAAGTTGATATGGCAATCGGCTTTTTATACCACTCATCATACAAAAGATCAATTGCGTTCTTTATTGCAGGTGGATACCCACCATTGTATTCAGGAGTTACAAGAATTATCCCGTCTGCATTTTTGATTCTCTCCTGAAATTTAAGTGCCGAAGGCAGTGGATTCTTCTGGTACTTCAACCTCTCATCAAAAATTGGAAAATTATACTCCTTTAAGTCAATAATCTCAGCAGTGGCAATATTATAACTTTCAAGATAATTCTTAAAAAAGAGTGCCGCTCTGTGACTATTTCTCCCAATTCTGACACTTGATGATATTATACCGATATGATACATGATTGTCTAAATTTTCGGATTGCTTCTTTAACAAAGATATCTTTTTTTGACGAACAAAAACTCTGTGGCGGATTCATACCCTCCAAAAGGTCTGGTACTCCGGCAAAAGTTGAATAAATATCGGCATGACCAATAATATCAAGAGCACTAAATAATTTTGAAAAGGTTGAATGACTATTGGATAATTCAGGACAAAATTTCAGGTATTATTTGGTTGATTGACAGTTATCAAAGAAGTAGTCCCTTTACCCTCTGTTTACCCTCTCTTTACCCTCCCCATACCCTAGGGGTAAGGAGAGGGTAAAGGGAGGGTAAAGGGACCGTAAAGGGACGTATGATTTGATACAGTCATAGGTATTCTATTTTAACCTCCCGTTAAAACAATCTCTTAAAAAATAACTGATACAATTTTACCGGAAATAACAGTTAGGAACCCATGTTCATCAACCATGAACCAGGTTAATCCAATTTGAACAACTATCGGACAATTGTTGAACAACTACAATACTACGTTGATAATCTTATTCGGTACAATGATTACCTTCTTCGGTGCTTTTCCCTCAAGCCACTTCTGTGCTTCGGGAGCAGCTAATACTGCTGCTTCGATACTCTTTAATTCAGCATCTTTTGCCATAGTAAGTTTGAAGCGCATCTTACCGTTGAATGATACCGGATATTCAAATGTATTCTCAATGGTATACTCTGCGTTGTATTCAGGATATGTGGCTTTAGTCACACTTTCATTGTTGCCTAGCATTTGCCATAACTCTTCAGCAATATGAGGTGCATATGGTGAAATCAGAATAACCAGATCAGAGAGTATTGAACTTTTATTACATTTTAGTTCGGCAAGTTCATTTACACAGATCATAAATGTACTGACAACTGTGTTGAATGAGAACCTTTCGATGTCGTCACTGACTTTCTTAATAGTTTTATGTAATACCCTCAATTCCTCTGCTGTTGGGGCATCATTACTTACATTGAAGTTATTATCCTTATCATGGAACAATCTCCAGAGTTTTCGCATAAAACGAAACACTCCCTCAATTCCATTAGTGTCCCATGGTTTGGCTTGTTCAACCGGACCGAGGAACATTTCGTAAAGTCTCAATGTATCAGCACCATAGTGTTCTATCAAATCGTCAGGATTCTGAACATTGAACTTTGATTTTGACATCTTTTCAACTTCCCATCCGCAGACATATTTGCCATCTTCCAGTTCAAATTCAGCTTCAGCAAATTGTGGTTGCCATTTTCTGAAAGCCTTAATGTCCAACACATCATTGTGTACTATATTGACATCCACATGGATAGCCTGAACCTGCCTTCCATTAATAAGATTGAAGCTTATGAAAGTGTTGGTTCCAACCAGTCGGTATACAAAATTCGATCTTCCCTGAATCATGCCCTGGTTAATGAGTTTGTCAAATGGCTCATCCTTTACCACCATTCCCAGATCATAGAGGAACTTATTCCAGAAACGTGCATAGAGTAAATGACCGGTTGCATGTTCGGCGCCACCGATATAGAGGTCTACACTTTTCCAGTATTCAACAGCTTCCTTCGAGAAGAACTCTTCATTGTTTCTCGGATCCATGTAACGCAAATAGTAAGCACTTGAACCTGCGAATCCGGGCATGGTGTTGGTTTCAAGAGGATAGCCTTCTTCATTTACCCAATTTTGGGCACGTGCCAGCGGTGGTTCACCCGATTCGGTTGGTAAATATGCATCAACAGATGGTAATTCAAGTGGCAACTTTGTCTCCTCGAGTGTATAAGGCATTCCGTCTTTGAAGTAAACCGGGAATGGCTCACCCCAATATCGTTGGCGACTAAATATTGCATCTCTGAGGCGGAAATTTACTTTACCCTTACCGATTCCTCTCCCTTCCAGATTACGAATAGTAGTGCTAATGGCCTCTTTTACCTCCATTCCGTTAATAAAACCACTATTAATCATAATACCATCCTTGGCATCGTATGATTCTTCCCAGCGAGAAGGATCAATCGGAGTTTCACCTTTTTTAGCAACAACTTGTATTATTGGCAGGTTGAAATGACGAGCAAATGCAAAATCGCGACTATCGTGTCCGGGCACAGCCATGATAGCTCCGGTACCATAGCCCATGAGTACATAATCGGCTACCCAGATTGGAATTTCCTCACCATTAAGCGGATTAATAGCATAAGCACCGGTAAATTCACCGGTTACCTTCTTAACTTCAGTCATCCTTTCTCGCTCCGAGCGGTTCTTAGCCCAACTAACGTAAGTCTCAACATTTTGTCGGCAATCCTGAGTAGTAATTTGAGAAACAAAAGGATGTTCGGGAGCCAAAACCATAAATGTTACTCCGAACATTGTATCGGCCCGGGTGGTAAAGATCTCGAGTTGTTGATTAAAATCCTTTATTGCAAATAGAGCAGTACATCCCTCACTCCTGCCAATCCAGTTACGCTGAATATCCTTTATTGACTCAGGCCAATCTATCTTATCCAAACCCTCAAGCAGTCTGTCGGCATATGCAGTAATTCGCAACAGCCATTGTTTCATGCTTTTCCGTTCAACCGGAAAACCACCGCGTATAGAGAACCCTTCGCTAACCTCATCATTTGCAAGAACAGTGCCAAGTGCCGGACACCAGTTTACAATTGTATCCGCAAGATATGCAAGGCGATAGTTCATCAGGATTTCCTGTTGGTCTTTCTCACTGAATGACTTCCACTCTACACTGGTAAATGATTTCACTTCACTCGCAGCTGCATTGATATCAGTATTACCTGAAGTCTCGAATAATTTAACCAGTTCACTGACAGGTCGGGCCTTATTTGAATCCTTATCATACCAGGAATGGAATAACCTTATGAAAGTCCATTGGGTCCATTTGTAATAATCAGGATCACTTGTTCGAACCTCACGATCCCAGTCGTACGAGAACCCTATTTTATCAAGCTGTTCACGGTATCTTTGAATGTTCTTTTCAGTAGTAACAGCGGGATGAGTACCTGTTTGAATAGCATATTGCTCAGCAGGCAATCCAAAAGCATCATATCCCATTGGATGCAACACATTGAAACCATTGAGGCGTTTGTAACGGGAATAAATATCAGATGCTATATACCCGAGCGGATGGCCTACATGTAATCCAGCCCCTGAGGGATAGGGAAACATGTCAAGCACATAGTACTTGGGCTTAGTATGATCAATGATAGTCTTGTAAGTTTTATTTTCCGACCAGTATTTGCGCCATTTAGGCTCTATTTCGCTAAAATTGTAATCCATTGCGGTATCGCTGTTTAGGGGCGCAAAATTAGTGAAAATACCTGAATAGATGCTAAGTATCCTTCTTTGACAGATACTGTAGCTTGATTTCATTAATTGAAATCTGACAGTTGATGGAGTTAATATCAGCTGTTATTAATCCCAGTGGATGGTCTATATAACTGAACAGATATTAAGCATCCATTCTAGAAAGATATTACATCTTATTCCTTAGTGTTAAATCTGTATCCAAGAGTAAATGAAACATAAGGACCGGTAAACTTTAGCTTAATAGGAGTACTGTATCTAATGTCAAATGAAAAATTATTTATCATTACACCTGCACCAATAAGCGGTCGATGAGACCATTTTGCGAGATGCATAGTTCTTTTTGTCTCTACATCGGTTCCTAAGACAGTTGTCTGTAATGTAATTGCTTTACTTCCCGGGTAAATTAGATTTGATAAACCACCTTCACCAAATATTGACCATTTATTTAGTGAGAAATAATAACGGACTAAATTATCAAGTTTCATAGAATTCAATCTAAACTCCGATATCTCCTTATAGTTTAATCCGTTTTCAGTAAACTCCCGCAATATTTCGTATGGCCCCATTCGTGAAAAGCCCAGATCATTAAAAAAACTCCAGTGTGGAATAGTAATGGGCTTTGTTAGCTCGGCTGATATAAAAATAGGTATTTGGGTCACTTTATCAGCTTCCTTATTAGTACCATAGTCATAACTATAATCCAGAGTAGTCTTGCTCACTCCAATACCTATCCCTAAAACTGCTTTAAAATTACGTTTGGGTCTCAAAACCTGGTCTTCTTCGTTCATACACAGATAGTACTTGCTGAAAAGCTGTTGGAGGGATTTCGTTTGATACTTGGTTCGTGAAACAAGCTTGTTAATATCTGCACAATCACTCAGGTAGACAGTTAATTGTCCCTGATATTTTTTGTTTTCATGTAGTACCGTCTGTGTCTGACCATTCACTTTCACATCTTTGAGGTACTTCTTATAAATCAACAGATCAAAGTTTCCATCATTTTTAATATAATACTGGTTGTAGGCTGTATTACCATTAATATACAGAGATTTAGATCCCCTGGTCAACTGTTGAAGAAAGACTAATTGCTTATCCAAAAATAATTCTGGGGTCGTGGAATATGAACCGGCGGTACGTGAGGATTTTTCAACGTCAACATATCCTCCTTCATAAATATCCCCTTCCATAGAGAATAACTTTATATCATGAGGACCATAATATACCCCTTCTTCATCAGTTGATTGTTTGAAATTAACAACCGTAGGATTCATGTTCCAGTTCTTAGCATTAATATAGCCATGGACTGTATCACCCTCTAAGGTAATAACGTAGGCGCTTTTAAGATTTGACTGACTAAACACATCCAGACTAACAAAGAGAATAATAATTGTGAGTAGTTTACTTTTTTTCATAATGAATGGGATTTGCATGAGTAAATATATGAAGATTTTATAACCAAAATAAAAGATTGAATATTCTATCATTTTATGAAAAGGATTCCTACTAAATGTGGTTGTACAGGCACTTTCTTTGTTTCCGTCAGACTTTCTTGTCGTTGATTCTGTTTCATATCTTGGACAAGTTCGTTATCGAATGTGGTTGAGTTTTCGTTAGATTTGCACAGAGTGCTATACAATTTTAATAATAGATGAAGAACCGACCGAAAATACAGCCCGAACTTACAGTAATGGATCGATTTGCTGAATCATTGAGCATTTTATTGCTCTTAATCATTTGGTTAAATTGCTTTTACTATTACTCCAAACTACCTGATATAATCCCAACGCATTTTAATGCAGCCGGACAACCGGATGCTGAAGGAAAAAAATCAACATTATTCATGTTACCTGTCATTAGTACTTTTATTTATGCGCTAATGACAATTATTAATTTCTTTCCTCACACTTTTAATTTTCCCTCGAAGATTACACCTGAAAATGCTTTGAAACAATATACTTTAGCCACAAGAATGGTTCGTTTCATTAAAGTAATAATAATGTTCATGTTTGCAGTGATTATAATAATGACTGTAAAGACTGCAACAGGTGATACTGATGGATTAGGGGTTTGGTTCACACCTTTACTGGTAGCGTTACTGTTTGTTACAATAACAATATTTTTACTAAAGCTGAAAAGAACAAGCAAAACCAATAATTAACTGCTTGACTTCAGCAACTTTCAAAGTCTGTTTGATTCTTATTTTTGTACAAAAGAATAATATCATGAAAAGTAAATTGTCAGATTTTTTCTTTGTCGTTATAGCTGCTACTCTATTATTCACTCAAGCAGCTAAAGCCGGTGACTGGCCGGGACATGCAATAATTGGTAATGGTCAATTTTGTGCCGTTTATTCTGAAGATCAACGAATAACTAAGGATGGCAGAAAAGGAATCAGGCATCTGTACATAGGTGATTACACTTGCGACTATTTAAATTCTGCCTATTTCAGGTTAATGAACCAGACACTGATGAAAAAACAGGACAGTGTGGTTCCTTACATGGAGAATTTTTATACTCCTGCAGCAAGACATTATTGGAGAAATAAACTGGTTTACACTTCTGCTGTCAGAGCAACTACTGATGGATTACTATTAAGGTTTGAACCTGCGAAAGGAGCAGGTGTCCTTATAGCTGAACTTGTCATCAATGCTAATACCTCTGAGGAGATGATGCTCATGGGTTATGCAGTTAGACGGTTTATCACTGATACTGCAATCGCCAATTATAAAAAACGCTCTGAGCCGATTGTAAGTATGAATTGGAATTCCGATAAATTCCTTTCGGTATCAGCTTCACAGTTACCTGTTAACACAGATGTGATGAACAATATAGTTATGAAATTCAGGGTGGAAGAAGATGAACCGCTTACCATATTATTATCTGAGAAAGGTTTTTCAATTGAACTTGTAAGTACACTATGGGAAAGCAGTGAACTGGTTTGGAGGGATTGGCTGGCAATTGGGGGACTTCCATTTCCTAACCCGGTAAATGATCAGGATAGCTTATATAATGATTACTACTCCCGAAACCTATATGCTGCATATTCATCAACACTACATGGTCAGGTACCTGCTGATGTTACAGGTCAATTTCTTACAAATGGAATGCCTCAGCTTTATCCAAGAGATGCATTGATGACTGCACGAAGCTTCCTGGAAGCCGGGTATAATCATTTAGCTGAAAAAATTATCAAATTCTGGGCTGATACTACCATCTCACACAAATCGCCCGGTGAATTCTATGCACGTTATGATGCATTCGGGAAGTCGACCGATGATGGGTCCGGTGCCCGATTTGATGAACCTGAGTGGGACGGCGGTGCATATTTTATTATCACTAATTATGAGTATTTCAAACTAACAGGCAAATGGTTAGTTGAAGCTGAGCTATTGTATGAGTGTGCCAACTTTATCGTTCAAGCTATTGATTCAACAGGTTTATTGTACGAAGGGGGCATTGTTGAGTGGACGGGTTATCTCCCATCAACAAATATGATCTGTGCCTCAGCCTTAATGAAAGCTTCGGAAATTGCACGTATGAATGGCAGAAGGGATTTGGAGTCAAAATATGATAAAGCATTTAAAACAATGCAATCAGCCATGCCGGGGTTGTTCGATGAAACACGAAGATTATATACTGCACGAAGGTATTATAGTGTAAAAGGAGAAGATAATTTCAGCCTGACTGCAAAGAAAGATGAACTGCTCTATTTATGGGATAACACTTCGGCATTTGGTGTTATATGGGGATATCCTGATCACGCTCTGATGCAGGAAACCTACGATTATGTGAAGAAAAATCTGAACGATAATGGAGGTGTAATGTATTTTGAAGCTCATGATGGCGGCCCATTGGAAGATTATGGTGATGACCTTTTCTTTTTCACCACAGCAGCCTGGGTAAAATATGCCGTCATTCAGAAAGATTACACTTTTGCCAAAAAGAGCCTCGACTGGGTAATTAACCAATCAAACATCTATGGTCTGATGCCGGAGAGAGTAAAAACCGACTATTCAGGTATTTCAGAAGCAAGTCCTTTAACCTGGGGGTGTGCGGAATTTGCGGGGGCTATCAGGAAGTTTGCGGAAAAATAGAGTATGTAATTAAATAGATGCGATTTTAATATTATATTTGGTATAAGTATCTGGCAAAAATTCTTTTCGATATGAGAACTTTTCCTTTGATTTTATTAACAGGTCTGGCTATAACTATTGGTTTTAGCTGCAAAAGGAGTCCTGTTTATCTTGACAGGAATGCCTCAATAGAAGAGCGTGTGGAAGATCTCCTCAAACGAATGACGCTCGATGAGAAAATCGATCAGTTGGTAGGAGATTCTGTCACCGGTTTTGACTCTAAACCAAATGAGAGACTGGGTATTCCGTTATTCAAAATGACTGACGGTCCATTGGGTGTCAGGTATGGAAATGCTACTGCGTTTCCTTCGGGAATTTCATTAGCTGCAACGTGGGATACGGCTCTGGCAGCAAAATACGGTGAAGCCCTGGCTAAAGAAACATTGGCTAAAGGGAAAAACTTAATACTGGGACCTTGTGTCAATATTCACAGACTACCTATTGGGGGTCGAAATTTTGAGAGTTTTGGAGAAGATCCATGGCTCGCCTCAAGAATGGCAGTCAATTATATTAAAGCAGTACAAGCTAATGGAGTAATTGCCTGTATAAAGCATTTTGCCTTAAACAATCAGGAATGGCGACGTACTGAAGTAGATGTTCAGGTTGATGAACGTGCAATGCGCGAAATTTACCTTCCTGCATTTGAAGCTGCTGTAAAAGAGGCAAATGTTTATACCGTTATGTCAGCTTACAACAAAGTAAACGGATGGTGGTGCAGCGAAAATGATGTTCTTCTGAATAAAATCCTTAAAGACGAATGGGGATTTAAAGGAATCGTCATCTCGGATTGGGTTTCAACACATAATACAGCCAATGCTGCAAATAACGGGCTTGATATGGAAATGCCATATGCAGAGATATGGACGCACGAAAAGTTAAAAGCTGCAATTAAAGCTGGTGAGGTGTCTGAGGAAACAATTAATGAAAAAGTCAGACGAATATTAAGGTTGAAGTTTGAAGCAGGACTTTTTGATCAGGATAAAAATACACCAGAACCTGATACCTCTGTTTTACACTCTGTAGAGCATAAGAAACTGGCTGAGGAAATTGCAATAAACAGTATGGTGCTGCTAAAGAATGAGAAAAATATACTGCCTTTGGATCTCAACAAAATCAAGAAGGTAGCAGTAATTGGTCCGTTAGCTAAAAATGCTCCTACCGGTGGCGGTGGAAGTTCACATGTTACACCATATTACAAAGTGAATCCATACGATGGCATATTGAATTATGTGGGCGACAAAGCCGAAGTATTGTATGCACCGGGTTCAGTTATAACATTCACTCCGGTTATCCCGATACCTCAAAAGTATTTTATGTCATCGGGCAAACCGGGATTAATTGCAGAGTTCTATAACAACAAAAACCTTGAAGGCCCAATAATCAATTCGCGCAGGGATTCAATTATTGATTTCAATTTTGGTGATCAGCCACCTGCAAATAAGATCGGCAAGGATAACTATTCAATAAGGTGGCAGGGATATCTGACACCACCACAGTCAAGGAAATATACTTTCTATACTTCAAGCGACGATGGTGTAAGGTTGTACATTGATAACAAGCTGCTTATCAACAATTGGACAGATCATGGAACAATAATCGATTCAGCTGAGATTGAGCTTACTGCCGGTAGATCTTATGCGGTGAGACTAGAATACTTTGAAAATGGCGGATCGGAAGTAATTCAGTTGGGATGGGATTACAAAGAACCCATCAAAAGTAATGAACTTCTGGCTTCAGCAGTTAATGCTGCAAAAGAGGCTGATGTCGCCTTGTTATTTGTTGGTACAACTGATTATCTTGAATCGGAGGGTCTTGATCGTCCGGGACGCATGAATCTGATTGCCGGACAAAGTGAATTGATTAATGCAGTTGCTACTGCTAATCCAAACACTGTTGTAATAATGTATAGCGGAACACCGGTACTTACTGACGGATGGTTAAATAAAGTGAATGCAATGGTACAGGCATTTTTTCCGGGACAGGAAGGTGGAAATGCAATTGCGAAGCTGTTATTTGGTGAAGCCAACTTCTCAGGTAAGCTACCTTTCTCATATTATTCATCGTATGATCAAAGTCCGGCATTTGATGGCTATATGAATCCATCCTTAGTAGCAGAATATAAAGAGGGCATCTATGTCGGATACCGCTGGCTGGATAAACATAAACTTAAACCTGCATTTCCGTTTGGGCACGGTCTTTCCTATACAACATTCGAGTATAGCGACCAGAGTATTAATGTAACCGCTGATTATAATATTGAATTAACTATTAATGTGAAGAACACCGGCAAAAGGGAAGGTAGTGAAGTAGTGATGGTTTATATGAGACCACAGTTACCAAAAGTTGATCGATCTGTTAAGGAGTTAAAGGGATTTGCCAAAGTAACCCTTAAACCGGGTGAGGAAAAGAGTGTTACACTGAAATTCGACAAGCGTTCATTCAGCAGGTACGATAGTGCTAGGAAAGAGTGGGTTATTGATCCTGGCGAGTATTCATTAAGTACTGCCGGAACGTTAGATGATCATATTGGAGAATTTACCTTACCACTTAAGTAGGCAATAAGAATTCTTCAAAGTTTCCGTAATTAATCACTCTAAAATCAGCATCATAGTTGTTACTAAAAATCTTTGGGGCCCTGACCGCAATGTCAGGGTTCCATTTAAATTCAAATGCAGTAATCTTACCGTTTGATTCTTCAATGTAGTCGATCTCTTTTTGTTCTTTAGTCCTCCAGAACCAGGAGTTTACCCACTCACCTGAATAGTTTAATTTCTTAATTCTTTCCGACACTAAAAAGTTTTCCCACAAAGCACCTATGTCAGTTCTTGTTTCAAACAAATTAAAATTTGCCAGGAGTGCATTCCGTATCCCGTTGTCATAGAAATAGATTTTTCTACTGTTCTTTAACTCATTTCTAAGGTTCCGGCTAAAGGAAGTCAAACGGAAAATCACGTACGCCTGTTCAAGGACATTCAGATACTTTTCTACAGTCTTTGAGTCTAAGCCGGCTAACTGTCCGAGTTCATTGTATGAAACTTGTGAACCCAATTGTAGTGCCAGTGCCTGTAGTAATCTTATTAGTCTTTCAGGCTTATGTATTAATTCCCATGAAAGCACGTCTTTATACAGGTAACTTTCAGATAATTGCTTCAAGACTTCTATTTCTTGTCCATAATTATTTATTACATCAGGGTAATATCCATAAACCAGTCTGTGTTTTAATAAACGTTTTTCTTCAAGCAGACCATGATATTCAACCATTTCACCGAACGATAATGGGAACATTTTATACTCCCATTTTCTACCTGTAAGTGGTTCATTTACACTATTTGCTAATTCAAATGAGGAACTGCCGGTTGCAATTATTTGAACATCAGGTAACGAATCAAAAATAATTTTAAGTTTAAGCCCTATGTGATTGATTCGTTGCGCTTCATCAATTATCAATATTCTTTTATTGCCTAAAATTGCTTTGATTCTACTTGAGGTAATTTCTGTGAAAAGGCTCTGAACATCAGGTTCATCACCATTTAACCACAATGTATCCTTATTTCCGTTGAATAGATTTTTGAGGAGTGTAGTCTTGCCCACTTGTCTGGGGCCCATTAAGACAATAGCCTTTCCTTTAAAAAGCCTTGATTCAATTTTGGATGTGAGAAATCTGTCTACCATAGCAAACTATTTTAGCAAATATAATACTTTTTCGGAATATATTCCGAAAAAGTTATAACTTTTACGGATTTCATTCCGAAAAAGTTGAATTGCAATAGTGAAACTTTTAAGATCAAGCGGATGATCTTAAAAGAAAGTGAAAGATCTAATTATTCAGTACTCTTCCCAGTCTATTGCTGATTCCATTTCTTGCTTTAAGCAAGAAGAGATTCCGTGACATTAAATCAGCATACTCCTCTGAGTCCGGTGGGAGTTCTTTTAACTCATTCTGAGTCTTTGTGATTAGAATTGAAAGACGTCGATGTAACAATGACAGGACTGCTTTAAGAGATGTATCCTGAAGATGATCCTCTTCGAGTGGAACACTGATACGGAAGTTTCCCCAATTAGGGCTTAGTTCATAACGGGGGGTAATTATGTTTATGGCAGTTGTAGCGATTTGCTGATCGGAATGGGTAAAGAAATCTTTATCAGATGGAATTTGGTTATTATCAGTACCTACGGCATAAGCTTCAAAGATTGCCTGAAAGACCGGATCATCAAAAGCTACCTGATTTGCTCTTAAATCATTGCAGATAAGCTGTGCTATGGTCATAGGTTCAGTTTTCTGTGATGAATGGTGATAATAATTAATAGTTCTATCACCGTACAACAGCAGAAGCCTGATAACATCGAGTTCCTGAGCACTACAATCATCCTGTTTTATTGTTGGCTCTGGTTCAATGGAAATCAGTGATGGTTCAATCGATTCAACTATTTCCTGCTCTTCAGGTGTGCTGCGTGATTTAATGAATTTCTTCCTAAGGACTTTATTCAGTTCATTAACTAGTGTCGCCTCAGCAATATTCATTATTGAAGCACATTCCTTAATATAGAGTGATCGGGTTATTGCATCACTTACCAGGCTAATGCTCTCAATAATTTCGTGTATTAGTGAAGCTTTCTTTATAGGATCATTATTCGATTCAGCTAAGAGCAGTCGGGCCTTAAATGCAATAAAGTCATCGGCAGAAGTAGCAATAAATGCCTCAACATCTGATGAACGATGTTTGCGGGCATACGAATCAGGGTCTTCACCATCAGGGAATAGTACAATGCGTACATTCATTCCCTGCTCGAGAATCATATCGATTCCCCGGAAAGAAGCTTTAATACCGGCAGGGTCACCATCATAGAGAATGGTGATATTTTTGGTGAATTTGCTTATCAGCTTTATCTGATCATTCGTAAGCGAAGTACCTGATGAAGCAACCACATTCTCTATACCTGCCTGATGAAGTGAAATCACATCAGTATAACCTTCAACCAGAAAGCAATTATCTTTAGCGACTATTGCTGAACGTGCAAAGTAAATCCCGTAAAGGCTCTTCGATTTATTATATATTTCCGATTCGGGTGAATTAACGTACTTTGGTTTTGTCTTATCTGATGTCAGGATTCTTCCACCAAACCCAATTACCTTTCCGGTTAAATTATGGATAGGAAAGATTACTCTCTCACGAAATCTGTCGTAAAGCTTTCCATCCTTGTCAAGACTTAAACCTGAGCTTACAAGTAATTCATCCTTATATCCGTGTGATCGTGCATTTTTAGTAAATCCATCCCATTTAGTAGTAGAGTAACCTAACTGGAATTTCTGAATGATATCCTCTCGGAATCCACGCTCCAGAAAATAAGTGTGTCCTATTGCTTTTCCTTCTTCAGTATTCAGCATAACGTTAGTAAAGTACTCTCGTGCGAAGGAATGGATATTGAAGAGACTCTCTCGTTCAGTATCAGCTAACTTTTCTTCAGGAGTAAGCTCATGCTCTTCGATCTCGATATTATATTTGTTTGCCAGGTATTTCAGAGCTTCCGGATACGAGTATTTTTCGTGCTCCATTATAAAGTTTACTGAATTACCTGCCTTGCCGCAACCGAAACACTTATAAATTCCTTTAGACGGTGAAACTGTAAATGAGGGGGTTTTCTCGTTATGAAAAGGACATAATCCAAGCAGGTTGACACCACGCTTCTTAAGATGGACAAAATCACCCACCACTTGCTCTATTTGAGCAGCCTCAAGTATGTCGCGAATGGTATCTTTGGATATCAAATTGTAGAGTTTATGGTTTCAAAATTAATTGAAATCGACTGATTATTTCCAGCTTCACGTGTATTATTATTGAGGCAATCGAAGAAGAAAATTGAGCCAACGTCCCTCAATGGTCCATCATACAAGCTGATTATCTTAGCATTGTGCTTAAGAATAAATTCCTCTATCTCCTGACCGCAAGGGTGGTATTTAAGATTTCCGTTGATGATTACTGTGTCATTATGAATACCACAACAACCGGGAAAGAAACCATGATTCTGTCCTTTTAACAACACATGTTTGGGATCAACGAATAACACACTACATCCTTTGTCGACAAGTACCTTTTCGATGCCTTTATCTGAAGTAATATGAGTGGTATCGTTTAAGGGTAACAAGTTGCAACGCGTATAACCCTGATTCACGTGAATCTTTTCTTTATCCCTGAAGGTTTCCAGTATAACCGGATCAGTGAATTTAAGATTGTGAATAATATAGCTTTTGGTTACTACTGCATTATAGATAGCTGTCTCAGGATACTTTCTGCCGGGTGTAGCACTACCCTCGAGCACTTCATACCCTGAATTTTGCAATCGAATCTTTATATTTTCATTGAGATGTGGGGCTATAACGATTTGCTTTTCCCCTGCACACATAAAAATGTCAGGATGACTTGCTATTGATTTATAGGTACAAAGCTGGTCTTCGATAAAGAAAACTTGCCCCATATTTTTTAACTTGTTCTTGGACGGTAAAGGAATCCGTTTATCCGCAATGATAATAGGCTTCGGGGATTGACTTTCTTCCCTGCTTATGTACTCAACTTTGTGGAAGTGATTTTCGAGGAGTGACTTATTTGAGCCATTAAAGCCAATGGCACCATGAAGCTCTTCGTTTAGGAGGTTAATTTTTAAATGAGTAACCTCATTACCCGGTTGTTGAGCTTCAATCAATTTGGCAAACTTTCTCCTCCACATCTCAGTTTCGGCTAATTGTCTGTAATTAGGGTGGTATGGTCCTGCCAACATCTCACCTCCTGAGATTAATTCCTCCGATGGATGTAATCCCACCCTGATTACCTTAACACCAGATTGTCTAAAAACCTCCAGCAGAGTAGCCGTCAGATTAATTGATTCCTCTAGTGTTTGGGGCATGTAAAGTCCTTTTGCCCATAGATCAGCCAGTTTGGTATGTTTAATTACCAAGGTTGGATAAATGCGTGTATTGGAGGCTCCAAGTTCTATTATCTTCTTTGCCGTATTTATTGATTTCTCGGGAGTATCACCCGGTAAACCGGTCATCATTTGCAGACCTAAGGTGAATCCTCTTTCCTTTATGAGTCTGGCAGCATTTCCAATTTCTGCAACACTATGGCCTCTGCCAGCTTGTTTAAGTACATCATCATCAAGAGACTGCGCTCCGAGTTCAACGGTTGTGACTCCATACTCCTTCAATAGGTTAAGAGCTGCGATATCAATATAATCTGGACGTGTACTAAGTCGTATTCCATGTATATCTCCTGAACTCAAATATTTATATGCGATAGACAGATAACTCCTCTGAAGCGAATACTCAATACCGGTGAAATTGCCTCCAAAGAAACCAATCTCTATATGGGAAATATCTTTAGGAATAGTGCTCAACCTTTCTTCAATAATCTGTTCAGTTTCAGCTAACCCGGGCTGTTCGGCACATCCGGAAATTGAATTTTGGTTACAAAACACACATCTGTTGGGACAAGCGAGTTCGGGTACAAAAACAGGAATTGTATAATACTTCATGCAGCAAAGATAAATGTTATTAGCCTTGAATATAAAGTATTGATTATCAAACATCAAGGTTTAAAAAACAAATGCGCATACCTATTGTTGGATAATAGAGATATTGAGCGTTTACATGATAAAATCACAGAAAAAGAAGATCTTCACATGGCATATACACGGCAGTTATTTATTTTATCTGTCACAAGGAAATTACGACATCTACATCCCGGTCACTAAAGATCGGGATGAAGGTTATTATGGGAGGGGGTTAACCTTTCCCTTTGGACCAAATGTAATTGAGGTTCAAGCTAATAAGATTCGAGATCTTGAGTTTGATCTTATCCTTTTCCAAACTGATAAGAATTATCAACATGATCAGTATTCAATTCTTTCAGAAGAACAAAGAAAACTTCCTCGCATCTTTCTCAAGCATGATCCCCCACCTTCATTAAATAGCCCGCTTATAGTTGATGATCCTGATGTGATGGTTGTCCATGTGACTGATTTCAATAAACTAATGTGGGATAATCATGGACTGAAGTCGACAGTCATACAACATGGGGTGACTGATAACGGCTATCTGTGGAATGGTCATTTGCAAAAAGGTATTGTAGTAATCAATAACCTGAGTGCCAGAGGTAGAAACTTAGGAACCGATGTATTTGATTTGGTAAATTCACAATTGCCGGTTGATATTATAGGCATGGGCACTGAAGACCTTGGTGGTAAAGAAGTGCTACATCCATATTTACCTGAATATATTGCAAATTACCGATTCTTCTTAAATCCCATCAGGTATTCAAGTATGCCATTATCACTCTGCGAGGCTATGATGGCAGGCTTACCGGTAATTGCACTTTCTGTTACTGAATTACCATCTGTGATAAGAGATGGTGAAAATGGATTCATCAATAATGATCCTAATTACCTGATAAGTAAAATGAAACTGCTGATAGAAAATTTTGAATTAGCCAAAAAGCTTAGTGAGAATTCAAGATATACTGCACTGCAAAAATTCAGTATTAAACGCTTCATAAACGAATGGACGAATGTATTTGATGAAGTGACTCAACGTAAACCCGTAGATCTAAAAAGCTGCTAGTTAATTTTATGAAACGATACGATATTGCATTTATAAGTGAGCATGCTTCACCGCTTACTACTCCCGGTAGTATTGATGCCGGCGGACAAAATGTTTATGTAAGGGAGCTTGCGACAGAACTCTCAAGACAAGGGTTCAATATTGATATTTTCACCCGAAAGGATAACCCCATGCTGCCTGATATTGTAGAATGGCTTCCGTATGTTCGGGTGATTCATGTTGAGGCCGGTCCTCCTGAATATATACCTAAAGAACAACTGATGCAGTATATGGATCAGTTTAGTCATTTTATGGTTGAATTTATCAGAAGATACAACCTCCATTACAGACTAATTCATGCCAATTTCTTTATGTCGGGAATGGTCGCATTGGATCTTAAGCAAACACTTGATATTCCATTTGTTATAACTTTCCATGCTCTTGGAATCGTAAGAGCATTACATCAGCGTGAAGCCGATAAATTCCCCAAAGAAAGAATTCTTTACGAAAGAAGAATCGTGAATAATGCTGATAAGATTATTGCCGAATGCCCTCAGGATGCATCCGATTTGATGAATCTTTATATGGCTAAAGCCGAACGGATGGAAATAATTCCCTGCGGATTCAATCCAAATGAATTCCATCCTATGGACAAGAAGATTGCAAGGGAAAAGATTAGCATAAACATGGATGAGAAAATTATCCTGTCAATTGGAAGAATTGTTCCCCGTAAAGGGATTGATAACATTATACGAGCGTTACGGTTTCTCAAGAAACGATTTAATAACATCAGATTACTTGTTGTAGGTGGAGATTATGATGCTGAAACCGGACCATCGGCAGCCGAGATTAAACGGTTGAAGAATATTGCCAGAGAGTACAAGGTTGAAGGTAATGTTACTTTTATCGGTCCTAAAATGCCGCTTGAACTCAAGTACTATTATGCTTCAGCTGATGCGTTTATCTCTACCCCATGGTATGAGCCATTTGGCATTACTCCACTTGAGTCTATGGCATGCGGAACTCCTGTAATCGGGTCAAATGTAGGCGGAATAAAATATACTGTAAAAGATGGAGTGACCGGTTTCCTTGTACCACCAAAGAAGCCTCTTCAACTTGCAAGAAAAGTAGCTGCTTTGCTTTTGAATGATGAACTTATGACCCAAATGAAACAAGCCTGCATCAGAAGAGTGAACTCATATTTTACCTGGAGGAGTGTTGCCTCAGAGATGCGGCTGGCTTATTTTGATACAATGGCTATCGAACCTGTATTTATTCCAATTCGCCAAATGGTAAAGATGTCTCAACCTGTTACTGTTAAGCATTTAGTTGCTATGAAAGGTAAAGTTGGCAAAACTCATCTATACAAGAATAATTAAATCACAGTGAATAAGGCCGTTTTCTTTGATAAGGATGGAACTTTGATTCCTGATATCCCCTATAATAAGGATGTTAACCTGATTACATTCAACGAGGGGGCGCAAAATGCTCTGCATAAATTATCAGAGCATGGGTTCCTGTTGATTATTATAAGTAACCAATCGGGGATCGCGAAGGGCTTCATGACTGAAGACGACCTTGCAGCAGTTAAGCAGAAGCTTGAGATTTTATTTGAAGAGGCGGGTGTTCAATTAAACGGTTTTTATTACTGTCCGCATGACAAACAAGGGACTGTCCCTGCTTATTCTATTGAGTGCAATTGCAGAAAACCTAAACCCGGTATGTTACTACAAGCCTCAGCTGACCATTCAATTGACTTAAACAGTTCATGGTTTATCGGTGACATCCTTAATGATATGGAAGCAGGGAACAGAGCGGGATGTTGTACTATCATGTTAGACAATGGAAATGAAACTGAGTGGCAATCAGGTAAATTCAGAACTCCCGGGTATAAAGTGACAAGTCTGGTTGAAGCTGCTGATATAATTATTGACCATGTTTATCAACATCAGGAGGTAATTATATGAATTGGCAGGATTGTAAAAATATACTCATCATTCGGCCTGATAATATGGGTGACCTGATCATGTCATCACCGGCCATAAGAGCTGTTAAAGAATCATTTGGCTGTAAGATAACTGTATTGACCACTCCACTCGCAAGTGAAGCTGCCAGGCTGATTCCTGAAATTGATGAAACAATCATTGCGACAGTCCCATGGGTCAAAGCAGATAATGTTTTTTCGCAGGAAGAGTTGGTGAGATTGACAGAGTACTTAAGCTCATTAAACTTTGATGGTTGTATAATCTTTACCGTTTACAGTCAAAATCCTCTGCCCTCAGCCTTATTAGCCTGGATGGCCAAAATACCCGGAAGGCTTGCCTATTGTCGCGAAAGACCATATAATCTCTTAACAGACTGGATTCCTGATCGTGAGCCTTATTCTTATATCATTCATCAGGTGGAAAGAGATTTGCAACTGGTCAAGCACATAGGAGCTACAACTAATGATGACAGAATTATGCTTCAGATTCTTGAAGATAGCTGCTATTCCGCTGAACAGAAGCTAAAGAAATTGGTTCCTGAGGAAGATTTCATTATTGTCCATGCAGGTGTAAGTGAGCTGAAAAGAGCCTACCCTTTTGAAAAATGGGTAGATCTATGCAGAACCATCATTGCCGATTTTGACATTCCAATAGTCTTTACCGGTTCAATAAATGAGAAACCGCTTACAGATAGTCTGCATCTGGAAGTAGGTGAAAAAAGCTACTCATTAGCGGGACAATTTAACATTCCTGAATTGGCTGCAGTTATCAAGAAGTGCCGACTGTTTATTTCAGTGAATACAGGACCTGTACACTTAGCTGCAGGTTTACGAAAGCCGGTTATTGTTTTATATGCGCAATCTAATCCTCAGCATAAGCCCTGGAGGACTCCTGGGAAGGTGTTTGAGTTCTCAGTTGATCCTAAACTGAAGAGTGAGAATGAAGTAATCCGTTACGTCAATGAATTTCATTATAAACATCATGTTTCTTATCCTGATGTTTCGCAAATAATTCCTTCAGTGCATTCTCTGCTTTATAATAATGTGGTTCGGTAATCCAGTCAATAGTAACCAATCTCTCATTCAGTGGTTTCCATCTTTTAGGTTCTCCATCCATACTAATAATGACTCCGGGAGTATTTAATGCAGAAGCAATATGCGATACCCCTGTACAGTTTGATACAAGAGCAAAAGCATTTTTAATCAGTACACCCAATGCACCAAGTGATGTTCTGCCGGCTGCATTGATTGGCTTACTTTTCATGTATGATACCGTTTCATTGACAATTGGCATCTCTTCAGAAGTCCCGGTTAAGACTACTGTTTTTCCATGTGTTGCGCAATAATCACCAATTGCAGCAAAATTAGCCGGTGGCCACCTCCTCCATGACCCTCTTGAGCCGGGATGTATGCAAACATAACTTGCCGGTTCCATATGCAGTTCGGAATCAGTCAGATCCTTTTCGTCATCGTTGATTAATGGAAATTCAAGATGGCTCCCCTTGCCGGGTATTTTGAGATGATACATAAGAGCAAGGTGTCTCTCAATTTCATGTAAATCTTTAGGATATTCTATGAAATCACCACCTGCCGGAATGTAATCCTCCTTACGATAAAAGCCTGCATAATATCGAGCACCAAGTAGTTCAATGAATGGGTTGATAAGATTACCGTTTCCCTGCATTTGCAATATAAGGTCGAATTGTTGCTTCTGCATATGAAGGATGAATTCAGCAATCTCCTTAATATCATACTCTTGTTCGGGGAAACCCGGAAAGCCGGGAAACTTTATGAGACCGTTGAAATACTTAGGGAATCGCTGAATAAATCCTTTTGCGTTGGGTAATCCTATTAGAAAAATCTCGGCTTCTTTAAATTCCTCACGTAATGCCCTGATAGCCGGAATGGAGCACATTAAATCACCCAACTGTAATGCCCGCAGTATTCCAATTCTCTTTATACAACTCTTATCCATGCTTAAAAAATAAAGAACATTACCCTGAATTTAAGTGAACCATAAAGCCTCCAGAATACTGATAAAAATGGGATAACTGAGGAAGTTACCAACATTTCCAGTATATGGTTATACGATTTACGTGTTTCTTTGATTCTTTTCATGAAGAATGCAGAAATCATAATCAAAACAGTAAGAAATGTCACTCCTGCAATGTACCACCATCCAAAAAGCAATGCAACAAGACATACCAGGCCAGCTAGAACAATGAAGTAAAAATCAAATATAATTTTAGGTGATAACCTCTCTCTGTATAACTCAGGGAATTTCTTATACAAGAGAGCATCGTACAATCCTTTCTTCTGCTCCTTTATACTTATTCCCCATGGTGCTTCTCTAACCGGATGTACGACTACGGCCTCAAGAACCTTAATAACCGGAATATTATTTTTCAGAAAACTAAACTCCAGGTCACTATCTTCACGCCAGGCAGTACCATAGCGTTCATCAAAACCCCCGGTTGCTTTTAATGCACTAACAGTACAAGCACAATTTGCTGTAATGAAATCAGCATACTGAAGGCCATGGGTGTTCAATGCAAAATCAGTCGGATTCTCATCAATCGGAACTTTAGTAAATCCGCTCAATGCTATAGGTTTCTCATTCATCTCTGATTTACTCCCCGATATGTCACTTGCCATCATAAGCTCCTTAACTTTCGTTACGTATACCTCAAGCCAATCACACTCAGGTAAACAATCATCATCAGTAAAGGCTACTACCTTGGACTTCGCAAGTTGCCAACCCAGGTTTCTGGCAGCTGCAGGACCTTTCTTTTCCTTTGTACTGTAACAGATAAGATTGAGTGCTGAACTTTTACGATAATCATTTATCACTTTATGGGTCACTTCATCATAACCATCTGTGACAACGAGTACTTCAAACTTTTCAGTTGAAACAGTTTGATTTTCAAGCTTCCTGATGCAGTTAAGTAAGAGCATCGGGCGTTTGTATGTTGGGATTACAACCGAAATATCATACATCGTTTTATATTAATATCTTAGTTGTGGTTGAATTTTTATTATACTTCACGCTTCTTTATCAATTAGAAATTTACCTATTACAAGTGCATCAAATGGCTGTGACCAAAAACACTCTATTGCGTCACGAGGAGTGCATACTATTGGTTTCCCCAATGTATTGAATGAAGTATTTATTAATACCGGTACCCCTGTTTTCTCCTTAAAAGCTTTTAACAGATTGTAATACAATGGATGTTGTTCGTTGTTAATTGTCTGAATTCTTGCTGTTCCGTCAACGTGTCTCACTGCCGGAATGGTGTCAACCTTATCAGGTTTAATATCATAGACAAACAACATAAACGGTGAGTAGTCGGCTTTATCGAACCAATCACCGGCATCTTCTTCAATGACCACGGGAGCCACCGGTCTGAAATCCTCTCTGTCCTTTATCTCATTTAACCGGGCCTGCATAGATGAATCAATAGGTGATGCCAGTATTGACCTGCTTCCAAGGGCACGGGGTCCAAATTCCATTGGTCCCTGAAACCATCCAATTATCTTATTATTGGCAAGTAAATCGGCTGCTTCTCTTGAAGCATCGGTCATGACTCTATACCTAATCTTTGACTTCTTCAGAAATTCCTCTATTTCCTGATCTCCATAGTCGGGGCCCCAGTAAGCATGGGTCATCTCAAATGATCGTTTATCATTTCTGATTTCCCTGTCAACCCAAATTGCAGCACCTAACGATGTACCTGAATCACCGGCAGCCGGTTGAACCCACACATTTCTGAAATTACTCTTCTCCTTAATTCGTGAATTCATGACACAGTTTAGTGCTACTCCGCCTGCCATACAGAGGTTTTCTTCACCTGTCTCCTGTTGAAGCCAGTTTGCCAGCTCAATAGTCGATTCTTCGAGGACTTTCTGCAGAGAATGGGCTACATAGAAATGATGGTCAGTAAATGGAGTATTCCTTAATCTTGCAGGGCCAAATCTCTCTTCAAGGTTAAGGTTGTTGATCTCATATATGCCGTTGTCTTTCAACCTGACAATATCACGAAAGTCATTTATATAAGCTGGTTTTCCATACGATGCAAGGGCCATTACTTTGTATTCATCAGATGATCTCAGGAATCCAAGATGGGCGGTAACTTCTTCATAAAGCAATCCAAGTGAATGTGGCAAATCGACCTGACCAATTCTAACCATTTCGGTTTCACGTCCATATCCGTATGTTGTTGTTGCCCTTTCACCTCTTCCATCTAAAGTCATTATGGCTGCCTTCCTGAACGGGGACGGGTAAAAAGCACTAGCAGCATGCGCTACATGATGATCAACATAATGCCATTGCCAGTCGTTCGTAGTACTTCCAATAAACCGTGCCTGAAGATGATGAGGCCATCCATCAACAAGTTGTCCGGGTGCATTTATAATTGATGAAATGAATAACGACTCCCATGGGTCATGTCCGTTACGTTGAAACCCATTTAGATTTAGCGGTATCTCAATAGTCGGAGCATTAGCCTTTTCTTTCTCAATCAGTAAATATGGATTAAATGAATATGCAACATGGTCAACATCCTTTAGATGAATTCCGGCGACCTTCAAACAATAATCAATTGCATGGAATGGCATTTGGTATGTAGAAAAGGGTACAGGCCGTTTACCATGTTTTATATGTGTAAATCTCTCTTCTTCAGCGGCAGCAAGTAGTTTACCATCTTTCATTATTGCTGCTGACGAATCATGAAATACTGAGTTTATTCCTAGAACAATCATCAGATCAAATAATTAGTTAGTATTACGAGAAGGGGATTCCCTTATGAGACAAACAAAAAAACCGGCTAAAGTATCTTAGCCGGCCAAAAAGAATTGACTTACTTATTATATACCTGAGTGTCTTACTGATTTAATTATCGGGTTGGTGTAATACTGTACTCAATAATGGTTGTATATCCGCATTTATCGAGTGCTTCAAGATACTTAACCCAGTGATCCCATGAGTCGATTTCTTTCCCGTCTTCTTCTGCTACTATTGGAACCTGATTATTGGCTGCTGTCAAATTCTGGTAATTTGACCTAAGTGAGTCCTCATACTTCTCAAATAGGACAGCCATCTCATCTTTAAAATTTCCCTGATTATCTATTGCTTGTTTATACAGGCGACAAGCCAAATACTCATACTTGTTGTAGATCTTTCGAAAGTCCGCTTGTGTATGTCCGAACTTACCAACCAGCTCTTTAAGACCCTGAAATGGAACCATTAAAAGCTCAGGATTGTAATTTTCATAGAATGAAATACTATTCTTAGTATTTACAGTAGTAATCTTAATCCAGTATTTTTGCCATCCCTTACTTCCGGGTTGACAATAATACAATCGGTATCCATCTGAAGTTTTATCAGATATAGGGGTAATTTTCTCAGGCTTGATACTTAATTCTGCATAATATTTTTTTACCTGATCAGCATTCATATTCGTAAGCCAAACTGAATTCCCGGGTTTATTGCTGAATGGGACAGCATTTGCACAGACAACCGGAATTTGTGCATTTGAACCAATGTAAAATAATCCTAATGCCAGGATTACCAGACTCTTAATGACTTTCATACCGGAGTTTTAATTAATATTTACAATTAGAATATCGGGTGATTTTACATTAATCGTCAAAAATCCAATTCGTAACGGGGTAAAAGCTTATTAAGTGAATTATTCACTAAATACTTAATTGATTAATTTCGCAACTTCAAAACAGAAAGATAGATTTATGTTACGAACACATACCTGCGGTGAGCTTACCTTAGCTAATGCAAATCAATCAGTTACCCTCTGCGGATGGGTACAACGTTCACGTGACCTTGGTGGAATGACTTTCATTGATTTGCGTGACAGATATGGAATCACTCAGCTTGTTTTCAATATGGAATCAAATGCAGTGCTTTGTGAAGAAGCACGTAAACTGGGACGTGAATATGTTATTGCTGCTACCGGTAGGGTTGCCGAAAGAAGCAATAAAAACCCCAAAATGGTTACCGGTGATATTGAAATTCTGGTTGATTCATTCGAAATTCTTAATGCTTCTAAAACCCCTCCCTTCACTATTGAAGAAAATACTGATGGCGGCGATGAATTGAGAATGAAATTCCGTTATCTGGATCTTCGCAGGCAAAGTGTAAAAGAAAACCTGTTACTCAGACACAGGATGGGTATTGAAACAAGAAATTACCTGAATAACCAGGGATTTATTGAAGTTGAAACTCCCGTTCTCATTAAATCTACACCTGAAGGTGCTCGTGATTTTGTTGTACCCTCACGAATGAATGAAGGGCAATTCTATGCTCTTCCGCAATCACCGCAAACATTCAAGCAACTGCTGATGGTTTCAGGATTCGATAAATATTTCCAGATTGTGAAATGTTTCAGGGATGAAGACCTGCGTGCCGACAGGCAACCTGAGTTTACCCAAATCGACTGTGAAATGTCGTTCGTTACTCAGGAAGATATCCTTAATACATTTGAGGGACTCACAAAATACTTATTTAAAACAGTTAAGGGTGTTGAAGTTAATTCGTTCCCCCGTATGTCATTTGCTGATGCGATGAAAAACTATGGGAACGACAAGCCAGATATCCGTTTTGGGATGACCTTTGTTGAAATTACCAATCTAGTGAAAGGCCATGATTTCAAAGTATTTGATGACGCAGAACTCGTTGTAGGTATCAATGCTACCGGATGTGCCACTTATACAAGAAAACAGCTGGATGAGCTTACCGATTTTGTGAAACGTCCCCAATTAGGCGCAAGCGGGTTGATTTATGCTAGATATAATGAGGATGGTACAATAAAATCGTCAGTTGATAAATTCTATACTGAAGAAGATTTAAAGCATTGGGCAAAGCAATTTGATGCTAAACCGGGTGACTTGATGCTGATTCTTGCAGGAAATGCTAATAAAATCAGGAAAGCACTCTCTGAATTAAGACTTGAAATAGGCAACAGACTCGGTCTCCGAAATCCTGAAGTGTTTGCTCCTCTGTGGGTTGTTGATTTTCCTTTATTGGAATGGGATGAAGAGACAGCACGCTGGTATGCTATGCATCACCCTTTCACATCTCCCAAGCCTGAGGATATAGCTTATCTGGATACCGATCCCGGTAAAGTGAGAGCTAATGCCTATGACCTTGTAATCAATGGTGTTGAAATAGGTGGTGGTTCTATTAGAATCCACAATCGTGAACTGCAGAAGAAAATGTTCACTGTGCTCGGATTTACCGATGAGGATGCTCAGGCACAATTTGGATTCCTCATGAATGCTTTCGAATATGGTGCCCCACCTCATGGAGGTATTGCTTTTGGATTCGACAGAATGTGTTCACTATTTGGCGGATCGGATAGTATACGTGACTTCATTGCCTTCCCAAAGAATAACTCAGGAAGAGATGTGATGATTGATTCACCTGCTCCTATTAAACAAGAACAGTTAGATGAATTGAAATTAATCATTAATCTACCTGAAGCAAATTAATGTTCGTTAGACATAGCAGATAAGAGATTATTATTTAGATTGCAGCACTTTTTAACACACAACCAATGAAACCGATAAAAACGTTGCTGCCATTCTCACGCTGGCTCCTTAGAATTCTTGTTCTCATTTGGGTCATTATCCAGTATATCTCTGTAATCCAGGGATTGGATGTACACAGTAAATATTTCTATATTGCACTGGGCTTTGTTCTATTTGCACTGTTGCTATTTGCCGGAGGGTTTTCATCAAAACCTGGCCTCACGGTTATTTCTGCAATATTTCTTACGCTACTTTTCATCTATCGGATTTATATAAATTTTGTACCTGCAATAACTGAAACGCAGGTAATCTCATTTGTTTTCCTTTCAATATCTATATACTTTATGTCATCAGCCAATAAATAAAGAATTATTCAACCGACCAGAATTTGTCTATTCCATAAAAAGAGATACGGGTAAAAACTTCTTTCACCCGTATCTCTTTCAATGTAAAATCAAACCCCTTATAATCAATCAATACGCTTCCTATTTGACTAATACAATTCTGGTTACAAAACTCCTTCCTTCATTGTCAAGCCTGAACAGGTAAGTTCCTTTAGCTATTGATGTAAGGTCTAATTGCATAAAATTCAGGTTTTCAACTTCCTTTTCATAGACAATGTTACCCTTCAAATCCATAATCTTAATAACTGAAAGACCGGGATGCTCAGCAGTCAGCTCAACAATTCCGTTTGAAGGATTAGGGAATAATTTAACTCCCGGTAAAGAATTATCGACTACTGAAACTGTACCTTCCTGAGTGATTGTGAACATCTGCATTACACCCATTGCAGTTACTGAAAGCATCGCCACTCTGGTTTCATTAAGAGGATTCGCTTGATAATCAACGACAATTTCCCCATTCCCTGATCCTTCACCGGAAACTGTAACCCATGAATCGGGCGCTGATATTGCCCATGAAGTATTCGAAGTCACCGTAAAATTAGTTGTTCCTGCTTCGGCAGTTACTAAACGGTTGGTCGGGCTAACTTCTAAGACCACAGCCATACCTTGTTGAGTAATAGTCACCTGTGAAGTTGATCCCGGAACTGCAATGATAATTGCGGCAACCCTTGAATCAAAACCGGTGTTTGCCTCGTAAGCTATATCGAGCGTTCCGTTACCTGAACCTGATGTTGGGAATGTAACCCATCCGGCAGTTGAAGATACTGTCCAGTCGGCATTTGACGTAACACTAAACACGGCATTGCCCGCCTCAGCGGTTGCATTTACATTTGAAGGAGTAACCGATAAAGTAGCAGCAAGTCCGGATTGTGTAACCGTAACAGTTTGAGCAGGTATTCCACTTACAGTAACTGTTATAGTGGCCACCCTTTGTGTCATTAGCGGATTTTCGCTGTATGCAGCATTGATAACACCATTGCCATTTCCTGATGTCGTTACCACACACCAGTCACTGTTACTCGCTGCTGTCCAGCTTGAATTTGAACTAACAGTAAATGTTGTACTCCCTTGCTGATAACTCACATTTCGATTCGAAGGAGTAACAGATAATGAAGGTGGAGCAGCAGCCTGTGTCACAGTAACAGTTACAGCCGGCAGGCCTGATACAGTTACCGTAATATTTGCCACACGTTGTGAAGTAGTAGTATTTGCCTGATAATTTGCAACAAGTGTTCCATTACCCGACCCTGAAGACGTAACAGTACACCAACTTTGACTGCTTGATGCAGTCCAGTTTGAATTTGATGTAACTGAAAAATTGGTACTCCCGGAGGATGATGTAACATTTTGATTCGATGGAGTAACACTCAAAGTAGGTGTTGGATTAGACGCTGTAAAATGTCCTATTTGAACGCTGGAGTGTGGAGTACATAAATAAGTATAAGCTCCGGCAACATTCACTCTGTACTCATAAACCGGATTGCTGCTGGTTATCGGAGCATCCCATGCTTGCGCACCGGTAGGTATTGTTGTTGAGGTAGTTGTATGTTCTCCATTTATCCAAACCCATCTAATCGTATCACCAACCATTACATTCAGGTTGGCAGGTACAAAGACATAGTTCTGCACATTCACAATGTGCTTTACAGAATAAGCTCTCCCGGAAAATACAAGCATAAGAGCTAATAACGGTAAGATGTAAAGTAGTGATTTTTTCATGCTTCCTTAATTTGTTTTGAGTATCAACACCTTATTGTTTTACTTTGTTGGATATCATATTGAAATTTCTACATCTTTTAAGCGCTTCCTTAAGATTTGCAGGTAGAACATCAATTGAGAGAATAACTAAAGCCATTATGACCTCATTCGGTATCATTAAGCAAAAAATGTGTTATATTTGAATTGAACCTTCAATTTAAATGATTATGAAGACTTTATCCTTTATTTTATCAGTCATAGCAATAGCTTTGGCATATACCACAAATGCGCAGGAACAGATAACTGTTAAACAATCGCAGATTACAGTTCCTTCAGGCAATGTAGCTGCTTATTCAGTTATTATACCACAGGCAATGCAACCGGTAGTCTTAAAGGACTGGAGCCGTTTAGTGATTAATGAGACAGGAAGGAAATCAAGAAAAAAGCCAGTGATGACCAAATCTGAGTATTCAATCGATAGTGTTTTTATAAAACAGATAGCCGAAGAACCTCTTAACATAACTTCATCGTTCATGCAGAAAGAAAATGGTGTTGAGATGCTGGCTGCATTCAACTATAAAGGATTGTATCTTGACTCGTCAAACCAGGTTATGAATGAAAGGGCATCAAACTACATCAGGAATTTTGCCTTAGGGCAATATCGTGATGCAGTCAAGTTTGAACTGGAAAATGAAAAAGAGAAACTTGAAGCAATGAATGAAAAACTGGCTCAGCTTGTTAAAGAAAATACTAAGTATAAAAAGAACATCGCCTCCTATACAAATGATACAATTGATCTTAAACAGGAGATAATTCTTCAAAATAAGCTGAAAGAGAGCAAAAATCAGGAGATTTATCAGCAAGAAATGAATGTATCGAGAGCAAAAGGTGATCCTGTTAATTTAAAAGAACAGAAAAAGAAACTCAATGCAATGAAACAGGATAGAAAGCAGATTTCAAATAAGATTAAAAAGAATGACAAGCAAATTGTTTCTAAAGTTTCAGATATTGAAAATTCAAAGCGTCAGATAACTCTTAACGAACAGGAGCAAGAAAGACAAAAACAAGCAATTGAGAGTCAAATGAAAGTTGTGGAGCAAGTAAAGGAGAAACTGGATAGAATCAAATAACATACGCAGTTTTAATCTCTTAATATGCTATGTTAATTACTCCTACACTCTGTGTCAGAGGCTGCAGCCCGTAATCAGGCAGATAATATATCATCTATTAAAGTGACTGAAACCCTGTCGGCTTTGCCACCAATAGGAGGATTAAGTTTTGATACGGTTACTTCGGTTCGGCTAATGGTAGGAAACCTCTTTCGTATTGCTTTGAGAATTCGGTGAGCCACGTTTTCAAGCAGATTACTTCTGACAGCCATTTCATTCTTAACAGTTTCGTAAAGATTCATGTAATTCACTGTCTGGTGCAGGTCATCAGTTATTTCAGCTTGCTCAGTATCAACATTCACAACAAGGTTAACTTCAAATCTGGTACCGATGATACTTTCCTCAGCAAAACAGCCATGATAGGCATAAAACTCCATTCTGTCAATACGAATAGTGGCCATATAATTTTTTATGCAAAGATATAAGTAATAGAACAAGAAATATTTATAACTTTGCGCACACATATAATGGTCTCGTGGCCGAGTGGCTAGGCAGAGGTCTGCAAAACCTTCTACAGCGGTTCGAATCCGCTCGAGACCTCAGGGATAATATTAATAACCACCTACTTAATACAGGTGGTTATTTTATTTTACATTCAATTTTCCCAATTTATACCAAGGATCACACCGGGTTGCAGGTGCAGACAAAAATTTGCAAGCAGAATGCAAACTTCAATAACTGAGGCTGTCATAAAATGAAGGCCTCTTTTTTTGTCTTAATTGAAAATTAAAGATTATACATTAATTGTACATTAATTAATCATTACCTGTACTAAAATGTGTACTTATGTGGAGTTCATGTGGAGTTCATGTGGACTTAATGTGTAATCAATAACTTTACAGTATGTAAATTTTCTATTGAAACTTCTTCAATCCAATATCTGCTGAAGATTTGATACAGCCTTTCTGTTAATAGGACGAAATATCTACTTGATGGGACTAAGCTATAGTGTTTAACCTTTATAAGTCTGTTCTATCTATATATTAAACATGCTAATTCTTGGCTAAACCATAGGAGTTGGTACGGAGTTAATACGGACTTAGTACGGAGATGTTAGGCAGTTAAATTTTTACAATCAATTTTATTTTGTTTAACCGAGGTAGCCTGTCCTTTTACAAAATGTTAAACAAACTCAAACTAATGGATGAATTCTGGATGATGAATTCTGAATAGCCAATTCGACTTAAAAGATAATAATGGAGATAAGAACTTTAATATTCAGAGATAAGAAAAAAGGTGAGGAGGGTTACGCCGTATGAGACGTGGTAAACCACGCCTCACCGACGCAAATTTTTTGTTAGCTACTTAATACACAATATATTTAATATTCTCAAACTTTCCTTCAGTAAAGACCTTACTATCGCTTAAAGTTGTAGTGTTAATTCCGGTGAAATGAAAAGTCCCGGAGACTAATTTTTTTTCAGCATCACTACTTGTAATTACAATTTCACCCTCACCGTCTAAATATGAAGAGTATACTGTATATGTACAGTTGTTTTCCATTTCGGAAAGTGGATAAGTACCGGCTTGATAGCCAAGAGTTTTTACATACAGATAGTCCGTAAGTTGGGTTCCTGTGGCAGTAATCTGCAATACATTGGCAGCCTCAGTATAAACTGCCATAACATTGTCTGTTGTCCATTGAACTCCATCAATTTTGACCGAAACAGATGATTTAGGATCATTTCCATTTTCATCTTTTTTGTTGTCCTCGTCTTTTACAACTGGTTACGATAACCAATACTGAAAGCATGATACTCCAAAGAAATGCTTTTTTCATGACTGTTAAGTTTTAGTTGTTAGTGATAATTAGTGTATTCTCAACGTTACAAAGAAATGAATTTTTTTTGATTAGATAGTAATTTTTGATAGTATTATATCAAATACTATTTTACTTCGCGATTTCTAATACAATCAATGGCAGTATATTGGTATTTATCAGGTTGCAATCCGATTAGGGTTACATGTTATCAAGGTATATTCTAAACATTGAATATCTTTGACTGTTTATTGCAAAAAACAAAAACATGCAACTCTATTCAATTCCAACCGGACACTTTAAACTAGATGGTGGTGCAATGTTCGGTGTTGTACCTAAAAGCTTATGGAGCAAACAATATCCCGCCGATGAAAATAATATGATCGACATGGTAATGCGCTGTTTGTTAGTCGTTGATGGCGATAGAAAGATATTGATAAACAATGGAATAGGCGATAAACAGAGTGAGAAATTCTTCAGTCATTATTACTTAAGTGGAAACGAATCGCTGGTTAATTCTTTAGCAGAATACGGCTTCAAACCGGAAGATATAACAGATATGTTTCTTACCCATCTTCATTTTGATCATTGTGGCGGAAGCGTAAAGATGAATGCTGATAAAACCGGATATGAGCTAACATTCCCAAATGCCACTTATCATATAAGTGAACCTCAATGGAACTGGGCAATGAATTCAAACAAAAGAGAATCAGCCTCATTCCTGAAAGAAAATATTAAACCCATTGAAGAAAGTGGCCGTCTTAGATTATTCAGGAAGGATGACAAAATATTCCCTGATATTGAAGTCCGTTTGTATAATGGACATACTGAAGGTCAGGCTATACCATTTATTCCGTACAAGGGCAGGACAGTAGTTTTTGTAAGCGATACTCTGCCAACCAAAGCGCATCTGCCTATACCATGGATAATGAGCTATGATACCAGACCACTCATAACCCTTGAAGAGAAAGAGCCTTTCTTAAATGAAGCTGCCGACAAGAAGTATGTTATCTTTCTGGAGCATGATGCCTATAATGAATGTTTTACCATTTCACGGTCGGAGAAGGGGTTTGTGGCAAGTGAAAGTTTTCAATTGAAGAACCTTTAACATGTTTCTCTGTTCTTGATTTATTCAAAAATGTAGTAAATTTCCTCAACCATAGCATTTAAATCGTAAGCCTTGTATCGAATTGAATCAAAAGTTAATACCTCATCAGAGGAGTTCAGGAAAAACGCTGAAGCTTTTGCCGGGATCCTATCAGTTTATCGTGAACTAATAAAACAAGCAACTTCAGGTGGGCCATCAGCTGCTGTTAGTAAACACAAAGAGAGGGGCAAGCTGTTAGCCCGTGAAAGAATAAATCTACTTATTGATGCCAATACAGCCTTTCTGGAGCTCTCACCAATGGCGGCATTCGACATGTATGATAATGAATTTCCATCGGCAGGCATAGTCACCGGAATAGGTGTAATCCATGGAAAGGAAGCAATGATAGTAGCAAATGATGCTACAGTTAAGGGAGGGACATATATTGAGCAAACTATCCGCAAGCATATAAGGGCTCAGGAAATAGCAATGCAAAATCACCTACCCTGTATCTATATGGTGGATTCGGGAGGTGTATTTCTACCTGAACAGTCGAAGGTTTTCCCCGACAGGTTTCATTTCGGAAGATTCTTCTATAACCAGGCAAGGATGTCGGCTGCCGGAATACCACAGATTGCAATTGTAATGGGATCATGTACTGCAGGAGGAGCTTATGTACCGGCAATGAGTGATGAAACTATTATAGTACGCGATCAGGGTACTATTTTCATTGGTGGGCCTCCTTTGGTAAAGGCTGCTACCGGTGAAGAAGTTTCAGCCGAAGAACTGGGTGGAGCCATTGTTCATACAAGTATATCAGGTGTGGCTGACCATCTTGCGGAGAACGACCGGCATGCTATTCAGATTTGCAGGGATATATTCAGAACATTGAAACCTGCTACACGTCAGGCTCTTGATATCATTGAAAGTGCAGAGCCTTATTATGACCCTGCTGAATTGTATGGGATTGCACCTGTTGATTTTCGAAAGCCGGTTGATTCAAAAGAGATTATTGCAAGATTGGTTGATGAGAGTCGATTTCATGAGTTTAAGGCAAATTATGGACCCACACTTGTAACCGGATTTTCACATATTATGGGATACCCTATAGGGATCCTGGCCAACAGTGGAGTACTCTTTGGTGAAACTGCCCTTAAAGGTGCACATTTCATTGAGTTATGCACTTCTCGTAAAATTCCATTATTATTCTTACAGAATATTACCGGATTTATTGTCGGAAGGGAGTATGAACGTCGGGGTATTGCACGTGACGGTGCTAAGATGGTACATGCTGTAGCAAATGCTGATGTTGCAAAGTTTACGGTTGTGTTCGGAGGCTCGTTTGGAGCAGGTAATTATGCAATGGCCGGCAGGGCTTACGACCCCAATCTTCTTTTTATGTGGCCTAACGCCAAGATTTCGGTAATGGGAGGTGAGCAGGCTGCAGGAGTTCTCACAACAGTGAAAGAAGAACAACTCAAAGCTAAAGGGAAATCATTTCCGGATTCAGAGCGTGAACAGTTAAAACAGAGTATTCTAAACAAATATGAGGAAGAAGGCTCGGCATACTATAGTACAGCACGCCTTTGGGATGACGGGATAATCGACCCGGTTGATACAAGAAAAGTAATTGCAATGGGAATAGCCTCTTCACTCAATAAAGTTTGGGATGAAACAAAATATGGTGTTTTCAGAATGTAAATACAAAGTGTTAGTTGGGGTGGTATGGCTCAGCTTTGCGAATTCTCCCCAAAGTGAATACCAAATGCCTTGTTTCTAACAGCGTCTATCAACAAAATCATTTTAAAGCATGAACTATAAAACATTATTAATAGAATACTCCGATAATATAGCCACTATATGGCTTAACAGACCTGAAATAAGGAATGCATTTAATGAGGTGATGATTAGCGATCTTATCATTGCATTCAACGAGGTTCAATCACATAAGGATACACGTGTGGTCATTCTCAGAGGAAAAGGAAAGGCATTTTGTGCAGGAGCCGATCTTAACTGGATGCGGGATGTTGCCAAATACAGTTATGAGGAGAACCTGAAAGAGAGTCTTCAATTGTCAGAATGCTTCAATACCATCTATAATTGCACGATTCCATCAATTGCTTTAGTTCACGGAGCTGCGATTGGTGGGGCAAACGGACTGCTCTCAGCATGTGATATTGCAGTTTGTGCAGATGATACTGTGTTTTCACTATCAGAAGTCAAAATAGGGATTGTGCCTGCATGTATTTCACCATTTGTAATAAAAAGAGTTGGTGAGTTTGGGGCAAAGGAATTAATGTTAACCGGCCGAAGAATTAATGGCAAAGAAGCCGAATGGTTCAGGTTAGTAAATAAATCGCTCCCTGAAAATGAGGTTGATGCTTACATAGATCAAATGACCGGGATGCTACTTACAAGTGGGCCTAAAGCAGTATCCAACTGTAAAGTGCTGATTGATCATGTTTCCAATAAAATCACCTTAAAGGAGGCATTATCCTATACAGCGGGCATGATAGTCGAAATAAGATCCTCGGAAGAGGGACAGGAAGGAATGGCTGCATTTCTTGAAAAAAGAAAACCAAATTGGATCAAGGATTGAGAATCAGACAAATTGAAAATTCAGATACGATATTGAAGAAAGTGAAGGAGTAATGAAGATAAAAAAACTGCTGATAGCCAACAGAGGAGAGATTGCACTACGCATACTGAGAACGGCCCGGGAGCTTGGGTACCCGATAGTGGCAGTTTATTCAGATCAGGATAAAGATGCCGCCCATGTTGCTTTAGCTGATCAGAGAGTACATTTATACGGTAATACACTATCAGATACCTATTTGAATATCTCTGCTATCATCAAGGCAGCAAAAGATACAGGAGCTGATGCTATTCATCCGGGTTACGGCTTCTTATCTGAAAATCCTCTTTTTGCTAAAGCATGTGAAACCGAAGGAATTCTTTTCATTGGTCCGGATTCTTCTGCCATAAGCGCAATGGGTAATAAAATTGCTGCTCGTAAGATTGCCATTGAACACGGCATTCCTGTCACTCCCGGTATTACAGGATCAGTTAAAGATCTTTTCAGAGATCATTCGAAAATTGGATTTCCAATGCTGATTAAAGCTGCTGCAGGTGGTGGTGGTAAGGCTATGCGTGTAGTCATGAATGATACTGAGTTGGAATCAGCCATTATGACTACAGCCAGTGAGGCTGAGAATTATTTTAGTGACAGCACCATATACGTAGAGCGATTCTTTATAAATCCCAGACACATTGAAGTTCAAATACTTGGAGACAAGCACGGTAATATCATTCACCTGTTTGAGAGGGAATGTTCAATGCAACGCAGGCATCAGAAAATCATTGAAGAAGCACCGTCAGTAACCCTGACACCTGCTATAAGAGAGAAGATTTGCTCAGCTGCTGTTCAAATGGCCGGGTCAATTAACTACCATAGCGCAGGGACTATTGAATTCCTGGTTGATAATGAATTGAATTTCTACTTTCTTGAGATGAACACAAGGATACAAGTTGAGCATCCTGTAACCGAAACGATAACCGGCATTGATATCGTTAAGGAACAATTTTTAATAGCTGAAGGTAATCCTCTGAGTATTAAGCAGGAAGATGTCTCAATTAAGGGTCATGCAATTGAAACACGTATTTATGCTGAAAATCCTGCCTCTAACTTTATGCCTTCACCGGGCAAGATTCAGTACTACTCTTATCCTCAGAATCCGTGCATCAGGATTGAAGAACCTAAATTTCATCATGATTCGGAAGTTTTCAGCAATTTCGACCCAATGATATCAAAAGTCATTGCCCTGGGTGAGAACAGAGAATCGGCAATTAAAGAGCTCACTGAATACTTACCTCATTATGCAATATTAGGGATCAATACCAATATTCCTTTTTTGATCTCTCTTCTTAATAACAAGGATTACCAGCAAAACCGTATTCATACCAGGTATATTGATGATCGTTTGACTGAAATCAATGCGAATGCATTAATTCTGAAAGATTCACTAGATAAAGAGATTCCTCTGATATCGGCAATGATATACAGTCTGAATTATACAAACAAAAATCATCAGGCTAAGCGAAACATTTGGGAGCAAATAGGTTATTGGCGTTTGTACCGGCAAATTAATCTCACACTTGATGAGGTGCATTATAACCTTGTACTTAATAGTTTGAAAGTAAGTACTGTAAGTTATAATTGGAACGGTAAGGAAAGCTATGCCTCATTAAGGAAATCCGATGACGGATCATTTGTTCTTGAATTGAATGATAAACAGCACATTATTTATTTGTCAGGAAATTCACAGAATATTATTGTACAATATTCCGGATTTATTTTTACGGTTAAACGTTTAGATATTTCAGTTGATGACAGTAATACTTTTTCGGCTGTACAAAGTTATAATCCTGATTCAGGTGATATAATAGCCCCCATGCCCGGCAGAGTGCTAAAAATAAATGTAAATGCAGGCGATCGTGTCACGAAAGGTTCATTACTAATGGTGGTTGAGGCAATGAAAATGGAAAATAACATACTCTCACCATTTGATGGAGTAATTGACAGGATTATGGTTAAACAAGGTGATAACATAGATCCGAGTTCTCATTTGGTGCATCTGGCTAAAATAGAGGATGAAGTTAGCGGATCATAATAGCAACAACTATGGATTTTAAATTGAGTGAAGAGCATGCAATGATACGCCGTACGGTGAGGGATTTTGCCGAGAGGGAAATTCAACCGTTGGCCGCAGAACTGGATGAAAAAGCAGAGTTTTCTCAAGATCTGACACGCAAGATGGGGGAGCTTGGTTTATTTGGAATATATCTACCCACGAAATATGGAGGGCACGGGTTAGATTATCTTTCCTACATCATAGCAGTAGAGGAAATTTCAAGAGTTGACGGTTCACAGGCGGCAACATTGGCAGCTCATAATTCACTTGGTATTGGTCCATTATACTATTTTGGAACGGAAGAGCAAAAGCAAAAATATCTACCCAGACTCTGCAATGGTGATGCTCTCTGGGCTTTTGGCTTAACTGAACCTGATGCCGGAAGTGACTCTCGTGGATCAAAAACACGTGCTGTACTTGAAAATGGTGAATGGGTAATCAATGGTTCGAAGATATTTATTACCAATGGTTCTTGTGATATGTCGATTGGAGCGACTGTTCAGGCGGTAACCAGTGAAGTAAACGGAAAAAAGGAATTCACTACGATAATCGTTGATAAGGATACACCTGGCTTCACCCGTAAACCAATGCATGGAAAAATGATGTGGCGGGCATCGGACACAGCACAGTTGTTTTTTGACGATTGCCGGGTTCCTCAATCGAATATTCTTGGCAAAATCGGTGAGGGTTCACGAATTATGCTTTCAACACTTGATTCAGGGAGATTGAGTATTGCTGCAATGGGATTAGGTTGTGCCCAAGGGGCGTATGAATTGGCACTCAAGTATGCGAAAGAAAGGAAACAGTTCGGACAGGCTATATCCAATTTCCAGGTTATTTCCTTTAAGTTAGCTGATATGGCAATGAAGATAGAATTAGCAAGAAATCTGTTGTATAAAGCTTGTTGGCTTAAGGATAATCAGATGCCCTTCGGGAAAGAATCAGCAATGGCTAAATTATATTGTTCTGAAATTGCAAAAGAAGTAACTGACGAGGCAGTCCAAATACATGGCGGTTATGGTTTGATGAAAGATTATCCGGTTGAACGTTTTTACAGGGATCAGCGATTGCTGCAAATTGGCGAGGGAACATCAGAAATACAAAGAATGGTTATCGCACGTTATATCCTTAATGAATAGGACGGATAGATTAAATGTGCTAAACATGCCAACCTATTCAATGTCTTAAGCCAAAAAAGTCTTAAAGTTGTTTCAGTACAAAAACATTTTAAGATTTTATACCGTTAATTTTACATGATCTCTTACGGCTCATTAATTAAGATTACTGAAACCCCACGTGATGCACAGCAGGGCTTGCCTTACGTCATTTCTCCCCAAAAGAGAGCTGCATACATTAATGCGTTGGCTAAAGTAGGTTTTGATGTTATTGATTTCGGAAGCTTTGTATCTCCGGCAGCTGTGCCTCAAATGAGTAATCAGGATGAGGTTCTTCGGTTAGTTGATAAAACTGAAACGCCTTCAAAATTGATGGCTATAGTGGGAAATAAAAGAGGCGGGCATGAAGCTGTAGCTCAGGAAAAAGTGGATATAGTCGGATTTCCTTATTCAATTTCGGAAACTTTCTTAAAAAGAAATATCAATTCAACGAGTGAAAAAGCAAATGAAACAATTGAGTATCTTGCTAATATCACGCGTCAATCAGGAAAGGATTTAAGGATATTCATGAGTATGGCCTTTGGTAATCCTTATGGTGACAGGTGGGATATAAAAGAAATGAAAAAACATATTGCACGGTTTATCGACCTTGGTGTAAGAACTATCACTTTATCAGATACCATTGGAATGGCCACTCCTGATTTAATCTCGCGAACTATGGAAGCTATGATAGGTAAGTGGCAGGAAGTTGAGTTTGGTCTACATATTCATACAAAACCAAATGAGTGGTATGATAAAATTAAGGCTGCATGGGATGCCGGCTGCTATTCGTTCGACGGTGTTCTTAACGGAATTGGCGGGTGTCCGATGACCGGTTATGAACTTATTGGAAATCTTAGTACTCTTAGCTTGCTCAAATTTATTAAAGACAATAAAATTCCTGCCAAAATCAATGAAGAAGCACTCGGACAAGCGATGCTTACAGCTTCCGAGACCTATGAGGTTGAGTTTACTTATCCCGATTTGGCTCACCGTAATTGAGCTTCCAGCATACATGTTCACTTACTCAACCGCTGATTAGGGAAATTCATAAAACATTAGTTACGAATGCAGAAGAATGTTGGAATCATTTTTGTATTTTTGCACTTCGAAAAAAATATCCTAAGGGAATGTAGAAATCTGTAAATACAAAAAGGAGGGTTCCAATGATTGAGACCATAAAAATCGGTACACTAAAGTGGCATCAAATACTTGACCCTTCTGATGAAGATTTACAATTCCTAAAAGAAAATTTCCACTTCCACCCCCTCGACATCGAAGACTGCCGTAGCCGCGCTAATCAACGTCCTAAGATAGATATCTACGACGACTATTATTTCATGATACTTCATTTCCCCTATTTCGACAGGTGGAACCGGTTTCTGAAAGTTAAAGAAGTAAAAATATTCTGGGGGGCTGATTTTATAATCACAATAGGTAAGTCACATTGGGTAGTTAAAAATCTGTTTAATAGTGGTCGTGAACCTGAAGACAACTACCGTGTCAGGGAGGTGGGAACCAGCGATGCACTGCTTTATAAAATCCTTGAGCACCTGATGCTCGAATCTTTATCGCTGTTAAGTAAACTAGGGGTGGAAGTTGACCTAATTAACCGTGATCTCTTTAATAAGCGTGCAGAAAGAACAATTGAGCGTATCTCACTCACAAGGAAAAACATTATTCTGGTGAATACAATCTTCAAACCTCAGCTAAGATTATTCCACAAATTTGAATCAGGTGAAATTGAAGGCTTTGCTGAGAACATGGAAGATTACTGGGGAAATATTCTTGACTATTACCAGAAGATGTGGGATATGACCGAAGATTACCAGGAAATTGTTGAAGGTTTATCTAAGACTTTCGATTCATTACAGACTAACCGAACAAATGAGATCATGAAGGTTCTCACTTTAATCTCATCAATTCTACTACCTTTAACCTTCATAGCCAGTCTGTACGGCATGAATATTGGACTGCCATTTCAGGATCAGCCACATTCATTCTCATTGCTAATGATCTTTATGATCTTGTTAGCCGGTAGTATGATCTTTCTTTTTAAGAAGAAAAAATGGATGTAGGATTAAAAGGGCTTAAATCCTATAATTTCTCTTACCTCTCTTATTGTTTTTGAAGCGCTTTCATGAGCTTTCTCACGCCCTGTATTAACTACCTTCCTGAGATAGTCATTGTTGGCTGAAAGCTCTTTAATTCGTTCGCGGAAAGGTTCAGTAAACAGCACTATATCTTCAGCGAGCTGTTTCTTCATGTCGCCGTATCGTATATTGCAATTATTGTATGCTTCTTCGAAAAAGGTCAGTGTTTCAGGCTTTGACATTACCCTCATCAGGTAAAATAAATTTTCAATTGCCTGAGGTTTGGGTTGATTGGGTTCAGTTGGACCACTATCAGTCACAGCCTTCATTACCTTTTTGCGGATAATGGCAGCATCGTCGCCCAGGAAGATAGCATTCCCCTCCCCTTCTGATTTGCCCATCTTTGTGCTCCCATCTAATCCCGGTATTTTAATAAGCTCATCACCGAAATTGTATGCTACAGGTTCAGGAAAGTAATCAACATTATACATCCGGTTGAATCTGTTAGCAAAGGTGCGTGTCATCTCAAGATGTTGCTCCTGGTCTTTCCCAACAGGAACTTTATGCGCTTTATGCATAATAATATCTGCTGCCATCAATGTAGGATAGGTCAGTAATCCTGCATTGATATTGTCGGGTTGTGTTCTAGCTTTATCTTTAAATGAAGTAACCCTTTCCAGTTCTCCCTTATAAGCATTCATGTTGAGGAATAAGTACAACTCAGCTACTTCAGGCACGTCACTTTGCAAATAAAGGGTTGCCTTTTCAGGATCAAGCCCTGCTGCCAGATAATCAACTAATACACTTTTAACATTTCCATGCAGGTCGACAGGCGTGGGATGAGTGGTTAATGAGTGATAATCAGCAATGAAGAAATAGCAATTATCCGAGTCCTGCATTTTGATAAAATTACGCAGGGCACCAAAATAGTTACCAAGGTGAAGGTTGCCGGTTGGCCTTATTCCACTTACAACAATACTCATTAGTCAATAGGTTAGTTTATTTACATTTTGATCTCATCTTCAGCTTTGTTGAAGAAATGGTATTCAAGCATCTGATAAGAACTCATGGGCTTCAGGCGAATCCACCTGTTAAATTTAAAGAACCACTTCATTCTGATTGAGTAAATGCCTTTTGTGAGATAAGCATGGATATAAGGATGAAGTGCAATTTTTATGTAAGGCTCATTCTGATCCTGAATCAGGAAACGTATATTGTTTTCAATTTGATCGACCAGAATTATTGTTGGCTTAACTTCCCCTGTTCCTCCGCATGAAGGACATTTCTCGAGAATCTGAATTGTCATTTCAGGTCTGACCCGCTGGCGTGTAACCTGTACCAATCCAAATTTGCTTGGTGGCAGAATGGTATGTTTTGCATGGTCGTGCGCCATCTCCTCTTTAAGCTTTTGATAAAGCTTTCGACGATTAGCGCCTTCATGCATATCAATAAAGTCAATCACAATAATCCCGCCCATATCACGCAATCGCAATTGCCGTGCAATTTCAGTTGCCGCCTCAAGATTAACAGCAAGTGCATTCATTTCTTGAGAGATCTCTGAATTTACCCTGTGGCCACTGTTTACATCAATAACGTGAAGAGCTTCGGTATGCTCAATGATAAGATAAACACCACTTTTAATGGTAATGATCTTACCAAATGAGTTCTTTATTTGCTTATCAATTCCAAAGTTCTCAAAAATTGGTACTTTGCCTTTATAAAGCTTTAAGATTTCAAGCTTATCAGGCGCAATAGTACGGATATAATTTTTGATTTCTTCGTATATCAAAGCGTCATCAACATGGATACTGTTGAATGACTCATTCAATAAGTCGCGAAGAATTGCTGTTGTCCTGTCGATTTCACTCAGTACTCTCAATGGAGCTTTAGCACCATTCAGCTTAGCAACACACGAGTCCCATTTCTCAACCAGATTACGGAGGTCGGCATCAAGATCGGCTACCTTTTTATTTTCGGCGACAGTACGAATGATAACGCCAAAGTTCTTAGGTTTAATACTGGTTATTAGTCTTTTCAGACGATTACGTTCGTCGAGACTTTTGATTTTTTGTGAAACGGAAACACGTTCAGAGAAAGGTACTAAGACGAGGTAACGGCCGGCGAAGGAGATTTCAGAAGAGATTCTGGGACCTTTGGTAGATATTGGTTCTTTTGCAATTTGGACCAATACCTGTTGATTAGGTGTTAATACCTGTGTTATTTTACCGGTCTTCTCGATGTCCGGTTCAGGTTGGAAATCCTGAAGTTTAGGCATATCGGGCCTTCCGGACAAATAAATTTTTAGTAGTTTATTTAGAGAATTGACTTGCGGACCCAAGTCGAGGTAGTGTAAGAAAGCATCTTTTTCATAGCCGACATCAACAAAAGCAGCATTGAGGCCTGGCATGATCTTTTTGACCCTTCCAAGGTAAATATCCCCTACTGCAAAGTTGTTGTTGGTTTTTTCTTTATTTAGTTCAACCAGAACTTTATCTTCAAGTAAGGCAATATTTACCTCAGATTGTTCAGCGTTGATAATAAGTTCCTTATTCAATCCACTGGCATTTAATATTTTATAAAAACCAGAATCAATCTATTAAGTAATAGAATGATTCATAACATAGGATTACTCCATCACGTACCAAATAAATTTAGTAAAGTGGCACGTGATGAGTTTCCCCATTAACTAAGAAAAACTATTTCTTTTTATGTCTATTCTTGCGCAAACGTTTTTTCCGTTTGTGCGTAGCCATTTTATGTCTTTTTCTTTTCTTTCCGCTAGGCATTGTTAAACTATTTTTAAATGAACAAACTTTATTGAACCTTGTTTTTTACGTCAAACACAAAAGTCTTGGCAGGCTTGAAAGCCGGGATAAAATGTGCCGGGATGATGATGGTTGTGTTTTTAGAAATGTTACGACCTGTTTTCTCAGCTCTTTTCTTAGTTGTAAAGCTACCGAAACCTCTTAGGTAAACGCTTTCACCCTTAGCAAGTGAACTCTTTACTGATTCCATGAAAGCCTCAATGGTCTGCTGTACGGCAACCTTCTCCAGATTGGTCTTATTAGCAATCTCAGCTACAATTTCTGCTTTTGTCATGTTGGTTGAAATTTTTTAATGATTTGATACTAAATTTTTTAAAGCGGGCTGCAAATATAAGAGAATTTGTAACAACTGAAAAATTTAAGTGCTTTTTTAACAGCCAAATATCTCTATTTTAATTAATTCAACATTCTATCACTCATTAAAACAGCATTTACTATTTCATAATTCAATGGTATAAAAATAATAAATGGTCGCTTCTTAATCGACATTACCTTACACAACTAAACTTACACGTAATCAATTAATTGCTTTTAAAATCTTTCTTGAGGTATTTATCCACGTCCCTTGTTCTGTAGAAAACTTTTTACAAAGAAGTGAGATTTTTTTTGGCACTGATTAAAATGATACTACATTTGTATTTACCTAATAAACCAATTTAATATAGTGTGATATGGCAAGAGGAGTTAACAAAGTTATTCTAATCGGTAATCTTGGTAAAGATCCGGAAGTGTTTAGTTTTGATACCGGTGTTAAGAAAGTCACTTTCTCACTCGCAACAACTGAAATCTACCGGAATAAGGAAGGGCAGGATATTGAACAGACTGAATGGCATAACATAGTTGTATGGAGAAGTCTGGCAGATGTTGCCGAAAAATACCTTCGTAAGGGTTCACAGGTATACATCGAAGGTCGTATTCGTTATCGTACTTATGAAAAGGATGGCCTGAAAAAGTATATAACTGATATTGAAGCTGACACTATTAATATGCTTGGTTCAAGGCAGAGTAGTGAAGGAAATCATGGTATGGAACAAAATACTAACAACAACCATATTTCTTCAGCACCAATCTCTACTAACGAGCCTGACGATTTGCCATTCTAAGTATTAAGTATAGTCTGCTCCGATTACAAAGTAATTTAATGGCAATACTATACTTTTCCACTTAATGATTTAGGTATTCGTCCAGTACGAATTGATTCTGAACGCAGACGGCGTCCAACGATTCTTTCAACCATTTTTCCTGTTTCAAGAACACGGTCTATATCAAGATTCGTTTCTATGCCCATTTCATCCAGCATAACAACTAAATCCTCGGTTGGTACCAGTCCTGTGATGCCGGGATCTTTATAATAATACGAACCGGTGCCTGCTACCGGAACACCGTCTACAAAATTAGCCGGCTGCCCTCCGATTCCTCCTAATGATGCCTCATAATTAGTCATACCTGCATGTAATGCCGCGAGCACATTAGCTAACCCCCACCCTCTTGTTGTGTGAAAGTGGACAATGTGCTTTTCAGGATTTGGAATACTATCAAGCAACATTGAAAAGTATTTATAAACCCTGTCAGGTGAAGCACTACCATCGTGATCAGCATGTTCAACATCATTAGCACCGATGTCAAGCCATCTCTTGGTAAATTCAATAGCTTTTGTCATTTCAGTAGGACCTTCTATCGGACACCCCCAAATAGTGCTGACAGTTCCATTTACCTTAATACCGGCATTGTGTGCAAGTGGTATATATTTTTCAGCCATCTGCCAATATTCACGCAGTGATAGTCCTGAATTCTTTTTCTGATGTGATTCACTTGTTGATACCATCAACAGAATTCTGTCAGGACCCCACCCTTCGAGCTTTGCCTGAATTGCTCTTTCTATGGCTTTTTCGCGTATGGTAATAGCAGTAAGGCTTACACCTGACAGCATTGGTGCAATAACCTTACTGCTTCTTAACTTCTTGAATAAAATATCGGCATCTTTGAATTGGGGCATTCCCACGGGATTTCCAAAATTGGTAACTTCAATATGCCTGAATCCTGAGAGGATTAGCTGCTCAGCTACCCAAAGCTTTGCTTCGGTAGGAATAAATTTTTCTTCATGCTGAAATCCATCACGAACTGTGATGTCCCCAATAGTGACTTTCTTTGGAAAATTCATAATCAAATATTACAATTGGTGACTGAAACAAGCAATTATTTCCAAATGTTCATAACGTTCAGCCTGTAGGACAGTCATTAAAGACTCTTACATTCTAAACCCATTCAATCGACTACAGGATAAGGAAATTACTTAGCCTATACTCATTCAAACATTAAAATTGCATTTCGGGAATTTCACCTTCCACTATCAATCTTCCTTCAGTAGCCTTAATAATTTCATCTACTGTAACCCCCGGAGCTCTTTCGAGAAGTTTAAATCCTTCATCAGTTACTTCTATTACTGCCAGGTCGCTGACAATCTTTTTAACACAGCCCACACCTGTTAATGGGAGTGTACATTCTTTCAGCAGTTTCGATTGTCCATCTTTGCTTGTATGCTGCATTGCAACAACAATGTTCTTAGCAGCAGCTACGAGGTCCATTGCACCACCCATTCCTTTAACCATTTTACCGGGTATCTTCCAACTGGCAATGTCACCTTTGTCGGTTACTTCAAATGCACCTAAAACAGTTAGATCGACATGTCCGCCGCGTATCATACCAAAACTTGTTGCTGAATCAAAAAATGAACCGCCCGGTAATACTGTCACTGTTTGCTTACCTGCATTAATAAGATCAGGATCAGCCTCTCCCTTTAATGGAAATGGTCCTATTCCCAGCATTCCGTTTTCCGATTGAAGTACAACCTCCACTCCTTCGGGTATATAATTAGCTACGAGAGTAGGAATACCGATACCCAGATTTACATAATAGCCATCTTTTAATTCCTTAGCAATACGCTGTGCTATCTGTTCTTTTGTTAAAGCCATGATAATTTATATCTTAAATTTCTTTAAAAATCTTATTTAAATGAGAAGAATTGCTATTCACGCTCAGTTCTGCGTTCAATCCTCTTTTCATAATTCACGCCCTGGAATATTCTTTTCACGTAAATACCGGGTGTATGAATTTGGTTAGGATCCAATTCACCGGCAGGTACAAGCTCTTCTACCTCAGCAATGGTAATTTTACCTGCAGTAGCCATAGGTCCGTTGAAGTTATTGGCAGTGTTACGGTAGATCAGATTACCATGAGTATCACCTTTCCAGGCTTTAACAATGGCAAAATCAGCAACCAAACCATACTCAAGTAAGTGGGGTTTACCATCAAAAATTCGTATTTCTTTTCCTTCGGCCACTTCAGTACCATAACCAGCCGGTACATAGAAAGCCGGAATTCCTGCTCCACCTGCTCTGCAACGTTCAGCAAGAGTACCCTGCGGAATCAGATCAACTTCAAGCTCACCGGCAAGTAGTTGACGTTCAAATTCTACATTCTCTCCGACATAAGAAGAGATCATCTTTTTAATCTGCCTTTTCTGAAGCAACAAACCCAGGCCAAAGTCATCAACACCGGCGTTGTTCGAAATACATGTAAGATCTTTAATACCACTTTCAACAAGTGCGTTTATACAATTTTCCGGGATACCGCTTAATCCAAAGCCACCCACCATGAGGGTCATTCCATCTTTTATTCCTTCGATGGCTTCCCTGGCATCTTTTACTACTTTATTCATGCGTTTATTAAGTTATAGTTTTGTTAAGTCTCAATCAGAGATTCCAAATTTAGTGATATTTGATGATGGAAATCACCAAGACTCTAATTTTAAGTATTTTATTTAGTCATCTTGATATGTCAAAAAGTGATTAATATCTGAGTAAGTGAGAATTTGCTTATTTTTGAACTATTAGAAAATAGAAAATGGAAGAGAAAAAGAAGAGCGGAAGATATCAAAGACTGTTAGTCCAAATAACTGATCTACTTAAGAAAAGCCCCGACGAGAATGCTGCCATGTCAACTATTGCTTCAGTGCTTTATAATAAAATGGAAACCTTCTTTTGGTGCGGTTTTTACAGACTTCAGGGAAATGCATTATGGGTTGGTCCTTATCAGGGTCCACCGGCTTGTCAGGTCCTTGAAGGAAGAGGTGTTTGCATTACAGCTGTTGAAAGAAACGAAACCATTATAGTACCTGATGTAAATAAGTTCCCGGGACATATTGCTTGCGATTCAAGATCAAAAAGCGAAATTGTTATCCCAGTCCGTAATAGTTTAGGCGAAATAAAAGGTGTTCTTGATGTGGATAGTAAAGATTATGAATCATTTACAGATGTTGATGCCAAATATCTGGAGCAAATAGTGGCTTTACTGGCTAAATAAAACATTAAACAAAGTGCAATATTTCTTGTTAACTGGCTTAAATTAAAAAAATAACAACCATGAAGCTAGGAATTATTCTGGTGATTAATCCCAAAAACACATCGTCAAAAATTGCGGTATACAAGGATTCAAAATTGTGTTTTTTGAAAACCATCAAATATACCGATGAACAAATAGCAGCTTGTGGAACTATCCCGGGTCAAATCGAGATGAGAAAGCAGGCGATCATGCGCGAATTAAAGGAAAACGAAATCAACGTTAACAAACTTGAAATTGTAATTGCCAGAGGAGGTCTCATTAAACCGGTAAAATCAGGTGTGTATAAAGTAAATGATCTGTTAAAAAAAGACCTGCTTGAAGGTGTGCAGGGTATGCATGCTACAAATCTGGGAGGAATTATTGCTTCAGAAATTGCTTCACTTAATAATGCTCTACCGCTGATTGCCGACCCTGTGGTTGTTGATGAACTGGATGATGTAGCTCGTATTTCTGGTCATCCACTCTTTGAAAGAAAATCTATATTCCACGCCCTGAATCAAAAAGTGGTAGCGAGGAAATATGCAAAAACTGTTAGCAGAAAATATGAGGATCTTCAACTGCTGGTGGTTCATGCAGGTGGTGGCGGTATTTCTGTTTCAGCACATAAAAACGGAAAAGTTGTTGACACAAACCAGGCTTTTGATGGTGATGGACCATTTTCACTTGAAAGATCCGGAAGCCTGCCGGTGGGTAATCTGATCAGATTGTGCTTTAGTGGTAAATATACTGAAGAGGAATTAATTCACCAGTTTACTCATAAAGGTGGCCTTGTTGGATATTTGGGTACAAATAGCCTTTCAGCTATCGACAAAAGAATTTCAGAAGGAGATGAAAAGGCAGCATTTATAATTTATGCGATGGCTTATCAGGTTGCGAAAGAGATTGGTGCTATGTGCACAGTGTTATCAGGAAAACCTGATGTAATCATCCTATCTGGTGACTTGTTCCAATATTCAACATTCACCAATCATCTTATCCCCAGAATCGAGAAGATTGCTCCGATTTCAGTTTATCCTAATGAAGATGAGATTGATGCATTAGCTCAGGATGCCATTGGTGTAATGAAGGGTGAAATTGAAGTGCTTGAGTATAATTAAGAGTTCTTACTTCCGGGTAATATAAAGAGGCTATCCCAATAGGATGGTCTTTTTTTTGTCCCTTAAAATTCTTAGATGAGTTCCAAATCAATATTACCAGTTTGTTATGACGCTGTTAAGAGGCTGCCTCGAGGTTGTGACCATTTCAGTATCATTTAAACATCATCATTTCATCACTCAAGTAAGTCATAATTACACATAAATCGTGTTACTTATTGTCAAAATTTCAGGTGTATTACTGATAGTCCAAATCAGAAGTAGTTAAGCTTGTATACTGTTTTAAAGGATTATCTCTAAACAAAAAATATTTTGTTTTGTGTTGATTAACAAACCATTATCACTTAAGCAAGTATATTATAAATTTGTATTTTTGCATTGATGTTCTTATGACATCCGGTATTCACTAATTATATACATTTTGGAAGACCCTGGTCCTGATTTGTCTTATTCAATACCGCTATTCATTATTAATGTGATAGCGAATGGTTTATCCTTTGAACTCATAACAGGTTTTTTAGTTTTCTTAATTCTATTAGTCTTTTCAGGCTTATTAAGTGCTGCTGAGACTGCATATTTCTCACTGAATCAGTTTCAGTTAGACAGTATTAAGCGCAGCGATAATCAAAACAGCCGAATTATAGTCCTTCTGCTGGATAATCCCAAACGATTGCTGGCAACTATACTGATTGCCAATATCTTTATCAATGTGGCTATTGTAATTATTGCTTCATTTTTAATGTTCAATTTATTTGGAGTTAGTAGCAATACAATTGGTGTTCTACTGCTTGAAATCATTGCTATTTCTGCACTTATATTGTTATTAGGCGAAATTTTCCCAAAAATTTATGCAACTCATCACAGCATGAAGGTTGCATGCTTCATGTCGAGATTTTTGCTTTTCACCCAGCAACTATTTTACCCACTTAGCACCCTATTAGTTAAGTCAACAAATGTTGTTGAACGCCGTATTGCTCATAAAAGCCACAATATTACAATGGATGAACTGTCAGAGGCACTTGAATTGACTGATAACCAGGGTGAATCACCGGATGAAGAAAGAAAAATACTCAAAGGCATCATTAAATTCGGAGATATTGCCGTCCGAGAAATCATGAGACCAAGGGTGGATGTTACGGCTATTGACGATTCTTCTACTTTTACTGAATTACTTCAGGTTATTGATGAATCAGGTTATTCAAGAATACCCATATATCACGACAATCTCGATAACGTTACAGGTATCCTTTATATAAAAGATCTTATTCCTCATTTACGCCAAAACGGTGACTTTTCCTGGCAACCACTGCAAAGAAGCGCATTCTTTGTACCGGAAAATAAACGAATAAACGACTTACTGCAGGAATTTCAAACCAAGAAGATCCATATGGCTATTGTTGTCGATGAATATGGTGGGACTTCCGGAATCGTTACACTTGAAGATATTCTTGAGGAGATCGTTGGTGAAATTAATGATGAATTCGACAGTGAGATGGATGAGATGAACTATTCGAAGATTGAAGATAACGTTTATATATTCGAAGGAAAGACTCTCTTAAATGATTTTTGCAAAGTAATTGGTGTAGATGACAGAATATTCCAGGAAATTAAAGGTGAGTCAGATACACTGGCAGGACTATTACTTGAGATGGCCGGTCGTATTCCTGATGCATCAGAGCAATTTACTTTTGAGAATTTTACATTTAAGCCTGAAGTAGTCGATAAGAGGAGCATCAAGAGAATAAGAGTAACAATAAATGAGCTGAAATCTGAAGATTAATTACCTGTCATAATCCTTTGAGAAGCTCGACAATTTTACTACCTGAACTGATATGAAGAAACTAACTACATTTATAACTGAACAATTATGAAATATTCGAAGCTGTTGATTAACCTGGTAATTGTTTCAGCACTTATAAACCTGATGTGGGCTTGCGGTGATAATCCGATTCCAAAACCAAGAGGATATTTCCGTATTGACCTGCCTGAAAGAAATTATAGGATTCTCGATAGTATTTATCCGTATAAATTTGAATACCCGGTTTACGCAAAGATAAATCAGGACCCTCATGCACCTGACCAGCCTTACTGGATAAATGTAGATTTTCCAAAATTCAGGGCTAATGTACATTTAAGCTATAAACCTCTTAATAATAATTTGGCTGTTTATACTGAAGATGCACATGCTCTGGTCATGAAACATATCCCGAAAGCCAGCGCAATTGAAGAAATTCGAATTGACAATGAGGAATCGAATGTTCATGGAATAATCTATGATATTAAAGGAGTCGGTGCTGCCTCACCATACCAGTTTTATATTACCGACAGTAGCCGTCATTTTCTTAGAGGTGCCCTTTATTTTAATGCATTGCCGAATAATGATTCACTCGCTCCTGTAATAGAGTTCCTGAAAGGTGATATAATGCATTTACTTGAAACAACAACCTGGAAGTAGTTGAATTCTAATGTAAAGGATTGGATTTTACCTTCCTTTTATTCCAAGGTCTATTCATCATAATCGGGTTTAATTCTTATCCCGTCATAACGTCTTTCAATACCATTCTCATAAGCAATCACGAGAAATACATTACCCTGTTGATCAAACTGAACCCAGTCGCCTGTTCTCATTCCCATCATGAATTCTCCCTGGTCTTTCTTTTTCCCATCAGGCCAGAACCAGGTATGCCTGCCATTAGGATTGTCATCAATGAATGAACCTACAAAGCTTAATTGTCCGTTATCGTAGTAAGTTTTCCATTCACCATTACGTTTGCCACCTCTGTAAGTGCCTTCCTCACGCGTATCTCCATATTGATATTTCCAAAAACCTTCCTCTAATCCGTCAATATATTCACCCTGAGCAATTACATTTCCTGATTCATCATACTCGGTATAAATACCATCAGGTAAACCATTTCTGAATGATTCTTCACGTTCAACAGTGCCATTATCGAAATACCATTTCCATAAACCTTCAGCATTACCCTGATTATTGTAATTACCTTCTTGTTCAAGAGCACTGTTTTGGTGATAAAACCTCCATTGAGCAACTCGTTTACCCAAATTATAAGTTCCCTCTGATTTCAACTGTCCATCCTCATAATACTCTTTCCATGGACCATCTTTTACACCTTCATCGTCTACAATTCCTTCTGAAATCAAAATGCCCTTGTTAAAAGTGTATGCTGCAATAACTTTTCCTGTTGAATCATATTCCCTCCTGACACCTTGAGGTACATCACCCTTGTAACTTGCTACAGTTTTTGGTTTTCCATTTGGATAGTAATCAGTTCTGACATCCAATTTTACTAATTCCGGTGTCTCCTTCTGGAGCACATCATTCACATATTTAGCAATATTAACCAACATTCCTTTTTCGTCATACTCCTTGAAATATCCATTTTTCTTATCATCACGATAAATACCCTCCAGCTGTACACTTCCATTTTCATAGAAGTACTTCCAGCGTCCCTGCTTTAGACCATTCTTATCAACACGGTTAATATTTTCCCTGTCAACCATAAAGCCCCTGCGGTATTCATAAAGTGTAATGATTGTACCATCAGGTCCATATTCTCTGGCTATACCATCTTCAAAACCGTTTACGAAATTAACCGAACGCTTTATTTTACCATCAGGATAATAAGTAATTGTGAGTCCGTTTTTGATATCATTCGAGAAGTTTTCCTCTACAATTTCATCGTCACGAAAAGTGCGACGAATGCCATCCTTCAGTCCATTCTTATAATTGATCTGAAGGATAAGCTTAGCTGAATCATTGTAGAAATTCCATGTACTGTCAAGTTCAAAGTTTACTCTGTTACCTTCAGCTATCAGTACACCGTTTGGGTTGTATGTCTTCCAGTAACCATCAGGCTTGCCGTCGCGCATGATTCCTTCACTGGCAATTTTCCCGTTTGAATGATAGAATACATTTGGTCCGTCAGGTACAATGGTATTCTCCTGACCAAGAACGGAAAGTGAAATAAAGAAGACGACAATAAAGGACAGATGTTTAAACATTTATCGATATGGGCAAAAATTAACACTAAAAAATAATTATCAAAGTTAATGAATCAATAACAATGAAACACTTATTTCAGTTAAACGTCATAAAACGCCATTATTATTTGCCGGAAAAAGCTTATTATTTAACCAAACCGGTCTGCTTTGAAATTTCAAGCATCCGAAGTATTGGTTTAGCAGCCAAACTTATAGTTTCAGGATCAATTATAATTTCAGGTTGTTCATTTTTCAGACTAAGGTAAATTTTCTCGAGTGAATTGAGCTTCATAAATGGACAGTCATTACAATTACATGTTTCATCAGAAGGAACCACAAGAAATTCCTTTTGCGGGTTAGCTTTCTTCATTTGATGAATAATACCACCCTCCGTTGCGACAATGTACTTGCGGTTTGAGTCCTTTTTAGTAAATTCAAGCAGAGCTGCAGTTGAGCCAATAAAATCGGCCAGAGCTAAAATAGGACCTCTGCATTCAGGATGAGCAATGAGTTTTGCGTCAGGATTGTCAATTTTTAGTTTAATAGTTCTCTCATCTGTAAGTTGATTATGCACATGGCATGCTCCATCCCACAGCACCATATTTCGTCCGGTGATGCTATTTATATAAGCTCCGAGGTTTCTGTCGGGTGCAAAAATTAACGGTTGATCAACAGGAAACGAGTCAACAACTGCCTTTGCATTACTTGATGTACAAATGACATCTGACATAGTTTTAACGGCAGCAGAGCAATTAATATACGAAACTACCTTATGACCGGGATGTGCCTCAATAAACGGTTTAAATTGCTCAGGAGGGCAACTGTCGGCCAGTGAACATCCGGCATTCATGTCGGGTATTAAAACTTTCTTATTTGGATTTAAAATCTTCGCAGTTTCGGCCATAAAATGAACACCGGCAAACACAATAATGTCGGCCTCGGTCTCAGCCGCCTTTTGCGAAAGTTGAAGACTGTCACCAACAAAGTCTGCCAGCTCCTGTATTTCAGGTACCTGATAATAATGCGCAAGAATTACAGCATTTTTTGCGATCTTTAGATCGTGAATTCGGGCTGCCAATTCTTCGTTTGACATCTTAGAGAGTGACTTTTTTATTTCGACTTCCATTTCTATCTATTATTAATAATCTTTATAAAGAAAATAATATTGGTAATAATAAGGCTGTTAATTCTGTTTACAAAAAATGCAATTTTAATTTGCTTTTATCACTATCCCCAGTTTATTAAACACATATTAACAAAGGAAAGTAAGGTTTGGCTTTAAAGTTCAATGGGTTGCAAAATTATCAACAATTGGTTAAAAAAGTTTACTCACAGCCGCTTTCACTTCAAAATATCAAAAGTTACGTTTTTTTACTGTTGATATTTTTTAATAACTCACTCATAACTCTGCAAAGGGCCATGGTTATTTTCAGTTTAATGTCGTTTTAACACTTTTATCAATAATTTTCAACAGTTTTTTGCCAATACCAACAATTAATGGTTAATAATTAGGTATTTATCTGATTATAAGTCAAATAACAAAAAGTAAGCCAAAAGATTAAATAAGCTAACTACTTAATAATTAAGGCTGCTTTAAGCCGCATGATTTTATAACTAAATTTGTAACTAAAAATTATCAACAATGTGGGATAAGGAAAAGAGTTTGGCATTAGCAGGCGATCATGCCGGGTTTCCATTGAAGAAATTTATTTCGGAAAAACTACTTGCAGCAGGTTATAAAGTGCATGATTTCGGGACTTTTTCGGAAGAAAGTACTGATTATCCCGATTTCGCACATTCATTAGGGTCTGCTGTGGATAAAGGAGAATATGAAAGAGGTATTGTAATTTGCGGTAGTGGCAATGGCGTAAATATGGTAGTTAATAAGTACCCAAATGTAAGAGGTGCATTGGTATGGAATAGTGAACAGGCTGAGTTGACAAGAAAGCATAATAATGCCAATGTCCTTTCATTACCTGGCAGGTTTATTGATTTTGATGAAGCCTGGAAAGCAGTGCAATTATTTATTGATACTGATTTTGAGGGTGGCAGGCACCAAAGACGAGTCGATAAAATTTCACAATGCATCAATTGAGTGGAAAGATCTGATAAATTTAAATTGGAAGCGGCAAGAGCTGCTGAAGACATTACCCGTCAGGAGATATTCGATGAGAATATTGGCTATTACAATAAAGCATTGAATAGTGCTCTGACACAGTATGCAAATCTCGATCTTGCAAAGAAACGTGCAGGTAATATTCGGTTTAAGGCAATCAATAGTCTCGAAAAGTATCTTATTGAATTTGAGTCGAATTTTGAGAAGAATGGTGGTAAGATAATTTGGGCACTAACTGCTGATGAAGCACTAACAGAAATAGCCAACATCATAACTAAATCGAAAGAGAGAAAAGTTATTAGATCCAAATCACTAATTGCTGATGAAATTAACCTCGATGAGTTTCTTGCAAAGGAAAATATTGAGAGATGTAAAATAAACGTTGCTGATTGGATACTTGATAAATTTGAAAAGAAACCACGCCATTCATCTTCTTATCTGATAGAGTATAGTCTGGCACAGATATCAGATAAGATAAATGAAAAGAAAGCAGCCGATTTAAAGCATAATCCGGCTGAGGTTGTCAACTATATAAAGAATATTACTAAGGATGAAATAAATGATTTTCATGTAACCATTTCCGGAGCAAACTACCTTATTGCAGACACAGGGTCGGTTTGCTTAACCGAAAATTATGGTGATGGTACTTTCCTTAATTCCATTTCGGGTACGCAAATAATACTCTGTGGAATTGATAAAATCATTCCTTCAATTAAGCACCTCGATACTTTAATTTCTTTGTATGCAACATATAGCTCAGGTGACAGGATTAATGCATTTAGTACAATTATAAATGGTCCACGAATGGACAGTGAAACAGAAGGACCTTCTGAACTTTACGTTGTACTTCTTGATAATGGCCGTAGTGATGTTTTAGCTCAAAAGTTTCAGCGCAGGGCACTTGGTTGTATTGATTGTGGCGCATGTCAAAATGTTTGTCCTGTGTATAGAAAGGTGGGTGGTGATGCATTTGACACAACTATACCCGGTCCTATCGGTTCAGTTCTTAATCCATGGATGTTGGGGTTGGAGGAGTTCATTCATCAGAGTTATGCAAGTACACTATGTGGTCGTTGTACCGATATTTGCCCTGTAGGGATTAATCTACATGAACAATTGATATACAACAGGAAGGATTCAATATCAATGGGCAATCATTCGACCTCCGAAAAAATGACCATGGAAGGATGGCATTTAGTGCTTAAAAACAGAAAGTGGATGGATAAAGGAAGTGCGAAGTGGAAAAATATATTCCTAAAAAAGATATACGCTGACAAATGGGGAAAGAACAGATCATTCCCTCAAATAAGTGAGAAGAGTTTTAAACAATTATGGGAAGAAAGACGTGAAGGTAAAAACTAAGTGCTTTAAAGTATAAAAGTACTGTTTGATACTCCTCGCCTTAGTAACCTCTCAATCAGGAAAAGAACGAAAACTGATAGTAAGATAGTGAGTTGAAGAGACGACTCTTTTATAAAGGTTATAGTTCTGGTTATACCATCCAACAGACCCAATGTGCCATTAATAATGTCAAGAATCTGAATTTTATTGAAATTAACATTTAGATCGATAAATGGCCAGGCAGCAAATATTATAAGAGTAATAACAACAATACCAACCCCAATTGAGCCATAAGCCCAAAGCATCTGCTTTCTGTAAACTTCAGGTTCTATTTCAGGCTCAACCCTTGCATAAATCTGATTCATCACCTCAGTTGAGAAATTACTTTTGGTTGTTGGCTGTGGCAATTTAAGAATCATCCTCTCAATGAATGGATCTCTCAATTCTTCTTTATCTCTTAATTCTTCCATTTCTCTCAATTTTTAATCTCAGCTGACTTTAACTCTATTAACGGTTTGCATCTGCATTGCAGTATAGATTTTTTTTCGAATTCGGTGAAGTTTTACTTTCACATTCGAATCAGTCATTCCGGTTATCAAACTTATGTCGTCAATACTCTGCTGATTATAATAAAACAGATTAATTAACAGTTGTTCCTCTTCGGGTAATTGAGTCACAATGTTATTCATCATCCTTATTTTTTCCTCTTCATTAATGCGTTCGAAGTTTTCCTGTAATGTGTCGACGCTATAATTTTCAATTATATAATCATCAATAGAAGTGTTGATGATACTTTTCTTTCTAGTCCTGGAGATTGCAGTATTGTAAGCAATTCTGAACAGCCAGGTTGAGAATTTAGATTCAAACTTAAACGAACCAAGGGCATGGTATGCTTTCAGAAAGACATCCTGTGAAACTTCCTCAGACTCTTCTCGGTTTCGTATAATCTTAAGGACGAGAGAAAAGACAAGATCCTTATAGGATTCAACTATAATCCTGTAAGCAGCAGCATTTCCATTTCGGATCTGTTCAAGAATCCTTGCTTCGTCCTTTATCATATTCTGCTCTTTAGACGTGAAATCGATTGTTAGGTTACAGGTAGTCTGAAGTGCTGAAACATAAGTGGTTGATAAAATTAACAATTATAAACGGAGAAATGTAACCTTAAATTATTCACTGCGTCAAAAGAGCAAACAGAAACTTAAAAACCTGCACTATGAACGACTTTTTAATTCCCGTAGCATTTTTCGCAGCGGTATATGGCATATTCTTCTTGTTTATCAGGAAAAAGGAAAGAATGGCACTTCTTGACAGAGGTATGGATCCGCGCAGCTTTGAAAATCCAAGTTCAAATTTCACTACTCTTAAGTATGGTTTATTACTAACCGGAATAGGCTTAGGAATACTGCTCGCAAATATTGTCGTAGCGGTTGGTGCTATGGATGACGAACCGGCTTATTTCTCATTTGTAGCTCTATTTGGTGGTATTGCTCTCATTATAGATTATCTAATTGAAAAGAGTATTACCAATAAGCAAATGAAAGCCCGTAAAACCGAGGAAGTTTACAATGACTGATGCTGCAATCAGTATCATCACATCTATGCAAAGTAGTGTCAATTAAGGTAATTGGCACTTACTCAACTAATTTGAAGGTCTCCAATACTGTATGTATGGGACCTTCTTTTTTTAATTCACTTTGATAGAGCGAGAACTCTGTTATATTGTGAGTGAGTAAAGTAACATCAGTAAACCGGTCAATTATTGCCTGGAAAAACCTCTTATCCTTAATCTCTTTAATTCTGCCAATAGTAATGTGGGGTACAAAATTTTGACGATCAGCAAAATACTCAACATCAGCAAGACAACTGGTAATATTTGCATGGAGAGCTAAAAGCTGAGGATTTTCGCGAATACCAAACCAGATTACACGGGGATCATATTTACTACCAAAGATCCCGGTTTTCTCGAGAGTAACATTGAAAGGTTTGATGTCTTCAGCAGCCTTAGATAAAGCTTTTGTTATAATTGGTAGCTCATCAGGGTTGGTGTCACCAAAAAACCGAAGAGTAATATGGATATTTTGAGGGTCAACCCATTTGATTATATTGTAGCCTAATGCCTGTTTTAATCCATCATAAGTCATCAGGAAATTATCATCGGGGACAATGTGAACGGCAGCAAATAAACGCAAACTGTCCATAAATCTAATCTTGGTAAGAAAATAAAGGATTAATAATTTATTACTGTTTCTGAAGATTTTTTTCTATTTTTGCTCTCCCTTTTCATTCAAGGGGCGTTAGCTCAGTTGGCTAGAGCGTTAGACTGGCAGTCTAAAGGTCAGGGGTTCGACTCCCCTACGCTCCACAAATATTTGTAATATTCTACATTCCAGAGTGTTATAAATGTTCATGCAAAGATAGACATTTTTTTTGGCTTTTTGTAGACATGTTTTTGGCGTGGGGACGCACAACTTAATGTCAAAATGAAAAAACAAATTGATGTCAGAATGCCTTACCTGGTGACAACATCAGGTAAGTCTTTTGTTGAATACTGGTGTTTTTATGCACCGACTAATAAACTCGAGAGGTTTAGAATTTATAAAGGCCTCTCCAAGCTAAAAGGCGAGGAATTACAAGAGCAGGCTAAGCTTGTTATTGATTACTATACTAAGAAGCTCTATGCCGGCTGGAGGCCTTGGTGTGAGGAAGATGTCATCTACCAGGACGAGATTGAATATAAAAATATCGTTACCGGATTTGGCAATACTAGACAAGACAAAAATCAACTTCGTCGATATCTTTCAGAATTTCTAACTATTAAGAAGAGTGATGTCAGTGCAAAGACTTACGAATCTTATCAATCCAAAACACGATTATTTTGTATCTGGTTAGAAAAGAATGGTCATAGTGACAAACTGATCGGGGAAATTGATAATACAATCATGATCCAGTTCTTTATTTACCTTATTCAAGTTAGAAAGCTGGATAAAGTCACTATTAAGAAATACAGGCAGATACTGCATTCAATGTTTGAATATTTTCTAAGTAAAAAATTATTAAGAACACTTCCTTTTGACAACTTGCCAAGAGCTTCGAAAATTAAAGATCAGGCCGCAAGACCATTTTTTGTTGCCCAATAAGAATTCAACTAGTTCCTCTCTTGAGAGATTCAAGACATACTCTTTTTTTCTTTTTGTTATTTCTTCTGCTATGGTAGTCATAATAAAAATTTCATCCGGATTGTTATTACTAAATGAACGAAGAACCGAGGCGACGAAGAATTTACCATCTGCGAAGTAAATACTTTCATTTTTTATTGAGAAACAGATCCTTCGGCGATCTCACCAAATCTCAGAAATGGATATTTGTTCTCGGCTCTCTACTGGTCATGGCTTTAGGTATTCTTATTTTGGGCGTAGTTTTTCGAGCCATTGCAAGATTAATCCACCTTTACTTCTGACAAAAAAGTATATCAAGACCAGAAGAATTGATATAATTGCACATTTGCCAAGCCCGATCAAAAACCATTGCCAAGGGGTGACATAATTCACTCTCTCCGGAGGGACTATTTGGGTTAATTTTTCCTTCAGGATCTCATTTTCTTTGATCAGCACTTTTGCACCCTCGATCACCTGTTTAATCAGGGTGTCTTTCTGAATAAGGTCATGTTTAAGCCTGCCATTTTCAACCCATGCGTAAGAGGTTGCAAAAGGTAAATCCAGTACTGATTTCTTTGAATTTATCAAACCAGTCTGAGGATCCTCTTTAACAATAACTGTTGTATCATGTTTAACCATGCCCTGCACATGAACAAAGATGGTTGTATCTTCCCTGATAGTGATTGTTTTACGGATGATCATCATGCTATCAGAGACGCTGGTATAACAACCATGTTTTTCGCACTTTGCTTTTCGCCTGTTTTCTTGTCTCTCGAGCCTAGTTGTCATGCAGGATGACAACACAAGAGAAATGATGCTGAGTAAAAAAAGATTTTTCATGGGACTTAAAAATAATTTACCTGGTTTTGATTACAGTAGTCATAAATATCGATGTGTACCCAGTTCACGTTTTTCTCCAGCCTGACTGGGTATGGTAACAGGGATTTGAAAGACTCTATCTTTTTGCGTGTCTGCTCAGCTGTTATTCCTTTTGCGATCAAATCCAATCCTGCACCATTGACATGGGCTGAGAGATAGATTTCACCCTGGGCGGTTTTGTCCTTGACAAGCTGGCAAAGGTTACATCTTAGCCCGCGCTGGGTGTGAGAATCACCCCTGTGATAATCATTGATGGTGAGAGGCGTCTTTAAGATATCCTGCCTGAGTACCAGCAAAACATGTAATATCTCGGTATCAAGAAACTGCCAGCTGTTATTGCCAAAGCGTTTAAAGGTGTGAGGACATACGAGTTCACGAATGTCAAAGTACTTTTTCAGCTCACTGATGATCTGTTGTCGTGTCATTGCTGTTGTTTTTAATTGAGATGCCGGTGATCATTTCTTCTACTTTGCCCTTGATGATATGCCACAGGTTCAGAAAGATGTTCTTTCCCATGATCTTTGGGATGTTTTCCAGCAGGATACTCTTTAGCTCGATTGCCCCCACGTACATGGCCACAATCCTTGGAAGTCCTATACCTTCATCACCTATGTACTGAAGTATGTAAGCAGCAATGATGGCCAGCGAATAGAGCAGGAATTTGTTGACTGTCTTTGCCATTCTTTTGGCTGTCAGCTTCTCTTTGTTCTTTAGGGAAGCCCATACACCGGTAATAAGGTCAATTGTAATCAGGGCGACTACAGCTCCAATGAAACTGTTAATCGGCAAAAGGAACATCACAGCCCAGAGAAAGAGCGTCTGTAGAAAATTCCATACATCCTGCAGGTAAGTTAAAAAGCGATCAGGCATACTTTTTTATTTCAAAGTAATGCCTGATTAAAGGGTATTTAAAGGACATTTAAACTACAAGGCAATAAGTGTTAATTCAGCTATACCCATACCGTTTTTTGATATTGAACCGCGGTATTCAACAAGCAGATAGTGGACTCCATTGATTACTTTTTTTGTTCTAAAGTCAAGAGTCTGTAAGAATTTTCTATCTGGTAGGATTTTAACCTTAATAGTTTTAGCTTTTATTCTCCATTCTAGGAATCTCTTCCATTTCTTTTCATAAAGGCCATTTTCTCCATCCAGTCGCAGTGATAATTCAGCTCCAGGGATTTCATTTGTGCCTGATGGATCCAGAATATCCAACGAACCAAATGGATAATTCTGGTTTAGAGAATCTTTCTGCAAACCATGGTACCATGCTATTACAGGAGACCATTTTGATTGAAGCATTTCGGGAGCTCCTTCAAAATTTGATGGCTGATAACTTGCCGGAATAGTCCACCTTCTCCCGTTTAGATGTCCCGGAACAGTGTCAAGTTCATTTTGATTAAGAATTATAACCGGACATAAGCCTGCGAAAGCTCATCATCCCTTAACTGATCGATGATCTCCAGGGAGAGCTCTCTGGAGATGATGGATTCAATTCTGAGGATCCTCGATCTTGTTATGACCGGTCTTAGCTTGATAAAATCTAATCTTCCTCCTTCAAAAGGTGCATAGTTTTTAAAATCCCTGACAGAGAATATATAGGAGTCTGTATTCAGGCTATAGGTCTTGGAGGACTTCCAGTCATCATGATAAATTAGATTATTTTCTAAGTATTCGAGTAAATCCTCAATTAATTCGCCTATACGCTCATTTGTTGCCCTGATCAGGTTCTGTACACGTGCTGCACTGGCAGGTGTCAGGTTTGAATTGCTGGTTACGGCAACGCCACTGGGAGTCTCAATCAGGTCCAGAAAAGGAATTGCTTCTGCATAGGCTTTATGTGCAATGATGGCTGAGCAAAAATGTACCAGATCGGTATTTGGTTCAGCAATCAAGTTAAAAAGAAAATTACCGGTTATCTCTCTTTTTAGATAGAGCTCGGCGCTCTGCAGGTATGTTTCATACTTTTTAAAAGTATTTGCAGCATAATCTTCTTCCGGTACCAGGATGGTTGGAATATACTTGTTAAGGGTTTGTATGTCCTGAATGATCATGGTCTTATTTATTATTGCCAGAGTCCTGAATGACTTCCTGTTTTCCTGACTTGTTTTTGTCCAGTGTGGTGAATTCATAGTCAGGTACAATGAACTCAAGATTAGCCGGCCAGTTGTTAAATCGCTTGACCAGGTAAAGGGGTTTGAGTAAGCGGTCCCTATATGGTTTCATCAGGGCTGCCTTGATCATGAACAGCTCGCGTTTATCGGTTCCTGACATGGCTCCTCCTGATTTGCCCGGGGCTGATCCGATCAGGTTGGGATGAACACTCATAGCATAGGAGATCATGTTGGAGACTTCTGAAGAGTCTTCCAGGTATTCGCCTCCCTGAAGATCCAACGGTACCTTTTCAATGGTGATGTATTTTTCTTCTATGGCCGTGTTTCCTGATGGGACCATTTTTTTATGGATCATCATTCCTTTGCCTGAAGAGTTTCCATCTGAAATAAAGTCCTTGAATTTCTTGAGCTCCTCTTCTTTTCTTTCTTTGACCTTTACAGGGTCATTGGTGTCGATCTTTTCTTCATCAAAGATCTTGCTCCAGTACTGCTCCGAAACGTAGATGATATATTTGTGTTTCAATCCATTTTTTAGCAGGGCTTTCTTGAACTCCCAGATCATGGTTGAGAAGTCGTAGGATCCTGAGCGAAAGATGGACCAGAAGGGAGGTCTTGCATAGTAAAATTTCCCCGGGGTGGGAAAGTTAATCGGAAGGATAAACCTTGGTGTTTTGACTCTTTTGGCTGCCTTCTCTCTTAAATCCTTCAGGGTGTTAAACTTGCTCAGTACCGCTGTTTGGGTGATGTTGTCTTCATTGGCGCCATCTCCCCATTTGGAGCTGTAGTAGTGGTTGATGATGTTCCCGTTCTTGTCTGCTACTCCAAAGCGGCTGTAAACGGCTTCTTTATGCCTTAGGCTATAGATGCGTTTATAATCTGCCGTGAGGATGATTTCAGGAAAGACATTGAAGAAGGTGCTCAGGTCAGAGCACTGTTCAAGGAAGTAACCCGGTATGTCGTTATCTTCAAAGAACTCCAATACTCTTTCATCCGTGCAGTCTGTGTATTTGAATTTGTCGCCATCAGGTAATTTGAGCAATGGCTTTACTCCCTGACCATAGGACATAAGGACATTGAAATGGTTGTTGGTCCCCACCACTTCACTTTTGCCGATCATATCCATTACCTGGGCAGGCAGCTTGTTGTCTTCTCCCCATGGAGCGATTTTGTATTTACCGATGGTTACCGGTGAGTCAGGCTCTTCAAAGACATCATGTGATGGGGTCTGTGCTATGATGGCTTTCAGTTCCGGTATATACTCGAATCCATCAATTAAGAACGAGCCCACTGATCCTGCTGTGCTCATAAGCATACCTCCTGGTCGTTGAATGCGATTATAGTACACCTTCTGATGGAACGGACTTCTTCAGAAGGAAGTATTTTAATCCTTAAGGTTCTCCCCCTGGAATGCCACGAGGTAAGGATGGCTTGTTGTATGGTGACTATTTCACCGCTTTCTTTGACAAAAGCAATGGTAAATACACCCTTTTCTATTGTTTTGTGTAAATTAGAAAGTAAGATCATGCCCTTTAACTGTAATTTTCTTACAAGTTTAATCTGCTGCTAAGCTTTTTTAAAGGACATTATCAGGGCGTTCCTTTCCAGGTCGTGCTTTACGGCTTTATCTTTTCACAAAGGATGCCGCCTGCAATCACTAACGCAAAAAAGGCCTGCCGGTAGGCAAGCCTTTGAAAAACTAATAATTGATTTTACCGCAGCTTAGCAAGAGAAGCTTTTAACTTATCCGGATCATTCCCGACAATAATATCAATTTGTTTAGATTCCTTAGAAAGGATAAACACAGTAGGAATCCCGAGTAAACCCTGAAATTGCGGATAAATTTGATCTTTAAACGAAATGAAACGCTTTTTAAAACTTCCTTTATAGCTCTCATCAAGAATGTAACTTAATTTGATTTCAGGGTATTTTTGAAGATACTTTTTAATAATGGAAGTATATTTTTTAGGGTCAGGATTGATGAAGTAAGTATCAATATTTTCCTGATTACCTAGTATTTGAAGTAAATCAGGGAAGAATGCCCTACAGGGCTTACACCAGTCAGTGTAAATAACAATTACATGATATAGTTTATCCGATTGGCCTATTTTCATCTTCAACAATGAATCATTAATAGGAATAATCTGAATACTATTTGTGCTTTGAGCATTAACTAACATTGTGTTGAATAGGACAAATAAAACTAAAAATTGTCTCATAACTTTTTGGCTTTAAGGATTGAGAAAATATTGGACCACTTCCGCAACCCAAAATAAAGATTTATTAGATGGTTAAAGTTTTTGGATGCTTATTGTGTAACCACCGTATTGTCCTAAGGAGGCAATATACTCATAGTCATTGGTTAAAGTCGCTTTTCACTTTCACATACCTCGACTTTCTAGAAACTATTTTAAGTGATAAATATCACTACTAATATAATAAGAAATTCAACAATTTTTACAAAAAAAAGACCTGCCGTTGGGCAAGCCTTTAATAAGTTTAGCAGGTCTTAAATCAGCGGAAATTTATAACTACAGTTTATTTCAAATACTGCGGTGTTGCTCTGTTTAGTTTTGGTGCACCCCGTAAGATCTTCATTCGTCGCTCGATGTTGATCTGGTGTTTGTGTCCAATCCAATGGCTTTAGATTTGCTTACCTGGTACTAAGACACCAATCAGCCATGCCACCGGAAGATCCTGTTTCTACATCGAGGTAAACAACCACAGGTGAATTGATGTAATTGGCTTCCACATCCTGGGAAACCACATTCATCACTGCCGGTACCGGCATTTCATTTGAAGTCATGTCAGCAGGGCTAAAAACAACAATCTATGCAAAACAAGCTCACCTATGAGACAAAGATAATTACTTTTTGAATATATCCAGTTCGTCTGTCATCTCAGAGATTGTAATAATGTTACGCAATGCCGCTTTTCTGTCATTCTCGGTAAAAGAATATGCTTCCGATGTCCTGGCAATAAAACCACATACCTTCAGCAGATCACACACCCAACCTTCAAGATTATCATTTCCATTCTTCTGCCAGCTTTCAAGAGTTTCTATCGCCTTTTCAGTCAACACGGCATCGCCAATCTTATGAACTACTTCGTTATTCATCGCCGGGCTCCTTTCCAAAGTTTAAGCGCAGCTGACCTTTGCTCTCAAGAAAATCCTGGAAGGTGATGGCCAAACGGCGTTTCATTTCCCTGTCAGCTTCAGTCATTTTATCCTTGACCGTGTTGAAATCAATTCTTGCGGCATCCCTGATGGCGTTCTGCTCCTCAATGAGCTGATTACGATATTCAACATACTCCTGATAGGCGTTCAGGGAGTCCCATAAAAGATCATAGACCTTGTTTTGTGCTTCCAGAACCCTGGAACGTGATTCTTCGTTAACGTTCCTGGCATCAATCTTTGCTATCCACCAGAAGGCATATTTGAAGGGAAGGCAGACCATTTCGTATGACTTTCCATCGGCTCCAGTTGTGGTGCTTAGCACCATAACTGAACTTAGATTTTGATCATTTTTCAATTTCTCATATTGACTCTTAAAATCAATTCCAAGAGCTTGACAAATTGGTTTAACTGGGACCAATTTTTCCGACTGGATGATCAGGATCTCCACATCATTTACTTTTGCTATTGCCGTTATCTTTTCCATGTCTCAGCCCTCCTTAGTTGTGTAATCAAATGCAGACCAGAGTTTGTCTCTGTATTCCTTGTCATAGAAATTGCTGTCTTTTAGCATTGCCTCAAACGGCTGTTGTAGTGAGAATATCTCCTGATCAATGTATTCGGGATCATTCCTGTGACATGCAACAATTGAGATTGCATACTTTACAACCTCCCTTTCAAGTCTTTTATCCTCAATTTCGCAAATGAAATCGTCTTGCTGAATTGTTCCAACTCTTTTTAAATATTTCATTATATAAGTGAAATCAGGGTTAACTACAAAACTTGTATCAGGATTATCTGAACTTGGGTTCAGCTCTGTCCTGCTGTTATCGATGGTCATATAAGCCTTTTTCAGTTCCCAATCTATTTCAAAGAAAATATCAAATCTATTAGCATTCTTCCATCGACGATTTCCGGCTACTAATACTTTCATCGCTATCAACGCCATAATCGATGATTTTCTAATAACTGGCAGCACATGATTAATGTGTAGAAAAGCCCCATATCGACCATCTTTAGTTAGATTTTCAGTTATTTCACTCCAGTCTTTGTAGGCGTTTATGACATGCACCCTTTTTTCTTGCCAGTTGACTATAATTTCCATTCCATTAAGTTCATTTTCCATTTCTCAGCCCTCCTTAGTCGATTAAGTTTTCAGAAATAAAATAGCCCATACAGGTAGGTTCACCTTTGTATAGCATCTTAAAATAGTCAACGCCATTACGCACAAATTGAACTTCCATGACATTGAGATTGGGTTCTGTGCAGTATTCTACCATTTCAGTACGAAGCGCACCAGGTAAAGAGATCAAACGGAATGATTGTAAATAAAACAGCTCACAAACTCATTCCTGGCCTCGATGATTTGCTGTAATCCGTAGATATAGTCAGCTGGCTTTTGACCTATATACTGGAACCTGTATTTTTTCTCCGGCTCATGAGGCTTGTACAGTTTTTGGAAGTCTCCATAGTCAAACAGGAAAATAGGATAATCCCTGGTAGCCTGGAAAATATGGACTACATCCCGGTTCAGCTTCTTAGATACCCCGCAGTACTCGTATTTGTCAACACAGCGACAGTTGAAATGTGAAAGCACTTCTTCATCAACGTATCTTCCAATGGAGGCAAGATCTTCAGCAGATGGCTTCTCTTTAAATATCCAGTTGTATTTTCCCTTCTTGTCCTGCGGAGTCATCTCCCTGAAGCTGTATTCCGGCGCCCATTTGATGGGCTTGAAATTGCCGGCCTCGATCCTGTGGTTCAGGATGATATCCTCTATAAATACAAGTGCTTCATAAAAGGATAGCTTTTCCCGGTACATGATATAGGCAACACCGGTTAATCCGTTTACTTCAGGATTTCCAAAGTCTGTTATTCTCCAGAAGTTATCATGCCAGGAAACATGAGCCGATGCAGTTTTTTCATCTTCTCTTTCCTTAAAAAAAGTCTTACTCGCCTTCAGGTCAACATTAGGGAAGTAATGCTCGAATATTTTTAATCCGCTATCCGTAGCGGAATAAATTTTATCCTGGTCAATATAACGCATTTAATTGGTAGTCTAGTGAGTTAGATGTGATAACCTGAATTTACCATGGGCATAACAAGGATCCTGGCAAAGCTTTGATTTAATCGAGTTCAGCAGTGCCCATGGGCCTGTTCTGATCTCTTTTTCTTCTCCTGTTTTGCTGTTCTTCCAGACAAGCCTTCCATAGGGCGAAGAGGCTTTCTTTTTTCTTTGTTCTACCATCATCCATCTTTCTTAGATTGTTCAATGATTGCCTGAAACTTATCTGCCAAATCCTGGTACTCAGTAATCCTTTTTACCAGCTGCAGCTTTTTGTTATCATCGATTCAATCGTGTTTTGAATCATCAGGGAGTATATGGTGATTTCAATGCTCTCCTGCAGCATCTGCATAAGAGGAATGCTCGTTATTCTGATCTCGGTCATGGCTGTTGAAATTAGATGGCCACTACTTCAATGATCACTAACTCGGCTTCCTGGTTCTTTGTAAAACGGCTTCGGAAATTGTTTTCTGCATCTGCCTTGTCAAGGCCCTGCATGGTTACCGAATTGGGATATTCCTCGCCATTGACCATGACGGAATACCTTATCCGGTAATTCTTTAGTTGATACTTTTGATTGGTTGTTTTCATGACGATTTGGTTGCTTTTGACGTGGGGAACGCTTGTTGTTTTATTGAAGTTTGTTATTGTGAGCATATGTAACCAGCAGTCTGTCAGGATGTGAACTACCTGAGAGTCCTAGCTTGGAGTAAATGTTTGTTATATGGTTATGAGCCGTTGCCTTGGAGATAAAGAGTTGTTCAGCTATCCCGGCTTCTTCGAATCCGGAGGCAAACAACTTAACTACCTGAAGCTCTCTGATGGATAAATCACTGTCATAGGAGCAGTATCCAAGTGAGCATCGATGCCGGCATGGGCATGGAACTTTTTCAGTAATGAGAATCTCTTCGTTGATATCCGCTCTGCCATCATGCGTGGAGAAGTTACAGGCTGAGAAATTATAAGCTTAACAAACTATCAAATCATATTGATGATGAATGCAATTTTTGAGGCTTTTAACTTTAAACGGATTTGTAATTCGGGAGATGTCAGTTACTTCAGGCGTGGTAATATAAAGATTACTGTAGATAATAAAACAATAATCGTAAAAGACCATAAAACACTAAGCGTAGAATACTCTGATCGTTCCTTGTTACTTCTTATTGCCTATGCTCTCTTACCATCTTATTATAGAAAAAACCTAAATTTTGAAACAATCAACGATCTAGCATCGATTTACGATAAAACAATTCAAACACGAGCAGAAAAACTATATTCAGATAGGCTATTAGCAGTGATGATCGAATTTCAGGAAATCAAGTCTCAAAATAAAAATTAAGAAGACACAGCAAAATTTCAGAAACGGCGGTAGACAAAAAAGACAAAAATAAAATCATGAGTATTAGTATTTTAATTCTAAAACCGATGTTCCCCTACGCTCCACGATAATTTGAGGCTGTCAGATATGGCAGCTTCTTTTTTTTATAACCTGTTGAATGTAAGTGAGTCATTTCCAAAATATAGCCACAAAAAGTACCTATTCTTTTGTTTCATTTTTTGACTGATCACTATTGTCATTCATTCCGTCCTTGAACTCCTTAATACCTTTACCAAGGCCCCTCATTAATTCAGGAATCTTCTTGCCTCCAAAAAGCAAAAGTATTACAGCAACAATAATTATTGCTTGCCAGGGTCCAATTACACCCATTAAGATGAAAGCTTCCATTTTTATATTTCTTTATTTGTCACAAAAATAATCAATATACTGATTATTATGAGATTATTTTGATTTAGCAATCCAAGCCTCAGGATTTTGCAGTACTTTTCCCTTCCATAATTCAAAATGGAGCTTAGTCTTTCCATCATCATCGGTTTCAATCTTCCCGATTCGCTGTTTAGTGGTTACTTTATCACCCTTATTCACATATACCTGACTTAAGTTGGAATATACTGTCAGAAACTCTCCATGCTTTATGATCACTACATGATTATAAGATGGCAGTTGCATTATGGAAGTCACTACTCCTTCAAAAACAGAACGTGCATCAGCTCCTGCCTGAGTACTTATATCAACACCATTGTTTTTAGTGATTATGCCTTTCAGGACAGGATGAGGGTGTTCACCGAAACTAGCTGATATAAAACCTCTTTCTGTAGGCCATGGCAGTGTCCCTTTATTACCTGCAAAACTTGATGATAATTTCATCTCAGAAGGAGTAAGCCCAAATGCATTTTCAGCAGTAGGCTTAGTGCCGGTCTTCTTAGCCTCCTCACGAGCTTTTCTAAGCTCCTCAGCTATCAGGTCTTCTATAGCTTTTTGTAGTTTCTTAGCTGCTTTTTCACTTTCCCTGAGCTTTTTCAGTAACTCTTTTTCTTTTTGGGTGAGCTGCCTGACTGTCTTATCCTGCTGATTTTTTTCAACAGAGAGCTTTTGCTTTTCACTCTCCTCCATTGATTTCAATTGGAGTTTTTCCTTCTTATGCTTTTCAAGTTCAGCAACTTTATTGGCAAGAACTGCCTGGGTTTCTTTAATCACACGTACCTGATTCTGCCTGTAACTGCTGTATTGTTGGAAGTATTTAATTCTTTGATATGCCTGGTTAAAGCTCTCAGCTGAAAATATAAACATGAGCCTTGAATACGAACTCCTGTTTTTTTGGGCATAATAGATCATTTTGGCATATTCATCTTTCAGCCTCTTAATGGTTTCAGTTAGCTCACGTATAGTGTCGTTTGTCTGCTTTATCTTTTTATCAATATTCTGAATCTCTCCATTAATGGCGTTAATAAGTTCCTGACGCTTCGATATCTTCTTATTAAGTAATACCAATTGGTTGAGTGAGGCCTGCTTGCTCTTCTTGGTTTCTGATAATAGCTTGTTTGTGTAATTAATATCCTCTTCAATTTTAGCTTTGCGTGCCTGTAATTGACTTTTCTTGTCCTGCGACCAGGATTTACCGGGTAATGATAAAGTGAAAAGAATGAGTAATATAAAGAAGAGATTACCGACCGGTAATTTTTGGTTCATGTCAGATTGAGTTAAAGTTGATTAACCCTGGTGTATTTATCCGGAATTTTAAACGGAAACTGCAATTCCTGATCAATGACTATCTTCGAGTACTGGATGTCAATGACTGACTTTTGGGATGAAGTTTCCACTTCAAAATTAATATTTACAGGGACTAATTGCTCACTTATTTTTTCATGTTTGTATTTCGCTTCAGCTTTTCTGCTATTAGCTTGAGCTTCTTTGATTAAGATTCTCACAATCTTGAAAGTTTCCGGATCAAGCCAGATATATTGGATAGGAATTTGTACCTCCTGATTATTTCTGACAAATTTCTTTAACTTGTGTCTGTTTGAAGTCTGTAACGTATATTGCATATCATCAATTCCCCCCTTAAATGAAGTGTTTTCATACCTTGAAAAATCATTTCCTGTAAGGAATGATTGCAACATATCGAAATCAAGTGTACTATTAATGAGTTTATTAATATGGTCAAATGTTCCGGTAAAATACTCTGACTCAATGCGATTTACGTACTTTACGGAATCATCTGTAATCATGATTCGTACCATTTCAATACCCATGAGGGGTGAGAGAGATATCCAGATAACACTATCACGTTTAATCCTTAATTGACCAGTAACCTGGTTATCGTTCTTATTAATCCTGATATTAGCACTAAATTTTGCAGAGAAGAAATCATAATCAAGCTCATTAGCTTTCAGGTTACTGAAAAGAAACTCAGTACCCTGTTCTTTAAGTGGTTCTTTGATTATTCTCCTTGATGTACTGCAAGATGCTGTCAAAATAAGCACTCCGAATAAGAGGCATAATGAACGCATTTTATTCATAGAGCTTACCTTCTTTAATCTTTAGGGGTAATAATTCAGAGGCGTCACCGGCCTCCATGGCTTTATTCCAATATTGTAAAGCTTGTTCTTTTTTATCCAGCATATATAATATATCACCATAGTGTTCTAGTATGGTACCGGATGGGTCTTTTTCAAGTTTTATAACTTTCTCCATCTCAGCAAGTGCTTCTGTGTATTGCCCTTTCTTGTATAGAACCCACGCATATGTGTCAAGATATGTTGGGTTTGAAGGTGACAACTCATTGGCTTTTAATGCCATCTGTTCTGCTTTCTCTAGATTCTGATTCTCAAGCGAGAGATAGTATGCATAGTTATTTAAAACCAGGGCATTGTCAGGATTGTACCTTACGGCATTTTCATAGGCACTGAAGGCTTCAGTATTCCGTTCAAGTTTATGAAGTGCGTCCCCAATCATGTTGTAAAAGTCTGACATCATGACGTTGTCATTGAATACGAGTTTAATGCCTCTGTTTAGTGCTGCCAGAGCCTTCTCATAATCCTGGGTCATTATTAGACCAACGGCATTAAAATAATAAGGCATTGGCTGAACAGGAAAGAGATCAATGACATCATTGCTCACTATTATCAGGCTGTCATAATCTTCTTTGAGAGCTGTAAGACGCATTATGTTTTCCCACACCTCATATTTTCCCGGATCAAGTTTGCTTACTCTCTTGAAAAGATTTAATGATTCAGAATAGTTTTCCTTCATAGCCAGCATTTGAGCATGGAAGGCAAGTACCTGAGGTTCATTTGGATGTTGCTCAACAAGAATGCGTGACAATTCAAGAATATCATTCTCCATACCCTCATAATTACCTGTTTGAGAATAATATGTACTCATTATCTGCATCTTGGTTGAAGCATCAAGATATTGATTTGAGAATCCCTTTTTTAGTGCTTTAATTGACTCTTTAAGATCTCCTTTTCGTCTGTAGTAGTCAGCAAGTGAAATATTTATATAAGGATTGTCAGGGTCAATCTGTAAGATTTTCTGGTATGTATCATATGCTTTATCATCCATGCCATTCATCATGTAGTATTCAGCAAGCAAAGCCTGAATTCTGCTATCGAATTCACTGGCACTGGCAAGTCGTTCGAGCTCAGCCTGTGCTTTCTTTTTTTTGCCTTCAGCCAAATAAATATGATGTTTGCGTAAGGAAATCTCTTCCGAAACGCCTTCCCTGGCTTCTATTTCATTAAACAGATCAAGAGCCCTGCTTGAATTTCCTGCTTTAAGATTCAAATTAGCCAACTCCATTGAGTATGATCTGTTATTTGGATTGCTCTTATGCAGAGCTTCATAAATGACTATTGCCTTATCGAATTGAGAAAGTTGGGCATACATACTTCCCAGTGTCAATGCATACCATACATTGTCGGGTCGTAACTGATAAGCTTTTTCAACATTTGATATTGCCTTGTTGATATCACGTTGACTATAATAGAGCAATCCCAGCTCAAACCATGATGCATCATGAGTGGGATCAAGCTCAGTTACCTGATTGAACAGATATATTGCCTCGCCCGGATTATCAGTGACTTTAGCTTTGTTTGCATCAAAGAAAAGTGATTCCACACGTTTTTTGTCTCTGAATAAGCGAGCCTGTTCTTTAGAAACAAGTTCTTCACCTCCTTCAGGCAAATCCTGCGCTATTGATGCGAATGGAAAAAAAATGAGGAATAAGTAAATTATTGTTTTACGATTCATTAGCTAATTTTCTATGTTCAGGTTATTTAATACCTGTATGTCCAAAACCACCCTGCCCGCGTTCAGATTCATTAAGAACTTCAACCTGTTCCCATTCAGCTTTCTCATGACGGGCTATTATCAATTGTGCAATCCTGTCACCGTGATTTACAACAAAAGTCTGTGATGAAAGATTGATCAATATTACTTTAATTTCTCCTCTGTAATCAGCGTCTATTGTACCGGGTGAATTCAGCACAGTAACACCTGTTTTTGCAGCTAAACCGCTTCGTGGCCTCACTTGTGCTTCATAACCCTCAGGAAGTTCAATAAACAATCCGGTTGGAATCATAGCTCTTTCCAGTGGTTGTAATGATACAGGTTCATCAAGATTAGCCCTGAGATCCATTCCTGCTGAATGTGATGTTTCATATGCAGGATTACTGTTCCTTGAGTTATTTATTATCCTAACCTTCATAATTTGAGAATGATACAGTTAATTAACGGTTTCGTCTATTAATAATTTCGCAAAAATAAACATTTATGTTGACAACATTTCTGACGATATCATGCAGATATCAGGTTGTTATTTGATTCATTGACCCTGCTCCTGATTAATTGTTTTGTTTGATCGTAATTCACGCTTCTCATTTACGAAGACTATAATCCCAAAACCTATCAACATCAAGTAGTTTAGTGTATAGGTTATTTCTGATTGTAATTTGCCTGTATAAATGGAGAGTACGTAAATAATTAATGTTAATGTTGCGTATAATCCGGCATTCCGTAGATCATAGTTTATTGGGTAATACTTACGACCTAAGTACCATGATGTAATCATCATAAAAAGGTAACAAATAAACGTAGCCCATGCAGCTCCTAGATATCCCATAACCGGTATTAGCAGAAAATTAAAAACAAGTGTAACAACTGCTCCTCCTATTGATATCAATGCCCCGGTTAATGTCTTGTCAGTCAATTTAAACCAAACACTAAGATTATAGAAGACTCCAAGAAACAGGTTAGCCCATAAAAGTATCGGTATTACTCCTGCTCCCTCTCTGAATTCAGGACCTACAAAAAGTAGTACTATGTCGAGATTGAGTATTATGAGGAGATAGATAAACAGACAAACTATTATAAAGTAATGCATTAACCTTGCGTACGTAGCTTTAGCATCTTTGTTCTTCGATTGATCAAAAAAGAAAGGCTCGGCCGCATACCTGTAAGTTTGGATGAATAGTGTCATTAAGATTGAGATCTTGTAACAGGCACCATATATCCCCAACTGAGCCATTGGATTACTTTCTACAGGCAGAAGATGCTTTAATATCACTCTGTCGAAAGTTTCATTGATTATACCTGCTAAACCAAAGATAAGCAGTGGCCATCCATATCTAAGCATTTTGCGCAATAACTGAAAATCAGGGTTGGCAGTACTTCGGGGAAGGGCAGGCAAAAGCATTATCAGAGTGATAAGACTTGCAATAAGGTTTGAAATAAAAATATACCCTACTCCTATCTGTGGGTCATAAATAAGCTGTATTGTATCACTTAGTCCTGAGTCAGGATATCGGTTTAAGAACTGGGGAATAAAGACAATAAACAGCAGATTAAAGAAGATATTGACCACTATATTAGTGATCTTGACTACTGCAAATCTTATTGATCTATTCTTTAACCGCAAATAAGCATAAGGGATACTGCAGGTGGCGTCAGCAGCCAGAATAATTGCAAACCACTTAATGTATTCAGCATGGTCCGGGTATCCCATTGTATTAGAGATACTCGTTGAAAACAGAAATATAATCAGTATAAACGAAAAAGAGGTAACCAACAGAGAGAAAAACGATGTACCATATACCCTTTCTTTCTCATTTTCGGTAGTCGAAAACCTAAAGAACGAAGTCTCCATTCCATAGGTTAAGATCACGAACAAGAAGGCAACGTATGCATAAATTTCAGTTACTATTCCATATTCAGCCGGTGCGAAAACTCTGGTGTAAAGTGGTACCAACAGGTAATTAAGCAACCTGCCTACAATTGTTGGTAAGCCATAGATAGCTGTTTGCCCTGCTAATTTTCTGAAGGGATTCAATTGCTTGTATTTGTTTCGTTTAAAACAGGGAGTTGAATCTCAAAAGTAGTCCCACCTGAGTCTGATACAAATGAAATCTTTCCATTCACAGAATCAATGATATTTTTAACCATAGCAAGCCCTAATCCTGTACCTCCTGATTTGGTTGTAAAGTTAGGTGAAAAAATCCTGGGCTTTTGCTCTTCAGGTATTCCTATTCCATTATCGGTTACTGATATGGTGTGTTCGGTTTGTCCGTTTAACAGTTTTACTACTATATGACCTTGTTTGCCTTGTGGAATCGACTGAATGGCATTATTTATCAGATTCACCATAACTCGTGTAAGCTGTTTCTTATCGGCGAACACAAAGCATGGATTCTCAGGATTGATAAATGATATGACATACTCATTTTGCGATGAAAATAGGGCAAGAGTGTCACGAATCAGTTTATTCAACTCAATTTTCTCATTTGAAGGCACAGGGAATTTTGCAAAATCAGAAAATGCTGAAGCAATAGCAGCTAATGAGTCAATTTGTTGGATTATCGAAGTTGTTGTTTTTTCAAGTCGCGATTCCCAGTCTGGTGCCTTATCCTGCCATGAACGGTAAAGGTGCTGAATGCTCAATTTCATTGGTGTGAGCGGATTCTTGATTTCATGTGCAATCTGCCGTGCCATCTCTTTCCAGGCAGTTTCACGTTCCGACTGTGCAAGTTTATCGACACTCTCTGCTAACTTATCAAGCATTTGGTTGTATTCATTAATCAAATTGCCAAGCTCATCGCGCCTGTAATAACTTATCTTTTCATTCCTGCTGTCTAATTTCATGTGACTAAACTGATCACGTATCAATTGAAGCGGTCTGGTTAAATAATTTCCTACCAGAAGTGATATAAATACCGCTATTGCTGTTAAAATGATATAGACATTGACAAATGTGACCAGAAATGACGAAATCTCCTGTCGTAATTCATGCTCACGTGCAAAAAAAGGCAGATTAATATAGGCTATAAGGTCATTATCCTTGTTGCGGAAGGGAATATATGCCGAAAGATATTTGTAATTACCAATTTGCTCATTTGTGACGAAGAATGTGCGCTGATTTACTGCAATCTGACTATAGGCTTCTGAACTCATGAATTTTGAGCGTAACCCTTCATCAAAGATTTCAGGACGTGATGTTGCCGAAAGTATTCCTTGAGGAGTGTAAAGATTAATATCACTAAAAAACACTAAAGAGAATTTTGTGAGCAATTCCTGTAAGTATTCCTGTGAGGTATTTTCAATTCTGTTAACAGTATCGAGTTTGTGTTCAATTTCTATGAGTACAGAATGAGCCTTCTCGCTAAGCATATCCTTGTTTTTCTTCTCATTTAGACTTCTGATATTGTGCAAAGTAGTTGAACCTGTAATTACTGAAGCAAACAATATCAGTACTACCAGCATAAGCTGTAATTGAGTCTTTAGATCAGGATAACGTTTGTTGGCATGCCGTAAACCATATGCTGTTGTGAGTATAAAAATCAGTAGGATATGGAATATCAATTGGTAAGTGAAAGGCGCAAACTTATCAAGTACTGACGATTTCTTAATACTGATGATTAATGAAGTATTGTCATTTATGATGTGGTAAAGGTGATTATACCCGTTTTTATCAAAGAAATTATAATCGGATTTATAATTGAGGAATGGCTTTTCAGAAATACTATAGGCATATTCACCAACATTCTTAATTAGTTCTCCATGCGAGTATATGGCATAAGAATACACGCTCAGGTCATAAAATGAGGTAAATGACTGATCAAGTAATAATTCAGGATACCCTAAGCCCTTTGGCACATACTTCTGGGTGAACTCAATCACTACACTAGCTGAATCATTACTTGAGTCATAGACGGGAATTTTGGCTATATAGTTATTAACACCATAGGAATCCCTGATATAGTGCAGTGTTTTGCTCGAAGTCTTATTTGTTATATTACTAATTATCTTGTTAAAATATTCACTACAACTTACAATTACATCAGAAGGTTTCACTATCAACTGCTTTTCCGGATAGCAAAGAGTAACCTGCAAATTATACTTTGACCAATATCCTGTAAAATAATGTTTTTGCAAGTAATCAATGCATTGTTCTTCAAGCGAAGGATCATACCAGGCGCTCATAAAATAATCATTGAAAACGGAGTCATTTAGAATTGCTTCTTCTACATCGGAATATAAAAATTCAGCTATTTTATCTTGTTCCGAAGAGAGCCTGATGGCCATCATTTTTCTTTCTTCATGCTCTTTTGTGATTGTATTATGATATAAGCAAAAAGTTGAGATAAATGTCAATGCCAATATCAAAAGGGTGGTGGTTGTTACGTGGGGATATGGCAATAATTTGCTCACTACAGCGATTAGCAAACCAGCGTATAGAACGAATAGTATTATTTCTTGCCATTGCGGAGTATATGCTCCTATGGAATGTAATATAAACCAGATGATTACACTGGCAGCAATGAATATTACTGCAAAGCTGACCTTCCCTATACTTTTTACTGAAATACTAAATAGAGTATAACTGACATAAAAGAAACTAAGTAAGATCATCGCTATTATAAGGTAGCCCAGTAAACTGTATCGTGAGAAATCGAGGATACGGGAGAGATTCAATTCAAATGATGAGTTCAGGATGAGAGTATCGATTAGATGGAGAGATAAGTAGAATAAAAAGTTACCTGCTAAAAGACAAAAGATTCCGATGCTAATCTTCTTTACCGTATTGAGATTTGTAATTTCGCTGTTTTTATAGTTCCTGTATAATAGAAAACTAATAATGGCGAATATTAAAACATTTGTAAGCAAATCCCCTAACGATGGTAACCATACAGAAGAAGCATAATTAAGAGGGCTAAACAAATCGAAATCATTAAATAAAGGTGGAAACTGTGATATAAACAGTAATATTCGGGTGACTATAAAAAATAGCACAATAATAAGGAATGACTTGTTAACTGATAATCCTGCTCTTTTACAGAAATAGTAAATTGCGAAACCTAATAGTATATAGCTGATGAAAGAAAGAATGAATAATACGAATTCTTGTACTCCTGTTAGTATGTATTTTCCCGGGGAATTGATATAAAAAAGTGGATTGTTGGCATCATCTGTTATGGCATAAGTGCCTTTAGAGTAACTTATCTTGTATTCGGGTGTTAGGCCATAAACTGTATTATACTCAGTTTTTAGGTATTCATTCTGGTAAGGATACTCATATTTGATTAAATCAAGTAGAATGAAATTGTAACTGCCTGTAACAATGTTGTTTTGTTGAAAATAGCCATTATCGGTTTTAACTATTCTTGAGAACTTATAATCAGAATTAAAGGAAATTGAGTTGTTTGACCAGAAAATCAATGAGTCGTTTTTGAGTACAAACACATAGAAGTTCTTCGGGAGTTGAGTTGATAGAAGATGCAGCTGTTCAAAGTCCGGTTCTTTTATTTCTTCAGCAAAATTCTTTAGCAGTGATTTTCCCTTGATAAACCTCTCATTCAGCGTTTGATTGAATTCAGATATAATCTCCTTATCGGAGTTGTTTTCTGAAATAAATCTATATGTCAAAATTGTAGTGAGTAAGGTTAATAGAGCCATTACTGCTAGTAAAAGAGGAAGTTTGAATTTTCCTGACAAAGCCATCTCTGCTATCGGGATTTAATGATGTTTATATAGCAATATTCAGGCCGTTATTGACACAGATTATCATAACGACTAAGAGCATGATAAAAGAAATCAAAGTTAAACTTTTTGGAGAATAACCTATCCACTGAATAAGCAACTCTCCACCGGGTAAACCAGAAAGAGTCTCCCTATCTCTCCAACAACAGATTTGACAAATATCCATCTGTGATCAGTACGTGTCTTATTCGTGCGCACAGTAAGAGTCTAATTAATCCGGCAACCGTCAAATGCTTTTAACACCAGCAATTAGTAAAGACTTACCCAAAGTTCAAAAGACTTTGCTAATGAACACGGTGTACTATCATACTCACCCGACCTTTGAAGCTCTTCTTAATAGTCCTTCAAAGATGCTTGTTAATTGATTTAAAATTAGCTCTTAAAGAAACTGCTATCTTTTATGTCTAAGCGTTATCTAAGCGTTATCTAAGCGTTTCCTAAGCGTTTCTTAAAACGCTTAGATAACGTCTCGGTATTGTTAAAATATTGCTTCAATATAAGAGAAGGTACTTCATCAATTATTATCGAATGCTGAAAACTTGTTGCAGAATAGTGAATTGACAAATATGCGATCCTAATCCATACAGTTATTTGATATTCAACAACGCATCACTTGCTGTTTTCTCTGTCAAGCCTGTTCCATATCAATTTAGTTATTCGATATTCTACTCGTTCATCAATTTCGTGATTAGAAAAGTTTGAAGTTATCCGTTACTTATTGAGTGTCTGCTTTTGATTACTCTACTGAAATGTGGGGCTGGACAAGGTTGGTAAAGCTGAGCTGATAAAGGGAAGTGCAGCACAAGCGAGGGGATTAATTGATAGCAAAGTAATGAGTAAAAGCCTATTTATTCCGGATGATGTAGATTATTGAAGAATGGTTAGTATTGTTACGTGCTTTTAAATTTGATTTAAGGCCAACCAGGAAAGCTTTAAGGAAGGAAGTTTTACCATTCATATATTTTTCACTTAGCAAAGAAATGTAATAGGAATCATAGATCATGGGTATAATATTAATAACCTCGAATGCATGAATAGCACAAAGTTTTCTGAAAGTCTCCTTAGTAAAGTGAAACAGGTGACGTGGTACATCAAATGCTGCCCAGTACTTACCATAATGATTAGCGTCGAAGGATTCAGGATTAGGCAGAGCAACAATAAGGACTCCATCTGGTGTCAATAATCGTTTTATAACAGACATCCTCTCATTAATATCGCTAACATGTTCTAAGACATGCCACATTGTAATGACATCAAATGAATTTTCCGGAAAGTTCACTAATGACTCAAGTGTATCAACTTGGATATTAAAATTTAAGGCAGCATAAATACGGCACTTTTCATCAGGTTCTACCCCATTGACCGAGTAGCCATTTTGCTGGCAGTAGTTCAAAAAGACACCTGTTGCACAGCCTATATCTAGAAGCCGGTTCCCTTTAGAATATTTGTTTAGAATATTTAATTTTGATGAGAGTGTCCTTTTGCGAATTAAATCATATATAATTTCTTTTATGCTCTTATTTCCAATTGAGTGAGAAATGTAATCTGGGGAGTCATAATATTGACCTATAACATCGGGTGAAGGCTGTGGATTTGTTCGCAATAAACCACAATTAGTACATTTTAAAATAGAGAAATTCTCATTAGTAAGGAAGTAATCGTCTAGTTCTAAATAAGTTACATAATGAGACTGTTGACATAAAGGGCAGTTTTCAACTGAGATTTTTGCTGTGTGTTCCACGTGAAACATTTAAAATTTAACAAGCCAAAGATATTGTAAATTTGCCTTTAATAGACAAGGTATTGATAGAGTTTATGGTATAATATATAAGAAGTAAGCTCAGACCAGTACGTCTCGCTTTGAGTAAATGAAGATAATTGACTTACCTGAGAAGAAAGGTATTTGATGATAGTAATTTCACTTGTTTTAATGTGTGAGATAGACTATCAGGACAGCAATATCTGCCGGTGATACTCCATTAATTCTGCTTGCCTGACCAATTGTCGATGGACGCTGTTTCGTAAGTTTCTCTCTGGCTTCAAACGATAGCGATGGCAAAGCATTATAATTGAAATCAGGTTTCAAAGGAATGTTATCATATTCTGATAAAGAATCGGCAAGGTCCTTCTCCTTTTCGATATAACCACCATACTTAATTAAGATCTCAACCTCTTCAATAACCTCATTGACTAACCCATTCAGCGAATCAACCTTTTGCTTTAGTGGAGAACTTAATTCAATCAGGTCATTAAGATTAATTTGAGGACGTAATGCCAATGATGTTAATTTGGTCTTCTGGTTAATTGGAGAAGTGCCCGAGGATTCAAGTAAAGAATTAACATCTGATGGCTGAAGTGAAATAGAGGCTATTAACTCCTTCATTTCGTTGATTTGTTTTAGCTTCTCCTCTACCCTGTCCATTCTTGCTCTGTCAGCAAGTCCTATGTTATAAGATAATGGTGTAAGACGTAAGTCTGCCGTACTTTGGCGTAATAATATCCGGTACTCAGCTCTTGATGTAAACATCCGATATGGTTCGTCGATGCTCTTAGTTATTAAGTCATCAATGAGTACTCCTATATATGCTTCTGATCGTTTAAGAATAAGTGGTTTTTTTTCTTTGAGCGTCAGATGTGCATTTATTCCGGCCATTAATCCTTGAGCAGCAGCTTCTTCATACCCTGTAGTGCCATTTATCTGTCCGGCAAAATATAGATTATGGATCAAGTGAGTTTCGAGTGTCGGCTTCAATTGATCAGGTGGAAAATAGTCATATTCTATAGCATAACCGGGGCGGAATATTCTGGCATTTTCAAATCCGGGGACAAGTTGTAATGCTTTGAATTGGATCTGTTCAGGAAGTGATGAAGAGAATCCGTTTACATAATACTCCACAGTGTTCCAACCTTCAGGTTCAACAAAGAGTTGATGCCTTAGTTTATCACTGAAGCGGTCAATTTTATCTTCAATTGAAGGGCAGTACCTTGGTCCCCTGCCTTCAATTCTACCAGAATACATGGGCGATTCGTCAAAACCTAATCTCAAAGTGTCATGTACCTTTTGATTGGTGTAAGTAATATAACAACTGCGTTGAGTTGTAAGGGCAGGTGTGTCAGTGAAAGAGAATTTACCGGGATTTTCGTCACCTTTTTGCTCTTCCATCTTTGAGAAATCCAATGATCGGCCGTCTACTCTTACCGGAGTACCGGTCTTTAATCGTTTAGATTCAAATCCTAAATCAACTAGATTTGCAGTTAGACCGACGGCAGCTTTATCTCCCATCCTGCCGCCACCAAATTGCTTTGTTCCAATATGAATAATACCATTCAAGAATGTACCATTAGTCAAAACAACAGCTTTACAGTTTATTGTTTGGCCCATTGCTGTTTTAACTCCGGTAATTTTATCACCTTTAACTAGTACTTCTGTTACTGTATCTTGCCAAAAATCAAGATTAGGGGTTTGCTCAAGCATTAATCTCCACTTTTCCGAAAACCTCATCCTGTCACTTTGAGCTCTGGGACTCCACATTGCTGGTCCTTTAGATTTGTTAAGCATCCTGAACTGGATCATTGTAGAGTCAGTAACTATCCCTGAATAGCCCCCTAAAGCATCAATTTCACGAACAATTTGGCCTTTAGCAATACCACCCATAGCCGGGTTGCATGACATTTGAGCCATCTGAGCCATATTCATTGTGATTAATAAGACTGAGGAGCCCAGGTTTGCAGCTGCAGCAGCAGCTTCACAACCGGCATGGCCAGCACCTACAACTATGATGTCATATTCTTTAAACATTATGATAGTTTCACGTGGAACAAAGTATCCGAAAATGGAATTTTAAATCGAGCCGCAAAATTACTAAATAAACAAATACTGCAGTAAAAGGTCGATAGTACCAATAACATGTCACATAGAGATTTCACTTCAAAGCGGTAATAAATAGTATTTCGCCCAAATCCCATGGACCAATGAAATATCTTACATCATGTACTTTTTAAAGAAAGGTGGGCAGGAATGGTTAAACAAGGTAGGATAAGGTTAAGAAAGAGAAAGATATGTTCAGAGAAAGGTGGGATAAGGTTCTATGAATTCAATCTGCTGAGATAATGGTCTTCCATCTTCCTCATTTGGCTCATCTCTTTCTCTGTCTTGTCATGAAACCCACAGAGATGTAAAATGCCATGTATAATTACCCTCTTTAGTTCATCGTTGAAAGTAATGTTTAAACTCTCAGCATTCTCTGTCACTCTTTCAATACTGATGAAAATATCACCACTAATAACATTGTCTTTTGTGTAGTCGAAAGTGATTATATCAGTTAAAGTATCATGATCAAGATATTGCTGGTTTAAATTTAAAAGGTAAGCATCATCACAAAAGATGTAATTAATAGTTCCCGGTGTGAGGTTTCTGTCTTTAACGACATTAAAAATCCAATTGCGAATCTCAATTGGGTTATTGAGAGTAAATTCAATTTGTTCTGAGAAGAAATTAATGCCCATTAGGTGTTGATTTGTGTTCGGACGGAATTTGAATAAAATAGCTATTAACTTTATTCTTATAATAATCTCTTAATGAAGGCGGGATTGTCTTGATAAGCTCAGTCTCCTTTGAAGGAAGACCAATGCTATCAAAATATTTTGCCGGATCAGGTTTTGGTAATTCCTTTCCTTCGTTAGATTCACGACGCTCTTGCTGTTCCCTCTTCATTTCTGCTTTTTCAGATTCTAATAAACGGGTAAGTATCTCCTGCTGGCGCTTCATCGTTTCTTTGTTAATGCGTTTATTTACAAGGTCGGTTTCAGTTTTTTCCATTTCCTGGATAGCCTTTTGTAGCCCTTGCTGATTAACATCACCGGTTTTCTGAAGTTCTTCGCTATATTTTTGAAGCATTTTGCGTAAAGCTTCCTGCTGTGCAGCTATCCTTGCCAACTGCTCACTCATCTTTGCTTTACCCGACTGTCCTTGCTCACCCTCTTTACCAGGTGAAGGCTGTTTACCTTCACGAAGCTTTTCCATTTGTTCATTAAGCTTCTCCTGCATTTGGCGCATCGACTTCATTGAATTCTTACCCTGGCCCGGTTTTGGATTTCCTTTAGGGAATTTTCCGGAAGCATTCATGCTTAGGGTTTGTTCCATATTTTTAAGAGATTCAGAAAGTAAGAGAGCCAGATTATTAACCGAGGTCATAACATACTGTTGCTTGGACGCTGCCATAGCTACAGCTCTGTTTTGCATACTCTCAAGAGCCATAGTAGTATTGTTATTAATATCCCTGATTTCTCGGTTGACAAAATTCTCAATCATTGCTTGGCGTTTACTTAATGCAAGTAATGAGTCTTCAACCATCTCCAGGTCATCACGAATCTTCTTCTGCTTTTCGACAATAGAAGGATATTTTGGATCAGAACGATTTATATTTTTTAATACATTCATCAAATCTTCCTGATCGAATGAGATTTTAACCAGATTTTCAAGGATAGCACGTAAAGCTGCTGCATCTTCACCTAAATTCTCCTCCTCCATCTCCTGTTGCATTTCAAGAAGCATATCTCCCATCTTTTGCATTTTTTCAGAAGCCTTTTTTTGATGATCAGAAGCTTTTTTCATTTTCGATTCCTGAAGATTTTTAGTACTCTCATTCATCTCATTCTGAATATCCTGCTTTTCACCCTGCGGGATATCAAATTTGTTAGGTTCCTCCAGCTCCTGATTCAGTTTTTTCAGATCTTCAAGGTCTTTACTTAGATTTTCAAACTTCTCATTCAGCTTCTGCTGGTCCAAAGTAAGCTTATCGCTTTCTTTCTTATCGCTGTCAGCTGTTTTATCAGATAGCTTCTTTTCTTCTTCAGCCAGTTTCTTTAATTCGTCGATTGATTCAGTAAGTTTCTTATCAAATTCAAGTTGCTTAAAAAGCTCAAGATTACGGTCCAGGTCCTTTTCCAGATCTTCTGATCCATACTTCATCTTTTCAAGAACATCTTTGATTTTATCTTTATTGAGCTCATCCACTAGTTTTAGCAGCTCTTCAAACATCTTCTTCATCTCATCCGACATGATGTCTTCGAAGAGTTTCTCAAGCTGTTTCTGTTTTTCAATAATTTTCTCATCAACTTGCTTGATTTGGGACTCTTTTGAATTCATCTGCTTGTTTTGCAATTCCATCTTCTCTACCCTGTTTTGCAAATCCTTATGGCGCTCAATAAGATTCTCAAGTTGTTGCTTGTCTTGATAATTCAACTCCTTCTTGTCAATCAAATTTTGACTTAATTTCTCAATATCTTTTTGCAATGCTTTCGCCTCTTTGATAGTAGCATCAAAATCATCTTTCAATTCGTTGCTATGCTTATCCACCATAGCTTTGATCTCTTCAAGAGTAGGTATCCTGAAGGTCATATCCTGCGAACGAGCTGATTTACTGCCGTTTACACCATCATTATCCCATACTTCAAAGTAATATTTGATATTTTCACCAGGTTCCAGACCTAACGAAAGAAGATCAAAATAGTAGTAAAAAGTTTGCTCAGTTACATCCTTTTGAATGTTAACCTGAGTTGACATTTCTGCACCGGTCTTATCATCGTTTACCCTGACCAACTTGAATTCCAGGTTCCTGAAACCATAGTCGTCTTGTATTAAACCTCTGAAATACAATTTGTTATCGTAAACGGTATCACGATATTGCTCAATGTTGATTGAAGGGTACAGATCAGGAATAGCATTTGCAAAAAGGAGCAGCGAATCGGCATTAGTCATGTATTGATTCATACTGGTGATAGTAATCCCGGTACCTTCCATTAACCGGTGGCTTGTAGAAAATATATTTGATTTGCCAGATGTTAATGAACGGATTTCATCTCCTAATCTGAATTTTATGTGCTCAGCATCACGTGTGTAAAATTTCCAATTGAGAGTAGTTCCCTGTGGAACATTTATGTCACCGACATTGGAGATGACTTCGTTTTTACGCTTAAGATAGGTTGGATAATTTACTTCGATATCGTAGTTTAGGATAATGGGCTTGGGTAATACCCTGATTGTGTATTCATCACTAACATAACCTGATGCAACTATCCGGAAATCACGGTCTTTTTGTATCTTCTTGAATGTGTAATTGAAATTGAATCTATCTTCCTGTTTCATGCGGAACTCATTGCCATCCATTTCAAGAAAGATCTCTGTTGGGATTTCCTCCCCTTTCACTCCTATTTCCAGGACAAAGTCTTCCTGTTGAATAGCTGTAAGATCTTCATTATTGATACTCAATTTGAAAGGTAATGGTTTCTCAAAAGCAACTGAATGCTTAAGTATTCTGGCTCCCGGTTCGGTTATCATCTTTGGCGATGCAACAAGAAAGGCACCAATCAATAGAATGGGTGGTAATGCAAAATATAGATATTTCTTATTGGAGGAGTAATCGACTGCTGCCTTAAACGGTACATGTAACAAACGTTTAGACTTGGAATTGATACTCGCAATGATAAGGTCATAGTTTTCGGGAGATGTTCCGGCAAGCTTTTTAAGCTGGAGAGTATTGAGTAAAGTATCCTTCACTTCGTTAAAATGGCGCCCAACGACTTCGGCCGCCATTTCGTGCGAAATACGAGGACCTATCCTGTATAATTTCAACAAAGGGATTATGATGTATTTAATCAACAAGAAAATTCCTAATACCACATAAGTGTAGAACATTACAGTCCTGACAGAGGTAGAGAACCATGCAACTGACTCAGTTAAGGCCAGTATAAGAAAGAAACTTGCTAATAATGCTGCACTGTAAAGTACCCCTTTGATGAGAAGATTTGTATAGTACTTCCTGATGAAAGCATCAAGTTTATCGATTAGTATGGTGTAGTTATCTTGCATAATAAGTTTGCAAAAGTAATATAGTCAATAATAACGACTGCTTAATTAGCTTATTTTACTCATTCACTGAACATTAGCTATTAAATGATGTCAAATCAATAGTTTAACAAAAAGTAATCTATTTTGCATCAAACACTTCAATACCACTCCAGTCGTCCGGTAATTGTTTACCTGTAATATTTCTGCAACGGTTGATATAAAAAGTAGCAGCTGCATCCATTGGATTAATCTTGGCTACTTCAGTGAAAATTTCGATAGCCTCGTTGAAGTTCCTGTTTTTATAAGCTTCAATTCCTTTTCCAAAAAGGGCTTTAGTTTTAGTTTTAAGTGCTTGAATTTCTTCAGGTTCACCATCCAGTACTTCGAAAATATATACTGCTTCTTTTTTTCCCTTAACTCTGGCAATGTCAAGGAAACGGAAGTTATAGTTACCCGGGTTCTTTAATTTTATCAAACTATCTTCGCTGACGATTATCGACGTCTTATAGATCTTGGTAAGCCCTTCAAGGCGTGAAGCCAGGTTAACAGAATCTGATATAACAGTTCCGTCAATTCTACCCTCTCCCCCAACAACACCTAACATCAGGTTACCGGTATGAATTCCAATACCTGAATCAATTGGTGGTAAGTTAACGTCTATCCTGTCGGAATTGAATTGCTTGAGTGCTTTACGCATTTCAATAGCGGCATTAATTGCATCATCAGGAGATTCATGGAAAAGTGCCATAATGGAATCACCAATAAATTTATCGATGAACCCATTATTTTTTCTGATCACAGGTTCCATATAACCAAGGTAATGATTGATGAAATCAAAATTTTCCTTAGGAGTGAGGCCTTCAGATAACTCGGTAAATCCACGGATATCACTGAAGAGAACTGACATCTCTTTTTGTACCTGGTCACCCAATTGAATATCTACAAAATTCTCTTTACCAAGGAATTCGAGGAACTGGTTAGGGACAAATCTTGAGTATGCCTCATTCATTTGTGAGATCTTGAAAATATAATCTCTGAGTCGCGAGGTCATTAAATTGTAACCTTCTGACATCACTCCTATCTCGTCATTTGTTCTGACAATTGTATAATTATCAAGCATTCCTTCAGAGGTCATCCGCATATTCCTAACCAGTTCATTAACCGGTCGGACAATATCAGCAGTTGACCAACTAACAAAAAAGAGGATATAAATAAAGGCTACAAGAATTCCGCTAAAAATACCCCCAAACATAAGAACTGCATCCAATGCACTGATATATTGGAGATTTGAGTCACCAAAATCATTTTTCAAATCAACATCAGGGCCCATTATATCAGTAAGTTTCCCGAGCATAATTCTTAACTCGGGCGATGAAACTTCTCCCATATCCTTAATTGGGGTAAGGCTTAGCAGCAGATACAACAGCACGATGATTAAAGGCAATAAGGTAGTCATAGCACTTGCTATGTACAGTCGCGACTTTATTTTACCCGGGTTTTTGCTGAATATTCGCTTTTGAAGTTCCTCTTTTGAATAGATATATTCTATATACTTGATATGAACTAAGTGCTTCTGCCAGAAGTAAATAAACAAGACGGTTAAAAGCGAAGCAACCATTGAAATAAAAAGGTAGTTTAAATAGATCTTTCTGCCAAGATCATCTTCGAAACCTAATGGATTTCGTATTCTCATAATCATTATCACATGCATTACAAGAAATGCAAGCAGCACTATACCTGAATTTATAAGGGGCGTTTTAAGGAGAAATCTTCTGCAGTATTTATATAATCGCTTGTAAATTGGTTTATTTCTTCGTTTTCTGCGAAAATAGATTTTAAAAGGAAGGTTAATTATAATACCGAGTACGACGCTAAAGAGGAAAACAAGCTGGAACATCTTGTACATACTCGAGGTCCCTGAAGCCCTATCGGCTGGTAAAGGTGATGGAGTAATTTTTGTAACATTAGTACTGTCTTCATCCGAACTTACAATACTTAATCCATTCGGTTCATTGCTTTTGAGTTCAAAAACCAGATTACCTTCTTTCTTTTGACTATCATTGCTTTTGGCTGATGATTCCTTTAATAATTCTAATCGGCCTTTCTCTTTCAAGGCAGGGAAGCTTTTCAGCAACATTAACCCTAAAACCGGATAAACCAGCAGTAAGTAAAGCAACAGAGGGAATATAAATATTCGCCCAGCACGGTATCTGGGAACGGAAGAGTTGATCTTTCCGGAACGCCCCATAAGATGATAGAATTAAGGACAATAGCTTATGTTAACTTACAAAGTTAGTTAATTTAAGGCTATCGTTAGTTTAACAACCAATAACTTTAACAAGTGTTAAGAAATTTAGAACCCCTGCAGCACTTTTTTGTTTTCCTATCTTTGCAACAATAACAAACATTATGAAAGAAGTACGAGTACGTTTTGCACCAAGTCCGACAGGACCGCTTCATATAGGAGGCGTAAGAACAGCATTGTATAATTATCTTTTCGCAAAAAAGAATAACGGAACCTTTATTCTGAGAATTGAGGATACTGACCAAAACCGGTATGTGCCGGGAGCAGAAAAGTATATCATTGATTCGTTGAACTGGTGTGGAATACACTACGATGAAGGAGTTGAAATAGGCGGGCCTCATGCACCTTATCGACAAAGTGAACGAAAAGAAATTTATTTCAAATATGCTGAACAGCTTGTTAATGAAGGGAAAGCTTATTATGCATTTGACACTCCCGAAGAATTGGATGCAATGCGCGACAGGCTTACAAGTAAAGGTGTACCAACTCCTCAGTACGATCATCTCACACGTATGGAGATGAAAAACTCACTTACACTCAGCAAAGAGGAAGTGCAGCAGCACCTGGCAGACGGGAGTCAATATGTGATAAGAGTTTTTATACCTGAAAATAAAGTGATTAAACTAACAGACCTTATTCGAGGAGAAGTTTCAGTACATTCATCGAAACTAGACGATAAGGTATTGTTTAAGTCTGACGGTATGCCAACATACCATTTAGCTAATATTGTTGATGATCATTTAATGGAAATCACACATGTTATCAGAGGTGAAGAGTGGCTTCCTTCGGCCCCACTGCATGTGCTTCTGTATGAATATTTCGGATGGCAAGCACCTGAGTTTGCACATTTGCCTCTGCTTTTGAAACCTGACGGAAATGGTAAATTAAGCAAACGTGATGGTGATCGACTTGGATTCCCGGTATTCCCTCTTAAATGGATTGATCCAAAAACTGATGAAGTTTCATCAGGATATAGGGAATCAGGCTACCTTCCACAGGCTTTTGTTAACATGCTTGCGCTTCTCGGATGGAACCCTGGCACTGAACAGGAAGTGTTTTCGATGGATGAATTAATTGAAGCTTTTTCTATTGACAGAGTAGGTAAACATGGATCTAAATTCGATCCCGAAAAAGCAAAATGGTTTAATCATCATTATCTGTCAAGCCTGAGTGATGTTGAAGTCGCCCACTTGCTTGAAACCCAACTCAATGGCAAAGGAATTCAATCAGACATGAATACTCTTGTACGCATTGCAGTATTGATAAAAGAAAGAGCTACCCTGATACCGGATCTTTGGGAACAGTCAAAATTCTTCTTTAATGATACTATTGACTATGACGAGAAATTAAGGAATAAAGTATGGAGGGTTGAAACGCCTGACATGTTGAAGTCAATAGTGCATTTCATTGAAAATCAAGATGATCTGTCGGTTGATGCTCTTGAGCCTGCGTTAAAAGGTTACATTCAGGAGCAGGGATTCAATTTGGGCCTGGTAATGAATACTCTAAGATTAGCTCTGGTTGGCTCAGCCCATGGGCCAGGAATTGCCGGAATAATTTCAGTATTAGGTAAGGAAAAAACAATTGAAAGAATTACAAAGCTCAAATAGAAATTCCATTCTTACTCTTTACCCTGGTAGAAATTTATTAATATTCCCTGATTTAAAAGAAGGATGGCTTGCTGGAAATATCATTTACCAATAATTAATGTTAATCGGGATGATTGGTGATCCTCTGGTTTATAAAACACTTACTGAAGCCGGTATTAATTTTGAATATCATGAACATCCACCGGCACCAACAATAGAGATTGCTGTGCAGTATTGGAAGGATATAACTGAGACTACTCATTGCAAAAACTTATTCTTCCGAAATCATAAAGGCAACCGACACTATCTGGTGATATTTGATCATAGAAAAAACCTTTGGATTCATGACCTTGAGAAGTATCTCAAGCAGGGTAAATTAACTTTTGCCTCTCAGCAGAGAATGGAAAAATATCTGGGATTATTGCCCGGATCAGTATCACCATTTGGATTGATACATGATACGGAACATCATGTACATTTGTTTCTGGATCAAGATCTTGCAGCAAACCCTAAAATAAGCTTTCACCCAAATGATAATCGTGCATCCTTAGTAATCAGGTATGAGGATTTCCTTAAATTCCTGAAAATAATAGGTAACACTTATGAATTCTTTTAACTGCACTGTCCTAACAATACCCACAGGAGAATAAAAATAAGGATCGTAGAAATACATCCTCCACCAAGTTTTTTTGCTCCATAGCCGGCAATAAGAGCTCTCCAGAAATTATTCATGAGCGAAATTTTGATTAAAGGTACAATTTATTGAGATAATATTTGAAAACACACCCTTATGTAAGTATGTTCATCCATGTTTATGAAAGTAAAGTAAATTACCTATAAATACTGAATAAACCCGTATAAAGTTCAATCAATCAGTAGTTTCCTTATTTGGATTGATTATAAATTTCACTAAAATGTTGATATTGCTGTTTTTTGTTTCACAATAATTCCCACTTTTGTATCGCAAAATCTGCATACGTGAACATTAGTAAGGTAAATAAGGTAAGATCGATATTGCACAGAGGATTTCTGATCCTTTGGGCATCTGCTATATTTTGGTTTTACCTTGGAAACCTGGTGAATTTCCATCAGAACAGGATCTGGGGGAAATACCTCATACCTTCATGTTTCACTCATTCTTCAGTCAACAAACAGGATTTTGGTACACTCCAGCATGATGATCATACTGCGCTTCTCAATCAGTATAATTTCAGTTTTGATGGAATAGCATGCGACCAATGCGAGTATGAAGCAAATCCTGTCATTTTCTACTTAAACGATACCGATCAGGATTATTTTGGAACCTTAATATCTGATCCACCTGTCTCAGTTAATAGTCTGAGAGGCCCTCCATTATCATAATCAGAGTTTTGTTTCAATTTTCTTATTGATTCTTTCCTCTCCGGGAAAGAGTCATAATTGTCTGCACTGCTTAGTACAGGCTTAATCCACAACATCATTATTAATCGGTCAAATCAAAAAAACACAATGAATAAGAAGCTATTATTCCTGTTTTCGGGCTGCATTTCTATAGTACTAAATGTTTCAGCTCAATATCATGCCACTGCTCCCGACTCGGCAGAAATTAAAACAATTAACCTCAATGAAATAGTTGTTAAATCATCACGTGAAAACAGTGTGATGATTAAGAATCTGCCTGCATCAATTTCACTGATGAAATCTAAAACCATTGAAGATAATGGGATGTCATCCCTTAAAGACCTTGTAGGTTTTGTGCCTAACTTCTTTATGCCTGATTACGGATCACGACTGACTTCACCGGTTTATATTCGTGGTATCGGATCAAGAATAAACTCTCCTTCAATAGGCCTTTACGTTGATAATGTCCCCTATTTTGAAAAATCAGCGTTCGATTTTGAATTTAATGACTTGGATCGTATTGAAGTGCTTCGTGGACCACAGGGGACTTCATATGGAAGGAACACAATGGGTGGTTTAATCAAGGTATATACTAAAGATCCATCAGAAAAAAGAGATACTAAAATCACTCTTAGCGGCGGTAATTACGGATATTTTAGATCTGATATATCACATTCTCAACCAATTAATAGTAAAACTGGTATCTCAGCTTCTGCTTTTTATGGACGCACCGGTGGATATTTTGATAATATATTCCTGGATTCACCTGTTGATGAGGATGACTATTACGGAGCACGTGTAAAGCTTGTACACGAAGCAACCGACAGAACAAAACTTATGTTCAGCTCAGGTTATGAACATAGTAAACAAGGTGGTTATCCTTATGCTCAGATCAATCTGAAAACTAAGGAGGTCTCCCCTATTAATTATGATTTTTATAGCTCTTACGAGCGAGATATTCTGTCAAATGCTTTTGTAGTCGATCATTCAACTCAAAAGTTAATGTTCCAGTCTGTTACAAGTCACCAGTACCTAAAGGATGACCAAAACATAGATCAGGATTTCACTGATAAAGCTTTACTTTATGTAAACCAAAATACCAATCAGAACAGCTTATCTCAGGAATTTACCTTAAAAAATAAACCGGGTCAAAAGATTTCATGGATTGTTGGTGCATTTGGATTCCTCCAATATCTTCAGGATAATGTTACTGTTACATACAGCACTGATGCACCCACTTCTTCTTTAAAGAAAAAGGATGGTGAATTATCAGTCAAAAATTATGATAACTCAATTAAAGGTGCTGCTATTTTTGGTGAAGCAAGAGTTAATAAACTATTCAATGTAGAAGGTCTAACTCTTACAGCCGGTTTGCGCTTAGATTATGAAGCAGCCGTTCAGGACTATTTGTATAACACTTATGTGCCTGTCCCTGAAGGTGGAATGAACCAAAATACTATTGATGACTCACAGGGAAAAGTTGACTATTCAGAGGTTCTCCCAAAAATTGCTCTCGCTTACAATATTAACCCCAATGTTTCAACATACCTTTCACTCACAAAAGGTTATAAAACAGGTGGTTTTAACACTACATTTGAACGTCCCGAAGACAGGAGTTTTAAACCTGAATACAGTACTACAGGTGAGTTAGGTGTAAAAACAATATTCTTTGACAAGGCCTTATTAACCAATGTTAGTGTATTTTATATCGATTGGGTAGACCAGCAAATCTATCAGCAGGTACCAAGCGGTAAAGGTTCCATGTTAAAGAACGCCGGTCACTCGGAAAGTGCGGGTGTTGAAGTTGAAATAATTGCCAAACCTGCCCGCAATTTCTCAATTTATACAAGCTACGGTTTAACCGAAGCGAAGTTTCTTGACTATCAAAGGTTAGATACACTTAATTATAAAGGCAATTATATACCTTATGCTCCGGCAAACACCTTAATGGCAGGTGCTGATTATACATTCCACATAAAAAAAGGTTTTCTCAACAGAATTGTTGTCTTTGCTAATTACCAGGGACAGGGCAAAATATATTGGAATGAAGAAAACAGCGCATCACAGGATTATTACGGAATTCTCAATGGTAAAATTTCATTTGTCGCAAAACGTGCACGAATTGACTTATGGGCAAAGAATATAACTGATACCAAATATCACTCCTTCTTTTTTGGCTCATTAGGTAAATCATTTGTACAGATGGGCAAACCATTACATTTTGGAGCTAACCTTACTATCAATTTCTAATCTCCCAAATAACTACAAGATTAAATATATCAGTAGATGAAGAAATATTCAACCTTGCTTAGTCTCTATCTTGCTCAGTCCATCCCGATGAGCTTCTTTTCAACCATTGTACCTGTTATAATGCGTCAGGAGAAGTATTCACTTGCAATGATAGGTCTACTGCAATTAATAAAATTACCCTGGATATTCAAGTTCCTATGGGCTCCGATAGTCGACAGGTATACAAGTAATGATGCCAGCTATAAGCGTTGGATATTTACTTCTGAACTTGTATATGCCATAATTATTATCGCAATTGGCTTTTTTAATCTGCAATTTCATTTCATGCTTATCGTGGCAATGATGATTGTGGCCTTTATTGCTTCAGGTACACAGGATATTGCAACCGATGCTTTTGCTATCAAAATATTAAAAAAGGAAGAACGTAGTATTGGCAATAGCATGCAATCAGCAGGTTCATTTCTTGGTACAATGACTGGGAGTGGTGTAATGCTTGTTCTTTACCATTATTTTGGATGGCAGGGTATGATGTTTTGCCTGGCCGCATTTGTAATGCTTGCTTTAATCCCTCTGTACTTCTATAAGAGTAAGGAAACTCATAAAAAGTCTATCCATGAAGACCTTCAGAAGACTGAAGTAAATGACAATGTTGAGACAAAGGACGATGAGTACATACATAAAGGCATAGGCAGAGGTCACGACCTTACTGTTAAAAAAGCCGGTTTTAAGGATATTGGACTATTCTTTAAGCAAAAAGGAATTGCCCGACGACTTGTACTGCTTTTCTTCTTCTATTCAGGTATCATTGGCATTCTTTCCCTGATGAAACCTTTCCTTGTTGACCATGGATTTACAGTAAAGCAAATTGGTATCATTTCAGGTATATGCGGCACAGCTAGTGGTGCTCTGAGTGCCTTGCTTGGTGGGTTTTTGATTAAGAAATACGGTCGTAAAACCTGTCTGTACCTCTTTGCATCATTTAGTTTGCTGGTAACTTTATGGTTTATCTTTATGCTGCAGTTTGGCATGAGCCATCTTGAACTTTATACCGCCGTTGTAATGTTATGGATGAGTTATGGAATGTCATCAGTAGCCATTTACACTATTTCCATGGATATTGTTCGTAAAGGAAGAGAAGGTACGGATTTCACTATACAAATCGTTATCACACATCTAAGTGCTCTTATCATCACCATCCTGAGTGGTAAACTGGCTGATATCATCGGATTTCAGGGTTTATTTATTGTTGAATCAGTCATTGCAGCTCTTGTTATTGCCGCACTGCCACTTCTTTACAGAGAAAAACTCGATGATTCAATAGAAGAAACACCGGCAATCACTGATGAAATGGCAGAAACAAGAGGTATCATTCATGAAACCGGATCTTAAAATAGAAATCGTAATTTAACTATCAGAATTTATGATTGGCTGTCAAAGTCAATCATTCCACTACTGATCAAAATAAATAGAAATGATCCCAAGAGAATTATTAGAAAAGTACAATCAATCGCTTCCACGATATACAAGTTACCCTCCTGCCAATTACTTTAATAATGATATTGACAGTGACGGGTATAAACAGCTATTATTAGCCTCGAATGGAAAGGAGCCGGATAATATTTCACTTTATGTGCATATTCCTTTCTGCCATAAAATATGTTTCTATTGTGGTTGCAATTCAGTCAAATATCCGAAGATAAATATAGTTGACAGTTATGTTGATGCGTTAATTAAGGAGATCAGGATGGTGAGGGCAACGCTAGATCCATCAAGAAAGGTTTCACAGCTGCATTACGGTGGTGGCACTCCTAATGCTATTCCGGTTGAGCAAATTGAGAAAATTAATAATTTGATCTTCAGCGAATTTGATTTCATTGAAGATCCTGAAATTGCCATAGAATGTCATCCTGCTCATTTGGATGAGGAATACATGGAAAGGTTGGTTAAGAATTGTAAATTCAACCGCTTTAGCCTTGGGATTCAGGATTTAGATCTTAAAGTTCTTAAAACTGCTAATCGCGAACCGTCAAAACTTCCACTGGATTATCTTACCAATTACCTGAGGAGTCTTGATCCGAAAATCAAAATAAACTTCGACTTTATCTATGGATTACCCCATCAGACAGCAGAGAGCTTTACACAAAGTATCCGAATGGCTCTCCCCTACTCCCCTGACCGTATCGTGACTTTCTCTTATGCTCATGTGCCATGGTTTAAGAAGCACCAGCTCGCACTTGAACGAGCCGGTTTGCCAGACCCGGAAAGCAAAATCAGCATTTTTGAATCTGCATACAAAACACTACTGGAAAACGGATACAGTGATATTGGAATGGATCATTATGCCAAAGGTGATGATGAACTGATTCTTGCACTGAAAAATAATGAATTACACAGAAACTTCCAGGGATATTGTACCCGCCGAACCACAGGACAGGTTTATGCATTTGGAGTCTCATCTATCAGTCAGTTGGCTGACTCATATATCCAAAATACAAAAGATTCGGGTGAATATGTGACGAAAATAAACAATAACATATTCCCGGTCAAGAAAGGGTACAGACTCTCATTCAATGAAACCGTGGTACGCGATGTGATTAACCATATTATGTGCAATCGTTATATGGAATGGGACGAGATTGCTGAGAGGTTTTCAACGACCAGAGAGCAAATTAAAGCAATTACCGGTTTTAAGCCTGAGAGAGCATCTGATCTTATCTCTGACGGGCTGCTGGAAGTTGCAGACAATGTTATTAAAATAACTGATTTAGGCAGATTTTTTATCAGGAACATCGCAGTACTGTTTGACCCTGCCTTAAGTGTTCCTACTGATAAGAAGTTCTCAAAATCTATTTGATGTACAAAGTATTATGAAAAAGATTGATAAACCGGCAGTCATCATTGGTGCCGGAATTACAGGCCTCACCACTGCTTATTATCTTAAGAAGAAAGGTGTTGAATTTATCGTGTTGGACAAATTACCGAAAGCCGGTGGTGTAATCTCAACACATCATGAAAACGGTTTTATCTTTGAAACCGGACCTAATACCGGTGTGCTTTCACAACCTGATACAGCAGAATTATTTACTGAATTGAAAGGCCTTTGCAACATTGAGATTGCAAAAGCTGCCGCTAAAAAGAGATGGATATGGAAAGGCAATTCATGGCAACCTTTGCCGGCCGGACTAAAAGATGCAGTCAATACACCACTGTTCACTCTTGGTGATAAGTTTAGGATTTTAGGCGAGCCATTCAGATCAAAAGGTAAAAATCCTGATGAAACACTAGCTCAACTCGTTAAAAGACGAATGGGTCAAAGTTTTCTGGATTATGCCGTTGATCCATTTATTTTGGGAATTTACTCAGGTGATCCTTCTTATTTGGTTACCCGCTATGCAATGCCAAAACTCTATAATCTGGAGCAGAAATATGGTAGTTTTATAGGTGGAGCTTTTAAGAAAGGATTTGAGAAAAAAGAAGAAAGAGCTAAGCTTGCCACAAGTGAGGTGTTTTCAGTGCAGGGAGGATTGAGTAACCTTATTTATGCCTTAGTCACTAAAATTGGCAATGAAAATATCATGCTCAATGTGTCTGATCTGAATGTGGTTTCGAAAAACAGGGCACTTGATAAGTTCAATAAACCGGCTAAGGATAATTTCATAGTTACCGGAGTCATTGATGGTGAAGAGATTGAGATTACTACGAGATATCTGATTACAACCTCAGGTTCGCATGACTTGCCCGGATTCCTTACTTTCCTCAAGGACGACGATAAACAAAAGCTTGATAACCTCATCTATGCAAAAGTGCTACAAGCTTCTATCGGGTTTGAAAAATGGGAAGGAATACCATTGGATGCTTTCGGAGGATTGGTGCCTTCAAAAGAAAATCGTGATATCTTAGGAATCCTTTTCCTCTCATCCTTCCTAACAGGCAGAGCTCCCGAAGGTGGTGCACTCTTATCTGTTTTCATGGGCGGAGTTCGCAAACCACACCTTTCTGAACTTCCTGATCAGGAGATCATTAAAATCCTTGACAGAGAGATTAGGGATATGACCGGAATTAAGGAATTTTTCCCCTCACTACTTAAAATTACACGTTATACTCATGCTATTCCTCAATATGGGGCGTCGACCAGTGAACGATTGGAGACCGTAAAACGCCTGCAAAAACAGTTTCCCGGACTGATTATAGGTGGCAACCTTCATGGTGGCATTGGAATGAGCGATAGGATTAAGCAGGGAAAGGAAATGTCTGAGCTGGTTTATTAATAAAATTTTCTTGTTCAAAATATAGATCTTCTACAGGGAGGGTGTGCGATTGCCCTCCCCTGTTTTGAGGTTACGATAGATATGCTTACATAGTACCAAAACATATACCCCTTAACGGTCCCTTTACCCTCTCCTTACCCTCCCTTTACCCCTAGGGTAAGGAGAGGGTAAAGGGAGGGTAAAGGGACTACCTATATAATACCTGTCAATCAGCCGATTGGATTAGCTAAACCAATATTAAATTATTTCAGAATTATTAAGTCAGAAGCTGCTTTAATCCAGTGTAGATCATCATTCAGACTGTCAATAAGAGTTAGTTCACTGCCACCATTTTCAATAAAGAGGTGCTTGTATTCAACACCTAATTCGTGAATTGTTTCCAGACAATCGGCTACAAAAGCCGGACTTGCTATGAGAAGCTTTTTAAGCCCTTTTGAAGCCATTTCTTTTATAACCTCATCAGTGTATGGTTTTAACCAATTCATGCCTAAGCGGGACTGAAAAGTGACTGTATACTGATTTTTGTCGAGTGATAGCTCTTCAGCCAACAGTCGGGCAGTTTCATAACACGAAGCATTATAACAGTATGTGTTAATGCTATTGTATTCATTAACGCAATTTGCTTCGGCACAACTCTTTCCCGGATGCATCTTTTCAGTCTGCTTTACCGGCAGGCCGTGGAAGGAGAAAAGAATATGATCATATTGGTCAGGGGAGAGTGCTTTGCACTTCGCAGCGAAGGTTTTTATAAAACCTTCGTTACTAAAGAATGGTGGAATTATCCTGAATTGCTTTTTAACTTTGAATTTCCTGATCAGCCTGTTGAACTCAGCCTCGATTGTGCCTGTCGTTGAATCAGCATACTGTGGATAAAGCGGGAAGAGAACCAAATCACTAATTTCATCACCGGTAGTCTGATATACAGCTTCTTTCATTGATGGAGTACCATAACGCATTGCCGTAATTACCTTGTAACTGTCGCCAAGTTTATCCTGTAATGCTTTACTGAATTTATAGCTGTTTATAAGCAGGGGAGACCCTTCGCTAGTCCAAATGGTTTCATAAAGCTTAGCTGATTTTGGTCCTCTCGTAGGGGCAATGATGAAGTTTACCAGAATCTTTCGGAATAGCCAGGGCATATTGATAACACGTTTATCACCAAGAAATTCACGTAGATACTTCCGTACATCACTGACTCCCGGACTATCAGGAGTTCCTGTATTTACGACAATTACGGCTGTTCGTGACTTTTTCATTCAACTCCTGTTATGGGTTATAAAAAAACCGCCTACAAAAGTAAGCGGTTTTTAGATATTAAGATTTGTTTAACTATTTGGGTACCCACTGTACCCAACTATCTGATTAAGTTATCTATGCTCTTTTTTTAGCAAAAAAGGTCTTCTGTACAAGGTCGTATAGAATAATTAATCCACCTATAATCATCAAACCATCGGGTAGGGTACGTGCCCACATCCATCCACTCATGCTTTCAATTGCTTCACGGGTACGGGTGTAGAAATATCCCATTTCCATTGCCATTTCTGTTTGATGCATTCCGATGATGTAAGTTGGAATAGCAAATAATAGAGCTCCTGCAGTAAGCACCCAGAATCCTATCACACTAAGCTTGTTATTCCATTCCAGATTATTGGCAATAGAGTTAGCCCTTGAAGTAAGATAGATGAATGCAATAGAGATGTAACCAAAGGCACCTAATAAGGCTACATGTCCGTGAGGCATAATGAGGTAGGTACCATGAGAATAGTAACTGATTGTAGGAGTATTAATTACCATCCCAAAGAATCCGGCGCCAATCCAGTTAAGAACTGCCGAACCTGCTATCCACATAAATGGTACTGAAAACTGGAAATCTTCGCCTGAATGTAAACGCTCTCTCTTATTTTTCCAGGCTTCAACAATCAACAATGCCAAAGGTAATGGCTCGAGAGCCGAGAATATTCCGCCAATTGCAATCCAATATTCATCAAGCCCCTGCCACCACAGATGATGTCCAATTCCTAATGTACCACTCAAAGAAATCAGCAATAACTCAAAGAACATAACTCTTACTGCGGTTTTGTGAGTTATCAATCCTAATGATACAGTGAAGAATGCAATGACCCCTGCAGCAAAAAGCTCGAATGTCAATTCAACCCAGAGGTGGATAACCCACCAGCGGTAATAATCGTCAACAGTGAAATTCGGCATTATCTTGTGTACCGGCATCATTCCGGCAATGTATAATGTTGCAATTGCAAATGCCGACCAGATGATTGTGCTGACAATAGGATTATTTGTTGCTGCTTTCCTGATAAGTGAAATAATCAGCAGGAACCAGAATACTAATCCTATGACTAATCCGATATCCCATAGACGACCGAGGTTAACAAGTTCCCTTCCTTCATTTCCTAACCAGAACCATGTTTCACGAAGCTGGCCGGTTGCACCCATATATAAACCAATAATACTGCCGACAGCCACTACAACTAAAGCAATCCATAATATATCAACCAGCCATGGATATTTATGATCACGGTTTGCAACCCAGGGAGCAATTAGCAATCCTCCAACAAGCCAACCAACAGCCACCCATAAAATAGCTAACTGAGTGTGAATAGAACGAAATACATTAAATGGTAACAATTCCTGAGGTACAAGAAAATCCTCAGTGGGAGCAGTATAAAGATGTGCCAGATAACCACCAATGAATAATTGTACAACAAACAAACCTCCTACAATAGGTATATATTTCAGCAGTTTCTTCTGCGAACGGAATAGTTTTGTAATTTTTAATGGCTCTTCCAACTGTTCATTTTCATCTTTCTTAAACAGAAACTCATAAGCAAGGAAAATAACCACAATGGTCAATGTCCAGAGGATGAGGAATTCCCACAATGAAATCTTATGAGAGAGGAATGTAAGATCCTGATCTATAAGTGGTTCAGGCGGCCAGTTATTCGACCATGTACGTTCTGTTCCCGGTCTGATAGAAGAAGCGACCAATTGCGACCAATCAACAAAAGCAGCAATTTGCATGGCTTCTTCAGGACGAATAATACCCCCTCTAAGAGCTCTTTCAGGATCTCCGTTCACAAGCAGATTAGTCAGATAATCAACATTCTTCTTATAAGCAGCAGCTGATGCATCGGTGTAAACAGTAGTTTCTTCAAGTAATGTGGTTTGCTTTTTGAAATCCTGCTTAACTCTTTCCTTCACAGCACCACGCTCAACCTGAGTCAGTTGATTGTTCGGTTTGCCATAAATTTCCATTGCATAGTGATCATAAAGGAACTCGGCACGGTAATGCAGAAAATCAGTTGAAAAATCAGGGCCCATGTATGCACCCATTCCCAACATGGTACCCCAGTCCATTAAGTCAAACTGTTGAAAATAGCCTTTACCTGCAACTACATCATCGTAGGTGTAAAGAACTTCACCGCTTACCGATTTTACTTCTTTAGGAATTGGAGGCACCTCCTTTTGAAGGTTCGCAGTGTAATAAATTAGCATGGTAACCATGATAATCGCAATGATCCAGAAAGAGGTGTATAGGCCCTTTCTGCTCATAAATCTGTCTAGTAGAGTCTGTTTCATTGATGATTGGATTGTTTGATGTGTTATTATACTATGTAGAGGTAGTATTTAAATAGAAAAAAAATTCAGAATTTAGTTATCCCCTCAAAATCAAGTTTATCAAGTGTTTTTTGTGTGAATGTGTTTATAAATCTGTCACGTGTTTTATCCCACATGCTGTGCATTGCACAAGGATTATCGTCACTGCAATGATCAAAGCCCAGTATACAACCGGTGTATTTCTTCATCCCCTCAACCGAATCTATAATATCTGCAAGAAAGATTTCTGAAGGTTTTTTAGCAAATGAATATCCTCCTTCACGTCCCTGGACGCTATAAATCAATCCGGCTTTGGTAAGATCAGTCATAAGTTGACGCAGGTATTTATCCGAAATCTTTAAAGTATCAATAAGGAACTTAGCAGTGTACAATTTACCGGGTTCCTTAGCCATAAAAGCAAGGATGCGCAGGGCATATTCGGATGTTTTACTAAGTTTCATATTAAATACTACTTACAGGTATTATTTGCCGCAAATATATGTCACTTTTTAGAAAAAGCAAATTTCTGAGAAAAATTTTACTCTTTTTTTCTCTTTAGTAGTGGAAGCGATGACAATTCCGAAATCTTTTCTGATGCCAGATTGCCTTCAGTTGTGAAAGGCCAGGTTACCAGATATCGTATAGGATGATCTTTTCGAATTTCTTCTATGGCTTTAATTGCCAATTCCTTAATGATCCCTTTTCTTCTATATTCTTCGAGCACAAGAGCCGAAGAGAGATATATAGCATCATATTTTCCTGTCTCAGGGGTCTGATCATACAGCTCCCTTTCAGTGATTGACCCATCAACAAATTTTCGCATAAGGTCTTCTGTTATAGGTATCACAATCAGCCAGGCAGCAGGACCATTCTCGTCACTATATTCTGAAACTGTTGCAGGATGAATCAGTTTTAGACGACGAATAACGTTCTCATCTACATCCAGTTGCGTAGGATCGCTTTTTACTGAAAAGATATCATCGGCCATTTGTACAAGCCGTCGGTAATTATCATTCATTATGCAAGGTTAATAATAATTTGAATAATTTTGGCACCGTTTACTATAAGAGGACGAAATGGATCTGGTGAGTATATTTTTAATTGCATTTGGATTATCAATGGATTCATTTGCTGTTTCGGTGAGTAGTGGTATAATTCTTCCTTCAATAAAATTCAACAGAGCTATTATAATTGCATTTTCACTGGCATTCTTCCAGGGGCTAATGCCATTAGCGGGTTGGTTGATGGGAATTGGCCTTCACAACTATATCAAACCAGTTGATCATTGGGTGGCATTTGGACTACTTTCACTGTTAAGCATAAAGATGATTATTGAAAGTAGGAAAAAGGAAGATGATCGAGCTGATTTTAACCCTCTTAAACCTACTGTTCTTCTCACGATGTCGATCGCAACAAGTATTGATGCCCTCGTAGTTGGAGTGAGCCTGTCGTTCATCGCAGTGACAAATTCACTCTTTTGGATTACGCCGATCCTGATTATCGGAAGTGTTACCTTTTTTATGTCAATGTTAGGAATCCTGTTTGGAAAGAACCTGGGAAATCAATTTGGTAAAAAAATGGAAATGCTCGGCGGTATCATACTTTTCCTGATAGGAGTGAGGATACTCGCCGAACACCTCTGGTTGTAATATTTAGCCTTTCAATTATCTTACTCCTGTTGTATCAGGATATGGTGTTGTCGGAGTTGGTGCAAATGGGTCATCCGGAGTTTCAGGTGGTGTGGGTGGAGTAGTAAAGTTATCGTCAACCGGTGGCAGTGGTTCTTCATTAAATGGATCAATCAGCTCAACCCTTGATATCTCAGTGCCCGATGGTGCCATTACATTTCCACTCGGCTCAGCGGTGATTATGATTTCATCAATGTCGTAAGGTGTTATAGTAGTCAGAGTTGATGTTTCAGCATTTTTGTTCTGAAGCTGACCAAGATTTCTAACATCTTCTGAATCTTCTGATTTACCCCAAATAACATAAGCTGTACTTGAAGGATCAATCCTCTCGGGACTTGCAAGATTTTTAGCATTAACTGTCACTACTTTATTATCGTTTTTGTCGAGGCGGGTCTTGGCTTTTATGTCTGCTGCCGGTGCCACACTTGATACAGGAAAACGGGTCGTATTAGCACATCCTGTTAAGATGATGATAAACGCAGTTATAATCGAAAACGCAAGTAATTTCATGGTAGATCAATTTTAGTTGATAATTAGCATTCCCGGAATTTATTACTAACAAACTGTAAATCAAGTTGTTTTGACATAACAATCAACCAGTTATGATCCTGCTAATAGTTTTTCTAATTGATCAATGAGGGATATTTGTCCGGGGTTCAGTTTCAATCTTGCTGTCTTAAAATCAAACCAATCACCCTTATCAACTTCGGGAAACTCCTGATAGTTGCCTGACAGGGGAGGCCATTGCAATGGAAAATTGTTGCTTTCAATAATCGGTGGATCAAGATCACCTTCAACTGCATAGGCATATACGACTTTCCCGCTTTTAAGTTTAACCGGGTCAAGATTCACGAATGTTCCTGTCAGTCTATGATTAGTTTCTTCTTCAAACTCCCTTATGGCAGTTTCAAGAATTCCTGCACCACCATCAATCTCACCCTTAGGGATCGACCAAACACCTTCATCTCTTTTTGCATAATAAGGTCCTCCGGGATGCACCAGAAATACCTCAGGTACTTGATTCTTTTTCCTGTACAATAAAATTCCGGCACTATTTTTCGCCATAAACATCCCTGGTTTTAAAGTTTAGATATAATAGGATTTATGATTTCTTTGTTCAATAGGTTGTTTAAGAATCAACAGAATATTGTTAAGCTCATAATCCTAATATTGTGCTGATTATCAAATAGCAAATTTCAAATCCCTGAATATTTGTTTAATGTTTAATTTTGCACCCTTAATTTAACAGAACATACAGGTAATATGATTGAAAATAAACCGGACAATGAAGTCAAAGCACCTGCAAACTTTATTCATTCCATAATAGAAGAGGACCTTAGAACAGGAAAGAACGATAAGAGGGTTCATACCCGGTTTCCGCCAGAACCAAACGGATATCTCCATATTGGTCATGCTAAATCAATTTGTCTCAATTTTGGAACAGCTGCCCGGTATAATGGAAAGTGTAATCTTCGTTTTGATGACACCAATCCCACTAAAGAGGATGTAGAATATGTTGATTCAATACGCGAAGATGTTCACTGGTTAGGTTTTGACTGGGAAGGTCGTGAATATTATGCTTCAGATTATTTTGAGCAGATATATGAGTTTGCCGAGAAGCTTGTAAAGAAGGGTAAAGCTTATGTTTGCGATCTTTCAGCTGATGAGATTGCCGAGCAGAAGGGTACCCCAACACGTCCAGGTATTGAAAGTCCATACCGTAATCGTTCTGTTGAGGAAAACCTTGATTTACTTCGACGTATGCGTGCCGGTGAATTTCCTGAAGGATCAAGGACACTCAGGGCAAAAATCGATATGGCATCGCCTAATATGCACATGCGCGATCCAATAATGTACAGGATAATATATGGCCATCATCATCGTACCGGTGACAAATGGTGTATTTATCCAATGTATGACTTTGCTCACGGTCAATGCGATTCTATTGAAAAAATAACACACAGTATCTGTACTTTGGAGTTTGAAGTACACAGACCCCTCTACGACTGGTTTGTAAGAGAGTTAGAGATATTTGCTCCACAACAAATTGAGTTTGCCCGCCTTAACATGAGCTACACAGTAATGAGTAAACGTAAACTGCTTGAGCTCGTTAAAAACAATTATGTAAACGGCTGGGATGATCCGCGAATGCCGACTATTTCAGGACTTCGTCGTCGGGGTTATACACCTGAATCTATCAGAAATTTCTCTGATATTATCGGTGTGGCAAAACGTGATAATGTGATTGATGTAAGTTTACTTGAGTTCTGTATTCGTGAAGATCTCAATAAGCGTGCACAAAGAGTAATGGGTGTTATTAACCCTGTTAAACTGGTGATTACCAATTTTCCGGAAGGCACAGTTGAAATGATGCCTGCAATTAATAATCCTGAAAATCCGGATGCAGGCACCAGGGATGTTCCTTTTACAAGAGAGCTTTATATAGAGCGTGAGGACTTTATGGAAGATCCGCCTAATAAGTTCTTCAGATTAGCCCCCGGGCGTGAAGTACGGTTGAAATACTCATATATCATTAAATGCGAGGATTTTGTGAAAGATCCGCATACAGGTGAGATAACAGAAATCCGGTGCACCTATGGTCCCGAAACCCTTAGTGGCAGGTCACAGAGTAACCGAAAGGTTAAAGGAACACTTCACTGGGTGTCAGCACAACATGCTTTAGAAGCTGAAATTAGATTGTATGACAGACTTTTTAAGTCTCCTGATCCTGAAGATGTTGAAGAGGGTGTTGACTATAAGATTAACCTCAACCCTGATTCTCTGAAAGTCATCAAGGGATACGTTGAAGAATCGCTTGCTGATACAAAGCCTCTCGACAAATTCCAATTTGAACGACTTGGGTACTTTTGCACCGATTATGACAGCACTAAAGGAAAATTAGTTTTTAACCGTACAGTACCACTAAAGGACTCATGGGCGAAAAATCAGTGATCTGCCGGGTATTATACCTAAGGAACTACTCTCATTTCCAGGGATTCTGATTAATTATAGAAGGTAGAAGTAAAAAAAGAGCTAAAAAGTTTGTTTGTTAAATAAAGTATTTTGTAATTTCGCCCCCTGTTACTGACCTATGGTGTAATTGGCAACACGTCTGACTCTGGATCAGAAGAGTCCAGGTTCGACCCCTGGTAGGTCAACAAGTCGATAAAAAACCACTTACTGATGTGAGTGGTTTTTTGTTTATAAAATAGTGTTGCTGTTATATAATTTGCTCTGCTCCCAGTTTACTTCTTCTTTTAATTTATGATTGCTTGTTTTTTGTTCTTTCTCCCAGCTATTTTTTTGATTTTAAGGCCAACCACAATTGTCTGATAGTAAAGCAATGGAATGATCCAAAGACTCACCAGCGTTCCTGCTGTCATCCCGGCAAGCATTGTTAAAGAAAGTGGCAATTGTAACTTAGCGCCCATATCAGTACCAAACATTTGAGGTAAAAGAGCAATTACTGTTACAAGGGCAGTCATGATTATGGGTTTTAATCTTCGACGTCCGCCTTCATGAATTGCCGGAATTAAGTCCATACCCTCCCGCCGCAGCTGATTTATGGTATCAATTTTTAATATTGAATCGTTGATAATTATACCGCCCATTACTACAAACCCAATCATTGACATAGCATTGATCGAATTGCCTGCTAACCATAAAATAATAGCGGCAAAAGCTATATCTATTGGAAGCTCAACGAGAACCACCCAAGGAATTGTAAGTGATTCAAATTGTGCTGCAAGGATAAAAAATAACAACAACACAGAAATTAAGATAATTATAACCATTTCAGAAATCAATTTGCGATTACTGAAGTAGCTGCCCGAAAATCCGACTTCTATGCCTTGTTTCTTATGAACAATATTTTCAACTTCATTAATGATACCCTGCGTTTTATTAGCGGCAGCTTGAATATTAACCGGAACATATACCCCTTCAGGTCCTCCGTATATAGTTCTGTAATCGCTTGCCACCTCAACGCTTACAAGAAGTTTCAATGGAATTTTTTGTCCTGAACGGTTACTGATAAACAATGTGTTTAATGCGCTTTGCATTGTTACTGGTTCTGATCCGATTATGATAGGGATATAACGATCAACTGCCTTAAGATCAGAGGTTATATTATTGTTAAAAGCAGTTCTAAGTTCTGATAACACTTCATTATGATCAACATTATAATTGAAGAGCATATCAGGTTTTGCTCTTATCAGATACTGAGATCTTATTGGAATACCATCTGAAGGGATTGAGGTATACTTCGTGATTTCAGATGATATTGATTGCACATCCTTTAACGGAATGGGAGTATCATTATTTTCCCCGATTAATCTTGCAGTAAGCCTGCCTTCATTTCCTGAAAACAATTTTGTAAAAGGATTTTCAGGTGCTTTAAAACTGAAAGATGCATCGGGATAGTGACTTGTAAGAAATGTCTTTAAGTTCTTTTCAACCTCCTCAATATTTTTCGAAGTTGAGGCTTTTAGATATAACTGGCATTCATAAGCACTCATGTCAAGATCACGGTTAAGCACAAATTGTTGCTCTCCGATAAAAGCATTTGACTGTAGAATGTCTTTTCCTGCCTGGGTTAATAGTTTCTTTATTCGATGACTGTTTTCAAGTGGGTGAATATTTTCATTCCAGTCTATGTCAAGAATCGTCTCCTCCTGGGGAAGTGATGGCAACTGACGCTTATCAATTTTAGTAAAAGCGAGATAACCTCCTGCCAAAATCATCAATAAAACTACCATTGTAATCCATTGATGTCTGAATATAAAATCAAATCCACGCTCGTACTTATTTTCAAGCTCAAAGAGCTTAAATCTGTTGAGAAATTTTATTTCATTGTGTTTATGCTCATGCCGATGCACCAAATGGAATAAGGTAGGTGTTAAAGTAATAGAAACCAACAACGATATCCCCTGTCCTATCGCAATAGCAATTGCCTGATCATAAAAAAGAGCACCGGCAATTCCACTAAGAAATATCAAGGGGATAAAAATTGCACATGAAGTAAGCGTAGAAGAAATCATTGGGGAAATCACCTCATTTGTACCTTTAGTTATGGCCATTAACTGATTTTCTCCCCTTTCCTTGTGTTGAATAATATTATCAATAACAACTATAGAATTGTCAATCATCATTCCAACTCCAAGGATAAGACCTGATAAAGAGACAATGTTTATGGATATGCCAAACAAGTAAAAAAAGAAAAGACTGATGATGAGCGTTACCGGTAATGTTAACGCGATGAGAAGTGGACTACGATAGTTACGGATAAATAAAAAAAGTATCAGGATAGCCAGAAAAGCACCCTGGATAAGATTGCTTTTAAGGTTATCAATGGTGTATGTTAATAAGAATGACTGATCCTGACTGGTTTCAAACTCTATTTCAGGATATTCATTGACCAGTTGAGTTATCAAAGTCTTAACTTCGTCACGCATGGTCTCTATTTTTGAGCCGCTGCTTTTTATTAGAGCCATACAAACAGCTCTTTTTCCCTGTGAAAGGTACAAGCCTTGTGGATCCTGGGCCCGAATAGCAACATCAGCTAATTCACACAATAGAACAGGACTTCCATGGACATTAATAATCAGGTTTTTAACGTCATCTACTGTGCGAAGTTCATTCCTGAACATCAGGCTGTATTGCAATTGTCCTTCCCTTACAATGATTCCGCTTATTGACGTATTGTTTTGATCAAGTGCAAATATCAGATCATTGATACTCACATCCATACTTAGCATTTTCGGCGTATTGGGAATGATATATAAACCCGGAGAGCTTAAACCTGTGATATCTGCAAAAGCGACAGAATTAAGTTGTTCAATTCTTCTGCGTATTACAGTTTCAGCAAAGTTACTCAGTTGGTCAAACTGTTCCTCGTTGTTTCCAGATTCACCTTTTAAGCTGAGATTCAATAAGAAAACAGGCAGATCAGTCGTACTTGCTTTTATTATTTTTGGTCTCCTTACTTCACGGGGTAGTCCGGCCATTGCTGCATCAACCTTATCATTTACTTCAATAAAGGAAAAATCAGTGTTGGTGCCATACTCAAATTTTAACCTGATAATCGCGTTGTTGTCGCGTGTTTCACTGGTAATATCTTCTAATCCCGGGAGTTGCTGTAAACGCGCTCTTATTCCTGATACAATTGTACGTTCAAGGTCTATGGCACTGGTATTTGGATGCGAGACATAAACTGTAATTTCAGGTATTTTCACCTCTGGTAATAATGAAACAGGTAACAAACCGGCCGTTATTAATCCTACAATCACAATAGCGATAAAAGAAATGATTACAGCAATGGGCCTTTCTACCAGGTAACGTACCATAATTACAGCTTTATCGGTTTATTTGTGAACGAATTTTCTTCCTTATTTTTGAGATCCATCTTCAAAATAACTGGAAGAAAGAGAACAATAAGTGGGACTAAAAGCAACAGCCCCCCTATAGTGCCCGCTGCAAAAGCAGTCCAGAAACTTGTAAATGTATCAAAAAGCAAAAAAGGAAGCAAGCCCGCAACTATTGAAAGTATTGTTAAAAGCAGTGGTGCGATTTTAGAATTGAATGCCTTTACATAATTCTTAAGTGGGTTGTGCTTGTCGTATTTTCTTATTTGATTAAGATCGTTTAAAATATATATTACCATGTTTGCCGACAATCCGCTAAGGAGAATAAGAGATGCATAACCACCGACATCAAAAGGAATTTCAAAATAATAGAAGGTGAAAAGTGCCCCAATAAACGAAATCGGAACTATGCATATGACCACGAAGGGTTGACTCAGAGATTCAAATAAAATGGCTGAAATAGCCCATATTATAACAATAACTAAGGCGATCAACCAATACTGAATTGGCTTACTTCCAAACATCCAAAAGTAATCGTATTTCGGAATTTCAGCTTTGAAACCAAGTGGTAATCTTCCTTTAAATTTATTTGTTTCTCTCACTAAAACCCTTTTTGCTAATTCATCCGGCCCTATAAAATTGTATGCCAGTCTTATCATGTACGATTGATTCTTCTTATAAATGTTTCCATCTACACGCATTGTAGTTAGCTTAGATGCTTCCTCCGGACGCAGTTTAATTGAATCATTTCCAATGGCAGTGTGCATAAACTGCCAGAAATCAAAAGTACTCAGATCACTGGCAAAAAAACTTACAGGAGTATAGCCTCTATCGCTGGTAATCATTGTATGGGCAGTTGCACCGGTATGGTATTTTTGCATTGAAGCTACATATTCATTGTATTGGATGCCGGCATTTGCGAGCATACTTTTATTGATGAGTAAGCCCTTTTCATCAAGTGTGGCTGTTTGCAAAAAAACATCATTTCCACTGAATATTGCAATGTCCCTTATCCGGGGATTATGACTTAGAGTATCACTGAACTCATGAGCCAATGAAACCAGTTGACGGTAATCAAAACCACTAATCTGTACTTGAGATGAACGCCAGCCCTCAGTAAGCTCATTGCTGAACGATTCGTTTCGCATATAAATACCAAAATCGGCACCTGCAAATTCGTTTGCTTTCTGTATCAGAAAACTTTTTACTTCAGCAGGTAAAGCTGAATTTTGAGTTTCCTTTTTAAAATATACTATAATGCTGGCATCCTGAGGGCTGTTAACGTACGACTGAAATTGCCGTATCCCTTCAAATCTGCCAAGGTAGTTCTCCATCCTTAAGCATACTTCGTTAAGCTGGACAATTGTTGTACCCGTTGGCAGTGAAACGCGCATATATAACGTTGTTTCTCCTGATGGTTGGTAAGAACCGTTCCCATCTGACACATGCTGCATAAACAATCGCAATATTCCGCCTGTAGTCTTTTCAATTGGCATTCGTAAATGTTCCCTGTAAAAATTACTGCCTAACGTACTATTGTAAACTTTAGCAAAAGTGGTTTTCTTTTCAATTGAGAATGGCAGAAGATAAGTGGGTAATCCAAATATAAATATTAATAAAACTATAATGGTATATCGCCAATGGTGGGCAAATTTAATGTATGCCCCATAGAGACTTGAAAACACTGCTATTCGTTTTACCCTTCTGTGTGATCTGAGCTTTTCGCTTTGTCTTATGCTGAGTCCGGTTAAAAGTGAAGGGATAAAAAACGAAGTGATTAAAAGTGAAACTGACAGGTTAATTATGGTTACCATTGCAAAGTCAATCAGATTAACCTGATCATGATCATCAAGAAAAAAAACAACCACAAGTGCGCCCAGTGTGGTTAAGGTAGCCCCCAGTAATGGCATGTAAAACCTGAGTGATTTACGTTCCAGCAGGTAATCGGCCATAATTACATAATTACCTATTATAATGCCAATACTTACAGTGATACCCGCAATTGAAACAAGGTGAATTTCAACATGAAAGAGATAATAGAAGATACAAGCAATTGAAATGTTAATTGCAAGACTTATTATAATAAAGAGCATATACTTCCAACTACGCTGAACTAGTAGTATGAAGAGAAAAAGCAACATTAATGCAGCAATAAGACGAAGTGCGGTTTTATCTATCTCCTTATGCAGATAGTCGCTTGAATTATACATTTGAATCAATTGCCATCCATCAGGTAGTGAGACCTGTATATCATGCTCAGCTTTTTCAACATCTTTGGCAAGAGCAAGCTGATTGGAGTTTTGTGCCGCATAAATGTTTATTGAAACGGTATTCTTGCCATTTATCCTAAAGTAATTTAAAGGCTGTTGTTCTGTAATTTCAAGTTGTGCAACCTCCCCAAACCTCACAATTTTATTTCCAATAATTCGAACAGGTATGTCCTTCCAGGAATTAATCAGATCGGTTTCATCTGAATACGAAATTACTACCGGTGTAGCGTGCAACCCTTTAGTCGTTATATTATCACCTGATACACCTACACCTGTTTTTTGTTGCCACTGATTCAAAGAAAGTGCAAGATCATTAGGTGAAATGCCATATTGGTTGAGTAGTTCGTGGTTGTATGTGAACTTCCACTCATAAGGAGTAGCTCCGTATGTTTCAATTCCAGAGACTGACTTTATCCGACTGAAAGCTCTTTTTATCGAATTATCAGCATATTCCCGAAGTTTGTGTGAAGAAGCATTACCAGTAAGTGTATATGAAACAAGCAATTCCTTATTGCTTTTTTTGTCTCTGCCAGAATTAATTTCAGGATACCCCACCTGTTGTGGCAAATGTTGCCAGACATCCTTTATAACTGAAAGAATTTGAAAACGAAGTGTTTCAATATTACTTTCCTCTTCGGTTTCAATAATGATACTTCCATACCCAAAACTGCTGTTAGATTCAATCTGCCTGACACCGTTCATGGTTGCTAAGGCACCTTCAAGCACAGAAGTAACTTCATGCTCAACCACTTGTGGGGCAGCACCCGGATAAACAAAACTAACGGTGAGAGACTTGGATTCACGACCTGGATTAAGCTTAACAGTTAGCCTGGGAATAAGTGCAAGTCCACATACAGCAAACAAAACAAAAAGCATATTCACTTTAAATGAACTATAATGCTTTATTACTTTATCGTTGCTGTCCTTCAAAATTGAGTTATTTTGCCTGCCCCGAAACAAGTACAGGAGCCATATGACCAATGGTGAGATTATTGCTCACAATAACATGCTGTCCTGGTTTTAGGCCTTCTGTTATAGTATATTGTGTACTATTTTCATAACCGGTAGTAACATAGTTCCAAATGGCGTGACCATCTTCAATAGTAAAAACCACCTGACGATTCTGCCTGGCCAGAACTGCAGATTTAGGTACAACAATCTGATCAGTAATTACTTTTTTCACTACAACTTTAACCTTCATACCGTCAATGAGCAATCCTTTTGGATTCGGAATAAGAGCAGAAACACTGAGTGTTCCGTAATTGCTGAGCATTTGATCAGCACATTCAATTTTACCACTAAAACTCCCCGGCATGGCCACAGGCAATACTTCAATGGCCATTCCCGGCTTAATAAGTGTTGCATCCTGTTCAAGCACATCAAAATTAACCATCATATCACGGGTATCCAGCAAAGTGCAGAAGTTCTTATATTCAGTTGTAGGAGTAAAAGATCTAGCTGTTAATCCCGCGACCATTCCGTTAACCGGAGCAGTAATTCTTGTATTCGCAAGTTCATTTCGCGCCTTGTTCAATTCTAGAATAGCCTGTGACAAGCCTGAGCGAAGCATAGCCCCCTCTTTAACATTCTTCGGAATTCTTGCTGTATCTTCAATTCTGTAACCTGTGACTAATAACTGGTCATTATAATTAATTAGGGCAAGTTTATAGTTAACCTCCGACTGTGATAGAACCTGCTTTTGTTTATAGTCATCAATAAGTGCAAGTGTTTGTCCTTTAGTCACCCACTGTCCATTCTTTACCAGCACACTAACCAGGTTACCGTGAACTTCAAAAGGGACAATTGCTTTTTGAGATGCCAGTAAATAACCGTTACACCAAGTTTCAAGAGTAAAGGATGAATTTTTTACTATGATATCCTCAACTCCAACAGTGTCATTGGCACTTTTATTTATTGGTAATGTATTACCAGAATTCAGGTCATTATTCTTGTTTGTATTACAGGCAAAGATTATCATCAATAAAAGCAAAAACAAACAATGATTACCTCTTAACATGTTTATGGAAAGACTAATTAAAAATACACTATAAAGGTAAGAATTTACTTATATGTTGATTAATTTCTTTGCAGCAAAATTAAGGTAATGCTTAATAGAAATTGTATCTCCTTCTTCTGGAATAAAAACATTATGAGTTGTCAAATTTTGATCAAAAATAAAGAAATAAGGCATATTTAATGTGTCTGGAGGAAGTCCAATCTCCTTTATGTTATAGATTGGGAAATTAATTCGGTTTACTCTCTTGAATTGATATAAGTAAGTTGGTTCCCTGTAATAACCCAAAAGTAAAGTGTTATTAACATTAAATGAGCTATCAGAAAGAAGTGACGAAATAATGATATCAACGCATGATTGGCAATTTAATTCTGAATATCTCAAAATTAACGTTGGTTTTGATACAATACTATTTAAATTGGAAAAAGAATCATTTTCATTTTGAATCCGGAGTTCTCCCTTAAGTTTTGCATCATCTGATATTACTTGATACGTCAAATTTTTCTTTTGATTCTGATAGATCATCTCCATATTTAAATTAGAGTTAATTGATCGTAATCTAACCTCAGAATTATTCCAAAAGAAACGACTGTAAATCAAAATTATAATAAGTAGAACATTTAATAGGATCATACTTAAAAGTATCACTCGATTTTCATTCTTCATGCTTGTTCTTTCTAAGTGACTACTTATTCTTTAATTGTCATCTTCATTATAACAGGGTTATCAGTTTCTTTTACACTTTGTAATTTTTCAAGTAGTTTAATACGACGTTCTTCTGATATAAAAGAGCACTTATTTAATCCTCGTTTCATACAGTCAGTAATTAGAAACGATTCTTTTGCTGAGATCATTTGATTATTATAAGAACTGAATATGATGCCAGGATAAAATAGATTTTCCGAAGGCTTTACAGCTATGACATAACTTTTGCCAGTTGTTTTTTCAATTAACAAATTACAATATTTTTCGTCTATAGGATTTGGGAATAAGAGACTTAAATAATTCCCGTTTTTTACTGCAAACATTAATTCGCCAACAAGACGATTTCTATGCAAATCTGATAGTAATGCATAAGGATCATTTACTTCATTTGATATTTTATTATTGGACTTTATTATGGAATATTTACCAAAATCAATAGCTATTTCAGGTTGAAGACCGTTAGCCGTAATTAAATATAAGGTGTCTGATCCAATTGGTGGTGTAATTATATTTTCTTGGTTTGACTGATTAAATCTGCTCATTTTGGAACTAAAATATGATCGAATAAAAAAAGAATTCAATTCATTACTTTGTGAATTAACCTCATAAAGTAGCCTTTCAGGAGTGCCACTTAAAGAACTGTAGCCAAATCTGTCCATCCAATAGAATGAGGAACCATTTTCTATTTGAAAATTAATCGGTTTTACAGCATTACCGTTGATTGCGGCTTGAAATTCTGAAGTGAATTCTAATGCATGATACATAAGAATTTTACCTCCTTCCGCTAGAATATAAAGATTATTATCTTCATCAATGCAGAAATCATGAATTTTTATCGCTTCCCCGGGCCCTTTTCCGTTTTTGGGTAAGTTTTTAATAAAGTTTCCTTCATTATCAAAAATAATTACTCTATTTTTATCCAATATGTAGATATATCTTTTATCTAGAGTAAGCTTATTAATTTGCGTGATTATTGAGCCATCAGTAGATTCAAGAATAGTAAAATCAACGTCTTTCAATAGAAGTTCCCATGAATCAGGGCTTTCAATTTTTTCGATGTTAGGTTTGATTGCAATTATATCTCTGTGTTGCTTTTTTTCCGGTTGTACGCAACTATTTTGCAAAAAAAGCCATACTATGTATATTAGAAGTGAGTATTTATCGTATTTCTTATACATTCTCTATAAATTAGGTTTGTGTTGTTATGCTGAAGTAAAGGCAGTACTTTTGGTCTGCCTTTACAATAGATTTAATCCATTGGGTCATAAATTCCCCAGGTACAATCTTGTTCCAAGCAAGTAACCCAATGATTGCCAACAAAACAGCTGTGTTCTCTGTAATTAGGACTTGGCACTCCATTGACTCTACACATCAACCACTCATCATCCCACGCTTTTATTAAATCCGCTCTAACACTTGGAAGATTGAATGTGAACAGTAGTGTTATAATTATTGCATTTAAGCTAACTAATGATATAATGAGCTTTTTCATCTCGATGATTTTTTGTTTATTAATATGTTGCTTTAAAATGGATTAACTGATCCAAATATCACGGAGGCACATCCACAACCACAAACCGGGCATAAAGCCTTAAGCTCAAAAAGAGGTTGAGATGTGCTAAAATATTATTAAGTGTTTTTATTAGCGGGATTACCCCCCCCCATATCACTTTAATAATCGTGATAACAAGTGAGAAGCCAAAGTTTATCAATATATCTGATAATATGCATCTTGAAATTTTGAAGCTAATATAAGGAAAAATATTAAAATGTCAATACATAGGCTATATTATTTCTTCTATAATGATGGGCTTCGATATATTACTTATGACGTGGTAAGAATAAGAATGCTAGTTTATGTCGCTTTTTTACAATTTTGAAATATACGATGGCAGTAATTTTGCTTCATCAAAACAATAAATAATTAAACAATGAAAAACTTAATCTCATGGGTTGAAATCCCATCAATTGATTTTAAAAGAGCAGTGAGTTTCTACAGTAAAGTTTTGGGAACTGAGTTGCAGGTTTTTGAATGTGAAACTGAGAAAATGGCCTGTTTCCCAACCGGTGAAGGCGCTATCTTTGAGGCCGAAGGGTATAAACCATCCACTGATGGTGTGATAGTAAGTCTCAATACCGGAAACGATCTTGATGGTGCAATTCAAAGAGTCCAACAAAATGGTGGTACCATCGTAATTCCTAAGACTAAAATCGAAGCAGAAGGAAGAGGTTATTTCTCTATCTTTATTGATCCGGAAGGCAATAAATTAGGTCTGTACGGAGATAATTAATATTCATCCGGAACGGACTTGAGATTTTAATTTAAAACATTCCAAAAGGTGAGCTTCCATTTCGCCAAACCATCATGGCCTCTGTCGCTTTTTATTAAGCAATATTGGGCTCTTGAAAATTGTATTCCTGATAACCAGGAACATATTCAGCGGATAATACCTAGCGGATTGCCGGAGCTCACCTTTTATCATAACAACAGACCCAAATCTCTCGATTCAGAGAAGTCAATAAATGAAAACTCAATTATCTGCGGGCATCTTAAGGGATTTTATGATATCTCTATAACAGGTTCATTGTCAATGTTTGCTGTTTCATTCATGCCTATGGGATTGAGGATGTTTTTTAGAATTCCGGCTGATGAGTTCTTTAACTTAAATGTTCCACTAAGATACATTGTGGATGATTTCTCCGACCGCTTGGAAGATGCTCTGTTTAATGCCGGTACATTTGAAGAAAAGGTAGAAATTACCGAAAAGTTCTTTTTTTATCTTCTATCAAAAGCTCCTGAATCCTATGAGCTTAAACGAATTACAAATACTGTACAATTAATTAAGAATCACAAAGGATCAATCCCAATAGATGATCTTTCAAGTGCAGCCTGTGTAGGAAGAAAACAGTTTGAGCGTATTTTTTCAGAGTATATCGGTGTCCCACCAAAGCAATTCCTTAAAACAATAAGATTACAAAATTCCCTTCACATTAAGCATCTGAATCCTTCAATTTCTCTTACCGAGCTATCATATCTTTCAGGCTATTATGATCAGGCCCACATGATCAACGAATACAAAACCTTAACCGGCATAACTCCCGGACAGTACTTTAAAGAGTGTGAACCTGTTTCTGATTTTTTTGAATAATTGCCAAATTTAAATCTATAGTAAATTTATTTTATTCAGCTGAATAATTTTTACCAAATATATCTTATATTTGATTAATTAATTACGTCAGCATTGGTAAGCGTAATTCTATAGCAAACTACAAAGGTATCAAGCTCACATGGGAGTTCAGTGATCCTAATGCACTGAGCTCTTTCAGGATACTCCGTAGTAGTGAATTCAACGCGAATTTCGAACCATTGGTAAGATATTGACGGTAACATTAGTAAAAATGGAGCTATCGTTACAGTAAGTGTACCGGAAATCACTCCAATTGAGCCCATTGGGCTAAGCGGCTTTATGTCAGATAACGGAGTATATTTAACCTGGGGTGAAACAGTTTATCCTGACATTGCCTCGATAAGGATATACAGATATCAACGAGGAAGTACACCCTCCCTGATAAAAACACTTTCACCGGAAATACTTGAGTATGTTGATCCCGATATTCAATCGGGCAAGCTTTATTTCTATTATCTGACGTCGGTTAATAAAGAGGGAATTGAGTCGGGAAGGAGTGAGGAGATAGGGGTGGAGTAAGGTTAGGTGACTGTTAGTGTCAAATTGCAGAAATTCAGTAGTTTTGTTACTGCAATTTAACAGCTAAATACAGTACATTGACTAATCCCGAAAACAGCCATCGCATCGCAAGGAATACAGTAGTTCTTTATGTGAGGATGCTGCTGATAATGATCTTGTCACTCTACATTTCCAGAGTGGTACTCAATGCTTTGGGATCAGAGGATTACGGTATCTATAATGTAGTAGCCGGGATTGTTATCCTCCTGGCTTTTCTCAACAATGCAATGACCGGTGCCACACAACGGTATCTTTCTTTTGAAATTGGCACAGGAAACATTGAAAAAGTAAGGAAAATCTTCCATAATTCGTTAATCATCCACATTGGTTTAGTTGTCATCATTGTGCTGTTGGCTGAAACTGTTGGATTATGGTTCCTAAAAACACAGCTCAATATTCCTGAAGAACGATTTCATGCAGCTGAATTTGTGTATCAGTTTTCAATAATAACCTTCTCTCTTTCCATTATCCAGGTTCCATTTCGTGCAAGCCTTATTGCCAGGGAAGATATGGGTATTTATGCCGGAATCAGTATCTTCGAAGTGCTGTTAAAACTAATTGTAGCATTACTTCTTACCAGAATCGGATACGATAGTCTGAAATTATACAGCATATTACTTACCCTGGTTTCTTTACTTGTTCTGCTGGTATACATCTTTACAACTTACAGTAAATATCAGGAAGTTTCATTAAAGATAGTTGCCGAGCAAAAGCTCCTCAAAGAAATGACACAATATGCCGGTTGGAGTGTGTTCGGTAGCTCAGCCTCAGTAATCTATCAGCAGGGGATAAATTTTCTTCTTAATATATTCTTTAATGTGGTTGTTAATGCTGCACGAGCCATTTCTCTTCAACTAACCGTGGCTCTCAACTCGTTTATCACAAGTTTTCAGACAGCTGTCAATCCTCAGATAGTAAAAGCATATGCTTCCGGCAACAGGGAGTATATGTTTAAACTGATATTCAATTCATCAAAGTTCACTTTCTTCATTCTTTATATCTTCTCGTTGCCAGTTTTGTTTGAGATTGATATCATTCTAAAATTCTGGTTGAAAACGGTTCCTGAATATACTTCTATTTTTGCTCAATTGGCTATTATCGATTTACTGATAAATTCGGTTTCTAATCCTCTTATGATTGCTGCACAAGCCACCGGACGGATAAAAGTCTATCAATTGGTAGTGGGAGGATTATTGTTATTTAACCTGCCGATTTCATGGATATTGTTAGCTAACGGATTTCCACCCGAAGTGACTTTCATCGTTAGTATTGCCCTTTCAGTTCTTTCGCTAATAGCCAGAATGATAATGCTTCGCGGACTGGTTGGATTAAACATACCTGAGTTCATACAGTTAGTAATTCTGCCAATTATAACTGTCAGTACTGTATCTTTAATTATTCCATTTACTCTTAAATGGATCTCAGGCTCTGAAATCTTACTGATATTATCCTGTTTGATCTTTACAACATTGATAAGTTACTATCTGGGACTGAAGAAACAGGAGAGGGGACAGGTTATTGGTTTTCTGAAAGCTTTTATAAAATGAGCGAAATTAAAATACTGATAAAAGGTTCAATAGGGAATAGTAATCTTGGCGATGATCTGTTGGTTTATTCTATCGATAGATTATTGAAGAATTCAGGTATTCCGTGTAAGCTTTATTACCGGACAAAGCATAATTATTATTCTTATATCCCTGATAGTCACATCTATCAGCCATTTCGTTTTCAGCGTTTTGATGTAGTACTATTTGCCGGAGGTACACAGTTTGCTTCTTTCGGGAAGAAGGCTCTAAGCTTTAACGATTTCATTAAATTACTGTTTAAGAACCCCACAGCGTTGCTAAAGCATTTTTCAGGTAAGCTGAAACGCAATATTGAGTCATTTAATGTTCGTTATAAATCACTGGTTCTTGCAGGCATAGGTATAGGGCCTTTTTATGAGGATGATCAGTACTACCGTGACACAATTGCACTGTTAAAGAGTGCTGATCTGGTCATTGTTCGTGATGAACTTAGTGTTTCCATATGCAATGAACACGGAATTCCTCACATCCATGGGTGCGACCTTGCGTATACTTTGCCTCTAAACTTCAAGGTAGTCAAAGAAAAAAAACACATTCAGAATATAGCAGTTATTGTTCGTGATTGGCAATTTTCGGAAGAAAAGGGATCATACATTGACACACTTCTTGATTTAACAACTGACTGTAAAATAACCTATTTCTCATTTTGCAGGGCAAAGGATGAGATAGGTTTGAATAAGATAAGGCAACATGACAACTCTGCACTCATTGAGATTTGGGATCCTGAAGGGGATATTGAAGCTTTTATCAACAAGTTAGCAGATTATGATCTGGTTATAACTGCACGATACCATGGTGCCATTATTGCCAGCTTATGCCGCATCCCGTTCATTAGCATTGGAATAGAACCCAAACTTGAAATGGTAGCTAAGCTTTTTAAAATGCCGGTTTGGGAATTGCCTTATATGACAGATGCTCTGGAAAAGTGCATTGGTCAAATCAATGATAATTATTCCGATTATTGTCAAAGAATAGAGGATCAGGTCAATCATGAAACGGCGAAGGCTCAGGTTATGACTCAAACCCTGACAATGTTTCTTAAACAAAAGCATTTATAGAAGTGTGGATTAGTGTTTGATTTTATCTTACACCACATTTAACCCGGATTAAAAACCTAAATAGTGAAAAGAATCTTAGTAGTATTCGGAACCAGACCGGAAGCCATCAAAATGGCACCGCTTATTCTTGAGTTAAAGTCTCATCCGTCTGATTTCGAAATAATTGTAGTAGTTACAGGTCAGCATCGCGAAATGCTTGACCAGGTGCTGAACTTATTTGAAATTGTACCCGATTACGACCTCAACATCATGTCAGCAGGTCAGGATCTTTATGATATTACTAATCGTGTACTCACCGGCATGAGAGATATAATTAAAGAACTGAAGCCCAATCTTGTCCTCGTGCATGGCGATACCACAACTTCAATGGCTACTGCTCTTGCTGCTTTCTATCAGCAAATACCTGTTGGTCATGTTGAAGCAGGTCTCAGGACGAATAATCTCCTGAGTCCATGGCCCGAAGAACTTAATCGTCAGGTAACAGGCCGTATTGCCTCACTGCATTTTACTCCTACAGAGACCGGTAAGGAAAATTTGTTAAAAGAGAATGTGCCTGATGAAAGAATTATTGTCACAGGTAACACTGTAATTGATGCCATCATGCTGGTTATTGAAAGGATCAGAAAGGAAGAATCAGTTAAAGCACTCATAAATAATACTCTTATATCGTGTGGTTATAATCCTGAAAATGTTTCCAATAAATCAAGAAGGCTTGTGCTGATAACAGGTCATCGCAGAGAGAACTTTGGTGAAGGATTTGTTAACATCTGCAATGCAATTGTTAAACTTGCCGGTAAGTTTCCGGATGTTGATTTTGTTTATCCGGTACACCTGAATCCTAATGTGCGTAAACCCGTACTAAGTTTGATAGATCCTGTTGCTAATCCTAACATTTTCCTTATTCAGCCACTTGATTATCTGCCTTTTGTTTATCTGATGAGCATATCTGAAATTCTGCTTACCGACAGTGGCGGTATTCAGGAAGAAGCACCGGGTCTTGGGAAACCTGTTCTTGTAATGCGGAACACAACTGAACGGCCTGAGGCAGTTGAGGCCGGTACTGTTGAACTGGTTGGCACTGACACTGATAAGATCATTAATAGTGTATCAGAATTGTTGACTAACAACAACAGATACGGCTCAATGGCCAATGCTATCAATCCTTACGGCGATGGTTTGGCAAGTAAGAGAATTGCTGAATTCCTTAAAAAACACTCATTCTGAATATGAATCACTGCGTTTTCTACTGGACAAATCTTAATTACGATGGCAGAGTCCATATTATAATATCCTCGCTTGCAGTATCATATCCTGACGATAAAATTTTCCTCTATGAGTACCCATCAGAAAAGTACTCTTATCCGCACTTACCCAGGAATGTCAAAATAATCAGACCTAAGTTGTTGTTTGGCAGACTGAAGAAATCACCTTACAAAATCTTCAAAACAATTGAATACGCCATCCGTAGCTTCCTTTTTTTGTTGTTTAAATCACCTTCATCCATACAAGTTCATCATGAAATTGTCATGTATGGACCATTAGCTTACAAATTCCTTTTCCCAAAAAAAACCAGACTAGTTTATGATGATAAGGAACTATATCACATCAGGGATAAGAACATAGGCAGGCTGGAATTCAAAACTGAATACTGTCTTCATGAAAAAAGCGATCTGGTAATAGTGGCCAATGAATTCAGAAACAGAGCAATGCGTATAATGCACCCCCACAAACTGTTGAATACTTTGGTTCTTGATAATTATGTATTCAAGGGTCCGGAAGAGCTCATGTTATCCGGTAAATTCAAAAAGGAAATAAGTGTCTTAAAGGCAAATAATAAGAAAATACTGATCCATCAAGGCTCAGTAAGCCCGATAAGAGGTGAAGAGCTACTTGTTTCTTTGGCAGAGGTATTGCCCAAAGACTGGGTTCTGGCTTTTATAGGGATGAATGATAATAAGTTCAATCAGTTCAAGGCAAAGATATCTACTGTTCAGGCAGACCGGTTATACAACATTGGTTATATTAATTACCATGAGCTAAACGATTTCTATAATTACGTTGATGCTTGTGTGCTGTTTTATCTTCCTACAAGCTTTAACAATAATTTCTGTGCACCTAACCGGCTATATGCTGCTGTGAATAGTGGTAAACCAATCATTGTCAATAAGAACAACTTTGTACTCAACCATTTTGTAACTAAACACAATATTGGGGAAAGTATTGCGACTGCATCTGATGCTGAAAATTTTTTCACCAAATACGACAAGTATGCCGATAATGCATCCAAACTAAAGAATAAATATGAGCTTTCAGAGTTTGATGAATTAAAATCTTACTACCGACAATCATCCTAAAGAGGCTGTCCCATAAGGTGCCTTTTTGTTTGGTGTTTTTTAGTACACCGGTAAGAAGGTGAGAATGAATGAATTGATATAAAAAAGAAAACCTGCCCCGGGAAAGGCAGGTTTTTTATTTGGGAAGGATTAACAAAGGAGCCGGGAAAACCCTTTGTTAAGAAAATGATGGGTCAAAGTTGCGACAATTAAAGATAAAATGCTTGGCAAATGAATATCTGCCGGAATATTTTTTTCAAGCGTATGGTTTCGTCGTGTAAGTGCTTAAACTTCCCCCAAGATTACTTACAATTCTCTGTAAGTATTGCCTTAAATCTTGTCCTCGACAGGTAAGATCTTCAAGGACAACACCATCTTTTATAAGTGCAAAAGTGCCATAACCTGAAGGGCATTGTTGTGCCTTCAGTGGGGTATCAATTCAGTTCACATTAAGTAATATTCCGCCTCATATTAATTACTTAAGAACGAATGTCGACAACACTTTATATACCTCATATACATCGACTGACCTGTTAAACTGCTTTTTGATTGAAGGTTCCGGTTCACCTGCAATCCAGATTTTCAGTTCAGCATCCAAATCAAACATTCCTGCAGTTTCAACACTGAATCGTGAAATACTTTTATAAGCAATAGTCTTGTATTCTATCTTGTTGCCTGTCAACCCCTGTTTATCAATGAGTATCAATCTTTTATCCGTAAAGATGAAAAGATCCCTTATGAGCTTAAACCCAAGCTGAATCTCTTCATTGTCGGTTAACAATCTCCCATAATCGTTTCTAAGTTTGTTGACATCAACCTCACCTGCGTTGCCTATCAATGCTGAAAAGAATCCCATGATGTAGTTTTAGAATACAAATCTTACAATAAGTAACCACAAATATAAGAATAAGCCATCGGTATATAGAATAGTCATAGACAACTAAAGTGTGTATTAAGTGTTTAGATGTTAATTATTCACCCTTTAATTTTAAAAATTATGCCAATCGTAAAAGTTATTGAAGTGATTGCCTCCTCCGAAACAGGATTTGAAGATGCAGTTCAACACGCTGTAAGCGAAGTATCAAAGACAGTCCGTAATATCGATTCAGTGTATGTCAAGGACATGAAGGTTCATGTAAAAGACGGCAAAATAACCTCATATGGGGTAATCTGTAAAGTAGCGTTCCGGGTTGATCAGGTAATGGCTTAAGATTACTACTCAAAAATACTTGTTTAATGATTTGATTACATTTCCATCATTAAGGATAATATCAGTTAACAATAAACTTATCCTTCGATACTTGCACCGGCATATAATGACCGGCCCAAATGTCGTTAGTGTTTTCAAGAAATTTGATATTTGGTTTATTGTTAAACCATTGATCAAATAATCATGGTATTCTTGCCAATATTCTGTAGTATAATTTTCAACAAGTGTCTTATCAATTTCAAAAACATTGAAATCTTAAATTGAAAATGTGTCCCATGATTGATTTATAGCCTTGCTATATAGATACATTCGCATCTTAGTTTTAAAACTGCCGTTGGTTTTTAAAACAAAGTTATATCATTAAAGAGGAATTTACTCTTCTCCACTAACAATTTCAAATGCATTATCAAAGATAGCTGTTTTGAAAATGATCTTGTTCAGTAGCTCATTTGCAAGAATAATTTCACGGGATGTCGGTTTAATTTTTTCTTTCAATTTTTTCCCTACTTTATGTGCAGCTACTTTATATGACTCAGGAATATTCTCATTTTCTTTACAGTAAATATAGATCTCTTTCCACTTTTCTTCACCAATATTAATCACGGTTTGTTCAATTTCTTTATAGAAGGTATTCGAAATTTCAGAATCACTTAATCTCTTTCTTATCCTTGTATCGGATGAGATTAAATCAGACTCGTCAATTGGAACTTCCATTTCTGTGAATGCTTCTTTTATACTCTTCCAGCATCCTTCACTTTTAGCCCATTCGCTATATAAGGCACCTGGTGCATTTTGTTTTATATAATACTCAACCGACCGCATCATTACATTAAGAGTCTCTCTTAATGAATCGGAAATTGCTTGGTTTTCCCAAATTTTGTACAGATTTAACTGATAATTAGTGAGTAAACCCAGCAAAGATATTGTATAAGGAACGGTGACATACCTTAAATCACCTATAGCATTTGGTTTAACACCGTAGATTTTTTCGGCCGATTTAAAAAGTATAGCTTTTGCAATTAGATCTTCAAAGAACACATTATCAACTACTTCAGGTAAATTATAATTCATGAAATTTATATAGTTTTTTTGATTGCCACGAACAACGATATGTGGACCTATAACAATTCGTTTTCCATCAAATACTTCCCGGTAGGAATTTATATATTTTGCTAGTTCTTCTTTTGTGATGACTTGATTTTTTGGATTACTCAGATCAAATGCTTTTTGTTTGGTTTTTGTGTTACCTTCTTTTATTCTAGAATTACGGTATTGTCCACGGGCTCGTTCGTAAAACCATCTGGTCTTAATATTTCCATCTAATAATGGTGTCAATATGCTCCTAGATAATTTTTCAACTTCAATGTGAAATGGTTTATTAGAACTCAGGTCAGCCACAGAGACTTTATTTTGTGTATTTGCATATTCCGAAATTCGAGAAACAATTTCACTGAAGTTATCTTTATTTTTGACAACAGTAAACTTAATTTGCACACCAATTGATGAAATGTTTGCTTTTTCTTTTTTGAATGTATGATACAGAGATGCTGTGGTCTGGCCTCCATTAACTATTTGAAAATCCTTTACTTTGCTAATAATCTTACCTTTTTCAGTATCTTCAATGGTTAATTCTTCTGCTGTTGCCGCTATCCCATTGTTGAAAGCCAAAAACATGTGAGGCTCTTTCAAAATTGTATTGCGGATACCTTTATTTATTTTGCCGGTGAATTGGAGAAATGACCTTACATTCTGCTCAAGAAGTCTCGAACCAAATTTTTCATAAATACTTGCTAACCCCAAAGCTGGTATTATTGCGAGAAAAGATTGATATTCCTCATTTTCATTAGGTGAAGATATGCAAGGAACGAAAAAACCCTCATTTTTAAAATCAATTTCTATAGGTATATGCGATTTTTCTGAAATATCATAAAAGTATTTGATATCAAGAACTCTGAAATAAACTGGATATCCATGTACTTCCTGATTGGAAGGTATTGCTCCTGAGTAAAAACCATCAGTTAAGATTATAGCATTAACCCGTACAAGATTCTGTCTTAGATCATCTGAAGAATTTAGGGTGTGTGCAAATTCAAATATCTGAGAAGATTCTTCAATATCTTCAACATATCCTTTTCCAATACCTTTATTGAAAAAATTGCTTATCCTTTTAGCTGCTGTATCTATTTCATCTTTACCAACTTTTACAATATCATTTGATCCATTGAAAATTGTAATAAAGAGATCAACTGTTTCATAATTATCTGAGATTGCATAGGCATTTATTTTATGCTGATTTCTTGTTCCCAGTTGTTTTTCATCATACGCTGTTAACGCATTTTCAGTCTCACCAGCTTCTGACAACAGATCCACAGCCCATTCTGTGAATAGACTTTCAAGTATAGCACCTTCTTCACGAGATTGCTGTTCAACATATAACTCTTGAAGTGTAGATTTATAGAATCTGTCTAATTCAATTTCTTCAACGGTCTTGTTCATTTGTTATGAGATTATCAAATACCAGTTTATCGGCAATTGTAAATTTACTAAGTGAAGAAGCTACAATTGAGTAACTAACATCCCCTACACCATTCATAAGGTCATTTTCCTGTATCCTTGGAAACTGATCAACTACATTATAAAATTTCGATTCTCTAATGAAATAACCTTTTACCTTATAATGATCCGAATGATTATCAAAATACCCTGCTTTCATCAATTTGATGTTAAAGAGTGAATAAGCCATTTGGTTGGAAGCAAGGATTTTTCTCACTTGTTGAATAATTTGGTTTAAATTTTCTCCTCCATTTTGCCTTACTTCAAGTGAAAGGTGATATAAATACAAATAACTTAAATGTGATGAATCAAGTTGTCTTTCACTATGAATGTGAATTTTTTGATGATTATTAGCGAAAGTAGTTTTCACTTCAACTGCCCAATTGTCTGATTGAAAATCCTGTAGCTCTCGTTCAGGTCCTAACCATGCACTAACGATTCTTTCAAAATCGGGGCATATCGACATCCATTCTCTCATAAAATATAGTTCACCATAAAGACCTCGTTGTTCTTCAAGAGATAAACCTTCACTGTTGTATCTATCAAACAGATTTTGCCATTTGAGTAGTCTTGACTTGAATTTTTGCTGGATTAAAGTTATTTCAGAATCATTAATTATTGAGTCTATTATATCCAGACAAAGAGTATTGAAGATATCCTTTAACTGAAAATCGACTAATTTTAAACAGAGAAGTACAATTTCAGAATCATATGGGTCAATTAATTTCTCAAATTTTACACCTTTGAATTCATATTTGAAATCAAATTTCCTTCCTTTATCAAATGGGATACATAAAATCAGGAGTCTATACATTTCAGGAACCATTATCCCAAGATAAACATCAGCTTCTGATGTTTCTGAATATCTGGTTTTAAATATACCTGATCTATCAGAAGATTGATCTTCTAAATTCATCCATAATTGATCAATCCTTTCCATCTTCAATTTCGTTTAAATCAAATTCATCAGGATAGTCAAATTCTTTTATAAACTGTTCATTAACAGCGTATTCTATTTTTTCATCATTGTTTATTTCTGGGAAACTTAATGCTATACCTATGATAGGATACTTAGAGATATCCTTTTTAATTATTATGGATTCTCCAGTTTTTTGATGGTCTAGATGATTGCAATTTTGATTGAGAGGATAAATTAGAAATAATCCTTTTTGACTGCTTCTGATAAATTTTATTCGTTTTCGACTAGGAATTTTAACCATGTTTTTTGATTCCTGATCCATGACGGTCAATTGTTTTGCTTCTTCAATTTCATTTTCTTTAAGATCAATCAGTTCATGCTTGTGATCAGTAATATTATTTTTAGTTATCTCATAAAGTTTGACATCTTTACTTACATTTGTTCGGTCCGTTAATCCAATCGTTCTGTTCAGGCCTTCAAAAATATATTTTGCATTATCTTCTGCTTTTGTATTATCAATTAGAACCACTGTCCACTTTACAAGATTTCCTTTATTTGCCTGTGAGGTTATGTAATCACTAATTTTCATAACATCCATAACAGCTGGATCAATCTTATATTTAAGCAAGTATTGAATGATGGTATTATAATCAGTTTCCCATATCAAGTCTTGTTTAGGATTATAGTTATTAAATTCAGGCCTGACAGGTCCAAGATTTGAAATTAATACATTAGTATTCTGGAAGTTAGATTTAAAGTTACCTTCATCAATCTGAAATTGGTATGTTTGTTCAAGAGCTCCGGAATAACTTAAATACATTAATTTCTTATAACGAAACTTATTAGCTGCAGTTATCTTTAAAAGTCCTGGATGTGTTCTTACCTTCAAACCATATTCTTTTGGTGTTTTCTTTAGATAAAACATGTAATCAAAATCTTTTCTCATCTCATCACTGGCGATTGTAATGTGTTTATACCACTGAGATAATTCACGACTGGTAAAGATTCTACACAAATCAACATAACCTGGTCTGTAACCAAACCATCTTCCCATCTGCATCAGTGTGTCATACATTTTAGAAGCCCTCAAGTAATAACTAATTGTCAAACCTTCTAATGTCAGACCTCTCGATAATTTATCACCTCCAATTGCAATTACCGATAAATAAGTACCCTTTTCCTCTGAAGCAAAATAATCAAGAGGTGAAATATTGTGATAATGTAAACCAGCAAGATTTTTATCGCCATGAATAGCCCGGACTTCAATTTTTGATGATGTTTGGTACAAAGCATCAGCTATTTCATTCCAGGTAATTTTGATAATATCAGGATCCTTATACTCAGTGCTCTTGTTTAAAATGACGTTTGTTGTGAACTCATATTCTTTTTCCCATATTTCCTTTAATTCTTGGAGAATATTACCTGAACATAGCTCTATTTGTCTCTGATAGAACTTTAATTCGGCATCAACAAGTGAGGCAATTCTATCTTGCCAAATAATGAATCTGGATACATGCACCAACATTGAATTATGAACATTTATCTGACCTCTGATATACCTTGCGGCACAGGAAAGCAAGAAACACTTTATAGCATATTTCAAACTTGAAGGAATACAATCCGGTAAGGGGTCATTTTTCTTATGCTTATCAGGAATGAATTGATAAATATCATCATTGACCAAATTCATGTAATTAAACCCCTCGTTGATAGGCAAAATTTCAGACTGGTGATCTTTGATAATTCTAATTAAAGGCAGAGGGTCAATAAAGTCATTTTCATCCGTTCCATAAGAAGGCAACCCAAATGTTTTCTCAGGTCCAATGTAGTTTGATGGTGAAGGAATATTAATAATAAAATCTTTTGGAAATATATCTTGACCTACAGTGTATTCAAAATCTTTAATTGAGAGATCAAGCCCTTTTATTGATTTGTCGTCAAGTATAGGAATAAATATATTGGCAAATGGTGTAGCAGTATAACCCACATAAGCACTTTGCTCAAAAAGCGAAAGCAAAGCCCTTATACATCCATTTATTGTAGAAACCTTTTCCTTACTAACATTTACAGAAGCGTTATCTGCTTCATCATCAATAAGTAGAAAAGGTAGATTTCTGATTATTATTTTTCCATCTGGTTGTTTATCTCCCCAGGTAGCAAGCCATGTTATTAAGTTTTTCAGATTAGACCCATTCTTCTTTATTACAGCCACGATTGGATCACTTCCGAATAAGTGGATACCACTTGATAATGCGACTTTTCTATTAAAATCACCATTAAGACTACTTGTTGTTAATGAGTTGGCTGGAAGATCAATTGTTGGTGTGTCTTTATCCTCGAGAACATTATATAAACCCACTCCAATTCTATTGTTTCTTGAATAAAGTAGTGACCTCTGAGTGTTAAACCCCAAAAATCCTTCATCAATCCTTATTTGTGTCTGACTCCTTAATGAATCATGCATGCCAGCTAAAACAATAATCAATTTATAACCAGCGTCAGCTGCTTTATTAATTAACCCTATATAATTCCCTGTTTTTCCTGATTGCACTTGTCCGACCACCATTCCACGTTTATCCCATTGGCCACTGTTAGTAGGATCGGAAATCCTATCCAGAACATCATCTGTTAAATTATCCAGCCTATTTAAAGTATCAGGTGAGATCTTTTTACTTATATAGCTTCTATATCTATTCCAGAATCTCCACTTAATTAACGCTTTTTTGCTTTTGACCCATTCAACATACCCTTCTTCATTATCAAGGATTTTATAGTTATCAGAAAATACCGAGAAGCTTGCAAGAAGTGAGTTCCTCAATTTAAGCTCATCTTCACTAATAAGTGGGAAAATGTTATTTACTTTATTGATTGCATCCTGGATATCATTGATGGATGGGTTCTTTTTGTTCCGCAACAATTCTATACAAATGTTTTTTGCCTGATCAAGCATTTTTCAGATGTTAAAAATTAATTCAGGATAATAATTGAAAGGTTCGATATTTAAAATAGCAGTTCGCGCTTCTTCTTCAGTCATTCCCTTTTCAATAAGTGAGTTAAATAGTGGTCTCATCAATGACAATATATCATCTGAAGCAAGACCTTCATAAGGTTTTCCTTGTGCCTCAGGGATTTCTGCTTCCTTGATGTATATAGACTTTGTGGGAATTGTTTCTTCGATTAGTTTTAACAAAGATTCTATAGATTTATCAGGGTTATTCTTTGCTTGTTTTCTAATCTCTTCAATAGCTGGATGTTTCCGGTTAACTTTAAAAAACCATTTGTCACCTCTTTTGTGATCTAACCAAAGTGGAATGAATTTTTGCCATGGTAATGGGTTAAGCTGTTTTCCCCGATGACGATAGACCTCAACAGCCTGTGCGCGAACATTCACAGCATACGCTTTAATTTGTTCAATTAAGCCATGTGGAGGTCGTGCTACTGATTTTTTTATATCAATCTGCCACTCAGCATCCAGGTCGTTAGGTATATCAATTTGAATTCGTGCAAGTTTATAATGTTCTTCTTTTCTAAAAAGCCCTAGCCAATCACCTGCAAGTAATAGTCTTTCATTTCTATAAACATAAAAACCTTGTTGTTCATTCCAACCCTTTGGTCCTTCTGCTTTACGAAAGACAGCTTCAGATAACTTACTTTTATGAGGTAAAATATAGCCTTTAATAAAAACTTTGCCATTATTCAAAGGCTCTTTCGGAAATGATTGTGTAGTTGATTCTGTTCTTAAATAAGGATCCCATGGATCAATACTTCTATCTTGAAAAGATATATTTATTTTACCAGATTCAATGAAACGATGAAATACCATAGAGATGTGCTTTTTCACACGTTCCATGATTATTAGAAACTTATCAAGGTCACTATTACTATCAGTTTTAAACTTACTCACAACTCTATCCAGGATGTTCCATAAAACAATAGTCCCTGATTTCTGGTTTGTTAATTCATTGTTGAGTATTCCTTCTGGAAGATACTTAATTAACTCCCATTTCCCGGTATTCTTAACATAATCTAAATTCCAAGTCCAAAATGCAGGTTCATGTTTCTCCTTTTTACTGATTACCGATAGTTCCCTACACTGTGAAAAGGAAGCAGTTTTCAATCCAAGCCCAAACCTTCCAAGGTCTTTAGTGTCTCTTGCATCAAGTGGATTCTTACTACCTGGCCTCATAGCTTGTATTAACTCAATATTATCCATACCATGACCATCATCTCTAATGGATATCCAGGTGTCCGGTCCTTTCCACTCAAAATTTATCCAAATTTGCTTAGCAGATGCTGAGATTGAATTATCAATTATATCAGCAACAGCAGTCTCCAGGTTGTAACCAATAGCCCGGAAGGTTTCAATCATTGAAGATGCTTCTGGAATAGCCGATGTAGTGTCAAATTTGAAATAATCAATCATTTATAGCTGCAATTTGATTTTGAGTTAGACTCCAGTTTATCTGTATATAAGTATATATATTCCTCTTAGGGTCAAACTTACTTGCAGGATCTTGAATAAATTTTACTACATGTCCCTCATTCATATTAGAAATTATACAAAGAAAATAGTTTTGTCTTTCTATTTGTGCTAAACTCCATTCTTTATCAGTTAACAAGATACCTCCTGAGAATTGTGATATTCCTTTGACTTCAATATAATACTTCTCAGCTTTGGTTTCAATCAAAAAATCATAACCAACCCCCAAATCACGACAATCAACTATTTTGCCATCTACTGGTTTTTTATTTTCAGAATAGTATTTTTGAAAGTACTCTTCTGCAGCCCTTCCAGTTGGTGCTCTAAGAATAAATTTTGGTGTGGACGTTCCTCTTGATTCCTCTGACACAATGTGTAATAATTGCTCTTCTTCATCTGGTTCTTGATTTATTTTTCCAGTAAGTATGTCTTTTACTATTCCCCTTACCTGATATTCTTTGAGGTTTTCGAGCGCTTGAGCAACACAAATTCTGCTTGGAATCATTGGCCTTTGATACCAGCCTGCTCGATGTTCAAACAAAGGATCAAACTCATCTCGCCAGTTCTTAACAGTTTGGGGTTTAACAGATAGTAATTCACCAATTATTCTATGTGTTTGTGATTGATTGCCGTAACCAAGATTTCGATATGCCTCTGTATTAAATCTCGAAAGGTAATATGAAACATAAAGTCCAAGTATATGGTTATCTTTCATGAGTTATTGAATAGGTAAGGCTTTCTTTCTGTATTGCGATATGGGTTATTTCATAAATGTTTTAAGGTAAGATGCAATTGCTCTTGCCATCAAAGGTGGCACTGCATTTCCAATCTGCTTAAAAGCTGCGCTCCTTCCACCTTCAAAATAATAATCATCTGGAAATGACTGAATTCTTGCAGCTTCTCTCACTGAGATCGACCGAACCTGATTTTTATCCGGATAGATATAATAATGCCCATCTTTTGCAATGTGGGCAACGATCGTATGGGAATGTCCATTAGGTTCAACAACTTTATATCTATCAAGAAAAGCTTCGGTATTTCTGTGAGTTTGTAGCCTTGAATCTAGCTGGTCGTACTTTAACCTTTGCTTTCCATCCAACCATAATCTAATTGCCTCAGAATAGATTTCAAGATCTCTGTTATTATGAGGTCGGGAGATATGCTGCGTTACAAAGTCAACACCATTTCTTATTCCAGATCTTTTGAGATATTCAGTGATTGGTTTTGTATAGTAAGATAATTCCTGTACATCTCCTGGATTAAGTTTTGGTAGATCATTTAACAGGTCCTTTTTTACTTCACCACTATAATCAGTTTTTGTAAGTTCAGGGAATTCAAAAGCTCCACCTCCTCTTCTTCCCATAATGATTACACGTCTTCTTTTCTGAAGCACACCATATTCTTCTGCATTTAGTATATTATAAGCAGTAGAATAACCTAGTGAAGTAAACAGTTCAAGCATTTCATTAAAATACTTGGTATTGCCAGCAGTAAGTAACCCAAGTACATTCTCAAAAACAAAATAGCTGGGCTTATATTTTTTTAGGAATTCACCATAAAATTTGAACAAGTAATTCCGTTTATCCTGCTGCATTCTGTTAGGGTCACGACTTCTGCCAACCAGTGAATAAGCCTGGCAGGGTGGTCCTCCTATGATAACATCAACTTTTTTACCAGCGAGTTTGTCATCAATTTGCTTAAAAACAGAACCAATTGTTTCAGAGGTTATTTCTTCATTTATAACAGATTGCAATAATGATTCAGGTATTTTATTCCATAGCTGATCTCTGGTGATTTCCTTCTTTAAGTAAAAGTAATATAAATCTGCGTTCTCATTCTTTTGAAGATGGTGAAAAGCTAATCGGGTTTTCAATGTATCACATGCTTCTTTATTCATCTCAACATGCGCAACTGGAATAAACCCCTCTCTGATAAAGCCTTCTGACAATCCTCCTGCCCCCGCAAAGAGATCTATATAATTTAAATCAGGCATTAACTAGGTTATTTTTTAATGTTATATAAATGTCAGTTAATGTTCGTTCAAGTTTCCCTCCTTTTAGTTCACACTCAAAAATGTCAATAAACTTCCATCCAACTTCAATTAATTGATTTCTTTTCTTAATGTCATTTTGAATATTGGTTGCAATTTTCTTTTCCCACCATTCTTGCCTGGTTTTTGGTACTACAAAATACTTACAGTCTTGATGACCATGCCAAAAACATCCATTAATAAAAATTACAGTTCGATATTTTTTGAGTACTACATCAGGTTTGCCGGGTAAATTTTTATCATGTATTCGATATCTGAATCCGTTCTTGAAAAGAGCTCTTCTTACAAGCAGCTCAGGTTTTGTATTCTTTGACCTGATACGACTCATGTTATAACTTCTTGTTTTTCTGTCATGAACATCAGCCATAGGTTAATTTATTTGCTAAAATTACAATTACATAGCGACAATTTGTGACGTTTCGCTAAGGGATCCTAAAAACCTTGAAAGATACAAAAATTCTGAAAGCATTATTGACATAATTATTTAAATTAATCTCTCTGCTGTTTGAATAATTTCATAAACCCAGATATACCGATTGTCAAATTCAATTTGATTTTCATTCGCATACTAGTTAACGGCGGATTCCATGCCGCCATCCTCAACCGTCAACCAACCTTCCACACCTGCGAATCCGAAACATCCTTCTTTGATTTCGAGCCGGCGAATTTTTCTTTTACCATGAAGCCGATTACATAGACATTGCGGTTGCTCCAGGAAGTGGGCAGGGTGATGAGAAAGGTGGTGGCATTGCGGGGTGCGGGGGTGGTATTAATATGAACATCAGTGGGGTCGGTGCTAATTACGCACACATGCAGCTGGTCGGTTGCAAAGGCAGTCTCGTTGTTGGAGTTGTCGGCCCAGGTGAGGCTGATGGTATTTGGCTCAATGCGTTGTAATGTGGGATCCCATATATTTTCGAGCTTGCCTATACTGAGTTTGAGTTTCTCTATGTTGATTCGATAATCGGGGAAGGTGCCTTCAATGGCTGCGAAATTATGTTTCAGGGCGTTGTTGAAGGCACTCTTTTTAGGATCAGCTGCCGTGAAGCCTATCTTTATAAGATGCTTAAACTGACTAAGATACGACGTTAACAGCTTCACCTTGCTGCGGTGTGCCTGCTGAATATCGGTGTTTGCATCGTTGTAGTTCTCCGGAATAGTACGCAGAACGCTGATACCTTTCCAGAAAGTGCCGGTAACATTGCTGAGTTTCCCTCTAAAAGGGCCATGAATATTATTGATTAGCCGTGCCATGAAAATATGTTTCGATTGTATGGGTCGTTTCGATCGTTTCGATCAGTTCAGAGTGTTTCAGAGTGGCAGTTTTGTTGGCTCATAACTCACATGCAAATTTAAAGAAACCGACATTATCAAAAAAGAACACAGGCTCCTGATGGTTTAGAATTGATGCTTGTGTGCTCAGAATGGATGGCATATCACTAAATCACTAATTCCCAACATATTGTGATAAGCAAAAAATATTTCAACATGGACATGACATGGATTAAATATGGATACAATGTGGAATAAATTAAAGAAATATGACATTATATCCAAAATAAATCCAAGTCGAGTCCAGGTTGAAGAAAGTTTTGTATATTTGGCATAGTTTATAAATAGTTACTAATTACATCTAAAATCAACTAAAATCAATTAATCGTGGCAAGAGTTAATCCCGATGGAACCTATTCAGGCAGAGTCGGAAACATCGTTTATTTTACCAGGAATGGTAAGACTTTCATGAAGGAATATAAGATTCCCAGAGATCCCAAACTTCCAAAACAGATGAGTCAGCGCGCCCTCATGTCGACTGCATCAGTCTTTCTGAGCGGGTTCCGCAAAATCATTAATAAGAGCTTCCAGGGCAGCGAAACACACAATTCGGGGTACGGGGAGGCACTGCAATACAATATGGCCAATGCTTTCCGCGAAGTCACTTTGCCGGATGATGAAAAACCCCGCTTTGAAGTTATTATCGACAAAATTAAAATCTCACGAGGCCTCATCAGTCCACCGGTCATCGATGCATGCGAAAGAACAGGTAATAAAATAGTTTTAAATTGGGATCCCACACTGGGTGATCTCCCAAACCTGCCGTATGACAGTATGGTAATTGTTGCTTATGACCCCGACAAAGGCACTTTTGTCGATTACCACACCGGTCGCCGCGACCAGGCAACCGGCAGCACCACCCTGACCGATAAATTTAAAGGGCCTGTGCATTTGTGGGCATTCTATCTAAATCAGGAGAAGAATCAAGTGAAGGGTAAGGAGAATGTGTCGGACTCGATTTATTTGGGCATGTTCTGATACTGGCTTCGCGTTTAAAGGCTGCCGTTCGAAGTAGTTCGAAGCTGCGCCGTTCAAGGTTGTTCAATGCTTACCCGGAATGGGAACCAAATGATTTAAATTATACCTATTACGCGTTCAATAATTGTTTATTGCTTCGGAATGTAGTTCAAGGCTTCGCGTCAAAGTTGTTCAAAGATAGATGGTCAAATACGTGTCAATTGTTCGGCAATCTGAACTCTAGAAACAGTGGTACGTGATCTGAAATCAGCCTTGCTTTTTCAAAGGATTCCACCTGGTTATAGAAATGAATAATCCCTTTATCAATCACTTTTATTTTACCTGACATGTAAAAAATATTGTCGAGCTCGGATGCCAGGCAGCCATCGGGGAGGCATTGCTGACGGAGGGAGGTTTTCTGGTTGATAAACACAGGTTTGTATCCCATACTCTTCAGGGGATTGAAGACAGAATGGGATTGCGGAAGGTTAAAATCACCGACAAATATCAGGTTCAATCCCGGGTACTGCTCGGGCAGGTACTTGAAGTATTTAATTTCAGTTTCAGGCTGTTTCGATTTTGTCTTCGCATGGAAATTGACCAGTGTAAACAGTTTGCCATTATAATTAAAGGTTGCAAAAAATGGTTCTCGATCAATCAAAGTAGCATATTCTCCTGTCTGGAGCCATGGAGTACCGACCGGTTTTACCTTGTTCTTTTTCCAGATAAATGCGTATCGTTCAGTCTTATAGGAAGATGAGACGGTAGGGTTACTGACACTATAATCCCATGAAGCCCCCATTGTATTAAGTTCCAGCACTATTTTTGCCACTGCCTGTGCGCCACCATCACCGGTCACCACTTCCTGAACGGCAATTATATCAGCATTTCGAATGGTGTTTGCGATAAATCGGATTTCCGAAGCATCCTTTGAGTTGCCAAGGTCTTTCAGATTCCAGGAGATGAGGGTAAGCGACTGGGAATTTGAAACTATAACTACAATTAGGTTGAGGAAGATTAGGAGGGAGATTTTTTTTAGTGTGCTAAGCATTGGGTTTAATTTGAGTTATTGCAAACTTAAAAATAATAGATTTTAATCGCTAATTTTAGGTAAGAAAAGCGATGCTTGAATAAACGTAGCGTTTTAGCGGATAATCGTATGGAATCATTTATCAAATGCTTATTGCTATTTAAAAAAAAATCTATATATTGTTATGCTAAAATTTATGTGTGTTACAGAAAGATATTAGTGAATATTTTAAGGTTACTTCTTGTTTGAAACAGTATTAATATATAAAATTACCTTAATCAAACATAAATCGTGAAAGCAGTTCTTATGATTTGTAGTGGTTTGCTCCTTTTAGCAATTATTCAGTTGCCAAGTGGTTTTTATACTTTTCTTCGAATAGCTATCACTCTTGTATCAGTTTTAGTTATTATAAATGAATACCAAAGTGGTATAAATTTCTGGGTCATAATTTTTGGTATTATTTTAATTCTGTTTAATCCGCTTATACCAGTCTATTTATATGATAAAGAGAAATGGATACCGATTGATATTGTAATTTCAATAGTCTTTGGAGTTAAAGTACTAACATATAATACAAGCAATAGTAATGTTAAGTAATACTTATAACATGAATTTAACTGATATCCAAAAAAAAGTTGTATCAAGACTCCTGCAGGATGTTATGTATGCTGATGGCAATGTAACGAGAAGTGAAATTACACTCTTGCTGCAATTGCATAAAAAGCTTGGTATTTCCGAGAATCAGATGGAAGAAGCAAGACATTTAGGTGATTCATGTTATGCAGTACTTAATCAAATGCTCCCAGAAGAAAAGGAGCTGATTGCACACTTACTTCATCAAATGATCAATGCTGATGGAGAAGTGCATGATGAAGAATTAAAGGTATATAAGAAATTATCTAATGCTGTGGGTTTCCTAATCACGAATAGTGGGAAGGCAAGTTAATAAATTTTGATATAGCAAACGGATTTTAAAACACATTTGGAAGTTTTCACAAGATGAGTATTTCTCATTATGAAATTTATCATTCAGATTTACCGGCTAACACCAAAACAAGAATTGGAAATTTTTTGATTAAGTAGTCTGTAGCCTTCTTACCAAAATATATGCTTGTTTTTAGTTTAATAGTTAAATCACTTAAAAATGAAAAAATGGATATTTATTCTCTGCTTATTTATAGTTAGTTCAGGTTTTTGTCAATCCTACCTTGGTTGGGTTACAAAGCAAGCCAACTTCCGTACAGGACCAGGGAAAACATACGACGTGATCTCTACGCTTAAAGCTGGATCGCAAATCTTCATTGTATCTCTTGTAACGGAAAATGACTACTATAACATAATAGATATTGCTACTGACAAAGAAGGATATTTACATAAATCTCTTGTAAACATTGGACAAGTTGTTGAAAGAAATGACGGAGGAATATTTACACCAATTGGTAAAACCTCGAATTATAACCCGCAGCTCGAGATATTTAATAATACATCGTTAACCTTAACCCTGAAAATGAATACCACAACTTATTATTTTACACCAAAGCAAAGGAAAACCTTAACCCTTAGTCCTGGCTCATACAGTTACAGGGCTTCAGCTCCAGGAGTAATTCCTTACTTTGGGACAGAATATATCCAGAATAACATGCAATACGACTGGGAATTTTATATAGTTATCAGATAAATACTTTTCTTTGAATGGTGAACCATAAAAATAATCAATGTTCCTTGATTTTCTTCTGCCCTAATCTTATTAATAAATGAACATTATTCAAAATAATCCCTATCGGATTGTGGGGTTACTTGTTGGAGCAACTGCCAGGGAGCAAGACCGGCAAATTAAAAGGCTATACCAATATATTCAAGCTCAAGAGGTACCTCAGGATGACTATAGTTTTCCGTCACTTGGTAATATTCAAAGGACCGTAGAGCTAGTATCAGACGCCGCGTCAAAACTAAATCTTGATAGTGAAAAGATGATCGCTGCTCTATATTGGTTTTATAATGGAAATCCAATTACTGATGAGCCAGCATTTGAGGCAATTAAAGATGCTGATTTAGACCAAGTCTTAGAGATTTGGACAAGATTGACATCAAACGGAGAAGTTTCTAAACGTAATGCTTCAGCACATTGCAATTTAGGCACCTTATATCTAAGTGGTATTTTAGATGGAACCGATGCCAAAGATGTGCTAATAGAAAAAGGAGTTACTTTAAAATTAAAATTCCTTGAGAGTGATTTAATAAAAGACTTCAAAGGATTGGTTACGGGTGCAACATATAATCCTTCAAAAAAGGATCTTCAAATCTTATTTCTTAATCAAGTTCAAGTCGAAATTGAAAATACTGGTCTTGTTTCTTTAAACAAATTTATCGATATATTAATAAAACAAGATTTTTTAGCAAAAGATGATTTTTTAAAATTATTTGTTCTAAAACTAACTGAACAAGTTGATAAGAAAATCGAAAATTCCAAAACAAAACGAAAAGCCAATAAATCTAATGCTGTAGAAATTGCGGAAGACCTCTACAAGGATACTTCGAAGAGCTTGATACAACTAAAATCAATTTTGGGAGTATCGAATATAAAATATATCTCTGTTGCCGATAAAGTAGCAAATGAAATCTTGCAATGTAGTATTGACTATTTTAACTATTTTCAAGAAAATGATAGTGAAATAGATTACTTTAATCCCACTTTGAATATTGCAAAAAAAGCAGAAATAATAGCTATTGGTAAACTAACTAAAGATAGAATTAAAGATAGCTTAAGTACGCTTGCAGAATTGAAGGATAAGGAAATATCTCAAGCTATTGAATTATTGCAATTTGTTAAAGATGCTTATGAAACTAACAAAAAAAATATAACCCAGCAAGCTATTTCTATACCATTAAGAAAAGATCAAAGAATAAATTGGACGAAAGTTAACGAAATGATTGAAAATTCGATTGACTGGAACAAGGTTGTTGAATTAGTATTAAAAGTAATTCCTGAGAAAAATGTAGACAAAATAAGAAATGTTACTGATTTGATAAAAGTAAATAAATATAAAGGTTTAGTAGATTTTCTCATGGGTAAATTAAGTTATCATAACAAAAATCGGATTCAGTATATATCCTATTGGAAAACTACACCAACCTCTACTAAGTCAGATAGTTTAGGCAAATCAAGAGGAGGTTGCTATATAGCCACAATGGCATATGGAAGCTATGAGCATCCTCAAGTAATTATTTTACGACAATTCAGAGACGAAATATTAGACAATTCACCAATTGGGAAACGGTTAATTAAAATTTATTACCACTATTCTCCTATACTTGTCGAAAAATTTAAAGACAATAAGGCAATAAACACTGTTATTCGTATGTCATTAAATTTATTTATAAAATTTATCAGGTAATGAAAAAATTAGCTTTGGTTATATTCGTATTCTCAACAATTGTAACATTGGCTCAAGATTTAACTATTGAGGATTTGGACAAAAAGATTAAGCCATTAACAGAGGATATTCAAAGACTCTATATGGAGAATCGCTCTTTAAATTCTCAATTAGAAGCTTTGAAAGCAAAGCTTTTTTATGCAAACATCAGTATTGATAGTTTGAAAAAGAAAACAGAGGATAATAAAAAAGTTATAAGCCAGACAGCAAGTCAATTAGGTGTTGAAATTAAAGAAACCAGTGAAAAAAATCAAAGTAAAATCACAGAAGTTTCCGATTCATTAAATAAAAATTCTCTTTATGGAATTATTGGAGTTCTTTCAACAATCTTACTTTCAGGGCTTTTGTTTTGGTTTCTGAAAAAAAAGCAGAAAAATGACAAAATGGTTGTAGAAGAAAAGCTATCCAAAACAAAAAAGTCAATTGAGGAAGAGCAAATACAAATAAACACAAAATTGGCAGAACTATATAATGGCCAAATGGAATTTTTAAAAGCTGAAAGGAAGGCAAATCCTGATAGAGAAGAAGTTGATCATTCTTTACCATTAAAAGTAGCAAATGAAATTGTAAAAATGCAAATGAACTTGATTCATATGGATAATAAAGTTAGAGGTCATAAACAACTTTCTATTGCTGTTACGAATGTATTTGACAATTTTAGAGCTAATGGTTATGAAATAATAGACCACTTGAATAGGCCTTATAATGATGGAATGAATATGGATGCTTCAAAAGAACCCGATCCATTATTAAGAGAAGGCGAACAAATTATTAGAAGAATAATAAAGCCTGAAGTGCAATTCAATAATAAAATGATTCAAAAAGCACAGGTAATTGTTGCCTACGGCGAATAACAAAAAATAATTTACAAAATGGCAAGAATTAAAATTGACTATGGTATCGATTTAGGGACAACCAACTCTGCTCTAGCTAGAATGGAAATGGGTGAACCCGTTATTAAAAAATCCTTGGACTCTCAAAAAGATACAGTTCCTTCATGTATTTCCATAACAAAAAAGGGATCTATTGAGGTTGGCGATAAAGCATTAATCCAGTTTGGAGTTGATAAAAGATTTCAAAGTCTCAATCAAAGCTATTCTTCAAATGTATTTATCGAATTTAAAAGGACAATGGGAACAAATAAAGTTTATTTCTCCTCCCATCTTGAAAAGGCCTTTACTTCTGAAGAGCTCTCAGCAGAAGTATTAAAAAAGCTAAAACAACCTATAACAGATGAAATTGTAAATTCTGTTGTAGTTACTGTTCCAGCTAAGTTCGGAGCGAATCAAAAAGAGGCTACAAAAAAAGCAGCTGAATTAGCAGGTTTTAACCAAGTTGAATTGCTTTCTGAACCGGTTGCTGCAGCATATGCGTATGGAGTTAAATCTAAAGCAAAAGATGGTTATTGGATTGTATTTGATTTTGGAGGTGGAACTTTTGACGCAGCTCTTCTTAAAATTGAAGAAGGAATATTTAGGGTGATTAGCACGGAAGGTGATAATTATTTGGGCGGTAAGAATATTGATTTTGCAATAGTTGATGAAATTTTACTTCCATATTTTAAAGATAACTATCAAATTGATGAAATATTAAGAGATGATGAAAAGTTAAATATATTCAGAAATAAATTTAAAGATAAGGCAGAGCAATTAAAGATTTCACTTTCTACAAAAACCGAAGAGGATTTGATTTCTCAATTGGGTGAGAATTTTGGGAGCGATGATTTGGGCAATCCTTTTGAATTTGATCTGACAATTACCAGAGAACAGTTAAATAAAGTTCAAGAGCCATTTTTTCAAAGAGCAACTGACATTACAAAAGAACTTCTAAATCGAAATCACTTAAAAGGCAATCAAATAAATGCATTGATTTTAGTTGGAGGGCCTACTTTAACTCCGCTTTTACGAGAAATGCTCAAGGAGCAAGTTACCAACAACGTTGATACATCTGTAGATCCATTGACAGTAGTGGCAAAAGGAGCAGCACTATATGCATCTTCAATAAATAGAGAAACAATTACTCCTGATACTAATAATAATTCAATAGAACTTGAGATAAATTATGATGCATCAACAGTAGAAACAGATGTGCTGATTAATGTGAAAATTAAAAACATCAATAATCTTAATGGAGAGAAAATATTTGCTGAAATATATAGAAGTGATGGTGCATGGAATAGCAGTAAAATTCAATTGGATAGTAAAGCAAGGTTATTTGATTTACTATTGAATGAAGGAACAAATCATTTTGAAGTTAAAACTACCGATAGTAAAGGTAACTATGTGAATTGCACACCTTCGGATTTTACTATTAGATGTGTTATTGATGGTGCAACAGGAACAGGTCAAGGTGCTACCTTACCATTTTTTTATGGGATTGAGATCAAAAATAAGAGAACAGAAAGAATGGAATTTGAACCTTTAAAAGGGTTAGAAAAAGACAGAGAATTAACATCAAAAGGCATTACCGGGGTGTCAAACGGAAGAACTACTTCAAGTCAAATAAGACCAGGCATGAAGCAAGATTTTCTAAGAATCCCAATTTATCAAGGAAATAACAATGCAAAAGGTTCAAGAGCAATCTATAATGAGCACGTTTTTGACTTGGAAATATCAGGAGAAGACTTACCTGCCTTACTTCCAGAGGGTAGCACATTTGATTTGACAATTCAATTGGATAGGAATGAAAGCATTTCTGGGAAGGCTTATTTTCACAAAATAGAATATCAACACGAATTTTCAGTTGATAAGGAACACAGAATTTTAATACCAGCTATATACAAGATCGAATCAGAATTTAAAGATGGATTTAGAATAATTCGTGAAATTGAAAATGCTAAAGTTCTATCTGATACAAACAAATTGATCGAATTGAAAAATTCGCTATTAGAACTTCAACAGTATTTTGAAAAGGGAAAAAGTGATGAAGATAGAAGAAAAGAAGTATTTGATAAGATGCGTGAGATCCTGATTAAAGTTGATGATTTAGATAAAGGAACTGGTTGGGACAGACTTGTAAAAGAAATTTCTCATGAATTTGATCGACTTGAAAAAGCAAATAATGAATTAGGTAATGAACAGACAAATGACGCACTTGAAAAACTACGATCAAGAACAGATGAAGTAATACGGAGTAAAGACATTAATTTAGGAAATGAAATTCTTGAAGAAATTGAAACAATGTTTATAAGTATCACTCTCATTTATCAATTAATTGGAAGCATTAGAAGATGGAATGAATATTTCAGTAGAATTGATTGGAAGAACCCTACGAGAGTCAGGCAGTTGTTAAACCAAGGATTACAGATTATATCAACAAATCCAACTGAAGACAGCTTATTGCCTATCTGTTTAGAATGTGAAAATAATCTTCCTGACCAAATTTGTAATGGTTGTGGTAGAAAGATATCTCAATGTGTTTGTGTCTCATAATAAATTGAACATTAAATATGCAAATGGGGAGTGAATATACTTTAGTTAAAGGCAATATAATTGAAGATTATTTGGTTTTATTTCCAATTAATCATGGTAATTATGCCGAAACTTACAGAGTTAAAGGAAAGGACGGAAAACTTTATTTCTTTAAACTATTCAAATACTCAAAGCTTCACCATACTGCATTTGACAGCGAAAATAACTTGCTTGAAATTGAACTTCTCAAATCAATTAAGCATCCAAACATTGTTAAATACAAAGATAGTGGAGAGTTAATTCTTGAAGGAAAGAAATTTGGTTTTTTGGTGCTTGATTTTATTACTGGTGAAACATTGGCTGAAAAAAATTGCCGTGAACCAATTGATTCTATTTATGAGTTGAAACTAGTTATTTCAGCTGTTTTAGAGGGTTTGAATTATTTACATTGCCTGCCAGAGCCAGTTATTCATAATGAGATTACACCCCAAAACATTATGCTTGATTTAGCGGAAGAGATTCCAAACCCAATAATTATTGACTTTGGTTTTGCTCGTTCGTTTTTGCAATCTTCCAAGTCCTATAATAAAGAAGGTTTAAATTTTAATTTCATAGCCTCTGAATGTTTTAATAATTTATACTCTCCACAATCAGATTTATATTCCGTTGGTGCAGTGATGTATTATTTGCTTTTCGGAATTCCCCCTTGGTTTAAAGATATTTCCAAATATAAATCTGAACTTACTAATCCTTTTGGAATAATTCTTGAAGAGCGTAAAAAACCACTTAAAATTCTAAAGGAGTCAAGTGCAGTAATTGATTTGGATGAAACCGTAATAAAAGTTTTGAAGAAAGCTCTGCAACAAAATCCTGAAGATCGTTTTCAATCGGCAATTGAATTTAAGCAAGCATTGAATGGTGAAATTGAAATAGAGGACATTGATACCGTCAAAAAAGTTAAGTCTGATGGGAAGAATAGGACAAAATTGAAAACCCAGAAAGTAAAAGGAGCAGGATTTGATGCAATTGCCGGATTAAACGATTTAAAGCAGGAAATGAAGAGATCAGTTATTGACATATTGCAAAATCCTGTAAAAGCAGAAAAATATGGAGCTAAACTTCCCAGTGGAATGATCTTATATGGACCTCCTGGATGTGGAAAAACTTTTTTTGCTAAACATTTTGCAGAAGAAGTTGGATTCAATTATATGTTTGCTACACCATCGACATTAAAAAGTCGATATATCAATGCTACTCAGGAAAACATTGCCAAAATGTTTGAAGAAGCAGAGAAAAATGCCCCAACTATAATATTAATTGATGAAATTAATGAATTACTCCCAAATCGTGAAGGTGATTCACACGAAATGGCTAAAAGTGCCGTAAATGAAATGTTAGCTCAGATGGATAGAACCGGGGAAAAGGGAATTTTTATTATTGGAGCCACAAATTATCCGGATTCGATAGACCCTGCAATGCTTAGATCTGGTCGGATGGAGAAAAAATTCTATTTACCGCCGCCAGATTTGGAATTAAGAAAAGCACTTTTTGAAATGAGTTTAAACCAGAGAAAAAAGGTTTTAGACTTTGGAATTGATTACCACAGACTATCATGTTTAACTGAAAATTACGTTAGTTCTGACATTGAGGCAATTGTTAATGAAGCTGCTTCAATGGCAATGGCTAATGACTCACGAATAACAATGAGGTTATTAGAGAATGTAATAAAATCATTCAGCCCTTTCCCTAAGGAAGAATTACTTAAATACCAATCCATTAAGGCAAAAATGGATGGTGAAAATATTCAAGGTAATAATGAACGACATGTAATCGGTTTCAAACATAAATAATCAAATAAATGGAAACAATTTCTTTTGATAAACTTTTACTTAAGACAGCCTTCTGTTGCATGGCTTCAGATGGAAATATTGATAATAGAGAGATAGCACTTATTAAAACTATATGTGAAAATTCACAATATTTTGGAGATGTAAATTTTGTAGAAGAAATTAACATCCTTGTGAATGAGATCAATACGAGAGGTAAAGAATTTATTTCTTCCTATTTTGACTTATTAAACCAAATTAACGTATCTGAGAAGGAAGAGCTGACTCTTATTAATTTTGCAATTCAGACAATTAAAGCTGATGAGCAACTTGAATATTCTGAAATTAAGTTCTTTAAGAATATCAGGCACAGACTGAAAGTAAATAATGAAGCTATTTTAGCGGTTTATCCAGACCTTGAGGAGTTTCTGGAGGAAGATATAGTAACAGAATCATACCTGAGAAAAATCGCACACCAGTATCTGGATAGTATTGAATTACCTAAGTTTGAGTTAAAATCGATTCTATAATTTAAATTCATGTGGGTATATTCTTATACTAATGATTCATGACACATTGCCTGTCAAATTGTAGATTCCGGAGCAAACTGGTTCTTCGTCAAATTAGGTGAATTCTGATAGGCAAATTCTCAATTTTTTTATTCTGATAAATTCAATGTTTAAACCTAGTATATTCTATAATAATGGACATTAAATTAGTAAGTAAGGCAGATTATTAGTACCTTTAAAGTTCTAAAAATCAAAGATATAACAACCATGCCTACACTTACTAAGTACTGTAAAGGTACGAAGATTCTTTTATCCTATGTATTCTATCAATTTCGCCATTTATTCCTCTTTTTAAGGAGAAAGGAGAAAAATGTTAAACATCTTTTCTCTGCCCGGTATACGCCTTAAAATAGCAAATATAACACGTGATGAAATCATTTTATCTGCACAATCTAAGTCTAAACATGCATATTGCAGTTGCTGTAAGACGAAAAGCACTAGTATTCACAGTTACTACATTCGCAAATTAAGTGATCTTCCAACCTCAACATACAGGATATCAATTGAATTGGCAGTAAGAAAATTCTTCTGTAGGAATCCCAAGTGTCAGAGAAAGATCTTTTCTGAACAGCCTGGTACAGAAATTAAAGCATATGCAAGAATGACAAACAGGGCAATTGTAAAATTGCAAGAGATTCTGATAGAAGTCTCTGCACAAAAAGGAGCTTATATTGCCAGTAAGATTAATTTAAAAATCAGTTCTTCTAAAGCACTGAGGTTAATTTATCAAATGCCATTGCCATTCAGTAAAAAGGTAAATGTACTTGGCATTGATGATTGGGCAATCAGAAAAGGATCAACATATGGAACAATTCTGGTTGATAATGAAACGAAAAGAGTGATTGATATTTTACAAGGAAGAGACGGTAACTTACTTAAAGAGTGGCTCAAAAACCATCCTGAAATCAAAGTTGTTACCAGGGATCGTGCAAGTTCATTCTCCAAAGCAGTTACAGATGTTTTACCTGAAACTATTCAAATAGCGGATAGATTTCATTTATATAAGAATCTTGACTATTCCGGACTATAGTTTGCTCCGGAATCTACACCATCAATAAAAATCGTCTTAAATTAATCCAGAAGAATTGCTTTTAGACCTTAAATGAAGGCCTCTATGAATTTAGCTCTAACCTATTAATAAATTATTACGTATAGAAAATAATAAATTATAAGAACATACATCAAATAAAGACATTTGAATATTAATTCTTCAACTTCTATTTGCTTTTTCAATTACTTTGATGTATATTTACATCGAGCACAAATTAGTGGATTAAGCGTAATCCACTAATTTTAAGCTAATGGGTTTGGATTAACCTGAGAAATTTAATAATTAAAGAATCTGACAATAATGAAGGAAGAATTAGTAATGACTAGAAAAGACTGCACATAAGTTATTACTCGACATAATGCTGGCTGATAAAAAACCAAATGAACCGATTTCGAGTACATTATGAGCCGGGTAGTGATGAACAGTTCCGCAAAAGGCCATTGACTATTTCGAGGAAAGAGGGCATGAAAATTCAAGGAAAACTACCTAACACACCAGAATTATGGCAACAACCAGACCTTCAATTTATATCGGAATTGGTTTAACCGGTATACAGGCTATCACTAAGACCAGAAAGATGTTTGAAGATGCCTATGGGAAAGATAATATTCCCCATTGGATTGCTTTTCTTGCAATTGATCATCGATTGAAAATTGTTGATGATCCGTTCTCATCTTCAATTCCCTATCATGATTTATGTCAAATCGACAGGAATGGTTACCGGACTGATTATTTTAAAACCTTAGCGCAAAAGTCGAAATGCAAATGGATGTTCCCTAATGATTCTGAATTTCTTCAAACAATATTAGAAGTAGACAGGGTTCCAACAGACAATCGAATTTCGACTGAGATGTTTGTACATGACATCGAAAGACAAATAGAAAGCTTGTATAATCAATTTATTACAGTGATAAATTCCGGTGCTTTTGGGGAGAGGAGTACCGATAATAAAATAGAATGTCACATAGCTACTTCATTATCAGATGTTTCTAAAGCCGGTTCTTTCATTAATGTTGCCCAAACTATAAAGGATACTTTTCAGGATGATGCATACATTATAGGATATGGAATTCTGCATGAAACCTGCAGCCCGATAGATGTTACAGCAGATAAATCTTCATTATTTTTTCACAATGGGTATTCTGCAGTTCTTGATTTAGAACATTTGATGAATGCTACACCTGAGCATCCAATTAAATTGACTTTTAATGGAAGTGAAAAGCAGTTGAGATATCCGGTTTATAATGAATTTTATGTTATTGATAATGAATCTGAACAAGGGTATTCATGTGATGAAAAATCTAAGCTGTGTGAGGTCCTGGGTAAGTGTTTATACGGGAAAGGTAATGATGTTGGAAGTTTAGTCAGGGGAGTTAAAAGTAACCGGCAACTCACTGATTATTATAACGGTTCTCGCAAAAATGGATGGAGCCAGTCGCCATGTGCGTGCAGAGTTGTCTATACAGGCAATTTGCTTGCTGAAATCATTGAACTCAAGGAATCTCAGAACTTTATACATGAATTGCAACAAAAGGACACTGATTTTCAGCAACAAGCACTTGCATGGACTGTAGAGGCAAACATCAGGGAAAGAGGTAGTCAGTTCAACTTGATAATCGACAGAATTTATGAAGCTCAAAAAATAAACTGTATAAAAGAACCAACCCTGGAGGCTGGAAATTCAATGACCCTGATAAGAGCGGCTGTTGATAGATATTTAAATAACCTGCCTGATTTTCCGGGTGAAAATGAAATCAACAACCTGACTAATGCACTCCTGCTTGCATTAAGGTCAAAGGTGAGTACATTGCTTAACACTGAGCATGGAGTCGGGACCTCACGGGGCTTTTTAAATACTCTCAGGAAAGTACTAAACCAATTCAAACTGGATCTTCATAACGAGTGGTCGGTTTATGATAAGAAGACCCGTCAAGCCATCATTGCATTAGAGATGAAGTTTATTGAATTTGATGAATGTTCAAAGAAGCTTTCAGCAATTGCAAAAGAAGCGAGCTTATCAGAAATAATCGGTAAACCCTCTCAAAGAATATTAAGAAATAAGATAGAGGCCGCCAGAAGAAAAACTGCCTTCCGTATTTTCACTAAAGTCATCCGGGAAGTTGAAATCATGGCATTTAGCATTGATACTCTAAATCAAAAGCTCGACAAGCTCAGCAAAAAGTATCAAAACGAATTGGCCGCCAAACAAAGCACCCCAAATCTCATCAGATTACAAAATTCCCGCCGTGAAGCTGAGGTAGTTTATTTGGAGGGGAAGAGGCTGAGGGGGGAATGCTGCTATTGAAGATTAACTGCTTCTCATTTACTTGGATGAAACGCACTTTAATACAACTAAATGCAGTTGAACATTCTGTTACATTATTTTTGAATTGGTCGAGATTCTGATAGATCCAAGGTAATCGCAATAAAATAACATATCCAACTGAACATAGAGACATAAGATAATAAATGTGTCGTCTTTTGATAAATTGTTTGTTTAAAGTAGTAAAAGTTGGAAGTCATTTTTACATAAAAAAGTGATCTGATGAATAAATGTAGTGATCCATTGAATATTTGCTAGGATCTATTTATCAAATGATATACGATATTAATAGAGTTATTTGTATATTGGCATAATCAGCATTTGACTGTAATGGAATTGATTAGAGAAGTTAAAAGCTATAAATAAAGTTACTTCTGATTAATAATTAGATAAATAGAAAATTATCCACTATATTTTATTTAAAAATAGTACTATATATAGTTATTGATTAGTATAATGCAATAATTTACGATGAATGTATTGATTCGCTTGAAAAGCAAGTAATTTTAAAGTGTTATTATAATCTCGATAGAAATTTAAAGCCTTGGAAATGAAATTTACTGAAAAACAAAAAATTGCAGTATCTAAACTTCTTCAGGATGTTATGTATGCTGATGATACTGTAACGAGATCTGAAATAGCACTTATTATTGCATTACATAAAAAATTAAGGATTTCACAAGAACAAATGCAAGAAGCCAGGCATACTAGTGAATCATGTTATTCTGTAATAAAAGAAATGCTAAAAGTTGAGAAGGAATATATAGCTAACTTAATTCATCAGATGATTGTTGCCGAGTGGGCATGTTGACGATGAAGAGCTTAAGGTATACAATAAGTTTTGTTTAGCAGCTGGTTTTGAGATACATTCTAAGACTAAAGTTGGTTGAATAAAATAATCAATATATCCAAAAATAATAATTAATACATCAGACTATGGATGCAAGAGAGAAAAATATTTTTTTGGGATTATACCGGATGCTATTGGTTGATGATGAAATTCATCCGGCCGAACTAGGAATTCTGTACCAAATTGGCAAAGAGAAGGGTGGTATTAGTGAAGAAGAAATTCAAAAAGCAATCTTAACTACTGGTATAAATTTATCGATAGATGATTTGAGTGATGACGATAGGATTGAATATTTATATAATTTATCAAGAATTGCAGTCGCAGATGGCTTTATAGATGTGAAAGAACGAGAGATGTTGCAGGATACGAGTAAACTACTGGGATTTTCAGAAGAGAATGTTTCAGAGATTACTAAATTCCTTCTTGATCAAGCAAGAGAGAGCAAGACGTTTGAAGAAGTATTAGAAATTATTAAAAATTCCTAAAGATGAGCTTAAAAGATCTGTTTGCTATTCAAAGGCCAGTTTCGCCTCAAACTAAGGTATTAAAGGATGAACCAGAGGAAATTGCTGTAATTTCTGGTGCTTCATATACAGCAAGGGGAACAAGAGATGCAGGATATTGTGGTGGTTCTCCAATAGCACTATTACCTAAATTACAAGCTGTTTATATTCAATTAACAAGATATATTCAAAATGATGAAAGGAAACAAAATGAAAGGAAAAATCAAATTAGACAAGAAATAAGTGGACTAGAAGCAAAAAAAATTAATTCGGAAAGCTTGATAATTGAGGAAAAAGAAAGACTTGCACATGAAGAAAGTAAGATAGAAAAATGCAAGAAAGAGATTGAAGACATTAAAGAAAATCCAAAAAGCATATCAGGGGACTCATTTGCAGTTGCCAGCTTTTGGATAGGATTAATAATATTGGTATTCCTTACTGTTTATCTATTTGTTTTTTATAGCTCGGCAGCTTATTCTGCATTCTTCAAAGATTTTACTCCGGAAGATACTAAGATATCTCAAGCAATTTTTGATGCTCAAGCAGTTGGAAAAGCATGGAACGATGGCATTACTGAATTAATTTTCATTTTAGCAATACCAGCTGTCTTTCTTGGTTTAGGGTTCTTGATTCATAAATTCTCAGAAGAGAAGAACCGTAATAAATATTTAAAAATAACTGGGCTAATATTAGTAACATTTGCTTTTGATTTCATCATTGCATATGCCATCGTCAAGGAAATTTATGACATTAAGATTGGAGGACAGTTCAAAGAAATGCCACCAATGACTATCAGTGGGGCATTCCAGGAAGTTAATTTTTGGATTATCATTTTTGCTGGGTTTGTCGTATATCTTATTTGGGGTTTAGTGTTTAGCTTTACTATGAGTGAATATGAAAAAATGGATAAGGTAAGATATATTATTAAAAGTAAAGAACAGAAAGTGGCTGAGTATAAAAGGGAATGCAAGATTATCAAGGAAAAGATTTCTATTTTACAACAGGAGAAGAATAGTTTGTTGGGAGACATAGATAGACTAAAAATACAGCTAGAGACTTATGTATTATATTTTAATGATGTCAGAGAGGGTATAAATAATTACTATGCTGGTTGGGTTGGCTTTTTGAAGTCATCACAAGCATCCCAATCTCATATTGAAGAATGCGAAGCAATCAAAGAGAATTTTATAAGAGAGCTAAAAAAATCGGAATTCATTAAAGTTACTCTTAATTAATGGTCCTTTATTTTAACAAGATTATGAAGCAAATATTATTATTATCAGTTATATCAATACTTTTTTATGGATGCATGGAAAATGATCCGGTTATTAAGGAAAAGCAACTAAACATCTCGATCTTGATAGATTTATCTGATAGGATAAAATCTCAAAACGCAGTATCGTATGACATTGAAAATGTAAAAACAATAACTGAATTCTTTAAATTAAATATGGAACAGTTGGGTGCATATAAAGCACAGGGTAAAATTGGAATTTTCTTTACTCCTCTTCCTACAATTCAGGATATAAATTCAATAGTCACTAAGTTGGAGATTAACTGTTCCAAAATGGATTCAAAGAAGAGAAAAGGTGTTTATGACTCAATAACTGAGTTGTATACAACCAATTTAGAAAAAATATACCAAGAAGCTGTTAGAAATAATTATTTTCCTGGTGCTGATATTTGGAGATTCTTTAAGGATAACATCGATTACTGCATTGATACAGATACTAGTTATCGGAATATATTAATAATCTTTACCGATGGTTACTTATATCATCAAAATAGTACTTTCAATAATGGTAATAGATTTACTTATCTAAGTGGAAATATTAATAGATATCGGGACAATCAAAATTGGAAGAATCTTTTGGATAATGATGATTTTGGAATTTTAACAGAAAGAAATGATCTTAATAACCTTGAAGTACTAGTTCTTGAAGTCAAGGCTGAAAATTATACTATAGATGAAGACATTTTAAAATATTGTTGGAAAAAATGGTTCGAGGAAATGAATGTCTCGCATTACCAAGTGTACAGTTCCGATATGCCTGCAAATACGAAAAAGAGAATTGAGAGTTTTTTTGCATTCCAGTGAAACTCATTCAACAGATAAAATTTAAATTTAAATATTATGTGAAGCACATTTGATGAAACATTAATGAGTTTTCCTTATTCTACTTCTTACTTCTGAATTAAACTTAACTAATTTTTCCCAATTAATTTCACCAGTGCCTTTACAAAATTCATTGGCAAATTCTTTTGTGAATTTATTTATCATTTTGGCATAAGCTTTAAGAAAATCGTCGTTACGTTCTTTTGCTTTATAGCCTAACGGCTCGATAATTTTAATATATAATTCGCTGTCACCTGATATGAATTCCCAAAATCGTTGTCCGCAATATTTAAAATAATCTCCTTTATCGACTTTGTTATCTCTTCCATAACAGCATCCATTTATAGCAATGACATGTAATTGAGAATTGCTTGTTCTGAGTGTTTTTTTTGCAGTGAGAAAGTCTGCTCTCATCTTACCAAGCTGACTGCTATTTCCCCAGTTAGGGCCTGACTTGATTGTAACAATATATCTAATGTGATTTTTGTCAAACTCAAGGTCAATTCCAGGAATACCTGATTTACGGCCAGAATACACTTTACTATTGATGAAAATTGCCAACCCTTCAAGCCAATCTCCAAAAATTGTCTCTTCTTGCGATGAAATAAATGCATTTGTCAATGATTCAATAATATTGTGGGCAGTGAGAATGTATTTGGCCTTAAAAAGATAAGGGTTCTTTTTACACAGTACATTTTTAAGTTTTAAATTACTTAATCCATCAATACGTTTTTGATGAAAAGTTTCGATATTTTCCTCAACGTATTTAAGTACATCATCAAGGTTTAATCTTTCCATATTTTTTTTCAGGTTCAAGAAGATATAATTCGACAGGCTGTAGTTTACTTTTAACCATTTGATAATATTCAGGTAGTATTTCAATACCTATTGAATTTCTTTTCATTCTATTAGCAACCACAAGTGTTGTTCCTGAACCCATGAAAGGATCAAGCACAAGATCGTTTTCTTTAGTAAAAAGTTTGATGAACCACTCAGGAAGCTCTTCTGGAAAAGCAGCACTATGATTTTTATTGGCACATTCTGTTGCTAAATATAGTACGTTGGACGGATATGCTTTTTCACGCCCGACCCAATTAGAAATGTTTTTCCCAAATCCACTGCCAACTTTTGAATTATCACGTGATTTGTCAGTATCCGAAAGCTTCTTGAGCCTTGTTCGAGCCCATTTACCCATTGGAACCATGACCTCATCCTGGTACATATTAAATTGTTTTGCTTTATTAAATTGCAATAACCTTTCCCAAGAATCTCTAAATCTATTGGGCCATTTGCCAGGGTATGAGTTTTTCTTATGCCATATGAACTCCTCTGTCCACAACCATCCCTGCTTTCTCATTTCAATAATGAGTTCCATTACATAAGTACTACGTTCACCATTAACTACTTTTTCTTTAATATTTAGTATAAAAGTACCGGAAGGCTTCAATACTCTATGTAATTGCTCAGAAATTGGCAGGAACCATTCTACATACCTATCAGGATGAATACCTCCATATGTGCTTTTACGCTGATCAGCATAAGGAGGTGAAGTGATGATTAAATCGATTATATCATCAGGAAGTTTTTTAAGTTCAGCAGCACAATCACCTTCAAGTATTTCGGTAGTAATCTTCATGACTCATTTTAGCATTATGCAAATTTAACCTTAAAGGAGTAGAATTCTACTGGTTGTTAATAAAATGTGATAAAGAAAAATTGTGTGTTGGCAAGAACTGTGGATATGATTTCAAATTAATTAATGAGTTGACATACAACAATATTATATAAAGAGTAAGAAAATAGGCCAAGATAGAATGACTGTTTCGATTATAACGAAACATCTCAACTTACCACATCTTGTGTTAACAGGCCAAATCTCAGTAAACCACTTATTTATGACTCCATTTTCTTCTTAATCTCCGGCAGTTGTTTCTCAGGAATTTGGGATGGCAATTGCTTCATCGCCTTTTTTCAGGTAGCATTTATTTGTGGAGCCGGAAACCCTTGTTAACCAATCGGTATTTATGTCCTTGGTACAATCTCTTAAGACAAAGTGTTATCTTTATAAAAAATTTCAAGATGCACTTTAAACTATTAACGGTGATGTTGTGTCTGCTTCCCTTTGTCGCGTTTTCACAGGTAAGAGTCTATAAGGGTACTTCAAATTACAGCAGCGATGTGATATGTAGTTTAAAGGATGGTAAAGTATTTAAGAAGACCTCCAACTACTCGTCTGATATTATCTGTCATGTTGCCGGTAACCGGATATACAAAGGCACGAGCATTTATTCTTCAGATGTGCTTTACACAGTGAAAGAAGGTAAGGTTTACCAAGGGAATTCAACTTATTCAAGCGACATACTCTTTACCATAAGGGATGGTAAAATTTATAAAGGCACATCAAATTACAGCTCAGATATCATTGCCACCATGAGGTATGGTAAGGTTTACATGGGGACTTCAAATTACAGTAGTGATATTGATTTTACCATTAATGGAGATGTTACTATTGAAGAGTTTGTTGCAATATGGTATGCTGTGAATTATGGTGCGACTTCGTATTAATGTTCTTCCTGTCAGTCAATGCCCGGACAGCTACTATGCTTGAGAGGGGCCGGTGTCGGAGCTGCCGCGGAACCCTTGTACACTGAAACATGATTGGTTTGGAACCGGGAACCGGAAACTAAGAACTAAGAACCAGGAACCAATAACAACTGTTTACTGACTGCTACTTAATGGTAACAAACTGTTTTTCCAGTCGGATCTTCTGCTTCATCCCATTTTCCCCCGATATCACATAATACTTTGAAATCGATTGTGGAACCGTCACTTCAATCTTCCTGCGGATGCGCGATATTACATTACTCATATTGTCCCTATTGGTAACAAGTTTGTTGATTCGCCAGTGCATTTTTGCAATGGAGTCAGTATCTGAATAGTTTTCGTATAAACGCAGCAGTTCAGCTCTGTAATCATCGGGAAGGGATGAAAATGCAATCCCTTCAGGGTGGTTAAGGAAGAGGTGGTAAACGGTCTTTTCCATAGGACCGAATGGAAGCAGCAATCCCAGCTGTGGTAAGCTGAAAGTACGCTCGCGGTAATCAACTTCAAGCAGTGTGGGTTCGGAATTTTCAGTAAGGGAGGTGTAATAAATGAACTGCCTGCGAATTCCCTCAAGTACAGCGAAGGTTTGTGACGTCAGGTGTTGGTCGATATGCTTTTGCCTGATGATCTCCCGACATTCGGGACAGATATCGGCCGTGCGGAGCTTCATGGTGATCTCGGCCTTGTTGCCGCAAAAGTCGTTGATGCATGAGCGTGGTACCAGGTGCGCCATCATTTTACGCTCTTCAAAATTGGAGTACATCAGCATCTTAAGTGGCAGTATTGCAACCTGGTAAACAATGGGGTAGATCATACTGGTGTTTACAAACAGATCCCACATGCTGGTTTGCACAAAAAGGTTTTTCCTGCCGGTGGGGTCGGCACCCTGAAACCAGTTGTACTCGTTGGCATAATCAGTAAGCATCACAACCGGCTCGCCTGCAGGTATTTTGTACTGTTTGCGAGCCTGGTTGCAGTGCTCAAAGATTGTCTCCCAACTAACCTTTGTCACAGGAAAGGCAAAATTCTTATAAAAGTTATGTTGTTGAGTCATTAACTTTTTGTGATCCCACACTTCGGTTGTCAGTTCATCGTCGTTATACTCAACCGGTGATTCGTGTATGATGTATTTAACCAGTCCCGGGTACTGGCGAAGCAACGAAACCACGGTATCGAAGTTTTCGCGACTGAAGGTTGACTCCCTTATGAGGTTGATATTCATGGCAAAGATTGTGATATCGCAAAATTAATGATCCGGATTTTCATTATCAAGAAACCCATTGTGAATGATACCATTCTTTTTTAGATGCATGTAATTCTCCATTCGGTCGGAAACATAGTCAAACTGGCGCACCGAATCCTTGACGTCGTAACGCACGGCATTATTGGCCTTTATGTTTAACTGGACGGCAATGTTAACAGCATCAAAAGTAGCCCCCACATAGCTAAAGCTCCATTTGCCTGAAAGCTCCAGGTCTTTGATGATAGATGAAACTTTCTGGTGGTTATAGTGGATTGAGGCATTTTCGTAGCCGTCGGTAAAGATCACCACAACTACTGAAGCCTCATCTCTTTCAACCTCTTTTGCAACGATCTTATTGAGTTGGCTCACTGAAACCCCGATGGCATCATACAGAGCAGTCATGCCGTCGGGCATGTATTCAGTAAAGCTCACCTCATTAAGGTCATTAACCCGAACCCTGTCGCGCACCAACATCGGTTTCTGGTTAAAGACACACAAAGAAGTCACTATTTCCTGTTCAGGATACCTCGCTGCCAGCTCTTTGATCCTGCGTATTTGGCTGTTAACACCGGCAACGGTCTCTTCAATGCAACTACTCATCGATCCGCTGCGGTCGAGAATAAGCTGGTAATACGTCCTCTTGTTTTTCATGGTCTTAAAGTTTTAGTTTGTATAATGGCGCAAAGTTACCCTGCACGAACCCCGCGAAGAGGAGTTTTTCAAGCTTGAAAAGCAAAAAAGCTTAGGGTTCAATACCACGGGAAAAATATAAGATATTGCCACCGACACCTTGTCGTTGCCCATAAATATTTCAATAAAGTTTTACTATATTTGCTTTTGTATAAGCGGAAGTAATTCAGCTTGTGAGCAGTAGTCTTAATCAGGCAACTGCTTTTTCGTTTCAAACCATAAATACATGAAAGCATCTGGAACAACAGTAGACGAAATTCTTACAAACTTGCCGGAAGAGAGGATTGAGCCTTTTAATAAGCTGCACGAAGTAATTGTAAAGAACCTGCCCAAAGGATTTGAACCGGCAATCAGTTATGGTGGATTAGGTTATGTTATTCCGCATTCACTGTATCCTGCCGGTTATCACTGTAAACCCGGTGAGCCGCTTCCTTTTGCAGGAATTGCTTCACAAAAGCACTCAATCAACCTGTATCATATGGGTATTTACTCTAATCCTGATCTTCTTGACTGGTTTGTAAAGGAATATCCCAGGCATTGTAAGCATAAACTGGATATGGGTAAGGGCTGCATCAGGTTTAAAAAGGTGAACGATATTCCCTATGAACTCATTGGTGAGCTTATGACGAAAATTAGTGCTGAAGATTGGATCAGGACTTACGAGACGAACTTTAAAAAGTAGTTTCGATTGTTTCAATTCGGTCACTGAGCGTAATTTCGTTCTCGCCTTCCGGTAGCTATTATCGCTGATTGCTGAATTTGGAATGATGGACGAATTAATTTTTTATTAATTACCTTTTTGTCAATTCTGGATTAATCCTATATTCGTTGCTGAATTTACTTTAATGAAACAATCATTGACCTAATCTAAAATCATGAAAACAAATCTTTTAAGAATCTTAGGATTACTGCCTATTGTAAGTCTTCTGATGGTTGGCTGCACAGAAGAGGAAACTACAGAGCCTGATTATAGTAAGGTGCATCTGATTAAAACAGAGGTACTTGGAAATAATTCTGATTCCTTCACTCATACCTTTGGTTATGAATACAATAATGATGGGAAAATAGTTAAAAAGACTTGGGATAGGCCGGAGGCGAATACTGATATTTTTGAGTATCAGTATAATAGCAGTGCTATTTTGATTATTCACTCAAGCAATGACTTTATTATTGATACAACTGTTCTTGAGTTAAATAGTCAGGGATTAGTTGCATGTGAATACAAGAAGCACGATGATAAGATGACCAGGTACAAATACGATGGACAAGGATATTGTATTTCATCGAGATATTATAAGATTGGAGCGGATACCAGCGACATCGTTCAGGAGATTGAGACTGCAAAATTCACCTACCTGAATGGTGATTTATTACTTGAAGACCGTATTTATAATGGTACGACATCAGGGCAGATTCAAAATTATTACTACAAGGACAAGGTAAATACTCTTGGTCACGTCAACAGAGGTCAGGCCTTTTATGGCAAGTCGAGTAAGCATCTGATTAAATTGGGGGATGTAACTGATGAATTTGATGCTGAGGGTCGCCTCATTAAAAGGGTAGAAGCCGAAACTTATCGGACGTTTGAATTTTACTAAGAATTAATTGAGTACTGATTAGTTGTTTTCTGGAATAAATGCAACTGCTTCAACCTCAACCAGGAAGTCAGGATGAGCAAGTGCTGCAACAAACAATCCTGTTATTGCAGGAGGGTTTTTCAGGGTTCCAAGGTACTTTTGTGATGCCTGGAAACCGTTGTACAAATCTTGTCCCTGTACAATTAAGATTGTTAGTTTAATTAGATTTGCGAAAGTTGCACCACAGGCTTCAAGAGCAACCTGCAAGTTCTTCATCACTTGTTCAGTTTGTGCACCTATATCTCCTTTGCCAATTATGTTTCGATTGGCATCAACTGAATTTTGTCCCCCAATGTAGATTGTTTTTCCGGCACCTTGAGTAGTAACGACTTGTGAAAACGCTGGATTTTTAAACAAACCTTCAGGATTGATGTGTTGAACTTGCTTGCTCATAAGATGACCATTTTACTACAAACAAATATCCGAAAAAATAGTGGATAGGATTAGTCCTTTTTTTGATGCTTACCCTTGTAAATACTTACCCTGGTTACTAAAACAAGTATTACACCGGAAATAAGAACTGCTGCTACAACTGATGCAATTACCGGTGTTGCGGGATTATTAAAATGAATATATGCAGCAGTATTTAGATACATTGATGATGGCTATGAAATGATATATGCATCATTATATTTGTTTCTTAACATGCAATATAAATACAATTTTCAAAAACACATATTGCATTTGATAAATTAATGTAGACGAATATACATTAGTTGCCGGCACTTATCAGAAGTCGGTTATTTCCGGCTCTTTTTAACACTTGCTTTGGTCAATTCAAGGGGAATAGAATAGATTATGATCTCTTGTCAGTTTATTATGAAGAAATTATTATTAAATCTCTGATAGATAATTATGAAGAAACAAATGCAGAGACGCTTATAATCAGGTCTCTGCATTTGAAGAGTTAGTAATTTTAAAGTACATGCGATTACCTGAAGATCTCGTCGAGATTTTCCATTGCAGCAGTAAATCCGTCCCGGAATCCTAAATCCATGTATTTTTCCAGGTCGGCAATGTTATCATAATTAATGTCGATTTGCACTAAAGTAGAATCGCCACGATCATCGAATCGAAGGTTCCACTTTGCTCTTGGGAATGAGTAATCAATCACACCGTTCGAATCGCAAAATGCATCATCGGTTGAAAACTGTTTTTCGGCTATAATGTTTGAAAAATCGGCTCGTGCCCATTGTTCATCACCATCAGGTCCGACCATAGCGTAGATCCAACGTCCTCCATCGCGGAAATCCATTGTCTTTGTTTTTGCTTTCCATGGTTTTGGGGCCCACCATCGGTCTAACATATTGCTGTCAGTCCATGCGTTCCAAACAAGATTAACAGGAGCCGAGAATTCACGCTCAACCATTATTTTCTTGTTTTCCTTATCAACTTTGAAATTCATTAAAAGGCTGGTTTTCATTTTCTTTTTGTTTTAAGTTAGTAAGTAATACATCTAATTGGTTGAAACGTTGCTGTAATTTATTTTTAAGTACTTCTAACCATCCTGATATCTCATTTAACTTTTCAGGCTGAAGTCGGCAAACTCGTTCTCTGCCTTCTCGTGAGATTATAATGACACCGCATTCTTCAAGAATCTTAATGTGTAGTGATATTGCTTGTCGCGACATCCTAAATTTTTCAGCCAATGCAGTTAAATTTTGTTCTCTGTCAGCAACCAGACTGATTAGTTCTCTGCGTGTAGGATCGGCTATTGCCTGAAACACATCTCTACGTGATTCCATATTATGCAAGTATCTGCTTGCAAATATAATATGCAAGTACTTCCTTGCGCAAGTATTGGAGGTTAATTTTACCTTAAAATATTCGAAATCATGTCTTTATAATGCGAAAGAGGCAGTTATCAAATCATTTGATTACAGCCTCTTTTCTATAATCAGTTTCAGGATAAATACCACTCTTGAATTGATATACTACTGTTACATTGATTTTCTTTCACTTGATAAGAATTTTCTCACTCACATTGTTACATTAATTAGCATATTATTGAATGTGTTATTTATAAAAATCTGTAACTATGGTTCCTAAAATTTCAACACTTGGAGGTTATATATTTGAATATCAAAAGAGTGTAACCAATCCTACCGGATTCTGGTCAAATATCGCCGATAGTTTTTATTGGAGAAAAAAATGGGATAATGTTTTAAGCTGGGATTTTAGTAAAGGCCATGTAAAGTGGTTTGAGGGCGCAAAACTTAATATCACCGAGAATATATTTGAAAGGCAAATCTTTTTCAGGGGAAACCAGCCTGCTATAATCTGGGAGCCAAACGATCCTGATGAGCCGTTCAGGACCCTTACCTATAATGAGCTTTTTGTTATGGTAAAGCGCTTTGCCAATGTGTTGAAGAAAATGGGCATTCGCAAGGGTGACAGGGTTGGCATTTATATGCCTATGGTACCTGAATTGGTAGTCGCCATTTTAGCATGTGCCCGCATTGGAGCTGTACATTCGGTAGTGTTTGCCGGGTTTTCTGCTCAAAGCCTATCTGAACGGCTACTAGATGCCGGCACCCGGTTACTTATTACTGCTGACGGTGGTTATAGAGGTTCAAAAATAATCCCTGTCAAACAGATAGCTGATGAAGCAATGGGAAGATGTGCCTGTATCACAAAGGCGATTGTATTGAAACGTACAGGTGAAGATGTAAACTTCATTGAAGGAAGAGATATTTGGTGGCACGATGCATTAGCTGAAGTTGATGATGAAAATGAAGCCACTGTTGTTGATGCTGAGGATCCTCTTTACATTTTGTATACAAGCGGCTCTACAGGTAAACCTAAAGGATTGGTTCATACAACGGGTGGTTATATGGTTTATGTTGCCTATACCTTTAAAAATGTATTTCAGTACAGTGATGGTGATATATATTTCTGCACTGCTGATGTGGGTTGGGTAACCGGTCATAGCTATCTTATTTACGGACCATTACTATCAGGTGCAACCTCGCTTATGTTTGAAGGAATCCCCACATGGCCCGATCCGGGAAGGTTCTGGAATATTATTGATAAACACAGGGTTAACCAATTTTACACTGCACCCACTGCAATACGTTCACTTATATCTTATGGAATGGAATGGCTTTATGATAAACGGCTTGATTCACTTAAAGTACTTGGCACTGTTGGTGAGCCCATAAATGAAGCTGCATGGCATTGGTATCACGACCATATAGGTAAAAATCGCTGTCCAATAGTCGATACCTGGTGGCAAACTGAAACAGGTGGTATTATGATCAGTCCAATGGCCGGAATTACCCCTACAAAGCCTTCGTATGCAACAATGCCACTGATGGGAGTTCAACCTATGATTGTAGATGACAGTGGACATCAGCTTCTTAATAATAGTGTAGAAGGTAATCTTTGTATCAGTTTCCCATGGCCGGGAATGGCTCGTACAATATGGGGTGATCATGAAAGATTTGTACAAAATTACTTTAGCACTTTCCCGAATCTCTATTTTACAGGAGATGGTGTTAAACGAGATGAAGATGGTTATTATCGAATTCTCGGAAGGGTGGATGATGTTATCAATGTTTCGGGACACCGACTTGGGACAGCTGAGGTTGAAAATGCTATTAACGAGCATCCTTTGGTTGACGAGTCAGCTGTTGTAGGATTTCCTCATCCAATTAAAGGTCAGGCTATTTATGCTTTTGTTGTCTGTACGCAATTCAGTACAGGAGGTGAAGAAGGGGTTAAAAAATCAGTAAAGATGGCTGTAACAGAAATGATTGGCCCATTTGCCCGTCCTGACAAGATACAGATTGTTAAAGGTTTACCTAAAACACGTTCAGGAAAAATAATGCGACGTATATTACAACGTATTGCTGAGGGTAAATTGGATGATTTTGGCGATACCACTACGCTGCTAAATCCTGAAATAGTTACGGAAATTGTGGATGGAGCAGGTATTGAGCTTGAAAGTCAATGAGATTATGAGGGTAGAGAGTTAATTTACGATCGTCTTGGCAATTTCATCTCTCATTTGAAGGAAAACAGGTCTGAGGCTACTTTCTCCATCAGTGCCGTAGTTGCAGATCATGGCCATGATGGTGTTGTGATGCGGAAAGTAGAACAAGTCGGCACTATAAGCTAGATCTCTGCCTCTGTGGCCATATGCATAATCAGTATCAGGATTTCCGATATCAATAAAATCTTTAATGCAGGCTACTCCAAGATGTTTACGAGTTTCAATAGTGGGATGAAAGACAAGCATTTCATCCAATGAGGATTGTGTAAGTAAAGTTTTATCAACATAGAGTGCTCTGGCAAAGAGGTACATATCCCAGACTGTTGAATAAACACCTGTATATCCATTCCCACTGCCTGTATTCCAATTTGTTAGATTTTCGATGTTGCCATTATTATACAAATCAAAATATCCCTGAGCAATCTGATTATCAGGGAGAGGGTCGTGCCAGTAATAATAGGTGTCTTCTAAGCCTAGTGGTTCAAAGATTTCAGTTTCAAGTGTTTTGGCATGGTTTTCACCCGTAGCGGCATCCACAATCATTCCCAGCAAAAGAAAATTTGTATTCGAGTAGCCGGCTGTGTCCTCGGGATTATAAGGAAATGCTGCATCTTTATTATATACATACTTCAACAATTCTTCTGAAGTCCAATGACGAGCCGGATCGTTAAGTATCTGTAAATAAAATTGATCATTATCAATTACATCATAAATGCCGGAGGTGTGATTCATTAAATTCCGGATAGTGAGTGGTTTATCTCCGTTTCTTATTTTATTTAGTATAGCCTGGGGTATGTATTTGCTTACCGGATCGTTTAATGAGAGTACTCCTTTTTCCTGGAGACGCATTATAGCTGTCCCAAGCATAATCTTGGTGATACTTGCAACTTTTGCTACGTGACAAGGTTGCATCAACATATCCTTCTTTAAATCCGATCGACCGGCTGAACCTATATAGAATCCTTCATCATTCCAGATCAGTAATGAAACCCCCGGTAAGCCTTCCTGTATATATTTTTCCAGGATTAACTGATAATAATTGCTTTTCGGATTGACTTTATATACCGATTCAACTTCCAGTGGACACTCAAGTTTTGCAGGGCGACCTATTTCATCCTGTTCGCATCCAAGGATAACTGCCAAACTGATGATGAGAGCTATTATTCTGAACTTCTGTAACATACCCAACTTGATTATACCCCTATTTTACAATTAATTAAAGTAGTTGATGATAGCTTATTCTGATTTAGGACAATCTAAACGTGCCGGTGCGGCTTTACCCCGATCAGTTGCTTTTCTGAAGAGTGTAAATTGCAAACCCACATAAACAATACCGTTGGGCAGCACTGGAACGTAATTCTTCACGAAGGGCATCTGAAGTCTGAAGTCGTAATTAACAAAGAACCTGCGAACGTTGAATCGATATCCTGCATCATATCCCAGACCCACTCCGGCTCCTGCAATGAAATATCCTCTTGCCGGATTGAATCCTTTAACCCACATTCCGTCTCTTCTTACGAGTCTATCAGTCAGAAGTTGCGAATGTAAATATCCCATATGAAGAGAAATTTCGGCAGTAAATTTCCTGATGTATTTCCGATAGCCACCATGTGTCGTCAAAGCAAATGCATGATTAACATATCGATGATAATAATAAGCAAGGCTGATATCCTGAAATATCTTGCCTGTTGTAACTTCTTTTCCGCCAAGAATGTAAGTATTTCGATTTTGAAACATAGGATTCCTGACAGTTTCTTTCCATCCAAATTCATATCCCAATGATACTCCCGGATGGAGTGGCTGATTAAACGGTGCAATGACAGATTTTGGAGGAAGTAAGGTAGCATTATTTAACAGACTGACAGAGAACGGCTTAGTTTTCCAGGATTGTGCTGCTACAGAGCAGGGTATCAGTAATAAAACTATCCAGACCCACGTTTTCATCTTGCTGTTTTTGTTTGTCCAAAGATAATTAGAATTGTGTATATAAAGTCTACGTTCTGAACCCTTTGTTCTACAAACTGTTGATATATTATATAGTTATAAGTGCCTGAAATACAAGCTAATCAAAGCTTGGCATATCATTTGAACACTTAGTTACATAGATTTCCCTATTTGATTGGAGATAGATTGCAAAAAAAAATCCGGAAGATGTAAACCGATTGCCCCCCGGTCACACTTCCGGATTTTTAATTATTTTTGATCAAAATTCCCAAACTTAGATGAGACATTTTTATTTGTGCCTGGTGATCATTTCAACCATGGCTTTTACGGGTTGCAGCAAGTATGCAAGTGTAACTTTCAATTACCCGTTACCCCCACAGGCAACTGTTCCTGAAAATATCAAAACAGTGGCGGTTGTAAACAGATCACTCACTTCAAAAGAAGATAAGCCTAATAAGATTATTGAAGCGGTATTATCCGGAGAAATTGAGGTGTCTGATCGAAAAGCCTCGGCTGAGGCTATTAAAGGTGTATTTGAACGTCTCCCTGAGAATGCAGTCTTCAGATGCGTTATTCCTCAAGAAACCCAACTTACAGGTTCAGGAACTCGCGAAATGCCTCCTCCTCTTGATTGGAGTAAAGTTGAAGAGATTTGTAATAATGCTAATGCTGATGCACTTTTGGCTTTGGAGGTTTTTGACTCAAATTCTGATCTTCTGATGCCAAAGATCTTTAAGTCAAAATCTCCTGCAACTGAAGAAAGAAACTTTAATATCGTGATGATCTGGAGGATGTACGATCCTTCTGCTCGACAAATAATTGATGAGTATGAATGTCGCCGACAACTTACTTTTAAGAGTGATGGTAATCATGTTGCTGTACCACCTAAAGCTCTGCATGGGGCAGCTTATTCGGGTGGACAGGAGTATGTTGAACGTTTTCTACCGGGTTACTTCATTGTTGATCGTCAGGTGTTTAAAAAAGGTAAAGCCACAGATAAAGATCTATTCAAAAGGGCTCACCGGCAGGTGCAAACCAATGACTGGGATGGAGCCGCTGAAACATGGCAAACTATATTAAGTCATAATAGTGCTGAAAATATTGGGCGCGCATGCCTGAATATGGCCGTATTCTGTGAAGCCATCGGTGATTTGGACGAAGCTATAAATTGGGCCAGGAAAGCTTATATAGAATATGGTATCAAGCAAGCAAGGCTATATGAGGCTGATCTGCGATATATGAGAGATCAACAAAATATATAGAAGATAATTGAAGTAAACCTTTTTCTTTAAACAATATCTGCGTTTCAATAAGAGGTTTCTATATTTAGGTTTTGACGTGGATTAGTATTACTTTCTTTCTAAAAATGGATTAAGATTATAATTCTCGGTTGTTTTTCGACTGAATTAAATCTTAATTATGAGGTTACTTATTACATCTTTACTGATTTTCTTCATGTTTTCAGCATCGGCCGAATGGGTGCGTGGGACTGTCAAGATGAAAGACGGACAAATACTAACCGGTTATATTAAGAACTTTAAAAACGAAACACTTCAGGTAATTGATTTCAAAAAGAGACAAAGTGACGATGTCACTAAGCTTAAAAGCGATGATATTGCCGAAATACAGTTACGACTATCCGATGGAACCCTTGTTGGTAAATTCCTGCATATTTCAACAATTAATCTTGCCGGAGAATACAAAGCTTCAAAGGAAAAACAATGGCTCCGGGTTATTTACAGAGGTGAATTTGATGTTTTGGGATACTTTTATGGCAATTCAACGGATCATTACATTAACTGGCCTGATGAGGATGTTGCCAGAATGGTTTATATGAATGAAAAAAATGGATCAATTGCTAATACTAAGGAAACTCTTCTAAGAAAATCAATAGGTACCATATTTGAAAGCAGATGCGATGCGATGATCGTATCAGTAAATAATGAAGTGTTTGTCCCAAATGACATTCGTGATATACTCAGATATTATGTTGATAAATGCAAAACATCACCGGAAATTGGAAAACTGATTGAATAGACTACTTTTGTCTTTCGGCAACCCAAGTCACGGGTCCGTAAAACATAAGTATGGGAAGTACTGAGATTTCACTATTTACAGAAAAATTAGCAACAAGTCACTTATTTCAAAATACCTTACAAACTCCTTTTGGCGAAATTATAGTTGCGAGCACAGAGGATGCTTTGTGTTTTTTACAGTTTTCAGAAGAAAACAATTATACATCAGTAATAAATAAGCTTGCATTAAATTTAAAAGCGACTATAGTCCAAGGCTCAAACGCAATCATTGATCAGACTGAGCGTGAGTTGAATGAGTATTTTGAAAAGAAGAGAACGGTTTTTTCGGTTAAAGTCATGACACATGGCACTCCATTTCAGGAGAAGGTGTGGGAGGTAATAAAGCAAATCCCGCATGGTAAAACGCTCACATATACCAGGTTAGCTTCACAGCTGGGAATCCAGGAATCAGTCAGGGCTGTTGCGAATGCCACGGGTGCTAATCCAATCATGATTATTATACCTTGTCACAGGATATTAGGTAAAAATGGTGAATTAAGAGGGTATGCCGGGGGAATATCACTTAAACGCTATCTTCTGGATCACGAGTGTCCCATGTTGCTTTTTTGACGGTACTTTTAACAATCATTTCACTTAGTTGTTAAGAAGGGAAATTCCTATTAACCAGAATGAACGATTTCGCTCATATTCCTTCACAACAACTGGATATTCTGAATTCTATTAAAGAAGCTGTCATTGTATGTGATTTATCCAATACAATAATGTTTCTCAATACTGCCGCTGAGCAGGTGTTTGGATATCATCATGATGAACTTATCAATAAAAGCTTTTCAATGTTAGTGGCACCTGTTGACACCTTTGAAGAGCAACGCATGGTTGAGAATATTATTTGGGGCGAAAGAGTTGAAACTTATGAAACCGTAAGGATTGGCAAAAACTACATAAATGTCTATGTGTCTGTTAATCTGACTCCTTTAAAAGATGAAGATGGAAAAATCAGGGGAATAATAAGCGTATACCGGAATGTAAGTGAACGTCGCCGAACTGAAAGCAGGTTTCAGGCCTTACTGGAGTCGGCACCTGATGCCATGGTCATTGTGAACAAGTTTGGTCAGATAGTTTTGGTTAATGCACAGACTGAGAAGTTGTTCGGCTTCGAAAGATCAGAATTGATCGGTCAGGAAATTGAAATTCTTATACCGGCACGATTTCATAATCCGCATGTTTCTCATCGTCAAAGCTATTTCCAAGATCCCAAGACTAGAGAAATGGGTGCAGGATTAGAACTTTATGGTCAAAGAAAGGATGGAGCTGAATTTCCGGTTGAGGTAAGTTTGAGTCCCTTAAAACTGGATGAAGGGATTTTTGTTTCAGCCGCTATAAGAGATATAAGCTTGCAGAAGAAAGCGGCAATGGAGTTGCGTGATTATGCTACCCGTCTTGAATTATCAAACCGAGAGCTTGAGCAGTTTGCTTATGTTGCCTCGCACGATTTGCAGGAGCCATTGCGAAACATCACCAATTTTGCCATGTTACTGGAAGATACCATTAAAGAGAAGCTTGATGAAAAATCACTGCATTTTCTCAATGTAATTACTTCATCAACTCAGAGAATGAAAATTCTGATAAGTGAGTTATTGAGCTTCTCCAGGATTGGCAGGGATAGAACTATTGAAAAGTTAGATTTAAATGAAGTACTCAATGACCTTATTGAGGATATGCAGACTGTTATTAAAGAAAATAGTGCTCAGGTCAATTATAAGAATCTACCGCCATTAACGGCCAGTAAAACTGAGATGAAGCAGGTTTTTCAGAATCTGATTGTTAATGCAATTAAATTCAGGAAACAGGAAGTTGATCCTATAATCAATATTAGTTTCCGCTCAGTTGACCAGTATTATGAATTTTCTGTTTCGGATAATGGATTAGGGATTAAGCCGGAATATCTGAAGAAGATTTTTCTGATATTTCAGCGTTTACACTCCGAAAGAGAATATCCGGGTACAGGGATTGGATTGGCGACGTGTAAGAAAATTATTGAATTGTACGAAGGGAAAATTTGGGCAACATCTGAACCTGGTGAAGGTTCAATTTTTTATTTCACCATACCTAACCAACTGAAGAAACTATGAAGAAACCCAATTGTGTATTGTTGATTGATGATAATGTTAATGATAATTACATACATACATTTACAATAAATAAGGTTGATCCTGAGATTATTGTAAATTCAGTGCTATCGGGAGAAGAGGCTATGGATTATTTTAGGAAAACAGAAACCGATCCGGCTAATTATCCCTTCCCCGAGCTTGTATTTCTTGATATTAACATGCCCGGGATGAATGGATTTGAATTTCTTACCAAAGCAAAAGAAGACAAGATATTCAGAAATGGCTCGCCGATAGTAGTAATAATGCTTACCAGTTCACTCAATCCGTCAGATCTTTCAAAGGCTGAGAATGAACATCAGAGGGATATTGTTGAGTTTCAGAACAAACCACTAACTGTGGAAATGTTTAAGGAAACAGTTGCCAAGCACTTTGAGGTACGATATTGATCAGATCAAACGTACTCGCTTACCTCAATTTCGCCTTTGAGCACCATCAGTCCGTTGATTGCAAGAGCGCGCATTTCATCTTCACCGGGATAAACATGAACAGGTGCAATCTTGTAGACTCTTTCGATTATCTGATTGACAAACCATTTACCATGAGCAATACCTCCTGTGAGTAAGATCGCGTCAACTTCACCCTTAAGAACCGTACTCATGGCACCAATTTCTTTTGCTACTTGTAAAGCCATTGCTTCGAAGATAAATTTAGCATTCTCATCTCCGGCCTGAATGCGTTGTTCAACTTCATAAGCACTATTGGTACCAAGATGAGCGGCTAATCCACCCTTACCTTTGATCATTGTAAGTACTTCTTTCAATGTGTATTTTCCACTGAAACAGAGCCTTGCCAGATCACCTGCAGGGAGTGTTCCACTTCGTTCGGGTGAAAATGGTCCTTCGCCATCTAGTGCCTGATTTACATCAATTACGCGGCCTTTGCAATGAGCTCCAACACTAATTCCTCCACCTAAGTGTACAACTATGAGGTTAAGCTCTTCATACTTCCTCATAATTGATTTTGCGTGCTGACGAGCAATTGCCTTCTGGTTTAAAGCATGGAATATAGAAACTCTTTTGAAAGCAGGATGTCCTGAAACTCTTGCTATCGGCTGAAGCTCATCAACCACTACCGGATCAGTGATGTATGCTCGTACATTTTTCAGACTTTTGGCAATATCATCGGCAATCAAACCACCCAGGTTACTGGCATGCTCGCCCATCGGGCTATTACGGAGATCGGCTTTCATGGCCTCATTAACCTCATAAACGCCTGATGGAATTGGCTTAACAAGTCCACCCCGTCCAACGACGGCTGAGATGGTATTCATGTCAATACCGGCTTCTTCAAGTTGTTTATAGATGATTTCTTTACGAAATGCGTATTGGTCAGTTATCTTTTCAAATTTTGCTATTTCTTCGGCAGTATGATATATTGTCCTGACAAACACAGGATTAGTTCCACTAAAAACAGCAATTTTTGTACTGGTAGATCCTGGATTTATAGCCAGTATTCTAAGTTCTTCTTCCATTATTTAAATTCAAATTATTTAGCAATCAGAGCAGCAAGAGCAATGCTGTATAATTTAGTAAGGGCACTATCACCTCTTGATGAAAGGACACACGGTACACGGGCACCGGCAACAAATGCTCCAAGCTCAGCTCCTGCAAGTTTAGTATTAGTCTTATAGAAAATGTTACCTGACTCAATATTTGGGAAAAGTAAGCAATCAGCATCACCGGCAACGGGACTGGTGAGTTTCTTAATTTGAGCTGATTCAGGATCAATAGCTGTGTCGAGTGCTAATGGGCCATCCAGGTATGCATCTTTAATCTGACCACGATCAGCCATCTTAGCCAGCATTGCGCTTTCTTCACAAGATGGGATTCCTGCAAGCATCTGTTCAGTTGCTGAAATAGCTGCTACCTTAGGTTTCTCTATTCCAAGAGCTTTAGCTGTATTTATCAGGTAGTTGGCAATTGATACCTTTTGTTTGAAATCAGGGAGTGGTATGATAGCCACATCTCCAACAATAAGTAACTTAGGATAAGTTGGATTTTCAATAACTGTTACGTGGCTTAAAACAGCACCCGGGTTCATGAGACCTACTTCTTTATTGAGTATGGCTTTCATGTATTTATCTGTTGAAACCAAACCTTTCATCAGCAAATCGGCTTCTCCGGCATTTATGATACTTACAGCTTTTGATGCAGCTTTTGCTTCATTGGGTTCATGCACAAGCTTGAACTTATCGGGGTTTATATTCAATTTTGCACATACTTCACGCATAATGGGTTCATCACCTACAAGGATACCATCTATAATACCCTTCTCAACTGCTTCATTTACGGCTTCAATTGTATGTGAATCATTTGCATAGGCTGCTACTAGCCTTTTTTTGCTTTTTGATTTGAGAACATCAAATATTTGTTCAAGTTTTGTTATAGGCATTTATCCCTCCGTTACTATGTATGTTATTATTTAAATGTATTGAATATATGATAGTTAATAAAACTTAATATTCGGGTGCAAAAGTACACTCAAAGAGCGAAATACCAAAAACTTATTCAACTGTTATGTACTTTTTATTGGATATCTTTGTATGACTTCAGCCGGGTAAGACAAATACTGAAACCCGAGCGACAATCTTTGTTGTATGATTCCAAAAAGGCTCATTCCGTTTCTACCTGTTATTAGTGGATTATTATTGACTTTCTCATGGCCCGAAAGAGGTTTCCCTCTTTTACTTGTCATCGCTTTTGTCCCACTTCTGCTACTTGAGGATATTAAAAGAAAAGATCAGGCAAGCACCGGGATAGGGATCTTTTGGATGGTTTTCCCTGCCTTTTTTATCTGGAATGCACTGACAACCTGGTGGATATATAACGCTACTTTCATTGGTGCTCTGATCGCTACACTGTTAAATGCAACTTGTCAGTCGCTCATGTTCTGGTTGTTTCATTTTACCAGAAAATCCATGAAAAGAGGTAGCCACGGCTATATAGCATTAATCTTCTTTTGGATAACTTTTGAATATATTCATCACCATTGGGACTTAAACTGGCCATGGATGACATTAGGTAATGCATTTGCTGCTTATCCTGAATGGATACAATGGTATGAGTACACAGGAGTGTTTGGTGGGTCATTATGGGTGCTATTGCTTAATATTCTCATCTTTAAGGCTCTTCAACGTACCCTTGGTCCCAATGAAATAAAAGTAAGCTTATTTGAATGGGCCGGGATATTTGTTTTATTGTTAGCACCAATATGTGCCTCTTATATTATCTATTCAAATTATCATGAGAAGAATGCTCCGATCAATGTGGTTGTAGTTCAACCAAATTTTGACCCTTATACTGAGCAATATGAATTAAGTTCGGAAATTGTAATAAAGAGAGCATCACAATTGGCTTTACAAAAGGCTGATAGTTTAACGGAATTCTTCATTTTCCCTGAATCAATGGTACAGCCTAACTTTGCTGAAAGCTCTCGTATTTGGGAAAATGATATCATAAGCCATCCAACAATTAATCAGTTCAAGAAAGAACTCATTGACCACTTTCCTAAGGCGAAAATTGTAGCTGGATATTCAACTTCAAAGGCTTATTTGGAGAATGAAGAGGTGCCTTCTACTGCCCGCGAGTTTAGAGGAGGAGGTGGATATTACGATAATTTTAACACTGCTATACTTATCTCTAAGAATAGTGACTTGCAGCTTTATCATAAATCTAGGCTAACGCCCGGTGTTGAGATGATGCCTTTCCCATGGTTAATGAAGCCATTTGGGGAAATTGCTCTTGATCTGGGTGGAACTCTTGGTGCTTTAGGAACCGACAAAGAACGGAAACCTTTCATAATTAACGATTCTCTTAAGATTGCGACCATAATCTGCTATGAATCTGCATTTGGAGAATTTGTCTCAGGTTTCATTAAAAATGGGGCAAATGCAATCTTTGTAATTACCAATGATGGATGGTGGGGAAATACAGCAGGTCATCGTCAGCATTTATTATTTTCGGCTGTACGTGCTATCGAAACAAGACGAAGCATAGCACGCTCAGCTAACACTGGAATCTCTTGTTTAGTGAACCAAAGAGGTGATATCTCCGAAAGAACATCCTATTGGGAACCCGATGTTATCAAAGGTTCAATTAATGCAAATAATAAAGTGACCTTCTATGTCAAAAACGGCGACTTTATTGCACGAGGTTGTGTTTTAGGTGCTATTATTCTATTGATTATCAGTTTAATCTTTCATTTCAAGCCTGAATTAAGCAAACGATAGCATTTTCTCTTACTATTTTGATTTTCTGTACCAGGGGTATAAAGACCCGGGAGATAAAGTGTAGAAAATGTAAAAAATGCTTATTTTATAGGGAAGGCAATAGGTATTCTAAACTCTTTTTGTAATTTCGTGTTCATTGTGAAACCTTATATTTACTAATACCTAAACCAATGAACTTTGAATTTTCTGAAGAGCAACTCATGATTCAGCAGGCTGCCCGTGACTATGCGCAACGTGAACTGATACAGGACGTTATTGAACGAGACACTAATAGTATATATCCCACAAAACATGTTAAAGCATTGGCTGAACTTGGCTTTATGGGTATTATGGTTAAACCGGAATATGACGGGGCCGGAATGGATACAATATCTTATGTTCTGGCAATGGAAGAATTCTCAAAAGTAGATGCTTCAACCAGTGTCATTATGTCGGTTAATAATTCTCTTGTCTGTTTTGGTATTGAAAAATATGGTACTGAAGAACAGAAGCAGAAGTTCCTGCGCCCATTAGCTCGTGGTGAAAAAATAGGCGCATTTTTGCTTTCTGAACCAGAGGCTGGCTCTGATGCTACCTCACAAAAGACCATGGCTGAAGATAAGGGAGATTATTATCTGCTAAATGGCACAAAAAACTGGATTACCAATGGTAATACCGCCAGCACATATCTTGTCATTGCACAAACTCATCCTGAATTAGGTCATAAGGGAATTAACGTTTTGCTGGTTGACCGTAATTCGGAAGGTATCTCAGTAGGACCACACGAAGATAAAATGGGTATGCGAAGTTCTGATACTCATTCAGTCATGTTCACTGACGTAAAAGTACCAAAAGAAAACAGGATCGGGGAAGACGGTTTTGGATTTAAGTTTGCCATGAAAACTCTTGAAGGGGGTAGAATTGGTATTGCCGCTCAAGCAGTAGGTTTAGCATCAGGTGCCCTTGAACGTTCAATAAAGTATGCTCAGGAAAGAAAAGCTTTTGGTAAGGAACTTGCCAAACATCAGTCAGTTGCATTTAAGATTGCCGAAATGGCCATCAAAGTTGAGAATGCACGTAACCTGACCCTCAAAGCTGCCTGGTTAAAAGATCAGGGTAAACCTTACGGGTTTGCAAGTGCAATGGCAAAATATTATGCTGCTGAGGCCGCAATGTGGGTTACCACCGAAGCCGTTCAGATTCATGGTGGTTACGGATACGTTAAGGAATATCACGTTGAACGTTTGATGCGTGAGGCTAAACTTACCCAGATTTATGAAGGCACTTCCGAGATCCAGAAAATTGTTATCTCACGTGAACTTCTTAGTGTCCACTAATTATTTACAGATTTTTTAGTAGCAAAATACAGTTTAATAAGCATTACGATATGAATATTTATGTTTGTTTAAGCAATGTTCCTGATACCACAACCCGTATAAAGTATAAGCCGGGTAATAAGGAAGTTGACTTTTCAGGAGTACAGTGGATTATCAACCCATGGGATGAGCTTGCTTTGACAAGAGCCCTTGAACTTAAAGAAGCCAATCCCACGATTATTGGTAAAATTGTAACAATTACCGTAGGTAAAGCTGATGTTGAACCTACAATACGTAAAGCACTGGCAATTGGTGCTGATGAAGCAATAAGAATTGATGCAACACCCGAGGATACTTTTTCAACAGCAACTTATTTGAGTGAAGTTTTAGTTAATGAACCATATGGTCTCATCTTGTGTGGTGTAGAATCAAGTGATTATAATGGTTGGTCAGTTGGTGGAATGTTATCGGAGTTACTCAGCATACCATCTGTTTCAGCAGTAAGTTCACTAAATTTTGAAGGAGAGAAACCTATAGTCACCAGAGAAATTGATGGAGGAAAGCAACAAGTAGCGACACCGGTACCATCATTACTGGTAGTTCAGAAAGGAATTGCAATATTCCCAAGGATACCTTCAATGCGTGGAATTATGACTGCACGCACCAAACCACTTAAGGTTGTAACAGCAACAGAAATTAACTCATTGATCAAAGTAACAGAATATCAGGCACCTCCTCAGAAATCTTCATGTAAGATGATTGATCCTGAAAATCTTGATCAGTTGGCCGATCTGCTACATAATGAAGCCAGGGTAATTTAATCCATCAATTATTAAAAAGAATAGAAATGTCAGTACTAGTATATATAGAACCTCGCGAAGGTAAATTCAGGAAGAATTCATTTGAATTGGTGACCTATGGTTACAAGATTTCCAAAACAATGAACTTACCGCTGAATGTGGTTGTAATGGGTAAGGTTGATCATTCAGAACTGGAACTTACAGGTAAGTATGGTGCTACCACAATCACGCATATTAATGAAAATATTCCTTTGGATGATCAGGCTTATAGTGCATTAATTGCTCAAATTGCGAGCGAAAAGAAAGCAACTCTGGTTGTCCTGCCACATAATCTGACAGGTAGAGCTATTGCCCCAAGAATTGCCATAAAATTAAAAGCCGGATTGGTTAGTGCGGTTATTGGAATGCCGATTAATTACGAACCATTTCTTGTAACCCGTAAGGCTTTTTCAGGAAAGTCAGTTACAGTTCAGGAGGTAACATCAGGTATCAAGGTTATAACTCTTTCGCAGAATACTGCCGGTGTTGAAGAGAACCCATCACAAATTAGTGTTGAAGAGTACAATACACAAGGTATAAAGCCGGCAACTGAAGTTGTTTCAACTGATGTCGTGACAGGTAAAGTATTACTAACTGAGGCCGAGATTATTGTTTCAGGAGGCAGAGGAATGAAAGGTCCCGAAAATTGGAAACCCCTTGAAGAACTGGCATCAGTGTTGGGTGCTGCAACAGCTTGCTCACGACCGGTTTCTGATGAAGGATGGAGACCTCACCACGAACATGTTGGACAGACAGGAAAAGTGGTTGCACCAACACTTTATATTGCTTTGGGAGTATCGGGAGCCATACAACATTTGGCAGGTGTTAGCTCATCAAAAGTCATAGTGGCTGTTAATAAAGATCCTGAAGCTCCTATTTTCTCAGCTGCAGATTATGGGATAGTTGGAGATTTACAGACTGTTCTTCCAAGAATGACTGAAGCGTTCAGAAAGTTTAAATCAAATAACTAGTTTGATTTACTGAGTGTATTAAGATAAGTTGAGATCACATTAGGGTAGTGCTGATATTCAAGTTTATGTACTTTTTCAGCCAGGCTCTCGGGAGTGTCATTCGGATCAATCTGACATTTAGCCTGAAATATGATCTCACCTCTATCATATAACTCATCAATAAGGTGAATGGTAATACCTGATTCTTTTTCACCATTATTAATAACAGATTCATGAACAGCCATCCCGTACATACCTTTACCTCCATACTTTGGAAGTAATGCGGGATGGATGTTCAGTATTCTATTCTCAAATGCTTTCAAAAGGTTTCCGGGTAAAAGCCAAAGAAATCCTGCCAATACTATAAGATCTGTTTTTCTGCAAATAAGATCCTTAACGACTGTATCAGTTCCATAAAACTGCTCACGGTTAAAAACTACTTGCGGAATGTTGAGGTCATTCGCCCTCTTTAAAACATAGGCTTTTGGATTATTACAGTAAATGGCAATGACTTTTCCCTTATCATTTTTGGCAAAATACTCAGCTATATTTTGGGCATTAGAGCCATTTCCTGAGGCAAAGACAGCAATCCTTTTCATTTATTAGGCAGTTTTAGTATCAGATTAGAGTTATTGTTATGAATAAAAGCTTGTATCTGATAGTTAATTAGCCAGTATCAGGTAGTAGTTTTTCTTTCCTTTTTGTATCAGTATATATTTACTATTCAGTAAATCAGCCTCTCCAACTACAACCTCCTCTATAATTTTATTTTTATTAATTGAAATTCCACCATCTTTCAGCATTCTGCGTGCTTCACTTTTTGAGGTGAAAACAGCAGTCTTTTCAGCCAGGAGGTCAATAATTCCGATTCCACTTAACAATTCAGATCGTTGAACTTCAAATTGAGGGACACCCTCAAAAACAGATAGAAGTACCTCTTCAGATAGTTTTCTAAGGGTATCAGTTGTTCCTTTTCCGAAAAGAATTTCAGAAGCTTCGACGGCAGTATTATAATCCTCTTCGCTGTGGATTCTTATCGTAATATCCTTAGCAAGGGCTTTCTGAAGTATCCTAAGATGCGGTGCAGCTCTATGTTCTTCAACCATCTGCTGAATTTCTTCCTGTCCGAAGAGTGTAAAAATCTTAATATATTTTTCAGCATCAGCATCAGAAGTATTTAGCCAGAATTGGTAGAACTTATAAGGAGATGTCTTCTCCGGATCGAGCCAAATGTTACCTGATTCGGTTTTACCAAACTTACTTCCATCTGCTTTGGTAATAAGCGGACAGGTTAATGCAAATGCCTCACCACCTGTTTTTCTTCTGATTAGTTCAGTCCCTGTCGTGATATTACCCCACTGGTCCGAACCACCCATCTGAAGTTTACAGTTGTAGTTCTGGTATAGATATAGAAAATCATATCCCTGCACTAGCTGGTAGGTAAATTCAGTAAACGACATACCATCACCCGCTTCTCCCGATAAGCGCTTTTTAACCGAGTCTTTTGCCATCATGTAGTTCACAGTAATATGCTTGCCGACATCGCGAATAAAACTCAGGAATGAGAATTCCTTCATCCAATCGTAATTATTGACAGCAATTGCACTATTTGGCAATGATTCGTTGAAGTCCAGTAAATGGGCAATTTGCTTAGTGATTCCACGCTGATTATGACGAAGTGTTTCCTCGTCCAACAGATTCCTTTCCTCTGATTTACCTGAAGGATCACCTATCATCCCCGTAGCTCCACCAATCAGTACTATGGGTTTATGTCCGGCTAACTGCAGATGTTTCAACATCATCACTCCTACCAGGTGTCCTATATGAAGTGAATCTGCTGTTGGATCAATACCAACGTAGGCTGAAACCATCTCTTTTGATAACATTTCATCAGTTCCCGGCATCACATCATGGATCATTCCACGCCATCGGAGTTCATCTATAAAATTCATAAGTTCAATATTAATGCTGCCTTTATTTTAAGAGATGCAAATTTAGGCATTTATAAGGAATCACTGATGTGGGCAGAAAATGCAAAACTAATTTACCTAAATTTAATAATTAATAACCTGTTTAGGTACTACCTCAAGACAATTAATGATGGTAGTATATTAGGTCTTGGTAGGAAGCAATCTGCTTACTTGCAAAAGAATTTGGTTTAGTTGGATGAACACATTGTATGAATCCTCGTTATAGGTTATATTTGTTTCTATGATACTAATAACAGGTGCCACAGGTTTGGTTGGCTCATATCTTTTACATTCACTTTTACTTAAAGGCGAAAAAATCAGAGCTTTTTTATATAACCGGAAAAGCCTTGAGAGAACGCGTAATATCTTTAACTGCCTGGGAAGCAATACTGATGAGCTCATTAATCGCGTTGAATGGGTTGAGGGTGATGTGCTGGATGTGCTTGCAGTAAATGATGCTATGAAAGGAATTGATACTGTGCATCATTGTGCTGCAATTGTATCATTCAATCCGCTCGATAAGGAATTGATGATGAATGTGAATGTTAATGGTACCGCAAACATTGTGAATGCAGCACTTTATGAAGGTGTTAAGAAACTATGTCATGTGAGCTCTATTGCTGCTCTTGGACGAACAGATGACTCAAATATGATAGACGAAAATTCGGAATGGAGGAATTCAGTTTATAATTCAAGATACGCTCGAACAAAGTATATGGCCGAGCGTGAAGTATGGAGAGCAAACGCTGAAGGGTTACCGGTTATTATAGTAAATCCTTCCATTATTCTTGGTTATGGACACCCTGAAAAAGGAAGCACAAGGATGTTCAGGACAATATACAAAATGTCGAAATTCTATGGGAGAGGTACAAATGGCTTTGTGGATGTAAGAGATGTAACTGAGGCTATGATTATGCTCATGGAAAGTGAGATTGTCAATGAGCGATTCGTGGTTTCGGCAGGCAATTTCACATATCGTGAGATATTTGGAATGATTGCCGATGCTTTTAATAAGCCAAGGCCTAATATGGTTCTTCCAGATGTTGCCCTGGATCTTGTATGGAGGTTCGAGGCAATACGATCACAACTTACGAAGGATAAACCTTTAATTACAAAAGAGACTGCCCGTACTTCAAAAAACAGATATCTCTACTCAGGTGAGAAACTAACCAGAACATTAAACTTCAAATACCGACCAATTGAAGATACAATTTCGACAGTATGTAAATTGATGAAACCGGAATTACAGGGCAGTACTATATAGTGAAATTATTTCATGGCGAGCGTCTTGTACTGCTCATACCTATCCATAACATCCAACACAAACCGTTTTGTCTCTCTACCGCTCACTCTTCCATATTTTACTACAGAATCATTATAGTATTCTGGCATTGATTTAGCTAGTAGGTAGTATTCAACATTTTCATGCCAACGCGCCGGATCCTTACCATATTTCTCAGCAAGATTACGTGCATCCAGTATATGTGCCAGACCAATATTATAAGCTGCAAGCACAAATTTTTTCCTCTCATTTTTATCAGGAACTAAGTTGGTAAGTCGTTTGTCGAGATAGTCCAGTAGGCGGATTCCTGCAGCAATTTGCTCAGTTGCAGTTGAACCTTCATGTGCTCCGAATTTTTGTGCAGTCGATGGCATAAGTTGCATAAGTCCAAATGCACCACGGCGCGAAGTAGCATCAGTTTTAAACTTTGACTCATGATAAATCAGTGCAGCCACCAATCGCCAATCCCATCCAATTGAGGTACTAAGCTGTTTGATGACTGGATCATAATCTGAGATTGAGCGTTTAGGCACAGAATTGCCCAAAGCTATATTCACCCATCTCGGACTCCTGTAATACCGATTCTTAAGCATTGTATATTGTTCAGTCTCTTTGAACTCTGAAATCCAATTATCTGCAACTTCAAGAAGATTAACAGCTCCTTTTCGCACTATCCATGATATTCCAATATCAGGACTAACACGGGTATGTATGTCAATATTGGAATAGCACAGGCTTGCAGCCCTTGCAGTTTTCTCAAATGCAACGGTATAATCAGCTTCACCATCCGAAACCTTTCTAATCATCTCGGTTGTTACAGCATATTCATTAGCAGCGATATATACCTGATTTGAAGTTTCATGTTGGATGTCAGTCAGGTAGAACTGTTCCTGCTTATTTCCCGACAAAGCGATTGTTTTTCCTGCAAGTTCTGACAGTTCATTCACTACCTGCTTTTTGTACTCATGTGAGTGAAGCTCATACCAGTTGTCAGGTTTCTTCTGTACAAGTACCTGATGATCAATGTAAAGGGGTTCAGTATAAGCTAAGTCAAACTTGGTGTCTGTTATCCTTGGCAATTCCATCGCAATTATATCTACACGCCGTTGCTGAAGATACTGTAGTGCCTTATATACATCAGGTTCAACGACTATCTCAAGTCGTACACCTAATCGTTCAGCAAATCTTTTGAGTAAATCATACTGAAAACCATAGGATTCACCCTCGTATTCAAAATAATTGAAGGAATTGTCATCAGTTAAAGCAACCAGAGTTCCACGTACTTTAATATCTTTAAGCAAACCTCCGGTTTGTCCACTCTTGAGAAGTGGCTGTTCTGACTGAACAGAGCATGATTCCGGAACAAAAAGGATGAACAGGACAATGATACCAGAAGTTACATAATTAATCAGCTTTTGAAACATTATATCTGATTTAGTTAATAACTCAAGCAGCTATTCAAGTTCATGAATTTCTAATTATGCTGCTTCTTTACTCAACCCTTTTTACAATATTGTTACGTATAATTATCTTACAGGGTTGATTTTCAAATTGTAACTAAGAGTTAACACAATTTGATTGGTTTTGTTTTTAGTAGATAATACGCTACCCAAAACAGAATGAAGCGGCAAAGATATGTAGAATATGATTTAGAGCAATTGTTTATAACATTTTTTAACTACTTCTATACCATGTTCCTTGATAGTAGAGGGGCGGTTTGGACCTTATAAGCGCCTAATATTATGGATTTATTCAGGAGTATATTTACTTATTTTTCAATGAACTCAAATGAAAGCAAAATTGACTGAATTTCTCTCAAGAAGCCTGCCTTATTCTGATTAGGGGCATAAACATATCCATCCAAAGCTAAAACCATATTGTTTTTTCTGTCTACAAGAGTATAATTGACGAAAGGTCCTCCCATAAAATCTCCTTCAACATCCCAAAGCCCCCTGGTTTCCACGGCTAATTCCTTTTTTAATTCTAAGGTTCTGGTAACAGGCTTCATGATTGTGTCAGTAGCAACAATCATGTAGGAATTATCAGCCGGCCCGGGCACGTATAAACGAGTGAATTGATTTCTTACTGATATTATCTTTCTTACTTTGTAAGCATTGGTATCAGTATATGGGTAACTGTAAATAAGTAATCCCTGACTCATTGTATTAGTTTCTTTCCTTAGCCAAAGAAAATTGTCCTTGTCGACGGCCACAAAGTAATTGGCAGGAATATCCATATTAATATTGAATCGTCTTTTAATGGTTTCGATGGCTTTAAGATTCAAACTCTTAGAGTATAATTTCTGAAGCCGTTCTATTTCAGCATTTTCGTAAAGGTTAAAGATTTCACGCTTATGCTCATTGAATGATGATTTAAGCAACTCAATACTAGGAGCTGTGATTTTCACGACACGCTGTGGCTTAGCCCAGACATTGTATGCAAATTCGTACTTGGCATCGGTTAATGAACTGTCGATTGCAATAGCAAGTACATTTCGATGTGTTTGAAACAGTCGGTTAAATTCTGCTAGCTTTATCTGAACTACTTTATATAATGGTTCAGGCTGTGGTAATCCAATTCTGGATGAACTAAAGTAATTGCTGACTGTATCTTTGAGTGAACTTCTCCATAAGTTATCTTCTGCAACTATTATTACCTCATTTGGACTTCCTGTGGAAGAAGGCTTTGTTGGCTTGTCGGATGTGCAGGAATGCACAAGAGAAAAAGCTAAAACTATTACTATTGATATAATCTTCAGGAATCTTTTCATTAGGGTGCTCTTAAGATAAAAGTATTTCAGGGTTATGATAAGATCAAATGTATGTAACTTTTATTATTGAATAACATAGACAGGCAGATTTTTTCAAAGATGTCGGATATTTTAAACAGCTTTCAGGGTAAAATTTCAGTGCTCATGTCAATATTTGCCCCTCCTTCCAAAGCTATACGTCCACTAATTTCAGCTTCCATCAATCCTCCTAAACCGGCTTTAACACTGCTGGCAAAACCTACGTCTTTAACAGTATTCTGGCCAATTGTTATTTCAGCACCAATGGTAGCTTCAGCTGTAAGATTACCATGTGCAAATTCAGCTTTTGCACCAACACCGGCCCATAGAGTAGTTTCCTGTCTTACAAAGTCACGCTTAACCGAAGCCAATATCCCTTCACCTCCTGATACCTTTACATGGGTACAAGTGAGTTCGAATGAAAATGAACCTATTTCTGCCTTTAAACCATCTCCTAAAGGACACTTCTCAGGTTTTTTGGAAGGTGCAGTTTCATCAGCAATTTCACTATCGGCAGACGCCGGTGGTTCTGGTTCAAAACATTCTAAATCATTGTATTTTAAGGCATCCTCAGCTAAGCCAAGTGCCCTGGTAGCTAATTCCTTTGATTTGGATAATATTCTTGCCTCTCTTTTTAGATTGTATAACTCATTTAATGATGGTGCATAAATCTTCTTAATTATCGGGTCAGTAAAAGCATAGTAATCCGAAACTGTATATACAAATTGTGATTGAATGAGAGATAGTGATTTATAATTACTTGAGAAAAGGACATCCATCTGCTGTTTGGATAATTCACAAGTCATTTTAGTAAGCTGTTTTTGTTCAGCGAAGTAGGGTTCCATTTCTTTACCCACCTGTTTAAGGCAAGCTTCGTTACCATTGCATTTGGCCATTCGTTCATAAAGTGGTTCTAATTTGTTTTGAATGAGCAAACCTTTTTCTGCATAGTATAGCATAAGTTTACTGTTTTGCTCAAGTATAGGCTCTAATTTTTCAATTTCAGCAATAGATTGTTTCAATGACTTACCATAGTTGCTGGTCTGTCCCCATAAAAGAAGCTCTATATCTTCAAGCATCATCATTTCTTTTGAAAAATCACGCTTATAAACCAATGCCCCGTCAGGGTTTTGCATTGCTAGTTCCTGTTGTTTGATTATGCGCTGGGTTAAGATGTCTATTTCATGTTGGACCTGTGTAAGTCGGTTATCAACTTTAGTAAGGTAATTTTGCAAAACTGATTCCTGAGAACCCATTTTTTCGGGTTTATCGTATACGGGTATATCTGGTACTGTGAAACTAACAGTCGCTTTATCGTTTGAGACAGGTTTATCAACTGTTTGGTTTTCTGTACTTTGATTTTCCTGAGCATTTCTGTATGCAGTTATACCTATACTCGAATACCTATCCTTTAATGCCTTGCGGAGATATTCCTTCGCTCTTGTGTTATTTCCTTCAATTTGAGCTATTAGACCCAGTCCGAGGTAGGGTGATGTCATTTCAGGGGCAGCTTTTAGAGCTGCATTGAATTCTAATTTAGCATTAACCATATCACCGGCATTAAAATATATCCATCCTGCATTGGATATGATTAAGCCAATACCGGGTTTAATGTTTTTTGCATAATTAAGTACCTGAAGAGCTTTTACATATTCGCCTTCATTTTTGAGTGCTATGGCAAGATTATTAGCTGTAAGAATGTCGTCAGGCTCCCTGATAGCACTCCAGGCACATGAATATACACTTGCCGCACCGGCTCCTTCCATCATGAATAAAGCACCATAATTTGCTCCATCAGTCGTTTTAGCATTTAATAGCAGACTCTCAATACCTGACAGATCACCTGATTTAGAGCCATACGACTGCATGAGTACCCGCGCAAGGTCAATATAACTTCCTCTGTTTAATGCCGGAATGGTTTGAGGTAGTTTTATACCTGAGCTTACCTTAATTCCGGAAGAGGAACTCTGTTTCTTTTGTGGTTGATTTTGTTGCTCAATTTTACCACCAAACGACTTATCCATATTCTGAAACCATTTTTCCATTGTTTGTTCTTCAGCTTCAGAAAGATCAGCTCCCTCCTTCATTTTCTTCATAATTGCAGAAACTTCAGGTGGTATTGACGGCATTTGTGAATTAGCAAATAAAATTGTAAAAAGAAAGCTAATAATCAATAATATAGGCTTCATATTGCAAAGAATGATGAATGTGAAAAGTACTAATTTTCAAATTTGCCAACTAAGTATTTATGTACATTAAGCAGCGTGGAGGAATATTCATCAATGGCATTGTAACAGCTTAACTAAGCCGAATAACTCAAAGTGCTTCAGGTGTCACCTGTGCGGATAATGAAAATTGCAATTAGAATGAATGCTTGAATTCTTTTCATGTTAGGTTAGATTAAATAGTTGATCTCCGGGGAAAGCGCACGAAAGAAGGGAACACAGAGCGCTTGTGACGTAAGAGTTTATAAATAAGTTAAATTACAAAGGCATACATTGCTACAATATGGTTTATATAGCAACAGCAACTTTAATCTTTTGTCCTGGAACGATTGATCTTTCATTCCGGATGTTGTTCAGTTTCTTTATATCCTCAACAGAGCAGCCTTCATGTTTTTTAGCAATAGTCCATAATGTATCACCGCGCTGTACTGTGTAATAAATGAATTGGTTGGTCTTTGTTTTGCCTGCGTTTTTGTTTTCAGCAAGTACTTCTTTTGAAGAATCAGATGTTTCCTTTTTACCAACAATTAAGACATCACCAGGGTGAATTGTCGTACCTGAGAGATTATTCCACTGTTTAAGTTCATCAAGTGTAATATTGTTTGCAAGAGCTATCTTATTGAGAGTTTCACCCTTCTGTACTGTATGGTGTAGATTCTCAACGCGGGATGCTTTGTTTGAAGCAGTGGTTTCTTGCGGCAAAGCGTCAGCATATAATGTTTCAAGAGTATCTTTCTTAACGGTTGTTGTATCCGGTTTCTTGGCTATTTGTTGCTTATTGTTGTCGGTTTTAGCTGCAAATTGCTGTTCAAGTACCCTTTCCGGTCTGACAATTAATCTCTGACCAACTGCAAGAGTAGTGGAGTGAAGCTTATTCCATCGTTTAAGATCAGAAACTGTACAATGATATTTCTTTGCGATCAGTCCAAGATTCTCTCCTTTCTTAACCCTGTGGTATTCAGCTGATGTCACTGTTTTCATCATAGAGAGCAATTGCTCTTGTTCTATTTTTTTCTGTGCACCCAGTGCATAAAGTTGTGCTTCATTGTTGACAAATGACGGTATATATTTCTTAGGAAGCCTCAGGGTGTAGGGCTTGCCATTAACCGCAGGTATGACACCCGCCTTAAAAGAAGGGTTCAGGAATTGAAGATCTTCAATTGGGACATTAATATGAGAAGCAATTTGGTTGAATGTCAGCAATTCCTTTACAGTCACTGTATCTATCTCATAATGTTGAATAATAGGCTCTACAGCTCTAAGATTATGTTCAGCTGCGTAATTCATAACATAAGTCACACCGATAAAGGCAGGAACATAACCGCGGGTTTCAAGTGGAAGGAATGGTCGAATCTGCCAGAAGTCCATTTTACCGCCTGATCTCCTGATAGCCTTATTTACATTTCCTGCTCCTGAGTTATATGCTGCTAACACAAGAAGCCAGTCCTTGTACATCTTATACAGATCACTCATATGTGCACAGGCTGCAATAGTTGACTTTATTGGATCACGACGGTCATCAACAAAAGAAGAAACATTCAAATCATACATCTTTCCTGTACCATACATGAACTGCCACAATCCTGTAGCCCCAACTCTTGATCTTGCTTCAGGATTAAGAGCTGATTCGACTATTGCCAAATATTTAAGTTCAAGGGGCATGTTGAATTTGTCAAGTTGCTCTTCGAACATTGGAAAATATATTTTTGCTAATCCCATTACCCTCTCGGTAAGCCCTCTTTTCTTTACGGCATATAAATCAATATAGTCTCTAACATACTGATTGTATGTAAGATTAATAGGTGTGGCTGCATCCAGTTTCCTCAACCTTTCATAATAGACTGAATCAGAATATACAGGTACGAAACCATGTGAAAATCCAAAAACACTTTCAAGTTCCCATTCGGATGCAGTCTCATATCCTTCGAAATATTTTAAATTGGCTAGACTGTCAAGTGCTGCTGCGATAAAGTCATCTTTAATAAAATCAAAAGCTTTAGAGGTAGTATCAACTTTTTGTTGTGATTGGCTAAATAACTCATAATGAGTAAACAGTATAAGGAAACCTATCAGGGGCAAAAAGGACTTTTTCTTCATGACTTACATGTCGTTGGTTGCTAACTAGTTGCAATCTTCGTTATTTGCAAATATAAATTTATTTGTTTGGAATGGTAACTTTTTTTAACTTTTTTTGGTACTTCTTTTTGCATTAGCTTGAATATGAACTGAATAGTAAACAGAGGTCAGCAATCAATCACATATGGATTTAAGAGCTGACCCCTGTAATAACACATCAAATTATTAAATCATCTGTAGTCTATAATTGTCACTTTAGTTCGAATTTAATTGGTAGTAAAACTATCTTTCGAACCAGTTGACCTTTATTCCATGCAGGTTTCCACTTGGGCATCAATTGAATTACCCTGATTGCCTCTTCAGAGCATCCCCCTTCAACTCCTCGTTGGATTCTGTAATTGGTAATTGAGCCATCTTTTTCAACGATAAACGTCACATAGACAATCCCTGTAATTCCGGTTTCCTTTGCAACTTGGGGATACACTAGATTTTCTCCAAGGAATTTGTGCATTGCTGTTAATCCACCTGGAAACTCAGGCTCAACATCTGCAACTATTACCGGTTCTTCCTCAAGAGGAGGTTCTTCAATCGGCTTGGCTAACGGAATATCATATTTGGGTGTCGGCTGATCAGGACTGTCGCTCATGTCGATTGGCCCAATATCTTCAACTTCAAACGTATTATCTACTATGGTTAGATCAGTGGGAGCTTTTATTACCATTGGAGGAGTAGGCTTCGACTGCGAGGTAATGGGTGCATTTTCCTGGTCATCAATCGTTACGCCGGTTGTAGTAATTTCAATTTCAGCAATGTCATAAGTCTTCCATCCAAAGACTACCAGCAGGAGAGCCAGTGTAAGTATAAATCCTAATTCTGTGAAAAAAGCTTTCTTGGTTTCAAGATCTGCCTTAGGTGATTTTTTGGGTTCCATATGGTTGAATGTTAAGTGTGGACAAATGCTGTTTTACCTCACTACGAACCGCCAAATCTGTCTCTCATTTCTTAATACTTTAACGGCAAATTCAAACAAATATTGTATTACATATATCTAAATAAAAAAAAGAGGTTGCCCTTATGAGCAACCTCTTTAAAATTAGATAAGTATTTTATTAACCTGCCAGAGTGAATTTGATAGGCATGTTAAACTGTACACGTACAGGTTTACCTCTTTGCTTACCAGGATTCCATTTTGGCATGGCCTTAATAACGCGGATAGCCTCTTCGTCACAACCGCCACCAATACCTCTTAAAACTCTTACATCTGTAACTCTCCCGTCGCGTTCAACAACGAAGGTGACATAAACAGTACCCTGGATACCACTTTCGCGGGCCATTTGAGGATATACAATATTCTGCTGTAAGAATTGTATACGTGCGACCTCACCACCAGGATAGGAAGGTGATTCTTCAACTACTGTAAAGATTTCAGCTTCAGCAACTTCTTCTTCTTCAGTTACAGCAGGTGGAGTATATGCTTCAATAACAGTTAATTCGTTTGCTTCTGCATCGATAACAAGATCATCATCTACTTCCACATCGTCAGTAACAATATGAATAAGAGTTGTTTGAGCCGGAGGAGCCGGAGGTGGAGGAGGCTTATTCTGCTGTGTAATCTCAACCATCTCTTCTTCGATGGTTTCAACTTGCCGACCTGCTATCTCTATCTGTTTGGTGTCGTAGGTTTTCCATTCAAACGCTACGAGCATGGCAGCGAGGGCAACAATAAGACCGATCTGCACGAAGAAAGTCCTTTTGTTTTCAAGGTCGGCTTTCGGTGATTTTTTTGCATCCATATTGTTAATTACTAATTAATTGGATATAATGAGTCTCTTAATTATTTATAACGAAAAGTGTGCCACTTTTTCAATTACAAAGATAACACATTTTACTCAAATCAAACAATCACTGTGTGTTAAATATTTAAGCGCCAATGAGATCTTTATATGCTTCAGCATCCATCAGGTTTTTCAACTGTGATGCATCTTCAATTTTCACCTTTACAATCCATCCATCACCATAAGGATCTTTGTTGATTAACTCAGGTGAACTGTTTAAAGCCGAATTGAATTCAATAACTTCCGAAGTTACCGGCATTAGCAGATCGCTAACTGTTTTTACTGCTTCTATGCTTCCAAAGGTTTCACCTTCTCCGATTGTTTCACCAACAGTTTCAACTTCAATGAAGACAATATCACCTAATTCGCCCTGGGCATAATCGGTAACACCTACGTAAGCAATGTCGCCATCTACTCTGATCCATTCATGATCGTTTGTGTACTTAAGATCAACAGGAATATTCATTTCTTATAAATTTATGTGGTTTAATTTTTGCCAAAATTAAGAAAACCTGAATTGCATATATATTTTTTCTATCTCTTTCTGCAAGCTTTTTTTTACTTCAGCCATTTTCCTATTGTGCCAGTGTAAATCTCAGACTAATACCTGCATTAGTGTTCGAAGTATAGAACTGGTTTGATACAAATGGATTGGTAATTGTTTTATCGAAGAACAATCTGAGATTAAATCGCTGATTGATAACATAATCGGCCGAAGTATTAATTGATACTACCCTGTTTCCAACTGAAATCTGATTAATTTCTTCATCCAGACGTCGCAATACTGTCTTGTTATCACGAACTGCTACATCGGCTTTAATATTCAAATCGCTCTTTAATTGTTGCTTCCTTCCGCCGCTTGAGATATTTAGTTTAACGTCTTTAAATCTGTACCCCACTCCAATTACTATTTCATTGTTCCTCTGTTCAGTCAATTGATTATTTACAAAGCTTAGCGATAGATTCCTCGTTCGTTTAAATTCAACTTTTGTCATAAAACTGTTGTTCCATGTCATATCAATTCCAAATAGTGGCAGGAATTGTTCCTGAATGGTGATTATATCAATTCTTTGGCTTGGAATAAAATTACCTGCCATATCCAAACTATCAGGGAATCCGGGGAATTGTAGGCTCTCATGATAGTCGATATTTGATAGGTACGATCCCACAGCATACGTTGATCTGTATGCATGGTCCAGGCTTACATTTTTAAAGTATTGTTTAAAGAATTGGAGTTTCGATAAGCCTGAGTACTTAAATCGCCAGTTAGGTATCGGGATTTTGGGGAATGCTGATAGACTAATCTTTGAAGGTGATTGCCCTGTGTATGCCGACAAGAATGCAGGAATCATAACCTCTTGTGAGCCTGGTCCATATCCCTGTGGATAATCGGTTGTGTCATTAATTCCATTAGAATTAGGATTTAATGCACTTAATCGTGCAGCAATAATACGCCTGTTATCTTTAAAATCTTCAAAAACAGGTGAGATATTTTCAGCATTGTCCTTTTTGAAGGCTGTTTTTAAAGTAAAATATGAGATACTGAATGATCCTCTATCCTGTCCGGCGCTTGCTTCAAATCGGTTGTTTTCAGGATTAAATTTGAAATACTCCTGATGGCCTGTTGATTCCTTTTTCTCAATATTAAACTCAATTCTGAATTCAGGGAATGGTTCATAAGTTGCTCTACCTGTGAGATCACGGGTAAAACGGGTGACAAATGCATTGTTCAGTAGTGAATCAGCTGTTATCCAACCTTTCCGTGCAGCTTTATACTGCATGCTGTCAACCTGCTGACCGAATACAAAGCCAAGACCTGGTGCCATATCACTAAAGCGATTACCAATTAATTCGGGTGTTGGTGTGAATCCCGGAAGTAGCATACCGTTTGACTCTGAATAAGATAATTGCACATCTTTAAAACCAATCAGCAGTTTGACAGTTCCAATGCCCAAGTTTTTCATGATTTTACCGAAATAATCCTTTTTGGCTGTATCCTGTGCAATACTATCATTTACCTTATTCTGCTCAATAGGCTTTGCCGGTTCCATTCTACGAGCTGCTCCGGAACCTTGCCGTGCGGTTGGTTGTGAACTTTGATTAATCTTCTTCAGGAATCCTACTTTATTATAAAGGTTGGTTAATCGTGCATTACCATTGATCATTACTGTGTTTGAGTTTTCAATGGTGTTTCCAATTTTATCCTGAATATTCTTTGGTGATGCATCCCAACGGAATGTGCTGTTATATCGTGCATTAATAGTCATCCAGTTAAGAACCGGAATCTTATTAATGGGCACAACATAATTCAAACTCATATTTTGTGTGTATCGGGTCATTCGACCAAAATCTTTTATGCGGTCCCATATTATATCACTACTGTCACGGTCAATTCTTCCTGGTGGTTCATCTATAAATGCTGCAGCATTCGCCTGGTATTCTAATTTAAGCGATTGGGCTAAATCATATTTGAGGTCGTACAACCTGTTCCAATCCCATGTCTTTATATAGGTCGGCTCAAGTATGATAAGGGCTTCACTCTTATTTCGTAAAAGTTTCTCATTATACTGTCTGTTCATATCAGTACGGAAAGAGAACATTTTTGGAATTAAGTAGAAATTGAAATCCTTTATCAGAGCCATTGACTTGTTTTGTAAGAATTTAACCCTGTTAAACGGACGGACTGGCTTTGGATTATTGATGAAATTATATCCAATACCTCCACGGTATTGTTTTCTCTTATCATACTCAATATCGATATTCTTGTGGTAGATTTCAGAATATGCATAAGTGAAATCAAAGTTTTCAATATCATACACTTTAGGTTTTCCTGTAGCACCTATTTTTTCCTTGCGGACATTTACAAAGTTTATATTCTTGCGTCGTGTAAGATCAACTACTTTATCTCTTATTGAATCTCTGGCATCTGACTCAAGTTCAGTAATTTGATCCTTATATAGGATATCAGGATCAAGCGGATTATATTTAGGAGTCATCCTGCTTTCCGAATAGTCGATATGCATCGGTATTTTGATACCACTCTTTTCAGGGAAGAACTTTCCGAGCTGAATATTAGTGGCTACATCAAATTGTTGTGTTGTTTCCTGCTGGCGTTCATTTACTTTCTTCTCAATGCTCCCGAATCCCGGAGTAGAATAAGCTCCTGAGACTACAAGATTTCCAAGGTCAGCAAGTGTAGTGGCAATACGTGCGGTAGCAGCAACTCCGCTTCTTTCATCAAAATCAGTAAGTCGTAGCTCATTCACCCATATTTCGGCACATTTTGCTTCTCCATCATCATTATCATTGCCATTTAGTTTCTTTGGATTTCTTACCCCAATCATGAATGCTTTAATATCACTCAAACTTGGCATACCAACGACAGTAATCTTATTACCGCCATCCTGAACCTCAAATGGTGTGACAACTGTAACCATAGAACCCGGTTGACCCATTGCATCATTTCGCTGCTGCTTTGCACTGACCAATTTCTCGAGGTCAATGTTCATTTCATTGGCTAAAGGCCAAATTGCACGCTGTTCACTCCATGAAGTACCCCATGGCGTAAACTCAACAGGTAGTTCGTATTCATAATAGTTTTCAGTAAAATCTGATCCAATTCTGACAAATACTGTTAAGTCTCCGGTCTCTAACTGATCTGCTTCCCTGACTTTTTCAGCATGAACATACATTTTCAGCTTCTTATACTGACGGAAGTCAAAATCAGTAGTCTTAAAAGCACCCCTTGCATCTCCATCCAACAGATCACACACTTTTAAAACCATTGACTGTTCGTTGAGCTCTGTCAGATTTGTTGTACCTACATTGATTTCACGCTCAATATCAGGAGGGAGATTATAATTAACATTGTCACGGCCTTTGTTCTCTTCAATATTAACTGATGAAATATCAAAGGTTGTCAAACTCTGGTTAGGATCGGGAACATATTCTCCGGGCGACAGAAGATTGTCATAATATTTACGCCATTCACCTCTTACAAGCTCAAGAGTAGCAAATCGCAAAACAACTTCCTTTTCCCAGTTCTTCAGGAACATTCTCATGAAACGAATGCTCTTAAAATCCTGTATGTTACCAATCACCTTGTTTGGACTCTGTACAGGTATTCTGAATAGATACCATTTAGTGTTAATAATCGTTCCGTTTTCTTTCTTAATTGGGAATTCACCTTCAGGAGTTTGAATGTCAACAATATAATTTTGTCCGACAATCATACTTTCGGGACTGAGTCTAACATGATACTGGAAATAGCGTTCCTGCTCGTTAAGTGTGTTATCGCGATTAATATCTTCAACGTTAGGTAAGGTTGTTGACTGAGTCTTAAATTCTTCATTTGATTGTTCTGAGGCAGGGGAGTTCCCTTCAGTACCTGTAAACCTCTTATAACGTTCAGTAATGCTGCTATAAACCGGATCGGCATCATAATCGGCTCCTCTGAAGAAATGATAGTTGTCACCGGAGGGATCTTGCGAAGCATTGGTATATGCAGTAGAGGATGTTCCAAATGCATTTGAAATCCTGGCAAGATAAGTTGAGAAGAATGAAATTTCATCAACATCCCTTAAACCGTCATAACCTACATCCTGAAATGGTCGAGCATTTATATCATTGTCAAATGCATTTACAAGTGCCTGCAATGTAGGTACTCGTCCCCAAACTGTTGTATCAACATTGGTCACGACTTCTGATGTTGGAAGACCATTTTCATAACTCTTTCTACCATCGGGTAATATATCTTCAGAAATATCACCAAGGTTGAAATACAGATCACCACCGTTGTGTAGTGAATCTTCTGAGAACGGGTCCATCAACCAGAATTCAATGTATTCAACATTAGTGGCTTCAAAGTCAGTAGATTCAATTTTGCGCATCATTCCACCCCATCTTGTTTCAGGAGCTTCGAGAAAACCATTCTCATTCAATCCTGCTGAAATTCCCGAAGGCTCAACATCGTAATTATAGGGTCCTCTATGATTTGGATAGAAACCCAGGTTGAGTATCTGCAGATTAGTTGGAAGTGAATTATCCTTTGATACATTTGGAAAGACTTCTTTTTCAGAAACATACCTTACAGCATCTCTCGAAAGTTCATCTTTACTAATATTCTTTGGTCTTAATGTGCTATTCCTGTCATAAAACAATGGATCAATTGTATACCAGCTCAGCAAAGCACGGTTAAAGCCGGCTCGCAGATCGCTTCCCACTGATGCCTCAGGAAACATGTCTCTGGTGGTTTGCCCTGCAGGAATTGAAGATAGGAACCATGCACCCGGATTTTTCAAGTCGATTGTTGATTTACTTCCTTCAAAATCATCGATATAGGATGTTCCTGCTCTACCGACTGCTCTTGAATGACCGGGTATAAAATGTGCCATCTCACCACTTATCTGAACTCTCGAAGGGGTTTTGGTACCATAAAATGGAAGCTTATCCACCAGTTTGGTTAACCACATTGATTCAGTTTGATAATCAAAGTTGATACCCCACATAGTGTTTGAGATAGGCTCCTGACCGAAGTTGGTTTTTTGTGTTAACGGTCGTTCATGCAAGTTTAATAAAGTTGCTCCAACCAGGAAGTTGTTACTTACTTTATAATCGACATGCGCACCCATCATGGTTTGTTGTTGCAAAGCAAAGGTGGCATTATTCTCAAGGGAGATATTAACGGGGGTACCTGAATTTAAAATACCTGCATTAATAATTTTCACTCTTCCGAGCGTATAATCAACTGTATAATCAACATTTTCAACAAGAGGAATTCCACCGGCTGTAACTCTTACTGACCCCTGAGGTACATTTAATGCATTAAGTGAAATTTCTGATCCCGATTGAGATTTATATTGCCCTTCAATTAAATACCTGTTTTTGTCGGGATATTGTTGCGCACCACTCTTTGTCAGGGTATAAAGTGAGTCATAAGCGTACTTATCAGCTAGTGCCTGATTGTTAAGTTTCTCCCTTAAGTAACTTCCAAAAGGTTCTCTTACTGTAAAATATATTCTACCGTTGGACGATTGGATAGTTCCTCCCTCCCGGCCCGCATTATCTATAAAGTCGAATAATCCGTCGTGGGGTGGATTCAATTGAGTATCCAGATTATCAAAATTGAAGATTTGCAGCAATGGAACACCTTTAATACCTTCAGGCCCATCAGTAAAGTATCCGGTAGGAACTGTATTTTCATTTCCTGAATAAAGAATGTTTAAAATGAAGTCATCCCTGTTTACCTGGAATGCTCCTATATTATAAACGTTCTTCATCATAAGTTTCCATATAGGAAGCCTTGTGTTCAGGGCAGTGCTCTTCAGAAGCTTTACAACTAGTGCCGATGGTGCAGTAATTCCCTGATCAGAGAATTCACCAACCTGATAGATTTTATCATCACCTATTACAGTATACTGAAAAGCAACTGCCAACACCTGATCGGAATTTAATGCTGCATTAAGCGAAATAAATCCAAGCTTTGAATTAAATGTGTATTCATTGGGATTAAGCTTTCGGGCATTTTCTATTTTATCAAAGTCGGTACCTGTAACAAATCCAAAAGGTGCCCCAGATAGATATTGTGTTACGTTGTTAATGTTTCTTATACTGTTAGCATCAAACTTACTAATAAGGTCATTTGAGTTATTGTCAGGATATCTGACTCCCGGATTAGGTGAAATAATCCTATTATATGGATTACTTTCACCAAGATCCATAAAAGCAACAATATTTCTGTTATCAGTTACCGCCGGACCGATGTTTGTAACCCAAACCTCAATCTTAGTAATATTAATACCTGAATTTACTATTGGCAGAGATTCAAGAGCTTCATCGTAATGATCACCAAAATAATGTGCAAGGAAAAAGTGTTTATTCTCTTCATATTCAAGGGCAGTTAGACTAAACTCGCTCATTTGAGCACCACCTTCGACTGTTATATTTGTTGTTTCACTTTTTTGTTGTGAGAAGACAGCTGTAACTGTGGCTTTTCCAAACTGCATCTGGGTTTTTAATCCAAAAAGACTCTGACTACCTGTAATGAGTGTACTTGTTAACGGGAAAGTGATATCTCCTGCTTCAATAAGTTTGATGATCTCATCTTCTTTACCTTCGTACTTGAGTTTCAGTTTATTTTCGAAATCGAAAGTTGCTTCAGTATTATAGTTGGTGTTAAATTCAATTTTATCTCCAATTTTGGCCATAACACTCATCTGAATCCTCTGTTGGAAATCAAAATTGGCTGTTCTTCTTTGACGAAGATCAAGTGCCGGATCATCACGTCGTTGAGAACGTATACCGAAAGTAACTTCAGCACTACCCTGTGGACGGATATCAATTGTACTTCCACCAAAAATTCTGTCAAACACTTCCCCACCTATATGTATTTGAGGGATGATACCGTCACTGCCTGCCCCGGTAGAGCTAAGCGTACGATCGCGCCAGAAGTTTTTTAACGAGCGTTGTAAATTGATTTCCTTGTATTCGTCAAGCGTATAGCTGTAAGGCGATGTTAAATTAATGCCACCTGCTTTACGTGTATAAGTGTAGGTGTTAGTTGAAGGATCGTAAATATACTCATCATTAAAATTTGAAGGATTTCCAAGAAAGAGTTTATTGTTCTCTTCGTTTGAAGGCAATTGCCCGGGTTGAGATTCAGGAATCGGATATGGCAGTTCACCCGGTAAAGTAGTATCAGGAGGAGTGTACTCATTAAGTGACCTTCCCGGTAATGCAGAATTTACCGGAGAGATAAGAATGCCCCAGATGAGGGACAAGACAAAAAGTAAAACGAATGATCTTAAAAGGTATCTTATTACTCGCTCCAAGGTATTACATCATTTTAAGTGCACGCTTGATTAAATTCTCCACTGAAATTGCGGTTCCCTCTTCCTGAATTATCTTGTCTATTGTCTTTTCGGCCAGTGTTTTATTGAAGCCAAGCAGCGTTAAAGCAGATAACGCCTCTTCTCTGCCTGTATTGTGTGTTGTACCTAAAATTTCTTTTATCCCGGAATCCTTTACCAGTTTGTCTTTCAGGTCAATAATAATTCTTTGGGCTGTTTTTCCACCAATGCCTTTTACCTTTTGTAAAACACCTACTTTACCGTTTACTATTGCTTCGGTAACATCGGCCGGCGACAAAGATGAAAGTATTAAGCGGGCAGTATTAGCTCCCACTCCCGATACTGATATCAGATGCCGGAATAACATCCTTTCGTCTTCATTTGCAAATCCAAACAAGATATGTGCATCCTCCCTTACAACAAGATGAGTCAGTAGCCTGCAATCGTCTTTGCCTTTTATCAATGAATACGTGTTAAGAGATATGGCAATATCATAACCTATCCCTCTGCAATTAAGTACTACTGACGCAGGGTTCAGCGATTCAACCACCCCCTCAAGAAATGCATACATAATTGGCTACTTTCAGTTAACCGACAAAAATAGAGATAATTATTTGATTTGAAAGGTGTCAAAGTATATTTAGAATTGCAAAAAAAGTAACTTTACCAAAACAAAAACAACAGTTACCTGTAATTATAGGTTGCTGTTTCTTAAACGTTTGTTTCACAAACCAAAACCAATTATCATGAAAAAGATATTTACATTAGCTGTAATCTTATTATTTTTTACCGTAACTAAAGCACAGCCATGGTTTGATGTGGGCGTTAAAGGTGGGTTAGGATCATCTTTTATGTACAATAAGCAAATCTTTGACGACCAGGATCTGACTAATAAGTTTGCACCCGGTTATACTTTCGGTGCAAAACTGGGGTTTAACTTTATTCAGGAACATCAAATTACCTTTGATGTTTTGAAAACTTCACTTAACCAAAAATTCTCGTACTACGTGGAAGGCAATGAGTTAATCAGAGAAATTGGAATCGATGGCCTTGACTTTGCACTTATGTACAGAAGCAACCGAAATGGTACTTATTTTGAAATCGGACCTCAGTTGACGAAAACTTCGAATGTAAGATTTAAAGATGAAGGAAATGTTTCACTGGCAGGATTTGCTCCTAAAGAAGTGATTGATAAGAGTTTTTATTCCATAGCTGCGGGTTTTGGCGGTTATATTTTTGGAACTGACAATTTTGGAGTAACTATGGGTTTCAGGGTAAATTATACAATCAGTGATATTGCAAGTGAAGCCGGCAGAAGCATTAATTTCCCGATGTTAGTTGACAAAAGTCCCGATCCGCTCAGAAATCTGGGGATTATGTTTGTCTTTGAGGCTAACTATGATTTTGGTTATCTTGTCAGTTCAAGCTGCGGTGAGAGGAAAAAGCTATTTGTATTCTAAAAAATTTAGCCGAATCATTTTTGGTTAAGTAAAAAAAATATAAGCGGGTCAGTGTTATAAACAAAAAAGTATATATTTGCATATGTATAATAACCCACACTAAACTAAACAAAGAGTAAACACAATAGTATGAAGAAAATTACTGTTATAGGGGCTGGAAATGTAGGAGCAACCTGCGCAAATGTTATTGCCCATAAAGACCTGTGCCGCGAAGTTGTTTTAGTTGATATAAAAGAAGGTGTTGCTGAAGGCAAGGCTCTTGATATATGGCAAACATCATCAATCAATAATTTCAATACCCGCGTTGTCGGTGTTACTAACGATTACCTGAAAACAAAGGGATCATCCATAGTTGTAATCACATCAGGTTTACCCCGTAAACCCGGTATGAGCAGGGACGATCTTATTAAAACAAATGCAAGCATTGTCATTGATGTCACTCAAAAAGTAATCAAATACTCACCTGAGGCTATCATTATTGTAGTTTCAAATCCTTTGGATGTAATGACTTATGCAGTCTACAAAGCTGCCAGGAAGACTTCTACCAAAGTATTTGGCATGGCCGGAATTCTTGATACCGGCAGGTACAAGGCTTTCATTGCTGAAGCACTTGATGTGTCGCCTAAGGATATCAATTCGCTTTTATTAGGTGGTCATGGTGACTCAATGGTTCCACTGCCACGATTTACATCTGTTGCAGGTATCCCGGTTACCGATCTTCTTAATAAGGAAGAGATTGACAAGATTGTTGAAAGAACCAAAAAAGGTGGAGGTGAATTAGTGAACCTCATGGGTACCTCGGCATGGTACGCACCGGGAGCTGCTGCAGCTCAAATGGTTGAAGCAATTGTGGATGACCAAAAGAGGATATTCCCCGTTTGTGCTTTGCTGACCGGCGAGTATGGACTAAAAGATGTTTACATGGGCGTGCCTGTAAAACTTGGAGCCCAGGGTATTGAGGAGATTATTGAACTGAAACTCAGCAAGGAAGAAAGCAGAATGATGGTTGAATCGGCTGAGTCAGTTAAAGTAACAATGAGAGTACTTGATGATATGAAGTTATTTGAAGAGGATTAAGATAACAGAATCCATCCAATTGAAGAGAGGCTGTCCTGGTAGGACGGCCTTTTTTATTGATTTTTAAGCTTGTGCAACTGATTATAAGAATGGTCGGCAGAACAAATATTTTACCTTTGTAATCCCGCATAACAAGTTATTGGATCTTGTAATTTGATTCTTGTTTTATTATCTTAGCAATAATCTCGTATTTCATAGAAACAAATGGTGCATAAATAGAGTTAAATTCAAAGAAGTGCATCAGTTATCATTTTATGAACCAGAGACTTACTAAATTCAATTGATAGTGAATCATAAATATAATATCAGATGAAAGAGTCGCTAGTAGTATTAACCGGAGCAGGAATAAGTGCTGAAAGTGGATTAAAAACTTTCAGAGATTCAGATGGTTTATGGGAAGAATATGATGTAATGGAAGTAGCTTCATACAGTGGATGGTTAAGAAATCCTTCCCTTGTAATGGATTTTTACAATAAAAGAAGAAGTCAGCTTAAGAATGCCCAGCCCAATGCTGCTCATTATGCAATTGCCGAACTTGAAAACAAATACGATGTTCATGTTATAACACAAAATGTTGATGACCTGCATGAAAGAGCCGGTTCAACCAATGTACTGCATCTTCATGGTGAATTGACAAAAGTGCGTAGTGTGAAATATCCTGAGCTGGTATATACTATAGGATATAACGATGTGAAACTTGGTGATTTATGTGAAAAGGGTGAGCAACTCAGACCTCATATAGTATGGTTTGGTGAAGAAGTCCCGCTGATAGAAAGAGCAGCTGAAATTGTAAGTCAGGCATCGTATCTTCTTATTATTGGTACGTCGATGCAGGTTTATCCTGCTGCAGGTTTGATACACTTTAAACCTGAACATTGTACGGTATATATTATTGATCCCAAAGCGGACAATACTTACTCGTCGAACACACTTATTATTAAAGAGAAAGCTGGTAAGGCTGTTCCAACGCTTGTTAAACAACTACTAACTAATACTACTTATATTGAAGAAGATAACACTCGGAAAACCCAATGAACTCACTGCGATTATTATATCTGATAATTGTCGTTACTATTTTTACGGCATGTAGTAAAGATGACGACCTAAAAGAACACGATGATAAACTTATTCGCGATTATCTCAAAGAAGAAAATCTGACTGCTCAGAAAACATCATCGGGCTTATATTACATAATCACGAACCCTGGTTTTGCTCCTAAACCAACTATTAACTCAACTGTCACAGTTCATTATACCGGATATCTGTTAAATCACAACATTTTTGACACTACTGAAGGAAGTGAAGCTGCAAGATTTAAATTGACTGATGTAATAGAAGGATTTAGCGAAGGATTACAATTATTCGGTGAAGGTGGTAAAGGAACAATTCTCATCCCATCGTATCTTGGTTATGGAAGTGCAATTTTACCCGGAATACCTGCTAACTCCGTTCTCATATTTGAAATACATTTGATTAATGTGGATTGAGAAAAGTTAGTAAATGTTAATTAGCACTGATTTTTGGCAAAAAATGTTTGCTTCTTTGTTATTACAGGTTATATTTGCAACATAATTTAATGTTTAATACAATTCAATATGACCGGACTAAAAAAAGAAATCGCTAAGATACGCCGTTGGTGCGCAATGCAAGAACGTTGCCTTGTTGAGGCAAAAATCCATGCTCTTGCTGTTGGTTTAAGTGATAAAGAAGCTGACCAAGCTATTCAAACTCTTATTGAAGAGGGCTTTATTGATGAAGAACGATACGCTAAAATTTATGCCGGAAGTAAATTCAGAAATAAAAATTGGGGACGCGCCCGTATTATTGGTGAACTCAGAGCCAGGCAGGTACCTGAGGAAACTATCAAAGCAGGCTTGAGCGAAATCGATGAAACTGAATATCGTGAACGAATTGTTGAAATGATAAAGCATAAAATCGCTGTTACTGACCGCTCAAACATTGTTCTTTTTAAACATCGAATCGCTAAACCGGCTATTGCTAAAGGTTATGAAATTGAGCTGGTTAATCAGATCATCGATGAATTGATCAAGGAGAAGAAGTAAATATGGTTCAGAAAGAACAAATTAGTGACCTAAAAAAAAGACTGGATGCTTTAAGGAGGTTTCTTTGACATTGATGCGAAAATCAAATTGATCAGTGAAGAAGAAGCCATTTCTCACCAACCTGATTTCTGGAACGATCCCAAAAAGGCCGAAGCACTTTTAAAATCCATACAGGAAAAGAAAAAGTGGACGGTCGACTATGAGGCTGCAACTGTAGCTTTTGAAGATCTTAATGTTATGTATGACTTCTTCGAGGCAGAGGAAGCCACTGAGCATGACCTTGACCAGCAATATAAAATTGCACTCGGGAAAATTGAAGATCTTGAGCTACGCAACATGCTCGGAAATGAAGAAGACCACCTGAATGCAATTCTCCAGATCAATGCAGGTGCCGGTGGTACTGAAAGTAACGACTGGGCTGCTATGCTTATGCGCATGTATATCAGATTCGGTGAACGAAATAATTATAAGGTCAGAGAGCTTGATATGCACGAAGGCGATGTTGCCGGTATTAAATCAGTCACCCTTGAATTTGAAGGTGAAGATGCATTTGGTTACCTGAAGAGCGAAAATGGAGTGCACCGTCTTGTCAGATTATCACCATTCGATTCCGCAAATAAACGACATACTTCATTCGCTTCGGTTTATGTTTACCCGGTGGTGGACGACCGCATTGATATTCAGATAAATCCGTCGGATATCACATGGGATACATTCAGGTCAAGTGGTCCCGGGGGACAGAATGTAAATAAAGTAGAAACAGCAGTTCGTCTTCGGCATGAACCCTCAGGTATCATCATTGAGTGCCAGGTAACCCGATCACAAGGGCAGAATAGAGAGAAAGCTCTCCAGATGCTGAAATCACAATTATACGAAATTGAATTGCGTAAAAAAAATGAAGCAATTGCCGCTATTGAAGGTAAAAAGAAGAAAATCGAGTGGGGTTCACAGATTCGCAGTTATGTTTTACATCCATACAAGCTGGTAAAAGATCTTCGCACTGATTACGAAACTTCCGATACAACCGGAGTTTTGGATGGTGATCTAAATGATTTCATCAAATCGTATTTGATGGAATTTGGCCGGGAAGGCATATAATCTTTATCATATGGTGAAGTTCAATGCTTGCACTTGCAATAGCATTGGCATTGCTATTTAGATATACTGATATCTATATATATAATATTTGATATATAGCTGATGTGGCTGTCGAAAATTCAGAAAAGCCTGATTTTCTTGCAATAAAAATACCAAAACATTTCGTCATTCAGAAAATCATCTCTACTTTTGCCAAAAATTTAAGAGATGAAACCTACACATATTGAACACATTGGTATTGCGGTTAAGAACCTTGAAGATAGTATTGCATACTATGAAAACGTTTTAGGGTTAAAGTGCTATGCAGTTGAGGAAGTAACCGATCAAAAAGTAAAGACAGCATTTTTTATGGTTGGTCAGACTAAGATTGAGCTTCTTGAATCAACTGACCCGGAAGGTCCTATTGGTAAATTTATAGAGAAAAAAGGCGAAGGGATTCATCATATTGCATTTGCAGTTAATGATCTTGAGAAAGTTTTGGATGAAACAGCATCAAAAGGGGTACAGTTGATTGATAAGCAACCCAGAAAAGGTGCTGAGGGTATGCATATTGCATTTTTGCATCCAAAATCAACCTTTGGAGTACTTACCGAATTCTGTGAAGATAAGTCAAAACAATAAAATTCTAATAACATGGCTTTTGAGCAAAAGATTAAAGAGCTTCTCGATAAACGGGAACAGGCAAAACTGGGTGGAGGTCAAAAAAGAATTGATGCCCAACATGCAAAAGGAAAATTAACAGCACGTGAAAGAATTGAATTGCTGCTTGATGAAGGCAGTTTTGCTGAGTTTGATATGTTTGTGACACACCGTTCCACTAATTTCGGTATCGACAAACAGGAGTTCCTTTCTGATGGAGTAGTAACCGGACATGGAACTATTGATGGACGTATAGTCTATGTTTTCTCTCAGGATTTCACCGTATTCGGAGGATCATTATCCGAAACCTTTGCTAATAAGATCTGTAAAGTAATGGATCAGGCAATGAAAGTTGGTGCTCCGGTTATTGGTATCAACGATTCAGGTGGAGCTCGTATTCAGGAAGGTGTAAACAGTCTTGCCGGATATGCTGAGATATTTGAACGCAATATTCTGGCATCAGGTGTGGTTCCGCAAATTTCTGCAATTTTTGGTCCGTGCGCCGGGGGCGCTGTTTATTCACCTGCTCTTACTGATTTCATCCTGATGACAAAAGGTACCAGTAATATGTTTGTTACCGGGCCAAAAGTTGTAAAGACAGTAACCGGTGAGGTTGTCACAGAGGAAGAACTTGGTGGTGCCATGGTACATGGAAGCAAATCAGGTATCTCGCATTTTGTTGCCGATGATGAAAAAGAAGGTATTGCCCTCATCAGAAAATTAATTAGCTATTTACCTCAGAACAATCTCGAAGATCCCCCATTAGTTCCTTGTGCTGATCCAATCGACCGTCTTGAAGATTCACTAAACTTTATAATCCCCGTTAACCCAAATAAACCTTATGATGTTAAGGATATAATTCATTCAATCGTGGATAATGGAGAATTCCTGGAAATCCAAAGACATTTTGCTCCAAATATAGTTATTGGTTACGGTCACTTCAATGGTATGTCGGTAGGTATTGTTGCTAACCAGCCTAATTACCTCGCCGGGGTACTCGACATAAACGCTTCAAGGAAAGCTGCCCGCTTTGTCAGGTTCTGCGATGCTTTCAATATTCCGATACTAACGTTGGTTGATGTTCCGGGATTCTTACCGGGAACTGCTCAGGAGTATGGGGGAATTATTACCCACGGAGCCAAATTGCTTTATGCTTACGGTGAGGCAACTGTTCCTAAGGTTACAGTAGTACTTCGTAAAGCATATGGCGGTGCATATTGTGTGATGAGTTCAAAACATCTTCGCGGTGATATGAACTTCGCATGGCCGGGTGCTGAAATTGCAGTTATGGGTCCAAAGGGAGCTATTGAGATACTTCAGAGTAAAAAGCTTGCCGAAATTACCGATCCAAAAGAAAGAGAAGAATTCCTTGTTAAGAGTGAGGAGGAATACAAAGACAAATTCGCAAATCCGTACAATGCCGCAAAATATGGTTACATCGATGATATAATTGAACCACGCAATACACGATTCCGTGTAATCAGGGCATTCCAGGCTTTGGCAACCAAGAAGGATGTTAATCCGCCTAAGAAACATTCAAACTTACCATTGTAATAAGGAGAAATGTTGTATGAATAATCATGTAATTAAGATACTTGCAACAGTTATTGCAGTGTTTCTCTTATATTCTCCTGACACAACGTATGGTCAGAGTGGTGCAGACCTGAGAATCAACGAGATACTTGTTTATAACGACTCAAACTACGTTGACGATTACGGGATGAGAAACTCCTGGATTGAGATATTCAACTCAGCCTATAATACAGTCAATATGGCCGGGATGTATCTCACCAATGATCCAAAGAATCCTAAAAAGTACTGGATTCCTACAGGAGATCCCATAACTAAAATTTCATCTAGAAATTATCTTGTATTTTTTGCCGATAATAATCCGACAAGAGGTATCCTGCACTTAAATTTCACATTGGCAGATACAAATTACCTTGCATTGTATGATGTTAACGGGCGTACATTACTTGATGAAATTACCTGGCCGGCGCAGAAACCAGATGTTTCGTATGGTAGGGAAAATGACGGATCATCCAATTTTGTATTCCTTGATAAGACAACTCCAAAAGCAAATAACTATACCGGGGTTATAGTTACTGCAGGAGAGCAATTCGTAAAATTTGACCCATATGGTATCGGAATGGCATTTATTGCCATGTCGGTAGTTTTTATAGCTCTAATCCTTCTTTATTTTGTCTTTAAGAATACAAGAAGAATATATGGATTAGACCTCAGGAAGCTTTTCAAAAAGGATGAGAAAGCAATGCCTGTAATTTCGGAAGAAACAGATATTGCCGGAGAAGTGAATGCAGCAATTGCAATGGCTCTATATCTTTATCGTTCGGAATACCATGATCATGAAGAAGCTGTGCTGACTATTAAAAAAGTTGCTCGTACATACTCTCCATGGAGTTCAAAAATATATGGATTGAGGCAGGTACCCAGATAAAATTAGCATAAGCAAGGATAGATAAATATAAAATATCAAGAGAATGAAAAAATATAAATTGACCATTAATGGCAATGTTTATGATGTAGAGATACATAATGTAGAAGAAAATATTGCCGAAATAGATGTTAATGGCACATCATATAAAGTTGAAGTCGACAGAGCAATTCAGGAAGTAAAAACTCCAAAATTAATCCGATCAGTTAGCATTCCTTCCACTGATTCCGTTCCAAGTATTGCAAAGACTTCTAAGCCCGGCGAGCCAAAAGGTGCCGGTAATATTAAATCTCCATTGCCTGGGGTAATTCTTGAAGTTCATGTGCGCGAAGGGGATAGTGTTAAGGTCGGACAAAAGCTGATTACACTAGAGGCAATGAAGATGGAAAATAATATTAATGCAGATAAGGAAGGTCGTATCATTAGCCTTAAAGTTTCAAAAGGTGATTCAGTAATGGAAGGTGATATCCTTATTACAATAGGAGAATAAATGATGGAAGATAGCGGTTTTATTAACTTTATAAGTGAACATCTTAATCAGTTTTTCACTTACACTGCATTTGCCAATATGACCTTTGGACATATCATCATGATATGTATCGGGCTGGCATTTATATATCTTGCAATCAGCAAAGAATATGAACCAATGCTTCTTGTGCCAATAGGCTTTGGAATGCTTGTTGGTAATATTGCCTTTACACCTGGTTTTCAGATTGGTATTTATGAATCCGGAAGTGTTTTAAACTATCTCTATTTTGGGGTACTTCAAGGGATTTATCCCCCTCTTATCTTTCTTGGGATAGGTGCAATGACCGATTTTTCAGCGTTGATCTCTAATCCTAAATTGATGCTTATCGGTGCTGCTGCCCAGCTCGGTATATTTGGCGCTTATGCTATTGCCTTGTTACTCGGTTTTTCACCTTCTGAAGCCGGTGCTATCGGTATTATCGGTGGTGCTGACGGTCCTACAGCTATATTCCTTTCTTCTAAACTAGCACCTGATCTTTTAGGTGCAATAGCTGTATCAGCATACTCTTATATGGCTTTAGTGCCTGTAATTCAACCACCGGTAATGCGACTACTTACAACACATAAGGAAAGAGTAATTCGCATGAGACCTCCAAGAGCCGTATCAAGGGTTGAGAAAATATTATTCCCGATAATCGGAATGTTACTTACCACTTTTATTGTTCCATCAGGTTTGCCATTGCTCGGAATGTTGTTCTTTGGTAATTTGCTGAAAGAAAGTGGTGTTACAAAGCGATTGGCTGACACTGCTAAAGGCCCGATGATTGACATTGTTACAATCCTTATTGGTTTAACCGTTGGTGCATCAACTCAGGCTACTACATTTTTGACAGCAAAATCTGTTGGTATTTTCGCTTTAGGTGCAGCATCATTTATTATTGCAACATTCGGTGGTGTTATGTTTGTTAAAATTCTAAATTTATTCCTCAAAGAAGGTAACAAGATTAATCCTTTAATTGGTAATGCAGGTGTCTCTGCAGTACCTGATAGTGCCCGTGTCTCGCAGGTTGTTGGATTAGAGTATGACAAAACAAACCATTTGCTCATGCATGCTATGGGACCAAATGTTGCAGGAGTTATTGGAAGTGCCGTTGCTGCAGGTATCCTACTTGGATTCCTCTCATAAAACTTTTCTGGTTGGGCAGGTAATTCTGTTCAAATGGAAATGTTATTAACTCAACTTGATTAATGGTATATCTCATTTAAGATAATTACCTTTGAGCCGGACAAGTCATCACTTGTCCGGCTTTTATTTTATATTCAATACACTATAGCTTTTGTTAATACTAATCAGAAAGTAAGAAGGAATATGCTAATCATTGGAATAGCAGGAGGGTCAGGTAGTGGAAAATCGACAGTTGTTAAACAGATCATAAAACGGCTTCCGAAAGATTCAGTAACTGTCATACCTCAGGATTCATATTATAAAGATAATGGACACCTAAGCCCTGAAGAAAGGGCAAGAATTAATTTCGATCATCCTTCCTCAATTGAATTCAGTCTGTTAATTAAACATCTTGATGAACTAAGTGAAGGAAATGAGATAGGGATGCCAATATACAGTTATCTTACATGTGCCCGTGCTGCTGAGACTATTCCTGTTCATCCATGTGAGGTAGTTATTGTTGAGGGGATACTCATCCTTACCAATCCCCGTTTACGTGAACGATTTGATATTAAGATATTTGTAGATGCTGATCCTGATGATAGATTAATGAGAATTATCAGAAGAGACATTGAAGAGAGAGGTCGTTCATTCAGTCAGGTTCTTGACCATTATGAGAAATTTGTAAAGCCAATGCATCTGCAATTCATTGAGCCTACAAAGCGATATGCTGATATAATAGTTCCACAGGGTGGAGCCAATCATGTGGCAATTGATATTCTTACTTCCCGCATCAAAATGAATCTTCAGGCATTACGATAACATTTAATACTTTGCATTATGCCTTTGTACGCTGTGGTAGATGTGGAAACAACCGGAGGTAGTTACCAGAAAGCCAGGCTGACTGACATAGCCGTTTATGTGTTTGACGGTGAGAAGATTATAGATGAATTCACAACACTGATCAATCCCGAGCAACCAATTCCATACATGATTACACGTCTCACAGGAATTACCGATGAAATGGTTGCCGATGCACCCAAATTTTATGAAATCGCTAAAATGATAGTTGAAATAACAGAGGGTGCCATATTTGTGGGGCATAATGTATCATTCGATTATAATTTCATCAGGCATGAGTTTAAAAGTCTGGGCTTCAACTACAAGCGCCAAACGCTCTGCACTGTCAAAATGAGTAGAAAGATACTTCCCGGTCATTTATCATATAGTCTGGGTAATCTGTGCAGTTCTATCGGAATTGAAATCAATAACAGGCACAGGGCTGCAGGTGACGCTTTGGCTACTACATTGCTTTTAAAAAGGCTATTAGAAGTTGATGAAGAGACTATAACCTCACAAATTCAGGAGGTGCCTCATATTATTAAAGATGTACCTGAGGAAACCGGTGTGTATTACCTTCATGATGAATGTGGAAATATCATTTACGTGGGGAAGAGCAATAATATGTATGAACGTATTCAACAGCATTTTCGAAATCAGGATACATCAAAGGCTCTCGAGATGAAGAATCGGATAGCCTCAGTATCCTATGAGGTTACCGGAAGTGAATTACTCGCCTTATTGCTTGAATCGAATGAAATAAAGAAACTCAGACCTCCCTATAACCGGGCACAACGAAGAACTGTATATGCTTACAGCATCTTTTCCTATAAGAATGAGGATGGATATGTCTGCTTTTATGCTGGATCAGTACTTAATGGGAATATTCCCTTAGCTTCATTTCCATCACATAAAACAGCTGAGAAGTTCCTCTATACACTTATTGATAAGTATGAGCTTTGTCAGAAACTCTGCGGTTTATACAATACAACATGTGCTTGCTTTCATTACACAATCCGACAGTGTAAAGGTGCCTGCATAGGGGAAGAATCTCCTGAAAGCTATAATAAACGAGCTCAGAAGGCAATCAGGGAGATGGGCTTCAAAGACTCTGATTTCTATATCATTGAAAAAGGCAGGACTTCTGATGAATATTCCGTAGTAAAAATTGAAGGAGGCAGGTATACAGGGTTCGGGTATGTGGATGCATGTTCAACTGATCCTGAATCACTTGATGGGTGTATAAAGAAATTTGAGGACAACCGGGATACCAGACACATTATTAAATCTTACATTAAAAAGCATCCCGGGTTGAAGATCATTAAATTCAGGAAAGATGAATATCCTGTCTTTTAAGGGTTAGCTAATTTTCACCAGTTTAAATTAGGAAAAAAAAACAATCCGGCTGTTGCGGCAGCCGGATTGGGAAACAGTACTACTTTATTGAACATGATATTTTATTGAACATGATAGATAGCTCCGGAACCTGATATGTGTGAATGTACGTCAGGATTCCCCTTGTAATAAATCTTTCCACTTCCGCTGATAGTAGCGTCAAGATAATGAGATGCTGAAATTTCACTCTTACCTGATCCACTTATATTAATTTCAACTGTTTTACTCAGTAGGCCATAAGCATAAATATCGCCTGAACCTGAGATGTTAAGATTCTGCTCGTCGCAGATTCCTGACATATTAACCTTTCCACTTCCTGAAATATCAGCCTCCAACCAATATGTATCAAGTTCATGCAAAATAACATTACCGGAACCTGAAATCTTAATATTCATCTGATCAGTAACTATGGGAGTTTCATTCATAACACTGCCTGAGCCGGAGATGCGTACTGATTCCAGATTTGCAGTAGTAATAAAGATCTTAATAGGCTCAAAGCGTTTAGCAACAACTCCTTTGGCAAATCTTATTTCAAGCTCACCATGACGAACATCAGTTCTTAAAACATCAAGAATATTGTCCTGTGCGTTGATTGTAATTCCTTCGTCAGTACCTTGATAAATATAAACATCTGCGGGAATTGAAAGTGACAAATCCTTGAATGATGAAGTATGCCTGTTTTCGCTAACAACAGGTCCCGACCCTTTGACTACGTCTACCCACTCATTTTCGCATGAGCTGAGGAGTAATGTCAATCCTATGATAACTAAGCTAAGTTGTGTGCGCATGGCTTGTTCAATTAAAGTGATTGTAAATTGGTGATTAATTACTCCTTATAAAATATTGTGCCAAATTTGTTGCACATATTTACAAGAATAGATATGATCTTATTCCGGAGGCTTCCGGATAACTAGAAAATTGAGACTTGTAAACACTTTAGATGAAAAAAAATTATTGCTTAAAAAAATTCTCGTGTACCTAACGCTAATATTTTGGTGAACGGTAATGAACAGTGAATTGAACGCTCGGACATATTCGATCATATTTCTAAGTGGAGGAAAATCAAACTGTTGTGTGCAAAATTGGACTTAAATCAAGCTGTTGAGCGTAAATTAGGAATAGGAATCAGTTCAAGCTGTTGTGCGTAATATGAAAGTAAATCACGCAGTTGTTAACCAGATAAACAGCAATTAGCAGTTGGTAGCAAAATAAACGGCAAATCAAGCAGATGTTAGCAAAATAAAAAAAAGGAGGTTGAACCACATAAAGTTCAGCCTCCTTTTTTTAAAGTCTAAAAAGCGATTACTTTATAAACTGATCAGCATAATACTGAGCTGATAATTTACGACCTGTGGCTTTCTCAATCATATCGTTCCACTCATACCTTGCACCTGGTTTGAATACTTTATTCACGAGATAATTACCGACTTCCTTATTATTATAGAAGCTTTGGTTCATGAAATCGGTTGAGTGCAGTATTTCGGAAGTAATGTAATAATTCAATTGGGATGCTAATAATTCACCAAGCAGGTAATTATGATAGTAACAAGGGAAAGATGCAATGTGTATCTTACTTGCCCAGTCGGGTTCATTTCTTCCTTCCGGTTTCTTTATCATTTGATATTTTTCAACAATATCCCACCATAGTGCATTCAAATCCTGATCAGGATTTTCGTACATAGCTTTCTCAAAACGGTACATTACCTGGGCCCAGCGACTAAAGACAAGCTGCTCAAGTCGAAGGACTTTATAAGCATCAGGGGCAATTTTGTCTGCCTCATCTTTTGATATCAAATTCAGATCATGCATCCACTGAGGATTTGATGCCATTCTTCCAAATAGCATAGCTATTGATTCAGTTGTGAATGTATGAGCAGGATTACGCAAAGCAAATGGAAGATCTCTGTCGATGTACTTATCATAAACTGCATGTCCGAATTCGTGCATCATTGTGTTCATCCAGTTGTAATTCTGTTTGATATTACAGAGCACTCTTACATCACCCTTATTATCAATATCAATGCAGTAGGCATGCTGATTCTTACCGGGTTTTTCGTACAGGTCACTATTTCCCATGATATCGCTGATGTCCATTCCGATTGAAGAGTAATAATCGGCGGTAAGCTTTTCAATGTTTTGTGAAGTGTAATATTTGTCTAAGTCAACAGTATAAATAGCAGGAGCTTCCTGGAAGAACCTGTTCTGATAATGCCATGGCATTAATTGTTCTTTTGGAATATTCAAGCGGGCTGAGAGATATGTATCAATCTCATCCTTGAGTTGAATAAATGAATCACGTGTAAGATTATCCAGTTCATCAAATAAGGCACTTATTTCGGCAGGATCCTGTTCGCTGAGTTGCAGACTCATTGAATGATAATTATCGAATCCAAGCTCTTTAGCTATAGTGTTTCTGAGTTTGACCAACTCAATGATATCATTCGAAACAATTGTGCCTATTTTCTTATGGCCCATCCATGCAGCTTCAAGTTCCTTGCTGTTGGTTGAAGTCTTGAGTACTTCTTCTACTTCATTGTCACTAAGCTTTTTACCATTAACTTCAGCACGGAAATTGGAATATTTTTTCTCTATGTCAATTTCCATTTTGATTTTGCGGGCAAGCAAAGTAGTGTCAATCTGGTTACCTAAATAGGCATAGTAGAGCACATCGAGCTCACGCTTTAACAAGGTGTCCTGAATGTTGCCTTCGTTTTTGAATTTCTTTAACAGTTCAAATTCTTCTTTATTTGTGTAGTAATTATTCAGTTCAACATTGTACTTTTCAGCAAGAGCATAATCTTCATCCTTGCCGGTGATTGATGCATTCCAATAAGCTGTATAAGCTTTGGTCTGCAATGGTGAGATAGTCGACTCATACTTTTGTATGAAATCTCTGAATTCAGCTTCCATGTTTGCTTTCTTTTGTGTACAACCTGCCAGCAGAGCGATTACAGCAATTGGCAGTACTATTCTAACTAATCTTTTCATAAATGGTTGTGTTTGATTACTTATCTATTTCCCACGAAGTGCCTTCGCGTGTATCTTTTAATGTAATTCCCATATTCTGTAGTTCATTTCTGATCTTGTCGGATGTTGCAAAATCCTTTGATGCTCTGGCGTTTTTTCTCAAATCAATGATTAAGTTCATCAACCCATCTAATATTTCATCACCCGTTGATTCAGCGGTTTCTTCTTTAAGCCCGAGTATATCAGTAACGAAAACTACAAACAATTCTTTCAGTTTAGCAATATCTTCAGCAGTCAGGCTTTCCAGATTATTATGAACAGAATTAATAATACGTACACCTTCAAAGAGATTGGCAATTACAATCGGACTGTTAAAGTCATCATTCATTGCATCATAGCAACTTTGGCGCAGTTGATCAATGTTTGAGTCTGATTTCACTCCTGGTTTAAGCTGATCAATCAAAGCATATGCTTTCATCAGTCGGTCAAGGCCTTTCTCGGCTGCCTGTAATGCTTCGTTTGAGAAATCAAGGGTGCTTCTGTAATGAGCCTGCAGTATGAAGAAACGAATTGTCATTGGTGAGTATGGCTTTGCGAGAACCTTGTGCTCACCGGCAAACAACTCCTTAAGGGTGATGAAATTGCCTAGCGACTTACCCATTTTCTGCCCGTTAATAGTGACCATATTATTATGCATCCAATATCTGACGGGTTCCTCACTGTTTGCTGAAACACTTTGCGCTATCTCTGATTCATGGTGTGGGAAGAGTAAATCCATTCCACCTCCATGAATATCAAATGGACTTCCAAGGTATCGTGAACTCATTGCAGAACATTCAAGATGCCACCCGGGGAAACCATCACTCCATGGAGAAGGCCATCGCATAATATGCTCCGGCTGGGCTTTTTTCCATAGTGCAAAATCAAAGGAATTCTGTTTTTCTTCCTGTCCTTCAAGCTCACGGGTATTGGCCATTAAATCATCAAGCACACGTCCTGATAATTTTCCATAATGGTGTTCCTTATTGTACTTTGCAACATCAAAGTACACCGAACCATTTTTTACATACCCAAACCCATTTTTGAGTATCTGCTCAATAAGCTGAATTTGCTCAATGATATGTCCTGAAGCATGTGGTTCTATGCTGGGTCGTAAAACATTAAGGGCATCCATATCTTCATGGTAGCGGTTAGTGTAATAATTAACCACTTCCATTGGCTCAAGCTGATCGAGTTTGGCTTTCTTACCTATCTTATCCTCTCCTTCATCAGCATCATTTTCAAGGTGACCTACATCTGTAATATTCCTCACATATCTGACTTTATATCCGATGTGTTTCAGATAACGGAAAACCAGGTCAAAGGTGATTGCCGGCCTTGCATGCCCTAAATGTGCATCACCGTATACGGTTGGACCGCAAACATACAATCCGACAAAAGGTGGGTGCAATGGCTCAAATACTTCCTTTGCTCGTGTAAGAGTGTTGTATATCAGAACTTTGTTTTCCATAGTAATCAATTAATTGGCAAAAATAAGATTTTATTGCTTTTGGCTTAAGTACATATCTAAACAGCTAAATCATTCATTAGCAACTGATTTATGACCTATCATAGTTATGCTCATCAATTTCAGGTGCCGGGAACAATTGATCTGTCCTCCTTGTCAAATAAAAGAAATAGCCAATCAGCGCTGTTAAAACAATCGAACCAATTATCAGGATTGGTGAATCAACCTGCCCGAATTCTTCAGGTGTTTTCGTGATCATCTGGTTTGAATTTAGATATGTGATCACTACCACTGTACCATTGTTAATGAAATGCGCAATCATTGGCACCCAGATTGAACCACTCCAGATAAACAAATAGCCAAAAGCCAGTCCTAGAAACATTCTTGGCAGAAATCCGTAAAACTGCAGATGAAAAGCACTAAAAAGAATTGCAGAAACCCACACTGCAAGATGTATGTTCTTGAACATTCCTTTGAATATCCGTATCAAAACTGATCTGAAAAGCAGCTCTTCACCAATTGCCGGTAACAATACTATCATGAAGATATTGATGGTAATTGAAAGCGGGTCATTAAATGAAAGTATCCATTGAACAAGCTCATTTGCCTTATCTTCAGAGGTGCGCATCCATTCTTCAATTACCTGATATTTTTCGGGTAACTGCATGCTTTCATTAACTTCCATCAGGATGCTCACTATCGGGCTCATTGCTATTATTAGCATTAGAGTGATAAAGATATGGTACCCTTTAGGAATATTAAAACCCAGATATGATCTAACATTATTTTCCGTAAAGAATGCTAAAGCCAGCGGAGGTAGAATAAAAATTCCTATTTGATTTAAGATCTGCATGATCCTGATAAATCCGATATTTAACATTAAATCGGGACTCATCAATGCTTCTTTGCCAATAAGTAGTATAGTCACCAGGTAGGCAACTCCAACTGATAGTGATGCTCCCAGAATGATAAGTCCGATGAGTAATAGTAATCTGCTTCCATTAGAAATACCGGGGAATAGTTTAAAAGTGCCCATAGTAGAAGGTTAACACTGTAAAATTAGTTAAATAAGAACAATCTGAGAGTGTTTGCCGTTTAGTTTTAGCCTGATATGTTCTATATGAAAAGATTTCTAAAGGAAAATGGCCTATCTATTGTCTTCTTTCTTTTATTTCTTATAACTATATTAGGACAGGCATTCACAGGATATCATGAATTGATTAAAGAGATTAATGAAAAGGAACCGGCATTTACATTAACATTTAGTCAGTATCTTTCATCAGGCCACTTCTTTCAGGCTACATTTGAGAATTGGGAGAGTGAATTTCTTCAAATGGCATTGTTTGTTATACTGGCAATCTCTTTAAAGCAAAAAGGATCATCTGAATCCAAGAAACTCGAAGGAAACAATAAAGTTGATAAAGAGCCTAATTCCAAAAAGAAAGATGCCCCATGGCCTGTGAAAAAAGGTGGTTTCATTTTAAGACTTTATGAGAATTCACTAAGTATCTCATTGCTCATACTATTTATTCTTTCCTGGTTACTACATCTCTATGGAAGTCTAAGAGATGAAAATCTCATGAGAGTGCTAAATCATGAACCAACTATAAATACTATGAAATATCTCACTGAAAGCAGATTTTGGTTTGAATCATTCCAAAACTGGCAAAGTGAATTCCTTTCTGTCTTCGCAATAGTTGTCTTATCTATATTCCTGCGACAGAAAGGATCACCGCAATCAAAGCCTGTTGATGCTCCATATGATGAGACAGGTGAGTAATAATTAATTGAAGCAAGCATTCAAGGCAGAGTATTAAAATGAAGAATTCAGTAAAGCAATATCTGTTAGCAGGATTTCCCTTTATTGTTATCGGACTTCTTTTGAATCCCTGGCTGGTAAGCTGGTTATTTAATGCAAATTATACTACCACAATATTTGGCGGGATATTATTCATCTCTATATTACTAATTGTAATAGGCTGGGGGATTATCTTTAAAAAGCAGAAATTCTTGTCATGGTTGCTAAGAAAATATAAAGGGGTTGCCCTGATATTATTAAATTTAATAGTACTCTTTGGTCTCATCAATTTCATTGCAGCAATAATTCTTTTCATCCCAATAAAGCTTCATGATGGAAAATCGGAGAATCATAACCATATAAATGATTTTGATGACTCACCAGCCAGTTGGGACGATTATAATGTTGGTTTAGAAGGTATTAGATTCGATCAGAAAGTGAATAGCTATAATGTAGAATCTTTGATCAACGGGGCTGTCTGGGTGTTTGGAGGCTCAACAACTTTCGGACATGGAGTTAAAGATGATGAAACTATAACAGCTTATTTGAACAGGCTTGATACTTCAAATACCTATTTAAACTTTGGGGGTCATGATTTTAATCAATCAAATGAAATTGATAAGTTACTTTCATTACTTAAAATGGGGTACACTCCTTCCAGGGTGATCTTCATTGATGGTCTGAATGATGTAACCCGAATATTAAATACTAACTTTCATCCTACGGACACAATTGCCATTTCGGAAAATGTAACAGTAAGCAATAACAATTCTTCAACGAAACTAACAGTCAATCAGGTATTCAAACAATTGCCTGTAGCACGACTTCTCAAAACTTTAGAGTATGCTCAACTAACACATTTAGGAAGCCTCCATAATGAGATAGACACAGTCGAACTAAATCAGGTTATTTCGGAATTAAGGGAAATGTACCGGTACAATTACCAATTTCTGCTAAAAATATCTGATGCTTTTGGTGTACCCTTTAGCATTTATTATCAACCAGTAGGAATTCTGAGTTATGATAACCCTTTCTGGAAGGATACCTCTTTAATTAGCAATACACCTCTTTATGCAAACATAAATTATATCGTTCCAAAAATGAAATTGATACTACAAGAGTGGAACCTTCCCTCATTTTACGATATCACAGAAATAGATGATTCATGCGCATCTTGCTATGTAGACCTGACTCACTATGATAACCGGTTAAATCGTATCCTGGCGATAGAAATATTAAATACTGAGAGGAAAAATAATCCTCATCTTTCATCCCGCTAAGTGAACTATTAAATATTACATGTGGTTTTATTCAGATATAATCAGCATCTCTCATTCGTTGAAAATTTGACATTAACAAATCAGAAAACAAACACCTATGGAAACTCCTGGAAATACAGCTATCACCGTGGAATCTCAAATAAACGCATCTCCTCAAAAAGTGTGGAAGATATGGACTGATCCCGGGCACATCGTTAAATGGAATGCCGCATCAAACGATTGGCATACTACAAGAGCTGAAAATGACTTAAGAATAGGAGGAAAGTTTACTTCACGAATGGAAGCTAAAGATGGTAGTAACGGCTTTGATTTTTCAGGCACCTATACTAATGTTGACTATCCAAAAAACATTGCATACACTATTGAGGATGGGAGAAAAGTGAATATAGATTTCATTGGCAATGGTGAAAAAACAACCGTTATCGAGACTTTTGACCCTGAAGATGAAAATCCTCATGATCTCCAAAAATCAGGATGGCAGTCTATACTGGATAATTTTAAACGGTATGTTGAATCGATAGATGATACTGGCACTCTAAGATTCAACATTACAATTAATGCAGATGCAAGCAAAGTATATAATGCAATAGTTGATAAAGTTCTTTATAATGAATGGACTGCAGAGTTTAATCCTGCATCATGTTTTGTAGGTAACTGGGAAAAGGGGACTAAGATTCTTTTTCTTGGTTTAGACCAGGATGGTAATCAGGGCGGAATGGTAAGCATGATACGTGAAAATATACCCAACCGTAATATTTTAATTGAGCACATAGGGCTTTTTCAGAATGGTGATGAGGTCACTTCAGGTCCTGAAGTGGAGAAATGGGCCGGTGCTACAGAAGAGTATATCTTGCAGGAAGATGGGGGGAAGACTGTCTTCATCGTAGAACTCGAAGGATTGAAGGAATACAAATCCTACTTCGAGGAATCGTGGCCACGTGCTTTAAATAAGCTTAAAGAAGTAAGCGAGAAATAGTATGCCACATTATTCCGGATTATCACTTCTATAAGTCATCTATAGTATAGGCCATGACAGTAAAATTGTCTACCCATACCTTACCTTTGCCCCTATACCAAACCAGCGATTGAATCCTTTCTTTACCTGAGTAAATTTCAGGTGTTTGGTAGTCGAGAATAAGTCTGTTCCACTTGCCGGGAACGAATTTATTATCATCATTGAATGAAGCAGCCCTGTATTTTATATGCTGATCCTTATTGTTCAAGGTTGTAATAACTACAAATAGGTCATTTGTCACATCTTCCCACGAGAATACATAAGCTATACCCCTTAAGTAGCAATAATACTCCTTAGTGATCTCATTATAAGGCTTTATAAAATCGGGTGAATACATAACCTGCCGGTTCATTTCAAACATTCCGGTACCCTCATAGGGCTGGGGAGCAGCAGTATCATTTACTATAATGTTATTGAACTTTTGGGTGTATAATTCAATATTGTTGAACTTAATATCACCCGGAATAACGTCAATTTCAGTAACCGACCGTTCAACCATGAGGAGTTTACGATCCTCATCAGTAACTTTAGTCTTAAATAAGACCCTGAAGTAATAATCTCTGGTCATGCGACTTCCATTAATTACTCCCATCTGAACCTGATATGCTTTCAGGATATTTAAGCCTATGAGGAATAATATAACCAATCCTGTTATTGCTTTTAACCACATCGGGCGTCTGAGCATATATTCCACAAAGAAACCGGTTGGTAGTACCAGTACAGCATAACTCTGAATAAAACCTCTCCACCCATAACTTACCAGACTGTTAAAAGCAGCAATCACATACACTATCAGAAAAAGATAAACTATAGCAGGCAAGAAGTAATCCCGGAATTTGCGGTAAACAATCACCAGACCGATGAATCCAATGATACTCAAAGGAGAATAGATTAACCAGCCTTTACGGAAACCGAACAAGACATAACAAAAGCGAGGACTTAAAAAATCGAATGTTACTGCTGCCTCATCATATATGTTCAGGAAATACTCACCTGCATAAATTCTGTAATAAAGCAATTGTGGAACGAAAAATAATGCAGCTATAACACCTACCAAAACTACTTGAAGGAAATTCTTCCTGATTATCTGAATCTTCCATTTTAATGTTTCAATATTATAAACTCCCCAAAGAATCGGAAATGCTGCAATAAAAATATCAGGAGGTCTGATTGAAATAATGAAACCAAGCAGGATGCCCATTGCTATTGCAAATTTAATCCTGAAGGTTTCATGCCATCTGATATTATACCACAGAAATGCGGCAAACAACGTGAAAAGATATCCATGGGGAGTATCATTCCCGATAGTTACAAAGTATAAGATATTGGTTCCAATAAATACCAGGATTAGCGCAATTGTGGTTATTGTTTCATTGAAGTAGTGAATCAGAATCTTTCTGGAATATATCAAACCAATAATACTGAAAACTGCGCCAAACAATATTAAGGCCATCGGGTATGGTTTTGAAAATCCATCTGCAGGATATCCAAAGGCTTTCGCATAAAGGTCTGCTGCAAAGAAAGCTGGTGTCCATAGATAAGACATACCCTTGTAAAAGCGCATAATCATTCCACCTTTTTTTGACTGCGCTATCTGGAAATAGGTTGGAGTGGCATTGTATTTTTCATTTACTTGTTTGTACCATTCTGTTTTAAGAGCCACATCTTTATATATATACTTGGCAGGCAGGTGCATATAATAGCCAAAAGTATCGTATGAGATGAAGTTCTTTTGAGGGATGATAAACTTAGAGGCTATAATTAATACTGAAAATATTACCAGGAAAATAATCGAGGATTTTCTCCACATGGGATTATGGTTATTAGGTTAGGTTAAGCAAAGATGCAAAAAAACTACTTCTTATTATTTAAAATGAATTTAACTGATTCACCTTTGTTAAGGCTGATAATCATTAAATTCACTTCATCACCATTCCTCAGGGATGCTTTTATCGTTGTCAGTGCTATAGAACCTTCATCTTCAGCAATTATTGTAAATGTTGTTTCTTTCTCATTTGGTCCTATTTGGAATTCAAATGTCTTTATTTCATTTGTTATCTCCAGCGAGTTGGCAATAACCGCCTGATTCCGTAGTAGTTTAATCCTGTCTCCATCCTGAAACCTGTCATCTACAATATCAAGATAAACCTTATCTGCCTTAAGTTCAATTTCTTTGACCATGCCTGATGATAACTCTATAACATTTCTGATAGCAGGTACCGGTGGCAGATTAATATCCTTCTTCTCAGTAATATCAGGTTTCTTGATATTATCAGTCTTGTTGGTCGAAGCAGTGGCCTTATTAACTTTGCTTGCCAGAAGATCTAAAGCCTTAGCCGATAGTAATACCAGGTTTCCTGAATCGCATTCAATCTCGTTGCTATGTGCTTTGGAACTGAATTTACCGTTAAAGATGCTTTTACCGTCTTTCTTTGATAGCTGTCCTTCAACGTTCATCAAACAGAATTCATCCTTAGGAATATCCATTTTGGTGCTGAGAATTTCCATTTCCCGGAAAGTCAGTTTTCTGTTTTTCGGAAAATACTTGCCTTTAATACTTGCTTTGGTTTCCTGCTTTCCATTTACATCGCACAGCGAGTATCCGCTTATAGTGTTGTCTTTAGTTATCTCATATACAATTTGATAGCTCATTACTTCAGCCTTCCCGATAACAATTGCTCCCGAAAAAGTATTCGATTGAGCTGAGTTTATCGCAGGTGTTAGTAAAAAAAACATGCACAGGATGAATGGCACAATTGTATTTTGCTTAATTTTATTCATGAATTAAGACACTTATTACAGAGTTGTTAAACGCTAAAAATGTAAAATTATGAAACTTTTTACTCCAAAAATTGCAGTCACTTTACTGGTTTTGGTATTTGCTCTTGGATTTGTTAACGTAGCAGAAGCTGCATATGCCGGTAAGAAAAAAGTAGCTGACACTGAAACAGTTGTTAGTAGTTCGGAAGAGTTAAATGCAATGGCACCTGCTACATTGCCTGCTGCACCTGCTGCCGCTGATGTTAGTACCATTTTGCTGGTTATTTTAAGCTTTATTCTTCCTCCGTTGGCAGTTTATTTATTATTTGAGGATATAAATAATGCGTTTTGGCTTAACGTAGTTTTGACGCTTTTATTCTGGATACCGGGCGTAATTCACGCACTCTATCTTGTTTTGACTCATTAAAAGTTTATCTCCAATAGTTGCAAATCCCTTCATCCTATCTTATGATAGGGTGAAGGGATTTTCTGTTTATTTGTAATTTTATCAAGTTAGCCTGGTTAAGTCTTTTCCCATGAAAATCCAATCTTCTGTTCATTACCGGTTGATTACCCTTTTCGTTTTAATCAATCTGCCTATTCTACTTCTATCACAATCAAACATTTATCTTATACCTCAGCCTAAGCAGATAACCTTCGGCTCAGGATCATTTAGTATCAGTGATCCTTTAAAAATATACTTCTCGAAAGGTGCATGTGAGGAGACTCAATTTTCAGTGAAGCAATTGCAGGAAACACTGTCAGATAATAATTTTCATTCGAAAGTAGTTCACTCAGCTTCAAATGGTGATATACTGTTGGGCCTGATTGAAAGGGATAAGCCAATTGATAAAATACTGAATGATCTGAAGATTAATCTCCCTCAGGACGCTTATGAGGAAGGATATATTATTAGTAACGATGGCAAGAAGATTATAGTTGCAGCCAAGACTGAAGCAGGCTTGTTTTATGGAGTTCAGACCCTAAAGCAGTTAATTGAAACCGCAAATAAAGGAAGTATCCCATCTCTTGTTGTAATAGACTGGCCTTCATTACGATACAGGGGTTGGATGGATGACATCAGTCGTGGTCCTATTCCATCGATGGATTTTTTAAAGCATTGTATCCGCCAAATGGCAGCCTACAAACAGAACTTCTTCACCTTGTACACTGAAGATGTCTTCAAACTTAATACCTATCCTGATATTGCACCTGCTGATGGATTATCAGCTGAAGAAGTCAGTGAATTAACAGAATACGCAGCAAAATATCACATCGAGATGATTGGTAACTTCCAATCGTTCGGTCATATGGCAAAGATACTTGCCAATCCTTTTTATGCTTCGATGGGAGAAAATGAAGATATCCTTAACCCTGATTGTGAGCTAACTTACGATTTCCTTAAAAATGCTTATGCTGAGGTAGTACCTTCATACAGGAGTAAATTCTTTAATATCAATTGTGACGAAACATTCGGACTTGGTGAAGGTAAATCAAAGTCACTTGCCCAAAAAATTGGTATTGATGGATTATATGCCATGCATATCAACAAAATCGACCAACTGATAAAACCATATGGCAAAAGGATAATGATGTGGGGCGATATTGCAGTTAATAATCCCGGTATCATTGAGAAACTTCCCCGCGATCTGATTATTCTTTCGTGGGGATATCATGCTGCTGAAAGCTTTGATGATGCAATAATGCCATTTAAAAATACCGGTTACGAGTTCATGATGGCACCAGGGGTAAGTTGCTGGAATGAAATATGGCCCGGTATGTCAAATGCTGTCACCAACATCTCAAACTACGTAAGGGATGGTTATAAATTAGGTGCCATGGGTATGATGAATACAGCTTGGGACGATAATGGTCATAATCTTTTTAATAGCAACTGGCATGGACTAATCTGGGGTGCCGAATGCTCATGGAATCCTTTGAAGGAAGCATATGGAGATCAGGCTGTTGCCGACAGGGAAATTAAGCTCAATGCATTTAACATTGCCTTCGATAAGCTATTCTTTGGAGCTGAAAATGTATCCCGGGTGCTTATGGCTATTGATAACCTGAGAAACCTTAAAGTGCCCGGTATACTTAATGAATGGGCTTTCTGGAACAGCATTACTGATTTTAATACTGATAATACCTCGCAATCATTTGTTGAACGCAATAAGTATATCATTGTTCAAGCCGATAGCTTAAGAAAGGAGTTGTCAAAAAGCACAACTAATAATACAAATTTGCATTTGGGTCATTATAATTGTTCCCGGAGCAGCAAGGTATCCAGTAAACACATGATTGACAATGCAATGTTCGCACTCGAAAGAATTACATTCAACGCCAATAAGAACATTACACGGGCTTTGCTGTATGAAATAAAGGAATCCGGTAACAATGAGTTAATTGCACAGGGAAAGAATGAAATAAGTAATTTGAAGGATCATTTATTCAAGATTAAAAAGCAGTATGTTAAGTTATGGGAACGTGAAAACAGGGCATGGTGGCTTAGTAAAAACCTAAGTGATTACAATAAGCTGTATACTGACATCAATGAGGCGGGAATAAAAGTACTTATTGAATCTTCACAGGTACTGAACGATGGAAAGCTAATCGTAAAGATGAAAAACTTGTTTGGTGAAGGCAAAATTGTCTATACCACTGATGGAACTGAACCTACTAATAACTCCCCTGTATTCCATGACAGCCTTAAATTATCAACCTCAGCATTTATTCGGGTACGAACTATTTTAAATGGTGAAGAAGGTCCTGTTAGTGAAAAGCACATAACTCTTCACAAAGGAATAGGCTGTCTTAAGCAGTTACATTCATCATATAGCACTTATCGACCTGCCTATGCAGCCGGAGGGGCTAATGGACTTCTCGACGGACTCAAAGGGTCAAATCAATTTAGCGATGGAAGATGGCAGGGGTATCAGGGAAAAGATCTTGATATTGAGATTGATCTTAAGGCCAAAACAGAAATCAATAGTATATCAATTGACTTTCTGCAAAATTCCTATGCCTGGATATTATTGCCTAAAGATGTTGAGATTCAGGTGTCTGACGATGGTCTTAATTATAAATCAATTCAGACTATAACACACGATATTCCTCAAATGAGTAATGAAACTCTGATACACACCTTTTCAGTTATGTTTGATGACATTGCTACAAGATATATCAGAGTAATAGCTCATAATGCCGGTTTGTTGCCAAAAGAGCATCATGCAGCCGGATACCCGTCGTACTTTTTTGCTGATGAGATAATTATCAGATAACCGCTGAATTCCGGTTAGATTATTGAACTACAGCTTTGAATTCATTAGGATTGTGCTTGTGTTTGAAGAGTATAGCAAACATAACAGCAACCACTAAGGCATATATGGTGAAAGCAAACCATATTCCTGGCCAATCTTTTGAACCATCGGCAAGTAAAAAGTACTTGTCAACCATTATTCCGCTCAGGTAACTGCCAAAGAAAGCACCAAACCCATTGGTCATCATCATAAACAGACCCTGGGCACTTGCTCTTATTGACGGATTACTTTGAGTTTCAACATAAAGTGATCCACTTATATTAAAGAAGTCAAATGCCATTCCGTAAATAATGCATGAGAGGATAATCATCCATAAACCTTCACCGGGATTACCGATTCCAAATAGTGCAAAACGCAAGACCCATGCTACCATGCTGAAGAGCATCACATTCTTAATGCCAAACCTCTTAAGGAAAAACGGGATAGTCAAAATAAAGAGGGTTTCCGACATTTGTGAGATAGACATTATGATGGCTGGGTATTTAACGGCTATAAGATCCTGGTACTTAGGGATATTAGCAAAATCGTGCAAAAATGTATCTCCATACATATTAGTTAACTGGAGGGCGGCGCCAAGTAACATGGCGAAAATGAAGAACAACGCCATCTTATAATTCTTGAAGAGCTTGAATGCATTTAGTCCAAGAGCGGTGACAAAAGTTTTCTTCTCGCCAGAGTCAGGTGAAGGAGGAGTATCGGGAAGTGTAAATGCATATAAACCCAAAGCCAGCGATGCGATTGCCGCAACGTAAAATTGCAGAGCTGAGGTTTCGATATGCAACAGACTAACAGTCCACATTGCAACAATAAATCCAACTGTACCCCATACTCTTATGGGTGGATATACCGTAACAATATCAAGACCTTTTTTCTTAAGGGCCGAGTAAGCGACAGTGATAGCCAAAGCGATGGTAGGCATATAGAACATCATATTTACCAACATCACAGTGAAGAAAAGATCAGGATTATCAACTTGTGGAAGGTAAAATAGAAGAGCAGCACCTGCCAGGTGAAAAATACCATAAAGCTTTTGAGCACTTACCCATCTGTCGGCTATTATACCCGCAATTGCTGGCATGAAGAGTGAAGAAAGCCCCATCGTAGAAAAGATAGCGCCAAATTCAGCACCCGACCAATGTTTATTTTGAAACCAGTATGCACCGATTGTGATAAGCCATGAACCCCAGATAAAAAACTGCAAGAAATTCATGACAGTAAGCCTAGTCCTTATTCCCATGTGATTGTAAGATTGTTCTTGTTTTTCAGGGAATAAAGGTAAAAAGATTTTTGTTGTTGATGTGCAGCTCGATTTTTATACCGACTATCTCTGAATCAGAACCTTTTGCATTTCTTTCACCGATTTGCCGGTAACTTTCACAAAGTACAATCCTGAAGGTTGATCCTGTAAATCAACTTTTGAGTTGACCTGAGCCGAATTTGAGGGATTTAGTATTACACTCTTTACTAATATACCGGTTGAGGAGTAGACTTCAAGAATCAGATTTTCAGATAATTTTTCTGCATGAAAACTGAATATTCCATCAGAAGAGGGATTTGGAAATAACTTCAGAGTACTTCCTGCAGCTTTCTCTTCAAGCCCGTAACTACAAGCAGAGTAATCAAAATTAACCGACAGGGAAGATGTGTTTGAGCAACCCGAAACTGGGTCTGTAACAGTAACTTCGTAATACTTGTAGTCGAAACTGATACCTGATGTTTGGGCAACTATGGTTTGGTTAGTCGTGCCATCATTCCATAAATATGAGCAGCCCGGATTCCCTGCATCGAGAGTAATTGATTTATAGGGACACAATGAAATCTCCCCGGGACCGCTAATTTCAAAATCAGAGGAGTGGGCAGGAATGAGATTGATAACAGGTTTTGGTTTAACTGTTACTGTAACACTTTGAGTTTCAGTATTAATTCCATCAGAAATGTTTACGGAATAAAGTGTTGTCACTTGTGGAGCAGCAGTTGGATTCGACACAGTTGAGCTAAATCCTATCGGGACAGAACTCCATGAGTAAGTATAATTTTCAGGATTACCTGTGACAACGGCTGAAAGTTGAACACTTTGCCCTGCACAGGTATTGTCGGGCTGAGCCACTGCATTAATTTCCAAGAATAATTGAGCCTGAGCATTAATATTGATAGATAATGCCGCGAGGACAATAAAAAAGTTCTTCATGTTAAAATGAATTAATTTGTTTAAATCTGTTTGCTAATGAATCATTAGACTAGCACCTGGAATACACTGACCTATGAGGTTGAGGAGACCTATAGGCAGATCTAAGATTTCATTAATACATATTTATCATTAAACCCTTTAAATGTAACTTGATATCGGTAAAAAATAGTTTAAAAGAGATAAATGGATTAGAAAGTGGCTCAATTATGCGTTCCACATTTGGGACACTATGTTTAACATACGCATATTAACGTTAAACAAAACAGTAGTTTTTAGGACAAAACTGCAGTAATTTTCACTGTATTTTCTCCGCTATAAGTCCGTACTAACTCCGTACCAGGTCTGCTATTATTTGTCCGGGTTAGCATTGTTGAACTATTGATGGTTCAGAGGAAGTGGAATGTTAAACAGTACATATTAGTGTTTCAAAGTAAAATATGGATTCAGAATGTAGTTAAATGTTAAGGTTAAATAGAAATTAATTATGGAATACTCATTCTTTGTATCAAAATTTAAAATTTTGTGTACTTAATGAGTAACTTTTGTGGAGTTCATGTGGAATGTATATATTGATAGTAATATGAAGTTATGGAAGTCTTGTTAGCACCTTTTAAGGAAGATAGAGAGTAAGGGTTTAATTTTGTACATGAGTAATACTATATTAAGGACCCTCTGAAGCGATATCAGATAATAAGTTTTGAGGTCGGAATAAAAAATTAGGATTAAGATGTTGTTTTTTTTAGACACTTTCGTACTTTTGCAAACTCAAAACTGTGGTCTTTTGTTAAAAGAGATTACATCGGGCCTATAGCTCAGTCGGTTAGAGCACCTGACTCATAATCAGGTGGTCCCTGGTTCAAGTCCAGGTGGGCCCACAGAAATTAAGTTTGAATCAACCCCTTACATTCAATAAAATGTAAGGGGTTTTTCTTTGATGCCAGATTTGTCCTTAAAGTGTACCAAAGTGTTCACCGGTGCTTAATTGATGATATATCGAATTCGAGAGTCGATGAATGAAATATCAATCATGTATTTGCTATAATCCAATTAGTAAAATCATTACATTTACCTCTTACTCTTGTATTCACTGAAATGTCCCTTTCACGGTACAAAAAGCCTGTTGTTATTGGAAGTGTCATTCTGATATTGGGTGCTTTATCAGTTATCCCATTGCTGTGGAGGCAAAATCACTACGCTGAAAAACGGTCATCCGGTGGTGACATTGTGCGGATCGACAAGTTATTAAAGTCTTTAGACAGCACCTATTGGGAAAATCCACAGAAGAGTCTGGATTCAATTAATCTTTTGATCAGTTTATCGGGTAAAAGCAATAATAATGCATCGCTTGCAATGGGTCTTTATTATAGAGCAGCTTGTTTTATTCTGTTGGAGCGATATGATAGTGCCTTTATTTTATGTCATAATGCACTCAGATTTGCTGAGACTCATCAGAATTTCCTGGTAACAGGAAAAATGAAGATTGTGCTGGCAAATTATTATCTGGCTAAAAATGAATTTGATGAGGCCAATAAATATTTAATGGAGGCCCTTCCGGTATTGGAAAAGCATGGTACTCAAAAGGATATCGCCAATGTTTTTAATGGCTTTGGTTTATTGTACTATCATCTTAAGGAACCCGATAAGGCAATTGGCTATTATTCGAAAGTAATTGCATTATCAAAAGAACCTGATAAGAAAAGACAAGAATCAGTGGCTTATTTGAATATTTCGAACTGTTACAGGAATAAGCAGGATTTTGAAATGACTCAGTATTACTTAAATAAGGCCCTGTCAGGTTTTGAGGCACTGAACGATTCAGTTTTTATAATGATGTGTACGATGAACAAGGGTATTGTTTCTGTAGATCAGGGTAATACAGAAGAAGGTCTTCACTATTATTTTAAGGTCAGAGATTATTCAAATCGTACACAGAGGAAAGCCCTGCTGGGACATACTCTGTTCAATATTGCAAATGTATATTCCGCAAAAGGTAATGCAGATTCTGCTAAGATGTATCTTAATGAGAGCTTGAATGTTTACAGGAGCATCTCTAATAAAAGCGGCGAAAAGGATGTACTGTTACAACTCTCGAAGATTGAGCAGGAGAATAATAATTGGGAGCAGGCATTCATTTACTATGACAACTATATAAGTATTAAAGACAGCATTATCAACGCCGACCTCGTTAAGAGTATCAATGATCTTCAATGGAAGTATGATTTTCAGAAGATCGAAAACGAGTCAATGGTTATGAAGAAAAAATACGAAGTAAAGCAAAGGGAAACAGTAATTCTGATAATATCGTTCACTTTCATTATCGTGGTTGCTTTTTTATTTGTTGCACTGATCCGTCTTGCAAATAAGAATCTTAAGAAGTCGGATAAACTAAAGGAGCTGCAAATCATCTACTTACAGGGAAAAATTGAAGCTGATGATAAGATTAATAAGCTCGAAAAGCTGCGCCTAAAGGCTGAGATTGAGGCTAAGAATAAGGAACTGACTACCACTACAATGCAGTTGATTACAAAAAATGAAATCTTGGTTAACATCTCATCAATAGCCGATAATTTCTATAAGAAGAAGGCCGTCACTGATGATTGTTATGCACAATTAAAGCATATACTTAGAGAAAACCTCGATCAGGAAAGAAATTGGGAGTATTTTAAGATGCTATTTGAAGAGGTCCACAAGGATTTCTTCAGGAATATTAAGCAAAACTGTCCTGAAATAACTGAAAATGAGCTGAGGTTATGTGCTTACCTTAAAATTAATCTTCAAAACAAGGAAATAGCCAAAATACTAAACGTAACTACCGATAGTCTTAAAACAATAAGGTATCGCATCAGGAAAAAACTGAACCTTGATAAAGATGTAATTCTTGAAGAATACATCAGAGGTTTTTGATTAGAAATCACAGGATTGTTTACCGTATCGGAGTGGATATTTTTGAAAAAAGTATGTGATTCATTCTTTATCGAATTAATAATCAGGCTATTGAATTAATAGTAATTTTTCACTTTGTTTACCATTTGTTTACCCTCAAAATTAGGATTCAGATCAAGCGGGTTATAATTTTGGATTAGTCATCGTTATTTTTTGATGGTGTCTTTTTGAAATTATAGTTTTTGAATTTTCACCAAAGTAATAATCTAAAACTGCCTTATGAAAAAGAACTACTTACTTCTTATCACATGCTTGCTTCTTATTGTTGCAGCTTCAGCCCAGCATCCGGGAAAAGAATCGGGTTCAATGGAGAAATACCTGATGCAATATTCTAATCCAAACAACTCCTTTGAATCTATTGTATTACAGCCAAGTTTGATAAGTTCGCCTATGTATGAATTCGACTCGCTTAATGTTTCTTATCAGGGGTCCTGGGGTTTTGGGCAGAGCTTTTCAATGGGCACCAATCCTTCAGGGAATATCAAATTTGTCGGATCAGGGGCTGGTGTTATAATATTAGATGTTACTAATCCGGCAGATCCTGTGAAACTCTCTGAATTCAGCACAAGAGGTTTGGTTGATGCCATGTACTTTGATGAAGCAACTAATCGGTTGTTTGTAACTGCCTACTTTGCCGGGTTTGAGATTTGGGATTTAAGCAATATGGCTGCTCCGGTTAAAATAGGCGGAGGATCAAGTAATGGATTTCCAAGGGGAGGAATCTATGCTGACGGGAACTATGTTTACATTGTTGCCGTAGCTGATGGCATTCAGGTCTATGATATCAGCAACCCTTCATCACCGGTAAATGTTGGAAATTGTTACCTCGATCCGAATAGTCTGGCATGGACATCAGCTAAATCAGGGAATCTCATTTTTGCTGCTCTTAGCGATGGAGGAATGACAGTTGTGGATGTATCTGACCCAATGAACCCTGTTGTGGCAGGAACATTTCCTGATATTGTCTTTGGTGTTGGTGTTGCAAACGGTCTGGTTTATGTAGTTTCATACGCCTATGGATTAAAAATCCTGGACATAACCGATTTATCGAATATTACAGTTAAGGGTACATGCAATGTTCCGGGCTTCCCCAACAGAGTGCAGGTGCAAGGCGATTATGCATATATTGGCAATACTGATTATTCAGGTGATGGAGGAATTAATGTTATTGATGTTTCTGATCCTGCAAATCCTACATTTGTGACTACTTACTACAGTTTTGCTGAACATTTTGCTGTTGCAGGAAATACTCTGGCGTTCACCGGTTCTTCCATGGCATGCAAAATACTCGATATCTCAACTCCGACAGAACCAACGTTAGCTTATGAATATCCACTACCCAATTTTATAAGCGATATATATGTTGATGGAGATTACGCCTATACTGGAAACAATGGGTTCAGGGTATTCGATATCAGCGATAAAAATAATCCGGTTCAGGTAGGTTATAGTGCGACAGATGGTTCAATTGTACGCACTGCCGGTGATAAAGCAGTCTATATATTCGAAAGTATGAGTTCAAATAATCCGGTGATGGTTATGGATATTTCTGATCCGGCAAATCCTTCTTTGTTAGGACAGTATATTTCGCCGGTTATGACCAACGATTTGGAAGTCAGAGGCAATAATGCCTTTGTTTCATGTTGGTGGGATGGAATCAGGATTGTTAATTTCGACGATCCTGCAAATCCTGTGCTTGTTTCACATTTCATGGGTTGGACTAATGGAGGTACTCCCGGTGTCACATTTTGTTATGCTCAGGCTCTCGATGTGGAAGATAATTATCTTTATATAATCGACTATGGCCCATTTTCAGAAGAGGATACCAAAGGACTATATATTTTAGATATATCTGATTTCCAGAATCCTGTGCTGGTGAAGCGTTTTACCGATTTTTCCGCATATGGGTATGACCTGGATGTTGTTGGTGATTTTGTATATATCGCCGATAATTATGGTGGATTGGAAGTTATTGATGTAACTGATAAAAATGACCCGATAGAAGCAGGTTATTGCAGTTTGCCTGATGGTGCAAATTCAGTCGTAGTCACTGAAAACATGGCATTTGTTGCTGATTACATCAATGGAGGAGTTCAGGTAGTTGATGTAGAAGACCCATATAATCCAACCATCGCAGGATACTATCGCCGCTCGGGTTGTTTTGCCCTTGGAGTTAGTGTTGGAGGCCGGGATATTTATCTGGCTGATGGGGCTGCCGGATTTCAGATCTATAATACTAATCTTATAACAAAGAGCAATAATCAACCCGTACAGCAATCTACTATTGTAAAATCATATCCTAATCCTTTTAGTGATTTTATAGAAATAAAACTGGACTGTACCGTTGATGCAAATAATTATCTAGTGATTTATGATGCAGTAGGTAATATAGTCGCTTCACTTTTACCTGAGTTAAATCAAGCAACGACCATTTATAAGTGGAATGGAAATTCAATATCAGGTAAAAAAGCCAGTACTGGATTATATTATTATAGGACTGTAAAAGGAAATGTGTGTGGAAAAGTGGTTAAAGTAAAGTAGTACTTTGCTGATCACCGGATATTGATTACCAAGGGTTACCTGATGATGACTGGTGAAGGATCATTAAAAATAGTCGGCAGTACTAATTAAATGAATCACTGTCGATTAAAGCAGGTGTTTTCGAATCTATACATTAAAGGCTATCTTAACTAGGTAGCCTTCAATGTATTAAAAAGAAGATCCATCACTTGTCACTGATATTTTTGATACCTTTACTAATAAATCTATAGGATTGTAAAGAATTTCAAGATTTTATAAACCAGCACATTATGGAAAATCAGACAAGTTGTGAGAACTGTCCTATCAGAACTAAGTATGACAATAATCCAAAGTCATTCGTTGGTCGTATTTGGAGATGGCATATTAACTTTTGTCCCGGTTGGAAAAAGTACTTCAAATCATTGGATGAAGTTAAGCGGAAGGAGCTGTCAATCAAGTACCATTTAGCGAAATAGGTCATCAGATTGTTTAGATAGTTTCGATAGTTTCGATCGGTCTCTGAGCTTCATCTCGTTCTTTTTCGAACGAGATGAAGAAGGTGCGGTAATTTAGGTTGAATAAGTAGATCGGTGGTCACTTTTTACTTTTTACTTTGAGCATTCACCTTTTGCTTTCTATAATAAGGGAATCCTCAGTATCTTTGTCTTCAAGTTTTAAGGAAGATGGAACAAACGAAACCTGATCTCAAAGGAATAAGGAATATAGTTTTTGATTTTGGAAGAGTATTATTAAATATCAATCCGTTGCTCACACAGGCCGGCCTGGCTGAACTTGGCTATAAACCTGATAGTGAATCAGCCGGTGCAAAAGATGATGCAATTGTGATGGACCTTGAGAGAGGGGCAATTACTGAGGAAGCTTTCATTGATTCAGTACTGTCCGTTGTAAACGAGGGTGTTACATCTGATGATATTATCAGAGTTTGGAATGATATGCTCCTTGATTTCCCGGAGAATCATGTAACTACCATACAAAAACTAAAAGAGCATCATAAAGTATATCTACTTTCAAATAGCAACAGCATTCATTTCGATAGTTATACTGCTTCATTTAAAGAGAGGTACGGATTTGAGCTGAGCAGCCTGTTTGAAAAGATGTGGTTTTCGTATCAGATTGGTTTAATCAAGCCTGATCCGTCAATATTCACGTTTATACTTGATGATGGAAATCTACAACCACATGAGACTCTTTTTATTGACGACACTCTTGTGCATGTGGAAGCGGCACGAAGTGTTGGCATAAAAGCTTATCATCTGACAGGTACTCAAGATATAAGCGATCTTTTTTAATCGTAATTTTGCACTTCATTTGATTTTCTGATTATGAACATAGCTGCCCTGGTGTCAGGTGGAGTCGATAGTTCAGTAATGCTTCATTTACTGAAGGAACAAGGACACGAACCTGTCATCTTTTACATATTGATTGGCATGAAGGACAAAGAAGGTTTTTTAGATTGTCCTTCAGAAGAAGACATTGAAATTACCAAATGGCTTTCGCGCAAGTACGGCTTGAAAATGGAAATCGTAACCCTGCAGGAAGAATATTGGGATAGTGTTGTTGCTTACACACTGGATTCAGTTAAGCGTGGATTAACGCCTAATCCTGATGTAATGTGCAACAGACTGATAAAATTTGGGAGTTTTAATGAAAAGTATGGCAAAGACTTTGATCTTATCGCCAGCGGGCATTATGCATCCACAACAATGCACAATGGAGTTAAGTACCTTTCAACTGCAAAAGATAAATTCAAAGATCAGACTGATTTCCTTGCTCAAATCACATATCAGCAATTGTTGAAGATTATGTTTCCGATTGGTGATATCACAAAACCTGAAGTAAGAAGGATTGCTGAAGAAGCAAAATTGCCAAGTGCTCATAGAAAAGACAGTCAGGGTATATGTTTCCTTGGAAAGGTAAATTACAATGATTTCATCAGAAGGTATGTTGGTGAAAAGGAAGGCAAAATAGTTGAACTGGAAACCGGCAAAGTATTAGGAACCCATCGCGGGTACTGGTTTCATACGATTGGCCAGCGTAAAGGCCTGGGCTTAGCTCAGGGACCATGGTTTGTTGTAAAAAAGGATAGCAACGAAAATGTAGTATATGTATCTAACGGTTACGATCCTTTAACACAGTACAGCAATGTTATCAGGCTAAAGGGATTCAATTATATTTCCGAAAATCCGTGGAATGGAAGTGCCGGGCCACACGACGTGATGTTCAAAATAAGGCACACACCTGATTTCACCAAGGGTACTATTAACATTGAAGATGATTCGGTAGTTCTAAATTCTTCGATTCCCATTTCAGGAGTAGCGGCAGGGCAGTTCGGAGTACTTTACGATAATGACTGTCGTCTTTGCTATGGAAGTGGTGAAATCGAAATATAATTTCTTCCACACTACTTAGTCAGACGATACGACCATTGATTTTATATTGGTAAGTCTGAGAATTCGGTAGATCGTAATAAAAGGCATGTAAATCAGGCATTAGCGTATCCTGAATGAGTGCAATTAAGCATAAACTTACTTCTTGAAAATCGATTACTGTACGTAAACATATACTTATTTTTAAGGTAATTTTAATATAGCGCACTGCATAATGTCTAACCAATTATAATTCAAGCGTTTGAATTAAATAGCCGGTAAGAGTAATAAAGTAATAGATACATACATATAATTGGTTTTCTGATTGTTATAATAAAAATCAAGGTGCCGGGCAGTTAAAGATATTGTTTGGTATTTGATAAATTTGTTTCTTTGCACTTCAAAACCAAAAAAAGCAAAAAACATGTCAGACATTGCAACAAGAGTTAAAGCTATTATCGTTGATAAGCTTGGCGTTGAAGAGAAAGAGGTAACTCCGGAAGCTAGTTTCACTAATGACCTGGGAGCTGATTCTCTCGACACTGTAGAACTGATCATGGAATTCGAAAAGGAATTCAACATAGCTATTCCGGATGACCAAGCTGAAAAGATTGGTACTGTTGGTGATGCTATAGCTTACATCGAAAACAATACTAAATAAGGGAATTCCCGAATGAATTTGAGAAGAGTTGTAGTAACCGGACTGGGTGCACTTACTCCGTTGGGCAATACTGCTCCCCAATACTGGGAAGGATTGCTAAATGGAGTAAGTGGTGCCGACCGGATCACACGGTTCGATGCAAGCAAGTTCAAGACTCAGTTTGCATGTGAGGTTAAAGGTTTTGATCCTTTACAATTTTTTGACAGGAAAGAGGTCCGCAAATATGACCCCTACGCACAATATGGTATGGTCTGTGCTGATGAAGCTATTGTTGATTCAGGCCTTGATCTTGAGAAGATAAATCTTGAACATGTTGGTGTTATATGGGCTTCAGGTATCGGCGGATTACTGACTTTCCAGGATGAAGTTACTGATTATGCCAAAGGTGATGGTACTCCGCGATTTAATCCATTCTTTATTCCAAAGATGATCGCTGATATTACAGCCGGGCATATTTCTATAAAATACGGATTTAAAGGTCCAAATTTTGCCACTGTATCAGCTTGTGCCTCATCAGCTAATGCTATAATTGATGCATTCAATTACATCAGGATGGGTAAAGCTGATATCTTTATTACCGGTGGTTCGGAAGCAGCAGTTAATGCTCCCGGTGTTGGTGGATTCAATGCTATGCATGCTCTATCTACCCGAAACGATGATCCTAAAACAGCTTCTCGTCCTTTTGATAAGGACCGCGATGGTTTCGTTATAGGTGAAGGTGCCGGTGCTCTCGTAATTGAAGAACTTGATCATGCTATTGCCCGTGGAGCAAAGATTTATGCTGAGATTGTTGGAACCGGTCTGACTGCTGATGCTTACCACATGACAGGTCCTCACCCTGATGGTGATGGTGCCCGCAGAGCAATGAAAATAGCTGTCATGGAAGCAGGAATTGAGCCTTCAGCAATTGATCACATCAATACTCACGGTACTTCTACTCCTTTAGGTGATGTGGCTGAAATTAAAGGTATTGTCTCATTATTCGGCGATCATGCTCCTAAGATCAATATCAATAGTACCAAATCAATGACAGGTCATTTATTAGGCGCTGCTGGAGCAGTTGAGGCTATCGCTTCAATCTTTGCCGTTCAGAATGATATCGTTCCTCCAACTATCAACCACTTCACTGATGATCCTGAGATTGACAGTGCACTGAACTTTACATTTAACAAAGCTGTTAAACGCAAAGTAGACTATGCTTTAACCAACACTTTTGGCTTCGGCGGTCACAATGCATCAATTGTAATTAAAAAATATTCAGTGTAAAAGTGCTTAGTACGAATCTAAAACCTATCAGGTTTTATTTCTCAAGAGAAAAGCAACTGTATAATGCTATAAAGAATATTTTCGGGTTCTTCCCCGAAAATATTTTTTTATACAAGCTTGCATTTACGCATAAATCACAGGCTGAAACGTATAATGGCATTAAAGTCAGTAATGAACGTCTTGAGTTCCTTGGCGATACTGTTTTAAGTACCGTTGTGGCAGATTACCTTTTCAGAATTTATCCCCTTAAAGATGAAGGATTTCTGACAGAGATGAGATCACGAATTGTGAGTCGTGCCCAACTCAATAAATTGTCCTTGAAACTCGGTCTTGATAAATTAATAATCCATACTACCGGGACTAACTCTGTCTTCAGATCAATCAAAGGAGATGCTTTTGAAGCAATAGTAGGAGCTATTTATCTGGATAAAGGATTTGAATTCACACGAAATGTTCTAATAAACAGGATTATTAAGAATCAATTTGATCTTGTGGAACTTGCAAACACTGATCTTAATTATAAAAGTAAACTCATCGCATGGACTCAAAAAGAGAAGAAAACAATTGAGTTTATCGTAGTTGATGAAATTGGTGCGGGTTATGCCAAACAATATGTGGTGGATGTAAAGATCAATGAGGAGATATTAGGCCGTGGACAAGATTATTCTATAAAGGGTGCTGAGCAAAATGCAGCAATGAAAGTTGTACAGAAGCTTGGTATTAACGGCAATCCTACCCAATTAGTTTCCTGATATTTAAGTATACCCATACAGTCGTACGGGCCAGAATTGGTTATTTGATTACCTTTGATCATTGATATGGTAACCAGAAAATTAAAGCTTTCGGCAGAGTCAGAAACCGATATTGATATAATCGGTATTACTACCATTTTGGCTGATTACCGCCTGGCTTATTTCCTCAATAAAGAAGCTTTATTTAAACTGGAGAAAATGGATGACTTGCCGGTGTTTTATGAAAAGTTAAAGATTACCAGAGAACATAGTCTTTTTGCCTGGCATGATCATGATCACAGGTTATCATATTATTTGATCTGCAATGACCATTCTGATGGGAAGATGATAGATCAGTTTCCTCAGGCAAATTACTTTCTTTTCATTAAAGGGAAGCACAATCCGCAGGATAGTAAAGCTTTACAATCACAAATTCGTAAAATACCTTCAGTCTCGTTTGTTTTCGCACCCGTAATATCAAAAATTAAAGAACTTGAAGGCATATTGCAGGATCTTGAGATTCATGAACTGAACCGACTGTAGTAATGTATTTTTTATTCCATCCCTGTCTTAAATCTTATTAAGCCTGCCTCTCTATATATCTTATTAAGCTTTCCTATCTAATAGATTTGCTAATATTTGATTCACATACTATCAAATATTTAATTGCCCTGCCATATCAAATAGCTTATTACCCTGCCATATTTTAATATCCTACCATTATTTTCTTTGTTACAGGTTGATTACCCTCAACCGTTAATGTACAGAAATACACTCCCTTTGAAAACTCATTTGTTTGGATAAACAACTCACCCTCAGTTTGCTCAAGATTAATATTCTTTAAAATTCTTCCACTCAGGTCAGTAACTAACACTATTCCTTTTGAATTATTCTTTAAGTCATAATGGAAATGTACTTTGTTAGTTGAAGGATTTGGATACCCCTCTGAAAGGAAAGCGGTGTAAGCAGGAATATTCTCATATGCAGCATCAACCGTCCTGTCGATAATATTGATTGAAACATCATCAAAGTAAAAGCCATCGTAGGTTTTCGACTCATTACTAATGATAGTAAACTTGAGTAGAATAGGTTTATCAGCGTATTCACTAATATTTATTCCCTCTCTTACCCATCCTGAAGTACCATCATAGACCGGCATGAGGAAGGCCTGGTATATATCACCGGGATGCGTATATCGACCTTCAAGTGCTTTCCATGTGTTACCATTATCATCGCTTATAGAGACTTGAACATAGTCATATCCGCGTTCAATAGTCCAGCGGGCATAGAATTCAAGTACAGCCACTGAGGCTTTGGTTAATGTAACGGGTGTCTTTAATTCAATGCTTTTAAATGTGTTATTGTTGTAATTCCCAAATGGGGTGTCTGTCATACACCATGGTGCTGACCATGGTAAATTTGAAGATAACCCCCATGTGCCTGTCCAATTTGTTGAGGTTGAAAGATCATCTCTGAAGAGGTTTACAGGAGTACCAAAGTATTTTTCAACAGTATCACGGTAAGTGACATATCCATCGTTGTATACAATCACGAAACTAAGAGTGTCACCACTTTTTACATGAGAAGCCAGTTTGAAGGGAATAGAACCACTTACCTTTTGTAAAACCTCTATTCCGGATAATGTAATTGGATCTCCAACTGATTCGAAAGCAGTATCCAAAGGTTCAATGTGGATAGTATAATTAGCGGGTGTCTGGCCTAATCGTGTTAAATCGAAAGAAAAATGATAATCTTTTTCAGGAATAATCATCGGCGTCTGATCGATAATTTTGCAATACGTACCTGCATATCTTGCTGCCAGAATGCTCTGAATCATATTCTCCCGGCAAATTTCTGTAATCCGTAAAATATATGGCCAGAATCCGTCACTTTCACTTCCACATTCAGGAGTATAGGCCAATATTTTCCCCTTTGTCTCCTGCTCACCATACATCCAGTCGTCACTGCCACCATTTGAAGGATAGATTGTAGTACAGGCAGGCCCGTATACATAATGATTATCAACAGTCATGTTTTTGGCATATTCAGCAAAGACAGCATTGTCGGCTGAGAGTTCAGGAATGTATCCCCATGCATATAAGAGTAAATTGCTGTACGAATGATAGTTTAATGCAATTTTGAAATCATGCGATTCACAGAATTCCTTTATCATTTGTGTTTCCGGTTCTGAAAATGCATCAGTCCCTCTATAAGTCTCACTCCAAGTATAGGGAGATGAGCCCTCATTATCATACCCCCAGGCATAGCCATAATTTCTGTTCAAATCAATGCCAAAAGTCCCGTTGCCATTATCGCGACGGTTCTTGCGCCACATACCGCCTCCGTTAGGGTTTGTCTCAATATTTCTTGCATATCCGTCAACATTGAAAATTGGGATAAAGAACATCTCAGTATTATCTACCAAATCGCGTACTTCCTGATTGTGCTCATAATTTTCTAACAGATAATACATATAAAATATGAGGTGCTGCATACCGATAGGTTCACGGGCATGATGCATGGCAGTATATAGCACCTGAGGTTCATTCTCCGAATCGTTTGCATTATCTGAGAGCTTTACATAATAGATGGACCTTCCTTCAAAAGTTGTCATATCCGAAATAGGCTGTCTGACCGTAATCAAATCCGGATAAGTGGCTGCCATAAAGTCAAGCTCAGCATAGCACTCGTCGATTGTATAAAATCCACCGCATGATCCAAGCTCAAAATCTGCCGGCTCAGGATAATCCCATGGTGATGTTCCAGCCTTCTTATTTACTTCATCAATATTAATTGCTGAATTCCTGTCTATATACCATTGAGAAACATCATCGACAAGAATCTCAGTAGGGAATTTCATTGTAGCCAGAATGCTGATTTCCCTTTGTGAAAGCTCAGCAGTAAATGAGTTTTCTTGATAATTGTAATAACCTTCATCAACCTGGATGCCTTGCTCGGCAATTTGCCTGAGTTCTGATGGGTTGACCTTAATCTTTATCCTGCTGTACTTTTCGGTCTGGGCACCTGATAGAAAGTAAATGCTTATGGCTAATAAGATAAGTAGCGTTCTTTTCATAATAGATGTGTTGAAATACCGGGGCTGTTATACACAAATTTACAGATATTTATTTTAACCTGAAATGTTCTTCTATGTGATTTATCAATCGTTGGAGTGCCTTCCAAGCAAAATGATGAACTAATATGTCGGGTTAATTGTTTTGCGGTGACTCTTATGCCTCAATTTCGGGGATAAACCAAAGAAATTTAATCATTTATGCAGGAAACTGAAATATACAAACCGGTTAACCACATTAGGATTGTAACAGCTGCCTCCCTGTTTGACGGACATGATGCTGCAATCAACGTGATGCGAAGGATACTTCAATCCTCAGGTGCTGAAGTGATTCACCTTGGACATGATCGTTCGGTAAATGAAATTGTCAACACCGCCATTCAGGAAGATGTACAGGCTGTTGCAATTACTTCATACCAGGGCGGGCATATGGAGTACTTCAAATACATGTATGACCTTCTCAAAGAAGCCGGCTGTGGTCACATTAAGATCTTTGGTGGTGGCGGGGGTGTCATATTACCTGAAGAACTGGAAGAATTGCATGCATATGGAATTGCCCGGCTCTACTCTCCTGATGATGGCAGACACATGGGGCTTCAGGGAATGATTAATGATTTGCTGAGTAAATGCGATTTCCCTACAGGAAACATTAAAAGTATTGCTGCAAAAGATATTGTAAAAGGAGAGCACAAAGCTATCGCCTCGATGATCACCGCTATTGAAAATGGCGTTAAAGATGTTGATAAGATATTGATGCAACTTGAGGCTCGGTGTGATGAATTGAAGACGCCTGTTATCGGACTGACCGGTACAGGTGGTGCAGGTAAGTCTTCGTTAATTGATGAACTCATAAGGCGATTTGTAAATAATAATCCACAGATTAAGATTGCGATTATATCGGTTGACCCGACTAAACGCAAAACCGGAGGTGCATTATTAGGCGATAGAATCAGGATGAATGCCATAAATCATAAAGGCATTTATATGCGCAGTATGGCCACCCGACAGGCAAATCTGGCTTTATCAAAGCATATTAAGGATACACTCTGCCTGGTGAAGAGTGCCGGTTTTGATCTGATAATGCTTGAAAGTAGTGGCATCGGACAAAGTGATACGGAGATCATCGATTTCAGTGACCTTTCACTTTATATCATGACCCCTGAGTTTGGGGCTGCTACTCAATTGGAGAAAATTGGTATGCTAGACTATGCCGATATAATAGCTGTCAATAAATTTGATAAACGTGGTGCTGAGGATGCCATTAGGGATGTGAAGAAACAATTTGTGCGTAACCACAAGCTGTGGGATGCAGTGATTGATGAGCTGCCTGTTTTTGGAACAATGGCATCACAGTTTAATGATGTCGGTGTCAATGAATTGTACTCTCATCTGATTGAAAAGATAAATACCCGCTTTGGAAAACAATACCGGCCATTAGCTGATAACAATACCGGAATAGAAAGACAATATATAATCCCTCCCCATAGAGTCCGTTACCTTGCCGAGATAGCTGAGACAGTGAGGAATTACAATGAGTATGCCGAAAAAATGTCAGCAATTGCCGGAAGATTGCACTCTTATGAGATTACTGCCAAATCAATTAAGGAATCTGGTGATTCAGTGCCGGAAGAACTTAATTCATTAATTGATGTTGCCAAAGAAGAGCTGGGCAGGGAAAACTATAATAAACTTCAGAACTGGGAACAGATAAGAAAGCGTTACTATGATCCGGAGTACATTTTCAAAGTGAGGGATAAGGAGATAAGAATCAAGACGCATAACACATCCTTGTCAAACGTCAGGTTCCCGAAAGTCAGCTTGCCCGGGTACAAAGGTTGGGGTGATATAATGAAGTGGGTGCTAAAAGAGAATGTACCAGGTGAATTTCCATATGCCGCAGGTGTTTACCCATTCAAGAGGGAGTATGAAGATCCCACAAGGATGTTTGCGGGTGAGGGTGGTCCTGAACGAACCAATAAGCGATTCCATTATCTCTCCAAAGGAATGAAAGCCCATAGGTTGTCAACAGCATTTGACTCAGTCACTCTTTACGGGGCTGATCCTGATATCAGACCCGATATATATGGAAAGGTTGGCAATGCAGGAGTTTCAATTTCGTGTTTGGATGATGCAAAAAAGTTATATTCAGGCTTTAATCTGGTTGATCCAATTACTTCTGTCTCAATGACTATAAATGGTCCTGCACCTACATTAGTAGGCTATTTTATGAATACAGCCATCGACCAGCAGTGCGAAATTTACATAAAGAAGAATGGTCTTGAGCAGGAAGTTCAGAATAAGATTACCGAAATCTACAAAGAAAAAAGAGTAAAGCGTCCCCAATATCAGGGCAGGCTGCCCGAGGGGAATGACGGTCTTGGATTGATGTTACTTGGAGTTACAGGTGATATGGTTCTCGACAAGCATATTTATGAAAAGATAAAAGCTGATACAATTTCAAAAGTAAGAGGTACTGTACAGGCTGATATTCTAAAGGAAGACCAGGCTCAGAATACCTGCATATTCTCAACAGATTTCTCCTTGAGGGTTATGGGTGATATGCAGGAATATTTCATCAAAAATAACATCAGGAATTTCTATTCAGTATCAATTTCAGGATATCATATTGCCGAAGCAGGTGCTAATCCGATATCACAGTTGGCATTTACTTTGGCAAATGGATTTACTTATGTAGAGTATTATATGAGCAGAGGATTGAAAATCGATGATTTTGCACCTAATTTCTCATTCTTCTTTTCAAATGGAATTGATCCTGAGTATGCCGTTATGGGAAGAGTTGCCCGACTTATTTGGGCAAAGGCCATGAAATTCAAGTATGGAGCTAATGAGCGCTCGCAAATCCTCAAGTACCATATCCAAACATCAGGAAGGTCGTTGCATGCACAAGAAATTGCCTTTAATGATATCCGTACAACCCTGCAAGCACTCTACGCTATTTATGATAATTGCAACTCACTTCACACTAATGCTTATGATGAAGCCATAACTACTCCTACCGAAGAATCTGTACGCCGAGCTATGGCAATCCAACTGATTATTAATCACGAGGTTGGATTGGCTAAGAATCAGAATCCGTTACAAGGCTCATTTATTATCGAAGAGCTCACAAATCTTGTTGAGGAAGCTGTAATTAAGGAATTTGAAAGAATCTCAGACAGGGGAGGGGTGCTTGGGGCAATGGAAACCATGTACCAGCGAAGTAAGATACAGGAAGAGTCACTTTACTACGAAAAGCTAAAACATGAAGGCAAATTACCAATCATGGGTGTAAATACTTTTCTTTCATCTGAGGGCTCTCCTACAATCATTCCGCAGCAGGTTATTCGCTCCACTAAGGAAGAAAAGGACCATCAGGTTGAGGTAGTACAAAATATGAAGAAAGCCTGGGGGAAAGAAGCCGCTAATGCTCTTGATAATCTCTCAGCTGTTGCATCAAATGGTGATAATGTCTTTGAGACACTGATGGAAGCATCAAAATACTGCACTTTGGGAAGCATAACCAACACACTGTTTAATGTGGGTGGGCAATACAGAAGGAATATGTAAGTTAAGACGGGAGTCCCAAATGCATAGATCATAGCATAAAGAGACTGCAATAAAATGCATCAAGAAGATACGACACTGTGATAATAAGTTGATTGCATTCTTTCGCGGGAAAATAAAACTATAAAGGACCTCGAACAACTACCATCTCATGCATCGAAACTTTTTCTTAACATTGTTGAGACAATATTTAAGCGTTTATAAAAACGCTTCGTAATCGTTTAGGAAACGCTTAAGGAACGCTTGGACGCAAGAGAAAGTAGTATCGGTTCTTAACAACCTCCTCCTGTTGGAGAAGCAGGTGCTTTTCTTTGTGGAACTAATAGCACCGGTTGCTTATTTGGCTTATTCTCAGTAGAGGAGTTTACTGTTGATGTTATAGACTTTAATAATGCTGTATCAATTGCAGGGCTTTCATTGTATTTTGAGTTTGCTAACTCATCGTTTGAAACCAGCTGCTCAAAGGTGCCGTTAAAATATCTGACATTCTTAATGCCAATCTGTTTAAGCATCATCCATGCACCTGATGCTTTTTGGGGAGTATTACAATAAAGGATGATTACATTTCCTTTCGCGTCCATCTCATTTAAAATTCTAAGATACTCATCGCCGAATATCTTTTCTGCCGGTATGTTGATTGCATTTTCAACATGTCCAAGATTGTACTCAAGAGGTTGTCTTAAATCAATAAGCAGTGAGTTTGTTACTGAGGAAAGTGTATTCTTGTCTAATTTATTATCCTGTTTTAATGTCTCGGAGAGCATTTGCTCACTTGAGAGTTCATAGGGTAATTTACTACTTCTGAGAGCAATGACAATTACCAATATACTTACTATGAGTATGGTCGGTAGGACCCATTTGAGGTTATTTGAAGTATCTTTCTGCATCTCAATGATTTATTGATTTCGATTATTCGGTTTTAGCTAAGTAATGATATTCTTTGATTAATAAAATCAGCATCCCCCTGCTGCAGGCACAGTGGATTGAACTCGTTTAACAGGTATTACGTTAATCGGTTTCTTCTCGGTTATTTTAGCTTCTCCCTTTGATCCATAAAAATACTGTCGGGCACCTATTCTGAATGAATATCTATCCATTTCCTCCTGTGGAGCAGTTACGGATGGTTCTTTCACATTTACTATCTTATCAAACCATTCATTGATGCCTCCCTGCAGTATAAATACTGAGTTGTTCTTCATCCTCTTGCAAATCAACCATGCCTGATCTGACCAGACCTCTGAGTTAGAGTATAGTACCTTGTCAATACCCGGTATAGTAAGAATATCCTGAGATCCGTCAGTTAGTAAGGAATCCATCGGTATATTAATTGCACCCGGTATCGAGTAGCTATTGAACTGTGTTTCGGGACGAATGTCGATCAGCATAATTCCGGGGTCATTGTGAATAATGCGTTTTGTGATTTCATCCACGCTAAGGAACCTTGATGGATCATTCCACGAAACCGCTAGTGTTGCAGGATCAGTTTCACTAGGTTGTCTTGTTTTATCCATGAATAAAATACCTATTGCCAGTCCTATTGCAATAACAATGAGTATGATGTAATTTCTCTCCATGTCTTAATAGTTTACTTTCTGAACTTTCTTTTCGACCCACGATGAGCCGATAAACATACCAATAGCTACTATTATCAGTAGTGCCGCAAAGACTGATTCTTTGATTCCGATCAGATCATATATCTTTGAGTCACCGAGATTTGTGCTGTAATATATACCTTCAAAGAGACTGAACATTTCAGAGAAAGCAAACACTCCCAGAAAAAGTCCAAGTGTAAATACAAGTCCGTCAATTTTCCCAATGGCAGCTCCGCAGATGCCGGTTCCGGGACAGAACCCGCCGAGTGAGAATCCGGCACCCATAATAAGTCCGCCGAGGATGGCCGAATAGACATATAAAGGGTTGATAAAGAGCAATGAAGCATCCATCCATCCCATATAGTCAAAATAGATGATACCTGTCATTGCAGTTATTGCTGCTGTGAAGAATACTTTCAACACAACAAAATCGTATCCGAAGAAAGTTCCCATAATCTTCCTTGAGGATGAAAATCCTGAAGATTCAAGTGTAAACCCGAATCCCATACCCAACAATAAAGCAAGTACATTATTCCAGGCTTCGGGTATTTCTTGCAATGGTATAAGAGGTGCTGTCATAAAGTTTCTTATTAAAAATTAAACCCAGAGTCGTTTGAAAATCCATGAGAAGAGGTAAGCCGATGCGAATATGGCCATCATCGTAATTATACCTGAGGATGAAAGTACAGCCATACCGCTTAAAGCAGCACCGGATGTACAACCACGTCCTAGTTGGGCTCCCAACCCAAATAATGCGCCTCCAACCAGAGCAGCAATCATTCTCTTTTTGGATGTAATTTTTGGTGAATGTTCAGTTTTGATTTTCAGTCTTCCCCATAACACACCTGAGAAGAAGGCTCCTGCAATGACTCCTAATACTTCGAAGACCAGCCAGTTATTCATTGGACTAGAGTCATCACTCAGGAATTTGTTATAGTAAGCTGATTTCTCGGCATGTTCAGGTGCAATAGCATGTACGGTTGTAATAACAGTACTTTTAATGGCTCCTGAAGCTCCTAGCCCTCTGCCTGATATGTAATAGGTTGCTAATAATACTAAACCCAGCATTATTCCACCCAAATATGGATTTAAATAATAGCTGCCATCTCTTTTCATAATGATTTATTTACTGGTTTCAATAATCTTATTTCTCTTTGTTTGTGCTAACTCGTCAATACAGATATCTGGTTATCTGGCCTGCTTCAACCATGATGAATCTGAAAATTAGTCCCCCAATCAATACTAATGCTGCCGGAACAACCACAGGCATATGGAACCCTAATCGTTCCATAACTTCCAGCAATGCAGGAAAAACTAATCCCAGGATGACGACAAATACCCAAAATGGAACAGTAAAAGGTCCTCCGAGGAATAGCATAGCTGAAGCAATCTGTGTTTGTGAGCCTGCCTGGAAGCCCATAATCATATGGGTGATGAAGAATAATTCAATTACGATGAGTAAAAGATCGATGCCACTCATTAATCTTCTTTCTTGCGTTGAGCGACTCATGAGCATGATAACTGCCGCACCGGTCGACATACCTGATACTAGAAACAATGGTCCAAGAATACTTGTATTCCACAATGGTCTTGCATTAAAAGCTGAAAGCAAAATACCGGTATAGATGCCCAGAATTACGGATAAGACAATGATTGCCCATGCTAACCATATACGGTTCTTGATAAAGAAAGCCTCCAGTTTATCTAAAAATCCGTATTTCCATTTCCACCCCTGCCTTAGCTCTTTCGCATATGTTGCCACCCAGATAAAGGAAAGTGGCGTAATAGCCAATAGCACCCAAGCTCCCCACGACATTGGCGATTCAATTCGTACTGTAGTGTATAGTCTCCAGAAATAAAGAGGATGTTTAAGATCAAGTAGAAGAGCGAGTAAGCCCAGGATTAGTGCTATTGGTGCTATAAGTGGAGCTTTTTTTACTGTTGCAGGCATCTTTTCTGCTTTTCCCATTATTGTAAAAAGAGCTGCAAAAAACAGGATACCGGCTGCTAATCCTCCAAGAAACAGGTACATTGGAATCTGCCAATGCCAGATATTCAGATACGGATCAATATTAGGAATAGCCCGACCGCTAATAAATAGTTCTTCTTTCATTTTTCTTTCACATTAATAATCATACTAAATAGAAGATCTGTGGATTAGTACCTGCTTCAGGAGCCAGGGTTTTGTATTTTCGGGTGGCCAGTATTTTTGATATACCGGAATTTACGTCATAAAGATCACCGAAATACATGCATTTTGTTGGGCAAACAGCCACACAGGCAGGAGCAGCTCCCTCATCTATCCTGTGGTTGCAGAAAGTACATTTATCGATATAACCTCCAGGATGTGAATATCTTGCATCATAAGGACAGGCTTGAATGCATGCTCCGCATCCTATACACTTATTTTTAGTTACTACAACTATCCCACCGTCGATTATATGGCTTGCTCCTGTAGGACAACATCTTACACAAGGTGCATTTTCACAATGGTTGCATCTCTCTGATCGAATTTCCAAGCCAACTTCAGGATAGGTACCATGTACACTTTCAACTACCCAGTCACGGCAAAAGCCAAGAGGCACATTGTTTTCCAGCTGACATGCGATCACACAATCGCTGCATCCCACACATTTCAGTGTGTCAATTGCCATTGCATATCTCATATGCTAACCTCCTTTTCTTCATTTGAAGGCACGAACGTGACGAAATTCCCTCTCATTCCGGTTCCCCCCATTAGTGGATCGATCAATACATTGGTAATTAATTGGGTGTCATTGGCTCCTCTGCCATATGCACGTGACAGTTCTTTACGGTCATGTCCAAAACCATGCACTATATATACTGAATCCCATCTTATCCTTTCGGTGATTCTTACCTTTATCGGGAATGATGATACAATACCATCCTGATTTTTCAGATAAACATACTTCCCATTCTCAAGATTCCATATAGCTGCCACACGAGGATGCACCCATATGGTGTTTTCATCCATCAAGTCGGTTAGATATGCATTATTGGCTGTTCGACTGAACGTGTGCATAGGTGCTCTGCCATAATTCAGCCTGTAATAACCTTGCCCGGGTTCAGGGTGAGGTGTATAAACAGGTATCGGGTCAAATCCTGCAGATGCAAGTAATGCTGAGTAAAATTCCACTTTCCCTGAAGGGGTGTTAAATTGCTGAGGCGTATCAGGATCAATATAAGGATTTGAATTTCTTCTCTCCAGGACTTTTACTCCCTGATTCTTTAATTCATCAAGTGAAAAGCCCATTTGCTCGAGTTGCCACTGTATTACTTCTTCATAATCATTAAAATTGTAGTAATCGTGCAGTCCGAGCCTTTCACCAATCTGTTTAGCAATCCACCATGCCGGTTTTGATTCCCACATTGGTTCAGTGGCCGGCATTCTTACTGCAATAGTTGGTTCACGGTGGGGAACATTCCGTATGTCATCGTGCCGTTCAAGATAACTGCATTCAGGGAGTACAACATCGGCAAACCCTGTTACTTCAGTGGGCATGGTATCTACTACAACCACCAGTTCCAGATCCTCAAGTGCTTGCAACATTTTATCAGGCAATGGAATAGCTACCGGAAGATTTGTACCTGTTATAAACCAACCTTTAACAGGATGAGGGTTCTCTTCTGAGTCGATGCTTGCATCAATGATAGTATTTGTAACTGCCATAGTGGCAAATGGATATTTATTGATTGTCAGATCCTGCCATGACCATGCCGGTTTTGGATATTCAGGATGTGGGAATCCGGGTATAGGTGCACCTTCTTTCATAAAGAAGCCTCCTCGTGCTCCCCAGGAGCCAAGCAGGCCATTAAGGATTGCAATTGCTCGCGAGCGTTGAGCATCATCACCATACCATGTTACATGTCGCCCGGGGTGTACTATAACCGCCGGAGCTGCATCGGCCATTTCCTTTGCTGTACGACGAATAACGGCAGGTTCAATGGTTGTAATTCCATATGCCCATTCGGGTGTAAATGGTTTAACATGTTCCTTTAATAAATCAAGGCCGGTAGTATTCTTCTCAACGTATTCTTTATTATACAGTTCGTCGAACACCAACACATGTATCCATGCAAGCAGTAAGGCAATATCGGTTGCAGGTTTTATCGGAAGCCAGTATTTCGATTTATTGGCTGCTATTGAGAGTCGGGGATCCACGGTTATAATAGTTGCTCCTTTATCAACTGCATCAGAAAATTCTTGTATTTGCAAGTTGTGCATATTCTCACCGATATGAGAACCAATTAGAACCAGACAACGCGTATCTCTTATGTCGGTTGGCTCAGGACTTCCAACCTGTGCTCCGAAGGTTGTTTCGAAGCCTACTTCCCTTGGCCCTCTGCATTGCGCATATGATGGTGCAGCAATTGTTGATGAACCAAACGCTTTTAACAGATGTGTAAAATGATTACCTGCCGAACCATGATGAAACAGAGCAATGCTCTCAGGACCATGCTTGGCAGCAATGGTTTTCATCTTAGTCGCAATATATTCGAGTGCTTCATCCCACGATACTTTACGATACGTCTGCCTGCCATTTTCTTCTGTTCTTATTAAAGGAGTTTTCAAACGGTCGTCATCATAAATCATCCCTATGCCACCTGTACCTCGCGGACAGAGTCGACCATTACATTGTGGGTCAGAACTATTGCCGGTTAGCTTTATGACCTTCCCGTTGTTGTTAACATGTGCCCATGCAGCACATTTCCAGAAACAAACCTCACAATATGTCGGGACTAAACGGATCGAATCTGATTTCTGCTCCTCTTTTCCCAATGCAAAGAGTGGTTGCCCGAGGCCAAGCTTATCAGCCTGTGATGCTACAGCCGCAGCTCCTATAGTCAAAGCAGATATCTTAATAAATTCACGTCTGGTTTTCATTTATTTGATAATGAAAGTGATCTGTTGAATGAGTTCAAATTTTAAGTCAAATATCGTAAACCTTAGATGATTACGACTATTCATACTGAAAATTTAGACACTGTTTAAATAGGTGGTAAAAGTTACCATCCATTTGCCTGCTTAATTACTAATTTTGCAAGCTATCAATTACTTATGAAAATAGGAAGTACTGACTTAAGCGAGTTCCCTGTGATTCTGGCTCCGATGGAGGATATAACTGATCCCCCTTTCCGATTGATTTGCAGGGAGATGGGTGCCTCAGCTGTCATAACCGAATTTATAGCAGCAGACGGTTTGATACGTGATGTTGCTCAAAGCTTAAAAAAGCTTGATTTTAATAAGGAAGAACGACCGGTTGGAATTCAATTGTTTGGCAATACAGTCAGCTCCATGGTCAATGCTGCCCTTGCAGCCGAACAGGCTGATCCTGATTTTATAGATATTAATTTTGGTTGCCCGGTTCGAAAAATAGTAAATAAGGGTGGTGGTTCAGCCTTACTGCAGGATGTTCCTTTATTGCTTGAAATTACCAGAGAGATTATAAAATCAGTTAAGAAACCTGTGACTGTAAAGACCAGGCTGGGTTGGGATGAGAATTCCAAGATCATATTGGAACTGGCTGAACAACTGCAGGATCTTGGTATTGCAGCATTGACAATTCACGGACGCACTAGAGCACAAATGTATTCAGGTACAGCAGACTGGACTTTAATAGGTGAAGTTAAACGCAATCAACGAATGCGGATTCCAATACTCGGTAACGGGGATATTGTTGATGTCGATTCAGCCATCAGAGCCAAGAATGACTATGGAGTTGATGGTATAATGATTGGCAGGGCTACGGTTGGAAATCCTTGGATATTCAAACAAATCACCCACTTTCTGGAAACCGGTGAAAGATTAGCTCCGCCAACCTTGCAGGAACGTGTAGCTGTTTGCAGACGACATCTTCTTGATTCAATAAAGTGGAAAGGAGAATTTACTGCCATTCTTGAGATCAGACGGCACTATCCGCATTATTTCAAGGCACTACCTGATTTTAAACCTTACAGAATGAAACTAATGACTGCCTCAACAAAGGATGAGGTGCTTCAATTATTATCTGAGATTGAAACAAAATACTCTAATCAATAATTGTCCTTTGTATGTATTCTAACTTAGCAAGTAGTGTAGCTTAATTAAATTACCGTATCAGCTAAGTTGAATTTAGACAGGACTCTAAATATTTATCAAAATGAAATAGTGATATAAGTTCGTTGTTGAGAAAAAATGTAATTTAGTACTTTAAGAGACCGATCTTCTTATTTAATTTGCTTAAAATCCGAAAAATGTCAGCAGAGCCTTTTAAAATATTTCTGGTTGAGGATGATCTGATATTCTCGAAGGTCATATCATATCATTTGTCACTTAATCCCGACAATCTGGTTGAAGTATTTCCTGATGGGAAGAGCTTAATCAGAAATCTCTACAAAAATCCAAACCTTGTCTCGCTCGATTATAATCTGCCTGATATGACAGGATTGGAGGTTCTGAAGCAAATCAAGGAGTTTAATCCTGAAATTCCGGTAGTTATTGTCTCCGGACAACAGGATTTGGCAACAGCCATTGAATTGCTCAGAAAAGGAGCTTATGATTATATCCTGAAAGATCAGGATACAAAGGAAAGGCTATGGAATATCACCAGAAACCTTCGGGAAAACCTGATGCTTAAGGAGAAGATCGCCGTTCTGGAAGAAGAGATAGGAAAGAAATATGAGGCCGGGAATCTGATCAAAGGTAACAGTGTGGCAATCAATAAAGTATTCACTTTAATTGATAAAGCTGCTAAAACTAACATTGTAGTTTCAATTTATGGCGAAACCGGAACCGGTAAGGAATTGGTTGCTAAATCAATTCACTTTGCTTCCGGCCGTGCTAAAAAGCCTTTTGTAGCGGTCAATGTAACAGCTATACCAAAAGAACTTATTGAGAGTGAGATGTTTGGTCATGAGAAAGGCGCATTTACCGGAGCTGCTAACAGACGAATCGGAAGGTTTGAGGAAGCAAATAAAGGCACTTTGTTTCTTGATGAGATTGGTGACATGGACTTGAACATGCAATCAAAGCTCCTCAGGGTGCTTCAGGAAGAGGAACTTACCAGAGTGGGCGGAAATGAAGTCGTGAAGCTTGATGTCAGAGTTATTGTGGCTACACATAAAAACCTTCAGGAATTGGTTAAACAGGGTAAATTCAGAGAAGACTTGTATTACAGGCTCTTAGGACTCCCTATTAACCTGCCACCGTTGCGAGACAGGGGTAATGATATTGTGCTCCTGGCAAGATTCTTCGTTGATGAATTCTGTGCTAAGAATAAAATGAAGAAGCTGTCTTTATCACCTTCAGCTATTCAGAAACTGCAGAAGTATCATTATCCGGGCAATGTACGTGAGCTCAAGGCTATCATGGAATTAGCTGCTGTAATGACTAATACAAATACCATTGAGGATAGTGACATTTCATTCAGCACCACCAGTACAACTCAGGATTTCCTGTATGAGGAAACAACCCTCGAAGAGTACAATCGACGCATAATCAGTCATTTCCTGCAGAAATATGATAACAAAGTCAGGCTGGTGGCAAAGAAGCTCAACATCGGAAAGACTACCATTTACAGGATGATGAGTGAACACAAGCTCAAAGCATAAGAGGCCGTCCTTTTGAGACAGCCTCTTTGAAAATAACTTTAATTTTCTGAATTAATTCTAATGCGGTTTAAATAAGTCCTTTGGCATGTTTCTCGCCAATAACCTTAAGCATATCAGCAGTCATTTTCTCGAGGTTCCACTGTGGGTTCCATCCCCATTCTTCACGAGCACAGGTATCGTCCATGCTGTTTGGCCATGAGTTAGCAATGGCCTGCTTTACCGGCTCAACATTGTATTCCATTTGGAAATCAGGGATGTGTTTTTTGATCTCGTTTGCAATGATCTCAGGATCGAAGCTCATGGCAGTAACGTTAAATGAATTACGATGAACTAATTTTGCCGGATCAGCTTCCATAAGATCAATAGCAGCGTTTATTGCATCGGGCATATACATCATATCGAGGAAAGTGCCTTTTCCTAATGGACAGGTAAATTTCTTGTTTTTGATTGCTTCGTAATAAATTTCAACAGCGTAATCTGTTGTACCACCACCAGGCAGGGTAACATTAGAGATAATTCCCGGATAACGAACCGAACGTGTATCAACACCAAACCTTTTGAAATAATAGTCGCTTAATAACTCACCGGTAACTTTGGTTACACCGTACATAGTTTGCGGCCTTTGAATTGTATCCTGTGGGGTATTATCGAGAGGAGTACCACCACCAAAAGCACCAATTGAACTTGGAGTGAATAGAGCACATTTGTATTCGCGGGCAACCTCAAGGCAGTTCATCAAGCCTCCGATTCCAACATTCCATGCTGCCAGAGGTTTGCTTTCACCAACTGCTGAAAGGATAGCAGCAAGGTTATAAATAGTATCAATATTATATTTCTTAACCACATTAACTATCTGCTCCATGTTGGTAGCATCAACTATTTCAGCCGGGCCTGATTCAAGGAGTTCACCGGTAGGTTTTGTTGATCTGTAGCCGGCAACAACATTTGAATTGCCGTATCGTTTACGAAGTTCGAGGGTGAGTTCTGAACCAATCTGGCCCACGGAACCAATAACTAAAATGTTTTTCATCTGGTTTTTTTGATTTATCGGTTTTGTTAATCAATTCACAATAGTGCCGGCAAAAATACAATATTTTAGCTAAAAGCCTAAATATTATTCAGGCAGGCAAAACATTAATTTTCATACTAAAATATTGAGAATCAATTACCTTAAGAAATGCTAAATTTATCAGGAAAACAATCCCTGTCTTGTTTAAAAATAATATCTTTGCGCACTGTTATTTATCAAACAACAACCATTAAACATAAAAAATAATAATTATGTACGATCGCGTTCAAGCTTACCTGCAAGAAGAACTAAACGGAATCAAAGAAGCCGGTTTGTTTAAGAATGAGCGGGTTATTACTACTCCACAGGGGGCAGAAATTAAAGTTAACTCAGGTGCTGAAGTATTAAACTTCTGTGCTAATAACTATCTTGGTCTTTCCAATAATCCTAAGCTGATCGCTGCTGCAAAAGAAGCCCTCGATACTCATGGATATGGACTCTCTTCCGTAAGGTTCATTTGCGGTACTCAAGATCTCCACAAAGCTCTCGAAGCTAAAATCGCCGAGTTTTTTGGAACTGAAGACACAATTCTCTATGCTGCTTGTTTTGACGCCAACGGTGGTGTGTTTGAACCTTTATTGGGCGAAGACGACGCTATCATCAGCGACTCACTCAACCATGCTTCAATTATTGACGGTGTCAGGTTGTGTAAAGCTGTACGTTACAGATACAACAATTCTGACATGGCCGATCTGGAAGAGCAACTCAAGGCTGCTCAGGCTCAACGCTTCCGCCTTATCGTTACTGACGGAGTATTCTCAATGGATGGTAATGTTGCTAAGATGGACCAAATTTATGCTCTTGCTCAAAAATACGATGCAATGATCATGGTTGACGAATGCCATTCAGCAGGTGTTGTAGGAGCTACCGGTCGTGGTGTTACTGAATTACATAACCTCCGTGGTAAAATTGAGATTATCACAGGTACTTTAGGTAAAGCATTCGGTGGTGCAATTGGTGGATTTACCACAGGAAAGAAAGAAATTATTGCTATGCTTCGCCAGCGCTCACGTCCTTATTTATTCTCAAATTCTATCCCTCCAATGGTTGCAGCTGCCGGTATCAAAATGTTTGATATGATGAGCGAAACCAATGAACTTCAGGATAGATTACATGAGAACACCGCTTACTTCAGCCAGAAGATGATGGAAGCAGGTTTCGATTGCAAACCAACTCAAAGCGCTATTGTGGCAGTTATGCTTTATGATGCTAAACTTTCACAGCAAATGGCCGCTAAACTTCTTGATGAAGGTATTTATGTAATAGGTTTCTACTATCCTGTCGTACCTAAAGGACAAGCACGTATCCGTGTTCAGGTTTCAGCCGCTCATACTCGTGAGCATCTGGATAAATGTATTGCTGCTTTCACAAAGGTTGGTAAAGAACTCGGCGTTCTGAAACCTGCTTCTTCGTGTGGTTGCGGCTGCGGTTGCAATTAATAAGTTGGTTAATTAATAAATAAATGTAGGAGGCTGTCGTAAAAAACAGCCTCTTCTCTTTTTATAGCAGTGTTTAACTATTTGTAATAATCCGAGCCATTTGGTTAAACAATCGTACAAGCAAATCTTATTATTAGGTGGTAATTATCTCTGCTATTACCAACTCTGCTGGGTAAGCAAAGGAAAAGCATGTTTAATATATTATTGGTGTATACAATTAAACATTAAACACCCTGATTCATTCATTTGAGTATTAACCGTAGAATCTTTTTGTTTCAGGTAGCTTTTGTTTTACATTTGTTGGTTCCTCACAACAACCACCATGACTCCCGAATATGCACTCAAACACTATTTTGGTTATGATCATTTCAGATTACAACAACGCGAAGTAATTGATAATTGTCTGGCTGGTAATGACTCATTAGTCATTATGCCTACAGGCGGAGGAAAATCAATCTGTTACCAAATTCCTGCCCTGATTCTTGAAGGTATTGCTGTTGTAATCTCACCACTTATATCACTGATGAAGGATCAGGTCGATTCGCTTAAAACCAGTGGTGTAGCTGCCGAATATATCAATTCATCATTGTCGCATTATGATCAGCGACGAATTATGCAATTGATTAATGAAGGCAAAGTCAGAATACTCTATATTGCACCTGAGCGTATATCAACACAAGGCTCGTTAAAAGCAATTACCGGCGATAATAAAATATCATTGATAGCAATTGATGAGGCGCATTGCATATCACACTGGGGGCATGACTTCAGACCTGATTACCTTTTACTGAATTCACTAAAAACACAATATCCTGATGTTCCTATTCTCGCCCTTACGGCAAGTGCCGATCAGATTACTAGGGATGATATTGTAAAACAACTTAATCTCAAAGGGAACCACCGATTCATCTCTTCATTTAACCGCCCTAATATTTCGTACTATGTACAGAATAAGTTGTACTTTGATAACTTTCTCCCGGCTTATCTTGACAAGAATAAAGGCAAATCGGGTATAATCTACTGTTTTACACGTAAATCAACCGAAGAGCTTGCTGAGCGGCTTGTTGCTGCAGGTTATAGCGCTAAATGTTATCATGCAGGCCTTACAGCTGAAGAACGCAGCGCAATTCAGGATGATTTTATTAATGACCGTATTGAGATTATCGTAGCTACTATTGCATTCGGAATGGGGATTGATAAATCGGATGTAAGGTTTGTTATCCATGCTGATCTACCTAAGAACATTGAGAGCTATTATCAGGAGACAGGGAGGGCCGGACGTGACGGATTACCTTCAGATGCAATATTGTTCTATAGCCGGAGTGACGTGGCAAAATTGAGCTATTTGATTAATGATGAAGACAGAGAATTTGCACGTAATATGCATAAGAAACTGGATCAAATGGCCGATTTCGCTGAAGCATATAAGTGCAGGCGTCAAATGATACTCAACTATTTCAACGAGGAGCATGAAGGAAAGTGTAATTCTTGTGATTTCTGTCTTACTAACTATGAAGAATTTGATGGTACTATACAGGCACAAATGGCACTATCGGCTATAGTCAGGTTGAATGAAAGATTTGGTGTCAAGAGTACAATTGACTTTCTGAGAGGTTCAGGTACGCAAAAGTTTTCTGATAGTATCAGGCAGATTAAGACATTTGGAGTTGGGATGGAATATTCGGAAGGGCAATGGAAGGATTTTATCGGTCAAATGATCACCCAGAAAATTGTGTCTGTGGATAAGGGTAAATATCCGGTTTTATTGATGAATGATTTAGGGTGGTCGGTAATTCGAAATCAGGTTAAAGTATCATTTTACAGACCAATAAGCAAAGTAGAGAATGAAGAGAAGAGCTTGGCCAAGGATTTTGATCAATCATTGTTTGACAGACTGAGATTGGTGAGAAGAGGTTTGGCTGTGAGGGATAACGTTCCACCATACATTGTACTATCGGATGTTAGCCTTACAGATATGACCTATTATCTTCCTGTCACCCTGGATGATCTTGAGTATATATCAGGATTCGGAGAGTTCAAGATTAAAAAGTATGGTAACGAATTTATTACTGAAATTTTAAAGTATTGTGAGGAGAAGGGTATTACATCAAGGATGTTTGCTAATCCAAACAAGAAATCGCTTAGCAAAAAGAAACCGGGTAAGAAGCCGAATAAAAATAAGTTAATTAGCACATGGGATGTGAGTTTAAAGCTTTTTAAAGATGGCAATTCAATTGCTGAGATATCATCTTTACGTTCGCTGGCTGATCAAACTGTTAGAAATCACCTTAGCAGATTCTTGAAAACCGGTGAGGTAAAATTGGAGGACCTGATGGATGTTAATAAATTGGAGCCTATCAGGGAGGCTATTCGTTATCATGGAATGTTATCGCTAAAGGTACTCAAGGAATATTTAGGTGACGATTATGAGTATTCCGACATAAAGGCTGTGATAGCTTATGACAATATGTTAATGGTAGAGGACCAAGAACCAACTCAATGAGTTCATTGTTGTTCTTTGTTTATACATTTGCAAAGAAAAGAAGTAAAGAATAGTAAATGAAAATCAAATTCTTGGGAGCTGCCCGTGAAGTAACCGGAAGTAAGCATCTCATCAGTACAGCAAGTGGTAAAAAAATTCTGCTTGATTGTGGAATGTTTCAGGGTAAAGGGCTCGAAACCGAAGGAATGAACAGAGCTTTAGGGTTTGAGCCAATCGAAATCGACCACATTATCTTAGGTCATGCTCATATTGATCATTCGGGAGTTATTCCATATTTGTATAAACAAGGATTCAGAGGCTCGGTTATTTGTACTCATGCCACCCGCGATCTATCTGCAATCATGCTCCCTGACAGCGGATTCATTCAGGAAACTGATACCGAAAGATTTAACAGAAAGAGAGCCAGACAGGGATTGCCACCGGTTGAGCCATTATATACTCGTGCCGATGCAGAGAAATGTCTTGAGTTGTTTATTGGAGTACCTTACGACCGAAAGTTCCACATAGACCAGAATATCAAGGTAAAATTCACCAATTCAGGCCATATGCTTGGGAGTGGTGTTGTGAATCTTGACATACTCGAAAATGGTCGATTGATACGTTTAGGATACACAGGTGATATAGGCCGACCAGAAAATCGTATTCTCAGATCACCTGATCCATTTCCACAGTGCGATTACCTTATAATGGAATCTACTTATGGCGACAGAATCCACCCTGTATTACAGGACGCTGAGGATGAATTGCTCAGGGTAGTCACTGAGACCTGTATTGACAAGCAGGGAAAATTGATAATCCCTTCATTTGCAATTGGCAGGGCACAGGAACTCGTACAAGCTCTTAACAATTTCTACAATGATGGAAAGTTACCTAAAATACAGATCTATCTCGACAGTCCATTGGCCATTGATGCAACGGATATATTCAGGGTACATCCTGAATGCTTTAATGGGCGTGTGATGGAAGTTATGGAGACAGACCCTGATCCCTTTGGCTTTAAGAGTCTGCATTATATCAGAACTGCCGATGAGTCGAAGGCACTGAACACTTTATCAGAACCCTGTGTGATTATTTCATCATCAGGTATGATGGAAGCAGGGCGAATCAAGCATCATTTGGCGAATAATATCGAAAATAAACGCAATACCATATTAGCCGTTGGGTATTGTGCACCGACTACTTTAGGAGCCAGAATACTTAGGGGCGATAAAGAAATTTCCATATTTGGTGATAAATATCAGGTTAGGGCTGATATTAAGAGAATTGAGGCTTTCAGTGGTCATGCTGATTATACTGAGATGATTGAATACATTAAGAATCAGGATAAGAAGCAATTGAAGCGAATATTCTTAGTACACGGGGAAATTGGGCCACAATCAGCATTTAAAGAGAAGCTTGAGGAAGTAGGATATACTGATGTTGTGATACCTAAAAAAGGAGAGGAAGTAGTTTTATAAGCATTTTAAGGAACTATCTAACTGAAGAATTATTATTAAGAATAGGGAAGAAAGATAAATAAATTGATAAAAAAAGGCTGTCTGATCAGGACAGCCTTTATGTTAAACTAACTATGAAAATCATTCAGCAGCTGCAACTTCGTGAGCGCCTGCTGCTTTTCTGGTAGAATAGTTGATCTTGAATGCACCAACTTTACGAAGTTCCTGTTTTACATCAGTAACAACACCCATTCTCACGTCAGAATCAACTTTAAGTGAGGTAGTAAGTAACTGACGGTCTGCTTCATCGCGTTGTTCTCTTTCAGCATAAATGAATTCAGCGATGTCACTAGCATTTCTGAAAGCATCATTAAGTTGGATACGGGACTCGGATCCATAGATTTTTGACTGGATGGGAGGTCCGATATAAATAAAACTAACCAGAGATTTTTTTTCCAGTTTTTGAACTTCAGTAGCTTCCGGAGCTTTGATTTTAACTTTAAGAGTAACTTCACGCATAGTGGTAGTTACCATAAAGAAGAAGAGGATGATAAAAATGATGTCAGGCATGGAACCGGTACTAATAGTCGGTAAATCACGTCCGCCTTGTTTTTTGAATCTTGACATTATTTTTTCCCTCCTATATCTTCGGGTTCTGCTTCAGAAATTGGAACCGGAATTGCTTTCTGAATAGCTTCAGCATCTGAAGATTTAAGATCAGCGAATTTCTTTCCGAATTTCTGTTTTGCCAAATCATCCCGAAGCTCGTTTACGGCTGCAGTAAGCTCATTTTGGACTTTAATATACATCTCATACGAAGTACCACGGTCATTTTTCAATGAAATGATACCTTTTGAAACTGGGTATATTCCTAATCCCGGAATGTTCTCTTCTCTTTTTTCAGGAAGGTTAGGGTCATTCGTAGGATTACTCAGGAAGTTTTTAGTCTCAAGTTTAAGTGTGCGTATATCTCCCAACCTGCCATCTATCAACAACCTGTCGCTTTTATTAACGAGCACATTAAAAACATTGCGTTCCTTAATATCAGGTGGTTTGGCAGTAGGATCCGGTGGTGGCGGTAACCTTCGAGTGATACCGGAATCTGTATCCATTGTAGTGGTTACAATGAAAAAGATCAGTAGCAGGAAGGAAATATCTGCCATTGAACCGGCGTTTATTTCAGGTGTTTTTTTTGCCATAGTAGGTCCTTTCTAAGGAAAATTATTTAAACCAGTTAGCGACTGTTGAATAAGCGATACTGATGATTACTCCTGCAAAAATGATATAAGTAGTAATCAGTCCTCCTCCAATAGCCTTAGATAAGTTAGGTGATACATTCATCCTCTGATAGAATTCTCCGGTTTCAGCAGGAGAAGCAGAGTAAGCAATGAAAAATAACACTACGAGAGCAACAATTCCAAATAATGTACCTCTAGCTGCTTTAAAATCGCCAAACATTTGGATGAGTGGGAAAATAATCACTCCAAGAATGGCCACAACCAGTAAAATGTACATAATAATAAATCCAATATTTATCAGTGTATCCATTTTGCTTAGGCTTTAGCATTTTTATTCCTTACGAGAATATCCATAAAAGAGATGGTTGCATCTTCCATAGAATTCAGAATTGATTCTACTTTAGAAAGAAGATAATTGTAGAACACCTGGAGGATAATAGCAACAATAAGACCGAATACGGTAGTGATAAGGGCGATTTTCATACCACCGGCAACAACTGTCGGAGAAATATCACCAGCTGCTTCGATAGCATCAAAAGCGGCAACCATACCAACAACTGTACCTAAGAAGCCAAGCATTGGGCTTAATGCGATGAAAAGAGCAATCCATGAAAGATTTGCCTCTAAACGTCCGGTTAATACACCTCCGTATGAAACAATTGATTTCTCAACCATTTCAATACCTTCATTATATCTGTCGAGACCTTGATAGAATACACTTGCAACAGGGCCTCTAGTGTTCTTGCAGATTTCTTTTGCAGAAGTTACACCTTCAGTTTCCAGTGCGGTTTCCACTTTATTGAGGAGTTTCTGAGTGTTTGTTGTTGAAAGATTTAAGTAAATAATTCTTTCGATAACAAGGCCTAAACCAATAATGAGACAGAGTAGAATTGGGAACATCCAGCCTGCACCACCTTCAATAAATTTTTGTTTTAATACCTGGTGGAATGATTGTGGAGCGTCTTCTTCAGCAACTAAACCTTCTGCTGGAGTAGCAGCTACGTCTGGTGTCTCTGCAACTGTTGTGTCAGTTTGCTCAGTTTGAGGTGTGGTTGGCTGATCCTGGGCCATAACAGTATTGATAACTCCGAAAGTGAGCATCCCGGCTACTGTCAATAATGCAACTAATTTTTTCATAGTTAATTGTTATTGTTTTTGTTGTTAAAATTGAACTTGTATTATTTCAGTTTATTGTGTTAATTTATTATTTTTCACGCGGAGAGAATGGGATTCGAACCCATGATACGCTTTTGGCGTATACACACTTTCCAGGCGTGCGCCTTCGACCACTCGGCCATCTCTCCGTAACAGGTTCAAAGTACACTCCTTAACCCATTTTCAGCGCGCTAAATTACAAAAAAATGTCACAAATGATTTTTTACTATCTCTTTTTTGCTAAAACGCCTTGTTATGCTTTACTATCAATTATTCTGGTTACTAAGTTATTTAGTTTTCCTTTGAAATCTTAATATCTCGATATGACTATCGGTGACTTATTCGATAAAATTACTGATAATTATTCAAATACAACAAGCACTTCTCACTTATTTATCCAAATGTTTTCTTATAAATGCTACAATTTCATCCATTGCCTCTTTGGCTTCCTTGAAAAATGGTGAAAAGAAAGGATAACAGTGTACCATACCTTCGCCTGACCGGAATGTTATATCTACACCTCTTTCTTTAGCTTTCAGGTAAAAACTCTTTCCATCATCAAATAACTCATCATCAGTCCCTGAATTAATTAAAATTGGTGGTAGTCCAGACGGATCACCAAATAGTGGTGAAATTAAGTGATGCTTTAAATCTGTAGTTCCCGCATAATGAGCTGCAAAAACAAACCATGAGTTGGTTGGAGCTAACGAGCGCTTGTTTTTTGTTCTGTATGATTCACCCGAACATGTTAAATCAGTCCATGGTGAGAGTGATACTGCAGCTGCAGGCATTGGCAGACTTTTATCTTTAAGTGCTAATAATAAAGCTAATAACAAGCCACCTCCTGCTGACTCTCCTACTAACATAATGTTTTGCCAATTGTACCCTCTCTCTTCAATAAGATACTTGTAAACTGTCAACGAATCATCAACCGCTGCGGGAAATGGGTGTTCAGGTGCCAACCTGTACTCATATGTCAGAATGTTATAACCACATTGTTTTGCCAGTTTTGATACAAGTCCCCTGTGGTCATTGCATGATCCTGAAACATATCCTCCGCCATGCACATACATTATTATTTTATCCGGATTTGCCCCTGTAACCTGAAGCCACTCTGATTTGATTCCTTGTATCACATCAGCTTGTATATTAACTCCTTGAGGAACAGACCCAAAGCGGGCTGCACCTTTCTCGCATGCGTCTCTGAATGCCTGAATTGAAGTATTCATATCATATACTTCCTTTCGAAATTTCCCGTTTATGATGTTACGGTTTCGTAAAAGGAAATTAATGATCTGTGATTTAAATGTTGGCATAATTTTATCTGTTGATTATTCGATAGTCAATTCGCCTGCAAGTGGTGTTTGAAGAAGTTGACCTAATTCGGTGCCCTTATAACCCTTCCCAAGCAGATACATCATCTTCGCTATTGCCGACTCAGTAGTGATATCGTATCCTCCAATTACACCTATCCCCTCAAGATGAATGCTTGTTTCATACTTGCCCATCTCAACTGAACCTCCCTTGCATTGTGTGACATTAAAGATAGTGATTCCTGATTTAATTGCATTACGCAGGGCATCAATAAACCACTGGTCAGTTGGGGCATTCCCTGCACCATAAGTTTCGAGAATTACACCTTTTAAACCGTTGATTGAAAGGGTACTTCTGACAACATTTTCGGTTATTCCGGGAAAGAGTTTAAGAATGGCTACATCCTGATCAAGCTTCTTATGAATCTTCAGGCTCACGTTTGATGGTTTCATGATGTTCTGCTCAAAATACTTAATGTGAACACCAACTTTTGCCAATAACGGGTAGTTGCCACTCAGAAATGCGTTGAAGTTCTCGGCATTGAACTTACTGGTACGGTTTCCACGCATGACATTATTCTCAAAGCAGATACACACTTCGGGAATCATGGGAGTATCCCCGTTTTTTGCTACCGCAATTTCTATTGCATTGATAAAATTGTCTCTTCCGTCAGTCCTTATGACACCCATTGGCAATTGTGATCCTGTGAATACAACAGGTTTTGACAGGTTCTCGAGCATAAAACTCAAGACAGATGCCGAGTATGCCATAGTATCAGTGCCATGAAGTACCACAAATCCGTCGTATTTATTGTAGTTATCCTCGATGACCTCAGCCAGTTTTATCCAGAAGGCAGGTTTCATATTTGATGAATCGATCAGAGGATCAAAACTATAGCTGTCGATATGGCAGCTTATGGTCTCCAGGATGGGTATATGTTTGTAAAGTGTATGAAAATCAAATGGTGTTAAAGCTCCTGTATTCGGATCTTTTATCATTCCTATTGTCCCTCCTGTATAGATCACAAGAATTGAGGGTATTTGGTTGTTAATTGTCATGCTAATTTGAAAATCCTTTCTGCATTGGCGGTAGTTGCTGCTGCTACTTCTTCTATTGAAATTCCTTTTATTTCAGCTACTTTCTCTGCTATAATTGGGATATAAGATGGTTCATTTCGTTTACCTCTATGCGGAACTGGTGCAAGAAAAGGTGCATCCGTTTCAAGTACAAGATGCTGAAGATCAATTTGCTTTAGCGTTTCCTGCATTTTGTTGTTCTTGAATGTAATTACTCCTCCTAATCCAAGACTGAAGCCATATTTGATTGCTTGCTTTGCCTGTTCAACTGAACCGGAAAAGCAATGAAAAATTCCATAAAGATCTGTCTTGTCTATATCCTTCAAGATTTCAATAACCTGATTAAATGAATCACGTATATGTACTATAAGCGGGAGGTCGAAAGTGCGTGCTAAATCAATATGATGTCTGAAAACAATCTCCTGCTCATAAGCGAAGGTTTTATCCCAGTACAGGTCAATTCCGCATTCACCTATTCCATAAAATTTCCTTTCGGAGACGCATTTTTCAACTATAGCAAGTTCATCACGATAGTTTTCTTTAACAGATGTAGGATGCAAACCGATCATAGGCAGGCAGTTTTCAGGAAATTCTCTTGTTAGCTCAAGCATAGGGCCTATACTGGTGCTGTCGATATTTGGAAGCATCATTCTGGTTACTCCTGCAGATATGCCTGATTTAACTATTTCAGTGCAATCAGCGCTAAATTCATCCAGATAAAGGTGTGTATGTGTATCAATGAATTGCATGGTGCAAAAGTACTAAATGGTTGACTTACATTGTCAACAGTGATTATTAATGTAATTTTGCGTTGAAACATCAGGCTTTATGTCATTCAAACTGCTAATTATCAGATTTAGTTCAATTGGAGATATTGTGCTCACAACACCCGTTATAAGGTGTATTCATGAACAAAAGCCTGAAATTGAAATACACTTTCTTACCAAGAAACGATTTGCACCTATAGTTGAAAGTAATCCTAATATCAGCAAGGTACATTCTTTTAATAAGCAGCTTAGTGAGGTAATCCCTGATCTTAAGAAGGAGAAGTTTGATATAATTATTGATCTCCATCGAAATCTGAGGTCACACTATGTTTTGTTATCACTTAACCGGCCACATCACACTTTCAATAAACTGAATATTGAGAAGTGGTTAATGGTGAAACTCAAAATCAATAAGCTGCCTCGTATTCATATTGTTGACAGATATCTTCAGGCAGTGAAAGATCTAAAAATAGTCAATGATGGTAAGGGTCTTGACTTTTTTATCCCTGATGATGAAGAGGTTGATATTACAGGATTTCCTGAACTGCGAGCTGGATATTACGCCTTTGTCATAGGTGGGAATCACAATACGAAGATATTACCGGCTGATATGGTGGCGGAAGTCTGCCGTAAACTTAATAAGCCTGTAGTTTTACTTGGCGGGAAAGATGATGTGGCAAGCGGAAGCATAATTGAAAATCTTACTGCAGGCAAAACAATAAACATGTGTGGTAAATTATCACTCATGGAATCAGCATCATTTGTTCGTCAATCAACAGCTGTAATTTCAAATGATACAGGTTTGATGCATATCGCTGCTGCATTCAATAAGCCAATTGTATCAATTTGGGGTAATACCATCCCCGAATTCGGAATGTATCCATATTTAAGGCCTGAAACGCCTTCGATGATTGCAGAAGTCAAAGGATTAAAATGCCGCCCATGCAGCAAGTTAGGGTATAAAGAATGCCCATTGAAGCACTTTAACTGTATGCGTCAGCAGAATATTGATGTAATAGCTTCTTTTGTAAACAATCTAGACAAATGACTACCTGATAAAAGGATTATGTAGTCGCTCCATTCCTATTTCAGTTTTTTGACCATGACCAGGGTATACTGAGTAACTGTCATCAAGTAAAAACAGTTTGTGGACGATACCATCAAGAAGTACATCAAAATCACCGGTTGGCAAATCTGTCCTTCCTATACTTCCATAAAACAATACATCACCTGCAATTACAAATTTCTGTTTGTGGTTTACAAGACATATGCTGCCATCAGCATGTCCCGGGACATAGATAACTTCCAGTTCTGAGTTCCCAAATTTTATGGTATCACCGTCGTTGATAAAATAGTCGGGTGGAATAATATCACTTCTTTTAAGACCATAGTCTATAGTTCTGCTATCTGCATTCTCCCAGAATATTTTCCCATTAGGATGCGCAGTGGCACCAATGCCATATTTATTTTTTACGTACCCGATGCCCAGAATATGATCAAGATGGTAATGTGTAATAATCATCTTCACCGGTATTAATGATCTTGATTCTATATATCCTGATAGCTCTTCTTCTTCTGAGTGATTACCGCAGGCCGGATCTATAATGATGCATTCACCTGATTCATCCGACAAAATAAAAGTATTAGTAGCAAAGAGGTTGAAAGTTAGGGATTTGATAGTTATCATGGCAGTAATATTTTATGTACTTCTCTCGAAAATAACCAGTTTGGGATTAAGTTGTGGACAGATACAAAAATATATAAAGTAATTTAGTAACACTTAGTAGTGTCAGTTTGTTAAGAAATATTATCTACTGCGGTTGAAAATAATATGTTAAATTAGCGTTTCTTTTACATGCGAAACATGCCAATTGGCTCACGATATAATTCATGTTTGAAAATCAGTAAAGTATTACTGATGATAATTCTATTGTTTTCTTCTACTTTAACCCTTAAAGCACAGTTTTATAATGGCTCACAGATGCCGTTTGGGAAAAGCAGGGTTCAGTATGGTGATTTCTTATGGTTATATTACCGATTGCCAGATTTTGATATATACTACTATCTTAACGGTAAGGAACTTGCAAACTATACTGCCCGTTTTGCAAAGGAGTATTATCCGATAATTGAGCAGCAACTGGATAACCGGTTTACCGAAAAGATCAACTTTGTCATCTTCAATTCGCTTACCGATCTTAAACAGAGCAACATAGGGTTGCTGAGTGAACAGCAGTATAATATTGGAGGAATAACTTATATAGTTGGTAACAAGGTATTTGTTTATTTTGATGGTAATTACGGCAATTTCGAGAAACAATTGAAGGCAGGAATGGCGCGTGTACTGATTGACCAAACTATATATGGAGGTTCGGTAGGAAGGCAAATAACAAACTCAACTGTAATGAACCTGCCCGCATGGTTCATCGATGGATTAGTATCCTATCTTTCTGATGAATGGAATACCGAGCTTGATAATCAACTCAGAGAAGGAATTATATCAGGACGTTATAAAAAGTTTAACCACCTGACCGGTGATGATGCCGTTACTGCAGGTCATGCTATCTGGAGGTATATATCTGACAGATATGGTACTACCAGTATCCCAAATATTGTTTATCTGGCCCGCCTAAGCCGTAATGTTGAGACAGGTTTCTTGTACGTGTTGAATATTTCATTCAAGAATCTTCTTAAGCAGTGGTATGACGAGATGCAAAGTGTGTATTCATTAAGCGCAGACCGTCAGCATATACCCAAACATAATATCAAAAAGCGACTCAAAAAGGATATCGTAAATGATCAGGTAAAGCTCGATCCTGCTGGTAAGTATACAGCCTGGGTAAGTAATCAATCGGGGTTGGCAAAAGTATGGGTTTACGACAATTTTAAGAATAAAGCCAAAGTGCTTTACCGACAAGGACATCGACTGGATGAAAAGGTTGATCTTTCGTACCCGATTATTGACTTCCATCCCGGAGGTAGCATCTTATCAGTCATTACCGAAAGGAAAGGGCAAATTGTATTTAACCAGATAAATCTGCAAACTCGCAAAAAGACACGCCAGTCCATATTCGGATATCAGAAAATTCTCTCAATGTCATACTCTCCAAATGGTCGTGACCTTGTGTTTTCAGGAATCAAGCGGGGACAAAGTGACATTTTTGTCTTCAATATTGCTTCAGCTTCATCTGAGCAGATAACAAAGGATGTTTATGATGATCTGGAACCGTCATTCCTCAGGAATGGAACCGAGATCATTTTTAGTTCCAACAGAATACATGATACCATTGAAGATCAACCTGTTCTTAAAAAGCCTGGCTTAGAGGCAAATCATGACCTCTTTATTTATAATTATTCGGGAAAAGACAAAGTGCTCAGAAGGGTTACAAATACACCAAACGCTAACGAAACTGAGCCTTTGGAGTATGAACATGGATTTATCACTTATCTGAGTGACGAAAACGGTATATATAACAGATATATTGCCAGACTTGACAGTTCAATAACACATGTTGACACTGCAGCTCATTACAGGTATTTTACACGTAATTATCTGACTACTAATTATCCTAACAATATTTATAGTCATGATATCTCTCCCCGGACAGGTAAGTTAGCTCAAATAGTTAATAACGGACGTAAATGGCCTGTATCGGTAACTGAGAGACCACCGGCTGCTTCACTCCAGCCTGTGAAAGCTAACAATACCCTCTACATGCAGGATCAGCTAACTGAATTTGAAAAAAAGCAAAAGGAGGAAACTATTATTCAACCTGTCAGGAAATTACCAAGGTTCATAAACGTATATGTTGATGAGGATGAGTCAATTAAGGAAAAAGAAAAGCAATTTGGATATCCACTAAGAGAACAACCGCTTGTTACCCGGGATACTACTACTGATGGTTTTAAAGCTCCCAAAGCCCGAAACTATAATGTTGAGTATTCAATTAATGAACTCGTCAGTCAACTGGATTTTACTTTCCTTAGCAATTCTTATCAACCTTTCTCGGGTGGTACAGGTCCTATTTATCTAACCCCCGGTTTGAATGCATTCTTTAAAGTAGGATTGACTGATCTGCTTGAAGACTACAGGATAGTGGCCGGAGTTCGTTTGGATTTTAATCTAGTCAACAATGAATATGTATTGAGCTTTGCTAACCTGAAACATCGCCTTGACAGAGAAATATACTTCCACCGTCAATCTATTGAGCAATCGAGTCCATTCTATATCATCAGATACAGGATCAATGAAGTCCATTATATGCTTAAATATCCTTTCAACCCACAGCTAAGTATCAAGGGAACTGTATCAGCAAGGAAGGACAGGGCAATATTCATGGCAATTGACCAATTTACCCTGCGTGAGCCGGATGTTAACAGATACTGGGTTTCAGGGAAATTAGACCTTACTTACGATGCTACACGCTCATTGGGCCTGAATCTGTATGACGGCTTACGCTTTAAGGCATTTGGTGAATACTATCATCAAATTGAAGGTGATGATCGTAATACCAATATGATTGTAATTGGAATGGACATAAGACATTATCTGCCATTACACAGGACAATTATCTGGGCTAACCGATTTGCTGCAAGTACTTCATTCGGGAAGAGTAAACTCATTTATTATATGGGTGGTGTAGATAACTGGTTGGCTCCAAAGTTCACTAACGAAGCTCCTATTGATTACACTAAAAACTATGCATACCAAACCTTAGCCACAAATATGCGTGGCTTTAATCAAAATGTTCGAAATGGTAACTCATTTGCCTTGTTAAGCAGCGAAGTCCGTATTCCTCTGATTAAATACATTGCAAACCGTCCTTTACGGTCCGATTTTCTGAATAATTTCCAGGTAATAGGATTTGGTGATTTTGGTACTGCATGGACCGGTACAACACCATATTCTGATGAGAATGCATTATTTACCCGTGTCATCACCCGTGGCTCGATTAAAGTTACTATCCGCGAACAACGTGAACCACTTGTTGGAGGATTTGGTTTCGGTGCCCGCTCAAGATTGCTGGGTTATTTCATTCGTGCCGATTATGCCTGGGGTGTGGAAGATCTTGTGATTACAAAACCCATATTCTATATTTCCTTAAGTTTAGATTTTTAACCACAAATTCATGATAAATCACCATGCATTTTTTGGTGCATTATCATGACTATGTGAAATTTTGGATTTCTCCTGCAAAGGGTAAGACATGACTAAGACTTGGTATAGAGTTGACCAAGACATGACTATAGCAAATTTTTAAGAGCAAAGCTCTTGCTTGCTACCAAAAACACCCACTTTTTACAAATGTAATTACATTAAATGTTTAGCTATTGCGCTCAGTTGTAAATACAACCAAATCTTTTAAAGATTCAAGCGATTGAGAGTAAGGGAAATCACTCAACATCGAGAGAGCATTGTCGCGATATTCAAACATCTTCTTTTCAGCATATTCCATCCCGCCACTTTCATTTACTTTCTGCATCAACATGAGTACTTTTTCCTTATCCTGATTATGGTTTTTAACGGTGTTAATGATCTTACGCTTTTCAATGAAATCGGAGTTATTTAAGGTATAAATCAAAGGGAGGGTCATCTTTTTCTCCTTGATGTCAATGCCTGAGGGCTTTCCGGTTTCGAGTGTTTTGTTGTAGTCGAAAAGATCATCCTTTATCTGGAAAGCAATACCGGTAAGTTCTCCAAATCTGCGCATTTTTTCGATCAGTGTGGCATCAGCTCCGGTTGATGCAGCACCTGCAGCACAGCAGGAAGCAATCAGCGATGCAGTTTTCTTCCTTATAATTTCAAAATAGATATCCTCTCTGATATCAAGTCGCCGGGCCTTTTCAATCTGCAGAAGTTCACCCTCACTCATTTCGCGGGTGGCTTCAGATACAATACGCAAAATGTCGAAATCATCATGGTCTAATGCGAGAAGTAAACCCTTCGAGAGCAGATAGTCACCTATCAATACTGATATTTTATTCTGCCATAGAGCATTTAAGGAAAAATACCCCCTCCGTTTATTAGAGTCATCCACAACATCATCATGAATGAGGGTTGCAGTATGAAGCAACTCAATCAGTGAGGCCGCACGATAGGTTGTATCATTGATCTTACCACAAATATCTGCTGTCAGGAAGACGAAGAGAGGCCTCATTTGCTTGCCTTTGGTTTTAATTAAATAGGCAGTAATAGTATTGAGCAATGGCACAGAGCTTTTCATTGCCCCTTTGAATCGTTGCTCGAATTCCCGGATATGTTGCTCTACCGGCGCCTTAATTTCTTTAAGGTTAGTCATTGTGCAGATTTGTAATCAAAAATAACTATAATTCTTAATTTTGCGAAAAATTGATAGATGTCGTTTCTCTTTAATGAAATAGTTTTCGGTCCGGTAAGTAGTCGCCGGTTTGGTGTATCTTTAGGAATTAACCTGCTTCCCGATACAATGAAATACTGCACTTTTAACTGTGTGTATTGCGAATGCGGTTTAACTGATTATGATCAGGAGAGCAAGGCAAAGATGTACTCAACCGATGAAGTGATTGCGGCACTTGAGGAAAGATTCAATGAACTTTACACAAAAGGTTTAAACCCTGATAATATTACATACGCCGGTAATGGTGAGCCCACCATGCATCCCGGTTTTGCCGGGATAATTGATAAAACTATTGAACTCAGGGACAAGTATTTCCCTAAAGCAAAAGTTACAGTTCTGTCAAACGCTACCCGTATTAGTAAGGAATCTGTAAGGAATGCACTGTTAAAGATTGAAAATAACGTGCTGAAGCTTGACGCCGGCAGCAATCACATGATGCATGCAATAAACCGTCCGCTATCCAACGTTACTATAGAGGATATTGTGGCTGAATTAAAGAAGTTTAATGGAAATGTAATCATTCAAACTTTATTTATCAGAGGCAGGACTAATGGTGTTGAAATTGATAATACTACAGATGAGGAAGTGAATTTGTGGTTGAATCATTTGAAGGAAATTAAACCCTCGTTGGTGATGCTTTATTCAATTTCAAGGGCTACACCTGAAGAGGGACTTATAAAGGTAGGTAAGGACGAACTTGAATCAATTGCCGAAAAAGTCAGGGGCCTGAATATTGAAGCAGAAGTTTTTAACTAACTGAACCTTTTATAAAATCTTCCTGTTAGTCTACAAAAAAGCGTTACAATATGTGGCATCAGATTGACCATAGCGACGGCAGTAGTGAGCTTGTCAGGTCATTTGAGTTCAGTGATTTCAGGGAGGCATTTGCCTTTTGTACTAAAGTAGCCATGGTGGCCGAAAAACATAATCACCACCCTGAAATCAATATTGCCTATAATAAAGTTACTGTAAGTACTAGTACTCATGACTCAGGTAACAAAATAACCGAAAAAGACAATAAACTGGCTTCTGATATAGATAAACTGCAGTTATAATGCTTCATTATGATGTAAAAATACTTCTCGCTTTCAGCGAGACATTCAATGAGAATGAGGAATTCTTCCAATGGCTGCTTTCAAATGGGTATCCTGAATTAGCAGCTCTCTCCAAGGCTATCAGGGGAAGTGAAGAAGCATTTAACTGGCTCATTAAAAATGGCTATCAGCATTACGCTGCTCTCGACAGTGCTATTGACGACAATATAAATGCCTACGCCTGGTTAAACATGAACCAGTATTTCTTTTTGGCAGTATTATCAGATGCCTGCCACAACCAGAAGGAAGCTATTGAATGGCTGACCAAAAATGACTTAAAAATCTTTATTCTCATTGCTGAGAAAATCAGATACTTCCGTGATAATCAAACATTTGATCATCACAAGCTTCATTTTTAATTATCCGCATTTTGAGTACCCGCAATGCTTGCAGGTGAGACAGCCCTCTTTATAGATTAACCCATCTTTCTTATGACACTCAGGACATTCAGCTTTAGTTGCCGATTGAGTCCCGTCAGGAATATATCTCTTCAGTGAACGGACAACTCCGTTTTTCCATGTATTGATATTGTCACTATCGAATGTAAGATTATCAATCAGGTTCACAAGGAACGGTAGTGGCATACCATGTCTGAGAATACCCGAGATGAGCTTAGCATAGTTCCAGTATTCTTTGTTGAACGATCTTGACAGTCCCTCAAATGTAATCTTATAACCGTCTTTATCAAGGAATTGGAAGTCATAACGGGCTTTTTCATTACCTTCCTTATGTTTGATAACCCATCCCTTATTGACCCAGTTTGGCAAGAAGAATCCTTCAGCTTTTCCGGTGAAGATCTCATAAGGCTTATTATTCAGAAGTCCTATTACGGCTACCCATTTTTCATGATCATTCTGGAATCTTACAACATCAGCTTCAAGCTTTGGAGGACGAGGCGGAGCTTTTGTTTCCTGGAATTCAGTCTCTTCTTTTGTACTCTTTTCATTACCAACCAACACTCCTGAACGTGAACCATCTCTGTAAATGGTCATTCCCTTACATCCACTTTCCCATGCAGTCAAATAAACCTGACTGACCAATTCTTCGGTTGCTTCCTTTGGAAGATTCACTGTCACACTGATTGAGTGATCAACCCACTTCTGGATGGCTCCCTGCATCTTTACCTTGTTTACCCAGTTTATGTCATTACTGGTTGCCTTGTAATATGGCGATTTAGCAACTATAGGTTCAAGTTGTTCGTCATCATACAGCTTAACTTCATCAGGATTATAGCCGTTAACTTTAAGCCAATCAATGAATTTTGGATGAAAGACATTATACTCTTCCCATGAATCACCAACCTCATCAACAAAAGTAACTTTAACGTTCTTGTCGTTAGGATTTACCTTTCGTCTGCGTCTATAACTGACCATGAAAACAGGCTCAATTCCTGAAGTAGTTTGAGTACAGATGCTCACACTTCCGGTAGGTGCAATGGTAAGCATGGCTATATTCCTTCGGCCATTTTTCTTCAATTTCTCATAAACTTCAGGTGCTGCCTCGCATATCCTCTTGATGAAAGGATTGTTCTTCTCAAGCTCAAAATCATAAATCGGGAATGCCCCTCTTTCACCGGCCAGGTCGGCACTTGCACCATATACTTCTGTTGCAAGAGCTTTGTGTACCTCGACTGAAAATTTGGTTGCTTCTTCTGTGCCATAGCATAAACCCAGAGCAGCAAGCATATCACCTTCGGCAGTTATACCAATACCTGTACGGCGCCCTTTCAGTGTTTTCTCCTTAATATTCTCCCAAAGCTTACGTTCAATACGCTTTATTTCTTCATCTTCAGGATCATTTTTTATCTTTTCAAGAATAGCATCGATCTTTTCTGACTCAAGATCAATAATATCATCCATAATGCGAAGTGCTAATGCAGCATGTTTTCTGAAGAGTGGGAAATTAAAGGTGGCTTCAGGCGTGAAAGGATTTTCAACATAACCATAAAGATTTATGGCAATAAGCCTGCAGCTATCGTAAGGACATAATGGAATTTCACCACATGGATTAGTCGATAGTGTTTTGAATCCAAGGTCAGCATACGAATCAGGCACTGATTCACGGATTACGGTATCCCAGAAAAGAACGCCGGGTTCAGCTGATTTCCAGGCATTATGGATGATCTTGTTCCATAGTGCGGTGGCATTGATCTCGCTGACTTTTACCGGATTATTTGAATTTATTGGATATTGTTGCTGATAATTGGTGCCACTCTTTACAGCTTTCATGAAGTTGTCGTCAATCTTCACTGAAACGTTGGCACCGGTAACCTTACCCTGTTCAAGTTTTGCATCAATAAACTTTTCAGCATCAGGATGTTTAACGGAGATGGTGAGCATCAAAGCGCCACGACGTCCATCCTGTGCCACTTCACGGGTTGAATTGGAATAGCGTTCCATGAAAGGAACAATGCCCGTTGAGGTTAAAGCACTGTTTTTTACGGGACTTCCGGTTGGACGGATATGTGAAAGATCATGGCCTACACCTCCGCGGCGTTTCATCAATTGCACCTGCTCCTGATCAATCTTCATTATTCCACCATAAGAATCGTAATTACCGTCACCGCCAATTACAAAGCAATTACTTAATGATGAAACCTGAAAGTTGTTCCCGATACCTGCCATCGGACTTCCCTGAGGTATGATGTATTTGAATCTTCTGAATACTTCAAAGATTTCTTCTTCAGAGACAGGATTCGGGTACTTCCTTTCAATTCTGGCTATTTCTGATGCCAGGCGCCTGTGCATGTCATCAGGCGTAAGTTCATAAATGTTGCCATCGCTGTCTTTTAGGGCATATTTGTGCATCCAAACATTTGCAGCAAGTGTATCTCCCTCAAAGTATTCAGTGGCTTTTGCCATTATTTCTTCATCGGAATAGGCAGTATATTTTTTGTCGGACTTCACCGGTGATACCGGTTCTTCCTTAGTCTTGAAATCCAATTCTGTTTCGGGATGTGAATTAAGTTCTTCCATTAGTTCTTTGGGTGGTCGAACACGTTTTTCGAGCATTTCATTATAATAACCATTTTTACCTTTTTCTGTTTGTTCAACAGTTGAATCTAATTGTGCGAAAAGGTCTATTTCCATAGTTCTTATTAATGTTTTTTGTTAATTGAACTTCCTGTCTCTGGTTAATCAAGTTGATAATGAGTGCAGAATCGATTTAATCGTGTAGTTCCAAAATGTATTACAATATATTTATAAAACTCTCCGGTGACAAGGTTGGTTTTAATTAAGTTATTAACAGCCGGCGTTTAATTACTTTTTAATAATAGTTAAACACCTGATTTTCTAACGTTTCTAAAGAACCCTATTTTAGATAAGCACCTGTTAGAATTTGTCACCTGATTTTACAACCGCAAGTCGGTTGTAAGATTTTACAAATATCTGAATCCTTAATTCATTTTATGAAACTACCCTGACATGAGTTATTAAGAAGTTGTTAACACTCCCGTTCAACAAACAATTATGAGCGACTTTACAGCCCTTTCTGTTGATGGTAATATCTTAAAATTCAGTGGATTGAAATTATAGAGTAAGAGAAAAAAGCTAAATGTGGTGATGATTGAGATGCGGTCAGACTTTTTGCAATGTGAAAGCAAATGTAGTACCTATTCCAGGAGAGCTCCTGACGTTGATAGTTTCGTTGTGAGCCTGAATTATATGCTTCACTATGGCCAAACCTAAACCGGTTCCGCCTAATTCTCTTGACCTTGCTTTTTCAACACGATAGAAACGTTCGAAAATTCGTGGTAGCTCTGCAGGCTCAATACCAGGTCCATTATCTGTAACCTCAATTAAGATCCGCGAATCCATTTCAAAGAAACTCAGTTTAACCTTTCCTTCGCCCGGGACACTATACTTTATTGCATTATCAATCAGGTTAATGAGCAGCTCTCTAATCCTTTCCCGATCCGCATTTACCAGATATGGTCGTTCAGGCGATTGTGAAAATGAAACTTTTATTTCCTTCTTTTTGGCTTTAATTTCAAGGAACTCAATCACTTCCCTGCAAAGCTGAATCATGTCGAAACTTGAATAGTTAAGTGTTAACACTCCCGATTCCAATTTCGTGATTTCTTCAAGGTCTTCAACAAGGTTGATGAGACGATTGATACTCTTTTCGGCACTCAACAGGAATTTCTTGTTAACGGCAGGATCTTCCATTCCACCATCCAGAAGAGTGAGAATGTATCCTTGTACATTGAAAATGGGAGTCTTAAGCTCATGCGATACATTCCCCAGAAACTCCCTTCTGTAGTTAGCCATCTGCTTAAGCTCTTCAATCTCCTTCTTTTTGATTTCAGACCATTCAAGAACCTCCTGATTGACTTTATCAAGAGAGTTAATTTTTGATTGTCTTAAGCCTTTGGGTGTTTTGGATGAGCGGATAGTTTTGTAGATGATTTTGATTTTTTCGCCGATAAACTTGTTTACAGTGCTCTTGATTATCAGAAAGGAGAAAGTAAAAGTCAGAACAACAGAACCCACATAATGCCATACGGATAATCCGGTAATGCTGTTTATACAAAGCATCAAAAGCAACACGAATGCCGAAATGGCTATCGAATTGTTGGTTGCAAGCTTTCCTGCTTCTGACTGATTAAGTTTCATTCATGCGCTTTTTAGTTAAATACAATACTCTGGTTAAATACAATACTCTGGATAAATTGTCGTAATAAGTCTTTAATCTTGTATTTCGTATTTGTATCCCACTCCTTTAATGGTCTTAATGTTCTCTATACCAATCTTTTCCCTGATTCTTCTTACATGAACATCAATTGTACGTTCACCTACAATCACATCACTACCCCAGACTTTTGAATAGATCTCTTCGCGTGTGAACACTTTATTAGGTTTCGAGACCAACAATGTTAATAGCTCAAACTCTTTTCGCGGCAACGTAATTTGTGTTCCATGCCTTATAACCATGTACCTCTCTTTATCTATTTGCAAATCATCATTTTCATTAGCAGAAGATGAATCTGAATAATTAAACCGCCTTAAAATAGCATTCATTCTGCTAATTAAAAGTTTCGGTTTTATTGGTTTGGTAATGTAATCGTCAGCACCTGCATCAAAGCCGGCAAGCTGTGAATACTCTTCTCCCCGGGCTGTCAGAAAAATGATTATTGCTTCTTTACCTACATTTAGTTTTCTTATCTGTTTGCATGTCTCAATGCCATCCATGCCGGGCATCATGACATCAAGAATAACGACTTGCGGATTATGTTTACGGAATGAAAAAATGCCATCTGCTCCATTTTTTGCCTTAAAAACCTTGTAGCCTTCTTTTAGAAGGTTATAACTCAGGAATTCAAGCACATCCGGTTCATCATCAACCAGTAAAACCTTGTAATCATTTTCTTGCATCGAATTAGTTTTGAGTGAAGGCAAGTCAAAATTAGTAATTTATTTACAGATAGGTCATTAAATACAATTTGAGCATGATTCCTTCCATTATTTGACCATTATCTGATACTATGAAATCTAAATTATGCGATAGGAGGGAAGCTTATGTCAAAATGGAATTTCGCTTTCCGGTCAGATCACTTACTACTTTTTCCTATTGATTTTGCCTTTACCCTTTTGGCACAATTAGTGTTATTCGAATTTTGAAACGTTTGAAACAATGTTAAACGGTTTATTACGTTTTGATATCACAACTCACATACTGCAACAACTAACAGAGAATTAAATCCAGATGAAAGCTTGCTTTTTCTTACTGCTCTTCTCATTAACCGGTTTATTTTCATTTACATCTGAGCCTGAAGAACCGGCAACTTCTGTAAGCATTTGTGTTAATTCTGCCGAATCACGATTGGCTGATATGATAAATGAGTACAGAAAATCAAAGAAATTGCCACCCATTCCATTGTCAGCTTCACTTACTAAAGTAGCAAGAATGCATGCTGAAGATCTTGATGAGAACTTTACAGCCGGAAGAAATTGTAATTTACATAGCTGGTCTGACGATCCCCGTTGGTCATCCTGCTGTTACACTCCCGATCATAAAAAAGCCTCCTGTATGTGGGATAAGCCCCGCGAACTTACTAGCTATAAAGGGGATGGTTATGAAATCGCTTACTTTTCAAACTACAACTATAAGAGCGAAGAAGAATTCTTAAAGGATGCTTTGCAAGGATGGAAAAGTAGCCGTGGTCATAATGAGTTACTCATAAATGGAGGCAAATGGAAGACTGTTGTATGGAAAGCCATGGGAATTGCTGTTCAGGGTGATTATGTTGTTGTCTGGTTTGGCGAATTAACTGATCAGGAAGGGCGGCCGGGAGCCTGCTTTAGTCGTATACCTTCGTGAACTTAAATCACTTATCTTTACACTCTACAATATGTTGTCAACAGTATGATTATACTTTTACTCAGCAAAAATTATAGTTCACAATTTTCCGGTAATCTGCTATTAAAGTTACTGGCAACTACAATATTTATTTTAGTCTTCCTCAGCAATTCAGTAAGTGCTCAGAGTTTTAAAGGAGGAATAAATCTTGGATTGGTTGGAAGCCAGGTAGCAGGTGACCGGTTCAGCGGATTCAATAAGGCCGGAATTACCGGCGGTCCCTGGGTTAGTTTGCGAACAGCAGTCCACACTGAATTTAGCATGGAATTGAATTATATACAGAAGGGTAGTCGCGAAAATCCTGATTATGAGAATAACAGGATAGACTCGTACATCATGCGATTAGGATATATCGAATTGCCCATACTGTACAGGATGATTTATAGTGAAAAACTCAACTTTGAAGCAGGACCTGCAATGGATTTTCTTCTTCATCACTACGAACGGTTTAATAGTGAGGAATTAAATGGTGTGGATTTCGCAAAAAGCAACCTATGCCTTATTTTAGGACTCTCATATAATTTTAATGAAAAGCTGAGAGTTAATCTCAGGACCAATAATTCAATCTTCTCCATCAGGAAAGAGCGGGTAGATGGAGATGTCTGGCGGTTTTTTGAGCATGGACAATACAATGATGCCCTGATTTTTGCTCTTTACTATACACTGTAATACAATTTGCCTTCCATAAAGAGTGAGAATAGCTAAATTTGCAATTCCCGTAATATTATTATGACACTTCGCACCGTAACTGTAAGCCGTTATATGCAACCTTTTCGCGAAGGAGGCTCATTACCTGCTCTTGCCGAGACTGATGATGGCAATAAGTATGTGGTAAAATTCAGGGGAAGCGGACATGGAGTAAAAACCCTGATTGCAGAACTCGTAGGAGGAGAAATTGCCAGAGCCTTAGGTCTCAAAGTTCCTGAACTTGTATTCGCTGAACTTGATGAACGTTTTGGAATTACAGAAGGTGATGAGGAAATACAGGATCTTCTTAAAGCAAGTAAAGGATTGAACCTTGGATTGCAGTTCATTTCAGGAGCTTTTGCTTTTGATCCTGTAGTGACTAAGATTGACCCATTTATTGCATCTGAAATTGTTTGGCTTGATAGTCTGATTCTCAACGTCGACAGGTCATTCAGGAATACAAATATGCTTACACGGAATAAGGAGCTCTGGCTGATTGATCATGGCTCAAGTCTTTATTTTCATTATACATGGACAGGCTGGAAACAAAAAGCAGTCGGACCATTTAGTTATATTAAAGAGCATGTTTTGCTACCTCAGGCGGCTGAATTGGATGAAGCAAATCTCTTATGCAGAGAACTACTCAATGAAGAAACACTTCGCCGCATTGTTAATTTAATTCCTGACGATTGGCTAATTTGGGAATCGCATACCGAATCGCCTGAAGAACTGAGGGAAGTTTACTTTTCTTTTCTTTCACAACGCCTTAATTATTCACCCGTTTTTACAAAAGAAGCGAAGGATGCAAAAGGACGTTTATGAATATGCCATAATCAGGGTAGTGCCTCTGGTAGAAAGAGAGGAATTTGTGAATGCAGGAGTAATACTCTTTTGCAAGAAGAAGAATTTTATCAGGATGAAGTACTGCATTCCCAAAGAGAAGATACTGGTTTTAGCACCTGAAGCTGACATAGTGGAGATCACCCAAAATCTTGAAGCCTTCAGCAAAATTGCTGAGGGAGATAAGGAAGGTGGTCCGATAGCTTTATTGGATGCAGCCGAACGATTTCGTTGGCTTACTGCAGTCAGGAGCGCTTCAATTCAAACCTCACGACCTCACCCCGGTATGACTGTGGATGCAGAAAAAACACTGAATTCATTATTTGCTGAAATGGTAGGATAAAAACTAAAAAATACGGAGACGCTGGTTATAACGCCTCCGTATTTTTTAATACTGCCTTTAATACTTAAAGCAGCATATCCTGGTTTATAAGGATTTACCTGGTAATAATTAGTTTAATAGTACTGCTGAAATTACTGTTTTTAGCATTTAAGAGATAAACTCCTGTAGCTAAGTTGTGAGTGTCAATTACATGGGTGTTGCTACTAACGGTTTCATGTAAAATTTCAACTCCTGTAAGTGAATAAATACTTATCTCAGCCTTATTCTGTTTAGCAGGAAGCACAATTGTGAAATGATCATTAGCAGGATTTGGATACAACGACAGGTTATCCAATTTCATTTCATTTCTCTTGATGCAGATGTCAACAGTAATGTATCCGGCTTTAGTAGTTGTGTAATTATATCCTGAACTATCGGTTACTGTCAGGGTAACATCATAAGTTCCCTTTGAGTTATAATAAACAACAGGATTTTGTTCAGTTGAGTATTCCGGAGAACCACCCGGGAATGACCAGTTCCATGAAGCAATTTCACCTGCTGAGAAGTCGATAAATGCTACTGAATCATTTTCACATACTATTTGTGAATCAACTAAGAAGTTAGCAAGCAACGGAGCTGTGTTGATTCCTAAGAAATCTACATACATGCCCATGAGATTATCGGCAACAGTATAATTTACACCGGAAAATTCCATAGAAGATCCAATAGTGCGATAATTTCCTCCATTATAAGCGATTGTTGTATAGTACTGAGGGATTGCGTTTTCAAGAATAGCAAATGCTGAATCCAGTGGTGCTATACGGTCAACGTTATAATTGTCACCATAGAAATTAAAAGTAATTCCCTCCGTGAAGGTGCCTGTTATTCCATTTATTATACCCAGATCATTTGATCCTGAAGCTGTACCATCAATCTTAAACATAGCATGAGCAGCAGTAGGTTCATTAGTTTCCCAGGTATCAGCACCTTCCATATATACTCTTCCCCCGCTATTCATGAAGTTAGCCAATGAATTCCCCTGACCTGATGAAAGAATGGCATTATTTGGATAAGTACCAAGGCATACAAACAGCGAACGATAAGGTCCTATAATTAATGGCCATGCAGTCATATAATCAGCTATTATTCCATTATCAGCCAATGATTCTTTAATAGCAGGTCCGGAATTGTGATTTCGGTCAAGATCTATTATCAGGGCAGGAAACTGTCCAACAGTGAATGCAGGACTACCTGTAGCAGTGAAACCACCATCAGCTACAACATTAAAATTAAGATAGGCCTTAAAACCCATAGGGGTAGTTGGTAATGCAGTAATTGTAAATTGAGCTATTGCTGATTCATAACCATTTATTGTACCATAATTAACGGTATCAACATTTACAATAATATAAGGATCAACGCTACTCACGACACCTGTTACATTATAGGCCGGTGCAGTACCTGCATTCATAACTTTAAGGTTAATTACAGCCGTTTCGCCCGGATCAATTCTTCCATTGTTATTTCCCGAGGCATCATTTATAGTCAATCCGTTATATTTTAGAGACGCCGAGTGGGCAGTAACAGTAAATTGACCATTCCAGGTATTTGTATCAAGTGTGACTACATAATAGAAGGTAATCTGGTAACCATCAGGTACATTTTCAGCAATTGTAATATTGAAACCATCAGTTGATGTTATCACCTGGCCTGCCGGAATTAGTGGATAGATCTCACTTGCATCATTGATAACAGTGTACTGATCATTGGTGCTTATTGTAATCGAAGAATACACAGCATCTTCGGTTCCTGCATTTTCCATTGCAAGATTCAGGAATACTGATTCTCCGTAATCCAGTTGCTGATTGTTGTTTCCGTCAGGATCGTTAATTGAGTAATTCTTGTATGTTACATAAGGCCCGTCAAGAGGAATGACTTCTATTTCTTTGACATAAGGAAGATGGTTAAATGCTGTAACTGTAAGGGTGAAAGTACTTATTTCAGACAAAACCGGAATGTTAATTGTGGCTTCACCATTTGCTATAACAGCGGTTCCCTGAATTTCACCATCCATGGTAATACATGCAATTGCTCCATTGACATTACAAGAGATGTCAAACTTATTTGATCCGATAAATGCAATCTGATCATGGTTTACGACCAGATTTTCAGGCATTGCAGTGCGAATCACTACAGATGGGTCACCAAAAACTAACCACGTATCTGTCATGTCATAGCCGTCCTGTCCGTAAGTGTCATTCATTTTCAGACAGCCACTGACTCCAATACCGGCAAAGGTTCGTTTAATATTGTCACTATAACTTTCAACAAGAACATCATTCATTTCATCCTGTCCTTCCATCGGTGGGTTCCATGATTGATTGATTGTCGACATCATGGTTGCCACGGCACCGGTTGGGCCATTTGTGTTGGATGCTCTTAGCCATGCTTCAGCAAAACAGGTCATTCCTGTGAAGTTCCCATTAACACAGGCAACAGAGTAAATAAAAGGCCATCTGTTATTATTTGTCAGTTGGTTAACATTTGTGTTTGAGAAACCGGTTGTACCCCATGATACATCACTTCCATGACCGACATAATTAATAATACTGCGACCATCATTTAGTTCAGTAGCGACATTTTGGGCAGTCGGGTTTCCGGGAAGGTCTTCACCCCCCTGGGAGCCTTCGTATAATTCAGCAACTGTTGAAAATGTATATCCAATAAGGTCAGTGCGAATATTACGCATATGCTGATAATCATACTCACCATCATCACCTGTTCCTTCCTGTGAAGCAATACCCACACCTTTTGAGAACCAATCGTATGAAATATCCGGCTTCGATTCATACGAGATGGTTCTTTCAACCATTGTGGCTATATGCGCATCTACTTCTCCTGAAAATCGGCCCACGAGAATATCAGGATAATGATCATTACCTGCAAGATACCCGTATGCCTGATCGGTTGGTCCCGCAAAGTTGCCACTGGTGATTGTTGGTACCTGCATATGGTCGCCGACTAACAGAAGGAAGGCCAGTCCTTTTGTAGCATAATAATCAGCCACATAAGTCTTTATTGCAGTTGAATTAGCACCAACCGTTGCAATGTCTACTATCTCGACAGGTATACCTGTCTGCTTTTTCCATTCTACAAAAGGCATCATCTCATCAATAAATTCCCCGTAGCTGATAATGAGCATATTGCCCTGTTCAATCACGGGAGTATACCTGCTCAATTGTACTCCTGCGTTCAGGAAGTGATTATTGTAGATATTGTTATAATCTAAACTTACTCTGTTTGGAGTATGATTTCTGCTGAGAGGATTTATATCCGAAATGCCATCCTCAGTAACTGAAAGTGTAATATCATAATAAACCCTGAGGGTTTTGGTTATCGGATTGTAGCTAAACGGATTGACTAATACGGTTTGTCCTCTGAAATCCCTGATAATGTATGGATCACGAAGTGAAGCCTGAAGGTTAGGGTAAAATGCATCTATATCGTATACCTTTCCATAAGTATAAGGTACAGTTGAAGGGTCAGTATCTCTGAATATGTTTCCTTTTGAAGGAGCAATCTCAATATCAGGAAAATCTATATACGAGCTTGCTGTTACTTCAACCATCATCTTTGCCTGATCAGGAATGATAAGCGATGCGGCTATTTTTGGAAGATCAGGCATACCTTTTTCAAGCAAGGGAGTGGTTTCATCGACTGTAACGGTATATGCCTCACCACGTGGAGTAATAACTTTATTCAGGTTAAAACCATCCAGTTGTACCTTCAATACTGAATATGAAGTATTCCCTTCAATCAGCTGAATACTTGCAGGTGTCGGGTGATTTGAAGTTATCGGCATCCATTTTTGTGCGGATGCGCAGACTGCTATAAACAGAATAAATGTTCCGAGTAATAGTTTTTTCATTTGAATGGTCGTTTATAAAAATATGGTATTTGGTTACAGAAAAATACTAATCAAGCATTACTAATTTTCGGAGTATACTCTTGGTATTAGTGTCAAACTTTATAAAGTAAACTCCCGGCTGAAGTTTGGATGCATTGATCTCCATATGATAAGTTCCTGCCTGAACTTCTGTTGATTCCATAATAAGTTGAACTTCCTGCCCCAAGGTATTGAGAATTTTAATACTGACTGGTGTATTGTTCAGTACACTATACTCAATACGGAACTGATTAGTGAATGGATTTGGGTAAGCGTTGAATTCTTTGTAAGTCTCAATATTAGGTACACCAACTATTTCAACATAAATCTGATTTGAACCCTCAGATTCACATCCTTCGGCGGATGTTACCGTAGCATAATAAGTGTCAGTGACTGTTGGCTCGTAAGTTTGATCAGTTGCACCCTCAATGGCGCCTTTGCTATTATACCATTGATTACCCTCATTCGCAGTTGAAACCAGTAGATCATTCTGTAAACTGATGGTTGGAGCTTCAGGAGCTTCTATTACCTGAATTGTAATATTATCTGATGCCGTAGAAGTGCCTGAGGTAATGTTCAAGGTAAACTCAGTAGTTGAGTTTAAAGTGGCAACAGGATTATAAACAGTGTTATTGTTTAACAACCCTGATGGTTGCCAGTCATAACTTACATCCTCAGGGTTATTGATAGCAAATGCAAACAGATTGATGTCCTGAGATTCACATACTTCCTGCGGATAAGAGAAAGTATGAGCCTGAAATCCGTAAACGGGAGGAATGTTGTTACCTGACGGGAAGATGATATCATCAATATATGCAGCATCCGAACCCGCGACAATAAACTGGTTCTTTGAATATTCCCATGTAAATGTGTGAGTACCTGCGGTTACCGGGTATGATACAGTTTCCCAGTTCAAGATACCTGACCATGAGTCTTGTTTTACATTGTCAATATAGAATGACAGGAAGTCATGGTCTGCTTCAGACGATACCTTATGGGCAAAAATAATTACATCGTTAGTCGGTACATCAATTGTTATTGAGAGTTGAGTACTCATGTTGTGACCGATATTTCCTGATTTGGCACTATAAAGCCCTGAATTGACAATCATTGGTCTGATAATCCAAGGATTAGCACTGCTATTTTGCCAGTTGAATGAAGTAAAATCACCTGATTCAAAACCTTCAGTCAATAAGCTAACCGGTATCTGATAATGTTTAGTGGCAGAATAAGGATCAGCATTTGAGCTTGAATAGAAATTAAGCCATGATCCCTCAGGAAGATCATCAGCAACAGTCAATTCATAGACTGCATAACCAGTATTGTTACAATCCAGATTGCCTGTAAAATATGCATTGTCAGATAATACTGCACCTGAATCATCACTAAAGAGATAGGTATATGAATCAAAAGCAGAACTATGGCCTTCATTGCAAACAGGGATTTTAATTAAAACCTGCTCACCGACTTCAAGTCTGCCATTAGGTGAAAGTGATTTTGAATCGTCAATGATTACATCCTTCAATACCATCTTTGGAGCATTCAGGATAAGGTTGAAATCATCAATCCACGAATTTGTATCACTTACCATGGTCAAAATTAAAGGTGCTGTTAATTGATCAGGCAACCATTCGTTAGTCGTAATCTTGAATGCCTTAGGTATAGTCACTGAACTACCTGCAGGTATTGTACCCCAATTAACGACAGCATTATCGATAGTGAGGTATTCACAATTTGATGAGAGAGTAACAGTAACATTCTCAGCATCTACAAAACCGACATTTCTGATGGTCGCATTAAAAGATATGCTTTCATTGTAGTCGGCTTTGGTATTATTATTACCATCCGCATCATTGACAATCATCGAGTGGAGCAGTAAATATGGTTCATTAGCAGCACCAACTATTACACTGCCTATGTATGGTTGTTTATTCTGAGCGGTTACAACAATATCTGCATAACCTGATAATGGTGCATTTGTGAGATGAACTGTGGCTACACCAGTTTCATCAGCAAGGGAAGCACCGCATAGAACTCCTTCGGCTGAAATTGCTACATATGCATACGGAACTGACGTAACCGTGAATTCTTCAGCCGCCGGTGGAAGCATCGGATCATGAATTACCGGCATGGGTGAAGGAATTCCTTTATTATAAATTGTCAATGAGGGATCACCCATTAGGCAGTAAATTTCCCAATAGTATTCAGCCATTGAAGGTGAACCTTCAGTCACCGCCAAATTACCTGCAAAAATTAGTTGGTCCATGGTAGTATACCAGTCCTCAAATGGTTCTCCATGGTCATGGAATGCACGATCGTAATTACCTAATGAAGTTTCCTCATAAGTAGGATTTACAACGATGTTTCCAACGCCGACTCCATAATAGTAATCTTCATCCCAGTAAGTATTATTTGAACCTCCAATATAACCTACTGCCCCTTTATTGGCAGCTCTGACAATTTCCTCGGCAAAACATGTATTGCCATACATACTTGTCTGGCAGCAATTGCCAACCATGAGTGGGTATTTACCGTTATTCTGGAGTCCGGGTATATCACTGATTGAGAATGTGGGATCAGCCCAACCGGAGGCACTTCCATGTGCTGTGTAATTTGCGTACCCGACACCATCACTTACGTTTTGAATAATCTGACTGTCTGAATTTCCTGATTCAGGATATAAATAGGTGTGGCTTAATAATCCATGAGCTTCATTAAAGTAATATGTTGTCCCATAGTTAATTTGTCCATTTGCCCATTTAGGTGCATAATTTGCATCAACCCCTCCAATCATTACGCATTCTCCTAAAAATGAGGGATCGGAGAAGAGGTATTGCTCATACATCAGAGTTTTGTCAATCTGTGGCTGAAGTTGTTGGACTGTCTCAGCAGAAAAGCGTCCATAATACATTTCAGGAAAATAGTCGTTTGTATACTCACAGTAATACAAATCAGTGACATGTTCAGTTGTGAAAACAGGGATCTGCGCTACGTCACCAACGAAAAGTACAAATGTCGGCGATGGATCTTCGGGTGTACCCTGCATATACAGGTTCTGCAGGTATGACTTGATTGAATTGGTGGTTGTGCCAACTTGGGGATTATTGGTATAGGCCTCAATGATAGTAAATCCTTTCTTGGTTTTCCATTCAATGAAGGGCTGTAATGCCTGCTGGAACATGGGATCAGAAACAATCACCATTTTAACCGGATATTGGGTAATGGTTTCTCTCACAGGAAGAACCGGAAGCTTGTTAGCGAATGCTGAATTATTGCTGCTAAAATAGGGTGATGCTGTTCTTTGCTGTAGATAAAGTGTTGCTTCAGGATCACCATTCGTGAAATTTACTCTGAATCGAACATCATCATATACCCTTATTGTTCCTTCAACCGGGTTATAGGTAACCGGTGAGATGTCAATACGTGCAATCCTGGTTCCACGCATGAATCCTAATATTTCTGTCTTACAAAGATCTGTACCCAAAAATTGGTTCAGATTATAAGCCTCATTATTGATTATAAACTCAGGATTGGCATTGTTTTTTGCCACAGGATGCTGGGCCGGTATGATCCTGTTGATTATACCCAAATTGTTCAGATTATACTCTTTAAAGCTCGATGACAGTATCTCAATTTCGAGCTCTGCTCCGTAAGGAATTGAGATGAGTTTTCTCAATACAGGGAGTTTTGGGAATCCTACTTCCTGACTAAATACATAACCGGGTGCCGCTATTTCAGTAAATACACCCTGATCAGTTTGAACATCAATCTTGTTGATGTTTGAAAAAGTATTGTGAATTGTAATACCGGTAAATTCACTCTCTTCAACCACAAACGTTGAGGGTAAATCACTAAGAACTATCTGTGCTCTAAGACCGGTTGCTCCGATAACCAGTACTAATGTGATAAAGACAGAGCGTAACAATGACAGGCGTAAAGATTGTACCATATGTTGATAATTAATTGATTACTGTCTTAACTTGTTACAAAGCTAACAACAAAAGAATTTAAGAAACAAGAATTAAGTAATAAATTATGCGAAAAAAATGATTGTACCAGATATAATAATGATTTCAGTGCAATGCCTTATATACCGATGGCATTAATAAGCTATATTTCCCTGTCAATATGCACTTTATCAATTTTCTTAATTCCTGAAACAGGTATCAATGTGGCAATTAGGCCGATTGCTGCAACTACCATAAACACGTAAAGGAAGTCCCTCCAATACATCAGTACAGGATATGACGAAATGAGGAATGACCCACCTTCAGCATTGATCTTAACTATCCCGAATTGTTGCTGAATAATACAAATAACGGCTCCCAGTACTATTCCTGCTACTGCTCCGGTCATCACAACAAGTATCCCTTCTGTCATGAATATCTTTTTAACCAGTCTGTTTGGTGCTCCCAAAGCGTATAAAATTGATATGTCTTTCCTTTTATCAAGTATCAGCATTGAAAGTGAACCGACCATGTTAAAAGTTGCAATAAACAGGATGAACGAAAGGATCATGAAAATAGCATACTTTTCCGAGCGCATCACCTTGTAGAGGGTCTCTTGTTGTTCGTAACGGTTTTTGACAATAAACGAATTCCCCAAAATTTCCTTAACGCTTTCCTGAATACTCATCATATCGGCATCCTGATTCAGGGCTATTTCAATTGAAGTCAATTCATCGGTATATTCAAATAACTCTCTGGTAAAGCTAATTGGCACAATCATGTACTTTACATCGAAATCCTGTTGAATGGAAAATACCCCTGAGGGCCGGATGTCAAGTCGGGTGAAAGCATTTTCGGGATTAGTGTAAGCCCTGGCAGTTCTTTTTGGGGCATAAACTTCAATTTTATCCTCGAAGCTGTTGAGATTAATACCCAGATAGTAAGCTATTCCCTGCCCCGGAATGGCAAGTGGCTGATTTTTAAATGTTAGCATTAAGCTGCCTTCGGTAAGCATACTGTCGATACCTGTCCATGTTGTGTAGTTTTCGTCCACCCCCTTGAGGGTTGCCAGAAATTGATTGGATCTGTATTTTAGGAGAGCTTTCTCCTCAATGATTCCTGTAACGGCTTTTACACCTGTCACTGATTTGACTTCCTCCCATGGAAAGGTATTTGAACTAAAAGTCTTTCCACTTACGGCAACTACTTTGAGTGGCGGATCGAATGTATTAAACAGGCTTACTACCAGACTTTCGAATCCGTTGAATACCGAAAGGACAACAATAAGTGCCATTGTACCTATAGTAACACCCACCACTGAAATGCCCGAAATTATATTAATCACATTATGTGATTTCTTCGATTTCAGGTAACGCCAGGCTATGTACAATGACAAATTCACATCGTTGTGTTTGAGCTGATCAGGATTTCAGCAGTTTGTCAATATTCTCGATGTAATCCAACGAATCATCAATGTGGAAGTCAAGTTCGGGTATCACCCGCAACTGACCTTTAACTCTCATTCCAAGCTGATGGCGGATATCCTTGGTATGATGTTTCACTGTATTGAACACCATATTTTTATCAGCAGGGCCATATAGACTCAAATATACTTTAGCGATTGAAAGATCGGGTGTAATATTGACTTTCGTAACGGTTATCATGTAACCGCCCTGAAATTGTCCGCTAAATATCCTCAGAATTTCGCCTAGGTCTTTCTGAATAAGTCTTGATATCTTTTGCTGTCGTTTTGATTCCATAGCACAAAGTTAAGCAAATATAGGCTGTGCCCAAATGGACAACAACTGCTTATTAACTTTTCTTTCAAATTATTATGCAATCGCACTATCTTTGCCGTTTATGGCGTTATTGCCAAAAGCATCCGCTTGATGAAAAAGGTACTAAAGGTCCTCAAATATGCAATCCCTTATTGGGGGTTTGCTTCACTTAATGTAATCTTTAATGTTATCGGAGTTGTCTTTTCACTGGCTTCCTTTGCATTGATTATCCCTGTATTGAGAATTCTCTTTAAGCTTCAGGAGGCAGTTACAACCCCGCCTCCCCTTGAATTTAATTTTGAATCACTCGAATTAAATTTCAATTACCTGGTTAGCCAATTAATCGAAAAATATGGTGAGCTGCAGACACTTGGATATATCTGTGCTTTCGTTGTTATTGCTTTTTTCCTGAAGAATCTCTTTCGATACCTCGCAATGTACTATATCGCTGAAGTGCGGAACGGTGTGGTGCGCGATATCAGGAATGCAATGTACAAAAGGGCACTTATTCTTCCTCTTTCATATTATAGCGAACAGCGAAAAGGTGATATCATCAGCCGAATGACTACCGACGTTCAGGAAGTTGAATGGTCAATAATGAGTTCTTTGGAAATGATCTTCCGCGATCCAATAACCATCGTGTCGTACCTGGTTACCCTGTTCCTGATGAATTTCGAATTAACAGCCATGGTTCTGATTCTCCTGCCTTTGAGTGGGTTCCTTATCGGAAGAATTGGCCGTAGTCTTAAACGTACTTCCATCAAGGGACAGGCCAAAATGGGTGAGCTGTTATCCATTATCGAAGAGTCACTTGGTGGGTTGCGCATTATTAAGGCTTTCAATGCTATCGACTGGGCAGATGATAATTTCCAGAAGACAAATAATCAGTATAATCGGTTGATGGTTAAGCTATTCCGTAAAAGAGACCTTGCCTCTCCATTAAGTGAGTTCCTCGGAATAGGAGTCTCGGTATTTGTAATATGGTATGGAGGTAAAATCATCCTTTCACCCGACAGCTCAATGGATGCATCAGTCTTCATTGCTTATATTGCCATCTTCTCACAGCTCATTAATCCTATAAAAGCCTTAAGTACTGCAGCATATAACGTTCAAAAAGGTGCTGCCTCGGTTGAACGTATTGAGCAAATATTGAATGCCGAAGAGGTCATAACCGAACGTGAAGATCCTGTAACTATCAGCGACTTCAAAGAAAGTGTCGAATACAGGAATGTAAGCTTCAGATACAATCATGAAGACGTGCTTACTGATATTAATTTGAATATCTTAAAAGGAAAAACTATAGCACTGGTTGGTGCTTCAGGCTCCGGAAAATCGACACTGGTTGACCTGTTGCCACGTTTTTATGATGTTACAAAAGGTGAAATCCTGATTGACGGGATTCCGATTAAAGATCTTTCTATCACTCACCTGAGGGCATTAATGGGTATTGTTTCGCAGGAGACTATTCTGTTTAACGGAACCGTATTTGATAACATCGCTTTTGGAATGACCAACGTGAGTATGGATGAGGTAATAGCTGCTGCCAAGGTGGCAAATGCTCATGATTTCATTACTCAGATGCCAGATGGATATAATACCAACATCGGCGACAGAGGTATCAAGATGTCGGGCGGACAGCGGCAAAGACTTAGCATTGCAAGAGCTGTCCTTAAGAACCCTCCGATACTGATTCTCGATGAGGCAACTTCTGCTTTGGACACTGAGTCAGAAAGATTGGTTCAGGATGCATTAACTAACCTCATGAAAAACCGTACCTCAATTGTCATAGCGCACCGTCTGTCAACTGTGCAATTCGCCGATGAAATAGTTGTTTTACAAAAAGGCCATATCGTTGAACGCGGAACCCACAGCATGTTGCTCGAAAATACGGGTGTTTACAAGAAACTCCACGACCTTCAGACCTTTGAATAAAAAAACATTACGTAAGTTGTAAGAGCTGTATCTATGGAAATCATCGATAAAATAAAGCAATCAGCACAATCCCTCCGGCAGGAACTTTCTGATATCAGAAGGCATCTGCACATGAATCCCGAACTATCATTGAAAGAACATAAAACTGCCGCATTCATTGCCTCAAAGCTCGATGAATATAACATCAGGTATGAGAAAGGAATTGCGGTTACAGGCCTGGTCGGTTATATTGAGGGCAAAAACCCGGGTAGCAGGACTATTGCGTTAAGAGCCGACATGGATGCCTTACCTATCAATGAGGAAAATGATGTTGAATATAAATCAATCACTCCGGGTGTCATGCATGCCTGTGGCCATGACCTGCATATGACCTGCCTGCTTGGAGCTGCCAAAATCCTTCAGCAATTCAGAGATGAATTAACCGGAACAGTAAAACTTATCTTCCAGCCATCGGAAGAAACCTTCCCCGGAGGCGCTTCAATGATGATTAAGGAGGGTGTTCTTGAAAATCCGAAGCCCTCAGCCATTTTTGGACAACATGTGTTGCCTGAACTTGAAGCAGGTAAGATTGGATTAAAAGCCGGACAATATATGGCATCAACTGATGAAATCTATCTTACCGTTCACGGCAAAGGAGGACATGGTGCCACTCCCGATTTGAATATCGACACAGTGGTTATTGCCTCTCATATTATCATTGCATTACAGCAGATTGTCAGCCGAAACGCCACACCCACAATCCCATCGGTCCTATCCTTTGGCAGTGTAAAAGCTGAAGGCAGGACTAATATTATCCCCAATGAGGTAAAGATTGCCGGCACATTCCGCACTTTCAACGAGAAATGGAGAGCTGATGCACACGAAAAAATTACCCGTCTGGCAAAAGGAATTGCCGAAAGCATGGGTGGCAGTTGTGATGTATTCATTGATAAAGGATACCCGTTTCTGGTTAATGATGCTGATGTAACACTCAATACTCGTGAAGCAGCTGTCAGATATCTTGGTGCTGAAAATGTTGTTGACCTTGAACAAAGGATGACTGCCGAAGATTTCGCTTACTACTCTCAGCTTGTACCGGCCTGTTTTTATCGACTGGGTGTCAGAAATGAGTCGAAAGGCATAATACACAATCTTCACACTTCACGTTTCGATGCTGATGAGAAGAGCCTTGAGACAGGTGCCGGATTAATGGCATACCTGGCTGTTAATGCATTAAAGTAATAACCACTCAGCCAAATCACATACTCAATTAATTTCCATTTCCTGCTACCTTTATCTGTCAGGGTTGTTTAATTATTATAACCCTAAAAACCCTGAATAATGGAAGAAAGAATCAAGTGGGAAATCGATCCAGCACACAGTAGCATTGAATTCAAAATCAAGCATTTAATGATTACCAACGTTAAAGGAAAATTCAACACCTTTAGCCTGAATGCCACTACTGTCGGTAATGATTTCACCACTGCGCAAATTGAGTTTAGCATTGATCCGAACTCAATTGATACAAATAACGAAACCCGTGATAATCACTTGCGAAGTGCCGATTTCTTCGATGTACAGCAATTTGGTGAAATGTCATTTAAATCAACATCTGTTGAACGCATTACGGGTGATGTATTTAAACTGAAAGGCAGTCTGACAATCAAAGGTATTTCCAAACCTATTGAACTTGAAGTTGAATATGATGGTACAATGACTGATCCCTGGGGTGTGCAAAAATCGGGATTCTCAATTGAGGGCAAAATCAACCGCCTCGATTGGGGATTGAAATGGAATGCCCCGCTTGAATCGGGAGGCTGGCTCGTGGGTGACGATGTTAATATAATTTGTGAAGTCCAGCTTATTCAAGTAACTTAGTATGCTTAATCGTAAAAATATGAGCGATAATATTGATATTGAAGATCAACGACATTTTATTGAAAAGACTACCCGATACATTAAAGAAGAACTTTATGAAGCAGAAGGCGGCCACGACTGGTACCATATAAGAAGAGTATGGAAAAATGCAGTGTATATTGCTAAAAAAGAAGGCAGGGGCGACTTGTTTGTAATTGAACTGGCTGCCCTTCTTCATGATATTGCCGATGCCAAATTCCATAATGGAGATGAAACCCTCGGTCCCCGTTTAGCCGAAGAGTTCCTTAAGTCAATCAATGTCCCTGAAGAGGTAATTGATCACGTAATAAAGATTATTGAAAACATCTCATTCAGAAAACGCCATCACACAAAGACACTTGATTCAATTGAGCTTCAGATAGTCCAGGATGCCGACCGCCTTGATGCCATAGGGGCAATCGGTATAGCACGCGTTTTCAATTTTGGCGGTTTCATGAACAGACCAATCTATGAGTATTCAGGCAATGGCAATGCAAACAACAATACCCAAAACCGGCATACCATAGGTCATTTCTACGATAAGCTGTTGTTGCTGAGCGGGATGATGAACACACAAACTGCCAAAGCCATGGCAGCTGAACGACATGAGTTCATGGTCAGATTTCTCGAGCAGTTTTATAAAGAATGGGAAGTTCCCGAATAAGTGACGAAGAATCACCCCGCCGGTCAAAGATCTGCCGCGCCATATCTTCGTATTCATCAAAATCCTGCACTTTTTTAATCAACCTTTTAACCTTTAAAGGATTGTCAAACCAATACATCAAAAGGTAATCCCAGTACTCTTTTAATAAATCCAGACAGGTTAACCGGTCATTATATGTCCTGCGGTATTCGTAATACAAATCATCAACAAAAGCCTTAAGCGAGTCAACCCTGTCACCCTCAATGGTTAGCCCTGTTATTTCATTCAACAGGAAAGGATTTCCCAATATTCCTCTGCCAAGCATCATTTTATCAATTCCCGGCATCTTCTGCGTCAAATTCTTATAATCCTGATAGCCGAAAACATCACCGTTGTATACAAACGGCACTTTGCACATCCTGTATGCACCGGCAGTACTTTCAGTATCCACATTGCCCGAGTAAAGCTGTTTCCCTAACCTGCCATGGAGAGTTAACTCGTGAAGAGGATAAGAATTAAATACAGGCATCAAATTTACAATCTCATCAGGCGAATAGTAGCCAAGTCTGCATTTAATTGAAAATCTGACCGGCATCTCAGCCATTATTTTCCCCAGGATATCATCAACCATTTCAGGATACGGAAGCATTCCTGAGCCTCTCCGTTTATCGGCAACCTGTGGCATCGGACAGCCAAGATTCCAGTTCAGTTCCTTATAACCCTTTGCGGCACAAATACGTGCAAACCTGAGTATTTCATCAGGATCTTTACTTAATATCTGAGGAACAACCTCAGGGTATCCTTTCTCAAGATGCTGAAGTTCACGCTCCTTCCGTGGAGAAAGCCTGCTCTCATGATCAATTTTTGCAAAAAAAGGCGTATAACACTTGCTTACCCCAGTAAAATGACGTGTAAACACTTTTCTAAAAGTATGAGTAGTAACAGACTGAAAAGGCGCAAGGTATATGATCAAGGCAAGTGAATTAGAAGGCAAAAGTAATCAAATGATGAATGATACATGGGCCTCATACCATCACACCTGACACCTAACGCATAACGGAACACGGAATGCTGAACGCAGACCGCGTTCCATCTTATCCGTTGAAGCGATGTCTTAACAATATCGAGGCGTTTCCTAAGCGTTTCTAGAAAACGCTTAGGAAACGCTTAAAAAACGCTTAGATAACGCTTAGACGAATGAGATGGTAGTTAAATGATAATCAAATTAAGCCTGAAGGATAGATGCTGTAGATGATACTTTTTAACTCAGGCAAAACACTAAAAATGTCGTAATTATCTGTTGCTATTGTAGGGTGATGTGACCATTGCAACATGAAACGTGGAAAAATGTCAATGCCTGAAATACGTTGACCATAAATGGTAAACGTAATGACAAAAGTAAACTATTTTGATTATGAACAAAGGGAGCGGCATAACCGCTCATTCAGTGAAGAATTTAAAAGAAATAAAGTC